>NZ_JBFUBS010000024.1:0-401 GCF_056405635.1 Polaromonas sp. P1_F8 | reverse complement strand
GGTACCGCCCACGGTCACGGTATCACCACTCAAAGCCGTCACCGCTGCTGTCCCGCTCAGCGTCGCTGTGGTGGTCGTGTCGTAAACCTTGTTGTTTGCGCCTACGCCGGTAACCGCCAGGCTGGCCGGCGTGATGTTGGCTGTCACGCCGGTGGGCTGCACCACGGTGTAGTTGCCAGCGTCGGCGCCGCCCAGTGTGTAGCCGGTGACGGTGACGGCCTTGCCGTTACCCACGTTCTTGTTGGCGAAATTTCCGCTGCCGGTACCGCCCACGGTCACGGTATCACCACTCAAAGCCGTCACCGCTGCTGTCCCGCTCAGCGTCGCTGTGGTGGTCGTGTCGTAAACCTTGTTGTTTGCGCCTACGCCGGTAACCGCCAGGCTGGCCGGAGGCTGGCCGG
>NZ_JBFUBS010000023.1:0-420 GCF_056405635.1 Polaromonas sp. P1_F8 | reverse complement strand
GTGCCGCCGTAGGTACCGGCTGCTGGCAAGGTTGCATTGAGGTAGGTGTAGGTCCACTTGCCTTCGACGCGGACAAGCTTGTTGGTAGCGGTCAACGTGGTGGCGGTACCGGCTCCGCCGCTTGCGCCCAGGTTGAATGCTGGGTGGGTAATGGCCGCATTGGTAAAGCCGGAAGTTGTGGCGCCCAGTGCAGCACCGGCCACGTTGATCTGGCTCCATGGGATCACTTCACCGGCGGTGCCGGTCGTCAGTGGGCCGGTGGTGTTTGAGTTGAGGCTGATGTTGCCGCCGTTGCCATAAACGCGCACTGTCACTGCACCTGCGGTGAGGTCGCCGCCGACACCGGCGATCACGCTGCTGTCGCCTACGTTGGCGCCTGGAACCGTGAAGGTGACGCTGTCGATCGTGCCGATCGTGCCG
>NZ_JBFUBS010000022.1:0-432 GCF_056405635.1 Polaromonas sp. P1_F8 | reverse complement strand
CCGCAGCGCCATTCGCTGATCAGCGAACCAGGTGCGAGGCCCGTGCTGGCGCCTTGCGAGTAAGGAACCAGCGACAGCCACTGGCTGTTGATCAGCGAGTCGTTCATCGTCGTCGAAGCCTGAACGCTGATGATGCCGCCACCATTGGTCGTGATCGCATTGACGTACTTGCTGTTGCCCGAACCAGCGGCAACTTCACAGCCCCACGAACCAGCGGCTGGCAGCGCCGTGCTGGTGGCGGACTGGAAGGTTTCCGTGATCGACGTACGGCACGAAGACGCGGCCAAAATCAGTTCCGACAGTTTGGCGCGCTTGGTGTAGTCCTGGTAAGCAGGCAGAGCCACAGCGGCCAAGATACCAATGATCGCCACGACGATCATCAATTCGATCAGGGTAAAACCCTTTTGCATTGAACGTTTCATAAATACTCCT
>NZ_JBFUBS010000021.1:0-501 GCF_056405635.1 Polaromonas sp. P1_F8 | reverse complement strand
CCAAAATCAGTTCCGACAGTTTGGCGCGCTTGGTGTAGTCCTGGTAAGCAGGCAGAGCCACAGCGGCCAAGATACCAATGATCGCCACGACGATCATCAATTCGATCAGGGTAAAACCCTTTTGCATTGAACGTTTCATAAATACTCCTTGGGTTAAAAATAGGCTCTCAGGAACAGCAAATTTGGTGCCAGCAGTTTCTATGCAATTTTTGCGACGTTTTGAGGGCTTTGCTTACATTATTGTCTTCAAAAGTTCTTTTCAGCCGACAAATTTGTCACGCCAACGCATCTACTTCAACCGCGGCAAGAACCTGGCAGGAACTTGAGAGGGATGCCTGAGGCCGTGCTTGGACCGCAGCGCCATTCGCTGATCAGCGAACCAGGTGCGAGGCCCGTGCTGGCGCCTTGCGAGTAAGGAACCAGCGACAGCCACTGGCTGTTGATCAGCGAGTCGTTCATCGTCGTCGAAGCCTGAACGCTGATGATGCCGCCACCATTGGT
>NZ_JBFUBS010000020.1:0-554 GCF_056405635.1 Polaromonas sp. P1_F8 | reverse complement strand
TGTTTGAGTTGAGGCTGATGTTGCCGCCGTTGCCATAAACGCGCACTGTCACTGCACCTGCGGTGAGGTCGCCGCCGACACCGGCGATCACGCTGCTGTCGCCTACGTTGGCGCCTGGAACCGTGAAGGTGACGCTGTCGATCGTGCCGTCAGTTGCCGTGTTGCCGGAGCTGGTACCGACACGCAGGAACAGCACTTGCGGGATGACGATCGTCATGTCCACGCGAGCGTTCGCTGTCGAGCCGACGATGGCAGGGTTAGTGAATGTGGATTCGGCGTGGGCGGTAGCGCTCAGCAGGCCGGTTAAGCCCAGGGTGCTGACAAGAAGGAGTTTTTTCATGATGTTTCCTAAGGGTTAAGGTTGAAGGTCAGAGCTGCGTAGCGGTGTAAGTAACTCGGCCGTTTTTGACGATGGTGCCGCCGTAGGTACCGGCTGCTGGCAAGGTTGCATTGAGGTAGGTGTAGGTCCACTTGCCTTCGACGCGGACAAGCTTGTTGGTAGCGGTCAACGTGGTGGCGGTACCGGCTCCGCCGCTTGCGCCCAGGTTGAATGC
>NZ_JBFUBS010000019.1:0-851 GCF_056405635.1 Polaromonas sp. P1_F8 | reverse complement strand
CCGGCCAGCCTGGCGGTTACCGGCGTAGGCGCAAACAACAAGGTTTACGACACGACCACCACAGCGACGCTGAGCGGGACAGCAGCGGTGACGGCTTTGAGTGGTGATACCGTGACCGTGGGCGGTACCGGCAGCGGAAATTTCGCCAATAAGAACGTGGGCAACGGCAAGGCCGTCACCGTCACCGGCTACACACTGGGCGGCGCCGACGCCGGCAACTACACCGTGGCGCAGCCCACGGCGGTGACCGCCAACATCACACCGGCCAGCCTGGCTGTCACGGGTGTGAGTGCAAACAACAAGGTCTACGACACGACCACCACCGCGACGCTGAGCGGGACAGCAGCGGTGACGGCTTTGGGTGGCGATACCGTGACCGTGGGCGGTACCGGCAATGGCGCCTTCGCCAACAAGAATGTGGGCAATGGCAAGGCGGTGACTGTGACCGGCTACACGCTGGGCGGTGCCGACGCCGGCAACTACACCGTGGTGCAACCCGCGAGCTTGACCGCCAATATCACACCGGCCAGCCTGGCTGTCACGGGTGTAGGCGCAAACAACAAGGTCTACGACACCACCGCCACCGCCACCCTGAACGGAACGGCGGCAGTGACGGCCCTGGGTGGCGATACCGTGACCGTGGGCGGCACCGGCAGCGGCACCTTCGCCAACAAGAATGTGGGCAATGGCAAGGCGGTGACTGTGACCGGCTATACGCTGAGCGGAGCAGACGCCGGTAACTACACCGTGGTGCAGCCCACAGCTGTCACGGCCAACATCACGCCAGCCAGCCTGGTAGTCACAGGTGTGGGCGCCAACAACAAGGTGTATGACACGACGACCACAGCGAC
>NZ_JBFUBS010000018.1:0-947 GCF_056405635.1 Polaromonas sp. P1_F8 | reverse complement strand
CTTCGGCAAAACCTTCCCAATTCTGGCCGCGGGCATCGCGCTCAGCGAGGATTTCCTCTGTGCCACTTAACTCCAATACACGGGCCAGGGATCGCACCAGATCCTTGTCGTGGAAAAAGTAGGCCACATACTGATTGATGTTGTCTGCCTTTTCAAGAGGGCGCTGGCTAGTTCGATCCCGGTAACAACGCTCCTCATAGTCGGAATAAATCCGGTGCTCAAGCATGAGGATAAGCAGGCGCGAGAACTGGAAATCCACAGACCCATCCGACCATTTGAATTTGTGCAAGCGGGCAATCGCATCCATGCAATAACCTGTCGCAAGCCGGTCAAAATAGGCGGCGACGCGTTTTGTAAAAAAAGGCCTGGAATCGCGCCAGTCTATTTTTTCAAAATGGCGTAAAAGGTCTGACGTTTCGTCTAGCAACAAGAGGAAATAGGCGACTTCGTTGAAGTGGGTAATAAAAAAACGCTCTTGAAGCCACTCGTCAAGGTTGTCATGAAGCTGATCGCCGAGGAAAAACTTGACGTGCTGATCAGCGAAGTTCTCCGAGAAGGTTCTTCTAATCAGAACTGCAATATAGAAAATATGGCGCCGCGGCAGAAAAACCAAAAAGAGAGCTGTTGCATTGAAAAACAGTTCTCTTGCTGGAGTTCTCACGAGTCGTTTTAGACGGTGTCGTGTAATTGCAAAACGTGAGAGAAATCCTATTTTCACTTTGACAGTACTCCCGATTTTTTGTGCCCGAGCCGAAAATTGTGAGTTAACGACCTTGATCGGGCGGTTAACGACAGCTGCTTGTAAAGGATCAGGATTGCTCTAGAAAGCTATGCCTGTACTTTTCAAGGAAATATGCGCTTGGCAAGGAGCTGCCATAGAAACCTGGGACTTCGACCTGCGCCTTCCAGCTTTGAATCTCGGAAGCGCTGAGCAACGGTGGCGTGCT
>NZ_JBFUBS010000017.1:0-1070 GCF_056405635.1 Polaromonas sp. P1_F8 | reverse complement strand
CCTGCGATGGCGAGCATGAGCAGAAGCAGGCCGAGTGTTTTGCGGCGGGCGTGGGCGCCAAAGCGCAAGGGCGTTTCGATAAAGCGATAGGTCAGCCAGGACAGCACAACCGCTGCCAGCAGCCCGCCAGTACGTACGGCCACGGAAGGCGTTTCACTGGCAAGGATGCGCAGGTACACCAGGATGACCCAGTGCCACAAATACAGCGGGTAGCTGATCTTGCCCACCCACACCATCAGCGGGTTGGCCAGCATCAGGCGGTTGAGCCAGGCGTGCGGCCCGGCCCAGATCAGCAATGCCGCGCCTAACGTGGGCGCCAATGCCCAACTGCCCGGGAAGTGCGATTCACGGGTGATGCGCGACATTGCCACGACCAGGAAAAACGCACCCAGCCAGGCCTTGACATTGGAAAGCACCGCCGCTGGCTGAATCTGCACGCCATCGCGGTAAATCACCTTGGTGAGGAATCCTGCAACGCCGGCCTGTACCCGCTTGGCACGCCCTGAATGATCGATCACCAGCAGCGCCAGCAGCGCGCCAATCATCARCTCCCAAATCCGGGTCTGGGGCTGGTAGAAGGTCCACACCGCGTCCTTGCGYAYGTAGGCGATGTTGAGGACATACGAAAASGCGGCAACCAGGACAATGAGGGTGAACAGGTTAAAGCGCCGCTTCCAGGCCAGCCATACCAGCAGSGGRAACACGATGTAGTACTGCTCTTCGATTGCCAGTGACCACAGGTGCAAGAGCGGCTTGACTTCAGCAGCGCTGTCAAAGTAGCCGCTTTCGCGCCAGAGTACAAAGTTGGAGATGAAGCCGGCGCCGCCTATGACGTGCTTGCCCAGCTGGCGGTACTCGTCGGGGTACAGCACAAACCAGCCCGCGACCAGCGCAAACAGCAGTACGGTGGTCAGYGCSGGAAATATGCGGCGGATGCGCCGGGAGTAGAAGTCGCGAAAACTGAACTGGGAGGTGGCCAGGCCCTGAAAAATGATCGTCGAGATCAGGAAGCCCGAGATGACGAAGAAGATGTCAACGCCGATGAAGCCGCCGCGAACCCATTCGGGATA
>NZ_JBFUBS010000016.1:0-1355 GCF_056405635.1 Polaromonas sp. P1_F8 | reverse complement strand
TATGCGGCGGATGCGCCGGGAGTAGAAGTCGCGAAAACTGAACTGGGAGGTGGCCAGGCCCTGAAAAATGATCGTCGAGATCAGGAAGCCCGAGATGACGAAGAAGATGTCAACGCCGATGAAGCCGCCGCGAACCCATTCGGGATAGGCATGAAAGCCGAGCACGGACAGCACCGCCACCGCACGCAGACCGTCAATGTCTGCGCGGTATTTAGGATGCGTCAGCGCATCTGTACTCGCAACCTCTCGCCCTTCAGCATCCATCCGTCATGCCCCATCCATCGAGTTCGTTCAGGCATTGCCCATGCGACTGCTTCATTTTTCGGTCTTCCACGGCAACCGGTCTTTGCATGCTGAAGTGGCCAAATATTGCGCCATCATTTTGGAGCCATAAACCGAGAGATGATGCGAATCCCGCAGCAGGATGCTGCCATTGGCATCGACAAAATTGAGCTTCCCATTGGTAAACAAAATATCAGACTGGCGAAATACGCAAACATCCTTGCGGCCATTGAAGTGTTCGTTGAACAGGGTCAAATAGGGGTACCGGTCAATGATCATGGCCTCGGTAACCTCGCAGTTGCGGGCTGCCCTGAGCAGGCTGGAGTAAGGCCTGTGCACGCAGTCTTTGCTTGAAACCGGGGAATATGCGGCGTCATAGGTCAGGATGACCTGTTTGCCACTGGCCTGCAGCGCGGCAATGTCACGGTCCATCAGCTCCATCGCCTTGGCAAACCGCTCTGCCACAGATGCCTTGGCCGGCAAGTCCTTGTAACCCCAGTCCTGCATGTCGTGCGTAAACACCGACATGATGACGGTCTTGATATGCGGGTCGGCCATAACTACCCGATAGGCATCGTCCACAATTTCGGGGCAGTTGGGCTTGGCACCCCACGTGGCCGTTGGAACCAGCCCGCGAACGGGCGGGCATGCACCATGACCAATATTGATCATGCCTTCGTTTTTGGCCATGACCAGATCAGCAATGCCCGGTACGAGGGCGTTCGCCGTGGAGTCTCCGATGACACCGATGCTGATGGCATTCGCATTGCCAAGCTGCATGCAGAACCCAGCCGGCGTTTTGACTTTGGCGGCGCACTCTGCATTGCCCATGTATTTCCAGGCGAACTGCTCAGAGCTTGCCATACCCATGCCTGGACGTATATTGCCAAAGCCTTCGGTCCGGAAGCACGCAAACGCGATGCCTGCGATGGCGAGCATGAGCAGAAGCAGGCCGAGTGTTTTGCGGCGGGCGTGGGCGCCAAAGCGCAAGGGCGTTTCGATAAAGCGATAGGTCAGCCAGGACAGCACAACCGCTGCCAGCAGCCCGCCAGTACGTACGGCCACGGAAAAGG
>NZ_JBFUBS010000015.1:0-2225 GCF_056405635.1 Polaromonas sp. P1_F8 | reverse complement strand
ACCGGCTATACGCTGAGCGGAGCAGACGCCGGTAACTACACCGTGGTGCAGCCCACAGCTGTCACGGCCAACATCACGCCAGCCAGCCTGGTAGTCACAGGTGTGGGCGCCAACAACAAGGTGTATGACACGACGACCACAGCGACGCTGAGCGGAACAGCCGCCATTACGGCCCTGGGTGGCGATACTGTGACGGTGGGTGGCACCGGCAGCGGCAATTTCGTCAACAAGAATGTTGGCAATGGCAAGACTGTCACCGTCACCGGCTACACACTGGGCGGCGCTGATGCCGGCAACTACACCGTGGTTCAACCCACCGGCGTCACAGCCAACATTACGCCGGCCAGCCTGGCTGTCACGGGTGTAGGCGCAAACAACAAGGTTTACGACACCACCACCACCGCCACACTCAATGGCACGGCGGCTGTCGCGGCCCTGAGCGGTGATGTGGTGACGGTTGGCGGTGGCAGCGGCACCTTTGCCGACAAGAATGTGGGCAACGGCAAGACCGTCACTGTCACCGGTTACACACTGGGCGGTGCCGACGCCGGCAACTACACCGTGGTGCAACCCACGGGACTGACCGCGAACATCACGCCAGCTGGCCTGGCTGTCACCGGCGTAGGCGCGAACAACAAGGTGTATGACACCACCACGACGGCGACGCTGAGCGGAACGGCAGCAGTCACGGCCTTGGGCGGTGACGTCGTGGCCGTGGCCGGCACGGGCAGCGGCAGCTTCGCCAACAAGAACGTGGGCAACGGCAAGGCTGTGACCGTCACCGGCTATACGCTGAGCGGTGCGGACGCCGGCAACTACACCGTGGTGCAACCCACGGCGGTGACCGCGAACATCACGCCAGCCAGCCTGGCTGTTACCGGCGTAGGCGCCAACAACAAGGTCTACGACACAACGACCGCCACCACGCTCAGCGGAACGGCGGCTGTTACGGCCCTGGGGGGGGATGTCGTGACGGTTGGCGGTGGAAGTGGTGCTTTTGCCGACAAGAATGTGGGCAACGGCAAGGCCGTGACGGTCACCGGCTACACGCTGGGCGGTGCGGACGCCGGCAATTACACCGTGGTCCAACCCACGGGGCTGACCGCCAACATCATCCCCGCCAGCCTCACGGTCACAGGCGTGAATGCCAACAACAAGGTATACGACACCACGACTGCGGCCACGCTGAGCGGAACAGCCGCGGTGACGGCCTTGGGTGGCGACACGGTGACGGTAGGCGGCGCCGGCAGCGCCAGCTTCGCCAACAAAAACGTGGGCAATGGCAAGGCCGTGACCGTCACAGGCTACACGCTGGGCGGTGCCGACGCCGGCAATTACACCGTGGTGCAACCCACGAGCTTGACCGCCAACATCACACCGGCCAGCTTGGCTGTCAGCGGTGTGAGCGCAAACAACAAGGTCTACGACACCACCACTACGGCCACGCTGAGCGGAACAGCAGCGGTGACGGCTTTGGGTGGCGATGCCGTGACCGTGGGCGGCACCGGCAGCGGTAATTTTGTCAACAAGAATGTGGGCAATGGCAAGGCCGTCACCGTCACCGGCTACACACTGGGCGGCGCCGATGCCGGCAACTACACCGTGGTGCAGCCAACAGGTGTCACGGCCAACATCACGCCCGCCAGCCTGGCTGTCACAGGTGTGGGCGCCAACAACAAGGTGTATGACACCACCACCACGGCTACCCTCAATGGCACCGCTGGTGTTGTTGCCCTGGGCGGTGATGTCGTGACGGTTGGCGGTGGCAGCGGCACCTTCGCCGACAAGAATGTGGGCAACGGCAAGGCTGTGACGGTCAGCGGCTACACACTGGGTGGAGCCGATGCCGGCAACTACACCGTGGTGCAGCCCACCGGCGTCACGGCCAATATCACACCGGCCAACCTGGCGGTCACAGGCGTGGGGGCCAACAACAAGGTGTATGACACCACCACGACGGCGACGCTGAGCGGAACGGCAGCCGTTACGGCCCTGGGTGGCGATACCGTGACGGTAGGCGGCACCGGCAGCGGAAATTTCGCCAACAAAAATGTAGGCAATGGCAAGGTCGTGACGGTGACCGGCTATACGCTGAGCGGAGCAGACGCCGGTAACTACACCGTGGTGCAGCCCACAGCTGTCACGGCCAACATCACGCCAGCCAGCCTGGTAGTCACAGGTGTGGGCGCCAACAACAAGGTGTATGACACGACGACCACAGCGAC
>NZ_JBFUBS010000014.1:0-2247 GCF_056405635.1 Polaromonas sp. P1_F8 | reverse complement strand
CGAGGTGCTCAAGGTGTTCTTGCTTTTGTCGGCTTCGCTGGTGATGGCTGCGCCTTTGAGGTCGGTGGCGCCAGCCACCTTGATGTCGAAGCCGCCGGTGCCGGCGGCAATGCCACTCTGGCCGACTGCGCTCAGGTAGTTGTGGTCGATCTCCTGCTTGCTGGCGCTCAGGTTGCCGCTGACCGTTGTGCCGTAGCAGAACGGTGGGATGCACAGGCTCAGGCCGAAGCCGAAAACACCCGACGCACTGGTTCGGGTGTTTTGCTGTCTTGCTAAATACAACGACTGAAGGCCAAGCGTAAAGCGTCCCCGACAACAGCTTCGGAACTATTTGCCGGGATGATTACATTCTCAATGCCATCGTCTTTTTCTCGCCCCCATCCTTCCAGCTTCTCGTGACGCATTGGACATATCTCCATCGTGCCGTCAGCTACGTTCACCGTGATGTTGCAACACGCCATTTTCTTAAAGAGTGCGTTCTTGGACTTATAGCCATGCTTGGTTATGAGCGCTTGAACCCAAGCCTCATAAGACTGCTGGTTTTTTCTATAGTCGAAGAAATCGTCCAGCTCTGCCAAAGTCAAGAATCGGCTGTGCAACAACGCATCCAGTAGAGCCGAACCCAATGAGTTTGCATCTGCATTCGGATCAAGTGTGTGTTGCTTACCGTTTTCATCGCGACTACTCCCTCGATACCCCGAATATGTTTCGATGAGATAGAAATCGCCGTTGAATAAGGCCGAAGCCCATTTTTTTTCTGTAACGTCGTTCATGCTAGTTCACTGCAGTTATGACAACCTTAACACCCATATTTTTTCCATACTGAATTGCTTTTTCTATCTGTTGCCACTGCGCCGGTGTAGTGCCAGCTGGTACGGCAACTTGCAATTGCCGTGCGGAGATGCTTGCAGCATCAACCACCGTATTTCCCAGCTGTGCTTTTTCAAATTGAAAGACAACATCAATATTACCTTTGAGAGACGTATAGAGTTGCGTAGGATCTGTGAGCCTGGCTGCAGTCATCGTATCCAGCGTCTTAGCGCTAGTTGCAACGCCAGTGGCTCGGTTAAAAAAGTCAAACGTTTCAAAGTTGGGTGGAAGCCTGGAACTCGACGGCATCTGTGCCGCAAGATAGTCTTCCCATGGCATACCCTGACCCTGGATACCTTTTCCCCAAACAACTTTTATTGCGGAATTATCTGCTGCGGTAGTCCAAGTAGGCAGTGGGCTGGCGGGAAGGTCAATAATTTTTCCGGCATCGGTGAGCGCCCTCACCTCTCCAGTTGATATATCCACTATAGCTCTCGTTTTGGGTGGCATTCCTGTCACTTCGAACGGTTGATAACCTTCCGGCGTCGATCGGGCCATGTTGCCGTTGGTGCGCGGTATTCCGCTTACATGCTCCATTGATGCAAGAAAAATCGTCGCATCTCGATAGGCGGAATATGCCTGTGTATTCTGGCTCTGAATGAACTGATAGCACTTTGAATCACCAGAGGAGCAGAAATCTGCAGGATTGGCACCCAAGGCACCTGCCGCACCAGCAATGAACTTCCCTAAGTTGGTTGCATCACCGCTAGCGGCCCATTCGGCGATTGCGTTTTTTGCGTCAGCTTGCTGCGATGCGCTGACTCCACTCCAGTAAGAGTAAACCCCTTCCACGTTGCAGCCGCTCGTCGCTTTGCAACGCGCAAGTTGTTCCGCGAACCCACGAAGCTGGCTTTGCCGAGCATCAACAGGGTTATGTTTCAAATAGTTATTCACTGTCCCTGAATAGGCAATGCCTATCCCGGCTCCCGCGCCAGTTGCGCCCCCTGTGACCGCACCCAAGGCTGCACCAGCCAACGTCGATCCCGCAGTGATCAGCGCATTGAACTCCGCACTGCCTTTGGGATAGCCTTGATCTACAAGATATTTTTCGAGCTCTGGCAACAGTTGCTCGTTCAGAGCGCCGACAACCGCCCCGCTCAGCGCGCTGGTTCCCGCCACCTTGGCCTGAATCACCCCAGCCATTCCATGCAGCACGGTCTTTTGCCAGCTGCCTTCCAGCCATTCGTTCTTATGCACCAGATCGCCAATCGCGTTCGTGATCACCGCACCGATGTATTGCGCAGCCTGGGCGTTCTCTTTGGCCTTTTGCTGCTGGACCTGCAGTTCCTGCGCTTGCTGCAGGGTCAGGGTGTTCTTCAACGCGCCGTTGGCCGTTGACGCGTCTCGGCTTGTCAGGGTGGCGACGTTTTCTTCACT
>NZ_JBFUBS010000013.1:0-2316 GCF_056405635.1 Polaromonas sp. P1_F8 | reverse complement strand
TTGATCACCCCGACCGGGCTTCCCATATAGATGGTTTCGTATTGGGGCACGCCATTGGCATCGTACTCACCGAGCAGTTTTCCTTCTTCGTCATAGACGTAGTAAGCCGCACCGGTAGGCACCAGCGCCGTCGGCCCCGCCTTGCTCATTCTCAACTCCAGCGCGCTATAGCTGTAACTCACCGTGCCGCCGGCGTTGGTCACCGTGGCCAGCCTGCCGCGGTCGCTGTAGCCATAGGTATTGACCCCGTCGCCTGTGATGTTGCCAGCCGCATCGTGCACCACGATGGCCGTGCCTGTTGTGTCCTGGGTTTGGTTCAGCCGGTTGCTGGTGGTCGAGATGGTGTTCGGATAGCTCGTGCCGCCGATGACCTTGGCGGTTCGGTTGCCGGTGGCGTCATAGCTGTACTGGATCGCACTGCTGCCCAGGGTCGCGCTGATCAGGCGGTTCAGGTTGTCATAACCAAAGCTCTGGTCCAGCGCGGGGACGGGCGTTCCATTGCTGGTGTGGGTGTAGCCGGTGATGCGTCCCGCTGTGTCACGAAGAATGGTTCGGCGAATCCCAGTTGTTGTCGGGTCACCCAGGTTGTACGCAATGATCTGGCCGTTGGCGTCGTAGCTGATCGCCTGGGTCTTGCTGCTGGCCCAGCTCCACCCGGTCATCTTGCTTTCAGCGTTGGTGGTGATGCCTGCTATCAGCGGCAGGGTGGTGCCAGTATTGGTGCCCACGCCATTGGCATTGGGCGGATTCACCGTGACGGCATTGACCACGCCCTGGGCGTCATAGCTGTAGTTGACTTTTGTTCCGCTGGGGTAGGTGATGGCCGTGAGTTTGTCCAGGGCGCTTCCCGTGTCGCCCCAGCTGTAGCCCATCGTGCACTGACTTAACCCTTGGCGTCATAGCCGATGGCCTGAATCTTGGTGCTGGTCCAACTCCAGCCCGTCAGCTTGTCCACCGTGCTGCCGCTGTCGTGTATTGCCGAATTCAGACTGACTCACATTTTGAAGGTTTCACTCAGCCTTTGAACGTTTGATTTCTTGTCGAACGATATAGAGGCCTTCATCGGCGTAGCCTCTCAAAGCTTCGCTTTTTTTCGCCTCGCATTTTTTTAGTTGATTAAGAAGCGATATTGCCTTAGGTGGTTCTAGATTTCGTGCCACAAAGTCGCAAACGGCAAAGCACAGTTCTTTATCGCGATAGTCTGCAAAGTTCACAACAAAAGCATCAGTAATTTTTGTCAATTGAACTTCGCGCAAAGCATCTCTTAAATTATTAACAGCAAGTATGAAATTCCAGATGCCAGGTTTTTGATAATACCGCTCTACAGAGATAAGCGTTAAGAAGTAATCAAGATGCGCATCAGGAACATCCTCATGCTCCATTAATTCATCCTCAAATTCGTCGGCCAGACGGCTACAAAGTGAAGCACTGCGCTTTTCATCCACAGAATATATCTGTAGTAACTGTTCTGCGAATTTCTCTGTCATTTGATGTCCTTCAACACAAGCAATCTTTGTCGTATTGTTCTTCAAGATCTTTAAGCCTACGCAGCTGACGATTCAGCAGGACTTCATGACCCCTCACAGTCTCGCTTAAGGCCTCACCTGGGCCGATACGTTGGGGCAGGTTCTGTGGGTTATTTTGGAGATCAGGATAGCGCTTGTTGTAAATCTCCTTTTTCAAATTTTCAATTGTCTTTTTTATTTTCTTGCATTTTTGACTGTTGTTTGGATCCTTCGGATCAGGCATCCCAGGAGTTACGATCGGATCGACTAAAGTGCCAATCGATGGGCGGGCGATAGAGCCTGCTATTGGCGCGAGAACGGGTGCTGGAATTACAGTCTGCAGTCCCATCGGATCACTAACCTCTAGCGGATCGCTCTCGACGTACGCAAAGGTATTGATGCCACCAGCCAGCCCGATAGGATCAGACTGCATATAGCGCCCAATCCTTGGGTTGTACTCCCGGTTCCAATTTTGGAACAGCCCGCTCTCAGCATCAAAGGTTTGCCCAGGCAGTCGTTGGTTGAAGCTGAAGGCTCCCAGGCTGCTCGGGTTCTGATCCGGCGCCGTCGCCCCAAAGGGCTCGGCCATATCCCAGCGCCAGACCATCGCTTCGTCGCTCTGGCGAGTGATCACCCTCGGCGCACCGATCTGATCTGTCCAGACGTTGTACAGGCTGACCGCAATGTTCCCGGCCACGGCCGTACCCGTCTGCTTGATCACCCCGACCGGGCTTCCCATATAGATGGTTTCGTATTGGGGCACGCCATTGGCATCGTACTCACCGAGCAGTTTTCCTTCTTCGTCATAGAC
>NZ_JBFUBS010000012.1:0-11029 GCF_056405635.1 Polaromonas sp. P1_F8 | reverse complement strand
CTTGTAAAGGATCAGGATTGCTCTAGAAAGCTATGCCTGTACTTTTCAAGGAAATATGCGCTTGGCAAGGAGCTGCCATAGAAACCTGGGACTTCGACCTGCGCCTTCCAGCTTTGAATCTCGGAAGCGCTGAGCAACGGTGGCGTGCTGCCCGTCGGATTCGTCAAGGCCAGTACTTCTTTGACGGTCTCAAGGATTTCATCCGAGCTGCTTTCGCTGACTTGCAATCCGGCATGTGCCAGTGTTTCGAATGTGGGAAACGTCCACCGCCATTTTTCTGATGTCACTTCGCGCTGGGTCAGCAGGCGGCCTTCACGCGTATGCACCGGCTTGAGTGCAAACCGGGTGTCTTTGGACCACAGCAAGCCGACCGAGCTGATGGCGTTGACCATAGCGGTCGGGATGCCAAAGCTCGAGGCGACATAGGCAAATCCGGAAGTGGTCCCGATGAACATCCTGGCGTGCCGCACCAGATGGATATCCATTTCGGGGCTTTGGCCTGGGTCGCGTGCGTAGTCGATCACGCGTTCCATTTTTGGCAGGGGAGCCACCTTCGGGCTGCCCATGCGCAAGACCCAGCCGCCCTGGCTGGTGATGTAGCGGATTGCTGATTCGTAATTGTCGAAGGACGTATTCCGGATGGACTCTCCTGCCCCCTGGGTGTCTCCTCGGGTGGCTGCATCGCGCATGTGCAGGCAAACGAACCAGTCGGTGGGTCCCAATCCCCATTGACGCTTTAGTGCATGAAATTTTTCTTCGAGCCCAGGGTTGCTCAATGCGCGCCGGTCATAGATGTCACGCAGAGGAAAGCCTCTGTCCTGCGCATCCCAGGTTTCCACGGCAAGCCCACCTGCGTCGTTCCAGTACATGGCTCGCCCATCATCGAACTCGAAAATTTGGTGGGAAACACTCAGGAATGGCGTGAGGCTGGCCAGCTCACGCCAGACATTCGAATCCACGTTATCGCCAAGGATGACTGTGGGGCAGATTTCTGAAAAGAGGTCAAGAAATGGGCGGTTGGCGATTCTGTCCTTGTAGGCAAGCAATAAGGGCTTGCCTTTCCACCAGTTCATCTCKCGCATCATGAGGTGCACGTTCAGGTGGCCGTTGTGGCCTATGAGTGCACTCCAGTCAGGGGAAAGAAGTTTGATCTCAGAAAAATCTTCAATTCCCGCCTTGGCGAGCTCCTTGGCGAGGCCGGGAGACGGCTTCGGCAGTGCCGGCCTTAGCCGTGCCTTCGGCAAAACCTTCCCAATTCTGGCCGCGGGCATCGCGCTCAGCGAGGATTTCCTCTGTGCCACTTAACTCCAATACACGGGCCAGGGATCGCACCAGATCCTTGTCGTGGAAAAAGTAGGCCACATACTGATTGATGTTGTCTGCCCTCTTAATCTCTTGTTGTTCGATTCGCCCCTTGTAAGAGCGTTCCTCGTAATCGGAATAAATGCGGTGCTCAAGCATGACGAGCAGGAGGCGTGTGAATTGGCGGTCCACAGGCCCGTCGGACCACTTGAATTTGTGCAGACGAGCAACCGCTTCCATGGAGTAGCCCGACGCTACGCGGTCAAAATAGGCTCCAACGCGATCTGTGAAAAATGGCCTGGAATCAAGCCAATTTATTCTCTCGAAATGCCGTAGAACATCCGCCGGCTGTTCCGACACCAAAAGGAAGTAGGCAACCTCATTGAAGTGATTGGCAAAGAAACGATGGCGAAGCCACTTGTCAAGATTGTCATGAAGGCGCCCACCCAGGAAAAATTTGACATGTTTGTCGGCAAGGCGAGCATCAGATGTCTTTCTGACAAGAATTGCGAAAAATAAAATATAGCGCAGCGGCAAAAAAGCACAGAAGATAACGGTAGCTCTAAAGAGCACTTCAATTGCCATACGTACCGCGAAGGAAATGGGGCCATTCCTTCTAGATGCAAAGAGCGCGGGCAATCCTGTTTTCAAACGTTACTCCCTGATGGTTTCGATAGCCCGACTCGACAATTTTGAGTTAACGGTGGTGATCTGCGAACCTCAATAGGTAGACTTTAAATCGCGTCACGAGCCCACTTTATTTGTTCCCGATTGCAGGCAACTCCAGCTCTGCCAGCCTAAGGCTCTCCAAATTACCAATGTCACGGTGGTAAACCGCGTTGTGATAAGTCCAGGTTCTGCCTATGTACTTCGGAAGAATCTCTGTGCTCATGTCGATGAATGCCAGGTCTTTTGCCGCCATGTCATTCACCACCTCTCGCTCCAGAATATAGACCGCAGCGTTTGCACGGTTGCCTGGCGGATTGGCCACCTTCTCATGAAACCCGACGACTATGCCGTCTTTCTCTTCCACAATGCCGCAAGTCTGGGGTGCATCGGTGTCAAAAGTCATCATGGTGATGGGGCAAGTTGCAGGGCGATTCTGATGCGCCGCAATGAATGCCGGCACGTCGAACAATGTGAGGTTGTCTGCGTGCGCGACCAGCGTAGGGCCATCATCCATCCATGCGCGGTTTTGCCACAGTGTTCCGGCGGTGCCGAGCAAAGTGGGCTCATAGACCAGGTCGATTTTGTCTTTCCATGGCGACTGGGCAACGTGTTCGACGACCCGCTCTGACAGGTAATGCGTATTGACCAGCACGCGTTCGATATCGCCGTTTTCGAAGAGCCTGTCGAGCCAGATGGCCAGGAGGGGTTTGCCCAAAATGGGCACAAGACACTTTGGAATCGTGTTGGTCAGTGGCCGCAGCCTGGTGCCAAAGCCCGCCGATAGCAGTACGGCCTTCACGCCTCAAGCTCCTCGATGATTTCAGTTGCCGACAGCGGGCGATTGCCTACGCGCCCGACCTGGCAAGCTGCCGCTATCGAGCCGAGAAACGCCGCCTGCCAGATGTTGGCCCCCGCGACCAGGGCCATGGCCGTGCAGGTGAGCATCGAGTCTCCTGCACCAGCAACGTCTTTGGGGCTCTGATTCATGGCCGGCAGGGCGTCGGTAATGATCTTGTGGCTGGGCGCCTTGGGGCTATGTACAAAAGCGCCTTCAGAACCGAGCGTGATGAATGAATACTGGCAGCGAGCTTTTTGCGCGAGCTTTTCGGCCAGGACGACCAGGCCTGACGTGGAGTCACCCAATGCAAGCCGGACTTCGTGCTCGGTGGGGGTGACCAGCGTCATGCCCTTGAACCGCGTGATGTCTCCCACTTGCGACGATGACTGGCTGTCTGCAAACATGGGCACCTTGTGCTGGTTGCACAGCTCTGCAATCTGGTCGACCAGCGATTGCGGCAGGCAGCCATAGTTGAAGTCAGAAAAAATGACCAGACTGGTGTTTTTGATAATGCCCCGGATCTTGTCGAGCATCCCGGCGCCGATTTCGTCCGAAATCTCATGCTGCTTCAATTCGCTGACCCGCAATAGCGTCTTGCCCTTGGCGCGGTAGCGCTGCTTGAGGGTTGTCGGCCGGCTGTGGTCTGTCATCAGTTCGGCCGTGACGCCGTAATGCTTGAGGCGATCTTTTGCAAATTCCGCGGAGTCGTCACTGCCGCAGACCGTGATGTATCGAACATTGGCGCCCAAGCCTTTGGCGTGCGCTGCAACAATGCCTGCACCGCCTATGAACTTGTCACGGCTGATGGGGGTGACCACAATGGTAGGGTCTTCTTGCGACATGCCCAGTGGGTCGCAATTGATGTATTCATCAACGATCAGGTCACCGATCACCACCACATTGAGTTTGTTGAATGCGCGGACGGTATCGCTCAGTCGGGCGGAATCTATTTCATGCCGCCTGAGGTAATCACGCGGCTTCAGAATCGATTTGAAGGCAAGCTCGTTGCCTTCGCGACGCAGCAGGTCAATGGATGAAAAGCGCATTTCGCCCGACGAGAAAATCAGCTCACCACCGTACTGGTCGAGAATGGCCTTTTCAGGGTTGTCGGCGCCCTTGTGCTCCTGGCCCTTGACGACGAATGCAGGCTTGACCTTCTCGATAAATGCCTCGGGTGTCTCATTGAGCACGAAGGCATGTTTGACCACAGAGATGGACTGCAGGCTTTGCAGCCTTATATCTGCGGGGATGACCACGCTGCTCTCGGCATCAGACCGGATGCCGACGATCAAAACGTCGCCGCAATCGGCCGCAAAATTCAGCAACCGAAGGTGGCCAGGGTGAAGGATGTTGAAATCTCCCCAGACGAAGACCAGCGACTTGCCTTCGGTTTTAAGCGCTTCAAAGGTTTTGTAGTTCATTGTTTTCAACCATATTTGAGGGTGTACTTTGTGACTTCAGTGCGGCCGCAATAGCTCAGGGTGCTTGTCCAGATAGCGCTTGCTTGGCGTGGCGCTTCCCCATAGCCATGGGGGTACGCCCAGATCATGCATGGGGTTTTCGGCCGGGTCCGGTGTCATGGCTTGGGCCTGGACACGGGCCAGCATTTCTTCCGTCGCAATCAGAATATCTTCTGATGTATTTGCACGCGGATAGATGCCTTCAGCTGCCATGCTGCGTGCGTTGAACATGCTGGCACGGACCAGCGGTGCGAAGGTCTCGCGGTAGTTCATGAACCTCCGGTTTTGTATGGACCAGAACGGCTTGAGCACAAACATGACGCGCTTGTTCCACGACTGCGCGTAGTTGGAGACACAGTTGACCAACAGGGTTGGCGTGTGAAAAGAAACGACAGCGTTTGTCGGGCCAGACGTGGTGCCCAGAAAAAAACGGCATTGCGACCAAATGAATACGTCGAATTTCTGGCTTCTTTGGCTACTGTGCGCAACATCAACAACCTGGGGCATGGCTTTAAGTTTTGGCATGGACGGGTCACCCATCCTCAAAACCCACCCACCATGCTTGACGATGGCGTCTATGGCGGGCAGGTAGCTGCTTAGGGGGGCATTCCGGTGCTTCTGGATAAAACCCAACCCCTCGCCATAGAACCCGCTGGATCTGGCATGCAGCACCACAAACCACGCGTCAGACGGCACGCCCATGGCAGCAAGTTTGGCTCGCCCATAGTGCATGATTTCGTCAGACGCCGATATGAGCGGGCCCAGCTGCCGCTTGTCCCATTCAACAAAGGCCTGCGCTGCCACATCGGACCAGTCAACCACCTTGCCGTCATCCTGCACATAGCAATTGAACTGCTCGCCACATGCGCGCTGGTAGGGAAAGAGCTTCGCAACCAGGGCTTCGTCGCGGATGATCAGAAAATGCTTCGTCCAGCAGTCCAGGAAGGCCTGGTTGACAACCTTGTCGTCCGGGGCCAGTAGCACCCAGTTGACATCGGGACGCATGCCCAACCTGGACATTTTGATCAGTGCGTCCAGCATTCCCAGATGACCGATCTGTGTGACCCATTCATAGGGCGCGATGCGTATGGGTTTGCTGGCCTGGTAGCCCTCACAGGCTGCAATTGATGACACCAGCGCGTCGGGCAAGGGGTAACGCTCGTAGAGTTTTTCCTGGAGCTTCATTGCTGCGCCAAACATCTCCAGGCCTTTGACAACATCGCCAATGTTGACGAGCAGTTGGCCCAACAAATGGTAGGCGTCATACAGATGAATTTCCGGGTCGCCAGCGAGGTCCAAGGGCTCTGGTTTCCAGGTCAGCCTGTCGTACTTGGCCGCCATGTTCTGATGCGCCATGGCGCAAGCTGGGTGAAGCTGGATTGCCTCGATGATTCTTTGGCCGGCGATTTCAGCTTCATTGGTCATCAGGTGGGCCAAGGCCAGTTGGTATCGGGTGTCACCGTTCGCTACCAGATCATTTGCAAACTTCAGGAGAGTCAAACGGTTGTGTGTGGCTTCCCTTGTATTGGCGATGAATTCGACGCGGGACAAATTGAGCGCAATTGCGTTAACAAAGGGGGCACCCATTTGGGCCGCCTGCTTAAAGCAGACAATTGCTGCGGCAATGTCACCATCAACGTGAAATCGTTTCACCCCCAAGATCAACAATCTGAATCGTTTCCAGGGGGTGAGCAAGACTGCGGTGGTTGATAGGGCCAGGCTGTAGAGACGCGCCAACATCCGCGCCTTGACAGTCACTACTGGAAGCTCATGCCGGTAGTATTTAAGTATTTGCGGTACCAGATTGCTGACAAGATCACGAAACCATGTGGACTTTAATACCGCATAGGAGATGTTCCGTTTAGTCATTCCTTGCTATCCATTCGCTGATCTGCTGATCCAGTCGAGCTTGGTAAGTGGCAATACCGTCGCCGCCCTCTTTGGGCGCAAAAGCCGCGTACTCTGTTCCGTTGGCTACAAAGGGGCCGTTGGTGACTTCATGGAATGTGATCCGGTCTGAGCGGACGACGATGGTGTGGAATAACTCGGCTTCCAGTCGGTAGTAAAAGGCATGCTCCCGGGCAAACCGGATGACTTTACGAATATCGCCGTTGTCTTCAAAGACAACGATGTCAGCGGCACCGTCAATCAGATGAAAAGACTCGCACTTGTTCTTGTGGCGGTGTGGTGCAATGTACGAGCCTTCACGGATGACAATGATCATCTCCTGAATGGCGGCCGAACTGTCTTTGTGCGCGCATATTCTTGCCCGCTTCTTGGGGCTGGTGTCTGCCAGGCGGTTCACCGCATTCAGCGCCGCCTGTTCCAGACCTATGATTTCATCGGTGCATACCAGCACCTCGGCAGACTTTTCAAATAGGCCATTCGTACTCATGTGGATCCCCTGCTTGTTTTAAAAATAGGCCGAATTTCTCCGCCGTGCTCGAAATAGTCAGGTATGGCTCGTCTGACGCTGGCTTCACTGGCCGGATTCAAGCTCGACAAGCATAGCGTGACACCAGAGGCGGCCAAGTCAGATGACGGCTTGACCTGCAGTTGGGTACCCGCAAGGTACATGCCGCCCTTGACCGGATTGTCGTCGGCGACAAATTCGATCAAATCGCCCAGACCGTAAAAGTTGATGTACTTGACCGCGTGGTGGCCTGCGCCAAAAACAGCGATTTTTCCGCCGCCCTGTTGGACGGCCAGCAAGTCCTGCCGCAGTGCGACCCTGGCAGCGATGAAGCTGCTGTTGAAGTCTTCCAGCTCCTGGGCCGGATTGACAGAATCTATCGGCTTGACCGGCGCCGAAACCGCGGCAGGCTGTGGCGGCTGGCCCACCTGCAGGATGGCGACCATGGCGTCTTCGTAAGCATAGGGGTAGCTGTTCAAACTCACGACGCTGCAACCTGCGAGCGATGCCAGTTTGAACAGGGTGCCTGAGGTGAAGTAGGTGAAATGGTCTTCCCAGACGAGGGCGTGATTTTCAAACGCGATCATTTTGGTGACGTCTGGCACTTCGACCAGGATGTAGCCACCGGGTTTGACGGCACGTTTCAGGGCGTGCAAAAAAGCCAGGGCGGATTCAGCGTGCTCCAGAATGAATCTGGCGCAAACCAGATCCACCAGGCCATGCTGCTGAACCCATTGGCCTATGTGGGCGGGGTCTGAGAAAAAACCTTGCAGCGTTTCCAGGCCGGGCTCCGCGGCCCCGGCTGGCGGTTTTGGATGTTCAAGGCGTAGCGCCGCAGGGCATCCCTGAGCCTGGAGCAAGTCCAGAAGATCCAGATCGATGTACGACAACCCGGCGAGTCTGCCGTGCGGGTTGACCACGCCGAGCGACCTGAGGGTTTCGACCACGTCTGGCAAATGCGCGCTGGGCTCGCGAAAGCGCAGCGCCGGCGCCTTGCCCTGCAACACGGAGACCGGAAACCGGTCGACCAGCTGGATGGCAAGGCACTGCTTGCAATAGCCCAGGCTCATCGCGTGGCGTGCCGCTGGCGCCTGGGCATCAGGCACTGCAGCAAACCGGGTAGAGAGCGGCTGGAGGCCGAAACTCAGGCTTCGTTCAAGGTCCGCATGGCCGCAGACGGTGCAATGAATGGAGGCCATCGAAGTATTGCAACGCTGGTTCCGTCAGGCGTTCAGGAAATGGTCCAGATTGCTCGCATCGACCGTCATGGGCACAGGCAGCGGAATCACAAACGTACCGCCGGCTTCGACATAGTTGCGATTGCGCTTGATGATGGGCTTTGCATAGACCCAAGCCAGGATGACGATGGCCTTTGGCTTTCGCGACAGGATTTCTTCAGAAGGCGAAACCTCGATATGCGCGCCCGGGCTGAAGGTGCCGTACTTGATGGCGTTATCGTCATAAATGCGGTCCAGGACGCCTTCGAGCTCATAGTTGTATAGCAGGGTGGTGGTGGTCGTCGATGCGCCGTAACCCGCAACCTTGCTCATGTCGGCAGACAACTTGCGAATGAGCGCCAGCGTGCTGTTTTTACAATCGACGATTTTTTGCGCGTAGCGGTGATATGTTTCGATCTGGTCGTAGTGCTGTGCAATTTCGTCGGCCATCAGCTTGTCGAGAGCCGCTGTGCGCGGGCGTTTGCCCGTGCTCTTGGGTTGTGCAAAAGCGCGAATCGAACCGCCCTTGGTCGGGACGCGTTCGACGTCGAACAGACTCAGGTCGAGGGAGTTGAAGAATTTTTCGAGCGGGTTGAGCGTGTGATACGAAACGTGCTCGTGGTAGATGGTGTCGAAGACCATGTTTTCGACCATGTCGGGCAGGTACGACACCTCGAAAACGAAGACACCGTCGTCGCTCAGCACATTGCGGATGCCCTTGGTGATGTCCCGCAGGTTGTCTGCATGGGCATAGACGTTATTGGCGCACACAAGGCCAGCCTGGCCTTTATCAGCCTTGATTTTTTGCGACAGGTCGAAAGTGAAGAAGTCGCCAATCGTGGGCACGCCGCGTTTGTTGGCATGGCCGGCAACGGCGGAAGATGCATCGATACCCTGCACCGTATGACCCAGTGCCTGAAACTCGCCGAGCAATGATCCGTCGTTGCTGCCGATTTCCATAACAAAGACGGGCTTGTCGATGCCGAGCTTCGACACGACATGCGCCGCGTATTTTTTAAAGTGCTCGACCAGGCCGAGAGAATGCGAGGTCTGGTAGGTGTAGTTACCGAAGAGAATCTTCGGGTCGACGACGTCGAGGTTCTGAAGATGCGCGCACGTCTCGCAGATGTAGACGTCGAGCGGGAAGAGCTCCTGCTCCGAATTCTTGTCTTTGACGAAAGCGTCGCCGATCGGCGAAGGTTTCATGGGGATCGCCAGTTTGAGCGCAGTCGAATCGCAAAGCCGGCAGTTTGTTCTGCGGTGATAGTTAGCCATTTTATGTATCCCTTAAACGTTAATCTTACGCAATCTCTTCCGGCCAGACGGTGGACACACCACCGTCGACATAAATAATCTGTCCATTCACAAAAGACGCCTGCTCGCTTCCCAGGAATCTGAGCACATTGGCGCATTCATCGGCCAGGGGCATTCTTCCCAGCGGGACCAATTTACGGTATTTGGCGAGTGTTTTTTCATCACCCAGGTACACGTGCTTGGATTCGTCTTTCAGGTAGGTGAGGGGCGAAATGGCGTTGGACCGTATGCCCCTGGTTCCCAGCGTGACGGCATAGTATCTGATAAGCGCATTCAAACCCGCCTTCACCACGTGGTACGACGAGGGCTGTGACGAACCGACATAGTCGGCATACACCGAACTGACCGTCACGATGGCTTTGTCGCCGGTTTCCGCAAATTGCGGAACGAATGCCTCGACCAGTATTTCGGTTGCAGACACTGCCACAAACAACTCGTTGGCCAGGTTTCTTTCAGCGCCGCGGTAGCGTTGGCAAAAAACCAGATAAGACGGGCGGCCGGTTTGGCGAACGATGTCGTTAACCAATGCGCCGGCGCTTTCCGCCGTGATGGTGGAAAGGTCTGCACTGTAATGCTTGAAGCCCTTTTTCTCGTCCACAAAGAGGGGCTTGTTTCTTGAAACAATGGCGACCTGGAATCCATCGTCCCGATAACGGTTGGCAATGACCTTGCCAAGGCCGGAACTACCGCCTATGACTACGACGCTCTTTGGGTTTGACGGCATATTCAACTTTCAATAATTAATAACAGGCGCAGCATGTCAATGCCTGACCAGGCTTTCGACCACAGGTGCCAGCGCCCGGTCGACAACAAAGGCTGCTCCTGCCGCAGTGAGGTGACCGTAGTCCCACACGACGAGGTCTGTCTGGAGGTCTGGGCCTACTCGCGTAAGGCATCCGTTGCTATCACAAAGTATTTTGACCAATGAGGCGTAGGTGAAACCGGTAGGCAGCTGAATCTTCTGCAGGGTTTTATCCATTTCCAGCGACAGGGGATCGAGCTCAAGGGTCGTTCTTTCGGGGACTTCAAATCCCTTCGAAATAAATCTGCGGATCAATACATTGGGAAGGTCGGCTTTCCAGGTCGGCACCTGCCCAACGATGATGACTTTTTTGGCCTGCAGGCTGGCGATATACCTGAACTTGTCTGCCAGGTATTCTGAATATGAAGGCCAGTTGCCCTGATTTTTGAAGAAGACCGGCTCTGAAGCATGCAGCCAATGAGAGTCAATCAGCAGCACATCGGGCTTCACGGCAGGAACAGCTTCGAACGATTTCTTGCTGTAAGTCTGGCAGTCGGGGTCGGAGGCGTCATCACTGAACAAGGAGCAGGAGCCGGAACTCACCTGATAAAAGGTGTATCCCTTTTTGGCGGCCCATGGGCGTAGCCCCAGCGAAAGCGAGGCCGAGTGCGAATCACCGATAAGCATCAGCACAGGTGCGCTGGTTTGAGGCGTCTGCGCCGTAGGGAGGCAACCGTGACTGACAAAGAAATTGAAGTCTTTGCCAGGGGGTAGCTGAAAGCATTTACCGCCACTTACCGCTGTGTCGGTCAATGCCTGTCGTTTGGCGGCGTCCAGTTTTTCGATTTCTTTGGCGCTGGTTTCACGGGTTTGCAAGTACCGAAGTGTCGGGAAGCCGTTGGCCTTGTAATTTGCAAACGAAAAACCTGCGATGGCGAGCATGAGCAGAAGCAGGCCGAGTGTTTTGCGGCGGGCGTGGGCGCCAAAGCGCAAGGGCGTTTCGATAAAGCGATAGGTCAGCCAGGACAGCACAACCGCTGCCAGCAGCCCGCCAGTACGTACGGCCACGGAAGG
>NZ_JBFUBS010000011.1:0-36683 GCF_056405635.1 Polaromonas sp. P1_F8 | reverse complement strand
GTCTATGACGAAGAAGGAAAACTGCTCGGTGAGTACGATGCCAATGGCGTGCCCCAATACGAAACCATCTATATGGGAAGCCCGGTCGGGGTGATCAAGCAGACGGGTACGGCCGTGGCCGGGAACATTGCGGTCAGCCTGTACAACGTGTGGACTGACCAGATCGGTGCACCGAGGGTGATCACGCGAAACACGGACGAAGCGATGGTCTGGCGCTGGGATATGGCCGAGCCCTTTGGGGCGACGGCGCCGGATCAGAACCCGAGCAGCCTGGGGACCTTCAGCTTCAACCAGCGCCTTCCCGGTCAGGTCTTTGATGCCGAGAGTGGGCTGTTCCAGAACTGGCATCGGGAGTACAACCCCTGGCTGGGGCGATATATGCAGTCTGATCCTATTGGGCTTCAGGGTGGCATTAACACCTTTGGCTATGTAGAGGGAAATCCACTTAGCCTTACCGATGCGATGGGGTTGCAAGCAAATGAGCGTGGCCGTGATCGTGAAACTCGGGAACGTCCAGTTCGCGAATGGCCATCTCGGGACTCAACCGATCCTCTTCCGCGCTCTCTTGATCCAAAAGTGAAAACACCCGGTCAGACATTCGATCAGTGCATGAATAGTTGCAAGGCGGAGAAATTTCCGACGTGCTATATCGCAGGATTTGCTGGGGCATGCATTGGTGCTGTTGGCGGCGCCCCAGGCGCCTTGATCGTAGGGACCACTAGCGGTGGGGTTTGCTTCATTCTCATGCAGAATGAATGCGGTAGGATTTGTTCAAGATAGGCCGAAAAATGAAGATCAATTTTCAATGTCCTGTATGTGGTCACCGTGAGCGTGTCGGTGTGTTTGCTGTTGGGTGGAAAAAATTACGACACCGATGTTCTAGTTGCGGTACCGTCGCGATGCACCAATACAAAAAACTTCAAGCAGCGGGCTTACTGCTCATCGGTTGGCTAGCTTGCTGGGGTGTTGCACTTACTGGCTACCTGGCTTTTGAATTGTCGAGTGATGTAACGCTGGTTATCTGTTTTGGTTTGGCGATCTGTTTATTCTTCACCCTGCAGAGTAAAGTCGTTGAAGCCTGTTCCTCTTGGCGCCTAGTCGATGCAGAGGGGGAAAAGTAGAGGCACGTTAGCGTGCGTCTAAGGTAATCCAAGTTTTCATTGAATCTTGGTCCACCCTCTTTGTGAGGAGGGTGTGTTGATTTTCGTCTTTGTTTGATCCATTTTTTCATCGAACGCTGAGCCACTGGCGATGCCATTTTGCGCAGGGCTGGCGATCCACATTTCAGGGTTTTGATGGGGTCAAGCGACTGCAAAAAAGGCGGATCACATCGGCGCGAAACTTAACAGTCACTGGTTGAGCCCTTTTGCACAGGACCGGATCTCCACATTTCAGGATTTTGATAGGGTCAAGCGACTGCGAAAAAGGCGGGTCACATCGACGCGAAACTTAACAGGCTTGCCGCATTCGCACCGCCAAAGCAGTAATCGACATATTGTTGAATTGCGCTGAAGCCTGACCTTTTCCGTCAATCCCTGACTCACATTCGTTGTGAGCAGCGGATACACCGTACGGCGCCCATTCGACGCTGGCCAGATATCCCGGTTCCCTCCATCTCCTGCGGGGGCAATCATCCTCCCTATAAGTTCCCTGTTGCGAGTTGCCTTGCGGGGCGGCTGGTCCGCCGTACAAACATGCCTTGGTACGCCCTAGGGTTTTCACTAGAAAAAAAAGGCTTAATCACGTTGTAATAGTTATTATTCATAACCATAATTGGCTTCCGGAAACACACTTCACATGACCCCAAAATACCTTCATCTCGAAATGCACGGCAATGTCGCCGTGGTCCGCCTGGCGCGCCCTGCCAAACGCAACGCCCTGGGTGACGCCCTGATCCTGGCACTGCGGAACCTGTTCGAAAGCCTTCCTTCCGAAACAAAAGCCGCCGTGCTTTGCGGCGAGGGTGACCACTTCTGCGCGGGCCTTGACCTGAGCGAACTCAAGGAGCGTGACGCCAGCCAGGGCCTGCACCATTCGCGCATGTGGCACGCAGCGCTGGAGCGGGTGCAGTACGGCCCGGTGCCCGTGATCGCGGCCCTGCACGGTGCCGTGGTCGGTGGTGGCCTGGAGCTGGCAAGTGCCTGCCATATCCGGGTTGCCGACGAAAGCGCCTTCTACGCGCTGCCCGAAGGCTCGCGCGGCATCTTTGTCGGTGGTGGCGGTGCGGTGCGCATCCCGCGGCTGATCGGCGCCGCACGGATGACCGACATGATGCTGACCGGCCGTGTCTACAACGCGGTGGACGGTGAGCGCATAGGCATCGCGCAATACCTGGTGCCCGAGGGCCAGGCTTTCGCCAAAGCCCTTGAACTGGCCACTCGCGTGGCAGAAAACGCACCGCTGACCAACTACGCCCTCATGCATGCGTTGCCGCGCATTGCCGAGCAACCGGCAGACCAGGGGTTCTTCACCGAGGCCCTGATGGCCGCAGTGGCGCAAAGCGCACCCGAAGCCAAGAGCCGCGTGAAAGACTTCCTGGACGGCAAGGCCCGCAAGGTCCAGAAGGGCTGACCAGGCCGGGCGGGCAGGCAAAAGAGACATCCAGAAAAGAGACAGCAGACAGAAGACAGAACAGAAGAGACAACCATGAGCGCCCCGAAATTTCGTCCCATGGCCTTTGGCGTGACCCGTGTGGTCCTGCGCGACGGCGTACCCGGCGTGCGCTACCTGCGCGCAGACCAGGCCCTGCAAGCCTTCCCGACCCGTATCACCGACCGCCTGCAGCACTGGGCGCAGACGGTCCCAGGCCGTAGCTTCATGGCGCGGCGCGAAAAACTGGAAGGCGGCAAAACCGGCGACTGGCGGCACATCACTTATGCCGAAGCTTGGGTCTCGGCCCGCAACATCGCGCAGGGGCTGATTGACCGGCGCCTGAGCGCCGAACGCCCGGTGGTCATCCTGTCGGAAAACGACCTGGAGCATGCGTTGCTGGCACTGGGTTGCATGCTGGCCGGCGTGCCTTTTGTGCCGACGTCTCCGCCCTATAGCCTGGTCAGCCAGGACTACGACAAGCTGCGCCACGTGCTCAAGACCGTGACGCCGGGCCTGGTGTTTGCCGCCGACGGCGCGCGCTACGCCAGGGCCATCAGCGCAGCCATCGGCGACGATGTCGAGGTGGTGCTGGCTACCGGGCAGGTCGACGGGCGCGCCACCACGGCATTCGCCGAACTGGCTGCAACGCCGGCCACGGATGCCGTAGACCGCGCGATGCAGGCCACGGGACCGGACACGATCGTGAAATTCCTGTTCACCAGCGGCTCCACCAAGATGCCCAAGGCGGTGATCAATACCCAGCGCATGTGGTGTGCCAACCAGCAGCAAATGGCGCAATCCATGCCGGTGCTGCAGGACGAGCCACCTGTGCTGGTCGACTGGCTGCCCTGGAATCACACCTTCGGCGGCAACCACAACTTCGGCATGGTGGTGTTCCATGGCGGAACGCTCTATATCGACGACGGCAAACCGACCCCGGCGCTGATGCACGAAACCCTGCGCAACCTGCGCGAGATTGCCCCCACGGTGTACTTCAACGTGCCTACCGGCTTTGAGGCCATCGCCAGTGCCATGAAAACGGACGCAGAGCTGCGGCGCAACCTGCTGTCGCGCGTGAAGATGTTTTTTTATGCCGGCGCTGCGCTGGCCCAGCCCGTGTGGGACAGCCTGTACGAGTCCGAGGAAAAGGAAGTGGGCGAGCGCATTGTCATGGCCACCGGCCTGGGCATGACCGAGTCCGGACCGTTTGCCATCTTTGTGACCAACCCCAACGTGAAAGCCGGCGACCTCGGCGTGCCAGCGCCCGGCATTGAGCTCAAGCTGGTGGACACCGATGGCAAGACCGAGGTGCGCTACAAGGGCCCCAACATCACGCCCGGCTACTGGCGCGCACCGCAGGAGACGGCAGCAGCCTTTGACGAAGAAGGCTTCTTTTGTACCGGCGACGCCGTCAAATGGATTGATGAGGGCAACATTCACCTCGGGCTCAAGTTCGACGGGCGCATCGCCGAAGACTTCAAGCTGGCCACGGGCACCTTTGTCAGCGTGGGCCCGCTGCGTGCAAAGATCGTCGCTGCGGGCGCGCCTTACGTGCAGGACGTGGTGCTCACCGGCATCAACCTCAAGGAAGTGGGCGCACTGGTTTTCCCGACACCCGCCGTGCGCACGCTGGCCGGACTGCCGCCCGATGCGCCGCTGCGCCAGGCCGTTGAAAGCCCGCAAGTAGTGGCGCACTTTCAGGAGATGATGAACAAGCTCGCAGAGGGCGCGACCGGCAGCGCCAGCTGCATCCGGCGCCTGCACCTGATGCATGAGCCGCCCTCATTCGACAAGGGTGAAGTCACCGACAAAGGCTCCATCAACCAGCGCGCGGTGCTCACGCACCGTGAAGCTTTGGTGGTAGCCCTGCACGATGACACGGCGCACCCCATCGTCAAACCCGCACCATAAAACCCAACGCACAAGCACCATGCCATCCAAAGGATTTTTCTCCGCTTTCGAAGACGTCTGGATGCTCGACGGCATCCGCACGCCCATGGTCGACTACTGCGGCGCCATTGGCCATATATCTCCTACCGACCTCGGCATCAAGGCGGCACGCGCCGTGCTCCAGCGCTCGGGTGTCAGTGGCAGCGATATCGATTCGGTGATTGCCGGCAACATGGCGCCGGGCGATTTCGAGCAGTTCATGCTGCCCCGCCATATCGGCCTGTATGCCGGGGTGCCCGTGGAGGTGCCGGCCATCATGGTGCAGCGCATCTGCGGCACCGGCTTTGAATTGTTCCGCCAGGCCGGCGAGCAGATCCAGAGCGGAGCCGCCAGCGTGGCGCTGGTCGTCGGCGCCGAGAGCATGACGCGCAACCCGATCGCCGCCTTCGAACACCGCACCGGTTTCAAGCTGGGCGCGCCCGTCGGCTTCAAGGACTTCATGTGGGAGGCCCTGAAGGACTCCGCCGCCGGCATCGACATGATCCAGACCGCGGAAAACCTCGCGAAGAAATACGGCATCACGCGGGAAGCCGTCGATGAATTTGCCTCCAGCTCGTTTGCCAAAGCCGTGGCGGCCCGCGAGGCAGGTTTTCACGCCGGTGAAATTGTGCCGGTGGTCACGGAAGAATTTGAACTCCCCGGTTACGCCACGCGCGGCATACGCCTGCAGGGCAAAGTCACGGAAGTCGCACAGGACACCCACGCACGCTTGTCTCCTGTCGAGGTCCTGGCCAAACTCCGGGTGGTTCACGCCGGCGGGGTACAGACCGGTGGCAACAGTGCAGCGCTGGTGGATGCGGCAGCGGCGGCCGTGGTGGCATCGGGTGAATACGCGAAAGTGCATGGAAAAAAACCGCTGGCACGCGTGGTGGCTGCCGCGGTGGTGGGTGTGCCACCCGAAATCATGGGCATAGGCCCCGCGCCGGCGATTCGCCTGCTGCTGGAGCGCTGCGGCCTGAAGCTGGACCAGATCGGCCGCTTCGAGATCAACGAAGCCCAGGGCGCGCAGACGCTGGCAGTGGCGCGTGAACTGAACCTCGATCTGCGCAAGCTCAATGTCAATGGCGGCGCCATCGCGATGGGTCACCCGCTGGCGGTGACCGGGGTCCGCCTGACGGTCACCGTCGCGCGTGAAATGCAGCGCGCGGGTGTGCGTTACGGCATTGCATCCGCATGCGTGGGTGGCGGGCAGGGCATTGCCCTGTTGCTTGAAAACCCCGAAGGGGCCGAAACTTCTTGAACAAATAGTGGCTGCAGCGCACAGCGGACGGGCGCAAGCAGCTATAAAAATAATAGCAACCGATCTGGAGAGAAGGCATGAAGATTGAAGGACTTGCGGCGCTGGTAACGGGAGGCGGCTCAGGGCTGGGCGAAGCCACTGCCCGCGAGCTGGCACGCTTGGGCGCCAGGGTTGCCGTGCTGGACGTGAATCTCGCCGGTGCGGAAAAAGTCGCGGCCGACATTTGCGCCACGCACGGGAGCGGTGCCGCAGTGGCGTGCCAGTGCGACATCACCGACAGCGCCAGCCTGGCGGCCGCGCTGGAAAAAGCCGCAGCTGCGCATGGCCCGGCCCGCATCCTGATGAACGTTGCCGGCATCGGCTCGGCCAAGCGCGTGGTGGCCAAAGACGGCAGCCCTGCGCCGCTCGAAGACTTTGCCAAAGTCGTCACCATCAACCTGGTGGGCACCTACAACGCCAGCCGCCTGTTTGCGGCCGCCTGCGCCAAACTGCCCGCGCTGGAAGACGGCCAGCGCGGCGTCATGATGTTCACGGCCTCGGTGGCGGCATTTGACGGCCAGGTAGGCCAGCAGGCTTACAGCGCCTCCAAGGGCGGCCTGGTCGGCATGACGCTGCCGATGGCGCGCGACCTGGCGCAACACGGCATCCGCGTCTGCACGGTGGCGCCGGGCCTGTTCGCGACGCCGCTGATGCAGCAGCTGCCCGAAGCGGTGCAGGCTTCGCTGGCCGCCAGCATTCCTTTTCCGCAGCGCCTGGGCAAGCCCGAGGAGTTTGCCCAGCTGGCCGCGCACATCGTGGCCAACGACCATCTCAACGGCGAAGTCATCCGGCTGGATGGCGCATTGCGCATGGCGCCAAGGTGAACAGCATGAGCAAGACCGTTGTTTACGAAGTTTCCGTTGCGTTTGGCGACTGCGACCCCGCAGGGATCGTGTTTTTCCCCAATTTCTCGCGGTGGATGGACGCCTCGTCGCTGAACTTTTTTGTCAAGTGCGGCGTGCCAACCTGGCGTGAGCTTGTCAAGACCACCGGCATCATCGGCACGCCGCTGCTCGAGATCAATACCCGGTTCAGCCAGCCCGCCGTCTATGGCGAGACGCTGCAGATTCACACCAGCATTGAGGAGTGGCGCGACAAGGTATTCATCCAGAAGCATGTGATCAAACGCGGTGACGACCTGATCTGCGAAGGCCGTGAAACCCGCGCCTTCTGCATCCGCCGTCCGGAGAATCCTGAGCGCATCAAGGCCATTGCCGTGCCGCAAGACATTCGGGCCCTGTGCAGCTGACGCTTCGGGCGTTCCGCTTTTGTTTCCGTCTTTCAGTTTTTGATTTCGGTTTTGCTTTTTCGACCCGTTGGACATCATTAAAAAAGGAGACATTTCATGCAAACACGCCGTCATTTTGTGCAGGCAGCCGCAACGCTCACCGCAGCCGCCGGCTTCGCCCCGTTCTCTGCCCATGCGAGCCCGCTGGAGCAGGTCAAGATCATTTACGGATTCCCCGCCGGCAGTGCGGGCGACATCTGCGCGCGCCGCGTCGGCGACAAAATGGGCGGCACCGCCTATTCCAAGAACAACGCCATCGTGGACACCAAGGCCGGCGCCGGCGGCCGCATCGCGCTGGAGACGCTGAAGATGGCACCCACGGACGGCTCCGTCATTGCCATGACGCCGTTTTCCTGCATGTCGCTGTATCCCCACATCTACAAAAAGCTGGCCTATGACCCGTTCGCCGATTTTGTGTCCGTGGGCACCGCGTCCATGATTCACCATGGATTGGCGGTCGGGCCGCTGGTGCCCGCTTCCGTGAAGACCGTTCAGGACTTCCTGGTGTGGGCCAGGGCCAATCCGAAGGATGCGAGTTATGGCTCGCCCGCTGCGGGATCAACCCCCCACTTTCTGGGCGCCTTGCTGGGCCTGAACAACCAGGTGGAACTCAAACATGTGCCCTACCGCGGTTCCGTGCCCGGCGTGACCGATGTGGTGGGCGGCCAGCTTGCGGCCATGTTCACGCCGCACGGCGACTTCATCCCCAATCACAAGGCCGGCAAGCTGCGCATCCTGGCAACGTCCGGAAAGCAGCGCTCACCCTTTGTGCCCGAAGTACCGACCTTCGCCGAACAGGGCTTTGCCGACCTGACCGTGGAGGAGTGGTTCGGTTTTTGTGCCCCCGCCAAAACGCCGGCCAGTGTGGTTGCCGCCGCCAACGCCGCCATCAACGCCGCCATCAAGGACAAATCCGTCATCGACTCGCTGACGGTGGTGGGCCTGATTCCCTACGGCGGCACGGCGGAGGACATGGCGACCAGCCAGAAGCGCGAACTCGACCGCTGGGGCCCGCTGATCAAGAAAATCGGCTTTACCGCCGAGTCCTGATCAGAACGCGGTGCCGACGACTGATGCCGGGCGCCCTGAGGCCTCATCATGGATCGGCACCGCTTGGCATAATCGGGGCTGGACTGGCCGCATGCCGTGCGGCGGTCCGTATTGCCCGATGACGAAAGCTTCCTGACCACCTATGCCAGCGTCCCTCAAACCAGCGCCCGCTGTCGAAGAAGTCGATACCTCCTACCTTGAAACACTGATTGGCTACAACGCCACGCGTGCTTCGCTCAAGGTCATTGAACTGTTCATGAAACGCATGGCGGTGTATGACCTGCGACACGTGGATTTTTCCATCCTGTCGCTGATCACGCACAACCCGGGCATCACTTCGCGCCAGCTGTGCAGTGCGCTGAGCATCTTGCCGCCCAACCTGGTCGGGAAAATCGGCACGCTGGAAAAGCGCGAGCTCGTTCACCGCAAGCCGCACCCGCAGGACGGCCGCGCTGTGGGCCTGTATCTCACCGAGGCAGGCGAGGCGCTGATGCGGGAGGCTGAGCGCACCGCCACCAGCCTCGAATCAGATGCCACCGAGCGGCTGAGCGCGGCGGAAAAAAAGACGCTGGTGCGGCTTCTGCAAAAAATCTATCTTTGATCTGTTTCGAAGGGGCGGTTCAGCCGGAGGCTTGCGGGCAGCTTCGGCACGGCGCTTCCTTCAAATTCCGGCCTGAATCCACCCGGCGGCCTTTTCCGCAATCATGAGCGTGGGCGAGTTGGTGTTGCCGCTGGTGATCAGCGGCATCACACCGGCATCCACCACGCGCAGGCCGCGAACCCCGCGCACCCGAAGGTGCGAGTCCACTACCGCCATGGGGTCGTCTTCCTTGCCCATTTTGGTCGTGCCCACCGGGTGGAAGATGGTGGTGGCAATGTCGCCCGCCAGCCGCGTGAGTTCTTCGTCCGTCTGGAACTGCACGCCGGGTTTGAATTCTTCGGGCTTGTATTTGGCCAGCGCGCCCTGGCTGACGATCTTTCGGGTCACGCGCAGGGAGTCGGCTGCCACCTGCCGGTCTTCGGCCGTGCTCAGGTAGTTGGGTGAAATCGCCGGTGCATCCTCAAAGCGGTTGCTCTTGATGTGCACGGTGCCGCGGCTGGTCGGGTTGAGGTTGCATACGCTGGCGGTGAAAGCGTTGAAGCTGTGCAGCGGCTCGCCGAAAGCGTCCAGCGACAGCGGTTGCACGTGGTATTCGATGTTGGGGTAGGGCTGGTCGGGCGATGAGCGCGTGAAGGCGCCCAACTGCGACGGCGCCATGCTCATCGGGCCGGTCTGCTTCAACGCGTACTCCAGGCCGATGCGGGCCTTGCCCCATAACGTGTTGGCCATGGTGTTGAGCGAAAGCCCCCAGCGCTGGTCGCCGTGCACCTTGTAGACCGAGCGGATCTGCAAGTGGTCCTGCAGGTTGGCGCCCACGCCCGGCAGGTCCTGCAGCACCGGAATGCCGTGCTGTTGCAGCAGGGTGGCCGGGCCAATGCCTGAAAGCTGCAGGATTTGCGGCGAGCCGATGCTGCCTGCGCACAAAATGACCTCTCCCATATGCCCCGAGTCGCGTGTTGAATGCGCCGTCACCCGCTCGTCGCCGGCCCACACTTCCACGCCGGTGCAGCGCTGGCTGCCGTCGGCCTGCGTTTCAACCACGAGCTTGCACACCTGGGCGTTGTTCCACAATTCGAAATTGGGCCGGGCATAACAGGCGGGACGCAAAAATGCTTTGGCGGTGTTCCAGCGCCAGCCTTTTTTCTGGTTGACCTCGAAGTAGCCCACACCCTCGTTGTCGCCGCGGTTGAAGTCGGAAGTCGCCGGGATCCCGGCCTGCTGCGCCGCTTCGGCAAACGCATCGAGGATGTCCCAGCGCAGGCGCTGTTTCTCTACACGCCATTCGCCGCCCGAATTATGATGGCGCAGCAGCTTCTGGTAGGGTTGGCTCTTGTCCTGCATCAGTTCGGGCGCCACGCCGCGAGCGCCGTGCATCGCGTCGGCGCCCTTGTGGTGGTCTTCGTGCAGTTTGAAATGCGGCAACGCGTTGTCCCATCGCCAGGCCATGTCGCCCGTCAGCTGGGCCCACTGGTCATAGTCGCGCGCCTGGCCGCGCATGTAGATCATGCCGTTGATGCTGGAGCAGCCGCCCAGCGTCTTGCCGCGCGGATAGCGCAGTGCCCGCCCGTTGAGGCCGGCGTCCGGCTCGGTGTTGTAGAGCCAGTCGGTGCGCGGGTTGCCGATGCAATGCAGGTAGCCCACCGGGATGTGGATCCAGTGGTAGTCGTCCTTGCGGCCGGCCTCAATGAGCAGCACGCGCTTGGACGCATCGGCGCTCAGCCGGTTGGCCATCAGGCAGCCTGCCGTGCCTGCGCCGACGATGATGTAGTCAAAAACCTGGCTGTCGTCTTGCATGGATATTTTGTCTCTTGGCTTTCAGCCGTGTGTTTTTGAGGGGACGGGTGGCTGTGCTGTTTTGGCAGTGCTCCTGCGCCGCAGGTTCACATCCTGCCATCCCAGCCTAACGCGAGGCTGACCGCGCGGCAGTGGTTCGATTGTGGCAAAAACGGCGCTATCCCTGCGGCGGGGATTACCCGCTGGCTTTTCCTTCCGGCACGGGGTCCCGGCGGGTTGTAGGACCAAGGCGATAGCGCGTTTTTGGGCTGTGTATTTGTGTTTCCTGCAGTTACCATGACTGTTTTGCAAACCGGGCGCCGCCCGTCATTGCAGACTGCCGGCAAGCGCCGGGCACCACCGGACGCCTTTACCGAATGCATATGGAAGAAGCCACGCCCCGCATCGAACAGCAGGACACGCCGCAAGGCCGGCTGTTTGTCGTTCGCGGTGCATGGACGGCAGCCGGCCTCACGGCCCAGGAAGTCTGGCAAGGTTTGACGGCGCAACTGCAAGCCCTGCAGGGCGACGCAGCTCAATCCGCCGGCTGGAACCTCGAGCCGCTCGAAAAACTCGACCACCTGGGGGCGCAGGTACTGTGGAACCATTGGGGCCGCAACTGGCCTGCGCAACTGCAGGTGCATGCGAGCCAGCGCGCGGTGCTGGAAACCGTCGCCAAGTTCAGTGCGGATCCGCCCAAACCCCGCAAGCCCGACTGGACCGAGCCCTTCATCCTGCTGGGTACACGGGTGCTGCGTCTGCTGGACCACCTCAAGGGACTGGTCCGCCTGATCGGCCAGCTGCTGCTCGACATCATCCGGCTTTTCAGGCACCCGCAGGAAGGTCCCTGGCGCGACCTGTCGGGCCACCTGTTTCATATCGGCGCCACCGCCTTGCCCATCACCGCACTGGTGGGGTTTTTGATTGGCGTGGTGCTGGCTTACCTGATTTCGCAGCAGTTGCGCCAGTTCGGCGCCGACGCCTTCATCGTGAACATCCTGGGCATCTCGCTGATCCGCGAACTCGGGCCGGTGCTGGCCGCCATCCTGATCGCCGGGCGCAGCGGTTCGGCCATCACTGCGCAGATCGGTGTCATGCGGGTCACCGAAGAGCTCGACGCCATGCGCGTCATGGGCATCGCGCGGGGCTTTCGCCTGGTCATGCCGCGCGCGCTGGCGCTGGCCGTGGTGATGCCGCTCATCAGCGTGTGGACCACCATCGCGGCGTTGCTGGGCGGCATGCTGGCCGCTGACATTTCCATGGACGTCACGCCGTCCTACTTCATCAATTCGCTGCCGGCCGCGGTGGACGTGGCCAATCTCACGCTGGCCACGGCCAAATCCGTTGTGTTCGGGGTGTTGATTGCGCTGGTCGGCTGCCACTACGGCCTGCGTGTCAAACCCAACACCGAAAGCCTGGGGCAGGGCACCACGGCGTCAGTTGTGACGTCGATCACGGTGGTAATTCTTGTTGACGCATTGTTCGCCGTATTGTTCAAGAGTGTGGGCATATGAACAGGGCCCCCACGTTCGCCCACTGCGTGTGGCTCTCTGCCCCCCAAGGGGGCGCATTTTCCTTGGGGCGGCCCGGCGGAAAATTGCACACGTCAAAACACCTTCGGCGTTTTCCCAATGACTGATTCCATCGTCGATATCAAAAAACTCTGGACCGTGTTCCAGAACGGCGACAAAAAAGCCGTGGTGCACAAGGACCTGGACCTCACGGTGGAGCGGGGCGAGGTGTTGTCTCTGGTGGGCGGGTCGGGCACCGGCAAAACAGTGCTGCTGCGCCAGATACTCGGGCTGGAGAAACCCACCCAGGGCGAGATCACTGTGCTGGGCCGGCCGGCCGCCGAACTCGGCAAGCGGGGAGCGGCCAGCCGTGTCGGCATGCTGTTCCAGCAGGGTGCGCTGTTTTCGGCCTTCACCGTGCTTGAGAACATCGCCTTCCCGTTGCGTGAGCTCAAGACCCTGCCGCGCGCACTGGTCTATGAGGCGGCCATGGTCAAGCTGCAAATGGTGGGCCTGGGCCCCGACGCGGCCGACAAGATGCCGAGCGATCTGTCCGGCGGCATGGTCAAGCGCGTGGCCCTGGCGCGTGCGCTCATCATGGACCCGCCGCTGCTGCTGCTCGACGAGCCCACTGCGGGCCTGGACCCGGAAAGCTCCGACAGCTTCGTCTCGCTGCTGCGCTCGCTGCACCGCGACATGGAGCTCACGGTGGTGATGGTGACGCACGACCTGGACACGCTCTTTGAGCTCAGCACGCGCATCGCCGTGCTGGCCGAACAAAAAGTCATCGTTAACGATGTGCCCAAGGAAGTGGTGGCGTTTCCGCACCCCTTCATTCACGAATTTTTCCTTGGCGAAAGGGGTCAGCGCGCGATGGAATTGCTGCGCGAATACCCCTTTACTGTTTAGAAAGGCTTCGATATGGAAAACAAAGCCCATGCCATGGCCGCCGGCGCATTTGTACTGGTGGTGACCGCCCTGCTGGCCCTGCTGGCGATCTGGCTGACGCGCGACAACACCCAGCGCGACCTTTACGACATGAGCACCAGCGAAACTGTTTCGGGCCTGCAGCCGCAGGCCACGGTGCGGTTTCGCGGCGTGCCGGTCGGCAAGGTCGAGGTCATCGGGTTTGACACCAAGGTCAAGGGCAATGTGCTGATCCGTGTCTCGATCGACCGCACCGCGCCGGTCACCAAATCCACTTTTGCCACAGTGGCATCGCAAGGTGTCACGGGGCTGGGTTTCATCCAGCTCGACGATGACGGAAAGTCCGCCGAGCGGCTGGTGGTGAACGACGACGACCCGCCGCGCATTCCGCTCAAACCAGGTGGGCTGGACAAGCTGCTCAAGCAAAGCGAGGTGATCTTCAACCAGGTCGAAGAAGCCAGCACGCGTTTGAACAAACTGCTGTCCGACGAGAACCAGGCGGCAGTGACTTCCGCCATCACGCAACTCGGCGAAGCTGCCAGCGGCATCAACCGTGTGGCCAAAGGCCTTGAGCCTACGGTGGCGAGCCTGCCGGGCCTGTCGCGCGATGCCACGGCTACGCTGAAATCCGTCAGGACGGCTGCCGACGACGTCAGCGCTACCGCCACGCGCCTGAGTGAAAAGGGCGGGCCGCTCGACAAACTGTCCGAGGGCGGCGCCGCGCTGGCCTCGGGGGTGGAGACCTTCAGCGCCGGCACCTTGCCCAAGCTGGGCGAAGTGGCTGACGAAACCGCCCGCGCGATGCGCCAGTTGCGCCGCACCGTCAGCGCGGTGGACGACAACCCGCAGTCACTGATTTTCGGCAACGGTCCACCGGTGCCCGGTCCGGGCGAGCCCGGTTTTTCTGCCAACGGAGAGAAAAAATGACATTCGATTTTCTCGCAATCTGCCCATCTGCTATGAATTTAATAGCTGCTCGCGCTTATTTGGAAAGGGCTGCCGGCATTTTTTCATTGATATTCATGGCGCTGGCGGTCAGCGGCTGCTCGGGCCTGCCCGACAAGCCCACGCGGGCCACCATGTATGACTTCGGCCCCGGCCTCCTGGCTGTTCAGCCCAGCACGCGGCGGGCGCCGTTGCCGCCGCTGGCGCTCGACGACATCTCCACCTCTGGCGGCGCGCTCGACAACATGGCAGTGCTGTATCGCCTGGCGTATACCGACGCGCAGCAGCTGCGGCCGTACTCGCAGGCGCGATGGAGCATGCCGCCCGCGCAGCTGGTGCGCCAGCGCCTGCGCGAGCAGCTTGGGCAGCGCCGCGCCGTGTTCAGCGCCGGTTCCAGCGTGGCACTCAACCGCAGCCAGAACGCGGTGCTGCCGCTGCTGCTGCGCCTGGACCTTGAAGAGTTCAGCCACCTGTTTACAGCGCCCAACGTCAGCGTCGGCCTGATCCGCCTGCGCGCCACGCTGGTCGAGGTGACGCCCGCGGGCGAAAAGCTGGTCGGCCAGCGCAATGTCATCGTGCAGCGTCCTGCGCCCAGCAACGACGCTCCCGGCGGCGTCCGGGCCCTCACAGCAGCCACCGACGCCGCCATCGAGGAACTGGACCAATGGCTGCAGCAAACCCCTGCGCGCTGAAACGCCTTGCGCCATGAAAACGCTGGAAGAACAACTGGATGCCGCCGGGCTGCATGTGTTCGGCTGCTGTGAGCAGCTGAGCGCTTACGGACCCGACCTGCTGCAGAATTCGCAGCTGCTGCAGGACTTCACGCCGGCCGAAGCCGACATCCTGGGAGCGACCATGCTGCTGGTCCGCGCCGAGCCAGGGCAGGTGATGATCCGCGAAGGCGAGGCCGGCGACTGGATGATGCTGATCCTCAAGGGCACGGTCGATGTCACCAAACGCCTGGAATCAGCCGCCGAAGCGGCGCAGGCCGAAGCCGGCGCAGAACCGGTCGTCTCGCGCGTGGCCGTGGTGCGCAGCGGCGCGGCAATAGGCGACATGTCCATGCTCGACAGCGAGCCGCGCTATGCCACCTGCACCGCCATAGAACCCGTCGAGGCCGGCGTCTGGGGCCGCCATGAAATTGCCTTGCTGATTCGCGACCACCCCGGCGTGGGCGCCAAGCTGCTGGTCAAGATCACACAAATGATGGCCCAGCGCCTGCGCAACACCAGCAACCAGCTGGTGAAACTCCTCAGGAAGAAATAGAACCACCCCCGTCCGGGCTCACTTCGTGTAGCCCGTTCCCCCCTCGAGGGGGCGGCGCCTGGGGCCGGCGAAGCCGGACCCTCGGCCCCCACTGGTGGAATATTCCCACTGAATACGCCCTGAATCTTCAACCCAGCATGAGCCGCGGAACCGGCTTTGCCGGGCCGCAGGCGAGCGGCCCCCTCGGGGGGCAAGGAGTTACACGAAGTGAACGACTGTGGGGGCTTCACACAGACTTCACATAAGCGGCCCGCAGCTCATCCTGCCCTCACACAGGATTTGCACACTTCCCTTCGTTGTTCAAACGAAAGGAATTCATGAAACAAAAATTCTTCGCGCTGGCCCTGGTGGTGGTTTTGCTGGTCCTCGCGCTGTTCCAGATCAGCGGCGTGGTGCGCGACCGCCAGACCTACCGCCAGATCGCCATCCAGAGCGTGGCCCAGAGCCTGGCCGGCCCGCAGACGCTCACCGGCCCGCTCATCCACCGGGCCTGCACCGAGGAGTGGGACGTCAAGTATGAGGACAAGAAAGTGCAAACCGAGCGGCGCGAGTTCACACTGGTGGCCGCACCGGCTTCGCTGACCGTCAAGGGCGGCAGCAAACTCGAGGCGCGCGCCCGCGGCCTGCATGCGACGCAGGCCTTTAATCTCAAGGCCGACATCGTGGCCGAATGGACCGACACCGCAGCGCTCAAGCCCGTGGCCGAACACGCCGGCTCACGCATGAACTGCGGCCAGCCGCTCTTGATGATGGCGGTGTCCGACTCGCGCGGCATACGCCATGCCAGCGTCAAGATCGGCGAGCAGGTGCTGGCGCTCAAGCCCGGCACCTTCTACGGCAGCTACCCGCGCGGCGTGCATGCGCCGCTGTCCATGGCCATGATGGGCATGGCGCCGCTGCAGGCGCAGCTGGCACTGGAACTGGTCGGCACTGAAAGCATTTCAGTCGTGCCGCTGGGCGGCGACACCCGGGTGCAGCTCACGTCCAACTGGCCGCACCCGAGTTTTGGCGGGCAGTTTCTCCCGGTGGACCGCAAAGTGACGGACCAGGGTTTTGAAGCCAGCTGGCGTGTCAGCTCGCTGGCCAGCACGGCGCAGCAGGAGGTGACACAGCCCGACCCGGGCAAGCGCAAGAGCGTTTGCCCGCCTTACAGCGATGGTTCGGCCACCAACTCCTGCGTGGAGGCCTTCAGCGTGACCTTTGTCGACCCCTCCAACACCTATGCGCTCAGCGACCGGGCTACCAAATACGGCCTGCTGTTCATCGGCCTGACTTTTTTGGCCGTGGGGCTGTTTGAATTCATGAAGTCACTGCGCGTGCACCCGATCCAGTACCTGCTGGTGGGTGCTGCCATGAGCATGTTCTTCCTGTTGCTTGTGAGCCTCTCGGAGCACATGCCCTTTGAAACTGCTTATGCGATTGCCGCCGCCGCCTGCGTGCTGCTGCTGACCTATTACGCCAGCCACATGCTGGGCCGCTGGTCGCGCGGCCTGCCTTTTGGCCTGGGCATCGCCACGCTGTACGGCATGTTGTTTGTGCTGCTGCGGATGGAGCAAACAGCCTTGCTGCTGGGTGCAGTGGCCTTGTTCGCCGTGCTCGCGGCCATCATGATGCTGACGCGGCAGGTGGATTGGTATGCACGGTTCAAACAGGTTGAAGCGGTCAAGCCTGAACCGGCAAAGGTGGCCGCGTGATGCGCGCGCCGCGGCTAGAAATGCAGCTCGACCCGCAGCCCGGGCTGCGTGTTGCGAACCACCATGCGCCCGCCGTGCAGCAGCATGATCTGCCGCACGATGGCCAGCCCCAGGCCCGAGCCTTTGGTGTGTCCGTCGGGCCGCACGGTCGAGAAAAAGCGCTCACCCAGGCGGGGCAGGGCGTAGTCCGCCACGCCGGGCCCGGCATCTTGCACGGCGATGAAGTCTGGCCCCGCTTCCAGGGTGATCGCAGAGCCCTCGGGTGCGAACGAGCGCGCGTTTTCCAGCAGGTTGCTCAGCGCCAGGCCCAGGAGGCCGGGCTCCGCATGCACGCCGGCATGTTCCGGACGGATTACGACTTTGATCGCATGCTGGGTCCGGCCGGCGCCGGTCTCCAGCTCAAAAGACTGGAGGAAGCCGGCCCACGCAAGGCGCTCGCGCTCTACCTGTGCATGGCGCTGCTCCAGCTTCGTCAGCTCGAGCATGCGGTCCACCAGCGCCTGCATGCGGCCGGACTGGGCCAGTACCTGCCCGGAAAACTCGCGGCGCGCGTGTTCGGGAAGCTCGTCCTGCAAGAGCTCGCCTGCGCTGCGGATCGCGGCGAGCGGGCTCTTGAGCTCATGGGTCAGGGCGCGCACGTAATCTTCTATGTACTCGTGGCCCTCCAGCTTCAGGCGCATGGCATCGACTGCCATGGCCAGATCGCCAAGCTCGCCCGGTATCTGCGGAACCGCGGGTTTCTCGCCCTGGCCGACGGCGTTGGCATAGCGGCGCAGCTTGCGAATGCTCCACACCACCCACAGCGTCACGACCACACCGATGGCCAGCGACAACACCAGCAACAGCAGGCCGCTTAGAAAAATCTTCCGTTCGGCCCGGTCGATGAAGGCCTGGATGGTGGACATCGGTTTGGCGACGGTCAGCACGCCGATGATTTTGCCGTCCTGCTGCACCGGCGCGGCGACGTACATCACGGAGCTGCGATCGTCCTGCTGCACTTCACGGGTGGCGCGCGCGCCGTACTCGCCGCGCAGCGTGCGGGCCACATCGCGCCAGCGCGAATAGTCCTGGCCGGTCGCCGCGTTCTCCGAGTCAAACACCACCTTGCCGGCGGCGTCGGTCACGTACACCCGGAAGTCCAGCGATTGCTTGGCCAGGCCCCAGATCTGCGCGTCAATCGGCCGCTGCGCATAGTTGCGCACGTGGCCGGCGAAGCGCCCGTTGGCGATGGCGCCGGCCGACAGGTCGTCGCTGGCGAGCTCGGCCAGGATGTTGGCTGTGTCCACCATCATGTCTTCCATGACCTCGCGCACGCTGGGCTTGACCTCGGCCATGAAGACGCGCAGTACAAAAAAAGCCGCAAGGCCCGTGACCAGAAAAAAACCGAACAGCAGGCGTATGCCCAGGCGCATGTCAGCTGCCTTTGGTGCGGTTGATATCCAGGGAGTAACCCATGCCGCGGTGTGTGACGATGTAGTCATGCTCCGGCGCTGCTTCCTGCAGCTTGGCGCGCAGGGTTTTGATGTGAGTGTCTACCGTGCGGTCCGTGCTGTCTGAATCCGTGCCCCAAACCGCAGTGAGCAACTCATCACGCGAACGGATGCGTTCGCGGTGACGCAGCAGCTCGGCCAACAGGCCGAATTCGCGGCGCGTCAGGTTGAGTGGGAGGCCGTGCAGGTTTGCGCGTTGGCCCGCGGTGTCAATCACGAAAGGACTGGCGCCAGCCGGCGCCGCTGCAGGGGCAGGCATGCGCGCGCGCCTGAGCAGGCTGCGCACGCGCGCCAGCAACTCGCGCGGACTGAAGGGTTTGCTCACATAGTCGTCGGCGCCCAGTTCCAGCCCGAGCACACGGTCGATCTCCTCGCCCTGCGCGCTCAGCATCAGCACCGGCAGGCTGCCTGCGGCGCGCAGTTCGCGGCACAGATCGAAACCGCTGCCGTCGGGCAAGCCGACATCCAGGATCACGGCGTCGGGCAGCTGCAGCGCAAGCTGGCGGCGCGCATCGCCCAGCAGCAGGCTGTGTGTCACGCTGAGGCCGTCGCGCTCCAGCGTGTAAATGATGGACCGGGCAATCGCCGGGTCGTCTTCCACCAGCAGGATGCGTGCACCAGCCATCTAGGTTCAGCGGGTGTTCAGGAACGCAGGATGGGAAAGAGCTTGCCAAGGCCGCCGGCCATCACCTCGACGGCCAATGCGGCCAGGATCAGGCCCATCAAACGTGTCATGACGTTGATACCGGTCTTGCCCAGCACGCGGGCAATCGGCTCGGCCAGCGAAAAGCTGATGGCAGTCACCAGCGCAATCACCACACCGTAGCCGACCAGCGCGGCAACCTGCAAGGCCGTCTGGGCCTTCTCGGCGTAAATCACCACGGTCGACATGGTGGCCGGGCCGGTCAGCAGCGGAATGGTGAGCGGCACCACGGCGATGCTGGCGCCGCGCGCGGCCTTCTCGGCGCCGTCTTCCATTTCATTGGTCAGGGGCTTGGCTTCGGCCGGCTGCGCGTTCAGCATGTTCATCGAGCTGATGAGCAGCAGCATGCCGCCGCCGACCTGGAAGCTCGCCAGCGAGATACTGAAGAAGTCCAGGATCTGCAGGCCCAGCAGCGCGCTGATGGCGATAACGACAAATGCCGAAAAGGCTGCCACCAGGATGGTGCGGCGGCGCTGCTCGTCGGAGAAGCCCTGCGTGTAGTGGATAAAAAACGGCACGATGGCCAGCGGGTTGACGATGGCCAGCAGCGTGACAAGCGGTTTGAAATCCATCGTTTTTCCTTAGAGGCAATTCAAGTGGCAAGCCCAAAAGCGGTCTGCCCAACAAATTCCAGCAGGGGCCGCGGAACCGGCTTCGCCGGGCCGCAGGCGCAGCGCCCCCTCGGGGGGCAGAGAGCTACACGCAGTGAGCGAACGTGGGGGCACTACCTCCCTCCGGCGACGTCGAGCAGTGCACCTGTTGTATAGCTCGCATTGTCGCCGAGCAGCCAGACAATCGACTCCGCCACTTCGCCGGCGGTGCCCGGCCGCTGCATCGGCACCAGCGGCGCCAGTTCACGGGCCCGGTCGGGCAAGCCGCCCGAGGCGTGGATGTCGGTGTCGATGATGCCCGGACGCACGCCGTTCACACGAATGCCTTCGGTGGCCACTTCCTTGGCCAGCCCGACCGTGAAGGTATCGATGGCGCCCTTGGCGGCTGCGTAGTCCACGTACTGGCCTGGCCCGCCCAGCCGCGCTGCGGCGCTCGAGACGTTGACGATGGCGCCGCCCGCACCGCCGTAGCGCGTGCTCATGCGTTTGACGGCTTCGCGCGCGCAGAGGAACGAGCCGAACACATTGATCTCGAACATGCGCCGCACCCTGTCCAGCGTCATGGCGTCAACGCGGCTGGTGCGGTCCACCACGCCGGCATTGTTGACGAGGCCGTCCAGCCGGCCGAGTTTGGCGTCCACTTTTTCAAACATGGCCAGCACCTGTGCCTCATCGGCCACGTCGGCCTGAACCGTGATGGCCTGGTCGCCGCCCTGGCGGATTTGCCGCACCACTTCGTCGGCTGCCAGCGAGTTGCTGGTGTAGTTGACGGCCACCGCCCAACCCTGGCGTGCCGCGAGCAGGGCGCATGCGGCGCCTATGCCGCGCGAGCCGCCTGTAATCAAAACAACTTTTGACAAACCGGACCTCCTGCAGAAAATGGCAATCCCGGGTAAAAACGGGGATTGCATCGGGTCAATGTACTTGAACGGGCCCCCAAAACCGGAGACGATCATGAGCACCGTTGTGGATTATTACTTTACGCCGCAAAGTCCATGGACTTATCTGGGCCACGAACGCTTTGCGCAGATCGCCCGTGCGGCGGGCGCTACCGTGAATGTGCTGCCTATCGATCTGGGCGGCAAGGTGTTTCCCATCTCGGGCGGGTTGCCGCTGGCCCAGCGCGCGCCGCAGCGCCAGGCCTACCGCTTGCTGGAATTGCAGCGCTACTCAGACTACCTGCATGCGCCGCTGAACCTCAAGCCCAAATATTTCCCGGTGTCGGGCGATGAGGCCTCGCGCCTCATCATCGCGGTGAACCTGCACGACGGCACTGAAGCCGCGATGAAAATCGGTGGCGCGATCTTCAGCGCCGTGTGGGTGCGCGAGCGCCATATTGCCGACGAAAAAGTGTTGGCCGAGCTGCTGGCCGAATGCGGCTTGCCGGCCGGGCGGCTGGAGCAATCCTTCAGCCAGGCGGTGCAGGAGCGCTATGAAGCCAATACCCAGCAGGCGATCGACGCCGGCGTGTTCGGCGCACCCAGCTATGTCATCGACGGTGAACTGTTCTGGGGCCAGGACCGGCTCGATTTTGTGGAGCGAAAGCTCCAGGCCGGGGCATAAACCGCTGGCCGTTTCCCCTCCAGTTTCCCCCCTCATCCATACCGATCAACCAATTCAGAGGAGCATCCATCTCATGGGGCAATTCACCAATCTCACCGCCGCCGACCGCTTCGTCGTGCCGGCTTATGTGGCACAACCCGAAGGCAAGCCGCGCGGCGGCATCGTTGTTGTGCAGGAAATTTTCGGCGTCAACTCGCACATCCGCGGTGTGGCGGACCGCTTTGCGGCGGAAGGCTACCTGGCAGTGGCACCCGCCACGTTCGAGCGCGTCAAGCCCGGCGTCGACATGGGTTACAGCGAGGCGGACATGAAGATCGGCTTCGAGCTGAAAACCGCTGTCAGCGCGCTGCCGGGCGCCGGTGTGCTGCAAGACATCCAGGCGGCGATTGACCACGCGGCCAAGGCCGGCGGAGGCAAGGTCGGCATCATCGGGTTTTGCTGGGGCGGCCTCTTGACCTGGCGTGCGGCCTGCCTGCTCAAGGGCCTGTCCGCAGCCGTTCCCTACTACGGCGGCGGTATCACGGCCGAGGAAGAAATCGCGCGCCAGCCGAAATGTCCGGTCATGGCCCATTTCGGTGACCAGGACCACTGGATCCCGATGGAAGGCGTTGAAGCCTTCCGCAAGGCGCACCCGGAAGTCGAGGTGCATGTGTACCAGGCCAACCACGGCTTCAATTGCGACCAGCGCGGCTCCTACAACGAAGCGGCGGCGAAGCTGGCACGCGAACGTTCGCTGGCGTTCCTTGCCGCCAAGCTGGTCTGACCGTGCGTCCTGTCTCCGGATTCAAGCCTTTTTGGGTTGTAGCCCTTTGCAGATGTGCGCGAGTAGCTATTGTTTTGATAGCGTTTTCGGCAGCGGCCCGCGCGGCCGACTACGCCGGTCCGTTGTTTGACACGCACCTGCATTACAACGAAGAAGCCTGGAACGGAAACAGCGGTCCACACGCGCCGGCTGATGTTCTTGCGCGCATGAAGCGCAACGGCGTGAAGGCCATCGTCGCCAACTCGCGGCCCAACGACGGCACCAAGTCGCTGGCCGCCATGCCGGAAACCCGCCAGGCAGGCGTGACGGTGGTGCCTTTCATACGCCTGTACCGCAACCGCGCCGACTACGACAACTGGTTTCGTGATGAGTCCATTTACGAGATGGTGCAGGCCGAGTTTGCCCGCGGCGTCACGGGCGACCAGGCGGGGCCGTACAAGGGCATCGGTGAATTTCATTTGTACGACAGCGCCAATGCCAACGGACCCGTGGCCAAAAAGTTGATGCAGTTCGCTGCGAAGAACAAGCTGGCCGTGCTCTCGCACGTAGACGACACGGCGATCGACCTGCTGATGGCCCACGCACCAGATGCACGGCTCATCTGGGCGCACACCGGCATAGGCGGCGCACCGGTGGCACGCGTTGATGCGCTGCTGGGCAAATACCCGCAGTTGATGGGTGAGCTGTCCTATCGCCCCGGCCTGACCTGCGAAGGCGGAAAGCTGTGTGCGGAGTGGCGCACGCTGCTGCTCAAGTACCCAGGCCGCTTCATGATCGGTTCCGACACCTGGGTCAACCAGCGCTGGCTGTATTACGACGAGCTGATGAAGGGCTACCGTACCTGGCTGGGCGACCTGCCTGCCGACGTGGCCCGCAAGATCGCCTGGAGCAATGCGGCCGGCATCTTCGGCCTCGCCGAAAAATAACTATTCACCAAAAAGGATCGCATCGAGATGTACGACGACGAGACTCTTCAACCCAGCATGAGCCGCGGGACTGGCTTTGCCAGACCGCAGGCGGGCGGCCCCCTCGGGGGGCAGGGAGCTACACGCAGTGAGCGACCGTGGGGGCCATGATGTACCAGCTTCATTTCTCTCCCAGCTCTGCCGCCATGGCGCCTCACATCCTGCTCCAGGAACTGGGCGTGCCGTTTGAAAAAGTCCTCGTCGACACCAGCACCGGCGCGCACCGGTCGGAGGCTTACCGCAAGCTCAACCCCAACGGCCTGATCCCGACGCTGGTCGACGGTGACCTGGTGCTGTATGAAACCGCCGCGATCTGCCTGCATCTGTGCGATACGCATCCTGAAGCCGGTCTGGCCCCAGCCGTCGGCACCACCGAGCGCGCGCATTTCTACAAATGGTTGATCTGGCTGACCAACACCATGCAGTCGGCGCTGATCATTTATTTTTACACCGACCGCTGGATGAATCCCGGCAACGACGCCGGCGTAGCCGAGTTGAAGTCGCATGCCGAAGCCAAAGTCGGCCTGATGCTGGACCAGCTGGACGCAGAGCTGGCAAGGCTGGAGAAAATTCATGACCAACCGTGGCTGTTGGGTGCGGCGTATTCGGCGGTAGATATCTATGCGCTGACGCTGTGCCGCTGGACGCGCAACTTTGCGTCGTCGCCGGCGCGCAACCGGCCCCACCTCGGCCCCTACCTGCAGCGTGCGCTGGCGCGGCCCGCCGTGATCAAGGCCTTCCATGCCGAAGGGCTGCCTCAGCCTTGGGTCTGAGCCGCCTCTAGCCTTTCGCCGCAGGCGGGTTGTCGCGCTGCGCCTGCTCGATCTGCGCGACCAGCTTTTCGGGGTCGGTGTTTTCCTTGAGGATGGGAATGTCCGGGTCGCCCTCGATGTTGGCGCCTACCTTTTTGGCGATGCGTTCCAGGATCTGGATCATCTTGGTGTTTTCCTGCTCGGTCAGCAGGTTGATCTGCAGGTCCAGCTGGTTGCGCCTGTCGCTGATGCGCAATTCATAGTTCTGGCTGATCAGGATAAAAGACGAGAGGAAGATAGCTTCCAGCGACACCATGAGTGTCAGGAAGGTAAAGGGGTAGGGGTCGAAATGCGCCAGCCCCGGCCATGAATTGAAGCTGATCCAGAACGCAAACGCAGCCACGTGCATCCAGACAAAAGGCATGGAGCCGCAGAAGCCGGCGACAAAGGCGGCGATGCGGTCAGCCCGGCTGCGGTTGGCCAGTGCCGTTTCTTCCACGCGCCGCATGGCTTCGACATTTTCGCGCGTCAGGTCATCGGCGCAGGTTGTATGGCCGTTCAGCGCCTTCTTGCCGGCTTGATTGCTCATGGGACATCCTTTTCGGGGTGCTGCTACCCACTCCTGCAGGTCAGCTTCGTGCCAGCTTGCCGGTGAGGAGAAGCGCGTCGGGCACTGCAGCGCCGTTGGCCGTATTGTCAAAGATGCACCAGACGCCGGCGTCGGACGCCGCCGCAAGCTCAAGCCGGACGGCAAGCGTATCCAGCACATCGGGTGCATAGGCCGAGTAATACATCTTCGGCGACCCATGCAGCCGCACATAGACCAGGCCGGGGTGTCCACCCGGCTGGGCGGCTGTGTCAAACAGAACCGGGTCGGCCAGGACGCGAGCCACCTTCATGGCCTTGAGCAGGTCGTCGGCCGCTGGTGTGAACCAGCTGGCATGGCGCGGCTCCAGCGCAACGCCGCCGGCATGGCGTTGCCGCAGTGTGGTGAGGAAGCTTGTGGCCGTTGCTGGATCAAAAGCCAGGCTGGGCGGCAGCTGCACCAGCAGGCAACCGAGCTTGTCGCCCAGGCAGCGGACCTGTGCCAGGAAAGTGTCCAGCAGGGCATCGCAGCGGCGCAGCCGTTGTTCGTGCGTGATGGCTTTGGGCAGTTTGACGGAAAAGCGGAAATGCGCCGGTACAGTGGCCGCCCACCGCGCATAGGTGGCTGGCTGGTGCGGGCGGTAGAAGGAAGAATTGATCTCGACCGCATTAAAACGGGCGGCGTAGCGCTCAAGGTGGCTGCCGTCCGGCGGGAATTCGGGCCAGGTGTCGCGCGGCAGGCTCCAGCCTGCGCAGCCAACCTTCACGCCGCAAGGATGGTGAGGCCGGGTTTCAGGCTGCATGGCGGCAGATCGCGGCAGTGGCTTTCGGGAACCGTTTGCGGGCGCCGTGTCAGCGGCGCGTCCTGGCCAGGTACTGCTTGCGCCAGAACACCGTGGCGACCACCACGACGATCAGGACCATGACCCCGAAGGTCCACCAAAAACCGGTGGATGCGTGAAGAAAGGGCATGAATTCGAAGTTCATGCCGAAGAACCCGGTGATCAGGTTCAGCGGCAGGAAGATGGCGGTGAGCGCCGTCAGCGTGCGCATGATGTCGTTGGTGCGGTTGCTTTGCGCCGAGAAATGCATCTGCACCGCGGTTTCGGCGCTTTGCTCCATGCGGCGCACATGGTGCACCACACGCTCGATGTGCTCGAGCACGTCGCGTGAGCGGATCTTGAGCAGCTCGCGCTCGCGCACTGCGGCGGGTGTGCCGCCTTCGGGCCAGGTTTCAATCGAATCGATCCAGTCCTGCAGCGCAGCCCGCTGGTCTTCGCAAATCTCATCGAGGTGGTGCATGGCCAGCCGCGCATCGAGCACCGAGCTCCAGTTGGTAAAGCGCGTGCCGGGCCGCAGCAGCTCGGATTGCCAGTGGTCGAGCTGGCGCGTGAGCTCGCGCCGCAGCTCGAGGTAACCGTCCACCATCTGGTTGACGATGCGCAGCATCAGGTCGGCGGGGCTGGCGGGCAGCTTGACGCCGCTGGAGCGCGACTCCGCCGTGGTCGCATTGAGCAGGCGGGTCGCGTAAGCATCGCGCACCGCGCAGTCGGCGGGGTGCACCGTCAGCACAACCTTGTCAAACACGGCAAAACCGACCGGGCTGGTGTCGATGCGCTTGAGGACCGGCGGGCCGCTGCGTTTCATGCGCTCGTGCAGCGGTTCGCCGGGCTGGCTGAGGTCGGTTTCGCTTTGCCCGGCCGCCAGGCGGCGGAACACCAGGATGTCGTACTGCGAGGTGTAGTCGTAGTGCGAAGGGAGCTGGTTGTTCAGCAGGTCGGCCACATGCAGGTCGACCAGCTGGGTGCCGCACAGCGTTTGCAGCGCCGCCTGGACCTGCGCCTGCATCACCTCGAACTCGCGGCGGGCGCAGGCAATCCAGACAAAACCCTGCGCCGGCAACTGGGCCGGCAGGGTATCTGTCTCGATGATGCCCTGGGTGCCGGAAGCGATGGTGAAAACGCGCATGAAAGCCCTTTTTATCCTTGTTTTGAGGTATTAATCGGCATTTCGACCAAGCGGGTCGGGCGCTGGCAGCTATGATTTTAATAGCGGTTGGCGCGCAACACCTGCCGCCCGGTTCAGCCTTGCCGCAGCTTGCGGGCAGCGTCGATGGCGAAATACGTCAGCACACCGTCGGCGCCGGCGCGCTTGAACGCCAGCAGGCTTTCCATCATGACGGCGTCGTGGTCCAGCCAGCCGTTTTGCGCGGCCGCTTTGATCATCGCGTATTCGCCGCTGACCTGGTAGGCGAAGGTGGGCACGCCGAATTCGTCTTTCACGCGGCGCACCACGTCCAGGTAGGGCATGCCGGGTTTGACCATCACCATGTCGGCGCCTTCGGCGATGTCCATGGCCACCTCGCGCAGCGCTTCGTCGCTGTTGCCCGGGTCCATCTGGTAGGCCTTTTTGTCGGCCTTGCCCAGGTTGTTGGCCGAACCGACCGCTTCGCGGAACGGGCCGTAGAACGCGCTCGCGTACTTGGCGCTGTAGGCCATGATGCGGGTGTGGATCAGTTTTTTGGCCTCCAGTGCCTGGCGGATGGCGCCAATGCGGCCGTCCATCATGTCGCTGGGCGCGACCATGTCCACCCCGGCTTCGGCCTGGCAAAGCGCCTGGCGCACCAGCATGGCCACGGTTTCTTCATTGAGGATGTAACCGTTTTCATCCGGCAGGCCGTCCTGCCCATGCGTGGTGAAGGGGTCCAGCGCCACGTCGGTCATCACGCCCAGGTCGGGAAAGTGCTTTTTCAGTGCCCGCACCACCCGCGGGATCAGGCCATCGGGATTGGTGGCTTCGACGCCGTCGTAGGTTTTGAGCGACGCGTCCACCACGGGGAACAAGGCCATCACCGGAATGCCCAGCTTCACGCATTCTTCCGCCACCGGCAGCAGCAGGTCAAGGCTCAGCCTTTCGACGCCGGGCATGGAGGCCACCGCCTGGCGCTGCTGCTGGCCGTCCACCACAAAGACGGGATAAATGAGGTCGTGCGGGGTAAGTGCGTGTTCACGTACCAGGTTGCGGGTGAAGGCATCACGGCGCAGGCGCCGTGGGCGCCCGGCTGGAAAGGGCGCGAAGTTGGAGGCGTGCTGTGTCATGCGCAAATTGTGCCAAAGGTTGATCAAGGCCTGAAAGTATTTGGCCGGGCGTCATCTGCTATCTATATATATGGAGACATGCATGGTGCCGCGCCATTTCGGAGGTGGCAGGCTTTACATGGAATTACTTAGTTAACTTATGAAATCATTGCCAATGCGCAGCCAGCGTGGTTAGAATTGCTACGTGTGGTTACCAATTTGGCAACTGCATCCCGCTTTTCCTCCCTGAGCGGGGCCTTTGCGTGTGACAGCAAAAAGGCTTACCAGCCCGGTGGCTTATGCCCCGGGCATTTTTTTTGCCATGAGCCCTCACTCCGGCAATTGAATTTTCCGGCGTGCCGCCGGCTCATCGCGATCATGCAAAGTAAAAAGCAGGACTTTCTCCAAGAGATGGACGGGTTTTAAGCCAGCAGGGGCCGCGGAACCGGCTTTGCCGGGCCGCAGGCGCAGCGGCCCCGAGGGGCTGGAGCCTGCGGCTCCAAAGCTGCTTGAGCAGCTTTGGACTGGCGACAGAGGCGAAGCGTCTCGCGAGCCGCGGCCTGCAAGGCCTCGCGCATACACGAAGTGAAAAGCGTGGGGGCTACACTTCCTTATGCTCTGGGTCAAATCACTCCACATCGTTTTCATCGCCAGCTGGTTTGCCGGGCTGTTTTACCTGCCACGCATTTTTGTGAACCTGGCCATGGTGCCGCCGGAAAGCGTGGCCGAGCGCGAGCGGCTCATATTGATGGCACGCAAGCTCATGCGTTTCACCACCATCCTGGCCGTGCCCGCTTTGGGCTTTGGCCTGTGGCTGTACCTGGGTTATGGCATAGGCCGCGGGCCCGGCAACGGCTGGATGCATGCCAAGCTCGCCGTCGTGGTGCTGGTGATCGGCTACCACCACGCCTGCGGCCGCCTGCTGGCCAGGTTCGTCAACAATCACAACAGCCGCAGTCACAAATGGTTTCGCTGGTTTAACGAAGTGCCGGTGCTGCTGTTATTGGCAGCAGTCATCCTCGTCGTGGTCAAGCCCTTCTAAGGTCACAACCGGGCGCAGCAGTGAAAAAGAAGGCCCCTCCCCAACCAGCAGACGCGGTCGAACCGGCTTCGCCGGGCGACTCGCGTCGTCCCCTGCAAGGGGAAAAGGCACTACACGAAGCGAAGCGTAGTGAGAACGATAGGGGTGTTCACAAGACCACGGCCTGGCCGCTGTCCCTGGCAACCATTTGCCTGGTCATCTACGCAAGCCTTTACCCCTTTGCCGATTGGCGCGACCAGGGCATTTCGCCCTTCAGGTTCCTGACAGCGCCCCTGCCGCAGTACTGGACCGGTTTTGACGTGGGCGCCAACCTGTTGGGCTATGCACCGCTGGGTTTTCTGCTGGCGCTGTCGGCGCTGCGCAGCCGGCGTGTTTCCTGGGCGGTGACGGTGGCGGTGCTGGTCAGCGCGCTGCTGTCGCTGGCCATGGAAACGCTGCAAAGCTACCTGCCTTCGCGCATTCCCTCCAATGTCGATCTGGCGCTCAACACCACCGGCGCATGGCTGGGCGCGTGCTGTGCGTGGGCACTGGAAAAAACCGGCATCGTCGACCGCTGGAGCCGCTTTCGGGCGCGCTGGTTCGCGCAGGATGCGCGGGGTGCGTTGGTGTTGCTGATGCTCTGGCCGCCCGCGTTGCTGTTTCCTGCCTCCGTGCCCCTGGGGCTGGGGCAGGTGTTCGAGCGGCTCGAGGCTGCGCTGGCCGAGGTGCTGACCGACACGCCTTTCCTCGAATGGATGCCGGTGCGCGACATGGAGCTGCAGCCGCTGGTGCCGATTGCCGAATTGCTGTGCGTGGCGCTGGGTGCGCTGATTCCCTGCCTGCTCGGCTATTGCGTGATCCGCACACTCTGGCAGCGCGCAGCGTTCTCGGCGGCCATCGTCGCGGTCGGCATTGCCGCATCGGCGCTGTCGGCCGCGCTGAGCTACGGCCCGGATCACGCTTGGGCCTGGCTGGACCTGCCCGTGCAGGTGGGCGTCGGATTTGCCGTTGTGCTGGCGGCGCTGCTGCTGCCTGTGCCGCGCCGGGGGGCAGCCGCGCTGGCACTGCTGGCGCTCACGGTTCACCTGGGGCTGCTCAACCAGGCGCCCGCCGACCCGTATTTCGCACAAACCCTGCAAACCTGGGAGCAGGGCCGCTTTATCCGTTTTCACGGCCTGGTGCAGTGGCTGGGCTGGCTATGGCCGTATGCAGCTTTGCTGTATGTGCTGGTACGGCTTTCAGGGCGCGAGCCGCGCGTTGATGTGCGCCGGTGATTTGCCTCTGCTAATATTGGCCTGCGATCTCCCTCAAGAGTTGCCGTAAGCGTTTACGTCAATCAACGCGCCTACTACCGCCGGCCATGCCGGGGTTGTGTTTCCGGCATGCCATCGGCTGCCGGAAAGGCGCCTTGACTGGACGGCTTATGGAACCCTGTATGAACTCTTCGAAATCTTCATCGCGCACCCTTTTCGGTTTCACAAAACTCCCCGCCCGCAGCGCGCGCTGGGTCACACCCTTGCTGCTTTCCGTGTTGATGACCTGCATCGTGTCCATCATCAGCACGCTCAAAGGCGTAGGCATCACGCCCGGGGTCCTGCGCATCTGGCTTAGCGCCTGGGCGCTTTCCTGGGTCGTTGCATTCCCGACCCTGCTGCTGATGCTTCCGCTGGTGAAAAAGGCGACAGCGTTGGTCGTTGAGGTGCCTTGACCGCCGGAGCAATGGGAACCATATCCAGCACACATCCACTAAAGTCACACCATGCCTGAACAAAATTCCTATTACGAACGCCATGTCTTCTTTTGCCTGAACCAGCGCGCCAACGGCGAAGACTGCTGTGCCGACCACCGCGCACAGGAAGGCTTTGACCGCTGCAAATCGCAGGTGAAAGCCGCGGGGCTGGCCGGGCCGGGCAAGGTCCGCGTCAACAAGGCTGGCTGCCTGGACCGCTGCGCAGCCGGTCCGGTGGCGGTGGTCTACCCCGAGGCGGTCTGGTACACCTATGTCGACGCCAGCGACATTGATGAAATTGTCGAATCGCACCTGAAAAACGGCAAAGTCGTCGAGCGCCTGCTGGTGCCCGCGCACATCGGGCGGTAGGCCGGGGGAAGGCCACTATTCCCGAAATTCGCATCTTTTGACCTTCCGGCCCAATAGGGACGGGCGCAAGCAGCTCCTTATTTGATAGCAACCTGTTTGAATGGAATCCATCACCGTGAATTCGCAGACCCGCAAATCGACCATCCAGGGCCCAGCCGGCGCGCTTGAAATTGCCGTAGACCTCCCCGCCGCCGGCCCGCGCGGCGTGGCGGTCATTGCGCATCCGCACCCGCTGTTTGCGGGCACCATGGACAACAAGGTGGTGCAGACGCTGGCCCGGGCCTTTGTGCAATGCGGATGGACCGCCGTCCGGTTCAATTTCCGCGGTGTGGGTGGCAGCGCCGGCAGCCATGACGAAGGCCGGGGCGAGCTCGAGGACTTGCTGGCCGTGGTGGAACATGCGGCACCGGCCAGCAGCGGCCAGGTGCTGGCACTGGCCGGGTTTTCGTTCGGCGCTTTTGTCACCACCCACGCCTTTGAACGCCTCAGCGCAGCCCGCGATATTGAAAAACTGGTGCTGGTCGGCACCAGCGTGACCCGCGCGCCTGCTGCACCCATCGACGAAGCCGCGCATCTGAAAACCCTGGTCGTGCACGGCGAGCACGACGACACGGTGCTGCTGTCCGCCGTGCTGGACTGGGCCCGGCCGCAAGCACTGCCTGTTACCGTTGTGCCGGGGGGAAGCCATTTCTTTCATGGACAATTGCCCTTGCTGAAAAATCTCGTGGTTCGCCACCTGTCTTCGCCCTCCGCCTGATGCTGTTTGCCAGGCGCTCCCTGACCCAGACCCTTACCCCTTCACCGAATTTCACTGAACCCCTACTGATGCAAGCTTCACTCAAGGCCCTCCGCGCCGCCCCCAGCCTGCGCGCTTTTGCCGCCACCGTGTTCCTGGTTTTCTCCGCAGCGCTGCCCGTGGTGCATGCCCAGGTGCCGCAAGCGCCCGAAATCGCCGCACGCTCCTACTTGCTGCTGGATATCACCGCCAACCAGATCCTGGCGGCCAAGGACATCGATTCGCCGGTGGAGCCTGCATCCCTGACCAAGCTGATGACCGAATACCTGGTGTTCGATGCGCTCAAATCCAAAAAGATTGACCTGAAACAGACCTTCCCCGTCAGTGAGCGCGCCTGGAAGATGCCCGGCTCGCGCATGTTCATCGACCCGAAGATGCAGGTGCCCGTGGAAGACCTGATCAAGGGCATGGTGGTGCAGTCCGGCAATGACGCCACCATGGCGCTCGCCGAAGGCGTGGGCGGCTCGGCCGAAAACTTTGTCCGCCTCATGAACGAGCAGGCCAAGGCGCTGGGCATGAAGTCCACGTCCTATAAAAACCCGGAAGGCCTGACCGAGCCCGGCCACACCACCACCGCGCGTGACCTGAGCATCCTGTCCACCCGGCTGATGCAGGATTTCCCTGATTACATCGGCTATTCGGCGATCAAGAAGTACCGCTATCCCGGCACGCCCGCGGCCAACGACACCAACCGCAATACCCTGCTGTTCCGCGACCCGACGGTGGACGGCCTGAAAACCGGCCATACCGACGCCGCCGGCTATTGCATGATCGCCACGGCAAAGCGCGACTTTCCCAACCTGGGCGCTGCCGGCGCGCCGGGCGGGCGCCGGTTGCTGGCCATCGTGCTGGGCACCGTCAGCGACAGCGCACGCGCCAATGAATCGCAAAAACTGCTGAATTGGGGCTACACGGCCTATGAAGCCGTGAAGCTGTTCGACGCCGGCCAGGCTGTGGTTACCCCGTCGGTCTGGAAAGGCACCTCCTCGACCGTGAAGCTGGGCCGTCCGCAGGCCATCGTGGTGGCCATCGCTGCCGGTGGTGCTGCCAAAGTCAAAACCCAGGTGGCGCGGCCCGACCCGTTGGTGGCGCCGTTTGCCAAGGGCCAGGCTGTTGGCACGCTGAAGGTCACCTTGGGCGACAACCCTAGCCCGGTGGCCGAAGTGCCGCTGGTGGCGCTGGAAGCGGTGGGTGAGGCTGGCATTCTGGGCCGTGCCTGGGATGCCATCAGGTTGTGGATTAAATAAGACGGAAGCGGAGGGTGGGTGGGGCGGATATACATTCAGCCCCTCCCCACACCTTTGCCTCGGGTGTCGCTGGTTATGAGTCGTTGATAGCAGCGACGCCCTGCTCTCGGTTTTTCAGGCAAATTGCCGGCCGCCAAGACTCGTGTCGGCGATTGGTGGACTCTTCCTCCAGGGCGTTCGACACGAAAGACTCATTTGGAGTGGGCGCTAACATCGAATCTTTGGGCGCCAAACTTCTCTTTGCCGGCCATTTCGTGTGCCCAAGCCACGCGTTCTGCTTGAGGGATTCCCCTATCCGGTTTATACTAGAAGGCTTTTCCGCTTTCGTGGCGGGAAATATTTGTGGCCGTATCAACACGGTAAATTAGTTTTCAGACGTTTAGGGACGTTTTCAATGCCAACCATTAATCAGTTAGTCCGTCAGGGGCGCGAGGTCGAAAAGATCAAGTCCAAGAGCCCTGCGATGGAAAATTCTCCGCAGCGCCGCGGTGTGTGCACCCGTGTGTACACCACGACACCTAAAAAGCCCAATTCCGCTCTGCGTAAGGTTGCCAAAGTGCGCCTGACCAACGGTTTTGAAATCATTTCCTACATCGGCGGCGAAGGCCACAACCTGCAGGAACACAGCGTGGTGCTGGTTCGCGGCGGTCGTGTCAAGGACTTGCCCGGTGTGCGTTACCACATCGTCCGTGGTTCGCTCGACTTGCAAGGCGTGAAAGACCGCAAGCAGTCGCGCTCCAAGTACGGTGCGAAGAAGCCAAAGGCCAAATAAGCCGAACCGGCTCGGGTTTTTCTCTTCACTGAGAGCTCGCGCCAGAAGAAGTTGTCACAGAAGTCTGTGATAGTTCCTTCAAAACAAGGTGTTTCACTCGCCCTGGCAGGTGTCTGAAACGAAGTGACCCAAGTGCAAATAGTTGCACCGGTCGAGTAAGTGAGGGTTTTGATAACTCTCGCGGTGTTGCCAAAAGCAATGCCAACTGAAGCAAAGAGGTGAAAAAATGCCACGTCGTCGCGAAGTCCCTAAACGTGAAATTCTTCCTGATCCAAAATTTGGCGATGTTGATCTCGCCAAGTTCATGAACGTGATCATGCAAGGCGGCAAAAAGGCCGTCGCAGAGCGCATCATTTATGGCGCGCTCGACTTTATCGAGAAAAAGAACCCCGGCAAAGACCCGCTTGAGGCTTTCCACATGGCCATTGGCAACATCAAGCCCATGGTTGAGGTGAAGTCCCGCCGCGTCGGCGGCGCCAACTACCAGGTGCCGGTTGAAGTGCGTCCTGTCCGCCGTATGGCTCTGGCCATGCGCTGGCTCAAGGAAGCCGCCAAGAAGCGTGGCGAGAAGTCCATGTCTTTGCGCCTGGCCAATGAGCTGATGGAGGCGACCGAAGGCCGCGGCGGCGCCATGAAAAAGCGTGACGAAGTTCACCGCATGGCAGAAGCCAACAAGGCGTTCAGCCACTTCCGCTTCTAATTTTCGATTGCAGTATTTGCTGCGCTGAGCTGACGGGTTGCCAGGCGGTTGCAAGGTGTTGGTCACCTTGTTTATCGCTGGTTCAACCCCACTTCTGCCAGCCGGGCGTGGTGCATAACACCCCTCTCGACCGGCAGACGCGTAGAAGAAATGAAGGATGCCCGGACTGCGGGCAGTCCTTCAACGAGTCTTTGTTCGTAACCCCGAACTGAAAGTAATTTATGTCCCGCGCTACCCCCATTTCCCAATACCGCAACATCGGCATTTCCGCGCACATTGATGCCGGCAAGACCACCACCACCGAGCGGATCCTTTTTTACACCGGCGTGAACCACAAGATTGGTGAAGTTCACGACGGCGCTGCCACCATGGACTGGATGGAGCAAGAGCAGGAGCGCGGCATCACGATTACTTCCGCTGCCACCACCTGCTTCTGGAAGGGCATGGACACGTCTCTGCCTGAGCACCGCATCAACATCATCGACACTCCGGGCCACGTGGACTTCACGATTGAAGTCGAGCGCTCCATGCGCGTGCTTGACGGCGCCTGCATGGTGTACTGCGCCGTGGGTGGCGTTCAGCCCCAATCGGAAACCGTCTGGCGCCAGGCCAACAAGTACAAAGTTCCCCGCCTTGCGTTCGTCAACAAGATGGACCGCACCGGCGCGAACTTCTTCAAGGTCGTCGAGCAGATGAAGCTGCGCCTGAAGGCCAGCCCTGTGCCCATGGTGATCCCCATCGGCGCTGAGGAAAGCTTCACCGGCGTGGTCGACCTGCTGAAAATGAAGGCCATCATCTGGGACGAAGCCTCGCAAGGCATGAAGTTCACCTACAGCGATATTCCCGCCGAGCTCGTCGAGCTGGCCAAGGAATGGCGCGAGAAGATGGTCGAGGCTGCTGCCGAGTCGTCTGAAGAGCTGATGAACAAATACCTTGAAGAAGGTGATCTGACCGAAGCTGAAATCAAGCTGGGCATCCGCACGCGCACCATCGCCAGCGAAATCCAGCCGATGTATTGCGGTTCCGCCTTCAAGAACAAGGGCGTGCAGCGCATGCTGGACGCCGTGATTGAATTCATGCCGTCGCCGATCGACATTCCGCCTGTCAAGGGCATGGACGAAGATGAGGCGCCTGTCACCCGCAAGGCTGACGACGAAGAGAAATTCTCTGCGCTGGCATTCAAGCTGATGACTGACCCGTTTGTGGGCCAGCTCACCTTCGTGCGCGTTTACTCCGGCGTCCTGAAAAAGGGCGACAGCGTTTACAACCCGATCAAAGGCAAGAAAGAGCGTATCGGCCGTATCGTGCAGATGCACGCGAACAACCGCGAAGAAGTCAGCGAAATCCGCGCCGGCGACATCGCCGCCTGCGTGGGTCTCAAAGATGTGACCACTGGCGAAACCCTGTGTGATCCGGATGCCATCGTCATGCTCGAGCGCATGGTGTTCCCTGAGCCCGTGATTACGCAGGCTGTGGAACCCAAGACCAAAGCCGACCAGGAAAAAATGGGTATCGCGCTGCAACGCCTGGCCCAGGAAGATCCGTCTTTCCGCGTCAAGACCGACGAAGAGTCCGGCCAGACCCTGATCGCCGGCATGGGCGAGCTGCATCTGGAAATTATTGTTGACCGCATGAAGCGCGAATTCGGCGTGGAAGCCAACGTCGGCAAGCCGCAGGTGGCTTACCGTGAAACCATTCGCAAGACGGTGGAAGACGCAGAAGGCAAGTTTGTGCGCCAGTCCGGCGGTAAGGGCCAGTACGGCCACGTCGTGCTCAAGATCGAACCCAACGAAGCCGGCAAGGGTATCGAATTCGTCGACGCCATCAAGGGCGGTGTGGTTCCTCGCGAATACATCCCCGCGGTGGAAAAGGGCATCAACGAAGCCGTCACGTCCGGCGTGCTGGCTGGCTACCCTGTGGTCGACGTCAAGGTCACGCTGCACTTCGGTTCGTACCACGATGTGGACTCGAACGAACTGGCCTTCAAGATGGCTGCCATCTTCGGTTTCAAGGAAGGCTGCCGCAAGGCCAGCCCCGTGATTCTGGAGCCCATGATGGCCGTGGAAGTTGAGACGCCTGAAGACTACGCCGGCAACGTCATGGGCGACTTGTCGTCACGTCGCGGCATGGTGCAGGGCATGGAAGACATGGTTGGTGGCGGCAAGGCCATCAAGGCTGAAGTGCCGCTGTCTGAAATGTTCGGTTATTCGACCACGCTGCGTTCGATGTCGCAGGGCCGTGCTACATACTCCATGGAGTTCAAGCACTACTCTGAAGCTCCGCGCAACGTGTCGGAAGCCATCATGGCTTCGCGCGCCAAGTAAGTAACGTCAGCTGCCGGCCCGTGTGGGGCGGCAGCTTTTTTTCCTTGTCTGCGATTGTGTGCCACTTTGTACCCGTGCGAAGTGAATCAGCAACACAGTGCAGACGTTAAACCGTACACGGGCATGTTCTTTATCTGGAGAGAAAAATGGCAAAAGGCAAATTTGAGCGGACCAAGCCGCACGTCAACGTCGGCACGATTGGCCACGTGGACCATGGCAAGACGACGCTGACGGCGGCGATCACGACCGTTCTGGCATCCAAGTTCGGCGGCGAAGCCAAAGGCTACGACCAAATTGACGCGGCGCCCGAAGAAAAAGCGCGCGGCATCACGATCAACAC
>NZ_JBFUBS010000010.1:0-64994 GCF_056405635.1 Polaromonas sp. P1_F8 | reverse complement strand
AATATGCGGCGGATGCGCCGGGAGTAGAAGTCGCGAAAACTGAACTGGGAGGTGGCCAGGCCCTGAAAAATGATCGTCGAGATCAGGAAGCCCGAGATGACGAAGAAGATGTCAACGCCGATGAAGCCGCCGCGAACCCATTCGGGATACGCATGAAAACCGAGCACGGACAACACCGCCACCGCACGCAGACCGTCGATGTCTGCGCGGTATTTGGGATGCGTCAGCGCATCTGTACTCGCAACCTCTCGCCCTTCAGCATCCATCCGTCATGCCCCATCCATCCGGATCAGGCAGCGTCCGCTTGCTTTGCCGGAGCGCATGTTTTCAATTGCTGTGTTGATGTCGGCGAGGGGCACGCGCTCTGTCAGCAGTTCCTTGAGGTGAATACGCCCGGCAACATACAGGTTCTGGTAGCGGGGAATATCTTCGTGGGGAATTGCTTCACCGCCATGTGACCCGGAAAGCACTTTTCCGAAATGCAGGGGCAGCGAGAAGATCTGAGTGGTGTTTCCTTTTCGGGGAACGCCGACCAGCGTCACGCGGCCTTGCGGTTTGGTGATGCCGTAACCCATTTCGATGATGGCTGGTTGGCCGGTGTTGTCGATAAACACGTCGAGGCCTTGCGTGCCGACGATGCGCTCGATGGCGGTCTTGGCATCTTCATTCTTCGAGTTGATGAGGTGTGTTGCACCCATCTCTTTGGCCAGTGCCAGGCGGTTGTCGTGAATGTCGACTGCGATGACAGGGTATGCGCCTACCAGTGCGGATGCCTGCACGATATTGAGGCCTACGCCGCCGGCACCGAACACCACCACGGATTCGCCGATCCTGACCTTGGCGTTGTTTTCGACAACACCAAAGCCGGTTGTTACGGCGCATCCGAACAGTGCTGCAACCTCTGGATCGCTGTCCGCTGGAATGGCCGTCATGCGGTTCTCCGCGACGATGGCGTATTCATTGAACGTGGCAATCCAGCCGGCGTTGAGTTTGTTGCCGCGCCAGCGATAGCTCGGTGGTGCGCCCTCGATGCCCAGGCCTTTTCGCCAGTGCAGTACGACCAGATCACCGGCTTTGACATGCTTGACGCCTGGTCCGGTCTCAATGACTTTGGCGGACGCTTCATGACCAAGCAAATGGGGAAGGAATTTGTCTTCGCCCTTGGCGCCGTCGATCTCGCCAAGTTGGGAGCCGCAAATGCCGCTAAAGAGCACCTTGACCAGCACCTGGCCGACCTCGAGTGTGGACGGCATTTCGATGTCGTCAACGATCAGTGGCTTGCGTTGTTCGACGAGGATCGCCGCCTTCATGGTTTTTGGAATGGTCATGCTGGGCTCACTCGAAGTAAATGAAGGAATGGTCGCCGGTGTAGCCGGTTTGCTTGAACCACCAGTCCCACTCTTCCGGCGTGCAGAAGGCTTCGCAGGTCACTTGCCAGTACAGCAGGTTGGCTTTCTCTTGCTCGTTGCGATAGGACTCCACGCACAGATATTTGTTTTTCTTGCCGACACGCTCCATTTCGCGCAGCGCCTTGTCGAGGTCGTAGTTGTGAAGGTTGTGCAGCGTGGTTATCGAGAACACAAAGTCAAAATGGTTGTCAGGAAAAGGCAGGCTGTTTGCATTGCCGACCTGCAGCCGGTCCTTGATTTCTTCTTTGGCGTTTTCAATGGCGTAGGTGGAAGCATCGATGCCATAAACCTCGAGGCCCGGCACCAGTTGGGTTAGCTCATAAAGCTGGAAGCCCTTGCCACAACCGATGTCCAGAACCTTGTCGCCGGCTTTCAGGCCGTAATGGTCGACCATGGCCTGGCCGACGGGCGCCCAGCGCCCGGGCATGTATTTGTAGCCACCGTAGCAGATGCGGCGGTCGCCGTCCCAATAGTCATAACCCCATTGCTTGGCCAGCGCAGCAGCCTTGGCCTTTGGAAACTCCGGCTCGTTGACGCGGGCCAGGTAGTCGCGGGTAGTGCTTTTGTGAACAGATGACAGAAAGTCGATGTAAGCCAATTGAGGTCCTTTAGTGGGCAAATGATTGATAGAGGGTTTGCGCCTTGAGCAACTGGCGTTGCTTGCGCTGTTCTGCGTCGTCCCCGGGATTCGCAAATGTCCTGCGTCTAGCGCCGGCTGGTAGAAATTCGTTAAGGATGATGCAGCACCACTTCAACTGGAACACGGGCTCAAGCAGGCGCACCCTGGCAGCCATGGTTTCAGGCTCCGCAAAAGGCGCCAGCACGGCGGCAAGGAACCTGTCAAAGTACTGCCGGGACACCTGCACCCCGGGATGGGAAAAGAAATCCCCCACCGCCTTGGCTGGGTCATCCCAGCCTGCATATTCAAAATCGATGAAACACAGTGTTCCGTCGGGTCTGACCAATGCGTTGTGAAACCCAAAGTCTGATGGTGACAGGCATCGCTGGGATGCGGGCAAATCGGCCTCGGGGTCGAGCCCCATTGCTTTGCATTCAGCTATCAACCGCGTTTTTGTCAACGCCCAATACTTTGCAAGGTCGGCAACAAAAGTTGCCGCGACGCTGTCGACTGAAGACTCGGGTTGCAAGGTTGCAAAACGTGCGAGCCTCGCATCGACCATCGCCAGGTGCGCGGCAACACTGAAACAGGCTTCCGACGCAGCGGGCAGGGCCCCAGCCGTCGCGCGGCTATGCGCTGTGTTCAGGCTCGCGAGAAACTGCGCGGCCTGCTCCATGTCTGTGTCTTTGATCTGCTGGGCCTGAAGTTTTTCGCCTTCGACAAACTCATACAGCGCAAGATGGTTGACCGGGTCTTTTCCCATAGGTTTGGGAACGCTGCGAAGTCCAGTGTCCCAGGCATGCTCGAGAAAAGCGTATTCAGCGCCCAGACGATCACGCAAATCGGCTGGGTCATGGAAATACCACTTGAGCACCAGGTTTTCGTCAGCGGTGTTGAGGACGAAGACGCGGTTGTTCCCACTGGCCGACAATGGCTGCAGCTCGAACCCCTGCTTTTCCCGCCCAACAGTAGCAAGCAACTGCGAGACGGCAGGTGTCAGGGACTCTGGCGCCATAGAGTCTCCAGGCGGCTACGGACTTCGGGCCAGTTAGCGGCGCGCGGAAGATCCTGCGCAGCATGATGGCCGTCCGGATCGAAGAGCACTTTGTCAGCGGACGCCGGAAACCCCGGGGCCAGCAAGATCTCCGGAAGATCGTCGACGTAGACAGTGCAGCCGATGTCCGTGATGCGTTTGCACTTGGCTTCTTTGGTGAGCTCGAAGTGAACGCGGTCGACCGGAATCAGGGGGCCGTCCGCATCGGTCAGGTACAGGCTGATCCAGTGTCGCGCTGCCTCGTGCAGGTCATATTGCTTGCCCAGAAACGGGTGCTTCGTCTTGTGACTCACGATGGACATCGGAATGCCGTTGGCGCGGGCCCATGTCAGGCAGTCGATGACACCCGGGTAAGCCTGCGCTTCATCCATGCGGCCGCCATAAACGTAGCCTTGCATTTCGGTCCAGACCGGCTCTTTGCCGATCAACCGCAGATGGTCCCGTACGCTTACTTTGGAAACCGGAATTTCTTCAGTGATCCAGCCGCCTTCCATGGCGACTTTATGAAAAAGCCCGTCATAGCTGACGATAGTGTTATCAAAGTCCAACCCAAGGTGCATGGGCATTCTCAAGGACGAGGAATGACTGCAGCCAGAGCCGCCAAAGTCCGGGTCGCCATGTTGTCGGCGGTCAGTCCATATTTTTTACGGGCGTAAACCTGGCTGCCGATTTCGTGCATGAACTCGTCGTCCGTGCCAAAGCTCAGTTGCCGAACGTTGTCGGGCTGAGCCATGCGCCACTCGGCGACTGCGCTGCCAAAGCCGCCAATGCGGCTGTGCTCTTCAACCGTCACCAGCAATTTGAAGCGACTTGCCGCTTGCTGCAAGTATTCGGCATCGAGCGGCTTGACGGTGTGAAAGCTCACGACCTCAGCCGAGATACCTTTAGCCGCCAATTGGTCCGCTGTTTTGAGCGTCTCAGCCATCATGTTGCCTGCGCAAAGCAGGGCGACGTCGGTTCCTGGGCGAATCACCAGGGCTTTGCCGAGGCGAAGGTCAGGCAAGCTCTTGTGAATGTCTGCCTCGCCCTTTTTGCCGATACGGATGTACGTTGGGCTGTCGTCTTTGAGCACCTCATGAAGGGCTTGGCGGAGTTCTGACGAATCGCAAGGCGCAAGCACACGCATGCCAGGCAACGTGCGCAAGATGGCCATGTCTTCGAGCGAATGGTGGGTAGGTCCCAGTTCTGCGTAAGACAAACCCGAACCCGTGCCAACAATGACAACCGGTGCATGGTGGTAGCAAACGTCGACACGAATCTGCTCGAAGCAGCGGGTAGTGGTGAAGGGCGTGATGGTGTAAACAAAGGGTCGCAGGCCAGACAATGCCATGCCTGCAGCGACGCCCATCATGTTGGCTTCCGCAACGCCGCAGTTGTAAAACCGCGATGCATCGACCACGCGAAGCTTGTCAAAAAGCCGGTTGCCAATATCGCCGGACAAAACGACAACGCGTTTGTCTGTGGCGGCGACCTTTGTCATCTCTTCTGCAAAGGCGTTTCTCATGCTGCCACCCCAAGTTCAATTTTCGATTGTGCTACTTCGTCTGCAGTGGGGATTCGGTAGTGCCAGTTGTTGTCGTCTTCCATGAACGACACACCCTTGCCTTTGACGGTGTGGGCAATGATGGCGGTGGGTTTGCCATTGGTGTTCGGGAATTGCGCCAAAGCATTCAGCAATTCGGGGTAGCTATGCCCGTCCACTTCGACAGCGTTCCAGCCAAATGCGCGCCACTTGTCAGCAAGCGGGTCTAGCGCCATGACTTCCTGGCTGCGGCCGGTGGCCTGCCATTTGTTGAAGTCAATGATGACGCAGAGGTTGTTGACCTTTTGTGCGGCCGACAACATGGCGGACTCCCAAACCGAACCTTCATTGCATTCGCCGTCGCTGAGGACCGCGTAGACGTTGTAGGACTGGCCCTGGATGCGGCCGGCAAGCGCCATGCCCAGGCCGAGCGGAAGGCCATGGCCCAGCGAACCTGTCGCTGCCTCGATGCCGTCCAGATGGTCGGGCGTTGGCGGATGCTCGGCAAACACGCCGCCGTCTTCACCGTAGCTGTCCAGGCGACTCAGTGGATAGAAGCCGCGCTCAGCCAGGACATGAAACAGTCCCATTGCACCGTGGCCCTTGCTGAGAATGCAACGATCGCGGTCCTTGCCGCGCGGGTTGCTGGTGTCGATGCGAAGCACGTTGAAATACAGCGCCGTCAAAATATCCACGCAGGAAAGGCATGAACCGAGGTGAGGGGTGCCGGTCTTCGACGAGGTTTCGATGATGCGCGCGCGAAGCTTGGCAGCCGTTTGCGCGAGTTGGGTTGGGTTTTGGGCTTGCATCAGGGTTTGTGGGAGTAGTCGTAAGAAGACGCCTTGAGCGCCTCGAAATTGTTTCGTACCCAGGCGATGCACTCATCGAGCCCGGCATCCAGGGTGACGTGGTCGGACCAGCCGAGTTCGGTGCGAAGCTTGGTGCTGTCAAGGTGGTAGGCTGAATCCTTGCCCATGCGCTCGCCGACGACCTCGACGTGATCGTCAAAATTGACGCCGAGCTTCTGGCAGATGCGCTCGACCAGCTCCTTGATGGACACGACTTCACTGGTGGAGATATGGTAGGTATCGCCGTTATTGCCCTTGAGCATGATCCGCCACGTGGCGTCGGAGACGTCGGACATATGTATGAACGAGCGTGTCGAAACGCCGCCGCCATGCAATTGCAGTTTGCGGCCCAGCAAAATAAACAGGATGGTGCGGGGAATGATGCGATACAGCTGTTGCCCGGGGCCATACACATTGGCGGCACGCGTGGTGACCACCGGGAAGTCGTACGCTGCACGGAAGGTGCGAAGACTCATGTCGGCTGCGGCCCGCGAGACTGCATAAGGCGTGCTGGGATTGAACGGAAAGTTCTCATCCACGAAACCGGAGCAGCTGCCATAAACCTCAGGCGTCGATACGTGGACGTAGCGTTCCAGGAAGTCGCACTTCCTCAGCGCGTCATGTAGTTTGACGGTGGATACCACGTTGGTCATGAACCAGTCTTCTGGAGTTTTCCAGCTTTCACCCACCATGCTTTGCGCTGCAAAGTTGACGACATGCTTGGGCTTGACCGAATGCAGGAGTGCCTCGATACCGTCGAGATCCTTGTTCAAGTCGAGCTTGTGAAAGGCAAAATTGCTGTGGTCCCGCCACTTGTACGGCAGCATCGCCGGGATAGGCTCTTCGGAACGGCTGGTGCCGATGACCTTGACCCCTTGCTGCAAGGCGAAATCTACAAAGCTGGCACCCGAAAAAGAGTTGCTGCCGATAACGAATACGGTTTCCATGGATACTGCTTATTTTTAATGTGTCAGGTAACGGCCGGCCTGTTGTCGTAAAGCCATTGCATCAACATATGTCCGACGACGAGCTGCATGTCTTCAGCGATCTGCATGTCGTTGACGGGAAAGTGAATGGCTACATCGGCCATGGCCAGGGCCTTGCCGCCGGAATAACCCAGGATGGCGTAACTGCGTACTTTCTTGATCCTGGCCTGCTCAAGGACCTGAAGGATGTTGGGGGAATTGCCGCTGCCGGACAAGGTGATCAGCACGTCGCCTTCGTTGGCAAGTACGGCGAGTTGCTCGCTGTAGATGTGGTCGTATCCGACGTCGTTGGCGAGGCAGGTCATGACCGCTGTATTGGCCGACAAGGCAACCGCTCGAATACCACCGCCGGTACGCTTGGCAACGCCATAAATGAAGTCATTGGCCAAATGCACCGCATTGCCTGCGCTGCCGCCGTTGCCGCAAAAGAACACCTGGTTTCCGTTGTCCCATGCGCGCTTCATGTCTTTGGCCAGCTCGGCCACACCCGACCAGTCGGACGTTTGCAGCACATGCGACAAGCGGTTTGCATAGTCGGCGAATCCTGCTTCCATCGGTACTTTGAGCTCCATCATGGTCTCCTACGCAGTTTGCTTGGACAGCACGGTTTGCTCCATCCACTTCAGGTTGTAGAAGCGGTCTTCGTCTTTCAACTCACCGGCACGGAATTTGGCGATGATTTCCTTGACTGCGTCTTCAACGCCCTTTTTCGGCTTGAATCCGGTTGCAAGCAATTTGTCCGAGTTGACGCGGTAGGAGCGCGGGTCGTTCGATTCGGTCACGACAATTTCAACCGGGACATGCTTCGTGACGATCTTGGCGATGTCAAGGATGGAGATGTTCTCAAAACCTGCGTTGTAGACGCCAGTCACCTCAGGGTGGTCAATCAGGTGCAGATAGACATCAGTGATGTCATCGATGTGGATGTTAGGGCGGGTCTGGTCGCCACCAAACACGGTGATCTTGCCTTTGCTAAGTGCCTGCATCGTCAAGAGGTTGACCGACACGTCGAGGCGCATGCGGGGCGAAACGCCGCAAACAGTTGCCGGACGCACAATCTGGACGACCATGTCGTCCGAATAGCTCAGCAAAACCCGCTCCCCGACCATTTTGGTCTTGTTGTACTCAGAGATTGGCTTGAGATCGAGCTCTTCGGTCACTTGCAGCTCGTCCTTCACCCCGTAGACGCTGCCAGACGAGGCATAGATGAAGCGTTTGACGCCTTTGCGCTTGGCCTTGTCGGCCAGCTGCATGGTTGCCAGCGCGCTGACTTCCCAAGTAAGTTTGGGATCCAGATCGCCACAGGGATCGTTGGCTATGGAAGACAGATGGATGATGCCGTCGATCCCATCGAGGTTGATGGCATCGATATTGCGCACGTCGCCTTGAATGACGGTAAGGTTTGGATGAGGCGGCAGGTAGTTGCCAAACCAGATTGTGTCCAGAACCACTACCTCATAACCCCTGTTCAGGAGCTTGGGAACAAGAACGTGACCTTTGTAGCCGCAGCCGCCGGTGACCAGAAATTTCATAATTGAGGTATTCAAGGTTAAAAAAGATGAAAAGGGTTAACTTTTTTCAATCGAGACGATTTTGCCATGCTCAAGCTTCAGGATGGTCCGGCACTGTTCCTTGATCATCGCGGCGTCATGTGAGGCAATGACGACGAGCCGTGCGTTGTTGACCATGTCTGTGAGCCGGCGTTTTGCCTTGTCGACGAATTCCGCATCGCCAACGCTGAGCCATTCGTCCATCAAAACGATGTCTGCATCTGCACTGGTTGCAATGGCGAAGGCCAGGCGCATCGACATGCCGCTGGAATAGGTCCGCATAGGCAAGTGGAGATAGTCGCCAATCCCTGCAAATTCCGCAATGTTATCTAGCCGCTCTTCAATCTGCTTGCGGGTCAAACCCATGATTCTGCCGCGTAGATAGATGTTTTCAAGCCCGGTAACTTCAGAGTCCATGCCCAAAGTGATGCCCAGCATGGAGGTTACCCGTCCGTGGATTTCGAGGCTGCCACTCGTGGGTTCGTAGATGCCGGCCAGCGCTTGAAGCAAAGTGCTCTTGCCGCTCCCGTTATGACCGATCAGGCCAACCCTGTCTCCCTCGCGAAACTCGAAGTTTAGCCCGTCGAGAGCGCGAACCAGCACGCGATTTGCCGCATCTTTGGCCAATACGCCGCCGGTGGCAATATTCACCAAACTTTTCTTTAAAGACCGGTTACTGCTCATCCCGTAGATCGGGAACTCGACAACCAGATTACTCGCTTTAACAATGGTCATTTTTGATTTTCGGGCTGGTCAGCGCCGTTAAAGCCAATAGGCGACGCGGGAGCGAAAACGCGTGAAAGCGAGCAGGGTCAAACCAAATCCGACTACCAGGAGCCCTGCCGCCACTGCCCAGCTGATCAGGCGGATTGGCTCAGCCAGCAAGGGTGCCCGCACAATTTCCATGAAGTGGTATAGCGGATTGAAATCCGACAGAAACCTGACTCGCGGGCTCAGCATTTCCGGGCGCCAGAGAATGGGCGACAAAAAGAATGCAACCTGAACAATATTGGCGATCAGTTGGGGAATGTCGCGAAAGCGCGTGCTCAGTACGCCCAGCAAGAGCGTGAACCAGAACAGGTTGGCAATGATGAGAACCAGCCCGATAGGCACCATCCACAGGTTTTTGAGTGTGGCAGGTGGGAAAACATACAGCACGACCACAATGATCAGGGCGTTGTGTGCCAGCATGATCAGGTTTTTGGCCAGGCCTCTAAACACGAAAACTGACAGTGGCAGCGGCACCTGCTTGATATAAGACTCAGCGCCAATGAATACTGTGCCGGCATCGTTAACGGAGCTGGAGATGAATGTCCACAAGATCAGGCTAATGGCCAGATGCTGGACATAATTCCCGACAGGTTGCCCGAGCAGTGCACCATACAGCGGCCCCATGCCTGCCACCATCACACCCGTACTCAATGTGATCCAGAAAGGTCCCAAGAGAGAGCGCCTGTAGCGTTGTTTGGTATCCAGCCAGGCCAGTGCTCCCCACAATGAGTACATGGTCAAACCGCGCTTGATGTCCAGGATTGCCTTGGCTCGCTGGGAGAGTTGAGAAATAGGCATCGCAGCGCTCAAAACTGAACTCCTGAGTTTGAAGAAGGATCGACTGGTCTGCGTGTCATGCCCCTGAACAACCGACCCAGATCTGAACTGCTGCATGCCTGGCTAAACGGCGTCCACATGTGGGCGTTCGTTTGGGAACCAGAATCGTTGTTGGTAAAGCAAGTAGCGCCAGAGGCTGGCGTTACTGCTCTTAAAGGCTTGTTCACCCAGCTCCTCAAGTTAAATCTCCGGCTAAAAACCTGCAGATTTCTATCCGCGGCATCTTATTCAAGGGGGAGGGGAGGGTAAACGGCAGGCTTCACGAAGCCACCGCATCCCTTGCAAGGGCACTCAAAATAATCAACAATTATAACGCTGACTTCTGCGCCGCCGCCCTGAAGCACTGGCGCGTGCGCGACCCCTTTACACGAACCCACATTCATCGTCCGATCGGCGAGAGCAGAATCAATGCGCCTTATTATTCTGCAGGCTGTGTCATCAGGGCCAAAGGGTGATGATCTCCGGTGCGCCTGGCTTCCAGGCCCCCATTTCAATAAATTTCCTGAATTTAGAATTGTGAACTTGCCAGTTGCGCTGATGCAGGGAAAACCGCAGGAAATAACAGTTGGAAAATTCGGACGATCTACTAACCGGCAAAGTATGCATATCAGTGGTAAGCCATGGGCATGGAAATGAGGTCTTTCAACTCATTTCCACACTGGAGGCTTTGTGCATTGAAACGGTAAAGCACGTGGTGCTGACAATCAATATTCCGGAGCCTGACTTACTCAATTTGATCAATGCGAGAAGCTGGAAATTCAAGCTGTCAGTCGTACAAAATTTGACGCCAAAGGGTTTTGGCGCCAATCACAACTCTGCATTTTTGAAATGCGACTGCGAATACTATTGCGTGGTCAATCCGGATATTGTTTTAAGTAATGACCCCTTTCCGGCGTTGATCGGCCAATTCAGGGATGCAGCAGTCGGATGCTCGTTTCCAGTGCAACTTGCAGAATCGGGGGCGTTACAGGACTACGCAAGAAAACGTCCGTCGCCGTGGGCTTTGCTTTCACGTTATGTCGGGCCTGATCGGCAACAGGCGACATCTTCGCAGCCGGAATGGGTGAATGGCGCGTTCATGGTTTTTCCCACGAAAATATTTGAAGAGCTCGGGGGGTTTGATGAACGGTATTTTATGTACTGCGAAGATGTTGATATTTGCCTCCGGCTTCAGATCGCGGGGTACAGGCTTGGACAATCGAGAGTTACGGTAACGCATCCTGCCCACAGAAATAGCCGAATAAATTTCAAACACCTGGCATGGCATATGACCAGCCTTTTACGTCTTTGGTCAAGCGATTCATACCGAAAATTTTCTCGCCTCAATGGGGCTCCCCAAAGCGTTGACAATGGATAGTGCGTACCGTTGGTGCAGGAACCGTTAGAGGCATATTTATGGTGGCTTTGCTATTTTGTAGCTTTCTCGTGTCCCTGCTGGCGACTATCTTTGTCATACGCGCGGTGCGGGGGCGTACGGGCCACTATGGCGAAGCCAAGCCCCAGCGCTTCCATGCGGGGGATGTCCCGCGCTTGGGCGGTGTGGGCGTACTGGCTGGCATAGCGGTGAGCTGGCTCGCTGCAGCTCTGGCTGAAAGCGTCGGCGTTTCCATCAATGTCGGCGTCGACTGGAAATTTGCTGTGAGCTGGATTGTGGTCGTGCTGCCGGCCGTGTTGGGCGGGGTCTATGAGGACGCAACACAGCGTCTGTCGGTGCGTTACCGGCTCGTGCTGACAGGCATCTCGGCTGTGCTGGCCTGTGGACTGTTGGGTCTGTCACTCTCGCGTCTGGGCTTGCCCGGGATTGACAACTGGCTGCTGGCAATGCCCTGGCTCGGTATCGCGCTTGCGGTATTTGCGATCTGCGGCTTGCCCCATGCGTTCAATATCATCGACGGCTATAACGGGCTGGCAGGAACGGTTGCCCTGCTCGTGTGCATGGCGATTACCCATGTGGCATTGCAGCTCGGCGACAGGCAACTGGCCGCCATGCTGATTTGTCTGGTCGGTGCGACCGCCGGATTTCTTTACTGGAATTACCCGAGAGGGCTGATTTTTGCGGGTGACGGTGGCGCCTATTTGTGGGGTATCGTGATCGCTGTGGCGTCCATCCTGCTGGTTCAGCGCCATGAGTCTGTTTCGCCGTGGTTCCCGATGCTGTTGCTGATTTACCCGGTTTGGGAGACGATTTTTTCGATCTATCGCAAGCTTGCGCGCGGCAGTTCCCCGGGCCTCGCCGATGCCTTGCATTTTCATCAGCTTATCTTTCGCCGTATTGTGCGTGGTGTGTTCCATGATGATGCTTCGCGTCGCATGCTGATGCGAAACAACCGAACTTCACCATATCTGTGGAGTTTCACCCTGATGACGGTGGTGCCTGCGGTCCTGTTCTGGCGAAATACGCTGGTCCTCATGATGTTTTGCGCGCTGTTTGTGCTGTCGTATGTCGGTTTTTATATCGCGATCATCCGTTTCAAGGTTCCGCGCTGGCTGCGTCGCTGAGGCTGGCACGCTGGCCGCAGCGATGCGGCACAATTCGGGCAATATTTCCCGGCAATACCTGCTCCCTGTGTTCCTGTTCCCTGTTTCATCCTGACAAGGCCCCGCGAATGACCACCAATACCGCCAACGACCCAGACCTCTCCCATGTAGGCCCGCGCGACAAGGCCGAGATCCTGGCCCAGGCGCTGCCCTACATCCGCAAGTTTCACGGCAAGACCATGGTCATCAAATATGGCGGCAATGCCATGACGGACCCGGCCCTGCAGGCTGATTTTGCGGAAGACGTGGTGCTGCTCAAGCTGGTGGGCATGAACCCGGTGGTGGTGCACGGCGGCGGCCCGCAAATCGAGGCGGCGCTGAACCGCCTGGGCAAAAAGGGGCATTTCATCCAGGGCATGCGCGTCACCGACGAAGAGACCATGGAAGTCGTGGAATGGGTGCTGGCCGGCCAGGTGCAGCAGGACATCGTCGGGCTGATCAACCAGGCCGGCGGCAAGGCCGTAGGCCTGACGGGCCGCGATGGCGGCCTGATCCGTGCGCAAAAGCTCAAGATGGTCGACAAGGATGACCCGACGAAGGAGCATGACATCGGCTTTGTGGGCGACATCGTCAGCATTGACCCCAGCGTGGTCAAGGCGCTGCAGGACGATGCCTTCATTCCGGTGATCAGTCCGATCGGGTTTGGCGAGGAAAACGAGAGCTACAACATCAATGCCGACGTGGTGGCGGGCAAGCTGGCCACCGTGCTGAAGGCCGAGAAACTGGTGCTGCTCACCAATACCCCCGGCGTGCTGAACAAGGCCGGGGAGCTGCTGACGGACCTGAGCGCCCGCGAAATCGACGAGCTGTTTGCCGACGGAACGATTTCCGGCGGCATGCTGCCCAAAATTGAAGGTGCACTGGATGCCGCCAAAAGCGGCGTGAATTCGGTCCACATCATCGACGGCCGGGTGCCGCATGCCATGCTGCTGGAAATCCTGACCGACCAGGCCTACGGCACCATGATCCGCTCGCACTAGATACCGTGATTGCGCGCCCACCCCCCTTGCAAGCGGCCACCGTGGAGCCGGCTTTGCCGGGCCACAGGTGGCGCCCCCTTGAGGGGGAGGTGCCGAAGGCGCCTCGGGGGGGAGTCTAGATGCGACTCTTACTGGTTGAAGACGACGTGATGGTGGCCAGCGGCATCAAGCTGGGGCTCAGTGACGCCGGCTACGCCGTCGACTGGGTCGGCAGTGCCGAACGCGCGGAGGAAGTGCTGCAGGGCGAGACCTTCGATGCGGCGATCATCGACATCGGGCTGCCGCGCATTGACGGGCTGGAACTGACGCGCCGCCTGCGCCGCGGCGGAATGGCCATGCCGGTGCTCATCCTGACGGCCCGCGACGCGCTGCAGGACCGTGTCCAGGGGCTGGACCTGGGGGCGGATGACTACATGGTCAAGCCGTTTGAGCTGCCCGAGTTGCTGGCGCGCCTGCGCGCGCTGCTGCGCCGCTCCCAGGCCGCCACCAGCGCCACACTGAGTTTTGGAGCGCTGGAACTGGACACGGCCAACCGCGAGGCGCGCGCCAACGGCCAGCTGATAGAGCTCGGACCGCGCGAATGGACGGTGATGGAGTACTTGCTGATTCACGCGCCCAAGCCGGCCAGCAAAGACAAGCTGCTGCAGGCCATGACAGGCTGGGACAAGGAGATCACGCCCAATGCGATTGAGGTGTACATCTCGCGTCTGCGCGGCAAGCTGGAGCCGCACGGCATAGCCGTACGCTCCATTCGCGGCTTTGGCTATCGACTGGAGCTGGTGGAAGTTTCCCCGGGGATGCCGTCCAGCGCTGGCGCTGAATAGGCAGCGCAGGCATGAACCCTTTCGGCCGGTCCTGGGCCGTTCGCCTGAAAAATCGCCTGCGTGCGCTGGCTGCGCGCACGGGCGGCAACGCGTTCGTGCCTGCCGCCATGAAGTCCGGCCTGCAGCGCCGGCTGCTGCTGCTGCTGCTTTTCCCGCTGGGGACTTTTGCGCTGGTGAGCATTTACTTTGACTACCAGACGGCCGGCGATGTCGCCCTGCAAAAAGACCAGCAGCTGCTTCGGCTGATTCCCCTGCTGGCCGATTCGGTTGTGGCGCCGGGCGCCACCCCGGAAAGTGCGCCGGTGCTGCTGATGGCCCCCGCCGTGGATGATTTCCTCAAGGGCCGGCCTGGCTTTGCCGGCTTTCGCCTCGCCGATGCCGGAGGCGACTTTCTGGCCGGTGAGCCCTGGATTCCCGAGTTGCTGCCGGCCACGCACGAGCCGGAATTCCACAGCATCGAATACAACGGCGTGACCTACCGGATTGCCGCGCAGCGCATGAAGACTGCGGTGGGTGAGCTGATCGTCCAGCTGGCGGATGGATCCGATCCGCGCCAGCAATGGGTGCGCTCCGTGTTGTTCAAGGTGCTGCTGCCGAACCTGATCCTGGTCGTGGCGGCAGGTTTTGCCGTCAACTGGGCCGTCACGCGCGCACTCAAGCCATTGATTGAACTCAAGGATGCGGTGGAGCGCCGCAACCCGCGCGACTTGAGCGCCATCGACCCGCTGGCTACGCCGGCAGAGGTGCAGCCTCTGGTGAGTGCCTTGAACCGCCTTTTTGGCCTGGTGAACGACCAGGCGGAGGGGCAGCGCCGTTTTGTGGCCGATGCCGCGCACCAGCTGCGCACGCCTCTGGCCGGGCTGCAGGCCCAGGTCGAGGCCTGGGCACAGGCGGCCAAAGTGGCTGAGGCCGCGGGCTCGGACGGGGCGGTGACCTTGCCGGCTGAAAAAATCATCAAGCTGCGCAATGCCACACGCCGGACGTCGCAGCTGGCCAACCAGCTGCTGGCGCTCTCGCGCGCCGACGCGTCAGCCGCCGGCGCCCAGCCTATGCAGCGGGTAGATCTGAAAGACCTCTGTGAATCCATTCTGCCGCTGCATCTGGATGCCGCCATGCGCAAGGGCATTGACCTGGGACTGGAAACCCGGCCTTCACAGGTCAGTGGTTACGAGTGGCTGCTGCGCGAGCTGCTCGGTAATCTGGTGGACAACGCCGTCAAATACACACCGCCCGGCGGCACGGTCACGATCCGCTGTGGCCCGACGGCTGGCTTCGAAGCGCCAGGCACGCCAAAACAGCCGGGTCCTGGTGGCGCTGCCGCCGAGCACCAGCGCTGGCGCGTTTTCCTGGAAGTGGAAGACGACGGCCCAGGCATAGCCCCGGACGAGCGCAGCATGGCGCTGCAGCGCTTTTACCGCGTGCAGGGAACGGCGGGCGAGGGCAACGGCCTGGGCCTGGCCATTGCCAGCGAAATCGCCCGGGTTCACCATTCGCAGCTGGAGCTGGACCACACCGGAACTGGCCCTGCCGGACCGTACGGATTGCGGGTTCGGTTGAGTTTGTAGCTCGCCCACCACAGTAAGCGCTTGCTGTTACGGAACAGAACGTTGCGCCTTCGCCTCATGGGCGAAAACCCGGGCCTGGTGAGAGACGAACTGTCACTTGGCTGTGCGAGAATCAATTGCAACGATTCCCGGTTTTTTGAAACATTTCCTACTTCATCGCCTATGTCCGACTTAGCGTCTGAATCTGAACTGAGCCCGCACGCCACGCCAGCCGAGCCTGCGGTGCGCAAGCGCCCCAAACCGGGTGAGCGCCGGGTCCAGATCCTTCAGGCGCTGGCCACTATGCTGGAGCAGCCGGGCGCCGAGCGCATCACGACGTCCGCCCTGGCAGCCAAGCTGGATGTGAGCGAAGCCGCCCTTTACCGCCATTTCGCCAGCAAGGCGCAGATGTTCGAAGGCCTGATCGAATTCATCGAGCAAAGCGTCTTCACACTGATCAACCAGATTGGTGAACGTGAACCCGACCATTCAGCCCGTACCCGCAAGCTGGTGGTCATGATCCTGCAGTTTGCCGAAAAGAACCCCGGCATGACGCGTGTCATGGTCGGTGATGCGCTGGTGTTTGAAAACGACCGCCTGCAAGAGCGCATGAACCAGTTCTTCGACAAACTCGAATCCAGCCTCAAGCAAAGCCTGCGCGACGCAGCGGCCGCCAGCGGCGCGGCGACTCCCACGGTCGACGCCCAGGTGCGTGCCTCGGTCATCGTTGCCTTCATGGTCGGCCGCCTGCAGCGTTTCGCCCGCTCCGGCTTCAAGCGCCTACCGTCCGAGCACCTCGAAGCCAGCCTCGCGACGATCCTGGCCTAACGCCGCCTCAAGAGAGGGGCCTAATTCTTCTTCAAGCGGGGGCCGCGGAACGGGCTTTGCCCGGCCGCAGGTGCCAGTCCCCTGGAAGGGGAAAAGGCGCGACACGAAGTGCGCGTCCGATAGGGGTAAGTCAGTCCCTACCAATTCCAGAGGGTGCCGTCGTGCTGCAACCGGTTCACCGGCAGGTAGGCGCGCTGATACGGGTATTTCGCGGCCAGCTTCTCGTCGATTTCCACACCATGGCCCGGCGTTTCGCCGCAGTGCATAAAACCTTTGTCAAAACGGTAGCTGTGCGGAAACACCTCATCGGTCTGCTCGGTGTGGCGCATGTACTCCTGCACGCCGAAATTGGGCACCCAGGTGTCGAAGTGCAGCGCTGCGCCCATGCAGACCGGTGACAAATCGGTCGCACCGTGGCAGCCCGTGCGTACCTGGTACATCGCCGCAAAGTCGGCAATGCGCCGCAGGTGGGTAATGCCGCCGGCGTGCACCACCGTCGCGCGGATGTAGTCGATCAGCTGGTTCTGGATCAAGTCCTTGCAGTCCCAGATGGTGTTGAAAATTTCGCCCACGGCCAGCGGTGTGGTCGTGTGCTGGCGGATCAGGCGAAAAGCTTCCTGGTTTTCGGCCGGCGTCGCGTCCTCGATCCAGAACAGGTGATAGGGCTCCAGTGATTTGCCCAGCCGGCCCGCCTCGATGGGCGTCAGGCGGTGATGCACGTCGTGCAGCAAATGGATGTCCGGCCCGACGGCGGTACGCACTGCGTCGAACAACTTTGGCGTGTGCAGCAGGTATTTTTCGCTGCTCCAGTCGTGTTCGCTGGGCAGGTCGGCATCAGCCGGTTCGTAAAACAACGTGCCCTTGCCGACGCCATAAACCTTGTCCAGGCCCGGCACGCCGCTCTGCGCGCGTATGGCCTGATAGCCCATCTCCTTGTAGCGCAACACCTCTTCCACGGTCTGCGCAATATCTTTCCCATTGGCATGCCCATAGACCATCACGCCGGTGCGGCTCTTTCCACCCAGCAGCTGGTACAGCGGCATGTTGGCGGCCTTGGCCTTGATGTCCCAGAGGGCGGTGTCGACCGCGGCGATCGCGCTCATGGTGACCGGTCCGCGCCGCCAGTAGGCGCCCTTGTACAGGTATTGCCAGATGTCCTCGATCTGGTGCGCATCACGCCCGATCAGGCAGGGGATGACATGCTCGGTCAGGTAGCTCACGACAGACAGCTCGCGCCCGTTGAGCGTTGCGTCGCCGATGCCGGTCAGGCCTTCGTCGGTTTCAATTTTGAGCGTGACGAAATTGCGGCCGGGGCTGCAGACGATGACGCGGGCGTTGGTGATTTTCATGGTGTTCAGATGGGATGGGAGTGAAGTTGGTCCAGGGCGGCCAGCATGCCGCGCTGGTTGATCTGCGCCAGCCAGTGGGCGATGCGGACCAGCCATTGCGCTTGCTGCGGCAGGGCCTCGCCCCAGATGGCCGGCAGCGTCCCCAGGGCCTGCACCGTCGCTGTGGCGTCACCGGAATGGGCGAGGGCGAGGGCTTTCAGCGTTTCGGCCATCGGGTCGTTTAAGGCGTAGGGCTGCCCCTGCTCGTCGATGCCGCGCAGGTAGCGCATCCAGGCTGCCCCTGCAAAAGCCAGCCGTTCCACGGGCTGGCCCGCACGCAGGGCATCGACCACCGAAGGCACCCAGCGCTGCGGGATCTTCTGCGAGCTATCGGTGGCGATCTGGTGCACCCTGTGCTGCAACTCGGGGTTGGCAAAACGGGCCAGCAGCGCGTCGCGGTAGGCGGGCCAGTCCGGGCGGTTGAGCTGCGGGCCGATCTCCTGCGTCATCAGGCCGTGAATGAAGCGATGCACCGCAGGCCGCGCGATGCAGTCGCTGACGACAGCCCAGCCCGCTACCGGGCCCATGCAGGCCATGGCCGTGTGGCTGCCGTTGAGCATGCGCAATTTGGCTTCTTCAAACGGCGCCACGTCGTCCACCACCGTGACGCCCGCAGCGGCCAGCACGTCGCCATCCGCAGAGTCGGCAAAGCGGCGTTCAATTACCCATTCCCAGAAAGCTTCGGTGCCCAGTGCGGCCTGGTCAGCCACGCCGAGCGCCTGCCCGGCAGCCGCCAGACGCTCGCCGGTTGCGGCCGGCACGATGCGGTCCACCATGCTGTTCGGGAAGGCGCAGGCGGTGCTGATCCATTGCGCCAGCGCCGGATTTTCCTTTTGTGCGGCATCGATGCACAAAGCCTGCAACTTGCGGCCGTTGTGCGCCAGGTTGTCGCAGGAAGCCAGCGTCAACCCGGGCAGGCCCGCTGTGCGGCGCGCCGCCAGGCCCTGCACCAGCAGTTGGGCCAGTTCCGGGGCGTAGCCTTTTTCAGTGACCGTCAACGTGACCCAGCGGGTAGATGGCGCGGCCAGCGCCTGCACCACCTGCGCCGGCTCGCGGGCGGCCACGCAGGTCTTCCAGATGGCGCCACCGACCTGCCACTGCACACCGGTGCTGCTGGCAACCTGCACGGCATACAGGCCATCTTGCGCGGCCATGGCGTCGGCCAGCTCAGTGCTGCGCATGGCGACGCCCAGCACACCCCAGCGCGTATCGCCGCGCTGCAGCAGGGTATCGAACACCAGTGCCTGGTGCGCACGGTGAAAAGCGCCCAAGCCCAGGTGCACTACGCCCACAGTGCCGCGGCGTGGGTAAGTGGGGACGCCGATGCCTCGCATGGCGATTTCCGGCAAAGCGCGGGTGTTCAGCATCGCACGCTCAGTCAAACTGCAGGCCGCCGTTGAGGTCCAGCACTTCGCCGGTGATGAAGCCGCTCATCGGGTGGGCCAGGAACAGCACGCAGTGGGCGAACTCTTCGAGCTCGCAAAAACGGCCCACCGGTATCTTCTGGCGCAGCTCGGCTTGCCGCTCGGCACTGACCTGTTCGGTCAGCATTTGGGTCTTCACAAAGGTCGGAGCCAGCGCGTTGCAGGTCACACCAAACGCGGCGTATTCGCGGGCAAAGCTGAAGGTCAGCGAGATCACGCCGCCCTTGCTGGCCGCATAGGCGGGCAGCGGCGACAGCCCCCCGGTTTTGGCGCCGTAGGACGACACGTTCACGATGCGGCCGAAACCACGCGCCTTCATGCCGGGCGCCACGCGCTGGCTGACGTAGAAGACGCCGTCGAGGTTGATGCGCAGGGTCTTGTGCCAGAGCTCCGGCGTGGTCTGTTCGCAGTTGGCGTACTGCAGGAAACCGGCGTTGTTGACGCAGACGTCGATACGGCCAAAACGCGCTTCGATGGCGTCGCAGGCGGCATGCACCTGGGCCTGCTCGCTCACGTCCATGGTGAAGCACGCCAAACGGTCACCATACGCGGCAAGCTCGGCGGCCACACGTTCGGTGCCGAGGTCAGTGGCCGCCACTTTGTAGCCGGCGGCCAGCAGGGCACGCACCGTGGCCAGGCCCATGCCGGCATTGGCACCGGTGACAAGCGCAACCTGGTTTTGAATCGTTGGGGTCATGGTTTTCCGGCAAAGTTGATGGTAATTTTGGCCAGTAGACCTTATTCAGCGGGCGCGAGCAGCTACTGATTTGATAGCGTTCGGTGCTCAGTCCGACACACGCACGCCGACCTTCTGGCCGGCTGCGACGATCTCGCGCCAGGTTTCGCCGTCCATTTCAATGCCGCCCTGTTCGCGTTCAAGCCGCGCGCGGCGTTCCGGTTCACCGGCAATCTGCACAGCGTCCACACCGTCGGCCGGCGGGCTTTTGCGCAGCCACTCGACGAAAGCCAGCGCCTCGATTTCCATGGCCGACTGGGTGCCCAGCTTGCCGGGGTCGATCAGGATGGTGAGCATGCTGTTGTAGACCGCACGTGCGCTGCTTGTGGGGTGGTGCCAGGTGCCGCCGCCGGTGAGCGCGCCTCCCAGCAACTCGCATGCCACCGCCAGGCCGTAGCCCTTGTGCTCGCCGAATGGCATGAGCGCGCCAAAAAAACCGTTCGGCTGCGGCACCACCACCACGCCGGGGTTGGTGGTGGGCTGGCCGTGTTCGTCGATCAGCAGGCCCGGCTGGACGGATTTGCCCTGGTTGTGCGCCACGCGCATTTTTCCCTGGGCCACGCGGCTGGTGGCGAAGTCCAGCACAAAGGGCGGGCTGTCCTTAAGGGGTATGCCTATGCAGCAGGGGTTGGTGCCGTAGCGGCCGTCCGCGCCGCCCCAGGCAGCGACGACCGGCCGCGTCATCACGTTCACGAAGTGCAGCGACACCAGCCCTTGGGCCACGGCCATCTCGGCGAAATGGCCTATGCGCCCCAGATGGTGGGACTCGGCCAGCGCCATGACGCAGCTGCCGTGGGTTTTGGCACGTGCCATGCCGAGCGCCATCGCCTGCTCGCCGATCGACTGGCCGTAACCGCGCTGGCCGTTCAGGCTGAGCAGCGAGCCGGTATCGAGCAGGGTTTTGACCTGGGCGTTGGGCGTCAGGCCACCTTCGAGCACCGCATCGACGTAGCGCGGAAGCATGCCGATGCCGTGCGAGTCATGGCCGCTCAGGTTGGCCATGACCAGGTTGGCGGCGATTTTTTCCGCTTCGGCGGCCGTGCTGCCGGCTGCTATGAAAATGGTAGCTGCTTGCGCCCGAAGGTATTGGGCTTGAAGCACTTTTTGCATGTGAAAAGCCCTTACATCACCGCGCCGACTTGCCAGGGCACGAATTCGTTTTGTCCGTAGCCGTGTTTTTCGCTCTTACTGGGCTCGCCCGAAGCGGTGGCCAGCACCATCTCGAAAATGCGTTGTCCCATCTCCTGCACCGTCACGCCGCTGTCGATGATCTCGCCGCAGTTGATGTCCATGTCCTCTTCCTGCCGCTGCCACAGCGCCGAATTGGTGGCGAGCTTGAGTGAAGGCGAGGGCGCGCAGCCGTAAGCCGAGCCGCGGCCGGTGGTAAAGCAGATGATGTTGGCGCCGCCGGCCACCTGGCCCGTGGCGCTGACCGGGTCGTAGCCCGGCGTGTCCATGTAGACAAAGCCGTGATCCTTCACGGGTTCGGCGTATTCATAGACAGCCTCCAGGTTGGAGGTGCCGCCCTTGGCCACCGCACCCAGCGACTTTTCCAGGATGGTGGTCAGGCCGCCGGCCTTGTTGCCGGGCGACGGGTTGTTGTTCATCTCGCCTTCGTTGATCTGGGTGTAGTGCTCCCACCACTTGATGCGCGAGATCAGCTTTTCGGCGATATCGGGTCGCACGGCACGCCGCGTGAGCAAATGCTCGGCGCCGTAAATCTCGGGCGTTTCGCTGAGGATGGCTGTGCCGCCGTGGGCCACCAGCAAGTCCACCGCCGCGCCCAGCGCCGGGTTGGCGCTGATGCCCGAGTAACCATCGGAGCCGCCGCACTGCAAGCCGATGGTGATGTGCGCGGCGCTGCAGGGCTCACGCTTGACGGCATTGGCCTGCGGCAGCATCTCCTTGATCATGGCGATGCCCTTGGCCACCGTCTTGGCCGTGCCGCCCGTGTCCTGGATGCTGAAGACGCGCAGGGTTTCACCTTCGCGCAGGCTGCCGTGGGCCAGCCAGGCATTGATCTGGTTGGACTCGCAGCCCAGGCCTACCACCAGCACGCCCGCGAAGTTGGGGTGCGTGGCGTAGCCCGTCAGCGTGCGTTGCAGGATCTGCAGGCCCAGGCCGTCGCTGTCCATGCCGCAGCCGGTACCGTGCGTGAGCGCGACCACGCCGTCGACGTTGGGAAAATCTTTCAGCGCTGCAGGGTTGTTCTGCCGCGAGAAATGGTCGGCAATCGCCCGCGCGGCGGTGGCCGAACAGTTGACGCTCGAGAGAATCCCGATGTAGTTGCGCGTGGCGACGCGTCCGTCCGGCCGTTTTATGCCCATGAAAGTCGCCTCGCGCCTGGCCGGTGCCGGCTTCACGTCGGCGCCGAATGCGTAGTCGCGCGTAAAGTCGCCCTTGTCGGGGCCCATGTTGAGGTTGTGCGTGTGCACGTGCTCGCCGGGCGCGATGGGTTTGCTGGCAAAACCGATGATCTGGTTGTAGCGCCGCACGGGCTCACCCAGGGCCAGCGCGCGCGTGGCGATCTTGTGGCCGGCAGGGATCAGGCCGCGTACGGTGATGTTTTCGACCTCGGTGCCGCCCACCAGCTGGGCTCGGGCAATCAGGACATCATCGGCGGGGTGGAGGCGAATAAACGGGGTCATGGTCTGAGTTTCTGTGCTTTTATCGGGGGCCATCGCGGAACCGGCTTCGCCGGGCTGCAGGTGGCGCCCCCTCGAAGGGGAGGCGCCGAAGGCGTCTCAGGGTGATTGTTTCACTTTCAGTAAAACATCTTCGGCAACCAGAGTACCAATTTGGGGAAATAGGTGATGATGACCAGGCTGCCCAGCAGCGGGAACAGCCAGGGCAGGATGGCAATGGTGGTCCGTTCCACGGAAAGTTTGGCCACGCGGGCGAGCACAAACAGCACCATGCCCATGGGCGGGTGCAGCAGGCCAATCATCAAATTCAGCACCATCACCAGCCCGAAGTGGATGGGGTCGATCCCCAGCTGCGTGGCGATGGGAACGAGGATGGGCACCAGGATGGTGATAGCTGCGGTCGGCTCGAGGAAGCAGCCCACAAACAGCATCAGCAAATTGGCCAGCAGCAGGAAGACCCAGGCCTCTTTGGTGAAGTCCAGCACCCATTTGGCAATGTCGGTGGTCACGCCGGTGGCGGTGAGCATCCAGCCGAAGATCGATGCCGCGGCCACAATGAACAGCACGGTGGAGGTGGTCTCGACCGTATCAAGGCAGACCTTCACAAAGCTTTTGAAGGTCAGCGTGCGGTACCAGGCAAACCCGAGAATCAGCGCCCAGACGCAGGCGGCAATCGCACCTTCGGTGGGGGTGAAGATGCCGGTGGTCATGCCGCCTATCAGCAGCACGGGTGTCATGATGGGCAACACGGCCTGGAAATTGAAGGCTTTGTCGGCCGCAAACAGCGCTACCAGTGCAACGGCCACGGTGATCTGCGGCGGAAAGTTCAGTTTGCCGATCAGCAGCCACAACAGCAGCGGCCATCCCACGACCACGGCGGTCTCCACCAGCGCCTTGCTCAGGCGGCTCCAGGCGAAGGGGACATCGGCGCCCCAGTTGTTCTTGTGCGCGAAATAGGCCACCGTCAGCATCATCAGGATGGCCATCAGCAGGCCCGGCAGGATGCCCGCCAGGAACAGCGCGCCGACGCTGACATTGGCCATCATGCCGTAGATCACAAAGGGCAGGCTGGGTGGAATGATGGGGCCCAGCGTGGCCGAGGCGGCCGTCACGCCCACGGCAAACTCGGTGCTGTAGCCGTGGTCTTTCATGGCCTTGATCTCGATGGTGCCGAGGCCGGCGGCATCGGCAATGGCGGTGCCGCTCATGCCGGCAAACACCACTGAGCCGACGACGTTGACGTGGCCCAGCCCGCCCTTCATCCAGCCGACCAGCGCCAGTGCGTAGTTGTAGATCCGGTTGGTGATGCCGGCGTTGTTCATCAGGTTGCCGGCCAGGATGAAGAACGGCACGGCCAGCAGCGGAAAACTGTCGATGCCGCTGACCATGCGGTGAACCACCACAAAGGGCGGCGAGCTGTTGGTGAACAGGATGTAGACCAGCGACGCCCCGGCCATGGCCATGGCCACCGGCAGGCCGCCGCTCATCAGGAAGAGAAAAATAACCTTCAACATTCAGCGGTCCTCCATCGTGGATTCAGGGCGTTCCAGCACGCTGTAGCCGCGCTGCAGGTGAATACGCATGACCCAGACCGAGCGCACGGCCATGGCCGCAAACCCTACCAGGCAGACGCCGTACACCAGGTTCATGGGCAGATCGATGATGGTCATCTTGTAGTTGCCCATCTTGTCCATCATTTGCCAGGTCAGCACGACCATGGCGCCCAGGAAGGCGATGCGCAGCACGTCGGTCAGCAGGGCCATGGCCCGGGCCAGCCAGGTGGGCATGAAGCGGTAGAAGAAGTCGACCTGGATATGGTTGTTCTTGGCCACGCCGATGGCGGCGCCGACGAAGACCGTGGCGATCAGCAGGTAGCGTGCGATTTCTTCCGTCCAGGCGGCAGAATCGTTCATCACATAACGCGTGAAGAACTGGTAGAAAACCGTCAGGCCCAGTGCCCAGAAGAAAAACAGCGCCGCCCAGGCTTCAACGGGCGTGCCGGACAGGTCGACGGCTTCATCCGTGGCGTGGAACTCGCCGTCGTCGCCCATGACCTTGGGCAGTGCGTCAATGTCGGGAATGGAAGTCATGATGGTGGAGTAGTGGGTAATGAGGCCCTTCCCTCCGATGGAGGAAAGGGCGGGAAGCGCTAGCCCGGAGGGCTAGGCTTATTTGATGGCCTGGATGCGGTCCCAGTCCTTCCGGTCGTAGCCCATTGACGCCATGTCCACGGCCTTGACGATGTGATCGCGGAACTCGTCCTTGTTGACCGTGATCAGGTTGATGCCCTTTTTCTTGAACTCATCAACCAGCTCGCCTTCCCGCTTCTGGATGTCGGCCGTTGCTTTGGCCGCCGCTTCCTGCATCACATCCGTGAAGACTTTCTTGTCGGCATCGCTGAGCTTGGTCCAGACGTGAGGGCCGATCTGCGTGACCAGCGAATCGAGGATGTGGCCGGTCAGGATGATGTTCTTCTGGACTTCATAGAACTTCTTGGCTTCGATGGTGGGCAGCGGGTTCTCCTGTGCATCGACCGTGCCGTTTTGCAGCGCCAGGTAAACCTCGGCAAAAGCGATCGGCGTCGGGTTGGCGCCGCAGGCGCGCGGCAGGGCCATGTAGGCCGGCACGTCGGGCACCCGCATCTTCAGGCCCTTCATTTCTTCGCAGGTCTTGAAGGGTTTGTTGCTGGTGGAGTGGCGCGCGCCGTAGTAGGTGACGGCGACGGTTTGCACGCCGGTCTTCTGTTTGTAGCCGTCGGTCAGTTCCTTGAAGACATCGCTCTTCGCGTATTTCAGCAGGTGCTCCGGGTCGCGGAAGGTGTAGGGGTAGTAAGCCACGCCGATGCGCGGAAAGCTCCGGGCCGCAAACGATGCGCCCGAGATGATGATGTCGACGGTGCCCAGCTGCAGGCCCTGGTTGATGTCGCTTTCCTTGCCCAGCGTGGAAGCCGGGAACACCTGGATCTCGTAGCGGCCGCTGGTGCGCTTCTTGATTTCGTCAGCTGCCCAGACCGACCACTTGTGGTAGGCCTCGGAGGTCTCGTAGACGTGCGCCCATTTCAGCTTGGTCTGCGCCGACGCAATGCCGGAAAAGCCCACAGTGCCTGCCAGTAGGGCGCAAGCAGCTATGGTTTTGATAGCGAATCTCTTTTTGTCGAATGCGTTCATGTTGTCTCCTCGAGAGGGTGGTTGCTGGCAGGAAAGAAATCGGCGGTGCGCGCCAGCGCGCATGCCGTGAAGCCGAGGTCTTTGCCTCAGTTCTTCAGGTTGAGCTTGGTCACGAGTTGTTTGAAGTTGTCGTTGTCGCGCACCATTTGCGCCTTGAAGGCAGGGCCGTCGGCATAGGCGTAGCCGAGGTTCAGCTTGTCCATCACTTCGCGCATGATGGGCTCTTCGGCCGCCTTCTTGCTGAAAGTCCGGATGGTTTCCACGACTTCAGGCGGTGTGCCTTTGGCCACGCCCAGGCCGCGCCAGGTGCCGATGGACAGGTCGATGTTGCGTTCCTTGAGGGTGGGCACGTTCTCAAAACCCTTGACGCGCTGGTCGGCCATCACACCCAAAATCTTCAGCTTGCCGGCCGCCACATGCACGGCAACCTCAGCCGGGCTCACGCCTACCGCGTCCACATGACCACCCAGCAGGGCCAGCACCGCGGGGCCGGCGCCCTGGTAGGGGATGTGGTTGAACCTGGCACCGGTTTTTTCTTCCAGCGAGGCGGCCGCCAGGTGCCAAATCGAGCCATTGCCGGCGTTGCCAACCTTCACATCGCTGCCGGTTTTTTTGGCGGCGGCGAGGAACTCTTCAATCGTGTTGTAGGGCGAGTCCGCTTTCACGGTGATGGCAGCCGGGTCGGCATTCAGGCGGGCGATGGGGATGAAGTCGTCCTGCGTGATCCTGGTGATGCCCATGTGCGGCAGGATGGTCACCTCCACAAACAGCATGGCAATCTTGTAGCCGTCGGGCCTGGCATTGACCACGTCGGCCAGGCCGATAGCGCCGCTGGCGCCGGGTTTGTTGTAGACCACCAGCGACTGGGTGGTGTATTTCTTGGCGGCTTCGGCATAGGCGCGCGCCAGCGAGTCGGTGCCGCCGCCAGGCTGGAAGGCCACCATCACTTCAATAGGCTTGTTCGGGTAGGCCTGCGCCCAGGCGTTGCCGCAGAGGCTGGTGAGCGCCATAAGGGCTGTTGCCAGCAATTTGCGCGGTGTCAGAAACTTCATGCTTGTCTCGCTTTCGCTTTTTGTTGGAAGGGAAATCCGGGGTGAGGTGAGCGCTGAAAGAAATCGTGGCGACTCATTTCTTCTGCACCTCCTGGTTTTTGGTCCGGCTCCAGCTCACGCTGAAACGCTTGTGCGACTGGTCCATGTGCGCATGCATGGCCGCACGCGCGGCATCCGGGTCATGGTTGCGCACCGCATCAAAAATGGCCTGGTGCTCCGCAATCGCCGAGCGCCAGGATTCAACGGTTTCAAAATGCCCGCCCAGCCGCTCGAACAACGGGCCGCGGCGCGAGTCCCAGAAGCGCTGGATGGTTTCAATCAGCACCACGTTGCCGCAAGACTCGACGACGGCGGTATGAAAAGCGCGGTCGCCTTCGAGCGGCAGCACGCCGCGGTCGGCGTCAAGCTGCATGCTGGCGATGGCCTTGTCCATCGCGTCTATGTGTTTGCGCTTGGCCTGGGTGGCGGCCATGGCGGCGACTTCGCCTTCCACCACACGGCGGGCGCGTATCAATTCCAGAGGACCCCATTCGTCGGGCGAAATCTGCGCGGCCCGCCCATTTCCATTGCCGTCGTGGCTGGCGGGCTTGCTTCGGTCCAGAACATAGACACCCGAGCCGGTGCGTACTTCGACCCAGCCTTCGACCTCCATCGCGATCAGCGCTTCGCGCACCGAAGGCCGGCTCACGCCCAGCTGGCGCGCCAGGTCGCGCTCGGCCGGCAGGCGTGCACCCACGGCCCATTCGCCGGCCGAGATCAATGAGCGCAGTTGCTCGGCGATCTGGCGGTAAAGGCGTTGCGGTTCGACGGTTTGCAGGGGCATGGAGAGAAAAGGGTGAAAGGTGGGGCTTTAAGGGTTAGCCAGAATTGGACAAGTGGTAAGACCAATTGATAATCCCATGAAACCCCCGGGACAACATCCGGCAAAACCCTGTAGGAGTGAAGATGAGACTTGAAGGAAAAAAAGCGCTGGTGACCGCAGCCGGCCAGGGAATCGGCCATGCCACAGCACTGGCGCTGGCGGCCGAAGGCGCGCAGGTCTGGGCCACCGACCTGAAACCCGAACTGCTGGAAAGCTACAAAGGGGCGGCCAACATCACGGCGCTGCCCCTGGACGTGCTGGACAAGGCAGCCATTCAGAAACTGGTAGGCGGCCTGCCGCCCATGGACATTCTTTTTAACTGCGCCGGTTTTGTCCACGGGGGCACTGCCCTGCAGGCCACCGATGCCGATCTGGAGTTCGCCTTCAACCTCAATGTGCGCGCCCAGTTCTGGATGATCCAGGCCGTGCTGCCGGGCATGCAGGCCAAAAAAGGCGGCAGCATTGTCAACATGGCCAGCGTCTGCAGCAGCATCAAAGGACTGCCCAACCGGTTTGTGTATGGCACCACCAAGGCGGCCGTGATTGGCCTCACCAAAAGCGTCGCGGCCGACTTTGTGGGTGACGGCGTGCGTTGCAATGCGATTTGCCCTGGTACCGTGGACACGCCTTCGCTGCAGGACCGTATCAATGCCAACGAGGATCCCGTGGCGGCCCGCAAGGCCTTCATCGCGCGCCAGCCGCTCGGGCGCCTGGCGCAGGCTCATGAGATTGCCCCGCTGGTGGTCTTTCTGGCCAGCGACGAGGCTGCTTTCGTGACCGGCCAGGCCTACAACGTGGACGGTGGCATCACCATATGAACCAGCTTGACCTGAGGGGGCGCCATGCGGTCATCACCGGCGGTGCGGTCGGCTTGGGTTTTGCCGTGGCTCAGCGCATGCTGGCGTCGGGCGGCACGGTGACGCTGTGGGACATCAACCCCGAGGCACTGGCGACGGCCAGGGGCGCGCTGGGCGCCGGGGTACATACGGTGGCCGTCGATGTGGCCAGCCATGCCAGCGTGGTGGAGGCGGTCCAGCAAACCGTGGCGCACAACCCGGCCATCGATGCGCTCGTCAACTCGGCCGGCATCACCGGCCCCAACGTCAAGCTCTGGGACTACCCGCCCGAGCAATGGATGCAGGTGCAGCAGGTCAACCTCAACGGTCTGTTCTTCTGCTGCCGTGAAATCGTTCCGCACATGCGTGCGCGCAACTATGGTCGCATCGTCAATATTGCCTCGGTGGCCGGCAAGGAGGGCAACCCGAATGCCAGTGCCTACAGCGCCAGCAAGGCGGCAGTCATCGCGCTGACCAAATCGCTGGGCAAGGAACTCGCCGATACCGGCGTGCGCGTCAACTGCATCACACCGGCCGCGGTGAAAACGCCGATTTTCGAGCAGATGACACCCGAGTTCATACAGTTCATGCTTTCTAAAATCCCCATGGGCCGCTTCGGCACGCCTGATGAGGTAGCCGCCATGGTCGGCTGGCTGTGCACCGAAGATTGCTCGTTCTCAACCGGCGCCGTTTTCGATCTCTCGGGCGGCCGTTCTACCTACTGATGTAATGTTCATAAATCCGATGATTGGGCGCATGGCGGCGTTACGCGGTGCTCGGAATCCTCATGCACCCAAGTGCATTCCGGTTCCTGCGCTCCGGGCGCCTTGCCCTGCATCCCAAGCATCGAATTTCTGAACACCACATCGCCTCATTTGTCATCTGAAAAAAGGAAAAACCATGAAACTCGTTCGCTATGGCAACCCCGGCAAGGAAAAGCCCGGTCTCATCGACGCCAATGGCAAGCTGCGCGACCTGAGCGGCGTCATCAAAGACATCGGCCCCGACCAGCTGGGTGACGCAGCGATTGCCAAACTGCGCAAGCTCAAGACCGACAAGCTGCCGCTGGTCAAAGGCTCGCCGCGTTACGGCAGCCCGGTCAATGGCGTGCCCAAGTTCATCGCCATCGGCCTGAACTACGCCGACCACGCGGCCGAGTCCGGCTTGCCGATTCCCGCTGAGCCGGTGGTTTTCATGAAAGCCACCAGCTGCATCCAGGGCCCGAACGATCCCATCATGCTGCCCAAAGGCTCGGTCAAGACCGACTGGGAGGTTGAACTTGGCGTGATCATCGGCAAGACGGCGCGTTACGTGTCGCAGAAAGAAGCGCTCGACTACGTGGCGGGCTACTGCACCATCAACGACGTGAGCGAGCGCGAGTTCCAGATTGAGCGCGGCGGCACCTGGGACAAGGGCAAAGGTTGCGACACCTTTGGCCCGCTCGGCCCCTGGCTGGTCACGCGCGACGAAGTGCCCAACCCGCAAAAGCTGGGCCTCTGGCTCGAGGTGAACGGCAAGCGCGTTCAAAAGGGCAACACCAAGACCATGATCTTCAGCGTCGCCAAGATCGTCAGCTACGTGAGCCAGTTCATGACGCTGGAGCCCGGCGACGTCATCACCACCGGCACACCGCCCGGCGTGGGCTTGGGCATGAAGCCGCCTGTGTACCTGAAGAAGGGCGACAAAATCTCCCTGGGCATCGAAGGCCTGGGTGAGCAGCACCAGACTGTCGTTCCCTACAAGAAGTAGCCCCCACGCTCTCTAGCCGCGTATCCAGGGTGGGGTATTCCACCAGTGGGTGCCGAGGGTCCGGCTTCGCCGGCCCCAGGCGCCGCCCCCTGGAGGGGGAACAAGCCACACGCAGTGAGCTTGGACGGGGGTGAGCCAACATCCGAGGGTTTACCCGTGTTGGTCCTAGGCCGAATGCCCTAGAAAAGCCTATGGCCTTTGCATGGTCATCAAAGTGTTGCAAAATAGAACGACCGTTCGTTTTATTTTGTAGCACCTCATGGCCATCACAGAACTACCCGCTAAAGCCTCCCGCGCCCCGGCAACGGGCAGCGCCGTGGCCAAAAGCCAGCAAAAAGGCCAGCAGACCAAGGCCGCCATTGTGGACGCCGCCCTGGGCCTGGCCACGCAGATCGGGCTGGAAGGCCTGAGCATAGGCGCGCTGGCGGAGGTCATGCGCATGAGCAAGTCGGGCGTGTTCGCCCATTTCGGCTCGCGCGAAGAGCTGCAGATTTCCGTCATCCGCGAATACCACGTGCGCTTTGAAGAAGAGGTCTTCTTCCCGGCGCTGCAGCAGCCGCGCGGCCTGCCTCGTCTGGCGGCGCTGTTTCATAACTGGATGAAACGCACCTCGCTTGAAATCGACTCGGGCTGCCTTTACATCAGCGGCGCCGTTGAATTTGACGACAGGCCCGGCCCGGTGCGCGATGCGCTGGCGGGTTCGGTACGAACCTGGCTGGCCGCCATGTACCGCGCCGTGGTGCAGGCCAAAGAGGCCGGTCACCTGCATGCTGACGCTGACGAGCACCAGATGGCGTTTGAAATCCACGGCCTGATCCTGGCGCTGCATTACGAAGCCCGCTTCCTCAAGACGCCGGGTTCCATGGATCGCGCCAATACCGGCTTTGCCAACATCCTGGCGCGCTATGGCAGCGACGCCCCCCTTTCCACCTTGCCGAAGAAAGCTTCCGGCAAGGCATCCCCTTCCAAACCAGTTTAAGCAAAAGGAATCCACCATGCCCCAGTACAGCCCGCCCCTGCGCGACATGCAATTCGTCATGCACGAAGTGCTCAAGGTCACCGATGAATTCAAGGCCATCCCAAAGCATGCGGACGTCGATGTCGAGACCATCAACGCTGTACTCGAGGAGGCCGGAAAGTTTGCCGCTGAAGTGACTTTTCCGCTGAACATCAGCGGCGACGAAGAGGGTTGCAAGCTCGACAAGACCACGCACGAAGTCACGCCGCCCAAAGGCTTCAAGGAAGCTTACGCGCAGTACGTCGAAGGTGGCTGGGCCGCGCTCAGTTGCGACCCGGAATATGGCGGTCAGGGCCTGCCTTTTGTGTTGAACCAGTGCCTCTACGAAATGCTGAACTCGGCCAACCAGGCCTGGACCATGTACCCCGGCCTGTCGCACGGCGCGTATGAAGCCCTGCATGCGCACGGTACTGACGAGCAGAAAAAGCTCTACCTGCCCAAGCTCACCAGTGGCGAATGGACCGGCACCATGTGCCTGACCGAGCCGCATTGCGGCACCGACCTGGGCTTGCTGCGCACCAAGGCCGAGCCGCAGCCCGACGGCACCTACCGCCTGACCGGCAACAAGATCTTCATCAGCGCCGGTGAGCACGACATGGCTGCCAACATCGTGCACCTGGTGCTGGCCCGCCTTCCTGATGCGCCCCAGGGCAGCAAGGGCATCAGCCTCTTTGCCGTGCCCAAGTTCAACATCGGCAAAGACGGCGCTATCGGCTCGCGCAACGGCATTTATTGCGGCGGCCTGGAGCACAAGATGGGCATCCACGGCAACGCCACCGCGCAGATGGTGCTGGAAGACGCTGTCGGCACCATGGTGGGCGCGCCCAACAAGGGCCTGGCCGCGATGTTCGTGATGATGAACGCTGCCCGCCTGGGCGTGGGCAACCAGTCGCTGGGCCTGACCGAGGTGGCTTTCCAAAATGCGCTGGCTTACGCCAAAGACCGCATCCAGATGCGCTCGCTCTCCGGCGTCAAAGCCAAAGACAAACCGGCCGACCCGATCATCGTGCACCCCGACGTGCGCAAGATGCTGTTGACGGCCAAGGCCTATGCCGAAGGCGGCCGTGCACTGGCGATCTATTGCACGCTGTTGCTCGACAAGGAACTGCATCACCCCGACGAAAAAGTACGCAAGGATTCCGGCGAAATCGTCGCCCTGCTCACGCCCATCGTCAAAGCCTTCCTGACCGACAACGGCCACATCTCGACCAACGCCTGCATGCAGGTCTTCGGCGGCCACGGTTTCATCAAAGAGTGGGGCATGGAACAGTTTGTGCGCGACAACCGCATCAACATGATTTATGAAGGCACCAACACCATCCAGTCGCTGGACCTGCTGGGCCGCAAGGTACTGGGCAACAACGGCGCCACGCTGAAGAAATTCGGCAAGGTTATCGGCGCGCTGATCGCCGAGGAAGGCGTCAACGAGAAGATGGCCGAGTTCATCAACCCGCTGGCTTATCTGGCCGACCAGATGACCAAGTTCACGACCGAACTGGGTTTCAAGGGCTTCCAGAACCCCGACGAGGTGGGCGCCGCCGCAGTGGACTACCTGCGCGTGGCCGGCCACCTGGTATTCGGCTACTTCTGGGCATTGATGGCGCAAACCGCGCTGCGTGAAATTGCTGCCGGCAACACGGACAAGTTCTATGTCGCCAAACTGCAGACCGCACGCTTTTACTTCGCCAAGCTCTTCCCTGAAACTGCGACGCTGATGCGCACAGCACGCACGGGCAGCAAGGCGCTGATGGAAACCGACGAGGCACTTGCCTGAACTGTTTGAACAGATCAAGGGAGACACCATGAAACGCAAATTACTGCTGACCGTTCTGGGCTTGATGGCCATCCCGGCGCTGGCCCAGAACACGCCGGTCGGTCTCTGGCGCGGTTTCGACGAAAAAACTGGCGACCCTAAAGTCGAGATTCGTATCGTCGAAACCGGCGGCGTGCTGAACGGTAAAGTCGAAAAGCGCTTGTCACCCGGCGTCAAGCCTGACGATATCTGCACCGAGTGCTCGGATGACCGCAAGGACAAGCCCCGGCTGGGCCTTGAGATCATTCGGGGCGCCAAGAAGTCACTCGATGGCGACGTCTGGGAAGGTGGCAAGATTCTCGATCCGGACAATGGCAAAAGCTACTCCCTCAAGATGACCCCTATTGAGGGTGGCAAGAAGATGGAAGTCCGCGGCTCCATCGGGCCTTTTGGCCGCACCCAAACCTGGGTGCGTGTGCAATGAGCATGCTGAAAGCGAGGACTCGCCATGGGTGAAGCCATTTCCCGTTTGCGGTCACTGCCTTTCGGTGCCGGTGGCAGCACTGTGCCGGCCGCGCGCCGCTGGTATGGCCACCATCTTCTCAAAAAGCCGTTTTTCGGCCGCTTCATGAAACCCTGGCGTTGGCCGGCGGACGTGCCGCAAGAAGGCTGGGAACGGGTGCAGATAGCCAGCCGAAGCACCAGCCAGCTTGAGGCCATCGTGGCGCGTACACCGCTGGCACCGCGCGGTGTGGTGGTGTGCGCCCATCCCATGGGTTTTGCCTGCAAGGGTTTTTGGCTGCGCCACGGCCATGCCCAGGCGCTGCTCGATGCGGGCTTTCATGTGGTGGCTTTCGACTTCAACGGTTTCGGTGAAAGCCCGTCGACCAACTTCGATTACCCCGGTGACGTGATATCGGTGGGCTCCTGGGCGCGTGGCGCTTTTACCGGGCTGCCGGTGCATGCACTGACGGCGTCTTTCGGCGCGATCAACACGCTGAGTGCGATTGACGAAGCGGATTTTCCTTACGACAAGGTGGTGGCTGAAGCTTGCGCGCCCTCGCTGCCCGATTTCTGGAAAGCTTATCCTTTTGCCCATGCCGTGCTCAACATCAGCCGGCGCATTAACCCGCAAGGCGAGTTGCGCCTGCGGCCCGTACACCACCTTGCCAACATGCGCGACGTGGACGTGCTGCTGATCCACAGCCAGGGCGACCGCTGGACGCCGGTGCATTTCGGCGATGCCTTGCAGCAGGCTGCTTCACGTCCTGAACGCATCCAGCGCCTGATCCTTGAACGCGCCGACCACACCCACGGCATGCGCGACGAGCCACAGCGCTACTGGAGCGCCGTGCTTGAATTTTTCAACCAGATTCCCTCAACCAGGTCTTAACCATGTCCCGATTCCAAGTCAAAAAAGTCGCCGTCCTCGGCGCCGGTGTCATGGGCGCGCAGATCGCCGCCCATCTGGTCAACGTCAAGGTGCCGGTGGTGCTGTTTGACCTCGCCGCCAAGGACGGCCCGAAGAACGGCATCGTCATCAAGGCGGTCGAAGGCCTCAAGAAGCTCAAGCCGGCGCCGCTGGGTGTGCCCGAAGACGCGGCGATGATCCAGCAAGCCAACTACGAAGAGAACATGGAGCTGCTCAGGGAGTGCGACCTCATCATCGAGGCGATTGCCGAGCGCATGGACTGGAAGACCGACCTGTACCACAAGATCGCGCCCTTCATTGCCGAAGGCGCCATCGTGGCCAGCAATACCTCGGGCCTGTCCATCACCAAGCTCAGCGAGGCGCTGCCCGAATCCATCAAGCCGCGCTTTTGCGGCATTCACTTCTTCAACCCGCCGCGCTACATGACGCTGGTGGAGCTGATCAACACGCCGACCACCGAACCCAAGGTGCTGGACGACCTGGAGGCCTTTGTCACCAGCGCGCTGGGCAAGGGCGTGATCCGTGCCCACGACACACCCAACTTCATCGCCAACCGCGTGGGCATCGCCAGCATGCTGGCTACCATCAAGGAAGCCGAAACTTTCGGTCTGACCTATGACGTGGTCGACGACCTCACCGGCAAGAAGCTGGGCCGCGCAAGCTCAGGCACCTTCCGCACCGCCGACGTGGTGGGCCTGGACACCATGGCCCACGTCATCAAGACGCTGCAAGACAACCTCGGCCCCGGCAAGGTGGAAGATCCGTTCTCCGACGTCTACGGCACGCCGCCCGTGCTGGCCAAGCTGCTCGAGTCGAAAAGCCTGGGCCAGAAGACCGGCGCCGGTTTCTACAAAAAACAGGGCCGCGACATCCTGCGCCTGGACCCGGAGAGCATGGAATACGTGCCCGCCGGCGCCAAGGCCAATGAAGTTGTCGGCCGCATGCTGAAAAAACCTGCGGGCGAACGCCTCAAGCTCTTGCGCGAAGCCGAGGGCGCGGAAGCGCGCTTCCTCTGGGCCATCCTGCGCGACCAGTTTCATTACGCCGCCGTGCACCTGGAAAGCATTGCCGAAACCGCACGCGACATCGACTTCGCCATGCGCTGGGGCTTTGGCTCCAAACAAGGTCCCTTCGAGCTGTGGCAACAGGCCGGCTGGAAGCAGGTAGCTACCTGGATCCAGGAAGACATCGACGCCGGCAAGGCGCTGTCCAAGGCGCCGCTGCCAGACTGGGTGTTCAAGGGCCCGGTCGCCGATGCCGGTGGCGTGCACACGGCAGAGGGTTCCTGGAGCGCTTCAGCCAAAAAATTCATCCCGCGCCGCAAGCTGCCGGTCTATGAGCGCCAGTTCTTCCCCGAAGACGTGCTCGGCGCCAAGGCGCCTGCTTTTGAGACGGCAGGTACCACGCTGCATGAAGACGACGCGATCCGCCTCTGGACGCTGGACGGTGCGGATGGCGACGTGCTGATCGCCAGCATCAAGACCAAGATGCACGCCATCAGCCCGGACGTGGCCGAAGGCCTGGCGATGGGTGTGGACCTGGCCGAGAAAAGCTACAAGGGCATGGTCATCTGGTCGAATGACGAGATGTTCTCGGCCGGCGCCGACCTGCAGGCCATGCTGCCCGCCTTCATGATGGGCGGCGCCAAGGCGATTGAAGGGGCCGAGGCCGAACTGCAGAACGTGATGCTCAAGCTGCGTTACGCGGCTGTGCCCGTGGTGTCGGCGATTCGCGGCCTGGCGCTGGGCGGCGGTTGCGAAATGGCAGTGTATTCGGCCAAACGTGTCGCCGCGATGGAAAGCTATATCGGCCTCGTCGAAGTCGGCGTGGGCCTGGTGCCCGGCGCCGGTGGCCTGGCCTACATCGCCCGCCGTGCCGCGGAAAACGCCGGCACCTCGACCAACAAGGACATCCTGCCTTTCCTCACCGAAGGCTTCACGGCCGCCGCGATGGCCAAGGTGGGCACCAGTGCCATCGAAAGCCGCAAGATCGGTTACCTGCTCGACAGCGACGTGATCGTGCCGAACAAGGACGAGCTGCTGTTCGTCGCGCTGAATGAAGCGCGCGCGCTGTTCAACTCCGGCTACCGCGCACCGCACAAGCGCCAGTTCCCGGTGGTGGGCCGCAGCGGCCTGGCCACCATCAAGGGCCAGCTGGTCAATATGCGCGACGGCGGCTTCATCAGCGCGCACGACTTCCATATTGCGAGCCTGATCGCGAATGTGGTCTGCGGCGGGGACGTCGATGCCGGCACGCTGGTGACGGAAGAGTATTTGATGACCCTGGAGCGCAAAGCTTTCTGCTCTCTTCTTGAGCATCCAAAAACCCAGGAGCGAATCATGGGAATGATGAGCACTGGCAAACCTGTTCGTAACTGATGACCGGCCAAACCGCCATGAGCGACCACAAGCCCAACCGCCTGGCACGGCAACTGCAGCGGCTCGAGGAAGTACCGGCGTTTGCGCGCGGCTGGTTCCGCAGCGTGGTGCTGCGCCGTGCCGTGCCCTTTACCGGCACCGCCGGCCTGGACTTCATCGAAATGGGGACGGGCCGGGTCGAGATCGGCATCAAAAACGAGAAGAAGGTGCAGAACCACATCGGCGGCGTGCATGCCTCGGCGATGAACCTGCTGGCGGAAACCGCCACCGGCATGGTGGTCGGCATGAATGTGCGCGACGACTGCATCCCGCTGGCCAAGGAACTGAAGATGGCGTTCAGGAAGCGCGCCACCGGCGCCCTGCGTGCGGTGGCCACCTTGAGCGAAGCGCAACGCGCGGCCATGCAGGCCAGCGACAAGGGTGAAGTCACTGTGCCGGTCACCGTGACCGATGAAGCCGGCGTCAACCCGGTCGAATGCGAATTTGTCTGGGCCTGGATTCCCTCCGGCCCACGGAAAAGTTAACCGAGAAATTGAAGGAAACCATCATGGCCAAACAAGTCCAGGAAGCCTACATCGTCGCCGCCACCCGCACGCCCATCGGGCGCTCGGGCCGCGGCTATTTCCGCAACATGCGGCCCGACGACCTGCTGGTCAAGGCGCTGCAGGCCGCGTTGGCGCAAGTGCCCTCGCTGGACCCGAAGGCGATTGAAGACATCATCTGCGGCTGCGCAATCCCCGAAGGTCCGCAAGGCCTGAACGTGGCGCGCATTGGCGCGGTGCTGGCGGGCCTGCCCACCAGCGTGGGCGGAATCACCGTCAACCGTTTTTGCGCCTCCGGCCTCTCGGCCATCCAGATGGCGGCCGACCGCATCCGCGTGGGCGAAGCCGACGTGATGATCGCCGCCGGCACCGAGAGCATGAGCATGGTGCCCATGTCGGGCAACTCGCCGTCGCTGTCGCCCAATATGTTCATGAACGACGAGAACGTCGGCATCGCCTACGGCATGGGCCTCACGGCCGAAAAGGTGGCGCAACAGTGGAAGGTCTCACGCGAGGCGCAGGACCAGTTCGCGCTGGAGTCACACCTAAAGGCCATCAAGGCGCAGCAGGCTGGCGAGTTCAGCAACGAGATCACGCCTGTTGAAGTGACCGACCGCACGGCCAACCTGGAAACCGGCGAAGTCGTCGCCAAGACGCGCACCGTGAGCCTGGATGAAGGCCCACGGCCTGATACCTCGCTGGAAGGCCTGGCCAAACTCAAGACGGTGTTTGCCGCGCGCGGCTCGGTCACCGCGGGCAACAGCTCGCAGACGTCCGACGGCGCGGGTGCCCTGGTGCTGGCCAGCGAAAAAGCCGTCAAGGACTTCGGCCTGAAGCCGCTCGCCCGCTTTGTCAGCTACGCCGCCAAGGGCGTGCCGCCCGAGATCATGGGCATTGGCCCGATCGAAGCCATCCCCGCAGCCTTGCGTTATGCCGGCCTCAAGCAGGAAGACATCGGCTGGTTTGAATTGAATGAAGCCTTTGCCGCACAGTCGCTGGCGGTGATCAATACACTCAAGCTCGACGCCTCCAAAGTCAACCGCATGGGCGGCGCAATCGCCCTGGGCCATCCGCTGGGTGCGACCGGTGCGATCCGCGCCGCGACCGTGATCCATGCGCTGCATCGCCATCAGCTCAAGTACGGCATGGTGACCATGTGCGTAGGTATGGGTCAGGGCGCTGCGGGTATTTTCGAACGCGTGTAAGGCCGTCGGCGGCGACCCCGCTGTCGCGCTTGCGGCAGCGGTTATGGCAGCTGCGGGGCAGACTGGGCTTTTCCTGACTGGAGACAGAAGATGGAGCGAATCACGGTTCTGACCCAGGACTCCTGGGCGCTGGCAGCGACGGTATTTGCAGCGGATCTCGCGGGAGGCGAGGCCCGCGGCGGTGTACTGCTGGCCGGTGCAATGGCCACGCCCCAGCAACATTACGAGCCCTTCGCCCGCTGGCTGGCCGGGCAAGGCTTTACCGTGCTGACGCTCGATTACCGCGGCACTTTTGCCTCCGGCGGTGAGCGCGTGGCGTCCACCGATGCCACCTTCGATACCTGGGGCCAGCAGGACGTGAGCGCCGCTGCCCGGTTCTTGCGGCAACGCGTGCCGGGCCTTCCGCTTTACTACCTGGGGCACAGCCTGGGCGGGCAATTGTTTGCCAGCTCCGAAACTACGCACTTCTTTCAGCGTGCCGTGCTGGTTGCCAGTGGCAGCGGTTACTGGCCGCGCCTGCGCAACGCCGTGCCGCGTTGGGGCCTGTTTGCCGCCACGCAGATCTGGGCGCCCTTACTGGTACCGTTGTTCGGTTATTTCCCGGGCCGGAAACTGCGCAAGGTTGGCAACATTCCCGCAGGTGTGATGCGGCAATGGACGCGCTGGTGCCGCCATCCGGACTACCTGGCGCGTGATGCCCATCAGCGTGAACGTTTTGAACGCGTGCAGACGCCCATCACCTACTTCAACTCAAGCGATGACGAGGTCTTTTCACAGTGGTCGTCAGACCGGTTTGTGGCCTTGTTCGGTGCGCGAAGTGAACCGGTGCAATGCATGACCCTTGACCCGGGAAATCTGGGTGTCAGGCATATAGGCCACTTCGGCTACTTTCGCGACAAGCTGCGTGCCAGCTTCTGGCCGCAGCTTGTGCAACATCTTCACGCCTGATGCGTGTGCCCGAGTTCAGTTCATCCATTTCCAGGAGCATGTGATGCAGATGCAGATCCTCAGTTCAGGCACGGCGCAACTGTCCACTCGCGTCTATGCGCCTTCTTCGCCTGCGCGTGCCAGCGTGGTCATCGGTGGCGCCATGGGGGTGCGGCAAGACTATTACGCACCGTTTGCGCAATGGCTTTCTGCCCAGGGCTTTTGCGTCACCACTTTTGACTACCGCGGTTCGGGCGAATCCTTGCCCAACACCGCCAGCGGCAGCCTGCGTGGTTTCAAGGCCGACCTGCTCGACTGGGCTGCCGACTATGAGGCTGTGGTAGATGCCGCCAAGGCAGCTTTACCGGATGCACCGCTTTACCTGCTGGGTCACAGCCTGGGTGCGCAGCTGCCGGGTTTCCTGAAGAATCAGGACAAGATCGATGGCCTCGTCAGCATCGCGGCAGGAAGCGGTTACTGGCGCGACAACGCACCGCAGCTCAGGCGCCTGATTCTGTACTTCTGGTATGTGCTGGTGCCTTTGGCCACGCGTCTTTGCGGTTATTTCCCCGGGCGCAGGCTCAAAAAAGTCGGCGACCTGCCAGCCGGCGTGATGCTGCAGTGGCGCAAGTGGTGCCTGGATCCGCACTACAGCGTGGGGGCCGAGGGAGAAAGCGCACGGCTGAGTTATGGGCGGGTCAGTTTTCCTGTGACCGCGCTGTCCATGACAGACGACGAGCTGATGACCTGGCGCGGCACGCAAAACCTCATCAACCTGTACACCAATGCACCGCGCAGCTTTGAACGCATCGCGCCGGCAGATCTCAAGGTCAGGCGCATCGGGCATTTCGGCTTCTTCCGGGAACAGTTCAACCAGACCTTGTGGCCGCGCGTCCAGCAGATCATCGACGGCATGACCGGTGCCGCCAAAGCCCCGGTTTGAAACGGAAAGCCCCATCACACCTGCCGACATGACAAGCACGCATACTTTTGACGACGCGCTCAGGCTGGAAGCCGCCGGCAGCGACAGGCCCGACACCTGGCTGGGTCACAGCAGCCCTGAGTACTGGAACATGGTGGGCCCCTTCGGCGGCACTACAGCGGCCACGGCCCTGCGGGCCATTCTGCTGCATCCGGCCCTGCTGGGCGAGCCGGTGGCGTTGACGGTGAACTACGCGGCGGCCATGGCAGAAGGGCCGTTCACCGTCACGGCCAGGCCGGCCCGCACCAACCGTTCCACCCAGCATTGGGTGGTGGAGTTGTCGCAGGACGGCGATGCCGCCGGTGCCGTGATGACAGCCACAGCCGTCACGGCCGTGCGGCGCGAGACCTGGAGCCTCAACGACACGCCCATGCCCGCGGTCACGCTGGCCGACGCTGCGGGCAGGCTGCGGTTTTCAACATCCGCGTGGACGAATCGCTACGACATGCGGCCGGTACGCGGCGTGATTCCGCAGGTGTGGGACGGCAGTGGCGTAGACAGCCTTACGCAGCTGTGGGTGCGCGACGATCCACCGCGGCCGCTCGACTTCCCGGCACTGGCGGCCATGTCCGACGTGTTCTATCCGCGGGTCTGGCTGCGCCGTGCCACACGTGTACCCGCCGGTACGGTGTCGATCACCACGTACTTCCACGCCGACGGGCGGCAACTGGCTGAATGCGGTGAAGGCTATTTGCTGGGGCAAGCCAGGGCTCAGGCCTTTCGCAATGGTTTCTTTGACCAGACTGCGCAGCTGTGGAGCGAAGCGGGTGTACTGCTGGCTACCAGCACGCAGATTGTTTATTACAAAGAATAGGCCCGCAGGGCAGCATGCATGGCTGGCCCCTACACTTGCGTCTTAACGGAAAACACATGAACACTCCCACCCCTATTTCCACCGGCAGCATTCCCGAAATCCTGAGCCACGTCGACGCGTGCGTGATGACCGTCACGCTCAACCGTGTGGACAAAAAAAATTCCATCACCTCCGCCATGTATGGCGCCATGGCCGATGCGCTGGAGTCGGCCCACCACGATGCAGCCGTGCGTGTGGTGGTGATCCAGGGACATGAAACCATTTTTTCCGCCGGTAACGACATCGGCGACTTCCTGAACAAGCCGCCATCAACGCCCGATTCGCCGGTCTTCCGTTTCCTGCGCGGCATCAGCAGCTTTCCCAAACCGCTGATAGCCGCTGTGTGCGGCCCCGCAGTCGGCATAGGCACCACGCTGCTGCTGCATTGCGACCTGGTCTATGCCGGAGACAACGCTGCGTTTTCCATGCCTTTCGTCAACCTGGGCCTGTGCCCTGAAGCCGCGTCGAGCTTTCTGGTGCCGCAGCTCATGGGTTACCCGCGCGCCGCCGAGGCACTGCTGCTGGGCGAACCCTTCATGGCCGAGACCGCACTGGAGATCGGCTTGATCAACCGCATCGTGCCGCCCACCGAAGCCAATGCACTGGCCCAGCGCCAGGCGCAAAAGCTGGTCGCCAAACCGCTCAGCGCGCTGATGGAAACCAAGCGTCTCATGAAAAAAGGCAACGCCACCCTCGTGGCAGAGCGTATGGCCGAAGAAGGCGTGAGTTTCGGCCGCATGCTGGGTGAGCCCGCGGCGCGCGAAGCCTTCTCTGCCTTCATGGAGAAGCGCAAGCCGGATTTCAGCGCCGTCTGAGTTTCTCGCTCCTTCCCCCGCTGGGGGAAAGAGAGGGGACTCGCGACTTTTAGATATCGAACCGGATCCCTTGTGCCAAAGGCAGGCTGCTGCCGTAGTTGACCGTGTTGGTCGCGCGGCGCATATAGGCCTTCCACGAATCGGAGCCCGACTCGCGTCCACCGCCGGTTTCTTTCTCACCACCAAAGGCACCACCGATTTCCGCACCGCTGGTGCCGATATTGACGTTGGCAATGCCGCAGTCGGAACCGCGCGCTGAGGTGAACTGTTCGGCTTCCCGCAAGTCCTGCGTGAAGACGGCCGACGACAGGCCGTGTGCCACGGCGTTGTTCAGTGCGATGGCTTCGTCAAAATTGTCGTAGGGAACCACATACAAAATCGGCGCAAAGGTCTCGTGCAGCATGGGGCCGGCCTGCTCCTTCAGTTCCACGATGGCGGGGCGCACATAGTGGGCTGATCCGTCGCCCGGTTGGCGCTCGCCGAAATGCACCGTGGCGCCCAGCTTCTTCGCTTCGCCCAGGGCCGACTGCATGACGTCAAATGCGCGGCCATCGATCAAGGGGCCGACCAGCGTGCCGTCTTTGAGCGGGTTGCCGATGGGAAGGCGTTCAAAGACGGCCACCAGGCGTTTGACCAGCTCCGGGTAGATCGAGCGGTGAACGATCAGGCGGCGCAGGCTTGTGCAGCGTTGGCCCGCAGTGCCCGCCGCCGCGAACGCCGCGCCGCGCACCACCAGCTCCAGATTTGCCGACGGGCAGACGATGGCCGCGTTGTTGCCGCCCAGCTCCAGCAGCGAGCGTTTGAAAAGGCCGGCGCAGGCAATCGCCACGTTCTTGCCCATGGCGGTGGAGCCGGTGGCGCTCACCAGCTTCACATGCGGGTGCTTGACCAGCACCTCGCCGGTGGCGCGCTCGCCGATCAGCAGCTCGCTCAGTCCTTCGGTGGCCAGGCCGAGGTCTTTCGCCGTTTGCAGCAGCAGGCCGTTGAGGGCGATGGCCGACAGCGGTGTTTTCTCTGACGGCTTCCAGGCCAGCGTGTTGCCGCATACCATCGCCAGCGCGGCGTTCCAGGCAAACACCGCCATCGGGAAGTTGAAGGCCGAGATGATGCCGACCACGCCCACGGGGTGCCAGGTTTCCAGCAGCTTGTGGTCGGGCCGCTCGCTGGCAATCGTGAGGCCGTAGAGCTGGCGCGAAAGGCCCACGGCGAACTCGCAGATGTCGATGACTTCCTGCACCTCGCCCAGGCCTTCCTGCAAAATCTTGCCGGTCTCCAGCGAGATCAGCCGGCCCAGCTCGGTCTTGTGGCGGCGCACGGTTTCGCCAAAGGCGCGCACCAGTTCACCGCGTTTGGGTGCGGGCACATTGCGCCAGGCTATGAAACGCTGGTGTGCGCCGTTCAGTGCGCTGTCGACTTCGTTGGCGCTGTGGATGGCTACGCGCGCCAGGAGGCTGCCGTCGATGGGGGTGACCACTTCGATGGCCGCGGACGCCTTGCTGCCGAGGTCGGCGTTGACGCCCAGGGTTTTAAAGAGGGATGAAACGTCGCTGGAATGACTCATGCGGAAGTCCTTTCGTGGGTTGTCCTGAAATCGGAAGCTGTGTGGGTGGCGAGGCTTTGCAGCCCGCGGCCCAGGCGCTCGGCGCCTTGTTGCAACGCGGCCGGTGATGGGTTGGCAAAACTCAAACGCAACCAGGGTTGTGCGGCGTTGCTGATGCTGAAGGCGGCGCCTGGTACTACCAGCACTCGATGCCGAAGCCCGAAGTCCACCCAATCTTTTGTCGGCAACAGGGGCAAGTCCCTGCGCAGTCGTGCCCAGACAAACATGCCGCCTTGCGGCGCATCGAATTCGAGCAACCCGCCGGCATGCGCGCGCAAGGCGTTGGCCAGCGTGGCGCCTTTGGCCGCGTAGGCTGTGCGCAGCGAGGCCAGGTGCGACGCGAGGCGGTAGGAGCCCAGCATGGTCGCCAGCGTGAGCTGCTCCAGCGAACCGCTGTGCACGTCGGACGCCTGCTTGGCCAGCACCACCGCGCGCAGAATGTCCGCCGGTGCGAGGAGCACACCCAGGCGAAGGGCAGGGGCCACCACTTTGGAGTAGCTGGTCATGTAGGCGACCTGCGCGGGCGAGCCGGCCTGCTGGTTGAGTTGTGCGAGCGGAGGTGGCGGCGCCTCGCCAAACCACAACTCACCATACGGGTCGTCTTCCATCAAGGTCACGCCGTATTGCGCGGCCAGTTCGAGCAGGCGCACGCGCCGCGCCAGCGGCATCACGGCGCCGGTCGGGTTGGCAAAGTTGGGCACCACATACAGCACGCGCGGGCGTTCGGCCTGCAGAATGGATTCGAGCCGGTCGATATCCATGCCCTTTGCGTCGGTTGGGACTTCAATCAGCCGCGCGCCCGCAAAACGAAAAGCCTGCAGTGCCGCAGGATAGTTAAACGACTCGACCGCGATGCCTTCGCCCGGTTCGATGAGTACGCGGGCCAGCAAATCGATGGCCTGCTGCGAACCGGTGGTAATGAGCAACTCGCTCGCCTTGGCCGCCAATCCGCGGTGTGTGAGCAGGGCCGCGCTGGCTTCACGCAGCTCGGGCAGGCCTTCGGTAGCGCCGTACTGCAGGTTGCGGCCTTGCAGTTTGCCGGTCACGTCCTGCAGCGATTCACGCAGCCAGTCGGCAGGCAGCAGGGCCGGATCGGGATGCCCGCCGGCCAGCGAAATCATGCCCTCCTGGCCGGCCAGTGCCAGCATGGCGCGTATCGGTGAGCCGCTGGCCTGTGCGTACAGCGCACGCACAGCGCTCATGCGCGTGCAGCCGTCATGCCGAAAATGCCGGTGGCGTTGCCGGCGTCAAAGGCCAGGTCCAGCCGCGGCGCCTGCACGGGGTCGTTTGCGGCGATGGGTATCAGTGCATCACGTGTGATGAATTCATAGAAGGATCCCGGCACGTCGCGCGTGACGCGGCCCTGCGCGGTGATGAACTCGCGCTGCACCGTGGCCGCACGGAAGGCCGTCTGCCGCACACGCCCGCTGGCCGACACCTCGACCTTGTCCTTGATGGGCCGGCCCAGCGCGCGCTGGCGTTCGGCCACCGCGTCCACGTCACTCACACGGTCGGTGGCATGGTTGAAGGCATTGCCTTCGGTGGCAATCCACGCCATCTCGGCGGATTCGGCCAGCAGCAATTCATAGTCGTCCATGCCAAACACGCCGTGCTGGCGGTCAAAGCATTGCAGCAGCTGTGGTAGCAAGCGCAGTGCCTGTGCCAGGGGCAGCATGCCATCGCGTGTGAGCTGCTCCAGGTCGGCCACGTCCTGCGGGCCCAGTGGATCGCGCGAGGTCGACAGCACGCGTGTCACGGCCGACTGGAAGGGCGTGGAGAACTGCTCGGGGTGCAGTTCAGACACAAAAAACTGCGCGATGTCTTCAGGAAAATCGCGGTGGCTGTAGGCGCGGCCGGTCATCTTCAGGCGCGGCAGCGGGTAGGTGCCCTGCAGTTCAAAACCCAGCGGGCGCAGCACGCGGGTGAAGGCCGCTTCGCCCGCGGGCAGGGCGCCGCTGGCCCAGCGCACGGTACGCAGCGCGCCGTGGTCAAACACCACCTGGCGCTTTTGCGCCACCACGTCGCTGGCGATATAGTCCTGCCCGGCCGGCACACGCTGCACCAGGCCGTGAAACAGCGCCATGTTCAGCGCCTGGGCCAACTCGGCCCGGGTGACGATGCCCGAAGCGGCTTGCTGTAGCGACGGGTGAACGTACATCTGTTCATGGATATTTTTGACGGCTTCGGCTGGCAGGCAGCAGGCGAGGAGCTTCTTAAGATGGGTCATATCAGTCGTGTAATTGGCAGGTGAAAGCCAGATTTTCGGCAGTTTCAGCGCCACGCACAAAGGATGTATTTCGATGGAGTCATGAGATATATTCATGCGATGCGCCGAAAAATCCCCTCCACCCAGGCCCTGCTGGCCTTTGAAGCGGCGGCCCATCGCGGCAGCTTTACGCTGGCGGCGCAAGACCTCTCGGTGAGCCAGAGCGCGGTCAGCCATCAGATCCTGGGGCTCGAGCAGGACCTGGACGTGAGCCTTTTCCTGCGCCTGCCTCGCCAGCTGGAGCTGACCGACGCCGGCCGCTCGCTGCTGGCGCGCGTCAGCCCCGCGCTGGATTCGCTCGAGGCCGCCATGCTGGACCTGGTCTCGTCCAAAGGCGAGGGCGGCACGCTGGAGCTGGGCGTGGTGCCCACCTTTGCCACCAAGTGGCTGATTCCGCGCATGCCGTCTTTCTTGAAAGCGCATCCGCATGTGACGCTGAATCTGGCCACGCGCCTGCAGCCTTTTGATTTTTCATTGACGGGGCTGGACGCCGCCATTCATTACGGTCGGCCCGACTGGCCGGGTACTGAATCGGAATACCTGATGGGTGAAGACAGTGTGGTGGTGTGCAGCCCGGCGCTGATGAAAAAACGCCAGCTGCGCCGCCCGGCCGATGTGTTGAAGTTCACGCTCATCCACCAGAGCACGCGTTCGCATGCGTGGCGCGACTGGTTTCAGCTGGCTGGCATCGACGACGCGCAGGGCGCAGGCACCGGCCCCAAGTACGAACTCTTTTCCATGATCGCGCAGGCTGTGAAGGCCGGGCTGGGGCTGGCGGTGCTGCCGCGCTTTCTGGTGGCCGATGACATCGCCGATGGTACGCTGGCTGTGCCCTTTGATCTCTCGCTGAGTTCAGACTTCGCCTATTACCTGGTCTGGCCTTCGCAAAAAACCAGCTGGCGGCCGTTGGTGCAATTGCGCGGCTGGTTACGCGAGCAGGCTTCAGGGATTGCTGAGCCCTGAAGCTTTTACGCGTTGTCAGTCGGCGCCAGGCTCTGCGCGGGCCGCCGCAACGTACTGTCAAACGGATTGATCTGCGCACTGATCGCTGTGGCCTCCCGCTTGAGCAGTTCCACCACGGTGGGCAGGCGGTCGGGGCTCAGGCGTGACGAGATCGTGCCCACGCTGAGCGCGGCGACGGCGCGGCCTTCGCGGTCCAGCACCGGCACGCCGACGCCGGCCATACCATCGAGCAGGTTGGTGTTGCGCCCGGCGTAGCCAAGCTCGCGCACGCGCTCAATCTCGGTGCGCAGATACACCTCGTCGTACACACCGAACTCGCGCACACGCGGCAGGTTGTAGCGGATCACTTCTTCACGCTCTGTCTCGGGCAAGAAAGCCAGGATGGCCAGACCGCCCTGGCCCATGCCCAGCGCCACGCGCCCGCCGATGTCGCCGGTGAAAGAGCGGATGGGAAAGGGCCCTTCGCTGCGGTCCAGGCAGACGGCGTCAAAGCCGCTGCGCACCAGCAAAAAGATGGTGTCGCCCAGGCTGGCGCACAGCCGCAGCATCGACGGCCGGCACAGGCTGCGCAGGTCCATGGTGTTGCCAGCCTGCGCGGCCAGCGCGAAGAAATCAATGCTCAGGCGATACAGCCTGGAGCCGGTTTCCTGCTCGACCACACGCTCGGCCACCAGGCTTTGCAGGATGCGGTGGGTGGTCGCCTGGGTGAGGCCCGTAGCTTTGGCGATGTGCGTGATGCGCCCACCCTTGGCTTGCGTGGCCGCCAGCGCCCGGATGATGGAAAAGGCGCGTTGCACGCTGCTGGAGATATTGTCATCGTCTTTCACGGCGTCTCCTTTGGCGGAATCAGATTAATCATAAGTGTATATAAATTCCGTTCAACGGAATAAATCAAATAAAGATATCTCTATACGGAATAACCTATTGACGATTTTTTATAGGATGCCATAGCATGAAGTCATCAGGGTGTCATCGTTTGCACATCGTTTTGCATGTGCGGCGTTGGTCCTTCCCCTTGTTGCAGAGGTGCTCCCCATGTCTTTTTTGACCCTGGCGAATGTGAACAAGTCTTACGGCGCCACCCGCGCCGTGGCCGACATGAACCTGTCGGTGGAAAAGGGCGAATTCGTCTCGCTGCTCGGTCCTTCGGGCTGCGGCAAGACCACCACCTTGCAGATGATTGCGGGCTTTTGTGAGGTGACGTCGGGTCAGGTCACGCTGGACGGCCGCGACATCACCCACGCCAAACCCAATTCGCGCGGCCTGGGCATCGTGTTCCAGAGCTATGCGCTCTTCCCCCACATGAGCGTGTACGACAACGTCAGTTTCGGCCTGGAGATGCGCCGTGTGCCCAAAGAAGAACGTGCCGAGCGCGTGAAAGCCGCGCTGGCTCTGGTGCATCTTGAGGCGCACGCCACACGCTACCCGCGTGAGCTGTCGGGCGGCCAGCGCCAGCGCGTGGCCCTGGCGCGTGCGTTGGTCATTTCGCCGCCGGTGCTGCTGCTGGATGAGCCGCTGTCCAATCTCGACGCCAAGTTGCGTGAAGAGATGCAGTTTGAGCTGCGGCAGATCCAGCGCAAGGTCGGCACCACCACCGTGATGGTCACGCACGACCAGACCGAGGCGATGTCTATCAGCGACCGCGTGGTGGTGATGGAAGCCGGGCGTGTGACGCAGATCGACGAGCCGTACCGCCTGTATGAACACCCGCAGACACGCTTTATCTCCAGTTTTGTCGGCAAGGCCAATTTGCTGGAAGGCCGTGTGATGGCCACCGGCCCTTGGGCCACCGTGCATGTGGGCGGCAACGTGCCGCTGGAAGTCGAAGCGCCCGGTGTGTCAGAGGGCGATGCCGTGGTGCTGAGCCTGCGTCCCGAGAAAATCCGCCTGGTGCCTGAAGCCCAGGGCCGTATAGGCGGCACGGTGCATGAACGTTTTTTCCTCGGCAGCCAGTGGCTTTACCAGGTGTCGACGGCAGCCGGCAAGCTCGCGGTGGTCTGCCCTAACGATGGCACGTCGCCCGCCGAAGAAGGCTCGAACGTCGGTCTGGACTGGACCGCCCAGCAGGTGCGCCTGCTGCCCGGCACGCAAGGGGTGCCAGCGTGAACAGTACGGCCGTGGCTGCACCGATGGCACCGGCCCGGGCCAGTGCATCCCGCACGCCCTGGCTGTTGTCAGCGCCGGCCTTCACGCTGTTTGCCTGCCTGTTGCTGGTGCCGCTGGCGCTCACCGCGGTGCTGTCGTTCCAGGTGTTTGACCACGCCACCGGCGTGAAGAACAGTTTCACCCTGGCGCATTACGCCGCCGTGCTGACGGACGACTACTACCACGGCATCTTCTGGCGCACGCTGTGGATTTCGGCGCTCACCACGCTGATCTGCATCGTTGTCGGCGCGCCCGAAGCCTATGTGCTCAGCCGCATGCGCAGCCCCTGGCGCTCGATTTTGCTGCTGGTGGTGCTGGCGCCGCTGCTGGTGTCGGTGGTGGTGCGGGCGTTTGGGTGGAGCATGCTGCTCGGCCCCGAAGGCGTGGTCAACCAGGCCATGCGCGCCGTGGGCCTGCCGTCGATGCGCATTCTCTACACCGAAGCCGCCGTGGTCATCGCGCTGGTGCATGTGATGCTGCCTTTCATGGTGATCCCGGTATGGACATCGTTGCAGAAGCTGGACCCGGGTGTGGAAGACGCGGCGCTGTCGCTGCAGGCCTCGCACTTCACCACCTTGCGCCGCATCATCTTTCCGCAGGTGCTGCCGGGCATCCTGTCGGGCAGCCTGATCGTGTTCGGCCTGAGCGCCAGCGCCTTCGCCATCCCGGGCCTGCTGGGCGGGCGGCGTTTGAAGATGGTGGCGACCGTGGTGTATGACGAATACCTGCACGAGCTCAACTGGCCGCTGGGCGCGGCGATCTCGCTCACTCTGCTTCTGGCCAACCTGGCCATCATGCTGAGCTACAACCGCGTGCTCGAGCGTTCGTACAAGAAATCGCTGGGATAAGGAGCGCGCCATGTCCAAGAACGGTCCTCTCGCTCTGCTCTTCAACGCACTCGTCATCACCTTCATGCTGGCGCCTCTGGTCATCGTGTGCGTGGTGGCCTTCACGCCCGGCAACACGCTGGCCATTCCGACCACGGAGTTTTCATTGCGCTGGTTTCGTGCGGTGTTCGCGCATTCGGACTTTGTGCAGTCCTTCAAGAACAGCCTCTGGCTGGCGTCGATATCTGCGACGCTGGCTACGCTGCTGGCTGTACCGGCCGGGCTGGCGATTGCCCGCCATACCTTCCCAGGCCGTGATTTTCTCAATGGCCTGTTTCTTTCGCCGCTGATCATTCCACATCTGGTGTTGGGTGTGGCCTTGCTGCGCACCTTCTCGCTGATCGGCGCGACCGGCAGCTTTTTCTGGCTGGCGCTGGCGCACGTGGTCATCATCACGCCCTATGTGCTGCGGCTGGTGCTGGCTTCGGTTGAAGGCAGCGACCGCAGCGCTGAGCAGGCGGCCCTCTCGCTGGGTGCGAGCCAGGCGACGGTGTTTGTTCGCGTGACGCTGCCGATGATCCTGCCTGGCGTTACCGGCGGCTGGCTGCTCGCTTTTATCAACAGCTTTGATGAGGTGACCATGTCGATCTTTGTCACTGCGCCCTCCACCGTGACCTTGCCGGTGCGGATGTACATGTATGCGACCGAGTCGATAGACCCCTTGATGGCGGCCGTCTCGGCCCTCATGGTGGCGCTCACGGCTGTGGCCATGCTGGTGCTGGACCGCATCTACGGCCTCGACAAGATCCTGGTCGGACACAAATGAAATCAACCATTGAAATTGCCCGGGTGAGCCACAAGCCTGCAGCCCTGCTTCACCGCCTGGCCGAAGGCAACCGCAAACCGGTGAACTTTGTGCTCAATGGGCAAGCCCTGAAGGCCCTGGCCGGCGACACCGTGCTGACGGCGGTGCTGACGCACAGCGCGCAGTTGCGCTTCAGCGAATTCAGCGGTGAGCCGCGCGCCGGCTTTTGCCTGATGGGCGCCTGCCAGGACTGCTGGGTCGCGACCGAATCGGGCCGGCGCCTGCGTGCCTGCAGCACCTTCATCGAAGAAGGCATGCGGCTGGTGACTGGCGCGGAGGGACCGGTATGAGCACGCAGGCGGTGATTGTGGGCGCCGGCCCGGCAGGCGTGCGCGCTGCCGAGGCGCTGGTGGCGCACGGCCTGCGTCCCGTGGTGGTGGACGAAGCGCCGCGCTGGGGCGGGCAGATCTACCGCCAGCCGCCCGCGGGTTTCTCGCGGCCCAAAGAGGCTCTTTATGGTTTTGAGGCCGGGCGCGCCGATGCGGTACATGAGGCCATGGCCGGCATCCTGGACAAAGTCGATTACCGCCCCGACACACTGGTCTGGAGCGCTGAAGGCGGCAAGCTCGACTTGCTTCATCACGGGGTGATGAGCATGCTGCCCTATAGCCACCTCATCGTTGCCACCGGTGCGGCGGACCGTGTCCTGCCTTTTCCCGGCTGGACTTTGCCCGGCATCTACACGCTGGGCGCCGCGCAGGTGGCCCTGAAATTCCAGGGCTGCGCGATCGGTTCGCGCGTGGTGTTTGCCGGCACGGGGCCGCTGCTGTATTTGATTGCTTACCAGTACGCCAGGGCCGGCGCCAAAGTTGTGGCGGTACTTGATACGGCCAGTTTTGCAGGCAAGGCTGCCGCCGTGCCCGCCATGCTGCGCCAGCCGACGCTGTTGGCCAAGGGCCTTTATTACCTGGGCTGGTTGCGCATGCATGGCATCGCGGTGCACCAGGGCGTGGAACTGGTACGCGCCACAGGCGACGAATGCGTGCAGGCTATGCACTGGCGCAAGGCCGGCCGAACGCACGAGATCGCCTGCGACGGCGTGGGTTTTGGCTACGCGCTGCGGCCCGAGACGCAACTGGCCGATTTGCTGGGCTGCCATTTTCGCTATGACAGCTTGCAGCGTGGCGCATTGCCCGAGCGCGACGCCATGGGCCGCTCCAGCGTGGCAGGTGTTTACCTGGCCGGCGATGGTGCCGGCATCATGGGCGCTGATGCCGCGGAATGGGCTGGCGAGCGTGCCGCGCTGGCGCTGCTCGCGGACACCGGACACAGGATCGATGTGGCACGCGCGGCCTCGCTCGAAAACCAGCTTTCGCGTACGGCGGCCTTCCGGGAAGGACTGGAGCGGGCCTTTCCATTTCCCGCTGGTTGGGCTGCAGCCGCCCCTGATGAACTGGTGGTCTGCCGCTGTGAAGAAATCACCGCGGGCGAGTTGCGCCAGTGCGTGGCCGACACCGGCGCGCGCGAGATGAACCGCCTCAAGGCGCTGACGCGGGTGGGCATGGGGCGCTGCCAGGGGCGTACCTGCGGCGTGGCCGCGGCGGAAATCCTCGCCCAGGCCTGCGCTGCGCAGCCTGACGCCGTGGGCCGGCTGCGCGGGCAGTCACCTATCAAGCCGTTGCCGTTTTCAGCCATGGCCGCCCAGGTGATAACGCAGGAGGGCGTCTGATGGAACGCATTGCGGCCGACGTTGCCATTGTGGGCGGCGGCATCATGGGCTCGTCGGCGGCGCTGTTCCTGCGCCGTATGGGTTTGTCGGTCGTGCTGCTCGAGCGTGACCTGTGCGGTTCGCGCTCCAGCGGTGTCAACTACGGCGGCGTGCGCCGCCAGGGCCGGCCGATCAGCCAGCTGCCGCTTTCGCAGCGCGCGCAGGGCTTGTGGACGCAATTGCCCGAACTGATCGGCATCGACGGCGAATATCTCCCTTCGGGGCACCTCAAGATCGCGCGCAGCGAAGCCGACATGGTCTCGCTCGAAAGCTACCGTGAGCGCACGTTGGGCTTCGGCATGGATTTGCAGATGCTCTCCATGCGGGCCTTGCGCGAACGCTGCCCGTGGCTGGGAAAAGCTGCCATAGGCGCGTCGCTGTGCCCTGGTGACGGACAGGCCAACCCGCGCCTCGTGTCGCCGGCCTTTGCAATGGCCGCGCGCAAGCTCGGCGCCGACGTACGCGAACAGACCCGTGTGGACGAGGTGGCGCGCGACGGAGCGGTGTTTGTGCTGCGTTCGGGCGATGCGCTGGAGGTTCGCGCCAAACACCTGCTCAATTGCGCGGGCGCATGGGCAGGCGCCCTCGCGGCGCAGTTCGGTGAGCCCGTGCCCATGGAGTCCGGCCATCCCGAGATGTCGGTGACCGAACCGCTGCCCGCATTCATGAACCTCAGTCTCGGCGTGGAAGGCGGCGGTATCTATGCCCGCCAGGTCGCGCGGGGCAACTGCGTCATCGGCGGCGGCCGGGGTTACGCGCTAGACGACCAGCGTGCCCGCGCCCAGCGCAGCGGCCTGGCCGGCCTGATGCAGCAAGCCGTCGAGCTGCTGCCGGCGCTGAAACACGCGCACATCATCCGCACCTGGAGCGGCACCGAAGGCTACCTGCCCGACCGCCAGCCGGTGATAGGGCCGAGCGCCACCACACCGGGCCTGATTCATGCATTCGGATTCGCCGGGGGCGGCTTCCAGCTGGGGCCGGGCGTGGGTGCGGTGCTGGCCGACCTGGTGTGTGAGGGCCGCAGCGCCACGCCAATTGACGCTTTTTCGATTGAACGCTTTTCCGCAAACCCGCGTGCGACAACCGCCGGGCTCGTTTCTTCCTCCGTTGTCTAGTCCTCTTTCACAGTCCTCCTTGATTTCACTGCCTTCACTTCACCAACGCCACCAGGAGCTTTCCATGAACATCTCCCTACGATTCCTGACCGCCCGCGCTACAGCGGTGTCGCTTGCCGTTGCAGCCGCCGGCCTGGCCGGCCTGACTACCGGTAGCGCCATGGCCCAGACCAAGACGCTGTACATCGGCATGAACGGCGGCACCATGGAGAAAACCTACACCGAGAACGTCTTCGGCGCGTTCGAGAAGGCCAACAACGTCAAGGTCGTGGTCGTGCCCGGCACCTCGTCAGATATCCTGGCCAAGGCGCAGGCCAACAAGGACAACCCGCAGATGCATGTGATGTTCCTGGACGACGGCATCATGTACCGCGCCATCGGCATGGGCCTGTGCGAGAAGATGCAGGCCACCCCTGCGCTGAATGACCTGTTTCCCACGGCACGCTTCAAGGGCGACATGGCCGCCGGCGTCAACATCGGCATGACCGGCATCGCCTACAACAAGAAGATGTTCACCGAGAAGGGCTGGGCGCCGCCGACTTCGTGGATGGACATGGCCAACCCGAAATACAAGGGCAAGGTAGTGTTCCAGTCGCTGTCGTCGTCGACCTTCGGCCTGCACGGCTTCCTGCTGTTCAACCGCATCCAGGGCGGCAACGACAAGAATGTGGAGCCCGGCTTCAAGGCCTGGCCCACCACCATAGGCCCCAACGTGCTCGAGTACATCCCGAGCTCGGCCAAGATCGCTGAAATGGTGCAGACCGGTGAGGCCGCGATGTTCCCGCTCACGCCCACCGCCGTCGGCGTGCTCAAAGACAAGGGCTTGCCCGTGGAATACGTGCAGCCCAAGGAAGGCTCGGCCGTGCTGACGGTGGGTGAATGCGTGATTGCGAAGAACAGCGAACCTGCGCTGGCTCACAAGCTGGCCCAGTACCTGCTGTCGCCTGAGGCGCAGGCCGCGGCGCTGGAGTTTGGCGACCAGATACCGTCCAACCCCAAAACCAAGGCCAGCGGCAAGGCTGCCGCGCTTGTGACCCAGATGAACACCTACATGAAGACGGCGACTACGGTGGATTGGGATGCCATCAACGAGAACCGCCCGGCCTGGAATGCGCGCTGGAACAAGACGGTCGAGCGCTGATCATCCATTGCCAGCGCCTTTCGCAGGCGCATGCAAAAACCCGAAGCGGGCTTTTCCGGGCCACTTCGGGTTTTATGCTTTTTGGGCCTCCAGCGCAGTCGGAATGAGCGCAGGCAGCTATTAAATTTATAGCATCCTAGTTGTGCCGATGGCGCAGCAAACGCAAGCCATTGCCCACCACCAGCAGGCTGGCGCCCATGTCGGCAAACACTGCCATCCACATCGTCGCCGTGCCGAAGATGGCCAGCAGCAGGAAGATGCCTTTGATGCCCAGCGCCAGGCTGATGTTCTGCCACAGGATGGCGTGCGTGCGTTGTGACATCCGCACTGTTTCGGCCACCCGCTCCAGGTTGTCGTTCATGATCACCACGTCGGCCGCTTCCATGGCCGTGTCGGCGCCGGCGCCGCCCATGGCGAAGCCGATGTCGGCCTGCGCCAGTGCGGGCGCGTCGTTGATGCCGTCGCCTGTCATGCCGGTGGCGCCGTAGTGCTGCTGCATTTCGCGGATGGCGTCGAGCTTGGCCTCGGGCAGCAGGTCGCCGCGCGCATCGCTGATGCCGGCCTGGGCGGCGATGGCGCGCGCCGTAGCAGTGTTGTCACCGGTCAGCATCACGGGCGTGACACCCAGCGCCTTCAGGTCGGCAATCGCCTGCCGGGACGTTGGCTTGATGGTGTCGGCCACCGCGAACAGGGCCAGCACACGTGTGTTGTCGGCCAGCAGCGTCACGGTGCGGCCTTGCTGTTCATGCCGGGCGAGTTCGGCTTCCAGTTCCACGCTGCACAAGCCCAGCTCGTGGATGAGGCGGTGATTGCCTAACACGAGGCGCTGGCCCTGGGCCGTTCCCTCAACGCCCCGGCCCGGCAGGGCCTTGAAGGTTTGCACGTCGGCGGCGTCGGTGTTCAGGCCCGCCGCAATCGCTTTGGACACCGGATGATCAGACCGTGAGGCCATGCCGGCGGCCAGCTGTACGGCCATCGCTGCGTCTGCGTTGCCCCAGGTACGCCAATCCACCAACCGGGGCTTGCCCTCCGTGATGGTGCCGGTCTTGTCGAGCGCGACGGCTTTGAGCAGGCGCGCCTGCTCGAGGTAGGTGCCGCCCTTGATCAGGATGCCCCGGCGCGCGGCGGCCGAGAGCCCGCTCACCACCGTGACGGGCGTGGAAATCACCAGCGCGCAGGGGCAGGCGATGACCAGCAGCACCAGCGCCTTGTAGATCGACTCCTGCCAGCTCAGGCCCGCCAGCAGCGGCATCAACACGGCGACCGCAACGGCGATGGCGAACACGGCCGGCGTGTAGACGGCGGCAAAGCGGTCGACAAAACGTTGCGTGGGTGCGCGGCTGCCTTGCGCCTGTTCGACGGCGTGGATGATGCGTGCCAGCGTGGTATTCCCGGCAGCCGCCGTGACGCGCACTTCGATCTCTCCGGTTTGATTGATGGTGCCGGCAAAGACGGCGGCACCGGGTTCCTTGTCGACCGGGATGCTTTCGCCCGTGATCGGCGCCTGGTTGACGGCGCTGTTGCCCAGGGTGACTACGCCGTCCAGCGGTACACGCTCGCCGGGGCGTATGCGCACCAGGGCCTGCAGCGGCACGGCGGCCACCGGCGTGTTGGCCCACGCGCCGCCTTCGCCCTGCATCAACGCCTGCTCTGGCGCCATGTCCAGCAGGCCCTTGATGGCATTGCGCGCGCGGTCTACGGCTTTGGCTTCGATCAACTCGGCAATCGCATAGAGCGCCATCACCATCGCGGCTTCCGGCCACTGGCCGATCAGGAAAGCGCCGGTGACGGCGACGGACATCAGCGCGTTGATGTTGAGCCTGCCGCGCCGCAGGGCGGCCATGCCCTTTTTGTAGGTGTCCAGGCCGGCCAGGCCAATGGCCAGCGCCGCCACCGCCATGCCGGTGATTTTCCAGGCCAGCAGCTCGGGTGCGAAAAACGACACAGCCTCGGCGCCCACGGCCAGCACCAGCGCCGCGGCCAGGCGGGTGGCGCCGCTGCCAAAACCGTCAAAACCGCCATCATGAGCGTGGTCGTGCCCATGCCCCTCATGGTCATGGCCGCCTGTTTGCGTGCCGGCACCAGCCTGGGCAGGCTGAGGGTCAAACCCTGCCTTGCGGATCGCGTCCAGGGCTGGCGCGTAGGCTTCTTCGCTGGCTTCTATCCTGAGCGTGCGTGCACCCAGCTGGAAGCCCAGCGACCGGATACCGGTAATCGGCTCCAGCGCCCGGCGGATGTCAGACTCTTCGGCGCTGCAGTCCATGGTGGCGATGCGGAACATCCGCCCCGCGGCACCGGCGGTTATGGACACAGGTGTGTGTGCGGCATGAGCGCCGCCGCAGCAGTCGCCGGTAGGGGCATCCGGGCCGGAAACATGGTTTTTTTCAGATTTCATGGCCTAATTGGAAACCCTGTAGCGGCCTTAGAGTCAAGCTGGCTGCTGAAGTGACCCTACAGCGATGTGGGGACGATGTTCAAGGAGTCGCCATGAAAATCGGAGAACTGGCCAAAACCGCGCAGACCCAGACGGAAACCATCCGTTACTACGAACGTGAGGGTCTGTTACCCGAAGCGGCGCGCACCGACGCCAATTACCGCATCTATGACGAAAGCCATGTGCAGCGCCTGGCCTTCATACGCCACTGCCGGTCGCTGGACATGACGCTGGCGGAAATTCGCGCGCTGCTGAACTTCAAGGACGCGCCGGCCGGCAGCTGCGACGACGTCAACAGCCTGCTGGACGAGCACATCAGCCACGTCGCCACACGCATCCGCGAACTCAAGGCGCTGGAAAAAGACCTCAAGGTTCTGCGTGAGCAGTGCGCCAGCGGCCAGGCCGCGGGCGACTGCGGCATCCTCAGCGGCCTGGAAAAAGCCGCGCTGCGGCAAAGCCAAAACCGCACCCAGGCCGAGCGCGGCCATGCAGCGCATATCCACGGCGCGCACCCGCAGGTCGGCGTGCCCGGGAAAGAAGAGGGCCGCCAAAAGCCCGCCCTCGGCAAGGCGGCTGCCACGCGCAAGTGATGAAACGCGGGCAGTATATTTTTACAAAGCACTTGCTTGCTAAAAATACAGGGTTTTGCTAAGGTCCGTCCTTATGGACAAACCTGCCGCGCGTTCGCGCCCTGCCACACGCGCTCATACCTCTACGAAAACCGCAACCGACAGTGCTGAAAAGCGTCCGCGCGGCCCGGCCCCCAAAACCCTGGACGAACGCGACGACGGCAATCGCCGCGTCGAACTCGTCAATGCCGCCGCCCGGCTGTTTCGCCAAAAAGGTTTTGACGCCACAAGCACCCGCGACATCGCAGCGGCCGTCGGCATGCACAGCGGCTCGCCCTTCTACCACTTCAAAAGCAAGGGCGCGCTGCTCCATGCCGTGATGGAAGAGGGCATGCGCTCGGCGATTCAACGCCAGGCTGCGGCCCTGCAGGCGGCGGGGCTCTCTACCGTTGAGGCGCCAGCGCTGCTGCGCGTGCTGATCCGCAACCACTTTGACGTGCTGCTGGGCCCCGGCAGCGACTTCATCCCTGTGATGCTTTACGAGTCGCGTTCCATCACAGCCCGGCAGCGCAACCTGCTGGCCAAGCTGCAAAGCGACTACGAAGCCGTGTGGGAGCCGGTGCTGGAGGCGCTGGCCACCGCAGGGCAACTCAAGGGGCCGGTGAAGCTGTCGCGCCTTTTGATTTTTGGCGCGCTCAACTGGTCGGTGCAGTGGTTTGACGCCAAAAAAGATGCATCGCTGGATGATCTGGCGGATGCGGCCATGGCGCTGTTCATTGGAGAAAAAACTCCGAAATTCCCGGCAAGAAAGGTCCGCGCATGAGTTACCAATCCGTGTTCCGCCCCGGCCTTTTTTCCGGCCAGGTCATCGTTGTCACCGGTGGTGGCTCCGGCATTGGCCGCTGCATCGCGCATGAACTCGCTGCGCTGGGCGCGCATGTGGTGCTGATAGGCAGGAATATCGAGAAACTTCACAGCGTGGCCGGGGAAATCGTGGCGCAGGGCGGTCGCGTGAGTTTTCACCCCTGCGACATCCGCCAGGAAGAGGCCGTCAAGACCACCATCACCGCCATCGTGGTGGCGCAGGGCCGTATCGATGGGCTTGTCAACAACGCGGGCGGCCAGTACATCACGCCGCTGGAGTCCATCAGCGCCAAGGGCTGGGAGGCCGTCATCAACACCAACCTGACCGGCGGCTTCCTGATGGCGCGCGAATGCTATTTGCAAGCCATGCAGGGCAAAGGCGGCAGCATCGTCAACATCGTGGCCGACATGTGGGGTTCCATGCCCAGCATGGGCCACAGCGGCGCGGCGCGCGCCGGCATGGTGAGCTTCACCGAAACCGCGGCGGCCGAATGGGCCCATAGCGGCGTGCGGGTGAATGCGGTCGCGCCCGGCTACATCGCCTCCAGCGGCATGGACCACTACCCGCCTGAGGCCGGCCCCATGCTGCGCGAGATGCGCCACACCGTGCCGCTGGGCCGCTTCGGCACCGAAAGTGAAACCTCGGCGGCCGTCGTCTTCCTGCTCAGCAAAGCCGCCAACTTCATCAGCGGCACGACGCTGCGGGTGGATGGCGCCCGGCCCCAGGTGCGCATGGGCTGGCCCATGCGGCGGCCCGATGCCGAAGCGCTGCAGCGTGAGGCGATCAAGCCCTTCGACGGCTTTCACCTGGCAGAAACCCCCAAGGTCTTCCAGTCATGACGCTGTTCCAGTCTGCGTGGAATGCGCAATCGCCACAAGCCTCGCAGCGGCGTGAGGCGATGCTGTCGCGCATCGCCGCACTGCGCGCGCTGGAAGAACGCAGCGCTGCCGCCTCGGCGAAGTCGCGGCCCGCCTTCGACAAGCGCGGCCAGTTGCTGCCGCGTGAGCGTGTGGCCTTGCTGCTGGATGCGGGGGCGCCCTGGCTGGGCCTGTGTTCCCTCGCGGGTTATTTGCAGGACAGCAAGGAGGCCGGCCAGTCGGTGCCGGGTGGCGGCGTGGTGGCCGGCATCGGCTTTGTGAGTGGCGTGCGCTGCATGGTGGTGGCCAGCGACTCGGGTATAGAAGCCGGCGCCGTCCAGGCCATGGGGCTGGAAAAGATCCTGCGCGTGCAGGAGATCGCGCTGCAAAACAAGCTGCCCTTTATCCACCTGGTGGAAAGCGCGGGCGCCAACCTCATGCGCTACCGGGTCGAAGGCTTTGTGCACGGCGGCAGCCTCTTTCGCAACCTGGCGCGCCTGTCGGCGGCGGGCATTCCCGTGATCACCGTGCAGCACGGTTCGGGCACGGCGGGGGGCGCCTACATGCCGGGCCTGAGCGACGTCGTCATCATGGTGCGCAAGCGTTCCCGCGCTTTCCTTGCCGGCCCGCCGCTGCTGATGGCTGCCACCGGCGAAGTCGCCACCGAGGAAGAGTTGGGCGGCGCCGAAATGCACACCGGCGTGTCGGGCCTGGGTGAGCATCTGGCTGATGACGATCGCCATGCGCTGGGGCTGGCGCGCCAGGTAGTGGCCCGAACTTCATGGTCAAATCGGGCGGCAGGCAAAGCAGGACGGGCGCAAGCAGCTACTAATTTAATAGCAGGTAAGGATTCCCCCAGCGAACCTGTTTACCCGCCTGACGAGCTGCTGGGCCTGGTCCCCAGCGACCTGCGCCAGCCGCTGGACATGCACGAGGTCATCGCGCGGCTGGTGGATGGCTCCGATTTTCTGCCTTTCAAAGCGCTCTACGGTGAGGCCACGGTGTGCGTGCAGGCATCGATTGATGGCTATGCGGTCGGCATCATCAGCAACAACGGCCCGATTGATGTGGCCGGCGCCAACAAGGCCACGCACTTCATCCAGCTGATGTGCCAGTTGGGCCACCCCCTCATCTACCTGCAGAACACCACCGGCTACATGGTGGGCAAGGAGAGCGAGCAGGCCGGCATGATCAAGCACGGCTCCAAGATGATCCAGGCCGTCACCAACGCCTCCGTCCCGCAAATCACCATCCAGTGCGGTGCGTCCTTCGGCGCGGGCAACTACGGCATGTGCGGCCGTGGCTACGCGCCGCGCTTTCTCTTCAGCTGGCCCGGTGCCAGGACGGCGGTGATGGGCGGCGAACAGGCCGCGCGCACCATGCAGATCGTGGGCGAGGCGGCCCTGGCGCGCAAAGGCATCACGCCGGATCCGGCCCAGGCGAAAGCCCAGTACGACAAGATCGTCGCCATGTTCGAGGCGCAGGCCGATGTGTTCTACACCTCGGGCCTGATGCTGGACGACGGCGTCATCGACCCGCGCGACACGCGCGCAGTGCTGGCACAGTGCCTGGCGATGTGCGCCGAGGCCGATGCGCGGCAGCTCAGGCCCATGCAGTTTGGCGTGGCGCGTATGTAGACCGCCTGAAAAAAACGGAGACAAAAATGCAGTACACCCACGAACACCTTGAAATCCAGAAAACCCTGAAACGGTTCATTGACGCCGAGATCAATCCGCACGTCGATGAATGGGAAGCCGCTGAAATCTTTCCCGCGCATGAAGTGTTCAAGAAACTCGGCAACCTGGGCATGCTGGGCCTGACCAAGTCTGAGGAATACGGCGGCGCTGGCCTGGACTACTCCTACGCCATGGCCATGGCCGAGGCGCTGGGTCATATTGACTGTGGCGGCGTGCCCATGGCCATCGGCGTGCAGACCGACATGTGCACACCGGCCCTGGCGCGCTTCGGCAGCGACGAACTCAAGCGCGAGTTTTTGGTGCCCGCAATTTCCGGCGATGCCGTGGGCTGTGTCGGTGTGAGCGAGCCAGGCGCCGGCAGCGACGTCGCCTCCATCAAAAGCCACGCCCGCAAGGACGGCGGCGACTACGTCATCAGCGGCCAGAAGATGTGGATCACCAACAGCCTGCAGGCCGACTGGATGTGCATGCTGGTCAACACCGGCGAGGGCCCCGTGCACAAGAACAAGAGCCTGGTCATGGTGCCCATGCGCGACAAGGGCAAGCTGCGAAAAGGCATTGAAGCGGCGAAGAAGATCAAGAAAATCGGCATGAACTCATCCGACACCGGCCTGATCTACTTTGACGAAGTGCGTGTGCCGCAGAGCTACCTCATCGGCAGCGAAGGCTCGGGCTTTGTCTACCAGATGATGCAATTTCAGGAAGAGCGCCTGTGGTGCGCGGCCAGTTGCATCCAGTCACTCTCCAACTGTATTGAATGGACAGTCGGGTGGGCGCACGAGCGCAAGCTTTTCGGCGCCACCCTGGCCGACCAGCAATGGGTGCAGTTCAAGCTCGCCGAGATGAAGACCGAAGTCGAGAGCCTGCGCGCCATGACTTACCGCGCCTGCGAGCTCTATGTGCAGGGCCAGGATGTGACCGAGCTCGCCTCCATGGCCAAGCTCAAGGCCGGGCGGCTCAACCGCCTGGTGCCCGACACCTGCCTGCAGTTCTGGGGCGGCATGGGCTACACCTGGGAAAACAAAGTGGCGCGCATGTTCCGCGACGGCCGGCTCGGCTCCATAGGCGGCGGGGCCGACGAAGTCATGATGGGGATCATTGCCAAAATGATGGGTGTGGCCAAGTCCGGCAAGAAGGGTGGCTGAGTTCATGACCGTGCCTGGCATACGGAGCGGGGCGTCTGCATGAAAAATATCCGCTGCCTGCTGGTGGCCAACCGCGGGGAGATTGCCCGCCGCATCATGCGCACCGCACGAACCATGGGCATGCAGACGGTGGCGGTGTATTCAGACGCCGATACCGGTGCGCTGCATGTGCAGGAGGCGGACATCGCCTGTGCGCTGGGAGGTGTCAGCTCGGTCGATTCCTATCTGCGCATCGACAAACTGGTTGCTGCGGCCAAGACCAGCGGCGCCGATGCGGTGCATCCGGGCTACGGCTTCCTCAGCGAGAACGCCGCCTTTGCCGACGCGGTGATTGCTGCGGGGCTGACCTGGGTGGGGCCACCGCCGGCCGCGATCCGGCAGCTCGGCAGCAAGTCGGCCGCCAAGCTGCTCGCAACCGCCCAGGGCGTACCTTGCCTGCCGGGCTACCAGGGCCATGACCAGTCCGACGCGCGCTTTGAAGCCGAAGCTGCGCGCATCGGTTACCCGCTGATGGTCAAGGCCGTGGCCGGTGGCGGCGGGCGCGGCATGCGGCTGGTGCGGGATGCTGCACACCTTTCGGCGGCGCTGCAAAGCGCCCGTTCGGAAGCGCTCTCGACCTTTGGCAGCGGGGAGCTGCTGATGGAACGGGCTTTGTTGAATCCACGCCATGTCGAGGTGCAGGTATTTGCCGACGCCCACGGCCATTGCATTCACCTGGGAGAGCGCGACTGCTCGGTACAGCGCCGCCACCAGAAGATCATTGAAGAAACGCCCAGCCCGGCGGTGGATGCTGCGCTGCGTGCGCGCATGTGTGGGGCGGCGGTAGCGTTGGCGCAGGCGGCGGGGTATGTCGGTGCGGGTACGGTGGAGTTCCTGCTTGACGGACCAGATTTCTTTTTGATGGAAATGAATACGCGACTTCAGGTCGAACATCCCGTCACCGAAGCGATGACCGGCCTGGATCTTGTTGAGTGGCAGCTGCGCGTGGCGCAAGGAGAGCCGTTACCTATTGCGCAAGAAGAAGTGGTGTTCACCGGCCACGCGATTGAAGTGCGTCTGTGCGCCGAGGACGAAAATTTCACGCCGCATACGGGCACGGTTCAGCGCTTCCGTGAGCCCGGTGGCGTGCGTTTTGACCATGCCCTGTTTGAGGGCCAGGTCGTGTCGCCGCACTACGACTCGATGTTGGGCAAGCTGGTGGCCCATGCCGCGACACGTGAGCAAGCCATAGACCGGCTGGTGGCGGCGCTGGGCCGCACCGAAGTGCTGGGCCTGCCCACCAACCGGCAGTTTTTGTCGGCTTGCCTTGTCCATCCGGTGTTCCGCGCCGGGCACGCACTGATTCCTTTCCTGGCGGAGCAGGGCGATGCGATACGCGGAGCGCTACAAAAAGAGGAGCTGCTTGCGCTCGTCCCTTATGGCCTGGCGGCCATTTTCTCTCAAGATATTGACTCAAACAGCGCCGTAAACAGCCTGCCGTGCCCGTTTCCCAGGCCGGTCCGGCTACGCCATCGCGCGCAGCTGCTGGACTTGCGCGTGCGTGAGCTGGGCGGGGGTGCACTGGAAATCGAAACGGGTGGCGAGGTGTCGCAGGCGGTGATCACGCACGGAGCCGATGGTGCTCTGGCGGTACGCACGGGCCAGGCAGGGCAGCGCGTATCGGCGGTGCGCCTGAAGGAATCTGCCGGGCAACCCGGTGCACGCTGGCATGTGCAGACGGGCGCTGTCGACCTGTTTCTGGAAGATTCCACCTTTGCGCCGCCGGCATCCGGCGGTGTTGCAACCGCGCGGGAGTTGCGGGCGCCCTTCAACGGCAAGGTGATCGCGGTCCATGCGGTCCCCGGCCAGGCCGTGAAGCGCGGCGACACGCTGCTGGTGATTGAATCCATGAAGCTGGAGCACGCGGTCAATGCCCCGCACGATGCTGCGGTGGCTGCCGTGATGGCAGAGGTGGGCCAGCAGACCAGTCCCGGGCAGGTGTTACTGAGGTTCGACGAGGTGAAAGCATGAGCATCCGGAAAATCAGGAAAGATTTCGCTGCACGACAATGGACGCCATGACCAAAGCACAGCCCACCCCTACCGGCGCGATTGAGTTCGAGCCGGAATTTGTCGCCAGCCTCAAAGAGCTGTTCGAGGAAAAAATCGTTTTCAACAAGTTGCTGGGGCTCAAGATCACCTCGGTGACGGCGGAACGGGTCACCGCCCGCATCGACATGCGCAACGAGCTGATCGGCCACTACGCCCACAACCGCATCCACGGTGGCGTGATCAGCGCCGGTCTGGACGCCATGGGCGGACTCGCCGTGATGGCGGCCATAGGCGCGCGCCACATGGACGAATCGCCGATGCAGCGGCTGCACCGCTTTGCCAAGCTGGGCACCATCGATCTGCGGGTGGATTATTTGCGGCCTGGCATCAGTGAGTTTTTTGAGTTGCGGGCTGAGGTGATGCGGCTGGGGTCTCGGGTGGCGAGTACGAGGATGGAGTTTCTGGGGGCTGACGGTAAGTTGTTTTCTACTGGGGCTGGGGCTTATATCGTTTCTTAAGGATCTGCTTTTTGCTGAGGGTTGCTGGCCGGGGGTTGCCCGGCATGCAACTCACTTTCTTTTGCTTCGCCAAAAGAAAGTAAGCAAAGAAAAGGCGACCCTGGTTCCTGCGTCCCCTGCGCTTCGCTCCGGGGCAACCTGCGGTGCTCGGTCCAGCCGGGGTCAAAAACAACTC
>NZ_JBFUBS010000009.1:0-197492 GCF_056405635.1 Polaromonas sp. P1_F8 | reverse complement strand
AAATTACGCAATGATTTTGGCAACGACGCCGGCGCCGACGGTCTTGCCGCCTTCGCGGATGGCAAAGCGCAGGCCTTCTTCCATGGCAATCGGGTTGATCAGCTTGACGGTGATCGACACGTTATCGCCTGGCATGACCATTTCCTTGCCTTCTGGCAACTCGATCGCTCCGGTCACGTCCGTCGTACGGAAGTAGAACTGGGGGCGGTAGTTGTTGAAGAAGGGCGTGTGGCGGCCGCCTTCGTCCTTGGAGAGAACGTAGATCTCGCCGGTGAAGTGCGTGTGTGGCTTGATCGAACCCGGCTTGCACAGGACCTGACCACGCTGGACGTCTTCGCGCTTGGTGCCGCGCAAGAGGATACCGACGTTGTCGCCAGCCTGGCCCTGGTCGAGCAGCTTGCGGAACATTTCCACGCCGGTGCAGGTGGTCTTTTGCGTGTCGGCAATACCGACGATTTCGATTTCTTCACCGACCTTGATCACACCGCGCTCGACACGGCCGGTCACGACGGTGCCGCGGCCGGAGATGGAGAACACGTCTTCCACGGGCATCAGGAAGGCGCCGTCAACAGCGCGCTCTGGCAGGGGAATGTAGGTGTCCAGCGCTTCGGCCAGCTTCATGATGGCTTCTTCGCCCAGGGGGCCCTTGTCGCCTTCCATGGCGAGCTTGGCGCTGCCGTGGATGATGGGGGTCTTGTCGCCGGGGAAATCGTATTTGTCGAGCAACTCGCGCACTTCCATTTCGACGAGCTCGAGCAGTTCGGCGTCGTCAACCATGTCGCACTTGTTCAGGAACACAATGATGTAAGGCACACCGACCTGGCGGGCCAGCAGGATGTGCTCGCGTGTTGATCGTGATGCCGCGCGCTTTTTCTTCGGGCGCCGCGTCAATTTGGTCGTAGCCTTTGGCTTCGCCGCCGAACTTGGATGCCAGAACGGTCGTGATCGCCGCCGTCAGCGTCGTCTTGCCATGGTCCACGTGGCCAATCGTGCCTACGTTGACGTGCGGCTTGGTCCGCTCAAATTTGCCTTTTGCCATTTTTTCAACTCCAGAAATTTATAAAGAGTTACAAAACCAGTTACCACTACAACCAGCAACAGCGCCTCGTACGCCGCACCGGCTCAAAATTTGGTGCCCTTTGCGGGAATCGGACCCGCGACCTCTCCCTTACCAAGGGAGTGCTCTACCACTGAGCCAAAAGGGCTGAACTCAAAACCACAATTGCAACCTGGCGCAAGATTCAAAAGCAGAACCATAAAGCAGCTTTATGGAGCGGGAGACGGGAATCGAACCCGCGTCATTAGCTTGGAAGGCTAGGGTTCTACCATTGAACTACTCCCGCGCAGCTCTGCCAAATTCAACTCACACCAAAATCACTCACGACCCAAAACACGCCTTACGCGAAACACTTTTACGTGATTACTTTGCGCCGCCCGCTTGCCAAAATCAAAACAAAATCTGGTGGATGAGGCTGGATTCGAACCAGCGTAGGCGTTAGCCAACAGATTTACAGTCTGCCCCCTTTAGCCACTCGGGCACCCATCCTTCAAGCGAACCTCGGATTATGCCACGGTTTTATGTCGGACGAAATGCCAAGGCATGGCAAAAAGCATTAAAAATGCTGCCGCATGCCTCGCCAGCGCATCTCCCGACCACACCTTCACCCCGGGATGCCCGTGGGTACCGCGGAAAGCCCCCGAAAACCCGACATAACCCGGTCCGACCCTCATCCCCAGACCCTGCCGCACTCCCGTGGCGGCTGCGGCCAGGCTTCGGGCATGATGTGGCAGCCTTTCATCAATGCCAGAGTGAATCGCATGGATATTGCCGTCCCGGGCGCCCTCCCGCGCCACCGGCCAACCTGGATAACGTGAGACCGTCTACGCATGAGCACTGTCACCGTACCCGCACTTCCTTCCTCCCCCGCTGAACCGTCTCCCATGCGCCGGGTCAACCTGGCTTTGCAAGGTGGCGGATCACACGGCGCATTCACCTGGGGCGTGCTGGATGCCCTGCTGGCGGACGAGCGCATCGAGTTTGACGGCATCAGCGGCGCCAGCGCCGGGGCGGTCAACGCCGTGGCGCTGGCACACGGATTCGCTACCGCCCAAAAAGACAATTCCCCCGAAAAAACCAACCCGCGGGAGGCGGCACGTGCGTCGCTCAGCCGGGTCTGGCTGGGCATTGCCGCCATGGGCAGCCTCGGCTCCATGGCTGACAGCATCAGCAAGATGCTCGTTGGGGGCTGGGCCGCCAACAAAGTGAGCGCAAACTTAATGAGTAGTGCAATGACGCAGTGGATGTCGCCCTACCAGTCCAATCCGCTGGACATCAACCCTTTGCGCAAACTGCTGGAGGCAGAAATCGACTTTCACGCCATTGCCAGCCTGCATGCACCGAAGGCTTTTGTATCGGCGACCCACGTCACCACCGGTCGGGCAGAGATTTTTGCCGGCAAACGCCTGACTTTGCAGGCGGTGATGGCTTCCACCTGCCTGCCCACGCTGTTTCAGGCGGTCGAAATTGACGACCAGCACTATTGGGATGGCGGGTTTTCGAGCAATCCCTCGCTGTTGCCACTCATCAGTGACTGCAGCAGCCGCGACATCATCGTTGTGCAGATCAACCCCTTGCGGCGTCCCGAGATTCCCCACACGCCTCATGACATCGCGGACCGGGTGAACGAGCTGACCTTTAACGCCAGCCTGCTGTCCCAGATGCGCACCATCGACTTCATCAACCGCCTGCTCGCCGACGGCCGCCTGCAGGAGGGCGAGAAATACAAGAGCCTGCTGCTGCACCGCATCGACGGCGGCGAGGCGCTGGAAAGCCTGCCCTCGTCCAGCAAGATGTCGGCCGACACGGCCATGATCGAAAAACTGTTTGAGATGGGCCAGGGCGCGGCCAAACGCTGGCTGCGCCGCCATTTCGAGGCGCTGGGCCTGCAAAGCACGGTCAATATCCGGCGCGACTACGTGGGCAGCCTTCCGGCGGAGTTTTAGCCAGCCCTCAAAATTCAAGGCTTTTTGGCCTTTTAGCAAGGCAGGACGAGCGCGAGCAGCTACTAAAACAATAGCAAATCAGGCCTTCGGGTGTGCGTCACGCCATTCGCGCGCCTGCGAGAAATGGCCGCAGCCAATAAAGGGCAAGGGCGGCCGCATGGCCGACAGCGGCGACGGGTGGTTGGCCACCAGCACCTTGTGGCGCTTCGCATCAATCAACGACCGCTTGCTCTGGGCATGTGCACCCCACAGCATGAACACCACCGGGTGGTCACCTTCCGCCACCTGGCGGATCAGGGTATCGGTCAATACTTCCCAGCCCTTGCCGGCGTGACTGGCCGGCAGCCCTTCCTCGACCGTCAGGCAGGTGTTGAGCAACAGCACCCCATGTGTCGCCCACTTCACCAGGCTGCCGCCGGGCACCGGAAACTGGGGCGGCGGCGTACCGAGGTCGCGCTGCAGCTCCTTGAAGATATTGCGCAGTGACGGCGGCAGGGCCACACCGGGCGCGACGGAAAACGCCAGCCCCTCGGCCTGGCCCAACCCGTGGTAGGGATCCTGGCCGAGGATGACAACACGCACCTCGTCGGGCGGCGTGAGCTCCAGCGCACGCAGCGGCTGCGGCGGAAAGATCGTCGCGCCTTCCGCCAGGCGGCTTCGCAGAAAACCCAACAACTTCTGGCCGGTCGGACTGCCAAAAAATGCATCGGTGGTCGGCCGCCAGCCGGGCGCCACCGGCCAGGCGGCGGGGTCAGCAGTGGTAAGCCGGTTGGGCAAAGGCGCCTTCATGGCGTCAAGCAGCTGGTTCATGGCTTTACAGCCTATCTTTTACCGAACAATTGAGCCAGTGCAAGGCCGGGTTCTTCCGCGCGCATGAAGGCCTCGCCGACCAGGAATGCATTCACACCTGCCTGACGCATGCGCTGCACGTCCGCCGGCGTGGCAATGCCCGACTCGGTAATCAGCAGGCGGTCCGCCGGCACCCTGGCCAGCATGCCCAGCGTGGTGTCCAGCGAGACCTCGAAAGTTTTGAGGTTGCGGTTGTTGATGCCGATCAGGGGCGTCTTGAGCTTGAGCGCACGCTCCAGTTCGGCTTCGTCGTGTACCTCGACCAGCACCGCCATGTCCAGCGACATGGCCAGCGCTTCAAGCGACTGCATCTGCGCGTCGTCCAGGCAGGCAGCAATCAGCAAAATGCAGTCAGCGCCCATGACGCGCGCTTCATACACCTGGTAAGGGTCCACCATGAAATCCTTGCGCAGCACCGGCAGACTGCAGGAGGCCCGCGCCTGCTTCAGGTAATCAATGCTGCCCTGGAAGAACTGCTTGTCGGTCAGGACCGAAAGGCAGGCGGCGCTGATCTCACCGTCACCTTCGGCATAGCTTTGCGCGATGTCGGCTGGAATGAAGTCGGCGCGCAGCACGCCTTTGGACGGGCTGGCCTTCTTGATTTCGGCAATCACCGCGGGCTGACCCGCTGCGATCTTGGCGCGCAGCGCACCCACAAAGTCACGCGTCAGGACGCGCGATTCGGCATCTTCGCGCATCACGTCCAGCGGTTTGCGGCGGATGGCATCGGCAATTTCTTGACGCTTGACGGCAATGATTTGGTTCAGGATATCGGACATGCCCCGATTTTGGCAGATGCGGCCGGGCGACTCGCAGGGCCAGGTTTCGCGGCGCCTTAGCGCAAACCCGCTACAGCCGGATACGCCCCGGCACTACCATTTCGTTTTACCCGCTTTGGGTGCCACGCCTGACCCGGCTCGCACACAAGGCGACCTCCATCGGATATCCCCTACACCCTTCCCATGACCGCACTCACTGACGCCATTGAAGAAATTGTCCGTTCGGCCGGCGCCATGATGCGCGATGCCTTCAACGCGCCGGACAAGCCTGCCTACTCGCTCAAGGGCCGGCAGGACTACCTGACCGTCACCGACGGTGCGGTAGAACAGTATGTGCGTGCGGAGATCGAACGGCGCTTTCCGGGAGACGCCGTGCTGGGGGAAGAAGCAGGGGGAGAAACCGGCGGCGCAGCTCGCCTCTGGATTGTCGACCCGGTGGATGGAACGGCGAATTTCGCCCGGGCCATCCCGCACTTCTGCATCTCCCTGGGCCTCATGGTCAACGGCGAACTCGAAGCCGGCGCCATCTACGAGCCCATGCACGACGAACTCTTCATCGCGCAACGCGGCCACGGCGCGTGGTGCAACGGCATTCGGCTCCAGGTCAGCGAGCTGGCCGAACTGCCCGCCTCCACAGTTGAAATTGGCTGGTCTTCGCGCCTGTCGCCAGACCCCTACCTCGTGCTGGTCAGTCGGTGCATGCATGCGGGTTGTTCGGTGCGCCGCGCGGGTTCCGGCGCACTGGGGCTGGCCTATGTGGCCGCCGGGCGCTGCGAAGCCTACGCCGAAGCGCATATCAATTCATGGGACGTCGCGGCCGGCCTGCTACTGGTCCGGGAGGCCGGCGGCCGCGTCAACGACTTCTGGGCCGACAACGGACTGGCCCAGGGAAGCCCGGTGCTGGCCACCAACGCCAGGCTGGCCTCCGAACTAAGCGTTTTAACGGGTATACCGCTGCGCTGACGGCTGCTAAGGTGGCCTCAACGCTGCACCGCAGGCGCCATTGACGACATAAAGAAGGAGACACAGATGACACGGTTCACATTCAAATCACTCGTTCCGGGATTGATCCTGGCAGCTGCGGCGTGCGCGATATCGGCCCCGGTCCACGCGGCGGAAGAGTTGGTGGTTTACTGCAACGTCCAGGAAGAATGGTGCCGGCCAATGGTGACCGCCTTCGAAAAAGCCACCGGTATCAAAGTGTCGATGACACGCAAGAGTTCGGGCGAAACTTACGCCCAGATCAAGGCCGAATCAGCCAACCCCCGCGGTGACGTGTGGTGGGGCGGCACGGGCGACCCTCATCTTCAGGCGGCTGAAGAAGGTTTGACCGAGTCCTACAAATCACCGAGACTCGCCGACCTGCACCCCTGGGCAGTGAAGCAAGCCGAGGCCTCCAAGTACCGCACGGTCGGCGTTTATGCAGGCGCCCTGGGGTTCAGCTTCAATACCGTCGAGCTGGCCAAACGCAAATTGCCCGAGCCCAAATGCTGGGCAGATCTCATCAAGCCGGAGTTCAAGGGCGAAGTCCAGGTCGCCAACCCCAACTCGTCGGGAACTTCCTACACGCTGCTCGCCACCCTTGTGCAGATCATGGGGGAAGACAAGGCGTTCGACTATCTGAAGGCCCTGCATCGCAACATCAACCAATACACCAAGTCGGGCGCTGCGCCGGCCCGTGCGGCAGCCACCGGCGAAAGCATGATCGGCATCACCTTCCTGCACGACGCCGTCACGCACGCCGTCGCAGGCGCGCCCCTGAAGGTGGTCGCGCCGTGCGAGGGTACGGGCTACGAGATCGGCAGCATGAGCATCATCAAGGGCGCCAAAAATCTGGCCAACGCCAAAAAATGGTACGACTGGGCCCTGACACCTGAAGCGCAGGACATTGCCACGGTCGCGCATTCGTACCAGAACCCCTCCAATAAAAAAGCATCCTTGCCGCCGCAGGCGCCCAAGCTGGCCGACGTCAAACTGATCGACTACAACTTCGCCAAGTACGGCGCTTCCGCCGAACGCTCGCGCCTGCTGGGCAAATGGGACAAGGACATCGGCGCACTGCCCAAGTAAGCGCTGAACATCTCCCTCTACCGCATTGCACACTGATGAATCACGTCACACCTTGACCACACCCATTGCAGTGACAGCCGCCGCCCCACGCGTTCGGGCTGATCCGCTGAGCTGGCTGCTCGCGGGGCTGGGCATCGCAGCAGGCGTGCTGCTGATGCCGTGGACCCAGAGCTCGGCGTACGTTGCCGGCGGATGCCTGCTGGCAGCGGCCGCCAGCGTGCTGGCATCACGCGCCGGTGCATTCAAGAGCGATGCCGCCATTTCCGGCGTCGTTTGCATCCTGTCACTGCTGCTGGCTATTTTTGTCATCTACCCGATCGGGCGCATGCTGCTGGCGGCTTTTGTGGACGAGCGGGGCAACTGGCTGATCCAGACGGCTGCAGCCCGGTTTTTCAGCGAGGACATCTGGGGCGCGGGCTGCATTGCCGGCAACGTCCGGTGCGGCGTGGCCATCAACTCCATTGTGCTGGCCACCCTCGCCGGCATCGGAAGCACGCTTTTCGGTTTTGCGCTGGCCCTGCTGGCCGAGCGCGGCGGTCAGCGTTTTCGCGGCAGCCTGCGCGTGCTGTCCATCCTGCCGGTGGTCACGCCGCCTTTCGTCATCGGCCTGGCCATCATCATTCTCTTCGGCCGCACCGGCATGGTGACGCAGCTGATGAGCGACTGGTTCGGCATTGCAAGGTCGCGCTGGATCTACGGCCTGTCGGGCGTACTGCTGGCGCAGGTGATTTGCTTTACGCCTTTGGCCTTCCTGCTGATCAGCGGCGCCTTGCGACTGGTCAGCCCGACGCTGGAGGAAGCCGGCCAGGTACTGAGGGGTTCGCCATGGCATGTATTTCGCACCGTGACCTGGCCCCTGGTGCGCCCCGCCATTGCCAATGCCTTCCTGCTGGGCTTTGTGGAAAGCCTGGCGGACTTTGCCAACCCGTTGGTGCTCTCCGGAAATTTCGAGGTGCTGTCGACGAAAATTTTCTTCGCCATCGCCGGGGCGCAGCACGACGCTTCGCGCGCCGCCATCCTCGCCGTCACCCTGCTGCTGCTGACGGTCGGCATCTTTGCACTGCAGCAGCGCTGGATCGGCAAGGCCTCCTATACCTCCGTGAGCGGAAAAGGCGACAGCGGCCTGCCCGCCGCACTGCCCACCGGTGTCAAGTGGGGGGCGCTGGCGCTGGTTCTGCCCTGGGTCGCGCTGACCGTGCTGTCATACGGCATCATCCTGATCGGCGGCGTGGTCAAGGACATCGGGAGGTTTGACCTGACGCCCTCGCTGCAGCACTTTCAGACCGGGTTTGGGCTGAGTTGGGGTGCCGGGGGCCTGGTGTTTTCGGGCTCGGCGTGGAACAGCCTCTTCACCACGCTCGGCGTGGCGGCTGTTGCCGCACCCCTGACCACCGCGCTGGGCCTGCTGGGAGGGTATGTCGTGAGCCGCCACACGTTCAAGGGACGGCGCGCCTTCGAATTCCTGACCATGGTGAACTTCGCCGTGCCGGGCACCGTCATCGGCGTGGCCTATATCGTCGCCTTCAACGTGCCGCCCCTTGAATTCACCGGCACCTTCGCCATCATCGTGCTGTGCCTGGTGTTTCGCAACATGCCGGTGGGCGTGAGGGCCACGGTATCAGCCCTGTCGCAGCTTGACCGGTCGCTGGACGAAGCATCCGCCACATTGCGCGCCAGCACATCACGCACGTTCGCGCGGGTCATTCTGCCGCTCTTGCGCCCGGCCATCATTGCCAGCCTGGTGTTCAGTTTTACGCATGCCATCACAGCCGTCAGCGCGGTGATTTTCCTGGCGACCGCCCAGCACAACCTTGCGACGGTTTACATCGCGGGCCGTGTCGAAGTCGGCGAATACGCATTGGCCATTGCCTATTCGTCCGTGCTCATCGTGATCATGCTGGCCTGTGTCCTGCTGATCCAGCGCTTCATTGGCAATGCGGAGCTGGGGCGGCGCGCGGTGTCGACCGCTTGAGCCTCTGCGCCATCGTCACATCTTTTTCGTTTCACTTATTTTTTAACAGGCCCTGCCATGACCCCGTCCCCCGCCGCTGTGGAGTTTCAAGGCGTCGTCAAGCGTTTCGGCAAGGTGGTTGCGCTGCATCCGCTTGATCTCACCATCGACAAGGCAGAGCTGGTGACCTTGCTGGGGCCTTCCGGCTGCGGCAAGACAACACTGCTGCGGCTGATCGCCGGCCTGGAGCTACCTTCCGAGGGCGTGATCCGCATCGATGGACGGGACGTGACCGGCAAGTCAGCCAATCAACGCGACGTGAGCCTGGTTTTCCAGTCCTACGCGTTATTCCCGCACATGAGTGCGTTGGAGAACGTGTGTTACGGCCTGCTCGCCTCCGGCATGAAGAAACCGCAGGCCGTGGCGTTGGCAAAAGCCAAGATGGATCTGCTCGGCATTGCCGACTACGCCGACCGGCTCTCGTCGGAGCTGTCCGGCGGGCAGCAGCAACGTGTGGCAGTGGCACGGTCACTGGTGCTGGAGCCGGCCGTGCTGATGTTTGACGAGCCCTTGTCGAACCTGGATGCCAAGCTGCGCCGCAAGGTGCGCCAGGACATCCGCGACCTTCAGCAGAACCTCAAGCTCACCGTGGTCTACGTCACGCACGACCAGGAAGAAGCGCTGGCGGTGTCGGACCGCATTGTGGTCATGCAAAAGGGACGCATTGCAACGATGGGCGCGCCGCGCGATTTGTACGAAGCGCCCGTTTCAAGTTTTGTGGCGGACTTCATCGGCGACGCCAACCTGATCAACGGCGAACTGGTCACACTGCAAGGCCAGCACTTCTTCCGCGCCGACCAGGTTGATGTGCGGGTTGTCCCGCCGCCTGGCATGTCCGATGGCGCCGTAGCGCTGGCTATACGCCCACATCGCATCCGCATCGGCGAACTGGAAGCAAGCACGCTGACAGGAAAAGTCCTGCGGCAGGCTTACCTGGGCAGCCGGATCGAAAGCGTGGTGCTCACGCCGCTGGGTGAACTGCTGGTGTTCAGTGACGCCCTGCTGAGCGTGGCCGAGCCAGGCAGCACGGTCGGCCTGCATTTCGCCGCAACCGACGCGCGCGTGACCGCACGGGAATAGATAGCTGCGCAGCCAGGCGCCGCCAGCAAGCCGTCAGGCGAGCTTCTGGCTGTGGCTGACCAGCTGATCGAGCTTGGCTCTGGCCGCGCCCGACTCCAGCGCCGCACGCGCCAGCACGATGCCAGCCTTCATGGAGTCGGCCACATTGGCGGCATACAGCGCCGCCCCGGCGTTCAGGACCACGATATCGCGCGCCGCGCCCGGCTGGTTGTCCAGCACGCCCAGCAGCATGGCCTTGGACTGCTCGGGGGTGTCTACGCGCAATGCGCGGTTGCTGGCCATAGGCATGTCGAAGTCTTCGGGGTGGATTTCGTACTCGGTGATTTCACCGTTCTTGAGCTCGCCAACCACGGTGGCCGCGCCCAGGCTGACCTCGTCCATGCCGTCCTTGCCGTAGACCACCAGCGCGTGCTCGGCGCCCAGGCGCTGCAAAGCGCGAACCTGGATACCGACCAGGTCCGAATGAAACACGCCCATCAGGATATTGGGTGCACTGGCCGGGTTGGTCAGGGGGCCCAGGATGTTGAAGATGGTGCGCACGCCGAGCTCCTTGCGAATCGGTGCGACATTTTTCATGGCCGGATGGTGGTTGGGCGCAAACATGAAGCCCACACCGACCTCGTCGATGCATTTTGCAATGGCTTCGGGCGACAGACCGATATGGATGCCCAGCGACTCGATCACGTCGGCACTGCCCGACTTGCTGCTGACGCTGCGCCCGCCGTGCTTGCTGACCTTGGCGCCGGCCGCCGCCGCCACAAACATGGAGCAGGTCGAGATGTTGAAGGTGTGCGAGCCGTCGCCACCCGTGCCGACGATGTCCACCAGATGCGTCTTGTCGGCCACATTGACTTTGGTCGAAAACTCGCGCATCACCTGCGCGGCGGCGGTGATCTCGCCGATGGTTTCTTTCTTCACGCGCAGGCCGGTGATGAGCGCAGCCATCATCACGGGCGACATCTCGCCGCTCATGATCAGCCGCATGATGTGCAGCATCTCATCGTGGAAGATTTCGCGGTGCTCGATGGTGCGCTGCAGGGCTTCCTGCGGTGTGATCTTGTGGGTATGGGGCATGACGCGTCTCGCTTCTTCGTTCTGGAGCTATAGGGAACCGGCTCAGTTGGCCGGATGATCGGTGAAGGCCAGCTTGAGGCCGAACGCGATGAACATGGCGCCAGCCGCGCGGTCCAGCCAGTGCATGCCGCGCTGCACGGCATCGCGCCGGGCCATCCAGGCAGCCGCCAGCGCCCAGCCCGAATTGACTGGAATGGCGTTCAAATTGAACAGCACGCCCAACAACACAAAGGCCAGGGCCTTGTTGTCGGTGCCGGGTGCGATGAACTGCGGCACAAAGGCCAGGAAAAAAATCGCCACCTTGGGGTTCAGCACGTTGGTCCAGAAGCCGCCCATGAAGACGGCTTTCAGGCGCCGCTCCGGCTGGGCGGCAGCCGCCGCGGCGAGGTCGGTGGTGGCCTGCGGCGCCCTGGAAAACAAAATTTTCGCGCCTATCCACAGCAGGTACGCCGCGCCTATCCATTTGAGTACGGTAAATGCCGTAGCCGAAGTCGCAAGCAAGGCACCGACGCCCACGGCCGCCGCGAAGATGTGGACGAAGCAGCCAGCCGTGATGCCGAGGCCGGCAACAATGCCGGCGCGCGCGCCCGAGCGCAGTGAATTGGTCACGATGTAAAGCACATCAGGGCCCGGCGTCAGGTTCAGCAGCCAGCCAGCCGCGATGAAAAGCAACAGGTGTTGAAAGTCGGGCATGGCTAAGTCCTTTCAGTTAAAAAACTGCCGGATGGCAGCGATGGCACGGTCCACACCGGCGGTGTCCACGTCCAGATGGGTGACAAAACGCAGGCGATACAGCCCCGTGGCCTCTATGCCCTGGCCGGCCAGGTGCTTGAGCAAGGCAGCGGACCGGTCCCGCGCCGCGCCGGTCAGGTCGACAAACACAATGTTGGTCTGTGGTGCCTCTACCTGCAGGCCGTCAATGCCCGCCAGGCCGTCGGCCAGGTATTTGGCCAGGGCGTGGTCTTGCGCGAGACGTCCGACATGGTGGTCCAGTGCATGCGACGCTGCTGCAGCCAGCATGCCCGCCTGCCGCATGCCGCCGCCGGCCATCTTGCGGATGCGGTGCGCCCGCGCGATGAATTCGCGCGAGCCGCACAGGGCCGAACCCACCGGCGCGCCCAGGCCTTTGCTGAAACACACCGAGACGCTGTCAAAACAATCCGCAATGCGGCGCGCCTCCGCCAGCGGGTTGCTGCCCGTTTGCGCAGCCTGCGCCACAGCGGCGTTAAAGAGCCGCGCTCCGTCCAGGTGGCGCGCCAGGCCGTGCTTCTTCGCCAGCGCGGTCGCCTGCTGCACATACTCAAACGGCAGCAGCTTGCCGCCCAGGGTGTTCTCGAGCGCCAGCATCCGGGTGCGCGCGAAGTGCGCGTCGTCAGGTTTGATGGCGGCTTCGATCTCGGCAAGCGCCAACGTGCCATCAGTGTGGTGGTTCAGCGGCTGCGGCTGCACACTGCCGAACACCGCCGCGCCGCCGCCTTCCCAGCGGTAGCAGTGCGCCATCTGGCCGACGATGTATTCGTCACCGCGCTGGCAGTGGGAGAGGATCGCGCAAAGATTGCTCTGCGTCCCGGTGGGCACGAAGAGCGCGGCCTCAAAGCCCAGCAATCCGGCAATCTTTTCCTGCAGCGCATTGACGGCCGGGTCGTCGCCGAAAACGTCGTCACCCAGCGGTGCAGCCAGCATGGCCTCACGCATGGCGGCCGTGGGCCGGGTCACGGTATCGCTGCGCAGGTCAACGACTTTTTTATCAGTCATTTTGGCCTCCAGGGCAATAGGAACGGGCGCGAGCAGCTATTAAAATAATAGCAAAATAGGTCATGCTGTCTGCTCCAGGAAGTTCTTCAGCATGGCGTGGCCGTGCTCGGTGAGGATGGATTCCGGATGGAATTGCACACCCTGGATCGGCAGCTCCTTGTGGCGCACGCCCATGATCTCGCCGTCGTCGGTTCGCGCCGTGACAGCCAGCACATAGGGACATGAAGACTTTTCAATGGCCAGCGAGTGGTAGCGGTTCACCACAAACTGCTCGGGCAGCCCGGCGAACACACCCTGCTGTGTGGTGGTGATGACGCTGGTCTTGCCGTGCATGAGCTGCTGGGCACGCACGATCTTGCCGCCAAAAGCGGCGCCTATGGCCTGGTGGCCCAGGCAGACGCCCAGAATCGGCAGCTTGCCGGCGAAATGCTGGATCGCCGCCACCGAAATACCGGCTTCGGCCGGTGAGCACGGACCGGGCGACACCACCAGCACGTCAGGAGCGCGCGCGGCGATTTCGGCCACCGTGATCTCGTCATTGCGAAACACTTCGACTTCGGCACCGAGCTCGCCAAAATACTGGACGATGTTATAGGTGAAGCTGTCGTAGTTGTCGATCATCAGGAGTTTGGTGCGCTTCATGGTTCAGTCTCCCTCGCGCAGGCGTGTGAACTCGCCGCGCTCAAAATCAATGGATGCGGCAATCATGGCGCGGTAGGTCGCCTCCATGATGGCCTCGGGGGCGCCGGCCGCACGGGCCTGTGCACGCACACGATCAACGATGAACTCGATACGTGCGTTGTCGACAATCTGGCCGGCGCTTTGCTTGATGCGCGCGGCCTGCGCCACATAGGCGCTGCGCTCGGCGATCAACGGCGCGATGCGGTCGTCCAGCGCATCGATGTGGCGGCGCACCTCGGCCATGGTGTCGCAGTGCTCAATGGCGGGACGGGACAGCGTGCTCATTCCAGGCCCTCCTCCACCAGCTCGGACGCCCGCAGCAGCGCGCGTGCCTTGGCTTCGGTTTCCATCCATTCGAGTTCGGCCACGGAATCGGCCACCACGCCGGCCGCCGCCTGCACATACAGCGTCTGGTCCTTGATGATGCCGGTGCGGATGGCAATGGCCACGTCCATGTCGCCGGCATAGCTGAGGTAACCGCAGGCGCCGCCGTAGAGGCCCCGCTTGGTCGGCTCCAGCTGGTCGATCAGCTCCATGGCATGGACCTTGGGCGCGCCGGTGAGCGTGCCCGCCGGGAAGGTGGCCTTGAGCACGTCCATGCTCGACATGCCATCCAGCAGCGTGCCCTCGACATTGCTGACGATGTGCATGACATGGCTGTACCGTTCAACTGCGAAGGCCTCGGTGACTTTCACGGTGCCGGTTTTGGCGATGCGGCCGATGTCGTTGCGGGCGAGGTCGATCAACATCACGTGTTCAGCGCGCTCTTTGGGGTCGTTCACCAGTTCGTGCTCCACGGCCTTGTCGGCCTCAGGCGAAGAGGCGCGGGGCCGCGTGCCCGCCAACGGCCGGATGGTGATTTTTTGCCCGTCGTCGATTTTTTCCTGGCGCACCAGAATTTCAGGAGACGCCCCCACGACGTGAAAGTCGCCGAAGTGGTAGTAATACATGTAAGGCGAGGGGTTCAATGAACGCAGCGCGCGATACAGGCTCAGCGGGGACTCGGTGTAACGCTTCTTGATGCGCTGGCCGACCTGCACCTGCATGAAGTCGCCCGCCTCGATCAACCGCTTCGCGCGTTCCACGGCGGCGATGTAGTCTGCCTTGGCAAAGTCACGCTCAGCGGGATAACTCTGCGACGGTTTCACCACCGGCGCGCTGACGGAATACTTCAGCTGGTCCTTGAGTTCGCGCAGGCGTTTTTTGGCATTCGCGTAGGCCTCCGGCCGCGCCGGGTCGGCATAAACAATCAGGTAAAGCTTGCCCGACAGGTTGTCGATCACGGCGAGCTCTTCACACTGCAGCAACAGGATGTCGGGGCAGCCCAGTGTGTCGGGCGGGCAGGAGGCTTCGAGTTTCTTTTCGACGTAACGCACGGTGTCGTAGCCGAAGTACCCCGCCAGGCCGCCGCAAAAGCGCGGCAGGCCGGGCCGCAGGGCGACCTTGAAACGCTTTTGGTAGTCGCTGATGAAGTCCAGCGGATTGGCTTTGGAGGTTTCCACAACCTTGCCGTCCGTCACCACTTCGGTCAGGGTATCTGGCCCAAAACCGGATGCCCGCACCAGTGTGCGTGCGGGAAGGCCGATAAAACTGTAGCGGCCGAACCGCTCGCCCCCCACCACCGATTCCAGCAGGAAGCTGAACTTGCCGCCGTCTCTGGAATGCGCAAGCTTGAGATAAAGGGAAAGAGGTGTTTCGAGGTCGGCAAACGCCTCGACCATCAAGGGAATGCGGTTGTAGCCCTGGCCGGCCAGGCTTTTAAATTCGAGTTCTGTGATCACGATGGTCCTTCGCAAGGGGCCACGCACTTAAAGGCACGGCCACCTGTCATTCAAAACGCCCCGAAGACCGGGGCCGGGATGCGCTTGCTGCTTGCAAGGGCACATCAGGAAGAAAAGGGGGGTGTCGCAGAACCGGCGGCATCGGGACGGGCAGAAGGCAAACTGGCTGAATGGTCAGGTGCCGGCCCGCATGCGCCTCAGGCGTGCGAGAAATGACAGGTACGCCAGGGCCAGGCTCCCCGGTCGCCACAACCTGTCTGAATGATGCGATGAATGAACATGTGGGCCAAAGTGTAGCAAAGACCGCCCCGGCCTGACCTGCCCAGGCACCTGGTCCCGCTAAAAAAAGTCACTAGTACTAATGCTTATCTCGCAAACCCTCTTGCGGCAGGCCCTCTGCGGCCTTCAAAATGAGACATAAAAAAGAACGTTCGTTCTATTTCACCACCCTTGGAGACAATTCATGACTTTGACAACGCGATGCATGGCGGGCCTGGCCGGTTTAATGCTGTCACTGGGCGTCCTCGCCGCCCCGATGGAGGTTTCCGGCGTCAAACTCGACGACCCGGTAGAGGTCCACGGCACCAAGCTGCAGCTCAATGGCGCCGGCATTCGCTACAAGGCGGTGTTCAAGGTCTATGTGGCCGCGATGTACCTGCCAAAAAAGGCCGCCACCCCCGAAGAGGTCTACACCATGGCCGGCCCCAAGCGCATCAGCATCACCCTGCTGCGCGACATTGACTCCAACGAATTGGGCAAGGGCTTTACCACAGCCTTCACAGAGAACACCCCAAAAGGCGAAATGTCCAAGCTGATCCCCGGCCTCATCAGGATGGGCCAGCTCTTTGCCGACCAGAAAAAGCTGGTAGCCGGCGAAGGCTTCACCATCGACTGGATCCCCGGCACCGGCACCGTGATCTCCGTCAAAGGCAAACCACAAGGCGAGCCCTTCAAGGAGCTTGAATTCTTCAACGCCCTCGTGCGCATCTGGCTGGGTCCACAACCGGCTGACTGGAAACTCAGGGACGCGATGCTCGGCAAACCCGCCTGAAGCGGCGCAAGCCACACTCTCTCAACGGGGCGCAAGCCCCGTTGTCATTTCTGAAACCGCAGCTCCGCCAGCGAGTCAATGAAGCCATCGGCGTCCACAGCGCGAACCGGCTCGCCATGGTTATACCCATACGTCACCAGCAACACCGGACAGCCCGCGGCCCGGGCGGCCCGGGCATCGTTGCTGGAGTCGCCGATCATCAGCGTGCGGGCAGGCGAAGTGCCGAGGCATTCGCAGGTTCTCAGCAAGGGCAGCGGATCTGGCTTTTTGCGCTCGAATGAATCCCCGCCAAAAACCTGGGTAAAAAAGCCGTCGAGGCCTTTGAGCTTGAGCAGTTCGCGGGCAAACGCCAGGGGTTTGTTGGTCAGGCAGGCAAGCCGCAGTCCGTCCTGCTGCAACACATGCAAGCCTTCCAGGACACCCGGATAAACCGCAGAGTGCCGGCCATTGATGCGGGTGTAATGCCGTTGGTAAGCGGCGTAGGCCGCATCGTAAAGCGCTATTAAATCGATAGCCGGCAGCGCAATACCCATCTTTGCCTGGACATATTTCAGCGTGGTCTTGACGAGATGCTCCGAGCCTTTTCCAACCATGCGTTCCACTGCTGCAGCATCAAGCGCAAACGCCGGCAGGTGGCCCGGCAGCATTTCGGCCAGCATCAGGTTGAGGGCAGCCACAAAGTCGCCCAGGGTATCGACCATGGTGCCGTCCAGGTCGAGGATGGCAGCGTCAAAACGGTCGTTGTCAAAAATCATTAGGGTTCAATACAAGGCAGTAGCGCTCAAAACAGATAGCGGCCCGAACTGATGATACGGGTGGGTCATTCCTGGCACAGGAATTCTCCCCAAGACCAGTCACCGCCAGTACCTCATCGGGTTGATCTTAAAGGCAGATAGCCTGTTGCCTTCTTCAGCCGTGACTCCGGCCGGTCCTGCCATATGGCGGCGGCAGTGGGCCGCGCACAGGCATGCTGAACGGCATGCCGATGATCCAGGGGACTATCGGCAATAAAAAAGCGGCGCACCACTTTCGCGACGCGCCGCTTCGGCTGCTGAACTCAATTCAGCCTGGATCCCTTGGGCAGCCGGACGGCCAGCCACTCATGGACATCGGCCCGTACATTGCGGCCGCGCAGCAGGAAGTCTTCCCACAGCGACGGAACGTAAGGCAGGTAGACCAGCGGCATTCCAGCCTGCTCGGGGGTCCGGGCGCCTTTTCGGGCATTGCACGAACGGCATGCGCTGACCAGGTTGGTCCAGCTGTAGGCTCCACCCTTGCTGTCGGGAATGATGTGCTCGGCCTCGAGATCTTTCTCGAGGAAAATCTGAGCGCAGTAGGCGCAGGTGCAGCGGTCCCGGCGCAACAGCTTGGGTTTCGATACGGCCGGCGTAACCTCAAACAGGTTGCGCCGCGGCGAGCCGCTCAGGGCGATGATGGGCTGAATGACCATCAGCGATTGCCGGCCATGCGCCACGTTCCACCCGCCGCGGAGCGTGACGAGAGGGCTCTCGCCCTCCTCCCACGCCACAGTACCAGTGGCATAGTGCAACGCCGCATCTTCAGCCGTGATCCAGGCCTGGGGCGTCCCCTGGATGTCGAGCTGCAGAACGTGATGCATCGTGGCCTCCAAAAAAAGAAGTTGGTAGCTCTTGAGAGGCTCGAACTCCCGACCATCGCCTTGTAAGGGCGCTGCTCTACCTGCTGAGCTAAAGAGCTGAAAAACCGAAGAGCTGAATGACGAGTGGTGCGGGCAGAGAATTTCGAAATCTCGACCTACCGGTTAAAAGCCGGTTGCTCTTCCTCTGAGCTATGCCCGCAGGGTGGGGTGCAAGACCGGACTCGAACCGGTGACCCGCGGGGTCACATCCCGCTGCGCTGCCAACTGCGCCACTTGCACCAGAAAAATGAAAAAGTTGGTAGCCGCAGCTGGCATCGAACCAGCGACCTGTGCCTTATCAAGGCACTGCTCTACCACTGAGCTATGCGGCTATGAAGAAAAAATTGGCTCCACGACCTGGGGTCGAACCAGGGACGACGCGATTAACAGTCGCGCGCTCTACCAGCTGAGCTATCGTGGACTAACGGGGAGGGGGAAACCAGGCGTGCTCACCACTCGCCGCATTCGCGGACGCGCTGATCCAGGTCGCGCTCATCCTGTGCATCCCCGCGCTTCGGCAAGGCGTGACGATGCCGCGCGCTGCCGGCGGCGACGATGCTGCGCAGCAAGGCACGAACAATGCGGTTGCGTGGTGTGGCTGTCCGTTTGGCCATCCTCCTGGAGGCCGCTGTGTTTCTGGCTGTCATGGCAAATCTCCTTGAGGTTGGTTGAATGAGGAATGTGGCGCGCCTGGGCCGATTCGAACGGCCGACAAACTGGGGTAGAAGCCCAGCGCTCTGTCCTGGCTGAGCTACAGGCGCTGAAAGCAATGAGATGGAGGCGGTGGTCAGATTCGAACTGACGCGTGCTGACGCAGGCGGATTTGCAATCCGCTCCCTTCGACCACTGGGGTACACCGCCGGAAATCGCTGGCGGGCGCGAGAAGAATCGAACTTCCAGCCTTCGGCTTTGGAGGCCGCTGCTCTGCCTGGTTGAGCTATACGCCCATGAAAATCTAAAAATGGTGCCCCAGGCCGGCGTCGAACCGGCATGCCCGAAAGCGCTGGCTTCTGAGGCCAGTGTGTCTTCCCATTCCACCACCGGGGCTAAAACTGTTCTGGTGCTCAAGGGGAGATTCGAACTCCCAAAACTCCGAAAAGACCTGGTTTTGAAGCAGGTGCGTCTTCCAATTCCGCCACTTGAGCATTTCTTTTGGCGTCCCGGTCCGGGTTCGTGCCGGCGCATGGGTTGTCGACTCATCGCTCCATCGACCGAAGTGCCACGACATTCACGACATAACTGTGGCGGCCTGTACGGGAATCGAACCCGTGACCACATCCTCGACAGGGAAGTGCTCTACCAGCTGAGCTAACAGACCAAAAATGAAAAAGACAAGAATGAAGATGGTCCGTGTAGCAGGTCTCGAACCTGCGACCTCATGCTCCCAAAGCACGCGCGCTTCCAACTGCGCCACACACGGATTGAATCGAACTGAATGAAAACTGAATGGCCTCGCGTGAAAGATTTGAACTTCCGACCCTCTGCTTCGTAGGCAGATGCTCTGATTCCGGACTGAGCTAACGCGAGAAAAAATCTACCTGGGTTATTTCTGGTGCACGCAGGCAGACTCGAACTGCCGGCCTCGACCTTCGGAGGGTCGCGCTCTGAATCCAGCTGAGCTATACGCGCAAAGCCTGGTGATGCGGATGGTGGTTGCAGTTGGGACCGAGCCAACGACCGGCGGGTTATGAGCCCGCTGCTCTACCACTGAGCTATGCAACCCGAAAAAAATGGCAGGCCGTGATGGATTCGAACCACCGAAATGTCGGGATCAAAACCCGATGCCTTGGACCAGCTTGGCGAACGGCCCATCAAACAGATGGCGAGAACAAATGACGGAAAGAGATGACTAAAAGAGATGGCGGAAGATAAGGGGTTCGATGCCATGCGCCCATTTTCACGAGCTCTCGCTTAGCAAGCGAGTGCCTTGAACCTCTCGGCCAATCTTCCAAAAAATCTCCGGTTACGAGTTCCGGTGCCACCCTATCTTTGAGGCCGGTTTCCGCACTACGCTCTTGCGAGCACTGCGCTTCTTTACTGAACAACTGCCAGCCAACTACCTGGCTGCCAGCGCTGGAATTGGCGTCACGTAGGGGATTCGAACCCCTGTCTACAAGAATGAAAGCCTTGTGTCCTGAGCCAGCTAGACGAACGTGACAAATACCCTGGCGCCCACGGTCGCGATTTGAACGGACGACCTGCCGCTTACAAGGCGGCTGCTCTACCGACTGAGCTACGCGGGCTAAAAACTGAATCCATTTCGGCTGTACCTGCATGTGGGCGGCCGGCATAAAGCCGAACCGGGATCTCCCACTGCACTGCACTTCCGGGGCCATGAACCCCGGCTGCCAGCACACACGCCACCAGACCGTCTCCTCGGTCTCGCGCAGGTGACGTGAAACAGGCACACCCGAAATGGAGCGGACAGACGGCTTCGAACCGACGACATTGAGCTTGGAAGGCTCACGCTCTACCCACTGAGCTATGTCCGCAATTTTTGCGAGACTCGCTGCCATCCAGTGTTTGGCTGCTGTCCCGCTGCAAATTTTTAAAGACTCCCGCGCTTGAAGCGCATCGACGGCACGATCACCGTCAGGGAAAAACAAAAAGGCCCGGTTCCTTGCGGATACCGGGCCTCTGGGTGTCAGAGATTTAGAAGGTACGCCTAGGCGTCTCCTCCTCCCGGTTGTATGGAATCCTCGTGGTTCTGCTTGGGCATGGCTGTCCGCAAAATGGACAGCGCAAAAGAACTCTGCCCACGGCACTCGCGTAGATGAACGTCAATGCGACGCACGGCAACACCGCCCCAGACGGGGGTGTTGTTTCTTGCGTTGGCGGCTATCGGCTTCATGATGAGTGCGTGAAAAAAGTTGATGTCAAAGTAGCGATGAAAGGTAATGTAAAATCTTTTTACGCCATCGTCAACGGGTCGATGCAAAATAAATTCGATTGTTGCAATCACGTCACATGGACTCAGAGAACGTCAATAGAAACCGGCGCAACAACCTGCTGATCATCATCCGGGAGTTCAGCGAGAAGGAGTTGGCCGCTGGCGAATCACCTGTCGGCATGTTGGGCCGCATCGCCAGACAACTTGGCCTCAGCGCCGGTGGGCTGAGCCAGTTCAAGGGCGATGCCAAGGGCACCGCGCGGAACATCGGCGATGCAGCAGCCGCGCAGATCGAGAGCAAGTCCGGAAAGCCAAAAGGCTGGATGGATACGGATCACGGCGGAGACGCAATCAATCCTGCAGAAAACGCTTTTATCGAACTCGCCCGCATTGCCTGGCGGACGACGGATGCCAAGGGCCGGCGCCTGCTGATGCAGCTTGCGAAGCGGGGCTTTGGTGGACAAACTGGAGATGATCTATCCCACATGGCCAAGCCCGGTGATAAATGACAAATTTCTGCTGGACCAGATACTGAGGGGTAGGACTGTAACAACGCCGGCGGAACCTCATCTCCGCAAAATCTGCATTACCCGCTCAAAGCCTCGATTTGCAGATACTTATTTCTTCATTCCAGATCGCGGTCAAAACGGAACAGCGCCGGAGCCATCAAAGAACGCCCCCGCGTTTCCCGTTGGAACGGCTTTTGATGGCGCGCTTGATGCACTTCAGCAAGCGCTGCTCATCCAGCGGCTTTTCAAGCCACTCCGAGACGCCGAGCGACTGGTTTTCGGCATGCTGCCGGGCCTCTGCAGCGATGACCGACAAGACAAGCACCGGTAGCGTGGCGGTGCGCTTGTTGGCGCGCAGCTCACGAACAACGGTGAGGCCGTTTTCGTAAGGCAGTTTGATATCCACCGTCATGGCGGCATACGTCTCCATCTTGAGATAGTCACGTGCCTGGTCTGCGGTATGCGCCATGTCCGCGTCGTACCCGCCCTTATCCATGATCATGCCGATAAGCTTGGCGACATCCGGGTCGTCCTCGCACACCAGCACGCGGGGACGTGCATACAGCCCCACCGGTGCGGTGACAGGGGGGGCTTCGCGCCATTCGGGCAAATCAAAGTAAAACGTCGTTCCCGCATTGCTCTCGGTCGTGAAACCGATGTTGCCCTCCATGCGCTCAAGAATGGCTTTGGAAATGCTCAGGCCAAGCCCGGTCCCGCCTTTCTGGCGGGTGTCGGAGGAGTCGGCCTGCGAGAACTTCTGGAAGATGCGCTGCCGGAATTCGTCGGGAATCCCGGGGCCCTTATCGGAGATCTCCACCCGGGCGCGACGGCCACGCTTGCGCACAGTCACATCGACCGTCCCCTCCGGAGGAGAAAACTTGATGGCATTGGACAACAGGTTGGTCACCACCTGGATCAACCGGTCGCTGTCAACGCAGACCTGCAGGGAATTTTCGGCCCTATGCAGGGCCAGTTTGACGCCGTGCTGAGCGGCAAAGCCCTCGTTATCTGCCAGGGCCCGCTCCAGCAATGGCTCAAGCTCCTGCGCCTGCAGCTCGAAACGCATCTTCCCTGATTCGATTTTCTCGCTGTCGAGAATGTCATTGATCAGCCGGATCAGCCGCTCGCAATTGCTTTGGGCAATGCCTACGAGGTTTTTGGCTTTTTCCGGAATTTCGCCGGCCACACCGCCCCATACCAGTCCCAATGACCCGCGTATGGACGTCAGCGGCGTGCGCAGCTCATGGCTGACGGTTGAAACAAATTCGGTTTTCATGCGGTCGATACGCTTGAGCTCGGTGACGTCCGTCCCAAGCGAGGAAAACCCGATGACCATGTCCTGCTCGTCGCCTTCACCATATCTGGGGAAGTAGTTCATTACGTACTCGCGGCGGTCGCCGCCGGCTGTCACATATTCGAACTCATGACGCACCGAGTAGCCGGAAAGTGCTTCGCGTACATGTACCCTGACCTGGTCATACAGCTCAGCGCCCAGCACTTCCTGCATCGGCCGGTTCTCGATTTGTTCGGCTTTCAAGCCAAACGCTTCTTCGTAGGCGCGGTTGTGGAACTGAAAGCGTTGCTCCCCGTCGATATAGGCAATCAGGGCCGGGACAGTATCGGTCAGCTGGCGTAATTGCTCTTCGCTGTTGCGAAGGGCCTCGGTGATGCGCACACTCTCGGAGATGTCGTGAATGATGGCCGTGAAAAGCCGCTTTCCGCTCACATTGACATCGCCAAAGGACACGTTGACGGGGAATTCGGTCCCGTCATGGCGCTGGCCCAGGATCTTGACGTCCCACTCCCGGAAGCCGCGCTGGCGGCCGCCCAGCCCGGAGAAAAAGGCACTGAACCCCATGCGGTACCGCGTTGGCAGCAGTATGGTGACCTCCTGGCCAACCAGGTCTTCGAGCCGGTAACCAAAAAGATGACGTGCTGCGCTGTTCGCGTGGACGATCAGGCCTTCCCCCGTTGCCGTGACCAGCCCTTCGGCCATGCTCTCGGTCACGGCCCGGCTCATGGCTTCGCTGTCCAAAAGCTGCGCCTCAGCACGGCGGCGCTTTTCCTGCGTCCGGAGAATCCTCTGGATCGCCCAGCCAAATATGCTGAGCGACAGCAGCCCGCCCATCAGAATCAGCTGCTTGACGGTTTGAGCAGTCTGGCGGGTTTCGGCCTTGGTGTGTTCAAGGGCTGACTCTTCACCCCCCTTGATGCTGCCAACCAGGATTTCGATTTCATCGTGGAGCTGGCGGTTCAGGGGGCCACCCACGATGGCTATAGCGGCTTCCAGACCGGATTGCTGGCGTGCCGTGACGGTCTGTTCCATCAAGCCGACCGTTCGCGTGATCGCATCTTTCAGTGCGAGCCAATCTGCAGCGGAGGTGACAACATCCTGGCTAGGCCGCATGCTTTGGAGCGCCTGCTGGATCTGTGCAAGGGACTGCCGGTAGTCAGCCAGGTCGCTGGAGGCATTGGTCAGCAAATAACGCCGCTGCAGGGATTCCGTCGCCTTGAATCCAGAAACCACGCGCTGGAGAACGAGCGCCTTTTCCCGCGTTTCACTTTCGCTCTGCGCATCGCTGATCAGCGAATTGATGGTGACATAGGATGCCGCAATACTCAGGGCGATCAGGACCATTCCGGCACACAGGGCCACGTTGGTGCTTGAGCGAAAGGGCATTTTCATGGCGCTTGGAGCTTCTTCAGGCCTGTTCGCCGCAAAGGCGCACTATTGGGTGCCCAGCACCGTACGGACGGCCTGAATCAGTGATTCCGTCTCTACAGGCTTGGTGACATACCCGTCGGCTCCGCCCGCCAGGCCCTTCAGCACAGACTCCCGCGTTGCCTTGGCGGTCAGCATGATGACCGGAACATCCTTGAGCACGGGATGGGAGCGAATCCGCAGCAGGATGTCGAAGCCGTCCGCATCAGGAAGCATCACGTCCAGAAGCACCAGATCGGGAATCGGCTGCTTGCGAAACTCCGCCACGATCTCGGCACGGGAACCGGCAGTCCGGACATCAAAGCCTTCGAACGTCAGGTAGCTTTTAAGGAATTTGGCGAGGTGCTCCTCGTCGTCCACGATAACGACTGACAGGCGCTCGCCAGCTGCATGGGAACGGGGTGCTCCGCGTTTGCGCGCAATACGCACGTAGTAATTGGACTTCTTGAGCGTGGCAGCACAGGAGTCGGCTTCTGCGCCCGCCGCTGTCAGTGCCAACGGGCTGAGGTGGAGTTGAAGCGAGGCCGCGAACGGATCGGGCTGAACCATTTCCACGAGCCCCTTGGCATAGAGCAGATCGAGCGTGCCGTCTACTGTGGTACTGCCTGCTTCACCCATGCTCTGCCGAATCTGCGCAACCGTCAGGATGCCATCAAGGCGCACCAGTAATTCAATCTCAGGCTGCGAAATCGAAGTGGCGGCACTGCGCAGTTCCTGTTGACCTTTGGGTGTAACCGCATAAATGTTGTTTGGATGCACTGTGGTTGTCCTTTCGCGGGTAACGGATAACAGTCGTGGCATGAGCCTGAATGCATTCTGATTCTAGTGGCTTGCGATGTAAGGAAACGATACACCTGCAGGTCCGGTCCCTCATGGATCGCCTCGCTAAGAGCCTGCGGCGGCCGGATCCGTCGGTGGTAACCCTGACTGCAGCGCAGCAATCAGCTCGCCCAGAGATGACTCCAGTTTCCCGAGTAAATCGTCCAGGCTCTGGCGCGGCAGGCCCTCATTGATGGCCTGCTCAAGCGCGGCCGCATCCGCCGGCACGCGAATGGCGCCGATCTGGGCCGAAACGCCCCGCAGGGAATGACTGAGCAGTTCGGCATTCTTCAGGTCGCCCGCATCCAGCGCTTCGCGAATATGCCGGGGAGTATCCCGGCGGCCGTCGAGGTAGCGGCGCAGCATCGACAGGTAAAACCCCTTCATGCCCATCGCGCGGGTCAGGCCGACGCTGAGATCCAGGCCGGCAATGCTCTCAGGCAACGTGGCGTCTGCGGCATCCGCCATGGGAATTCCCGTGCCCGGCGTTTTGACGGTATCCCGCGGCGGCGGCTGCAACGTTGGCGGGGTCGCTGTCGCAACAGCCTGCGGCAAGCGCGCCGGTTTCAGCACCGCATAAACCGGAATGGGCTCCGCAAATCCCTTGGCCGTGACAGCAGGCCGCGCTTCGGCCTGGATTTCCGCCTGGACCAGTGCATGGGTTTCGCGGGAGATCAGCATCTGGCCGGGCTCTGCGGCCTGCTCAAGCCGCGCGGCAAGGTTCACCTCCCGGCCAATAATGGTGTAGTCCATGCGCAGCTTGCTGCCGAAATTTCCGACATCGCAAAACCCGGAATGAATGCCGATGCGTATTTCAAACGCCTTGTCGATGCCCATCGCCTTCCACCGCACCTGAAGCTCGTCAAGCCGCACCAGCATGGCCACCGCCATCCGGACGCACTGCACGGCATCCTGCTGCCGGCCAAGGGTGTGCGGGTCCCCGAAAAAAATCACGATGGCATCGCCGATGAATTTGTCCAGCGTGGCGCCATAGTCGGCCGCGATTTGCGACATCTCTTCGAAATAGCTGTTCAGCAGGAACGTGACTTCTTCGGGCTGCCATTTACCGGTCGATTCGGTGAAGTTCTTGATGTCCGAAAAAAACACCGTGAGCCATTTGCGCTGCGTCTCGATTTCAGCCTGGCGCGACCCGTCAAAGAGGGACTGGTAGACCTGCGGTGCCAGGTAACGCGACAGTTGTTCTGACAGGGTCTTCAGGCGCTTGGCATTGGCGCTGCGTTCAAGATGCATCCTGACGCGCGCCAACAGGATGGGCGGGCTGACGGGCTTGGTGATGTAGTCGGTGGCCCCCAGGTCCAGCCCATATTGCTCCTCCTCCACACTGGCAAGCGCCGTCAGGAAGATCACCGGGATATCAGCCGTGCGCGGATCGCCTGCCAGTTGCCGCATCACCTCGTAGCCGTCCATGCCGGGCATCATCACATCCAGCAGGATGATCTCGGGGCGCACACCTGAAGTTGCCGCCTGCAGCCCGGCCTCACCTGACGCTGCGGCAATCACTTCGTACTTGTCCTGCAGCAGCGTCGCGAGGAAATAGCGTATGTCCTCGGTATCGTCCACCACCAGGATGCGCGCCCTCCGCGCGGAGGGCGTCTCGTTAACCGGCGGCTTCACAGGTTCAGTCATGATGCGGCTCTTCCATGAATGCCGGGCCAGTTGCGGCCCTACCGGTTTTCGGGCAGAGAGATATGGGAGACAGGGGTCTGCATCGTTGCAGTCTGCCTTATTTCACCAGCTCCACCCGCATGGCGTCAATCACCGCCCTGTAGTCGGGTTTCCCGAAAATCGCACTGCCCGCGACAAAGGTATCGGCACCGGCCGATGCCACGCGCGCGATATTGTCGGTCTTGATGCCCCCATCGACTTCCAGGCGAATGTCTTTTCCCGAAGCGTCAATGCGTTTTCTCGCATCTTCTATTTTGCGCAGCGCGGAGTCAATAAAGCTTTGTCCGCCAAAGCCCGGATTGACGCTCATGATCAGGATGAGATCAATATCCTCAATCACCCAGTCCAGCACATCCAGCGGAGAAGCCGGGTTGAACACCAGCCCCGCTTTGCAGCCTTTTGCCTTGATGGCCTGCACGCTGCGGTGCACATGGCCCGACGCTTCGGGGTGAAAACTGATGAAGTCGGCACCTGCATCGGCAAAGGCTGCAGCCAGTGCATCGACGGGCTGCACCATCAGGTGGACATCCACCGGCACGGCAGTGCCATCGGCTTTTTTTGCATGAGGCTTGAGCGCCTGGCAAATCATCGGCCCAAAGGTCAGGTTGGGCACATAGTGATTGTCCATGACGTCGAAGTGGATCCAGTCGGCTCCTGCAGCAATCACGGCTTTGATCTCGTCACCCAGCCGGGCAAAGTCGGCGGACAAAATGGAGGGGGCGATCCGGTAAGTGGGCGGCGTGTTTTTAGGCATGGCCGGATTGTCGCAGCAAGCCGCCGCCGCGTCATGCCCGCACGCATGGCAGCCTCCCGGGCGGGCGGTTAACATGGACGCCAACCGTTTACCTGCCATGCCCAAATACCAGTTCTCCTGCGAGGTTGTTCCGCAATACCAGCCTGACCAGTCGGCCCCGGAAGACCACATCTACGGGTTTTCCTACACCGTCACGGTAACCAACACCGGCGACGTGACCGCCCAGCTGATTTCCCGCCACTGGATCATCAGCGACGCCAACGGCCACAACGAGGAGGTCAAAGGGCTTGGCGTTGTGGGTCACCAGCCGCTGCTCAAGCCGGGCGAGTCCTTCCAGTACACCAGCGGATCGCGCCTGCGCACGCCCACCGGCACCATGCACGGTAGCTATTTTTGTGTGGCCGAAGATGGCGAACGTTTTGACGTACCCATTGCCATGTTCGTTCTGGAAGCACACAACGGCAGCGCCCCGCACGGCCGGGTGCTGCACTGAACGGATGGGTTTGACCGGCTGATGAAGGATCTTGCCTCCCTCCTGAAGGCGCTCGACCCCGACGCCGACCTGGCCCAGCGCCATGTCTGGCTGATCAAGCTTTTCGAGTGGATTCGCGGCGACCAGACTTCCGTGCCTGCGGCCGTGTCACGGGTACAGGCGTTGATGGACGCCGTGGAGATGCAGCCCGAAGTGCGCACACGGCTGCAGGCCTGGTGGCAAACGCTGATGCAGACCGTTGACATCACCACCTTGCTGGCCGACTTCGGCTTTGCTCCGCGCACGGCGTTTGTCAGCGAGCTGGCCGAACGCCTGCGTCGCAAGCTGCTGCCCGGAACGCCCGAAACCACCGATGCTTCGGAGCTTTTCCCACTGGTCGCCCCCACACGTTTCGATGCCCAGTGGATGGGCGCACTGGAAGACGCCCAGATCAGCCGCCTCACGCAGCTGTTGTCGGCCAGCCCAAAGCTGGATGCACTGCACTGGCAATACAGCCTGATGGACGCCTTGACGTATTGCACCGCGCAGATTCGCGCCACCGGTTTTGCGCCGGAGCTGCGTCTGCGCATGAACCGCGCCACGCCACATGCCCGGGCCTTCCATGCCTTGCCCGCTGATATTGACGAGCTGCGCAACGCGTTCTTCAAGCCTGACCGGAACGAAGCCCAGCTGCAATCCGCCATCGCACAGTACCGTGAGCGACTGGACGCCTGCCGCCAGGCCGTCAACAGCATTTATGTGCACCTTGAAGACCACGGTATCTCCGTCGGCATGGTGTTTCGCCTGCGCCAGTTGCGCGAACGCATCCTGCGCGTGCGCGAACTGCTGGACGCCCTGCTTTCGCCCAAACCCGGCATGGCTGCGCTGAAACTGCTGACGCGCCGCGTCATCACGGCGCAGGAGAGCAAAAGCATAGGCGCGCTGATCAGCGCCAACTCCACGCTGCTGTCGGCCAAGATGGCTGAGCGCAGCGCGGAGACCGGGGAAACCTACATCACCCGTACCCGCGAGGAATACCGCGAAATGCTGGGCAAGGCCATGGGCGGTGGAGCGATCACCGCTTTCACCACGCTCCTGAAATTCATGGTCGTCGCCGTTGGTCTTTCTGCCTTCTGGGGGGGCTTCTGGTCCAGCGTCGTCTATGCCGGCAGCTTTGTTGTCATCCAGCTGCTGCATTTCACATTGGCCACCAAGCAGCCAGCCATGACCGCACCGGCGATGGCGGCCAAGCTCAAGGACATCGGTTCGGTCGATACGACCGGCCCCATTGAAGCGTTTGTCGACGAGGTGACGCACCTGGTGCGTTCGCAAGTTGCGGCGGTGTGCGGCAATGTATTCATGGTCGTGCCGGCCGTGCTGCTTGTCAACACGCTGATCCAGGTCGTTCTGGGCCGGCCCATGATCAGCATCGCCGACGCGCACCACGTGCTGGAAACCCTCACCGTGATGGGCCCCGCTCTGCTATGGGCCGGGTTCACCGGCGGCATCCTGTTCGCAGCCAGCATGATCGGGGGCTGGACCGAGAACTGGTTTGTACTGCATCATCTTGACTCGGCGATGCGCCACAACCCGCGCATCACTTCCGTGCTGGGCGGCGAGCGCGCTGCGCGATGGTCCGGCTTCATGCGCGACAACATTTCGGGTTTCGCGTCCAACATCGCACTGGGTTTCATGCTCGGCCTCATACCGGCCTTCACCGGTTTTTTCGGGCTTGAACTCCAGGCCCGCCACGTCACCCTGTCAACCGGACAACTGGCGGCGGCCGGCGCCTCTCTCGGGCTCGAAGCATTCCGGCACTGGCAAATCTGGTCCTGCATTCTTGCCATTCCCCTGATAGGCGCGCTCAACCTCGGCGTGAGTTTTTACCTGGCGTTTCGCCTGGCCCTGCAGGCGCACAACGTGAGCAACCTGGACCGGGCCCGCATACGCATCGCCATCTGGGCACGCCTGCGCAGCCATCCGCGCAGCTTCTTTATGCCCTAAAAGCTGGCTCCCCCTGTCCAGGCTCACTGCGTGTAGCCTGTTCTCCCCTCAAGGGGACGGCGCCTGCAGGCCGGCAAAGCCGGACCTGCGGCCCCTACTGACTTGGAACTGGGCGCACTGCTGAAGCCGGGGCTCTTCAACCAAGCAGGGGCCGCGGAACCGGCTTTGCCGGGCCGCAGGCGCAGCGGCCCCCTCGGGGGGCAGGGAGCGACACGCAGTGCGCGACCGTGGGGGCCACATTCAGGCCTTGTCCTACAGCCCCCGCCGCGAGGCGCCTGTAAATTAATGCAACGTTTCTTTTCAGGAACACCACCGGGCTTCATGCCGCCAAGGCTGGCCACTCAACGCGCAACATGCTGCAGACACAGGGCATGCTTGTAGAAGAAGTCCTGACGACAGTGGAGACCACCCCGTATGAACGAAATCCTGGCCATATGGGCTGAATGGATCAAGCCGTCGGCAGGTTTGCCGACCGTGCAATGGTCCATCCTGCTGGCGGTAGCCGCCGCCGCCGGCCACCTCGCCAACCGCTACACCGGCCTGCCCAAGGTCATCGGCTATTCACTCGTCGGCGGCCTGGCCGGCCTGGCCGGTTTTACCGGCGCCGTGTGGCCATTGCAGGGCACCGGGCTTTTCCTGCTGGAGCTCGGCGTTGCCGTGGTGCTGTTTGAAGCGGGCGGGCGCATTCCGCTGCGCTGGTTTCGCCACAACCCCATGGTGCTGGTGCAAAGCCTGGCTGAATCTGCCCTCACCTATGTTTTTGTCCACTGGGCCCTGAGCAAGCTGGGCGTACGCGAGATCGTTGCGGAGTCGCTCGCGCTGCTGGCCATGGCCGCATCACCGGCCGTTCTCTCGCGTGTGGCGATCGACACAGGTGCCGCCGGACCGGTGACGGAACGTGCCCTGGTGCTGTCAACGCTGGGCACGCTGTATGCCCTCACGCTGTGCAGCGCCCGCGCCGGCCTGATGCCGCGGGGCGAAGCCGCGCTGTCAAGCCCGCTCTATGCGGTGCTGGTGGTGCTGGGCCTGTCTGTCGTGGTCGGCGCTGTGCTCGCCCTCACATTGCGCATCGCGTTGCGGGTGATGAGCCCCACCAGCGAAAACACCGCCATCCTGCTGCTGGCACTGATCGCCACTGGCGCGGCGCTTGCAGCCCACTTCGGCGGCTCGGCGCCGCTGGCGGCCCTGCTGGGCGGCATGCTGCTCAAGCAACTGAACCCGCGCCCCTGGTCATGGCCGCGGCAGATGGGAACGGCCTCGTCGATGCTGACCATGTTGATGTTTGTGCTGGTCTCCGTGGTCGCCGCGCAAGCAGACTGGAGCGGGCCTGTTGCCGGGCTCGTCATCGGTATGGTCGTGGCCCGCATGATTGCCAAGATTGCCGGTGTCGCCATCGGCAACGTGGGCAGCGGCGCCAGCTGGAAGCAGGCCCTCTGGGTCGGCTGCGCGATGTCGCCGATGTCATCGGTGGCGCTACTGCTGGTCTCACAGTTTGCGGCAGCCTCGGGCGCCACAGGGCGCCAGATTGCCAGCGTGGCCCTGCCTGCAATCTTGCTGATGGAAGTGCTGGGTGCCGTGCTCGCCACCGTGGCCATCTACCGCTCGGGCGAAAGCTCCAAACCCTGGGCACCGCTCACACGCAGCCCTTCAACAGGACCTGTTCATGAGTCTTGAGCCTTTCCAGAAATCCGCGGCCCTCTCGCTGGGTGTCGAGCTTGAACTGCAGCTCGTCAATACCCACGACTACGACCTCGCGCCGTATGCCGAAGACATGCTGCGCCTGATGGCCAAAATTCCGCTGCCCGGCGCCGTGGTGCCGGAGATGACGTCCAGCATGATCGAAATCTCGACCGGCGTGTGCCATAACGCCTCGGAGGTACTGGGCCAGCTTTCGCAGATTCGCGACGCGCTCGTCAAGAGCGCCGACAAGCTCAACATTGCGGTGGTCGGCGGCGGCACGCATCCGTTCCAGCAATGGCACGAGCGCCGCATTTACGACAAACCGCGCTTTCGCGAACTGTCGGAGCTGTACGGCTACCTTTCCAAGCAGTTCACGATCTTCGGCCAGCACGTGCACGTGGGCTGCCCCGACGCCGACAGTGCCTTGCTGACGCTGCACCGCATGTCGCGTTACATCCCGCACTTCATCGCCCTGTCGGCGTCTTCACCCTATGTGCAGGGACAAGACACGGCGTTTGATTCGGCGCGGCTCAACTCCGTGTTTGCCTTTCCGCTGTCGGGCCGTGCGCCGTTTGCCCTGACATGGGACGACTTCACCGTCTACTTCGACAAGATGACGCGCACAGGCGTGGTCAAGAGCATGAAGGACTTTTACTGGGACATCCGCCCCAAGCCGGAGTTCGGCACCATCGAGATCCGCGTGTTCGACACGCCACTCACGGTGGAGCGTGCCACCGCCCTGGCCGGTTTTGTGCAGTCGCTGGCCTCCTGGTTCATGCACGAACAACCCTTCATGCCGACCGAAGACGACTACCTGGTCTACACCTATAACCGCTTCCAGGCCTGCCGCTTCGGGCTGGACGCGGTCTATGTCGACCCGGCCACCGGCGGCCACATGCCGCTGCGCGAGCACATCCTGCTGACCATGGCGCAGATTGAACGCCATGCCACCGGCATGGGCGCCGGTGCATCGCTGCACCTGCTGCGCAACAGCGTGGAACGTGCCGACAACGACGCCCGCTGGCTGCGTGAGAAGCAGGGCGAGGAGCACCTGCTGGCCGAAGTCATACGCCAGGCGGCCGACCGTTTCCGCGGTGGCGTCACGCACCAGCAGCATCCCTGATCCGGCTTTTCCGGATGCCCTCGGCTCCTGGAACCTGTTCACGGGCCTGTATGCTCGCTGTATGGGTGAATTTGACCTGATCGCACGCTATTTCACGCGCCCCGCCAGCCGGGCCGTCCTGGGTGTCGGTGACGACTGCGCATTGCTGCAGCCCGCGCCCGGCACACAGCTGGCCATCTCCAGCGACATGCTGGTCGAGGGGCGGCATTTCTTTGCGGAGGTGGATCCTTTTACGCTGGGCCACAAGGCCTTGGCCGTCAATCTCAGCGACCTGGCCGCCAGCGGCGCCCAGCCCCTGGCATTCACACTGGCCCTGGCCTTGCCCCGTATCGACGAGGCCTGGCTGGCCGCGTTTTCGCAGGGCTTGCTGGCGCTGGCCGACGCGCACGGCTGTGAACTGGTGGGCGGCGACACCACCCAGGGTCCGCTCAACATCTGCATCACGGTGTTTGGCGAAGTGCCTGTGGTCGGCGGCAAGAGCCAGGCGTTGCTGCGCTCCGGCGCAAAGCCCGGCGACGACATCTATGTCAGCGGCACGCTGGGTGACGCCCGGCTCGCACTGGAGGCGCTGCGCGGCGCCCTGGCCCTGCCTCCAGGCGTCCTTGCACAGACCCGGCAGAGGCTCGAACAACCCACGCCGCGCGTCGCCCTCGGCCTGGCCCTGCGGGGTATTGCTTCTGCCGCCATCGACGTGAGCGACGGCCTGCTGGGTGACCTGCAACACATCCTCAAGGCATCCGGCGCCGGCGCTACCATCGACACCTCGCCTACTATTAATTTGATAGCTGCCCGCGCCCGTCCTGATTGGACCGAAGGCACAATTCCCCATGAAAAGCAGCTGGAATGCGTACTGGCCGGCGGGGATGACTATGAGCTCGCCTTCACCGCGCCGCCCTCCGCGCGTGAGGCCGTGCGGGCAGCTTCACGGCTTGCCGCAACGCCCGTCACCCGCATCGGGCAAATCGACTCCCAGCCGGGCCTTCGCCTGATCGACGCACAGGGAAAAGCTGTTTCGCAGCAGTTTTCCTCGTTTGATCACTTTGCCCGGAAGTAAGAAGCGTCGGAAGAAAGCGTCTGCGCCTTTACTTCGCGTCCACCAGGGTGCGAATGTCCAGCAAGGTCAGCTCATTGGCATCCGGCTTGCCGATTTCACGGCCTGACGAATACGGGAAATTGTTGTCGTTGACCAGCACGATGTGCGTGGCGTCAACAATCGCCAGCCCTTCAGGGCCCAGGTGCGGCAATGAAAACACCGCTTCATTGGGCTCCAGCCTGGCCAGCCGCTGCGGATTGGCGATGCGGGTCAGGTCGACATAGGCCACCTTGCGCACAAAGCCGTCCGCATCGCTTGCCGCCAGGTCGATCTTGTAGACACGCTTGAAACGCGCGGGCCGGGTGAAGCAGTCGGTGCGCGCTTCGCCTGGGCACGCCGGCGACTGGCCTTCGGTGCTGTCGTCGCGTTCAATCACCAGACCGGTCGTGGCGTCCAGCAACTGGAAGTCGGCGGCGACGTTGCCCACTTCTTCCAGCAGGTACTTCCACTGCTTGCCGGTGAAACTGCGCGAGGCTGCATCCACCTCATTGATGCGTACATAGGTTTTGTCGCCTGCCTTTTCCACGCTTTTGGCGGCGGTATCGAACAGCGGGCCTTCAAACATCGGGTACAGCTTGCTGCCGTCGGGCGATCGGGCCATGGCTTCAAACCCGTTGGAACGGCGCACCTCAAACAGGGCCTCGCCCGGCAGGTTGGGCAAACGGCCCTGCATGTAGTGATCGGGCGATGCCAGCAGCTTGCCGTTGATGACCGTCTCGGTCACGCCCAGCACGCGGCCCTGAAAGTCCGTGCGCAAGAGGTAGGGACCATACTCGTCGCCGATCCACCATTCGTTGCCCACCACCTGGATGGACTCGGGATCGAAATCGATGCCGGTGAGATAACGGCGCTGGCTGTTTTCGTTCTGGATGTGAAAAGGCACACGCTTGTCGGGATCGCTCAGGAAGACGGTGCTGCGCCGCCGGACCTGGCCTTTGGCCCAGTCCACCGACAACCGGTGCACCATCAGCAGCGCGTCCTGCGAATTGACCTTGTTGCCAAAACCGTTGTCGGTCAGCGCCAGGAAGTCACCTTTGCCCAGGGACACAATACCCGAAAACCCCTGCACCGACTGCCCCTTCATGGGCAGGGTGCCGCCGGAAGCACGCGGGTATTTGGGGTCGCCCACAAAAGTGTTGGCGCTTTCGCTGCCCAGCCGCTCATTGCGCTGACGTTTTGCATTGGCAAATTTCCCCGCCGTGGCGAAAAAAGGACCTGCATCGCGAGGCGCTGCCACGGCCGTGGTGGCACTCAGGGCTGCATGGCCGGCAAGAACCGCCTCCACCGCCGGGGCCGCCTGTGTCTGCGCGCGCCCGGCACCTGAAGCCAGGCACAACGCGCAAGCCGCCGCCAGGGTCAATCCATTCATCTTTGTCAAAACCGACATGCTCATCCTCCGTATTGAAGCGGTGGACTTTGACGCCTTTCTGTGAAGCGGCTGTGACAGGCGGGTGCACCCGCGTGTTCAGGTCTCCGTCTGTTTGCGCAGCCGGGCATGGCGCGCCAGACTCTGTACAAACCGGGTTGCGGCCCGCAGGGCGGCCGGGCCGGCCCCGTTGCCGAAATTCTCCACGGCCTCGCGGCGCAATTGCCTGGCACGCTGCCCGGCCAGACCGATCAGGCGATTGTGCTCGTCAAGCGAAAGGGTGCGGTTCATGATGTTTTCCTTTTCTGCCCCCGGGGTTCGCGGGGGATGAAAGCACTGTAGGAAAAGCACGGCCTGCCGGAAACGGCATGGTCCGCAAATGGGTCTTGCGCTGGCTGCAAAGCCGCTCGCAGGCCCTGTACTGGTTACCATTGGCCCATGCGCAACCTTGGCTTCGACGACATGCTCCTCTTTGCCCGCGTGGCCGAGCTGGGCACCCTCTCGGCTGTTGCCCGCGAACGCGACGTGCCGGTCAGCCAGGTTTCGCGCAGCCTGAGCCGCATCGAAAAGGCCTGCGGTACACGCCTTATCCATCGCTCCACGCACGGCTTGGCGCCCACCGCCGAGGGCGAAACCTTTCTGCAGTACTGCCGCCGCATCGTGGGAACGCTCGACGAACTGGAAGGCGAATTTGCCAGCCAGTCGCGGCAAGCCACCGGCTGGGTGCGTGTGGCGGCCAGCACGGTGGTCGCCCAGTACCTGCTGGCGCCCAGTTTTGACAGCCTGCACCGGCGCCATCCGCAGCTGTGCGTGGACCTCCAGGTGGAAGACCGGCTGGTGGACATGGCACGGGACGGCATCGACATCGCGATTCGCACAGGCACCCCGGTAACCGACACAGTCGTTGCCCGGCAAATCGGTGCGCTGGGCCGGCGCCTGTATGCTGCGCCGGGCTACCTTCAGGCCTACGGAACACCCCGGCACCCCGATGAGCTGCACAGCCACCGGCTGATCACCAACAGCGGCGTGCCCATGCTCAACCACTGGCCCTTCGTGATTGACGGGAAACCCAGCGTGATCGTGCCCAAAGCATCCTGGCGCTCCGACAATACCGGCATGACCGCCACGCTGACGCTGCAGGGCCTGGGTATTTCACGCTGCGCCACGCTGGTCGCCGAACCGCTGGTGCGCCAGGGCTTGCTCGTCCCGGTGCTTGCAGACTTTGTCGACGACCAGCCCAGCCCGATTTACGCCGTGACACTTACCAACCGCCACCGCCTGCCCAAAATCAAGGCCTGTATCGACCATTGGGCCGAATGGCTGGAGAAAACCAGCACGGCCCCAGCCTCATGACCAGCATGTCCGAACTCACTCCCCCATCAGAAACCCTCAGCCCACCGCGGTTCCGGCCCAATGTCCGGTTCCTGCTGTCGCATCCTGCGCATTTCATCGCCCTCGGTTTCGGCTCGGGCCTGAGCCCGGTGGCACCCGGCACGGCCGGCACACTCTGGGCCTGGCTGGCTTTTCTGGTGCTGCAGCAGTGGCTGTCGCCGGCCGACATAGGTTGGCTGATTGCCGCCTCTACCCTGATTGGCTGGTGGGCCTGCACCGTCACCGCGAAGGCCATGAACGTGCTGGATCCCGGCAACATCGTCTGGGACGAAGTGGTGGCCTTCTGGCTGGTGTTGTGGCTGGTCATGCCGGCGGGCTTCGAAGCGCAGCTCGCCGCATTTTTGCTGTTCCGCTTTTTTGACGCCGTGAAGCCCGGCCCGGTGGCGTGGGCGGACCAGGTCTTCAAGGGCTTTGGCTGGCGCGGCGGCTTCGGCATTTTGTTTGACGATTTTGTGGCGGCGTTCTGCGCCCTGCTGGTGATCGCCTTCTGGAGATTCTGGTGAGCAATGAATTGCTATCAAAAGAGGAGCTGCTTGCGCCCATTCCTATTGGCTTGGCGGCCGATTTATTGCTTAAAAAAGGCTGGATGCTCGCCACGGCCGAAAGCTGCACAGGCGGCATGATTTCGGCGGCGTGCACCGACCTGGCGGGCTCCAGCGCCTGGTTTGAGCGTGGCTTTGTCACCTATTCCAACGAAGCGAAAAACGAACTGTTGGGTGTAGATGCTGCGCTGATTGCCGGACACGGGGCCGTCAGCGAAGAAGTGGCCCGTGCGATGGCCTCCGGCGCCTTGGCCCGCTCGCGCGCGCAGGTGTCCGTGGCCGTCACCGGAGTGGCCGGTCCGACAGGCGGCAGTGCCGCCAAGCCTGTCGGCACGGTATGGTTTGGTTTTGCGCTGCCCGGCCGGCTGGTGTCTGAAGTCCGGCGCTTTGACGGCGACCGGGCCGCGGTGCGCAGCGCCACGGTGCAGCATGCGCTGCAGCGGCTGCTGCAATTGCTGCGCGAAGCCGGCTGACGCGTGAGCGACGCCGGCCCCTACCAAAGCGCTATAGAGTCGCGAAGCCACGAGGCCACCCGAAAACAACCACCCAGGAGACAGCATGCACCCCAACCAGGCCACACTCGAGAAGTTTTACAGCGCTTTTACACGGCTGGATTCCGACACCATGGCGACCTGCTACGCCCCGGACGCCGCTTTCGACGACGAGGCGTTTTCACTGCGGGGGCACCGCGAGGTCACCGGCATGTGGCACATGCTGTGCGACGCCACAAAAGCCAAGGGCCTGGATGTCTGGAAGCTCACCTACAGCGGCCTAGAAGCGGGTGCGAGCACGGGAAAGTCGCACTGGGATGCCTACTACCGCTTCAGCGCCACCGGTCGCATGGTGCACAACAGCATTGACGGCGCGTTTGAATTCAATGAACAGGGCCTGATCACGCGGCACCGCGACCACTTTGATTTCTGGACCTGGTCGCGGCAGGCGCTGGGTGCGCCCGGCCTGCTGCTAGGCTGGACGCCTTTCCTGCGCAACAAGGTGCGCGTGCAGGCGGCAGCAAATCTGCAAAAATACCTGGTGACGCGACACTAGGCCCGCGCAAGAGTTGATTTGAACGGGGGTTTTCATGTCCTGGTTTGACGGTTTTGAATCACGCAGCTTTGAGGTCAACGGTGCGTCCATCAACGCGCGGTTTTCCAGGGTCGTGCCGGGTGATCCGCTGCGCCCGGCCCTGATGCTGTTGCATGGTTTCCCGCAGTCGCATGTGATGTGGCACCGCGTGGCGCAACGCCTGGCAAAACACTATTTCCTGGTCATGCCCGATTTGCGGGGTTACGGAGACTCTTCCAAAACCGCGGGCCTGCCCGACCACAGCAACTACAGCAAACGCAACATGGCGCACGACATGGTCGGCGTGATGGATGCCCTGGGTGTGGACCGCTTTTACCTCTGCGGCCACGACCGTGGCGGACGCGTGGCACACCGGCTGGCGCTGGACTATGCGGCACGCGTGCAAAAACTCTGCATCATCGACATCGCTCCCACACTGGACATGTACGAAGGCCGCAGCATGACGCAGCCCTACATGGCGTTTGCGCGCGCCTATTACCACTGGTTCCATATGTTGCAGCCGGCGCCGCTGCCCGAAATCATGATGGGCGCCAACCATCCTGAAACCGCCAGGGCTTACCTGCACGCCAAGCTCGGCGGCTGGGGCAGCGCGGGTCTCAATTACATCGAGCCTCAGGCCCTGGCCGAATACGAACGCTGCTTTTGCAACGCCGAAGCGCTGCATGCGGCCTGCGAAGACTACCGGGCCAGCGCCGGGATTGACCTGGACCATGACCGCGAAAGCCGCGCGCAACACTTGAAGGTGGTCTGCGATTTGCTGCTCCTGTGGGGCGAACGCGGTGTCGTGCACCGGATGTTCGATCCGCTGGCGCTGTGGGAGGCGCAATGCAGCGGCGAGGTCTCGGGCCATGCCATGCCGGCGGGCCACTTCATCCCCGAGGAGCAGCCCGTGGCGACGGCCACCGCGCTGCACAACTTCTTTCGCTGACTTCGGGGGCGGCCATGTCGACTTACACGGCAGAGGTTTTATGGGAAATCAATGGCGGTGATTTCCCGGGAAACCGCTACAGCCGAAGGCACCTGATCCGCTTCGACGGCGGCCTCGAAGTGCCGGGCTCTTCTTCACCGCATGTGGTGCCCCTGCCGATGTCGGACGCGTCAGCCATGGACCCGGAAGAAGCATTCGTCGCCTCGCTGTCGAGCTGCCACATGCTGTGGTTTTTGTCGATCGCAGCCAAACGCAAGTTTTCCGTGACACGCTACTTTGATGCGGCCAGTGGCGTGATGGAAAAGAACGCGGAAGGAAAAGTCGCCATGACCACCGTCACCTTGCGGCCCGAGGTGGCGTTTGCCGGTGAACGAATGCCGACACGCGCCGAGATCGACAAGCTTCACCACGAGGCCCACGACGCCTGCTTCATCGCGAACTCGGTGAAAACCGATGTGCGCTGCGAGCCTGTGTATGGCGACGCATGACTGACCGCAGGCCGCTGCTTATCGCTCTCGGCCTGCTGGTACTGGCCGCGCTGGTGTGGTCGGGCATGGCGCCGTATGACCGGGGCACCTGGATGCTCGAGGTGGCGCCCGCCGTCATCGCCGCGCCGGTGCTGCTGGCCACCGGCCGGCGCTACCCGCTGACGACCTTGCTGTACGTGCTGATTGCGCTGCACATGCTGGTGCTGATCATGGGTGGTGCCTACACCTATGCCAGGGTGCCTCTGGGTTTCTGGCTTCAGGACATGTTTCACCTGGGCCGTAACCCTTACGACAAGGTCGGCCACTTCATGCAGGGGCTGGTGCCTGCGATGGTGGCACGCGAGGTATTGCTGCAGCGCGGCTACCTGGGCAGCCGCCGCATGGCGGGGTTTCTGTCGGTGTGCGTGGCCATGGCCATCAGCGCGGTGTATGAACTGGTGGAGTGGTGGGCGGCCCTGGCGCTGGGTCAGGGCGCGGATGAATTTCTGGGAACCCAGGGGGATCCCTGGGACACGCAGTCGGACATGTTCATGGCCTTGATCGGAGCTGCGGTGGCGATCACGCTGCTGGGCCGGTGGCATGACCGGCAAATGCGCAAGCTTTCGGGTTTGTAGATATTTGGGCCGCAGGGCAATTGGGCTGGGCGCAAGCAGCTATTGAATTCATAGCAATCAGATGGCATCCATCCGGAAGGCGGTTCTTCCTCTTGCGACCTCAGGCCCTGCGTGCCAATCCTGCCAGAATCCCCCCATGCAATTTTTCAAAGACCTCAACCTTGCCGCCTTCACCGCGGGCTTCGTGGCAGTACTGGTCGGCTTCACCAGCTCGGTTGCCATCGTCTTCCAGGCAGCCCTTGCCTTCAACGCCACGCCTGCCGAGATTGCCTCGTGGATGTGGGCGCTCGGCATCGGCATGGGTTTGTGCTCTCTTGTGCCGTCGTTGTGGTTGAAGAAGCCGGTGATGGTGGCCTGGTCCACACCGGGTGCCGCCGTGCTGGCTACTGCAGGGCTGGCTGGCGGTTTCTCGATGGGAGAGGCGGTTGCGGCATTTATGGTCAGCGCGGCGCTCATCACCTTGTTCGGCATCACCGGCTGGTTTGAAAAAGTCATGAACCGCATTCCTGTGGCCATCGCCTCCGCGTTGCTGGCCGGTGTGCTTGCGCGCTTCGGCATCCAGGCCTTTGCGGCAGCGCAAACGGCTTTGCCTTTGGTGCTGCTGATGCTGGCGATCTACTTATTGGGCAAGCGGTTGATGCCGCGCTATGCGGTGGTGCTGACGCTGGTAGGCGCCATTGTGTTTGCCGCCGCGCGCGGGCAACTGGCGTGGTCCGAAGTCGCTTTTTCGTTGGCGATGCCGGTGTTCGTGATGCCGAAGTTCACACTGGCCGCCACTGTCAGCCTGGCCATTCCGCTGTTTGTGGTGACCATGGCTTCGCAGAATCTGCCGGGCGTGGCGGCCATCCATGCGGCGGGCTATGGGCCCGACAGTCCGGACGGCGGCATTCCGGTGTCAAAAATCATCACGCTGAGCGGCCTGGCCACGCTGGTGCTGGCGCCTTTTGGCGCGTTTGCCCTCAACCTGAGCGCCATCACGGCGGCCATCTGCATGGGCCGGGAAGCGCATGAGGACCCCGCCAGGCGCTACACCGCGACCGTTTGCTGCGGCGCCATTTACATCGTGATCGGCATATTCGGCGCAGCGATCACCGGCCTGCTGACAGCTTTTCCGAAGGAGCTGGTCGTGGCCATTGCCGGGCTGGCGCTGCTGGGTACCATCGGCAACGGCCTGGCCGCGGCGGTGAAGGAGGAATCGCACCGGGAAGCGGCGCTTATCACTTTTCTCGTCACCTTGTCGGGCGTCGTAATAGCCGGTGTGGGCTCGGCCTTTTGGGGTGTCGTCGCGGGCGCGATTGCGCTCTTTGTACAACAATACGGCCAACAGCGCCGCGAAGCCCGCTCCGGGGCGGCGCCAAACCCAGGGACACGTTCCACACCATGAACCTTCTTTTTGTTGCCGATCCGCTCGAGTCATTCAAGATTTACAAGGACACCACTTTTGCCATGATGCGCGAGGCGCAGCGGCGCGGGCACCGCATCAGCGCGTGTGAACCGGCCGACATGAGCTGGCAGACCGGCGCGAAAGTCACGGCCCAGGTGCGCCACATCACGCTGACAGGCGACGCAGATGTGTGGTTCACGGCCGATGCCGCCCGGCCCGACGGCCGCGAAGCCATTGCGGGTTTTGATGCGGCGGTCATGCGCAAGGACCCGCCCTTTGACAGTGAATACTTTTACAGCACGCACCTGCTGGAGCAGGCCGAGCGTGAAGGCGCCAGGGTTTTCAACAAACCCGCCGCCTTGCGCGACCATCCTGAAAAGCTCGCCATCCTCGAGTTCGCGCAATTCAGCGGCCCGACGCTGGTCACGCGCAGTGCGGCCGACATCAAGCGCTTTCATGCCGAACACAAGGACATCATCCTCAAGCCGCTGGACGGCATGGGCGGCATGGGCATCTTCCTCGTGAAGGAAGACGGCCTGAATCTGGGTAGCATCACCGAAACACTGAACAGGAACGGCGCCGAAAGCGTGATGGTGCAGAAATTTTTGCCCGAGATCGTCAAGGGCGACAAGCGCGTGCTGGTCATCGGGGGCAAACCGGTTCCCTTCAGCCTGGCGCGCATTCCCCAAGGCAGCGAAGTGCGCGGCAATCTGGCGGCCGGCGGCGTGGGTGTGGCGCAGCCGCTCTCAAAGCGGGATTTTGAAATTGCCGAAGCGCTGGGCCCGGTGCTCGCCGCGCGCGGCCTGCTGCTGGCCGGTGTCGACGTGATCGGCGACTATGTGACCGAGATCAATGTCACCAGCCCGACCTGTTTCCAGGAAATCCACGATCAGGCCGGCTTTGACGTGGCGGCCATGTTCATTGATGCACTGGAACAGGCTGTCACGACAGCCGGCGCCTGACAGCCCGATCACACAGGCGGGCTACGCCTGTCAGGCGGCGATGAGTGCGCCGCCTTCAAACACCTTGAGTTCCCCGGGCGCAAATGACGTCCAGGTTTCGTTGGTGGTGAGCGGCGCCGTGACCACCACAGCGACGCGGTCGGTCGGCCTGGTGTGCTCGGCAAAGTTCACGCTCACGTCCTCGTCGCTCAGCGTGGCATGCGCAAAGGGGTGCTTGCGCTCCACGTAATAGAGGTTGGTGGACGCGTGCGCCCACAAGGCCTGACCGTTGCTGAGCAAAAAATTGAAAGTGCCATGGGGAGCGATGTGCGCCGCCAGCTCCCGCAGCGTGATGCTCAGTTCCTGCACGCTGGGAACGCCCGCGTGCGACTTGGCCATCTCTTGCATGATCCAGCAAAAGGCGCGTTCGCTGTCGGTGGTGCCGACGGGCCGGAAGCTGCCGTGCAGGCGGGGTGAAAAATCTTTCAGGTCGCCGTTGTGGGCGAACACCCAGTAGCGGCCCCACAGCTCGCGCACAAAGGGGTGGCAGTTCTCCAGCGCGACACGGCCCTGCGTGGCCTTGCGGATGTGCGAGATGACGTTGCGGCTTTTGATCGGGTAGCGGCTGATCAGCTCGGCCACTGGTGAACTGCAGGCCGGCTGGTGGTCGACAAAGTGGCGCAGGCCGCGGTCGCTGCCACCGGCCACGCTGTCGTCACCTTCAAAAAAAGCGATGCCCCAACCGTCGGCATGGTGGTCGGTGTGGCCGCCCCGCTGCGCGAAGCCCCTGAAACTGAAGGTCACATCCGTTGGGGCATTACAGTTCATGCCGAGAAGTTGGCACATGTCAGTCCGCTTCCTGCTTGGTATTCGGTAAGTTATCAGGTTGGGCGGGGGGCGGCACGCGAAGCTGCCATGCGGCCACCACGGCCAGTACGCACAGGGCGGCCAGCATCAGGAAGGCTTCATTGAAAGCAGCCAGCCGCGCCGGGCTGCTGGTGGCGTTGGCCAGCGAATCGCCATGGGCCGCAAGCCGCCACTCCAGCACGATGCCGCACAGGCTCACGCCGATCGCGCCGCCCAGCATGCGCAGGAAGTTGATGGCGCTTGCGCCCTGCGATAACAGATGCTCATGCAGTGGCCGGAGTGACCCGAGGTTGAGCGAAGGCAGGATAAAACCCAGCCCGATACGCCCCAGCGTGGCCCACGCCACCAGCATCCAGAGCCCCGAAGCCAGGTTCACCGTGAGCATCAATGCAAACGAGGCTGCCAGCAAAGCCAGCCCCGTGCTGACCAGCAGCCAGGTCGGGTGTTTGTCCGCCAGCCGGCCCACGCCCGCAATCGTGGCCGCCAACACCAGGCCCGCAGGCAACAGGATGGTGCCGACGTGCGAAGCCGAGAGATTCAAGCCCAGCTGCAGGTACACCGGCAGCAGGTAGGTGGAGCCAAACAGCGCGGTGCCGTAGATGAAAGCCACGATGCTGCCCATGGCAAAAGGCCGGTAGCCAAAGAGCGCCAGGTTCATCAGCGGTGCACCGCCCGAAGCCGCCAGGCGACGTTGCCACCAGATGAATGCTGCCAGCGCCACCAGCGCGGCGCCCAGCAATACAAAGGCATGCGCGCGCCCGGCGCCGTGCAGCTCAACCATGCCGTTGAGCAGGCACAGCGTGCCCACCGCGCCCAGCAACAGGCCGCGCCAGTCGATCATCGCGCCGTTGCGGTTGGGCTCCACGCCGCCGGGCGCTGTGTCGGGCACGTAGCGGTAAGCCATCCACAGAGATACCAGGCAAAGCGGCACCACCATGAAAAAAATCGAGCGCCAGCCAAACAGGTCGACCAGGACCCCGCCTACGCTGGGGCCCAGCGCCGGCGCCAGCACCACGCCCATACCGAAGAGGCCGCTGGCGCGCCCCTGCTCGTGTGGCCCGAAGGCCCGCATGATGATGATGGCGGGAATCGGTTGCACCACACCGGCCGCCAGGCCCTCGGCCACGCGCGAACCCAGCACCAGCCCAAAGCTGTTGGCCAGACCGCCCACAATGCCGCCGGCCATCAGCAGCACCATGGTGCCCACATAGGTGCGGCGATAACCGTAGCGCGAAAGCAGCCAGGGCGTGGTCAGCATGGAGACCGTCATGGCCACCATAAAGCCCGAACTCACCCACTGCGCGCGCTCCTGCCCCAGCGTGAAGTAGTGGCTCATGTCGGGAATCGCCACGTTCACGATGGTCGACGACATGATGGAAGCCATCGTGCCGATCATGACCGACAGCAGCAGCAACCACCGGTAACGCGGACCGTGGCGCGCCTGCAGGCCGGCAAGGGATGCGGGCATGGCCCGGGTGTCCGTCGTCAGTCTCTCGGCTCGGACCAGAGTTTGCCGCCGGTCGCCCAGTTTTCGCGCTTGATGTCGGTGATCAGGATGTCCACTGAGTCAGGCTGGCCGCCGAGAATTTCGACGCTGACGCGGGTAATGGCCTCGACGAGCTTTTTCTTCTGCTCGATGGTCCGGCCTTCCATCATTTCGACGTGGTAAGTGGGCATAGTGTCCTCTGGGGTGTGGTGGTTGATGCGGGTTGAACACAGGGTTTTACGGGTGTCCGGTTAACTGGCCCGCAAACATGTCTGATACCCGATGATAAAAGCAAGAGCCCGGCCTTGTTTTGTCGGCCTCCACTGACAGCATGACAGGTGTTGGCGCCGGGCCCCGGAGGCTTCGCCGGGGCTATCCTGTACCCTCGGGTTCTCCTGCCGGGTGTTCTCCTGCCAGGTGCTTTGCGCTTTCGGCCTTGCGGGCCCACCATTCATTCGGGCAAGCCACTTGTTTTTCACCACGCCATCCAGATCCACCGACCAACCCCTGCCTTTGCTGGCCGGGCGCAACTACCGTTGCCATTGCGGGCAGCCCGTCTTTTTTCGCAACAGCAAATGCCTGGCCTGCGGCACGCCGCTGGGTTATGACTGTGAGCGCGGCCTGCTGCTGCCGTTGATGCCTGGGCCGGAAGAGGGCACCTGGCAGGAATGGCAGGCCGCCGGCGCACCGGCCGGCGCGCCGCCCGACGACATCCAGCCGCCTTTGCTCGAGGAAATTCCTGGCCAGGAATCTGCGCCTGCCGCACCCGTTGAGGAAGCCGAGGCGACGCAGGCACCGCCCGCCCAGCCTGCCGAAAGCGGCGAACCGCTTTACAGGCGATGCCTCAATCTCTCGACCCCCGCGTCGTGCAACTGGCTGGTGCCGGTGGCAGACACCGCCGACATGTGCCGGGCCTGCCGCCTCAACCGCACCATTCCGGACCTGACGGACCCAGCCCTGCCCGACAACGGTTACCTGTGGGGGCTGGTCGAGCTGGCCAAGCGCCGGCTGGTGTCCGCACTGATCCTGCTCGGGCTGCCGGTGGCGTCCCGCATGAGCGAAGACACCGAGCGCGGCCTGATGTTCGACTTCCTGCGTTCACCGGTGAACGGCCCGCACATCATGACGGGCCACAACACCGGCCTCATCACGCTCAACGTGGACGAGGCCGACGACGCCAAGCGCGAGGCGGTCCGCAAGGCCATGCGCGAACCCTATCGCACGCTGCTTGGGCATTTCCGCCATGAGGTGGGCCACTACTACTGGGACCGCCTGCTCGCCGGCACTGCCTGGATGGACGGCTTTCACGCACTCTTCGGTGACGAAACCCTGGACTACAAGACCAGCCTGCAGCGCAACTACGACGAAGGCCCGCCCGCGGACTGGCCGCTGCATTACGTGAGCGCCTACGCCAGTACTCACCCCTGGGAGGACTGGGCCGAGTGTTGGGCGCATTACCTGCACATGCGCGATGCGATCGACACCGCTTTAAGTTTCGGCCTGAGCGTCGATCACTTCGACCTGGAGTTCACGCCGTTCACGATCGATGCCTTGTACCAGCCGCAACACCCTGATGCCGAGCAGTTCCTCACCTTCCTGAACCACTGGACGCGCCTGACCACCATGCTCAACGAGATGTCACGCAGCATGGGCCAGCCCGATTTCTATCCCTTCATCCTGCCAACGGAGGCGGTCGCCAAGCTGCACTTCATTCACCTGGTGGTGTCGTCGGGCAGCTGGCTGCAGGAGCTGGCCCCAGGGGGGACGCAGACGCAGATTCAGGGTCCATCAGAGGACGAGGAAGAAAAGGAAGAAATGAAGGAATCGCAGCAACAGCAGCAAGGTAGTGAGTAATTTTCAGCTGAAAAGAAGCTGCAACCCAATAAGAACGGGCGCAAGCAGCTATTTTTTTGATAGCACCCAAATGAACTGCGATGCGTTAAAGTCGGCACAACGCCCACCCTTCACGCCCGCCCATTCATGCCCACCCGACCCAGAGGCCACCACTACAGCGTCTATGTGATCGAGCTTGGGCCCGAAGTGTGGAACGTGGCACGCTTTCGCCGCGCCAATCCGGACTACCAGCTGGGCAAGCCTTTTGTGTATGTGGGCATGACCGGGCTGGACCCGGATGTGCGTTTTGACAAACACAAGGCCGGCATTCAGTCCAACCGTTTCGCCCGTGATTTCGGCGTGCGGCTTTTACCCAAGCTGTATGAGATGTACAACCCCATGCCCTACGACGCCGCGCGCGACATGGAAGTCGAACTGGGTATTGCCCTGCGCGAAGCGGGTTACGGTGTGTGGCAAGCCTGAGCGGGGCAGCACCAGGGCCGATTATTCAAGTGCACTCACGGCCACGCCGTGCTGCTTCGAAAACGCCTGGAGTGTTGCGGCGACCTGGGGGTCCTGCAGGGTGGTCGTCAATTCAATGATCTTGTTGCCGTCGCCCTTGTGGCTGTCGCTCACCGTCACGGTGGCCGAAGGGTCGTCTGCGGCAAACAGCTTCTGCAGCGAAGGGCCCAGCGACCCCATCAGGCCGTCGCGTTCGTCCTGCGCGGCGCCGGACTGCGCGGCATACTGAACTTCAAAAGAGAAATTTGTCTTTGAGGTCATGTTGGTGCTTTCTGTGCGCCGTGAAAACTACTGACGCAATGTTGCCGAGAGCGTGATTTCGGGAACGCTGGCCAAAGCCTTGGACAGCGGGCAGCCTTTCTTCGCGGCTTCGGCAAGTTCCTGAAATTTCGCTTCATCGATGCCCGGAATCACTGCTTCCAGGGTCAATGCGATTCGGTCGATCAGAAAGCCATCCCCCTGCGGCACCAGACGGACCCTGGCGCGGGTGTCCACCGAGCTGGTGCCGAACCCGGCCTTGTCGCAGGCAAAAGAAAACGCCATGGTGAAACAGGCTGCATGCGCGGCGCCCAGCAACTCTTCAGGATTGGTGCCGCTGCGGTCGTCCTCAAAGCGGCTGCCAAAGCCGTAGGGATACGCCTTGAGCGCGGCGGTGTCGGTGCTGATCTGGCCCTGGCCCTTTTTGCCTCGGCCTTCCCAGTGAACGGATGCGGTCTTTTCGGTCATGGGGTTCTCCAGGTTTGTGCGCGTGCAGGGTATATCCGTGCAGGGCAGTGAAATGAAATGTTGAACGTTCCAGCGTGCCTGTTTTTTTGGGGGCTCGCCGTCGGACAGCGCCTCACGTGGAGGTAAGGCCTTCCCGCCGTGGCCGGATCCGGTGTGAGCCGGGATGCACCGGTCAGGCGTCGTCTGCGCCGGGGTCTTTCATGTGCCAGGTGATCCGCCCAAGCTCGGCCCTGAGCTGGGCCCGACCCTCGTCGTCCGCCAGTGCGGCAAGAGCTTGCGCCACCGAGAGCCCGCGTGCGGAAGAGGGCTTCCCGCGAGAGGCAAAAACGATGCTGTTGGTTTTTTCCTGGGCAAGAATTTCTACGGAATTGCCATCGAAACTGCGCGCAATGCGGCCCGCCAACAGCGGATAGTCCGGGTCATCGTAGTGCAGGTTCACCGCCAGTACGCCGCCCGGCGACAGTGCGGCAAAACAGTCGTCATAAAAGCGCTGCGAACAGAGAGCCGGCGGTTGCCCCTGGTGGTCAAACCCGTCGATCAGCAGCACGTCGAACCGGGAGGTACCGGCCTGCAGAAAATCGGCCCCGTCTGCGGCGATGACGCGGAACCGCGCATCATCGTCGGGCACGCGGAATTCGCGCCGCAGCGCCACCACCTGCGGGTTGATCTCCAGCACGGTCATCTGGCTGGACGGCAGCTGCCGGTGGCAGAACTTGGCCAGGGAGCCGCCTCCGAGGCCGATCATTCCGATGTGCAGGGGCGCGGGCCGAAAGAGCAGGAAACCCATCATCGTCAGCGTGTAGTCCACTTCCAGGCGCCAGGGGCTGTGCATCAGCATGCGGCTTTGCAGTTCACCCATCGTGAAATGAAGCGACCGGGTGTTTCCGTCGTCATGCACAAACGGCTGGGCATGCGCTGGGGGCGGCAGTTCAGCCGGGCCCGCGGGCACAGGATCGGCAGGAAGTTGCGTGAGGTCGGGCCAGGAGGTCATGGGATTTAAGCTGTGCGGGATGGCTCCACCATCAGGCCGGCGGCGGCAGGTTTGCCGCCCCGTTCGGGACCCGCCTCAGACCGGCTGGGATTCCGGCTGCGTCGTGGTGGCGACTTCCGAAGCGACCGCGTCCAGGGCCTGCGCCACCACACCCTGGCTGTCGACCGGCCGGAGCAGGCGTTCGCGGATCAGCCGTTCGCAGCTGCGCTTGGTCATCGAGTGGGGCTGGCCGCCGTGGCTCACGAACATGAACAGCGTGCCCTTGGTGCTGGCCCAGATCAGCTGGGCTCGCAGCCAGCGGCGCCTGGAGTACATATCCACCCAGTGGCCGGAACGCAGGCTGAGCAACAGGCGCTCGGCTTCGCTTTGGGCCATGGCCGGTACTGCATTTGCGGAGGCTGCCGCCGCGGCAAGGTATTCCGGATGGCTGGAGTCGGGCTCATTTGCCGCTTGCATGGGTTCTATCGGCGGCGGTTCGTCTTCCTCGATCGGAGCAAGTTCTCCGGGCACGGTCGGCAGCGTGTCTTCAAAACCGGCGGCGTCCAGGTCGTCGCGCGCAAGCCAGGGGTGCGCGGCGGCCTTGGCAAGACGCTGTTCAGGCGTGGCCGAATCTTCTTCGGGCTCCAGCGGTACGGCGCCCGATTCTTCGGCGTCACGCCGGCTCTTCAGGCGGCGCAGCTTGAGCACGGGCCGGTGCAGCATCATCAGGCCTTCGAAGAAGGGCTCGCTTTCGCGCGGGTCCTGCCCCAGCAGCTCCAGCCCCTCATGCAGCTTGCCCAAAAGGCTGGGAATCATCTCGATCAGTTTGGCCGGGCGTTTCAGGGTGACTTCGCGCTTGACGCTCCAGAGCAGGTCAGGCACCACCGAACCGAAGCCCATCGGATCAACCTGGTGGCGTGTATCGGAGAGTCTGGCGTGCGCCATGGCCAGCGCCCAGGGGCCGAACAGGAAGTCCAGCACCAGGCCCGGCACCTTGTCCAGGTCCGAGCGCGTGCTCAGCTCAAAGGCGATCTGGTCCGCCTGCGTCTGGCGCTCTTCGGCGAAACGCAGGGCCTGCAGCACGTTGTTGCGGTTTTCCGCTTCGAACTGGTCCTGCTCGTCCCAGCCGTATTCGAGTTCGGCCAGTGCCATCGCGAAAGGCTGGGCATCTTCGATCGTCAGGCTGTTCAGCCCGTTGAAAGCGCGCGTAACCGGCTCAAAAAACGCCAGGAACTCGGGGCTGAATTCGTCGTTGTACTTGAAGCTGCGCTGCGCCACGCGCTCCATGACGCGGCGCCCGGCGTGGCCTTCGTCGCTGAAAAAGCGCGGGTCCACCATGGCCAGACGCAGCAGCGCAGGCTCCAGCGCCACGATGGCTTCCCGCACCGGCACCAGCAGGCGCGGGTCTTGCGCGACCTGTTTGACCAGCTTGCGCACCACTTCCAGGCCCAGCACCTGGCCGACCTGCTTGGCCTCTTTCTTCAGCTGGGTCCGGACGATGGCGCGCTCGCGGGGTCGGGCGTACGAGCCCCAAACCTGCGGGCTGAGCTGGCTGCGCTCATCGACCATCCGCTGCGGACGGTCTACCGCCGGCAGGTTTTGGTATTCATGTGAGGGCGTGGCTTGCGACTCACCCAGCGGCGCGCCGGAAGAGTCGGGCGCTTCCTGCAGGGCGACCAGCTCTTCCTCGACCGTTTCGTAATACGACGGCGCCAGCCCGTGATGGGCGTTGCTGCCGCCATGGAACAGGAAATCCTGGAACAGCTCGTCGCGGATCTCATAGTTGGAGAGGTCGGCATATTGCGGGGGCGGCTGGTGGTGGCCGGATTCGACGGAGCCCCCACCGTTTCCGCCCTCACCGCCGCCGGCGCCTCCGGTACCGGCGCCTGACCCGGAGCCCGTGCCACCCGCGCCCCTGGCCCGGCCGGGGGCCGCGCCCGCAGGGGTTTGCAATACGCGGTAGCTGGCGCCCTGCACGTTGGCAAGTTCCAGCTGGTTAACCAGGCGTTCGTAGACCTGCCCGAGTTCGCGCCCCAGAGGCTCGGCAAGATACCTGAGCCACAGGGAAACGACGGCCGGACCCGCATTGCTTGCGGTGATCATTTCGCGCAGGGTCTGTGCAAACACTTCAGGGCGCAGCGGATTGAGCTCCGGGCGCACATTGGGCAGCCCCTGCACGGTGCTGATCAGCTTGTTGAGTTCGGCGAGGACGTGGTCGACCGCCGGCAGCACCAGCTGGAGCAGCCGTGACGATTCAATGGCCTGGGACACGTCCTCGTCATCAACGAGGGCGAAGCTGGCATAAGACAGGGCGGCAAAGGTGCTGGATGCGGCGGCAGCTGACGCAGCGAGCTGGTCTGGCGATGCTGCCGGCGTGCGCACCGCCTGCACCGCAACAGCCACATTCGCCTTGAAATGCACCAGCAGGTCTGCGGGGTATTGCACGACCCAGACGGGCTTGTTTTGTTGAAGTCCCCGCCAGGCCGCCGCGAGTTCGTCGCGCTCAGCCACCTTCATGCTCTGGGTCTCGGCAATCTGCAGTCCCGCCACGGCGTCATCAATGCACCGTTCCAGCGCAGGCCGGGCTGCTTTGGCAGCCGCCTGAAGACAGGATTGAAGGACGTCAGGTTGCGAAGCCATCGAGGAGTTCGGGAAAATTGGTATTAATCACATTTGCCGGCCAGCTTGCAACCAATCTGTGGCCGGAGAGAGGGGAGACGCTAGCGTAAGGGCCAACCGCGATTTCATTGAAGTACTTGCAAAGTGTTTCACTTGGTTTCCAACGCATACAAATGAATTACAGGGCTTTTGTCACGGAACGGTCCGTAACCAGCCCTTAAATCCCGCGAATGGCGATGAGCGGCCGGTTTTGCAAGATCGGCGGCCCTTTGTAAAGGTCAGTTTGGCGCAACACATCGGCAAGCTCACGGCGTGATCAACGCCCGACCACCAGCCATCCGCCACGAGGCACACCGGCGCCAGCGGGCCGGACCCAGATTTCAGGGATATTTGGCCTGCAGGCCAATAACAGCGGGCGCAAGCAGCTATCAATTCAGCAGCAACCCGACCCTGCCAGGCGCAGGCTACAGCAGGCGCAAGCCGCACGCCTGCCGCGGACTTAACGGCTTACAAGCCGGCTTTTACCTTCAGCCGCCAGGCGTGCAACAGCGGCTCGGTGTAGCCGCTGGGTTGCTCCAGACCCTTGAAGACCAGGTCGCACGCCGCCTTGTAGGCCGCCGACGTCTCGAAGTTGCCCGCCATCTTTTTGTAGAGGGGGTCGCCGGCGTTCTGGCCGTCGACCACGGCGGCCATGCGCTCGAAGGTTTCCTTGACCTGCGCTTTCGTGACCACGCCATGCAACAGCCAGTTGGCGATGTGCTGACTGGAAATACGCAGCGTGGCGCGGTCTTCCATCAGGCCAACGTTGTGGATGTCGGGCACCTTGGAGCAACCCACACCCTGGTCGATCCAGCGCACCACGTAGCCGAGGATGCCCTGGGCGTTGTTGTCCAGCTCCTGCTGCTTCTCGGCGGGCGTCCATTGGGCGTCGGGCGAGACCGGCACCAGCAGCAGCTCGGGCAGCAGGCGGGCGATTTCGGACTTCAGGTCGACCTTCTTCTCGATGTCTTTCTGCACCGCCGCCACGTTGACCTGGTGATAGTGCAGCGCATGCAGCGTGGCAGCCGTGGGCGAGGGGACCCAGGCGGTGTTGGCGCCGGCCTGCGGGTGCGAGATTTTGGCCTTGAGCATGTCGGCCATCAGGTCGGGCATGGCCCACATGCCCTTGCCGATCTGGGCGCGGCCGCGCAGGCCGCAAGCCAGGCCGACCAGCACGTTGCTGCGTTCGTAGGCGCTGAGCCATGGGCTGATTTTCATGTTGCCCTTGCGGATCATCGGGCCGGCCTGCATGGCCGTGTGCATTTCGTCGCCGGTGCGGTCCAGGAAACCGGTGTTGATGAAGGCCACGCGGCTGGAAGCGGCGGCGATGCAGGCCTTGAGGTTGACGCTGGTGCGGCGCTCTTCGTCCATGATGCCGAGCTTGACCGTGCTGCCCGGCAGGCCGAGCATTTTTTCGACGCGGCTGAAGAGTTCGGCGGCGAACGCCACTTCAGCGGGACCGTGCATCTTGGGTTTGACGATGTAGACCGAGCCCTTGCGCGAGTTCCTGATGCCGGCCTTGCCCTTGCGCTTGAGGTCGTGGATGGCGATCGTGGTCGTGACCACGGCGTCCAGGATGCCTTCCGGAATTTCCTTCGTGCTGCCATCCGCGGCGGTGTACAGCACGGCCGGGTTGGTCATCAGGTGGCCCACATTGCGCACGAACATCAGCGAGCGGCCGTGCAGTACCACTGCTTTGCCCTTGGGTCCTTTCGGCGAGGTGTATTCACGGTCCGGGTTCAGGCCGCGGGTGAAGGTCTTGCCGTCCTTGGTGACGCTTTCGGTCAGCGTGCCCTGCAGGATGCCCAGCCAGTTGCGATAGGCCAGCACCTTGTCGTCGGCGTCCACCACGGCCACCGAGTCTTCCAGGTCCATGATGGTCGACAGCGCAGCCTCTATCACCAGGTCGCTCACGCCGGCCGGATCCGTCTTGCCGATGGGCGTGCCGCGGTCAATGCGGATGTCGATGTGCAGGCCGTTGTGCTGCAGCAGCACCGACGACGGCGCAGAGGCCTTGCCCTGGTAGCCGATGAACTGGCTCGCATCTTCCAGTGCTGTGGTCTTACCGCCTTTCAGCGTGACGACAAGCTTGCCGCCCTTGATCGCATAAGCGGTCGAGTCGATGTGCGAGCCCTTTTTCAGCGGCGCGGTGCGGTCCAGCACATGGCGTGCATATTCGATCACCCTGGCGCCGCGCACGGGGTTGTAGCCTTTGCCTTTGGTGGCGCCGTCTTCCTCGGAAAGGGCGTCGGTGCCATAGAGCGCGTCATACAGGCTGCCCCAGCGCGCATTGGCGGCATTGAGCGCATAGCGCGCGTTCAGGATGGGCACCACAAGTTGCGGGCCGGCCTGTTTGGCGAGTTCGGCGTCCACGTTGGCGGTGGTGATGGTGACCTTCTTCGGCGAAGGCACGAGGTAGCCGGTTTTTTCGAGGAAGGCGCGGTAAGCCTTCATGTCCGCGATGGGGCCGGGGTGGGCCTTATGCCAGGCGTCCATCTCGGACTGCAGGCGGTCGCGCTCTGCCAGCAGGGAGAGGTTCCTGGGCGCCAGATCGGCCACGATGGCGTCAAAGCCCTTCCAGAAAGCGCCGCTGGGCACACCCGTGCCAGGCAGCACCTCGTCTTCGATGAAACGGTAAAGCCCGGTGGCGACCTGCAGACGGTGGCTGGAGGTGCGTGCGTTGGTTGTTGTGTTCATGGTGCGGTCCCTTTTCTCAAAAGCATCAGAAGAATCAAAAAAACTAAAAACAAAAAAATAGAACGTGCCTGCGAAATCAGTGCAGCGGCAGCGAGAGCACTTCACGCAGGCTGCTGCCGGTGTACAGGGGCTGCGTGCCCAGCTCTTCAAACGGCAGCTGGTAACGATTAACCCACAGCGTCTGGTAGCCATACCAGGTGGCCGCCAGCGCGTCCCAGCTGTTGCAGCTCACGAAGGCGATCTGTTTGGCCTCCAGCCCGGTGGCTTTCAGCCCGAGCGCATAGGCTTCGGGCGCGGTCTTGTATTTGCGGATGCTGTCCACGCTGATGATGTGGTCCAGCAGGCCTTCCAGCCCGGCCGACTTGACGGCCACATCCAGCATGGAGGGGTCGCCGTTGGACAGGATGCCGGTGGTGATGCCACGCGCCTTCAGCGCCTGCAGCACCTCGCGGTTTTCCGGAAACGCCGACAGGTGGCGGTACTGGTTCATGAGCTGCTCCTCACGGGCGGCATTCAAATCCAGCCCCAGACGCTTGCACGCATAACGCAGGCCAGCGCGCGTGAGGTCCCAGAACGGCCGGTAATGCGCCCCACCGCTGCTGAGGGACACCAGACGCGTGTACTCAATCTGCTTGTCGCGCCACAGCACGCCCAGCGCTTCGCCTTTGCCCGGAAAGAACTGCTCCGCCAGCAGGCCCACGCTGTACACGTCAAACAGCGTGCCGTAGGCGTCAAACAGCACGGCACGAAGCTTGGGCTGTGGGTTGGAGCGGGACTTTTCCATAAGCCTCTACTGTATTTGATACATCAAGCGCGATTAATTACCCAAGAATCGCTTTATCCATGACATTCATACCCCTAATCGGGTGACAAGCAGACATTAAAGTGCTTTCCGGCCACCGTCAGTGGTCGGGGGGACGGTTCTACGGATTGGCATAGCTCTTGCATCTCATCTTGTACACAAGTATGGATGCCTTCAATTGGTGCACACCTCTTCACTGCCGATCTCTCCCGAATCGTCCGCCTCGCCCGGGCAGGTGATGGCACCTGCAGGCGCGGATGCCGGCTGGGCTCCCGAGGCCTGGATTACCAGGACCGCCTCTTTCCCGCCTGGCCGCGGCGGTGCGCTGGCCGGACTCTCATTTGCGGCTAAAGACAATATTGATGTGGCTGGCGTGCCGACCACCGCCGCCTGCCCCGCCTTTGCCTACACCCCCACGGCGCACGCCGCCGTGGTGCAAAAGCTGCTCGATGCGGGTGCGCAGCTGCTGGGCAAGACCAACCTGGACCAATTCGCCTGCGGCCTCAACGGCACGCGCTCCCCCTACGGCGCCGTCCCCAACGCGATCAACCCCGCCTATATATCAGGCGGGTCCAGCTCCGGCTCCGCCTACGTGGTGGCGACCGGGCAGGCGGACTTCGCGTTGGGCACGGACACGGCAGGCTCTGGGCGCGTACCCGCAGGCCTGAACAACATCGTGGGCATGAAACCTTCCAAAGGCCTGATCAGCGCGCGCGGTGTGGTACCGGCCGCGCAGAGCGTGGACTGCGTGTCCATCTTCGCGCGCACCGTGGCCACCGCTGCTCGCGTGCTCGAAGCGGCCATGGGTTACGACCCGCTGGATCCCTACTCGCGCGTGCTGGCGATGGCCGACACCGCCTTGCCCGCAGGCTTTCGTTTCGGTGTGCCTTCAACACTGGGCTTCTGCGGCGACGCGCTGGCCGAGCAGGCTTTCGGCGAAGCTGTCACCCGCATGCAGGCCCTGGGCGGCGTGCCGGTGCCCATCAATTTCGCGCCGCTGGCCGAGGCGGCCGCGCTGCTCTATGAAAGCGCGCTGGTGGCTGAACGCTACACCGCCGTACGCGATTTTTTCGACGCCCATGAAGACGCAGTGATCGAACCGGTCCGCAGCATCATCGGCGCAGGCCGCCAATACAGCGCCGCCGACCTGTACGCGGCCCAAACGAAGCTGCGCGCACTGGGCCAGCAGGCGGCCGCGATGTGGCATGACATCGATGTGCTGTTGCTGCCGACCGCGCCCACGCACTACACGCTGCAGGCCATGCAGCGCGACCCCGTCACGCTGAACCGCAACCTGGGCACCTACACCAACTTCGTCAACCTGCTGGACTACGCGGCCCTTTCCGTGCCCAGCAGCCTGCGTCCCGACGGCCTGCCTTTCGGCATCACGCTGGTGGGGCTGGCGGGCAGCGACTGGCAGCTGGCCGAACTCGGACAGCGCTACCACCACGCCAGCGGTTTGCCGCAGGGCGCGTTGAACGAAGCGCTGCCCGCGCCCGCAGCGTTGCCAGGCATCCAGCCGGCAGCCACAGTCAGGCTGGCCGTGGTGGGCGCACATCTTTCCGGCATGCCGCTGAACAGCCAGCTGACCTCGCGCGGCGCCACGCTGGTGGGCCCGGCACGCACCGCGCCAGACTACCGCTTTTACGCCCTACCGGGCACGGTGCCGCCCAAGCCGGGGCTACTGCGCGTGGCGGCCAATGAAGGTGCAGGCATCGCGCTGGAAATCTGGGAGATGCCGGTGCAGCACTACGGCTCTTTCGTTGCGCTGATCCCCGCGCCCCTGGGCATAGGCACGCTGGCGCTGGAGGGCGGCGGCAGCGTCCAGGGTTTTGTTTGCGAGGCGCACGCGCTGCAAGGCGCCGAGGACATCACGCATCTGGGTGGCTGGCGCGCCTACCTCGAATCACTGAAGTCCAGCGCACCGGCCTGAAGCTTTCATCACCCTTTACCAACCCGTTCATCCACCGTTTACCCATCACCAGCAGGAGCATTTCATGAAGCCCGTTCCCACACCGTCATCCGCCCCCCACGGCCCGGCACGCCGCTCGCTGCTCAAGGCCACGGCCGCCGGCGCCACACTGGGCTTGCTGGGCATGCCGGCCTTCCTGCATGCGCAGGGCGGTCCCAAGATACGCATCGGCTACTGGCCCATCGCCGCCGGCCTGCCGTTCTACTCGGCCATCGAACTGGGCTATTTCAAGGAGGCCGGCCTGGACGTGGAGCCGCTGAAGTTCGCCGGTGCGCAGCAGGTGATGGAGGCGGTGCTCTCGGGCCGCGCCGACGGCACCGCCAACGGCACCGGCTCGGCCAACATCGCCATCGGCGAGATCGCCCAGCCCGGCACCTTCAAGATTTTCTGCTCCAACCCCAGCAACGTGAAGAACGTGCTCGACGAGGTCATCGTGCCGGCGGCCAGCCCGGCCAAGGTCATGGCCGACCTCAAGGGCAAGCGCATCGGCTCCGGCCCCGGCATCCAGAACGTGACGCTGGCCAAAACAGTGCTCGAGCGCGGCGGCGCCACCGGCGCGACCGTGGTCGAGTTGCCCATCGGCCAGCATGTGGCCGCACTCGCCGCCGGCCAGATCGACGGCGCCTACACGCTGGAGCCCACCGGCACCATAGGCCGTATGAACGGCACCACCCGCGTGCTGGAAGCCGGCGTGATTGCGCGCTATGTGCTGGGCGACCCGATGGCGCCGTGGTTCGGCGGCTCGGCTTCGCTCTCGTCGGACTTCATCAAGAAGAACCCGGATGCTGCGAAGAAGTTCGTCGCCGCTTACGGCAAGGGCGTGGCGTACGTGCGCAGCAAGTCGGTCGAGGCGCGCCAGTACCTCAAGGGCTACACCGCCATCGAAGGCCCGCTCACCGGCGAGGTGCCTCTGGCTGCCTACACCATGTACAACGAGTTCACCCCGGCCGACGTGGCGCATTTCCAGAAGTTCTTCGACCTGTTCTCCGAAAAAGGCATCTTCAGCTCGCGCCTCATCGTGGACTCCATGCTCTACAAGGGTTGAACACCATGAGTACCACCTCTCCCGTGACGGCAACGCCCGCCAAACCCTGGACGCCTCCGGCCGCACCGGCGGCCGTCGTGCAGCGCAAGCCGGCGCTGGACAAGGCCCTGCCCTTCATCGGCCCGGTGGCGCTCTTCATCATCTGGGACCTGGCCGTGCGCCTGGGCTTCATCAAGGCCATCCTGCTGCCGCCACCCATCGATGCGCTGGGCGCGCTGCTCAGCGGCCTGGCCGGCGGACCGCTGCTCAAGGACTTTGCGGTCACCGTATGGCGCACGGTGCAGGCCTTCATGATCGCCGCCGCGGTCGGCATGCCGCTGGGCGTGTTGCTGGGCAGCAATGAAAAAGCCTACCGCAGCGTGGAATTCCTGATCGACTTCTTTCGCTCCACACCGTCTTCGGCGCTGATCCCGCTGTTCCTGATGATTTTCGGCGTGTCGGACATCAACAAGGTCGCGATTGCCGCCTTCGGCGCGCTGCTGATCGTGGTGTTCAACAGCGCTTACGGCGTGATCAACGCGCGCAAGCAGCGTGTCATGGCGGCCAGGGTCATGGGCGCCTCGCGCTGGCAAGTGTTCAAGGACGTGTTGATCTGGGAAAGCCTGCAGCCGAGCTTTGTCGGCCTGCGTTCAGCGGTGTCCATGGCACTCGTCATCGTGATCGTCGCCGAGATGTTCATCGGCGCCGACACCGGCCTGGGCAACCGCATCATCAACTCGCAGCAGGTCATGAACGTGAAGGACATGTACGCGTCCATCCTGGCTGCCGGCGCCCTGGGTTATGCGCTGAATATTTTGTTTCTCATCGCCGAGCGCCGCATCGTGCATTGGAGCGGAAGATGATGTCGCCCCCACGTTCGCTCACTGCGTGTAGCTCTCTGCCCCCCGAGGGGGCCGCTGCGCCTGCGGCCCGGCAAAGCCGGTTCCGCGGCTCCTGCTTGAAGGGAGCGCCTGCTCGCTGCTTTATCAACGGTGAACCCCACTGGAGTTGGACATGTCCGCTGTAATCAACGCCCCCGTATTCGCCGATATTCCGGTGCGTGAGTTCCAGCCCGGCCCGGCCGGCACGCACATCACCATACGCGGCCTGACCAAGTACTTCGCCGGCTGGCCGCTGTATGAAGACTTCAACCTGGACATCCCCAAGCACAAGATCGTCTCGGTGTTCGGGCCCAACGGCTGCGGCAAGTCCACGCTGATCAACATGATCGCAGGCCTGATTCCCATCGACGCCGGTGAAATCCTGTTTGACGGGAAATCGCTCAAGGACACCAAGATCGGCTACGTCTTCCAGAACTACCGCGAAGCCATGTTCCCGTGGATGCGCACCATCGACAACATCGCCTATCCGCTCAAGCTCGAAGGCAGATCCAAGGCCGAAGTCGACAGGCGCATGGCCGAACTCGTGGCCTCCTTCGACGTGAAGTTCGACCTGAACCGCTACCCCTATGAGCTGTCGGGCGGGCAGCAACAGACGGCTTCCATCATGCGGGCGCTGGCGCCCAACCCCGAGGTGCTGTTTCTGGACGAGCCGTTTTCGGCGCTGGACTTCGAGATGACGCTGTTCATCCGCGAAAAGCTGCAGGAAGTGTTCATGCAGACCGGCACCACCATGCTGCTGGTGTCGCACGACCTGGAAGAAGCCGTGTACCTGGCCGACCAGGTGCTGCTGCTGACCAAGCGCCCGACGCGCGTGGCCGAAATCCTGCCTTATGGCGATGCGCGCCCGCGCACGGTAGAGACGCTGTCCGAAGCCAGCTTCATCCGCACCAAGAAGCTCAGCCTGGAAATCTTCCAGCGCGAAGTCAGGCGTTGAGAAAGCTGCAGCCATGATGGACGAAGCAAGCATTGCAAGTTATGTCGCAAGCGCCGGCGCGGTGCTGGACCTGCCGCTGCCGCCGGACCGCGCGGCACGCGTGGCCGCCCACCTGCAGCGCACCGCCGTCATGGCCGCGCTGCTGGACGCGGCGCCGCTGGCCCCGCACGACGAGCCGGCCGAAATTTACTGCCCGGCGGTTTTCCCATCCAGCGACGGCGGGCGCGAGCAGTCATGAAAAGCATGGTGTTTGATGCGTCCGCCATGGCCGCCGCCGTTGCGGCAGGGCAGGTCAGCGCGCGCGAACTGCTCGATGCCAGCCTGGCATGCATTGACAGCACGGACGGCCGGGTCAATGCCTTCACCGAAACAACCCGCACCCGGGCCCGCGCCGAGGCCGACGCGGTGGACGCGCAGCGGGCGCGCGGCGAAGCCCTGGGACCGCTGGCTGGCGTGCCGTACGCGGTCAAGAACCTGTTCGACATCGAAGGGCTGACCACACTGGCCGGCTCAAAAATCAACCGCGGCCTGCCCGCGGCTTCGGCCGATGCGGTCCTCGTCACGCAGATGAAGGCGGCCGGCGCCGTGCTCGTCGGCGCGCTGAACATGGACGAATACGCCTACGGTTTCACCACGGAAAACACACACTACGGCCCCTGCCGCAACCCGCACGACCTGACGCGCATCGCCGGCGGTTCGTCGGGCGGCTGTGGCGCGGCGGTCGCGGCCGGGCAGGTTCCTGTCACCCTGGGCTCGGACACCAACGGTTCCATTCGCGTGCCGTCGTCGCTGTGCGGTGTCTGGGGCCTGAAGCCGACGTTTGGCCGGCTGTCGCGCCGCGGCAGTTATCCCTTTGTGCACAGCATCGACCACCTGGGGCCGCTCGCCGGCAGCCTGGGCGGGCTGGCGCTGGCCTACGATGCGCTGCAGCAGCCCGACCCGCTGGACCCGGGCAGCCATGCGCTACGCGTACAGCCGGTCTCTCCAGTCCTGGGCAAGGGTGCGGGTGGCCTGCGCATCGGTGTGCTGGGCGGATATTTTCACGACAACGCCGCCCCTGAGGCGCGCGAAGTGGTGACGCTCGCCGCTGCGACACTGGGTGCGGTGTCCGAAGTTCAGTGGCCCGACGCTGCACTGGCGCGCGCGGCGGCCTTCATCATCACCGCGAGCGAAGGCGGCAGCCTGCACCTGGGCGACCTGCGCACGCGTGCCGACGAATTCGAACCGCTGTCGGTGGACCGTTTCATCGCCGGCGCGCTGCAGCCCGCTGATTGGTATGTGCGCGCACAGCGCTTTCGCCGCAGCTACCGCGACAAGGTCAACGCCCTGTTCCAGGACTGGGACGTGCTGCTCACGCCTGCCACACCGGTCGGCGCCACGGTCATCGGCACCGAGTGGCTGGACATCAACGGCGTGCGCCAGCCCTGCCGCGCCGCGATGGGCCTGCTCACCCAGCCCATCTCTTTTTCCGGCTGCCCCGTGGTCACCGCGCCCATGTGGCCGGCAGCCGGCGGCATGCCGATAGGCGTGCAGGTCATCGCCGCGCCCTGGCGCGAAGACCTGGCCTTGCGGGCCGCGCAGGTGCTCGGCGACGCCGGCGCCGCCCATATCCGGCCCGCCACACTGGTGACACAAGCATGAACCCCGGCCTTGCCATCAACCTCCCCGACGTCCTGGCCGAAGTCACGGCGGTGTTTGCGCGTTATGAGGATGCGCTGGTCAACAACAAGGTGGACGTGCTGGACGAGCTGTTCTGGAACAGCCCGCACACCCTGCGCTACGGCGCGACGGAAAACCTTTACGGCTACGCCGACATCCAGGCCTTCCGGGCGGGACGGCCGTCGCAGGGCCTGGAGCGGCGGTTGCTGAAAACCGTGATCACAACCTATGGCCGCGACATGGCGACCGCCAATACTGAATTCCAGCGCGCCGGCAGCGCCAGAACCGGCCGGCAGAGCCAGACCTGGATGCGCACGCCCGAGGGCTGGCGCGTGGTCGCCGCGCACGTGAGCCTTCTTGCCTGAGTTTCATTTCCTTGACCTCATAACCCCTGGAGCATTGACCATGAGCAACTTCCTCAATCGCCGCGATTCGATCAAGACCCTGGCCGCGCTCGGCGCCGCGGCCACCGGCCCGTTTGCCTTCGCGCAAAAACCCCTAACCGTGGGCGTGATCTACGTCGGCCCGCGCGACGACTACGGCTACAACCAGGCCCAGGCGCAAGCGGCGGCCGAGCTCAAGAAGATGCCGGGCATCAAGGTGGTGGAAGAAGAAAACGTGCCCGAAACCGCGGCCGTGCAGAAAACCATGACCGGCATGATCGCGCAGGACGGCGCCAGCCTGGTGTTTCCCACCTCCTTCGGCTACTTCGATCCGCACATGCTGGCGGTGGCGACCAAGTTTCCCGCAGCGCGTTTTGCGCATTGCGGCGGCATGTGGACGGAAGGCAAGCACCCGAAAAACACCGCCAGCTTTTTTGGTTACATCGATGAGTGCCAATACCTCAACGGCATGATCGCCGGCCACATGACCAAGAGCAACAAGATCGGTTTCATCGCCGCCAAGCCGATCCCGCAAGTGCTGCGCAACATCAATGCCTTCACCATGGGCGCGCGTTCGGTCAAGCCCGGCATCACGACCAGCGTGATCTTCACCGGCGACTGGTCCATGCCGGTCAAAGAAGCCGAGGCCACCAACAGCCTGGCCGACCAGGGTGTGGACGTGTTCACCATGCATGTGGACGGCCCGAAAGTCATTGTCGAGACCGCCGCCAAACGCGGCAAGATGGTTTGCGGCTACCACGCCAGTCAGGCCAAGCTCGCGCCTAACGCTTACCTGACCGGCGCCGAATGGAATTGGCTCACGGCCTACACCACCTTTGTGGAAGCGGCACGCAGCGGCAAGCCGCACCCCAACTTCATACGCGGCGGCCTGAAGGACGGCTACGTGAAGATGTCGGCCTACGGACCCACCGTGACCGAGGCGGCGAAAAAGCAGGCCGACGGTGTCAAGGCGCAGATGATGGCGGGCAGCTTCGACATCTTCAAGGGTCCGCTCAAGGACAACAAGGGCGGCACCATCGTGCCTGCCGGCAAGGTCTTCAAGCAGACCGACCTTGAGCTCGAGAAGATGAACTACTTGGTTGAAGGGGTCATCGGCAGTGTTTGACGAACACCCCCGAAGCGCCTGCGGCGCTTCCCCCTCAAGGGGGCGCCACCGGCGGCCCGGCAAAGCCGGTTCCGCGGTGGCCCTGAACAGGCGCGTCGGTCGCTAACGCCATTCCCATGCGCCACTCCCTCGCCAACTTCCTGTTGCCGGCAGGCGCCATCATCGCGGCGCTGGGCCTGTTCGGCGTTTTCGTCTGGTTCGCCGGTGTGAGCCCGCTGGAGGTTTGGCTGCTGCTGTTCAAGGGCGCGTTCGGTGACTGGTATTCCTGGCAGAACACGCTGCAGCGCGCCGCACCGCTGATGCTCACGGCCCTGTGTGTCGCCGTTCCGGCGCGCGCGGGCTTGACAGTCATAGGCGGCGAGGGCGCGGTGGTGCTGGGCGGACTGGCCTGCGCCGGCCTCGCGCAAAGCCTGCCCCTGCCCGCGAACATGGCGGGCACGGTGACGGTCTGCCTCGCCGCCGCGTTGGCCGGTGCCTTGTGGATTGGGTTGGCGGGCTGGCTGCGGCAATACCGTGGCATCAACGAAACCATCAGCAGCCTGCTGCTGGCCTATGTGGCCGTCGGCCTGTTCAAGCACCTGGTCGAAGGACCGCTGCGCGACCCGTCCAGCCTCAACAAGCCGTCGACTTTTTCGCTGGCCGAAGGCCTGCTCATTGGCGGCATCGCCGGCTCCGACGTGCACTGGGGGCTGGTGATCGGCGTGCTGGCCTGCCTGGCGGCAGGCCTGTGGTTTCGAATGACGCCCTCGGGCTTCGCGGTGCGCGTGGTCGGCGGCAACCCGCGTGCGGCGCAACTCGTCGGGCTACCGGCCTCCAGGCTGATCCTGCTGGCCTGTGCGCTGGGCGGGGCCTGCGCCGGCCTGGCCGGCGCCATCGAGGTCGCGGCCGTGCACACCAATGCCAACGCCGCCCTGATCGCGGGCTACGGCTACGCCGGCATCCTGGTGGCTTTCATCGCACGCCAGCATCCCGTGGCCATCATCCCGGTGGCCATCCTGTTCGGCGGCTTTGGCGCGGCCGGCAGCCTGCTGCAGCGCCGCCTGGGCCTGCCCGATGCCTCGGTGCTGGTGCTGCAGGGCATCGCCTTTGTGCTGATCCTGGCCAGCGAGGCCCTGCGCGATGTGGACTGGAAAACTTTTTTTGAGCGTATCAGCCGCTTTGGCCCTTCGGAGCCGAGCCCGATTCCTTTGCCGGAGGAAAAGCCATGACCGCCGACCAGCTCCTGATCTTTTTCGCCGGTATCGTCGGCGGCGCGCTGCGCGTCGGCGCGCCCTTCCTCTTTGTCAGCCTGGGCGAATGCATCACCGAAAAATCCGGCCGCATCAACCTGGGGCTGGAGGGCGTGCTGGTGCTGTCGGCCATGTCGGCCTTCGGCGCCTCCTGGCTCTCGGGCTCGCCCTGGGTCGGTGTGCTGGCGGCGGCGGCCACCGGCGCGCTGCTGGCCGCACTGCATGGCGTTCTCTGCTCGCTACCGCGGGTCAACGACATTGCCACCGGCATTGCATTGATGCTGCTGGGCACGGGCCTGGCCTTCTACCTGGGCAAGCCGCTGATCCAGCCGCAGGCGCCGCAACTGCCCGCCATCGCTCTGGGCGGCTGGAGCAGCTCGGCCGCCGTCCGCTCGGCGCTGCAGATCAATGTGCTGGTGCCGATCGGGCTGGCGCTGGCCGTGGCCTTGTGGTGGGCCTTTGCCAACACACGCGCTGGCCTGATGGTACGCATGGCGGGGGATTCGGCCAACGCCGCGCGCTCGCTCGGTTACTCGGTGTCCGCCATCCGCATTGCCGCGACCGCCGCCGGCGGCCTGGTTGCCGGCCTGGGCGGCGCTTCGCTCACCCTGTTTTATCCCGGCAGCTGGAACGAAGGCATCTCCAGTGGCCAGGGCCTGATCGCGGTGGCGCTGGTGATCTTCGCGCGCTGGAGCCCCCTGCGCTGCGTGTACGCCTCGCTGCTGTTCGGCGGCGCCGGCGCCATCGGCCCGGCCCTGCAGTCCGTCGGCATCAACTGGGGATACCACCTTTTCAACATTGTTCCCTATGTGCTCACCCTGCTGATCCTGGTCATCACCTGCCGGCCGGGCAGCACCGTGAGTGGCAGCCCGGGCGAGCTTTCCGCCACCCGCTAGTGACTGCAAGCACTGACAAGGAAAACATCCAGATGGAACGCTTCGTCAACGCCAACCCCTACCCATGGCCGTACAACGGCGACCTGCGGCCCGGCAACACCGCGCTTATCGTTATCGACATGCAGACCGACTTCTGCGGTGAAGGCGGCTACGTGGACAAGATGGGCTATGACATCTCGCTGACGCGCGCGCCGATTGAACCGCTCAGGGCCCTGATGGCCGGCATGCGTGCCGCGGGCTACCACGTGATCCACACGCGCGAAGGCCACCGGCCCGACCTGTCGGACCTGCCGGCCAACAAGCGCTGGCGCTCGCGCCGTATCGGCGCCCACGGCGCGGGCATCGGCGACGACGGCCCTTGCGGGCGCATCCTGGTGCGCGGCGAACCGGGCTGGGAGATCATTCCCGAATTGGCACCGCTGCCCGGCGAGGTGGTGATCGACAAGCCCGGCAAAGGCTCGTTCTACGCCACCGACCTGGAGATGGTGCTGCGAACGCGCGGCATCGAGAACCTGATTCTCACCGGCATCACCACCGACGTTTGCGTGCACACCACCATGCGCGACGCCAACGACCGCGGCTTCGAATGCCTGTTGCTGTCGGACTGCACCGCCGCCACCGACCGCGGCAACCATGAGGCAGCGCTGAAGATGATCACCATGCAGGGCGGCGTGTTCGGCGCGCATGCTTCATCGGCGGCGGTGCTGGCCGCACTGGCCACGCCATGAGTCCAGGCACCACCATCGGCAGCCTGCCGCCCGCCACCGGCGCGCTGGCGCTGGACATCTACCGCATGAGCATGCGGTTCGGCAGCTTCACGGCACTCGACGGTGTCAACATGAAGGTGGCGCCGGGAACCGTGCATGCGCTTCTCGGTGAAAACGGCGCGGGCAAAAGCACGCTGGTCAAGTGCGTGGCGGGATTCCAGCGGCCCTCGGAAGGCAGCATCGTCATCGACGGCCGTGAGCAGGCGATCGCCAATCCGGTGGTGGCTCGCGCGTTGGGCATTGGCATGGTCTACCAGCATTTCACGCTGGCGCCCGGCATGACGGTCGCCGAAAACCTGCTGTTGGCCGGCGGCAAGACGCCGGCGCTGATCGACTGGACGCAAAAACGCGCGGAGCTGGAGGCCTTTGTGCAAACCACGCCCTTCAGGCTGGACCTGGACACGCGTCCGCTGGACATGGCCGCCGGCGAGAAACAAAAGCTCGAACTGCTCAAGCAGCTCTATCTCAAGCCGCGCCTGCTGATCCTGGACGAGCCGACTTCGGTGCTGACGCCGCAGGAGGCCGACGAAGTGCTGGGCCATGTGCGCGACTTCGCACGTGCCGGCCACTGCACGGTGCTCATCATCACCCACAAGTTCCGCGAAGTCATGGCCTATGCCGACGACGTGACCGTCTTGCGCCGCGGCAAAGCGGTACACGTCACTTCGGTGCCGGCGACCGACCCGGCGCGGCTCGCGCAGGCCATGGTGGGTGATGCGGCCGCGGCCCACCCCGAAAACCAGGCCACGGAACCCAAGGTGCCTGCCACCAGCGCCGTGCGGGCTGTCGATGTTGCGGCACAAACCGCATCCCTTGATGTTCACGGCCTGCAGGTCATGGGCGACCGCGGCACGCTGGCGGTGCGCAACCTGAGCCTGTCGGTGCTCGCGGGCGAGATTCTCGGCGTCGCCGGCGTGTCCGGCAACGGCCAGCGCGAGCTCGTTGAAGCGCTGGTCGGCCAGCGGGCGCACGCCGCCGGCGTGGTGCGGGTGGACGGTCAGCCTTACGCCGCCACGCGGGGCGAGAACCACCGCCTGAAGGTGCGCAGCCTGCCTGAGGAGCCGCTGCGCAATGCCTGTGTGGGTGACTTCAGCGTGGCCGAAAACATGGCGCTGCGCGACTTCGACCGGCCGCCGCTATGCGCCGCGGGACGCTTGCGATTCGGGCTCTGGCGCAGCCGCGCGCGCGAATGGATCAAGGGCTATGGCATCAAGACGCAGGGGGAGAACGCACCCATTCGCAGCCTCTCTGGCGGCAACGTGCAGCGTGCCGTGCTGGCGCGCGAGCTGCATGGCGAGATCAAGGTGCTGATCGCCGCCAACCCGGTGTTCGGCCTGGACTTCGCCGCCGTGAAGGAAATCCACACCCGCCTGCGGGGCGTGGCGCAGCAGGGCGCGGCCGTGCTGCTGGTCAGCGAAGATCTGGACGAACTGCTTGAACTGGCCGACCGCATCGTGGTGATGAGCGAGGGGCGCATCGTCTTCGAGACCGCGGCCTCCGGGGCCCAGCGGCAGGTGCTGGGTGCGCACATGGGCGGAGGACGATGAGTTCCCCCCCGAAGCGGCCTGCAGCCGCCCCCCCCGAAAGGGGGCTGAGTACCGCGGCTCCAAGCCTGCCTGCGCAGGCTTGGACGGTGCGAAGAGTCAGCGACTCTGACGCTGATGCGGCCTGCAAGGCACACCAGCGGCCCGGCAAAGCCGGTTCCGCGGTTGCCCACGAAGGAGCACTCCTATGAAAATCGCAGCGGCTCCTTTCGCCTACGAGTTCGAGCTGGCGCACACCGCGCTGGTCATCATCGACATGCAGCGCGACTTCATCGAGCCCGGCGGCTTCGGTGAAACGCTGGGCAATGACGTCTCTCTGTTGCAGGCCATCGTGCCGGCCTGCAAGGCCGTGCTGGAGGCCTGGCGCCGCGCGGGCGGGCTTGTGGTGCACACCCGCGAGGCGCACAGGGCCGACCTGGCCGATTGCCCGCCCGCCAAACGCAGCCGCGGCAATCCGACCCTGCGTATCGGCGACATGGGAGCGATGGGCCGCATCCTGATAGCCGGTGAACCGGGAAACCAGATCATCCCCGAGCTGGCGCCGCTGCCCGGCGAGATCGCCATCGACAAGCCCGGCAAAGGCGCCTTCTACGCCACCGGCCTGCACGAGCGGCTGCAGCATGCCGGTATCACACACCTGCTGTTCATGGGCGTGACCACGGAGGTCTGCGTGCAGACCTCCATGCGAGAAGCCAACGACCGCGGTTACGACAGCGTGCTGCTGGAGGACTGCACCGAAAGTTATTTCCCGGCCTTCAAGTCGGCGGCCGTGGCGATGATGCGCGCCCAGGGCGCCATCGTCGGCTGGACCGCCACCAGCGGCGAATTGCTGGCGGCGCTGCCGGCACGGCCCGAACACTGCTAGAGTTTCACCATGCACTTTGCCTCCAGCCATCCCGCGAGCCTTGCCGTCGCGCTCGCCCATCGTTCGCGGGCCGACGAAGTATACGAAGAGCTCAAGCGCGACGTATCCGAGTTCAAGCTGGTGCCGGGCGACCGCTTCACCGAAACCGAAATCAGCGAGCGCCTGGGCGTCTCGCGCACGCCCGTGCGCCAGGCCCTGTTTCGCTTGCAGCAGGAAGGCTTCGTCGAGGTGCTGTTTCGCAGTGGCTGGCGTGTGCTGCCCTTTGATTTCGACAAGTTTGAACAGCTCTACGACCTGCGCATGGTGCTGGAAACCACGGCCGTGCAGCGGCTGTGCGCCGGTAGCCAGACGATTGACACGGCGCTGCTCGATGAACTGGCGGCCATCTGGCTGGTTCCGGTGGGCGAGCGCAGCACCGATCATGTTCGGGTCGCCCAGTGGGACGAAGCTTTTCATTGCGCGCTGGTGGCGGCTTCCGGCAATGCCGAGATGGCGCGTGTGCACCGCGACGTGACCGACCGCATTCGCATCATTCGCCGGCTTGATTTCATCAAGCAGCCGCGCATTGAGGCCACCTATGAAGAGCACGCCAAGATTCTCAAGGCAGTGCGTGCCAAGCGCGGCGACCAGGCCGCCATGCTGCTGCGCGCCCATATCGAAACCAGCCAGACCGAGGTGCGGAAAATAACGCTGCACCAGGTGCATCTCGCGCGCCAGATCGGCTCCGGAACACCGCCCAAGACATAAAATCGCCTTAAGCCGTTAACTGGCGGGCGCAAGGAGCTATCAAAAAAGGAGCAATGTGCGGGGCACTACCCCCTGCGGTGTGCCCTGCTTACCGCCCCCAGCGCAGCACAAGCGGATCAAGCCGCCTGGCGGTCGCCAGCAGCCCAGTGCGCGTGTCCGGGTGCATGGCCGGAAAAGGATGACGCGGCGCCTCGCAGGCGATCACGCCGCCTTCCTTCATCAAGGTCTTGGCGGCCAGCAGCCCTGCCTGGCGATTCTCGTAATTGATCAGCGGCAGCCATTGCTGGTAGAGGGCATAGGCCTTGTCGTGATCACCAGCGCGGTGCGCCTCGATGATCGGACGAATACCATCGGGGTAGCCGCCGCCGGTCATGGAGCCGGTGGCACCGGCATCAAGGTCGGGCAGCAGTGTGATGGCCTCTTCGCCGTCCCAGGGCCCTTCCACCGCGTCGCCTCCCAAACGGATCAGTTCGCGCAGTTTGGATGCCGCACCGGCGGTTTCGATCTTGAAATAGGCAACGTGTTCAATCTCACGGGCCATACGCGCGAGGAAGCAGGCTGAAAGCACAGTGCCGCTGGCGGGCGCATCCTGGATCATGATAGGAATGTTGACCGCATCCGACAGCCGCGCATAAAACTCGTAAATCTGCGGCTCGCTCACGCGAAAGGTAGCCCCGTGATACGGCGGCATGACCATCAGCATGGCGGCGCCCATGTCCTGCGCCCGGCGGCTGCGTTCGGCGCAAACTTTCGTGCCGTAGTGGGTGGTGGTCACGATCACCGGCACGCGGCCGGCCACATGTTCGAGGACGGTACGGGTCAGGGTTTCACGCTCTTCGTCCGAAAGCACGAATTGCTCGGAGAAGTTGGCCAGGATGCAGATGCCGTCTGAGCCGGCGTCGATCATGAAGTCGATGCAGCGCTTCTGGCTTTCAAGGTCAAGCTCGCCGGTTTCGGTGAACGTGGTGGGGGCAACGGGGAAGATGCCGCGGTAACGCGGCTGGCGGAGCGTGTTCATGTGGCTGGATCAGGTTGAAGAAAGTTCAGTAGTTCACTGCTTGCGCGATTTAATGGGAGTGCCGGGGAACTTCGGAGCCGCGGCAGCCGACCAGAAAATCGAAATCACAGCCCTCGTCGGCCTGCAGCACGTGGTCGACATACAGGCGCTGGTAGCCGCCGCGCATGCCTGCAGGGGCCTTCTGCAGGGCGGCAAGGCGCTCAGCCAGCTCGGCATCGCTGATGTCCAGGTGCAGGCGGCCCGCATCGCAGTCGAGCTCGATCCAGTCGCCGTCGCGTACCGCGGCCAGCGGCCCGCCGGCCGCTGCTTCTGGCGCCACATGCAGCACAACGGTGCCGTAAGCGGTGCCGCTCATTCGTGCGTCCGAGATGCGCACCATGTCCTTGACGCCCTGGCGCAGCAGCTTGGGCGGCAGGCCCATGTTGCCGACTTCGGCCATGCCGGGGTAGCCCTTGGGGCCGCAGTTCTTCATCACCATCACGCAGCTGGCATCGATGTCGAGGTTCTCGTCGACGATGCGCTCCTTGTAGTGCTCGAGGTTCTCGAATACGACCGCGCGGCCGCGATGCTTGAGCAGTTCGGGCGAGGCCGCAGAGGGCTTGAGCACGGCACCGCGCGGCGCCAGGTTGCCGCGCAGGATGCAGATACCGCCGTCGGCGATCAAGGGGTTGTCGAGAGGGCGGATCACCTCGTCGTTGTACTGCGGCGCCTCACGCACGTTGTCCCATATCGATTTGCCATTGACGGTGAGCGCATTGGGATGCGGCAGCAAGCTGTTTTCACCCAGCCGGCGCAACACGGCGGGCAGGCCGCCGGCATAGTAAAACTCTTCCATCAGAAAACGGCCGGAAGGCTGCAAGTCGACGAGGGTGGGGGTGTTGCGGCCAATCCGCGTCCAGTCTTCCAGGTCCAGCTGCACACCGATGCGGCCCGCAATCGCCTTGAGGTGAATCACTGCGTTGGTGGAGCCGCCAATGGCGGCGTTGACCCGAATCGCATTTTCGAAGGCTTCGCGTGTGAGAATTTTCGACAGCGTCAGGCCTTCGCGCGCCATCTCGACAGCCCGCGCGCCCGACATTTGCGCCAGCACATAACGGCGTGCATCCACCGCGGGAATGGCGGCGTTGTGCGGCAGCGAAGTACCCAGCGCTTCGGCCATGCAGGCCATGGTGGAGGCCGTGCCCATGGTGTTGCAGGTGCCGGCGGAACGCGACATGCCGCCCTCGGCTGCCAGGAACTGGTGCAGCTGGATTTCGCCCGCTTTTAACGACTCGTGAAGTTGCCACACCGCCGTGCCCGAGCCGATGTTTTTGCCTTCAAGCTTGCCGTTGAGCATGGGCCCGCCGGTCACCACAATGGCCGGAATGTCGCAGCTCGCCGCACCCATCAGCAAGGCGGGCGTGGTCTTGTCGCAGCCGGTGAGCAGCACCACGGCGTCAATCGGGTTGCCGCGAATCGCTTCTTCCACGTCCATGCTGGCAAGGTTGCGTGTGAGCATGGCGGTGGGACGCAGGTTCGACTCGCCGTTCGAGAACACCGGAAACTCGACCGGAAAGCCGCCCGCCTCTGAGATGCCGCGCTTCACATGCTCGGCAATCTTGCGGAAGTGGGCATTGCAAGGCGTGAGCTCCGACCAGGTATTGCAGATGCCGATGATGGGGCGGCCGTCGAACTCATGATCGGGAATGCCCTGGTTCTTCATCCAGCTGCGGTACATGAAGCCGTTTTTGTCGGCCGTGCCGAACCACTCGGTGGAACGTAGTTTTCGTTTGGTGCTTGTCATGATGGTCTGGCCATTAAGGTTTCAGGAAGATTTGGGTGTGCGATTTGCCAGCAGCCGTTGCAGGAGGCAAAAAACAAACAGCAACACGCCGACGACAATGCGCGTCCACCAGGAGCTCAAAGTGCCGTCAAAAGAGATCAGGGTCTGGATGATTCCGAGCATCAACACCCCGAACAGGGTGCCGGCCACATAACCCACGCCGCCGCTGAGCAAGGTGCCGCCAATGACCACGGCGGCAATGGCGTCAAGCTCCATGCCGGTGGCGTGCAAGCCGTAGCCCGAAAGCATGTAGAAAGTGAAGACCACACCGGCCAGCGCCGAGCAAAAACCCGACAGCGTGTAAACCCCCACCAGCGTGCGACGCACCGGCAGACCCATCAGCAGTGCCGATTGCTCGTTGCCGCCGACGGCATACACCGCGCGGCCAAAGGGAGTGCAGTGTGCAATGAACACCGCCGCCAGCAGCACCGCGATGGCGATCACGGCACTGATCGAGAGCGAGGCGTCTTCCCACAAGGGAATGCGCAGCTGCGAAACCTCTGAATAAAACTCGTTGGTGATGCTGATGGAATCGACGCTGATCAGGTAACACAGGCCGCGCGCCAGAAACATGCCGGCCAGCGTCACGATGAAAGGCTGCAGGCGAAAACGCTCAATCAGAAAACCCATGAAGGCGCCGAACGCCGTGCCCATGAGGAGCACCAGCGGAATCACCGCGGCCGGACTCCAGCCATGGTGCTCCACCAGCGCGGCAGACACCATGGTGGTGAGTGCGACCACGGAGCCGACGGACAGGTCAATGCCGCCCGACAGGATGACAAACGTCATGCCCACGGCGATGATGACCAGAAAGGCGTTGTCAATCAGCAGGTTGAGGAACACCTGAGCCGAAAAGAACCCGCTGTAGAGCACCGAACCCATGGTCGCCATGGCAACGAACAGCGATATGGTGGCCGCCAGCGGCAGGTATTTGGGATTAAAACCTGAAGCCGGCGCAGCAGGTGCCCGTTGGCTGGAGGCGGCCTCTACGGGGGGCCGGGTGACGGTTGTGTTCATGGCCGCATCCCCCGCGCGGCCGGCCGCCGCATCCAGATACCGATCTCGGCCCGGAATTCAGCCGATTGCAGCAGCATGACCACAAATACCACCACAGCTTTGACCACCAGGTTGATCTCAGGCGGCACACCCAGCGAGTAAATGGCATAAGTCAGCGTCTGGATGATCAGCGCGCCGATCACGCTGCCCACGAGGCTGAACCGCCCACCGGTGAGGGCGGTGCCGCCCAGCGTCACGGCCAGGATGGCATCCAGCTCGAGCAACTGACCCGCGTTGTTGCCGTCGGCGCTTTTGACGTTGGAGCTGATCAGCAAGCCCGCGATGCCCGCGCACAACCCGCAGAAGGCATAGGCCGCAACCATCAGGCGCCGGGCCTGCACACCGGCAACGCGTGCCGCAGTCGGGTTGATGCCCACAGCCTGGATGAACAGCCCGAGGGCCGTGCGCGTCACCGCCAGATACAGCAGCACAAAGACTACGGCCACAATAAAGAGCGAGAAGGGCAAGCCCAGCAGGTAGCCACTGCCCAGGAAGAAGAACGGCGCGTAATAGATGGTGATGATCTGCCCGCCAGTGATCAGCTGCGCGATGCCGCGACCCGCCACCATGAGGATCAGTGTGGCGATGATGGGTTGCATGCCTACCCTGGCGACCAGCAGCCCGTTCCACAGTCCGCACAGCAGCGCGATGGCCAATGCCGCCAGAATTGCCAGCGGCATCGGGAAACGGCTCACGCTCCCTGCCACTGACCCGCCAATCATCCAGGCGGCCACTGCGGCAGCAATGGCCACCACGGCGCCCACGGAAATGTCGATGCCGCGGGTGGCGATCACCAACGTCATGCCGAGCGACACCAGCACCAGCGGCGCGGCACGGTTGAGAATATCGATCAGGCTGCCGTACAAATGACCGTCACGCCACTCGACGTGCAGGAAACTGGCGTTAAACACTGTGTTCACAGCCAGCAGCAGGAACAGCGTGATGAGCGGCCAGGCCAGGCGGTGCCTCATGGCAGTGGCCAGAGGCGAGGGGTGGTGTTTCTCTTCAGGCATGTTCAGCCGCAATCAGTTCATAGACGGTGTCTTCGCTGCTGCCTGCCGGCAACTCACCCACCTTGCGGCGGTCACGCAGCACCACAATGCGATGCGCCACGCGAACCACTTCGCTCATTTCGGAAGAGATGAAAATCACGGCCATACCGGCTTCTGCCAGGCGCAGGATCTGCTCCATGATTTCCTGCTTCGCGGCCACGTCGACGCCGCGCGTGGGTTCGTCCAGGATCAGCAGGCGCGGCTCGGTCGCGAGCCAGCGCGCGATCATGGCCTTTTGCTGGTTGCCGCCCGACAGCAGACCTATGGGGGTGTCCACACTCGCGGTCTTGATACCCATCGCCTGGACAAAGCGTTCGGCCAATGCGGTTTGTTCGGCACGCGACAAAAACCGGCGCATGCCCATGCGGGCTTGCAGCGCCAGCGCAATGTTTTCCCGGACCGACAGCTCGGCCACGATGCCATCGGTCTTGCGCTCTTCCGGGCACAGCGCCAAGCCGTGGCGGATCGCGTCTGCCGGGCTGGAAAAAGTGACCGTCTGGCCGTCGATCCTGAGCACGCCGCGATCAGGTGCCTCCAGGCCGAACAACAACCGCGCCAGTTCCGTGCGTCCCGCACCCAGCAAGCCGGCCAGGCCCACCACTTCGCCGGCACGCACGCGCAGATCCACAGCTTGCAGCTGGCCGGCCTGACCCAGGCCTTCGGCTTGCAGAAGTGCCGGCACGGCATCGTCAAACGCCTGAGGTACCGCGGCACCCGCTGATTGGGCGGCCAGTTCCCGGCCGAGCATGGCCGCGATCAATGCCTGCGGTCCCAGCTCGCTGGCCCGCCACTCGCCCACCCAGGTGCCGTTGCGCAGCACCGTGATGCGGTCTGACACCGCATAGACCTGGTTCAGGAAATGGGTCACAAAAACGATGGCGAGCCCATCGTCGCGCAAGCGGCGCAGCACCTCAAAGAGTTTTTGGACTTCGTCGTCATCCAGGCTGGAAGTCGGCTCGTCGAGGATCAGGACTTTCGATTCGATGCTGATGGCACGCGCGATGGCAACGAGTTGCTGCACCGCGACCGGGTAGCTGGACAACAGGCGCGAGACGTCGATGTCCAGGCCGACGCGCGCGACCAGCTCGCGGGCGCGGCGATTCAGCGCGGCCCAGTCAATGCGGTATCCCTGCGAAATGCCGCACCGCGGATAGCGGCCCGCGAAGATGTTTTCTGCCACGGAGAGGTTGGGGCAAAGATTGACTTCCTGGTAGACCGTGCTGATGCCCAGACGCTGTGCGGCCAGGGGAGAGCCCGGCCACACCGGCTTGCCGGCCAGTTGCATCTGGCCGCCGCTGGCTTCAAGCACCCCGGTCAGGACCTTGATCAGGGTGGATTTTCCCGCACCGTTTTGCCCCATCAAGGCATGGATTTCACCGGGATACAGGCGCAAACGCACATCGCGTAATGCATCAATGCCCGCAAACTGCTTGTGAATGCCCGCGAGTTCCAGTACGGGGACGATGTCTGTGGCGGTAGTGGCCGGGGTCATAGAACAAGTTCCGTGCTGTGTGCTGCGGTATTTGTCTTCGAAACGGCCGGGCGGCTCATGCCTTGTTCTTGTTGTAGACGTCGACAAACACGGCGGCCAGCAACACCACGCCCTTGATGACCTGCTGGTAGTCGATGCCGATGCCCAGGATGGACATGCCGTTGTTCATCACGCCCATCACAAATGCGCCGATCACCGCGCCCATGACCTTGCCGACACCGCCCGAAGCCGAGGCCCCGCCGATAAAGCAGGCGGCGATGACATCGAGTTCAAAGCCCAGGCCGGCCTTGGGTGTAGCAGTGTTCAGGCGCGCGGCAAACACCAGGCCCGCCAGCGCCGCCAGCACGCCCATGTTCACGAAGGTGTAGAAGGCCAGGCGCTCGGTCTTGATGCCCGACAGCTTGGCTGCCTTTTCGTTGCCGCCCAGCGCATAGACGCGCCGCCCGATAGTGGTGCGACCCGTGATGAAGTGGAACAGGAAAATCAGCGCGGCCATCACGATCAGCACATTCGGCAGCCCCCTGTAGGAAGCCAGCAGGTAGCTGAAATAGATCAGCAGCGCCGAGAACATCGCCGTTTTGACGAAGAAAATGGCGGCGGGCTCGGCCTGGATGCCGTGCTTGAGCTGCTTGGCCCGCGCGCGTATGCCGGCCACGGCGAGCACGGCGGCCAGCGCCACGCCCAGCAGCAGCGAAGTCATGCGCAGGCCTTCGCTGCTCAGCAGGTCGGGCATGAAACCCGAGCTGAGCATCTGGAATGAATCGGGGAAGGGGCCGACCGACTGGCCTTGCAGCAGTGCCAACGCCAGCCCCTTGAACACCAGCATGCCGGCCAGCGTGACGATAAAAGAAGGGATGCGGAAGAACGCGACAAACCAGCCCTGAACCCCGCCTATCAGTGCGCCGCAGAGCAGGCACACCAGCGAGGCCGGCACGAAATGCCAGCCGTACTCCACCATCAGCACGGCCGCCAGCGCGCCGATGAAGCCGCACACCGAACCGACCGACAGGTCGATATGCCCGGCCACGATCACCATCAGCATGCCCAGCGCCATGATGACGATGTAGCTGTTCTGCAGGACCAGGTTGGTGAGGTTGAGGGGCTGCATGAGCGTGCCCTCGGTCATGTACTGGAAGAAGCCCATGATGGCAACCAGCGTGATCAGCATGCCGTACTCGCGGAAGTTGTGCTTCAGGTAGTCGAGCGGCGATTTGCCGCTGGCAGCGGCGTTTTTTGCCGCAATCGCGGTGGCGTTGGAGGACTCGTTGTTCATTTCAGCTTGCTTTCATGATCGCGCGCATGATCTTTTCCTGGGAGGCTTCGGCCGTCGGCATCTCGACGATGAAGCGGCCTTCGTTCATGACGTAGATGCGGTCCGTCATGCCCAGCAATTCGGGCATTTCCGAGGAAATCATGATGATGCATTTCCCTTCTGCCGCGAGCTGGGCCATCAGGGTGTAAATCTCGTACTTGGCGCCCACGTCGATGCCGCGCGTGGGCTCGTCGAGGATGAGCACTTCGGGACTGGTGAACAGCCATTTCCCGAGCACCACTTTCTGCTGGTTCCCGCCCGAGAGGTTGAGGACTTTCTGGCCGACGCTTGAGCACCGGATGCGGAGTTTTTCGCGGTAGCTCTGCGCGACCTGGTATTCGCGGCCGCTGTCGATGACGGAGGCACTTGAAACGCCCTTGAGGTTGGCCAGCGAGACGTTGAACTGGATGTCTTCGTTCAGTACCAGCCCGTTGCCCTTGCGGTCTTCGGTCACATAGGCCAGGCCGTGGCGGACAGCTTTCTCCACGGTGCCCACGTCGACGGGCCGGCCGTTGAGCAGGACCTGGCCGCTGATGCGGCGCCCCCAGGAGCGGCCGAAGATGCTCATGGCGAGCTCCGTGCGCCCCGCACCCATCAGCCCGGCAATGCCGACGATTTCACCACGCCGCACCTGCAGGCTGACGCCTTTGATGAATTTCCTGTCCGTGTGCAGCGGGTGGTAGACGTTCCAGTCGCGCACTTCAAACACGGTCTCGCCAATTTGCGGCTGGCGCGGCGGGTATCGGTCAGCCATCTCACGGCCCACCATGCCGCGAATGACGCGGTCCTCGCTGATGGCTTCGGCACGGCAGTCCAGTGTTTCGACGGTGCTGCCGTCGCGCAGGATGGTGATGGCGTCCGCCACGCGTGAAATTTCGTTGAGCTTGTGTGAAATAAGGATGCAGGTGATGCCCTGCCCCTTGAGTTCCAGCAACAGGTCCAGCAAGGCCTGACTGTCGTTTTCGTTGAGGCTCGCCGTCGGCTCGTCAAGGATCAGCAACTTGACCTGCCTGGACAAGGCCTTGGCAATTTCCACCAGTTGCTGCTTGCCCACGCCGATGTCCGTGATAAGTGTGGCGGGTGATTCCTTGAGACCCACTTTTTTCAGCAGGGCCTGCGTCTTGCTATGCGCAACCATCCAGTCGATCACGCCGCGCTGTGCGGTCTCGTTGCCGAGGAAAATGTTCTCCGCTATGGACAGCAGCGGCACCAGCGCCAGTTCCTGGTGGATGATGATGACGCCCAGCTGCTCGCTGTCGTGGATTCCGAGGAACTGGCGCTCCTGGCCTTCGTAGACGATGTCCCCGCTGTAGGAGCCGTGGGGATAGACCCCCGAGAGCACTTTCATCAAGGTCGATTTTCCGGCGCCGTTTTCACCGACGATGGCATGAATCTCACCCGCGCGCACGCGCAGGTTGACCTTGTTCAGCGCGACCACCCCTGGGAAGGTTTTGCGGATGTCGCGCATCTCGAGAATCGTTTCCAATGCCTGTCCTTTGGTACAAAAATCGCTCCGACGGCGACTGACACCGATGGGCGTAAACAGTCCCGCGCCTCCCCGGCACGGGACCGTCGTGCTTTCACCCTTCAGCCGGGGTTACTTGATTTGTGACTCTTTGTAGTAACCGCTGCCAATCAGAACCTGGTTCCAGTTAGAGGCATCCACAGCCACCGGTTTGAGCAGGTAGGAGGGCACCACTTTCACGCCGTTGTTGTAGGTCTTAGTGTCATTGATCTCGGGCTGCTTGCCGGAGAGGGTGGCGTCCACCATGTTGGCCGTCACCTTGGCCAGCTCGCGCGTGTCCTTGAAGACCGTCGAGTACTGCTCGCCTTTCAGGATGGACTTCACCGAAGGAATTTCAGCGTCCTGCCCGCTGACCACCGGGCAAGGCTGCTGCGCCGTGCAGTAGCCGACGCCTTTGAGCGATGACAGAATGCCGATGGACAGGCCGTCGTATGGCGACAGGACCGCGTGGACTTTTTCCTTGCCGTAGTAGGCCGAGAGCAGGTTGTCCATGCGTGCCTGGGCGACCGCACCGTCCCAGCGCAGCGTGCCGACCTTGTTCATTCCCATTTGCTTGCTGCGCACTACCAGCTTGCCGCTGTCGATGTAGGGCTTGAGCACGCTCATGGCACCGTCGTAAAAGAAAAACGCATTGTTGTCGTCCGGGGAGCCGCCGAAGAGTTCGATGTTGAAAGGGCCCTTGCCCTGCTTCAGGCCCAGCTTGTCGACGATGGAGGTGGCCTGCAGCACACCAACCTGGAAGTTGTCGAAGGTGGCGTAGTAATCCACATTCTTCGAACCCTTGATCAGACGGTCATAGGCGATGACCTTGACACCCTTGTCGGCCGCGTTCTGCAACGCCTTGGACAGTGTGGTGCCGTCGATGGAGGCGATCACCAGCACCTTCGCGCCCTTGGTGATCATGTTCTCGATCTGGGCGAGCTGGTTCGGGATGTCGTCATCGGCATATTGCAGGTCGGTTTTGTAGCCGCGCTCCTTGAGCACCTTGACCATGTTGTCGCCGTCGGCGATCCAGCGGGCAGAGGATTTGGTGGGCATCGAAATGCCGATGCTGCCTTTGTCTTGCGCCTGGGCTGACGGTGCAATACCGAGGGTTCCCAGCACGAGGCCGGCGAGCAGGGTCTGGAGAAATGTACGTTTCATGAAATAGTTTCCTTCTGGAGGTTTGAAAGAGCGCCTCAGTATCGGGGCGCTGGTCCGGATGCTGATCAGTATTTACGCTTGGGGAATTCCTTGGCGGCTACTTCCATCGGAAAAATACCCTCTTCGGTAACGATACGTTTCTGAACGGGTTTGCCGGCCTTGATGTCCTTGACTGCCGCCATCAGCTGCGGGCCCAGCAAGGGGCTGCACTCCACGGAGACGTTGAGCTTGCCGGCCATCATGGCTTCGAAAGCGCCCTTGACGGCATCGATCGAGATGATGGTGATGTCCTTTGCCGGCTTCATGCCAGCCTCTTCAATCGCCTGGATCGCGCCGATAGCCATGTCGTCGTTGTGCGCGAAAAGCACATTGATCTTCTTGCCTTCGGCCTTGAGGAAGGCTTCCATCACTTCCTTGCCTTTGGCACGGGTGAAATCACCCGTCTGCGAGCGGATGATCTTGAATTTCGGGTCGGCCTTGATGATTTCTTCAAACCCTTTTTTACGGTCAATCGCCGGTGCGGAACCCACGGTTCCCTGCAGCTCAACGATGTTGACCTGGCCGCTTGTGCCCTTCATTTTTTCGACAAGCCAACGGCCTGCCTTGCGGCCTTCCTCCACAAAGTCCGAGCCCATGAAGGAAACATACAGCGAGGTGTCTTTGACGTTCACGGAGCGGTCAGTCAGCACTACCGGAATTTTGGCGGCCTTGGCTTCACGCAAAACGGTTTCCCAGCCCGACTCGACCACGGGCGAGAACGCGATCACGTCAACCTTTTGGGCAATGAAGGAGCGAATCGCCTTGATCTGGTTTTCCTGCTTCTGCTGGGCATCGGAGAATTTGAGTTCGATGCCCGCGTCCTTGGCGGCCGATTTGATGGATTCGGTATTGGCGGTGCGCCATTCGCTCTCTGCGCCGACCTGGCTAAAGCCCAGCACGATGGGCTTTTGTGCCCATGCTGAAACCGGCAACAGGCCGGCAAGGGGGGCGCAGGCGAGTGCGACGGCGAGGGTGCGGCGATGGATTTTCATTTTGTCTCCTTGGTTGAAATGGAACTGACAGCTCTCTGGTGATCTTCAGTGGCTCAGGCTAGCACGTAACCGGTCTTGACGGTGGTGTAAAACTCGGCAGCGTAGCGGCCTTGTTCGCGTGAGCCGTAACTCGACCCCTTGCGCCCGCCGAACGGAACGTGGAAGTCGACACCCGCAGTAGGCAGGTTCACCATGGTCATGCCGACTTCTGCGTGACGCTTGAAGTGCATGGCGTGCTTGAGGGACGTCGTGCAGATGCCTGCACAGAGGCCGAAGGGGGTGTCGTTGGCCAGGGCCAGCGCGTGTTCAAAGTCATCGGCCTGCAACACACACGCTATGGGTCCAAAAATCTCTTCGCGCGCAATGCGGTGTTCCGGCCGGGCCAGGAAGAGCGCCGGATTCATGTAATGCCCCGGTGTCGGGCGCTCCAGCAATTCGCCGCCCCAGACATGCTCTGCACCCTCGTTACGCCCTATGTCCAGATACGACTGGTTCTGTTCGAGCTGGCTGCGGTCAACCACCGGACCCATATCGATGCCCCGCTCCAGCGCGTGGCCCACCTTGAGCCCGGCAATGCGGTGGCGCAGGCGCGCAACGAATGCATCGTGTACAGGCGCTTCCACGATGAGCCGGCTTGACGCGGTGCAGCGCTGGCCGGTCGAAAAGTACGAGCCTTGCACGGCGCATTCGACGGCCTGGTCAAGATCGGCATCAGCCAGTATCACCAGCGGATTTTTGCCACCCATTTCAAGTTGCACTTTGGCGCGGCGCGCGGAAGCCGACTGAAGGATGCGTTCGCCGGTTGTCACCGAGCCCGTGAAGCTCAGCGCATTGACCAGGGGATGGTCGACCAGCGTTTGCCCGACTTCCCGGCCGCTTCCCATGACAAGGTTGAAGACGCCCGCAGGCAGCCCGCAGCGGCTGATGATTTCGGCCAGAGCCCAACCGCAGGTGGGCACCAGCTCGGCCGGTTTGAAAATCACCGTGTTCCCATAGGCCAGTGCCGGCGCGATTTTCCAGGCCGGAATCGCCAACGGGAAATTCCATGGCGCGATGATTCCCACCACGCCGACAGGTTCACGCGTCACGTCGACCTGAATGCCGGGCCGGACCGACGCCATGGTCTCCCCCTGAACACGCAATGCTTCGCCTGCGAAAAACTTGAATATCTGGCCGGCCCGCGCCGCTTCGCCCACGCCCTCGGGCAAGGTTTTTCCTTCTTCCCGTGCCAGCAGCATGCCCAGTTCATCCTTGCGCGCCAGGATCTCGCTGCCGATCTGGTCAAGCACATCAGCCCGGCGTTGCGGCGTGCTGTGGCTCCAGTGTGGCAATGCCTCGGCCGCGGCCCGGATCGCGAGTTCGGTCTGGTTGCGGTCGGCACGTGCGTACTCGCTGACCACTTCCCGGGTATCCGAGGGGTTGGTGCTGGTGCCCGTGGTGGTACCGGTTTCCCAGCGCCCATTGATGTAGTGCCGGGCGTTTTGTTGCAGTTCGCCGAATTTCATGACATTGAGAGCTTCGTCTTTATAGCGCTGCAGTCTAGAATCAATTTTGATATCAATCCAATCGTTTTTTTGACAAAATAGATATCGTTCTACGCATTCTGGAAAACCCGATGAGCACCTACAACCACTGGTTCATACGCGCGCGGCTCAAAACACGGCAATTGCTGTTGCTGGTTGCACTGGCCGAAGAAGGCAATATTCATCGCGCAGCGCAGGTTCTCAGCATGACCCAACCGGCGGCGTCCAAGTTGCTCAAGGATCTGGAAGATGTTCTGGAGGTACAGCTTTTTGAGCGCTTGCCCCGGGGCATGCGGCCAACCTGGTATGGCGAAACCATGATCCGGCACGCGCGCATGGCACTGGCCAGCCTGAACCAGGCGCATGACGAGCTCACCGCACTCAAAACCGGCCACTTCGGCCAGGTCGGCATCGGCGCCATCACATCGCCGGGGCTGGCCTTGTTGCCGTCTGCGGTGGCCGTGGTCAAACAGGAGCACCCGAGCCTGCGCATTTCGCTGGACATCGAAACCAGCCCGGTGCTGCTGGAACGGCTGGAGCAGGGCAAGCTCGACATCCTGGTGGCACGCCTCTTTGCCGAACATGACAAGACCAATTTGCGCTATGAGCCCCTGGTCGAGGAGCCGGTGTGCGCCATGGCGAGGCCGGGGCACCCACTGCTGGGCGTGTCAGGCCTCACCCTGCGCGACGTGGTGGCGGCCGCCTGGATTGTGCCGCCCGCGGGCAGCGTCCTGCGGCACCGGTTCGAGCTGATGTTCCGGGAGGATGGGCTTGCACCACCCATCAACGTGGTGGAGTCTTCAGCCCTGCTTTTCATCACGCGCATGCTGCAGCAAAGCGACATGGTGGCCGTGGTCGCGGCCGATGTGGCGCGGTATTACGCCGCGCACGGTATCGTCTCGGTGCTGCCGCTGGACATGCCCTGCCACATGGACGCCTTCGGCATCATTACCCGCACCGACCGGCTGCCATCGCCAGCCGCCAAGGTCATGATGAAAGCGCTGAAGACAGCGAGCCTGACCCTCTACGGCCGCAGGTTAGAAGCGGACTAAAAATCTTCGCCACCAAGGCCAGGGACACCGCGGAACCGGCTCCGCCGGGCCGCCAGTGTCGCCCCCTGAGGGGGAGGCGCCGAAGGCGCCCCGGGGGGGATTGTTAAACCCAGCCGGCATCCACCGTGAACTCCTGCGCGGTGCACATGGCGGCGTCATCGGATGCCAGGAACAGCACCATGCGCGCGATGTCGTGGGGCAGCAGTTTGTCGGGCAGGCACTGGTTGCGCTGGAGTTCCTTCTCGCCTTCGGCATCCAGCCAGAGCTTGATCTGCCGCTCGGTCATGACCCAGCCCGGCGACACGGTGTTGATGCGGATGCGGTCCCGGCCCAGCGTTTTCGCAAGGCCGCGCGTCAGGCCGTTCACCGAGGATTTGGCGATGGCATAACAGGGGTAGCCTGCGCCCTTGCCTTGCCAGCCGGTGGAGCCCAGGTTAATGATGGAGCCGGCGCCGAGGCGTTGCATACCGGGCACCACCGACTGGATTGCAAAGAAGGCGGGCCGTTCATTGATCGCGATGCGGTCGTCGTAGTAGGCGGGCGTTACAGACTCCAGGCTGTGGCGGTCATCGCTGGCAACATTGTTGACCAGCACCGAGAAGTCGCCCAGCGCGCTTGCTGCGTCGGTGATTGCCGACTGCAGCGCGGCCACGTCCCGGACATCGCAGGCGCGCCACCATGGGCGGGCGTGCCCCGCATCCGCCAGCTCCTGCGCAAGCGCTTCACTGGCCTCCTTCGCGACATCGATGAAGGCAACGCGCGCGCCCTGCTGCGCAAAGGCTGTCACGATGGCGGCGCCTATGCCGCTGCCTCCGCCGGTGACAAATACCGACCGCTTGTTCAGGCTGGGAAAGACGGAGAGAGTCTCGCTTGCGGGAGCGGCACGCATGGGGGCAGAGCTGGAGATGTTTGACATTGCAAGTTGTGTATCAATTAATATAAAAAGAATAAGTTTCCAACATCACTATGCATTGATATCATCCACCGCGTCAAGAGGCCACCGCACAGCCCCGCAATACGGAGACATTAGTGACATTGATTCCAGACACGCCCGCAGGCATGCATCAGCAGCGGCTGGCCATGCCGGTCCCTGGCAAGGTGCATTGCGTCCATCCGGCGGGGGCCCTGCTGGGTGAGGGTACCTTGTGGTCGCCGCGGGAGCAATCCCTGTATTGGGTGGACATTCTTGGCTGCCGCCTGCACCGCCTTCACCCCGCCACCGGCGCGCGCAGCAGCTGGGCCTTTGACGAGGAAATTTCCGCGCTGGCCGAGCGGGCGCATGCGCCCGGTCTGATCGTGACCCTGCGGCGCGGCTTCGCGCTGTTTGACCCCGCTTCAGACGGCGAACCACACTACCTGCACCAACCCGAGGCTGCGTTGCCGGGCAATCGCTTCAACGATGGCAAGTGCGACAGGCAAGGCCGCTTTTGGGCGGGGACGATGGACTTTGACTGCGTGGCCCCCACCGGCGCGCTGTATCGCTATGACCCTGATGGCCGCTGCACGCGCCATGAAGAAGGTTTTGCGGTGACCAACGGCCCCACTTGGTCCGCCGAAGGACGCACCCTGTATTTCAACGATACCGTCAACGGCCGCATCCATGCGTATGACTTCGACAGCGCGGCGGGAACCTTGTCAGGCAAGCGGCTCTGGCTGGCCTTTGCGGCCGGCGACGGCGTACCCGACGGCATGACCACCGACGCCGCCGGCCGCCTGTGGATTGCCCATTGGGGCGGTGCCTGCATCAGCTGCCATGACCCGGTCACTGCACAGGAGCTGTGCCGCGTGCCGCTGCCGACAAGCCATGTGACCAACTGCGCCTTTGGCGGGCCGGACATGCGCACGCTTTTTATCAGCACGGCACGCACCGGGCTCACGGCCGAACAGCTTGCCGCAGAGCCGCTGGCCGGTGGCATCTTCGCGGTGTCGATTGACAGCCCGGGTCTGCCTGCCGGTTTGTTCGGCGGCTGATATCACGAACAAAACACCATCTACCTGCCCTCACGTGAAAGATCTTCAATGACCGATTCCGCACATCCTGTAGTCTGGCTGCGCCATTCCGGCCAGCGCCTGGGGCTGGTGCCCTCGCTCGGCGGCAGCGTCGCCGCCTGGCAACTCGACCGCGCGCAAGGGCCGCTGGACCTCTGGCGGCCCTGGGACGGTAAAACGGACGATCTCTACCAGACCGCTTCATTTGCCATGGTGCCGTGGTCCAACCGTATCAGCGGCGGAGGCTTCACGCATGAGGGGCAATTCCACGCCATGCGTCCGAATCGCGCGGGCGAACCCTATCCCATTCATGGCGACGGCTGGCTGCAGCCGTGGCAGGTTTCGCAGCCGGCTGCCGACACCCTGGTGATGACGCTGGTGTCGCACGGCTTCGACGGCAACCCGTACGACTACGAAGCCGTGCAGACCTTCCGGCTGGTCGAAGGCGGGCTGGACCAGCAGGTGCAGGTGCGCCACCTGGGCGTCAAGCCGCTGCCATATGGCTTGGGCGTGCATCCCTGGTTTCCCCGCACCCCGCAAACACGGATTACCGCGCCGGTGGAGGGCCTTTGGCTCTGCGGCGACGACCCGCTGCCGGTTGCGCACACGACCGACTTTCCGGCGGGCTGGGACCTGAACAAGGGTGCGCCGGCCAACGGCCCGCTCATCGACAACGGCTACACCGGCTGGGGCGGCAAGGCCTGCGTTGCCTGGCCCGAGCAGGGCCTGCAGGTCACGGCCCGCATGCCGGACTTTGCGCGCGACGGCGGTGCCGACGAGCACTTCTGCCTGGTTTACCGCCCACCGCAGGGGCCCGCGTTTTGTTTTGAGCCCATCACACAGCCTATCGATGCCTTTCATTTGCCAGGGCAGCCCGGCTTGCGTGTGCTGGGCCCAGGGGAACAGTTTTCGCTCAACATCCAGTGGCGCATCGAGCCCACTTCGGCGCAAGGCTGAACCGGGGGAAGCCTTTAAACCAGGCCTGTCAGGCGGCGGGCTGCTTCCAGCACGGGCTTGACATGGCGTTCGCTGTAACGATTGCCGGGCATGGTCAGCGTCAGCGCGCCTGCCAGTGCACCGTCGGCCCCAAACACCGGGGCCGAAATGCCGGCCACCTCGGCCAGTCGGTCGCCCACAGCCGTGTAGTAACCCTGTTCGCGGATTTTGGCGTATAGCTGACGGTCTTTTTGGTCTCGAGCCCTTAACCGCCCTGCGCCGAACGCTATCAAAATGCGAGCACCCGTGCCGCGGTTGGCGGGTAGCAGGTCGCCGGCCTTGATGTGGTCGCGGATCGGATGCGGCGAGTCCACGCGGTACAGGCACAGGCGGGCCTCGCCCTGGCGCACATGGTAGGCCGCGCTCTCGCCGGTGGCCGCAACCAGCTCACGCAGCACCGGCAGCACCACACGGTCCAGCGAAAACGAGGCGGCGTAAACACCATGCAGGCGCGCCACCTCGGCGCCCAGCGCGTAGCGGCCGTCGCCGAGTTTCTGGACCAGTCGCGCGTGCTCCAGCGAAGCCAGCAGCCGCAGCACCGTGCTCTTGTAAAGCTGCGTGCGCTCCGCCAACTCGCCCAGGCCCAGTGAGGCGTCGCCCGCCCTGAAAGCCGACAGCAGCGACAGGGCACGGTCCACTGCCGCGGCGCCGCCTGGCGCGGCATGGGTGTCTGCAACGGATTCTGTCTGGGCTTTGCGCGGCATGGCTCGATCTCCTGGGCTTTCGTGTCGGTTACCTGCTTGACAGTGCTTGCAACCTGCTTCATCATTTCATTAGAAAGAATATAGTTCTATCTTACAGAATACCAAAGACGATGCAAATCCCCCAGCCCAGCCAGGTGCTGATCAGTGAAGTCGGCCCGCGCGACGGCCTTCAAAGTGTCGCGCGCACCATGGCAACCGCCGACAAGTTGCACTGGATTACAGCCCTGCACGCTGCCGGCCTTCGCGAGATTGAAGTGGGTTCGTTTGTTCCCGCAAAACTGCTGCCGCAAATGGCCGATGTGGCGGAGGTGGTGCGGCATGCGCTCACCTTGCCCGGCCTCACGGTCATGGCCCTGGTGCCCAACCGCCGCGGCGCTGAAGCAGCGCTGCAGGCCGGCGTACACAAGCTGACCATGCCGGTGTCGGCCAGCGCGGCGCATTCGCTGGCCAATGTGCGCAAGACGCGCGAAGAGATGGTCGAAGAAGTGCGGGCCATTGCCGGCCTGCGCCGCGAATTGGCACCGCATGTCAAACTTGAAGCCGCCATTTCAACCGCTTTCGGCTGCACGCTGCAGGGCGAAGTACCGGAGGACGATGTGATCTGGCTGGCCGCGCAATGCATCACTGCCGGTGCTGATGAATCAGGTTTATCGGACACCGTGGGTTATGCCAACCCCGCGCAGGTGCGCCGCCTCTTCAGGCGCCTGCGCGCCGAGCTTGGCGCCAGGTCAGGCGCCGCGCACATGCACAACACACGCGGACTGGGCCTGGCCAACTGCCTGGCTGCGTATGAAGAAGGCGTGCGCACCTTCGATGCTTCGCTGGGTGGCCTGGGCGGCTGCCCCTATGCGCCGGGCGCGTCAGGCAATGTGGTCACTGAAGACCTGGTCTTCATGTTTGAGGCCATGGGCGTTTCCACTGGGGTGGATCTCGTCAAGCTGATGGCTGCGCGCGAACCACTCAAAGCCGGATTGCCGGGCGAACCGCTTTATGGCATGACGCCCGAGGCGGGCCTCCCCAAAGATTTTGTACAAGGAAGTTTGCATGCCTGAAGCCCGCGTATCCGGCGAACAAAGCCTGCCCTATGCAGGCCTGCGTGTCGTCGAATTCACCCATATGGTCATGGGGCCGACCTGCGGCATGCTGCTGGCCGACCTGGGGGCCGAGGTCATCAAGGTCGAGCCGATCACGGGGGACAACACGCGCAAGCTGCTCGGTTCCGGTGCGGGATTTTTCCCCCTGTTCAACCGCAACAAAAAAAGCATCGCGGTCGACCTGCAGACACCCGAGGGACGTGAGCTGGTGCTCAAGCTGGTTGCCACCGCCGACATCGTCAGCGAGAACTTCAAGCCCGGCACCATGAAAAAGCTCGGCCTGGATTACGCCAGCCTTTCGCAGCTCAACGAGCGGCTGATCTATGTCAGCCACAAAGGTTTTCTGCCGGGCCCCTACGACCATCGCACCGCACTCGACGAAGTGGTGCAGATGATGGGCGGCCTGGCTTACATGACGGGCCGCGCCGGTGACCCGCTGCGCGCCGGCAGCAGTGTCAACGACATCATGGGCGGCATGTTCGGCGCCATCGGTGCCATGGCCGCACTGGCCGCGCGCGAAAAAACCGGCAAGGGCCAGGAGGTGCAGGCCGCACTGTTTGAAAACAATGTTTTCCTGGTCGCCCAGCACATGATGCAGTTCGCGGTGACGGGCCAGCCCGCCGCGCCCATGCCGAGCCGCATTTCGGCCTGGGCGATTTACGACGTGTTCACGGTCAGGGATGGCGAGCAGATTTTTCTGGCGGTGGTCAGCGACACGCAGTGGGCCATTTTCTGTGAGGCTTTTGGGCTGCAAGACCTGCGGGCCGACCCGCGGCTGCTGACCAACAACGAGCGCGTACTTGCGCGCGAGTGGCTGATGCCCCTGCTGCGCTCACATCTGGCTGGGCACAGCGCGGCCGAATTGGGTGCCGTGTTCGAAAAACATGCATTGCCGTTTGCGCCCATCACCCGGCCGCAGGATTTGTTTGACGACCCGCACCTCAAGGCCACGGGCGGGCTGGCGCCCATCACCTTGACTGACGGCGCCCGCGCTGGACAAGAAAGCGCCACCGTATTGCTGCCGCTGACCCTGGGCGGCAAGCGCCCCGGGGTGCGCCTGAACCCACCCAGGCTGGGCGAGCACACGCGCGAACTGCTGCGGGAGCTCGGTTATGACGAGGACGCCATCCAGGCTCTTCAGGCCAACCGGGTGACGCACTGAGCTGAATTGCTATAAAAAATATAGCTGCTTGCGCCCGGCTATAAAGGGCTGGAGGCACTTTTCATAAACAACTCGGCACACACGCTGCGCAACCAGCGGGAGGCTGGGTCGTGGTGGTAGCGGGCATGCCAGTGTTGCTTCACGGTAAATCCGGGAATCGCCAGCGGGCAGGGCAGCACCTGGAGGCCAGCGGCGCGGGCCAGGGTTTCGCCGATGTGGCGCGGCAGCGTGGCGATCAGGTCGGTGGTGGACAAAATGGCCGAGAGGCCCAGAAAGCCCGGGAGCTCCAGCAACACCCGGCGCGAGATGTTTTGTGACGCCAGGGCGCTGTCCAGCAGCTGGTAGCCGGTGCCGGAACTGATGCCGATATGCGCCTCGGCCTGGTAAACAGCCAGGCTCCAGTCGGCGCCCAATTCGCTGCCCACCCGCGGATGCCGGGTATTGGCCAGGCAAATCCAGTCCTGGCCGTACAGCGTCTGCTGGTAGAAGCCCGTGTCGAGCCAGGGCAAAAAGCCGACAGCCAGATCGGCCTCGCCTGCTTGCAGGGCATGCGCCAGGCCGGTATCGATACGCGCGGCTTCCAGCGCCACACCCGGCGCCACCGCCCGCACATGGGACAGCAGCCGGGGCAACAGCGTGACGTGGCTGGCGTCGGTCATGCAGATGCGAAAGCGCCGCAGCGCCGTAGACGGGTCAAAGGCAGCCTCTGACTGGGCCAGTCGCTGCAACCCGCCCAGCACTTCGCGCACCGTGGCAATCAGCATATCGGTGCGCGGCGTGGGCAGCATGCCGCATGCCGTGCGCACAAACAGCGGGTCGCCAAGCTGCTTGCGCAGGCGCGCCAGCCAGATGCTGACGGTGGGCTGGCTTTGCCCCAGGGCCTCGGCCGACCGGGTGACGCTGCGGGTGGTGTAGAGCTGGTCCAGCAGCCGCAGCAGCTTGATGTCCAGCAGATCAAGGTCTCTTTCCATACCTCTATTGTTATACGCAATGATTGGTATTGCCTTCATTGCATGGACGACATGGTCGGACCCACCCAGAATTCGCTCCTGAATCACGAAGGAGTTCTGCAGTGAAGATTTGTGTTCTGGGCGCCGGCGCGCTGGGCTGTGCCCTAGGCGGCGTGCTGACGGAGGCTGGCCACGAGGTCTGGCTCATCAACCGCAATGCTGCCCAGGTCGAGGCCCTGAACAGCCGCGGGCTGATCCTGCGCGAAGGCGGTGTAGACCGTTGCGTGCAGGTGCATGCCGCGACCTCCGCCACGGGCGTGGCCATGGACACCGGTGCGGTGGACCTGGTGATCGTGCTGGTCAAGTCCTTCGATACCCGCCCGGCCATGGAGGCAGCCCTGTCGCTGCTGGGGCCGGACACTGTCGTTCTGTCACTGCAAAACGGGCTGGGACACGAAGACATCCTGGGCAGCATCGTGGGCCGCGAGCGTGTGCTTGCCGGCAAAACCTATACGGGCGGCACGCAGCTTGGCGCCGGGCATGTGCTGATTGGAACGCGCGGCAAGGACACCCACCTGGGCGAACTGGACGGCCGCATCACGGAGCGCGTGCAGCGCATTGCCGCCGCCTTCAACGCCGCCGGGCTCGACACCACCGTCAGCCGCAACATCATCGGCACCATCTGGGACAAGCTGCTGGTCAATGTGGCCACCGGCGCCGTCAGCGCCGCCACGCGTCTAACCTATGGCGAGATGTACCAGGTGCCCGAGCTTGAAGCCTGCGGCATTGCGGCCGTGGCCGAAGCGATGACAGTGGCGAAAGCCAGCGGCATCACGCTTGCCACCACCGACCCGCGCCAGCCCTGGGTCAAGGCGGGTGAAGGCCTGCCCTACGCGTTCAAAACCTCGATGCTGCAAAGCCTGGAGAAGGGCTCAATCACCGAGATCGACTTTGTGAACGGCGCGGTGGTGCGCCAGGGCGCGAAATGCGGCGTACCCACACCCGTCAACCAGGCCCTGGTGGCCTGCATCAAGGGCATTGAGCGCGCACTGCCTCGTCAACGCGATTCAAAAGAGCACACCATGGCCCCCCACAAACAAAAATCCTATGTAGAACACGTTGCGGTACGCGTCAAAGACATCCAGTGGCACATCAACTTCTTCCTGGAGGTGCTGGGCATGGATGTGCGCGAGATCGACGGACCCGCCGATGCACCGCACCAGTACTGGACGATCGGGGGCCTGCAGCTCATGAGTACGCCCGGCTTTGCGGCGCCGCCGTCCAATGACGCCGGCTGGCTGGCGCATCTGGGCATCATGGTGGAAGACCTGGAGGCCGCACTGGCCGGGGCACAGACATGGGGCGTGAAGCAACTGCCCCAGGGCCGCAACTGGCTGCAACTGCCCGATGGCCTGGCCGTCGAGCTGATCCAGGCCAGCACCGGCAGCGTGTCTGCTGTATTGGCAGTCAATCCCAGAGCCACCACTGCCTGAAAGGCGTCTCATGCCCAACCCCAACATCCAGTTCGCCACGCCGGAAAAATACTGGGACGACGCACAGGTCGGCGACGAGTGCACCAGCCCGTCCTACACCTTCACCGCCGCGCGCATCGATGCCTACGCCGAACTCACGGGCGACTTCACGCCGGTGCATGTGGATGAGGCCTACGCCAATGCCTCGCACTTCGGCTGCCGTGTTGCGCACGGCCTGATGGGGCTGTCGGTTGCCGACGGCCTGAAAACCCAGAGCGAATACCGCTTCCTGCCCGGCATGTCGCTGGGCTGGACCTGGGACTTCCTGCTGCCCATCAAGATCAATGACACGCTGCATGTGAAGTTTCGTGTGGACAGCATGCGGCCCTCCAAAAGCAAGCCGGGCTGGGGCATCGTGGTGCTGCCGGCCGAGTTGATCAACCAGGCCGGGCAGGTGGTGCAAAAGGGCGAGCACCGCCTGATGGTGCCGCGCCGGCCGTTATCTGAAAAGTGATCTGCTATGAAAAACATAGCTGCTTGCGCCCGATATACAAGGATGAACCCAGGTTTTTATGAGTAAAACTACACAAGCGCTGCCACTGGCGGGCATCCGCGTCGTCGATTACAGCCATTTCCTGGCCGGGCCTTATTTGTCGCGCTGCCTGGCAGCGATGGGTGCAGACGTCATCAAGGTCGAGCGGCCCAAGGACGGGGATGCGGGACGCGCCCACGCTTACTTCATCAAGGGACAAAGCGGCTACTTTTTGCAGCAGAACATGGGCAAGAAGGGCTTGTGCATCAACCTCAAGGACCCGCGCGGCCTGGAAATGATGCACAAGCTCACCGACACAGCTGACGTGTTCGTCGAGAACTACCGCCCCGGCGCATTGAAAAAACTCGGCCTGGGCTACGAAGAGCTGTCCCGGCGCAACCCTGGCCTGGTGTACTGCTCGATCTCCGCCTACGGCCATACCGGCCCGGACGCGCACCGTGCCGGCTTCGGCCTGATTGCCGAGGCCAAAAGCGGCATCATGGCCATGGTCGGCGAGCCCGGCAGCGCACCGCCGCTGCTGCGCGTTTCATTGGGCGACATGTATACCGGCATCCATGGCGTGGCGGCTGTATGTGCCGCACTGCTGGGCCGCATCAAGTCGGGCAGGGGCCAGCATATTGACTTGTCCCTGTACGACTGCCTGGTGTCCATGCACGACTATGCGGTGCAGTGTTACACCCTCTCGGGCGGCAAGGAAATTCCGCAGCAAACCGGGCACGACATGCCGCAAAGCACGTTGTACGGCGTATTTGCCGCCAGCAACGGTTACCTCGTGATTGCCGCGCAGGTCGACGACGCCTGGAAGCGTTTTGCCTTGCTGATAGGCGGCGAAGCGCTGGCGCTTGACGCGCGCTTTCACAGCGCCGCAGGGCGCAACGAAAACCGCACCGAAATACTTGCCCTGGCGAAAGCCTGGGTAGCGGGCCGTACTGTGGCCGAATGCCTGGCCGCGCTGGACGCGATTGATGTGCCCAGCGCCAAAGTGCAGAACATCGAGGAAGTGCTGAACGATCCGCAAATTCAGGCACGCAACATGGTGATTGAGCAGGACCACCCGGTGCTGGGGAAAATACGCCTGCCCAACCTGCCTTTCAGGTTTTCGGAGTGCGACACCTCACCTGCCTGCGTTGCACCCGGCATGGGCCAGCACAACCGCGAGATCGCCGCGAGCGTTGGTTATAGCGCCGCCGACATTGACGCGATGGAGCGCGACGGCGTGCTGTATGCAGAGGCGCAGCCATGACCGACCGCTATGCCGTCATCGGCAACCCGATAGGGTTCAGCAAATCGCCGCTGATCCACGGCATGTTCGCGCAGGCTTGCGGGCAGGACATGGAATACACGGCCATCGAAGGGCCGCCAGGCGGGTTCACCGGCGCCGTTGATGCCTTCCGCGCCCTGGGCGGCAAAGGCATGAACATTACCGCGCCATTCAAGCTCGACGCCTTTGCCTATGCCACCGAACGCTCGGAACGGGCGCAGCTCGCGGGGGCGGCCAATGCCATGAAGTTTGAAGGCACACGCGTGGTTGCCGAAAACTTCGACGGCGTTGGCCTGGTGCGCGACGTCACGCACAACCTGGGCTGCCAGCTGCAAGGCAAACGCGTGCTGCTGCTGGGCGCCGGCGGAGCGGCCCGGGGCGCGTTGCTGCCGTTTCTGGCGCAGGCCCCGGCCGAACTGGTGATTGCCAACCGCACGGTTGCCAGGGCACTTGAACTGCAGGCCATGGGCGCGGCCCAGGCAAACGTCCGCGGCTGCGGCTATCAGGATCTGGCGGGGCAGACCTTTGACGTGGTGTTCAATGCCACCTCGGCAAGCCTGCGCGCCGAACTGCCGCCGGTGCCGGCAAGTGTGTTCGCCCCCGGCTGCCTGGCCTACGAACTGGCGTACGGAAAAGGGCTCACGCCGTTTTTGCGCCTGGCGCAAAACGCGGGAACCCGGCGGCTGGCCGATGGCGTGGGCATGCTGGTGGAGCAAGCGGCCGAAGCCTTTGCATGGTGGCGCGGCGTACGGCCCGATACACGCGCTGCGATTGAACGCATCACCATTGCGCTGGTATGACATGACCTCAGCCTGCCCCCTATACTGCGCGAATGGACGAAACAGTACATTCGCAGGCAGCTTCGGCCAAGGTGCGTACGCGCAAAAGCAGGGCCCCGGTTGTGCAAACGGCCACGCGCACCAACGATCCGGCGCGCACGATGGCCGGCATCCTCGAAGTGGCCACAGCGGAATTCGCCGAGAAGGGCCTGAGCGGCGCACGCATCGACGAGATCGCGGCCGCCACCCGGACCAGCAAGCGCATGATCTATTACTACTTCGGCAGCAAGGAGGGGCTGTACCTCGCCGTACTGGAGGAGTCGTACCGGCGCATGCGCAGCATCGAGGCGGAACTGCACCTGGAAGACCTGCTGCCGGAAGATGCGCTGCGCCGCCTGGTGGGCTTTACCTTCGACCATCACCACAGCAACCCGGGCTATATCCGGCTGGTGATGTCCGAGAACATGGAGCGCGGCACCTACCTGGCGCAAAGCAAAATCATCCAGCAGCTCAATGTGCCGGCCATCGATGCCATCCGCAAGCTTTACGAGCGCGGCGTGGCGGCGGGCATATTCCGTACCGGCCTGGACCCGATCGACATTCATGCGTCCCCCCCCCCCCCCCCCCCCGCGACAGCATCATCGAAATGATCGTGCGCTTCGTGCGCAAGTAACTTCCGGATCGCGCCGGCCGGGGGGCCGGCATGTCGGGTTTCTACCGATTCGATTAAAACTAACTAGTTCGTACATTATGGGTTAAGGCAATCCTCAACAGGCTCAGCGCTGGACGGCCGCGCGCGCGGCCACGCATAAAAAGGAGACAACATGGACAAATGGATAAACCGGTTTTGCCGGGTGCTGGATGGCGTGATTGCGCTGTTCCTGGCACTGATGGTGGTGCTGGTGTTCGGCAACGTGGTGTTGCGCTATGGCTTCAACTCGGGCATCAATCTGTCAGAGGAGTTGTCCCGCTGGCTGTTCGTCTGGCTGACCTTTCTCGGTGCCGTGGTGGCGATCAACGAGCGCGGGCATCTGGGCACCGACATGCTGGTGGGGCGCCTGGGCCCCAGGGGCAAGAAGATATGCCTGGGCATCGGTTACCTGCTGATGATTTTTGCCTGCTGGCTGATGTTCCGCGGTGCGTGGGAGCAGGTCAAGATCAACTGGACCACCACCAGTGCCGTGATGGAAGTGTCCATGAGCTGGTTCTACGGCTCGGGCATGGTGTTCGCCGTGCTCGGCGGCCTGTTGCTGCTGCGCGACCTGGTCAGGCTGCTCAGCGGCAAGACCGGAGACGGCGAGCTGATGATGATCAGGGAATCCGAAGACCAGCCACATGAAGGGGGTCCGGCATGACCATCGCTATATTCCTCGGATCGCTGCTGGCCGCCATGGCGCTGGGCATCCCGATCGCGTTTTCATTGCTGCTGTGCGGCGCGGCGCTGATGTGGCACCTCGACATGTTTGACGCGCAGATCCTGGCACAGAACGTCGTGAACGGCGCCGACAGCTTTCCGCTGCTGGCCGTGCCCTTTTTCATGCTCGCCGGCGAGGTCATGAACGCAGGTGGCCTGTCGCGCCGCATCGTCAACCTCGCCATGGCCCTGGTCGGCCACATCAAGGGCGGCCTGGGCTATGTCACGATCGTGGCGGCGGTCATCATGGCGGCGCTGTCGGGCTCTGCCGTGGCCGACGCGGCTGCGCTGGCGTCGCTTTTACTGCCCATGATGGTGGCCGCCGGCCATGACAAGGCGCGCTCCGCAGGGCTGATTGCATCGGCGGGCATCATCGCCCCGGTCATTCCGCCTTCGATCGCCTTTGTCATCTTCGGTGTGGCCGCCAATGTGTCAATCTCCAAATTGTTCCTGGCCGGCATCTTCCCAGGTCTCTTGCTGGGGTTGTCGCTGTGGCTCACCTGGTGGTGGCTGGTGCGCAAGGAAGTGGTGAAAGCCCCGCCGCGCAAGAGCCGTGCAGAAGTCCTGGTGGCGTTGAAGGAGTCGACCTGGGCGCTGGTGCTGCCGCTGATTGTGGTGTTCGGCCTGAAGTTCGGCATCTTCACGCCGACCGAGGCCGCCGTGGTTGCTGCGGTGTACGCAACGCTGGTCTCCGTGCTCGTCTACAAGGAACTCACGCTCAGGAAGCTCTACCCGCTGTTCGTGGGCGCCGCCAAGACCAGCGCGATCGTGATGTTCCTGGTGGCCGCGGCCATGGTGTCGGCCTGGCTGATCACGGTAGCGCAGATACCGGGCCAGGTGGTTGCCCTGCTGCAGCCGCTTCTGGACAGCCCGAAGTTGCTGATGCTGGCAATCATGGTGCTGGTGATGGTGGTGGGAACCGCGCTGGACATGACACCCACCATCTTGCTGCTGACGCCGGTGCTCATGCCGGTCGTCAAGGCCGCCGGCATTGACCCTGTGTACTTTGGCGTGCTGTTCATCATCAACAACGCCATCGGGCTGATCACCCCGCCGGTGGGCACGGTGCTGAACACGGTGGCCGGGGTGGGCAAGGTGAGCATGGACGAAGTCACCAAGGGCGTGTTGCCCTTCATGTGGGCCCAGTTCGCCATCATGTTCCTGATGGTGGCTTTCCCGCAAATCGTCATCATTCCGGCGCGCTGGTTCTACGGCGGCTGACAACTTTCCGCGCTGCCGGGCGTGCTGGGTACGCCACGGCCGGCAGCCACGTCAAAGCGTACCGTGACACCTCATCCCCTCAAAAAACCGGAGACAACCATGAAACGCCTGTTTATCAAATCCGTCCTCGCCACCGTCGCCCTGGCGGCCTTCGGCATGGCCTCAGCCCAGGACATCAAGGAACGCACCGTCAAGTTCGCCACGCAGAACCCGGATGGCCATCCGATTGTGCTGGGCATGAAAAAATTCGCTGAAACCGTGGCAGCGAAATCGGGCGGCAAGATCAAGGTCAACCTCTTCCCCGGCGGTGTGCTGGGCGGTGACGCGCCGAACATCTCCGCGCTGCAAGGCGGCACGCTTGAAATGGTGGTGATGAATTCCGGCATCCTGGCCAGCCAGGCCAAGGAATTTGCCGTTTTCGATTTTCCGTTCATGTTTGCAAGCTCGCAGGAAGCCGATGCCGTGGTGGACGGGCCCTTCGGGAAAATGATGCTCACCAAGCTCGATGCCAAAAACATCCATGGGCTGGCCTACTGGGAACTCGGCTTTCGCAACATCACCAACAGCAAGCGCCTCATCACCAAGGTGGACGACATTGCCGGCCTGAAACTGCGCGTGATTCCCAATGCCATCAACATCGACTGGGTGACCGCCCTGGGCGCCAACCCGACGCCGATGGCTTTTCCCGAGGTTTATGCCGCGATGGAACAAAAAGCCATTGACGGCCATGAAAACCCGTTCACGGTCATCAACGCGAACAAGTTCTACGAAGTGCAAAAGTACCTGGCGGTGACCAACCACCAGTACAACCCGCAAACCGTCATCGTCAGCAAAAAGCTGTGGGACACCCTGAGCAATGATGAGAAAAAAATATTCTCGGATGCGGCCGCCGAAGCTGCTGCGTACCAGCGCAAGGCCTCGCGTGAACAGTCCGGCACCGCGCTCGAAAACCTGAAGAAGAACGGCATGCAGGTCAGCGAATTCAGCCCCGCAGAAATGGCCAAATTCCGCGAGAAGATGAAGCCCGTGATCGAGAAGCACTCGGCCATCGTGGGTGCCGATGTGGTCGGCGCACTGCAGGCAGAGCTCGCCAAACTGCGCAAATAAGATTTCACGCCCCGGCCGGCCCAGCGCACCGGAGCGCCGGGCCGGCCTGTTCTTTCATTCCGGTTCCGGGTATCTTTCCTTCATGAGCAAAATCCGCATCGCTGTCGCAGGGGCCGGCTACATCGGTCTCGCCCACATGGATGTGGCTCAAGAGAGCCCAACCTGCATCCTTTCGGCCATTGTCGATCCTGCGCCGGCGGCAAAGGCTATCGCCGCCAGGGCGGGCGTTCCGCTGTACCCATCGCTGGATGAGCTGCTCAGCAAGGACCGCCCCGACGGCGTGATCCTTGCAACGCCGAACCAGCTGCACGTGCCGCAGGCCCTGCAGTGCATCAAGGCCGGTGTGCCCATCCTGCTGGAAAAGCCCATCGCGCCCACGCTTGCCGAAGGTGAACAACTGGTCAAGGCGGTCGCTGAAACGGGCGCCAAGGTACTGATCGGCCACCATCGCGCGCACAGCCCCATCATGGCCAAAGCGAAAGAAATCGTTGATTCGGGAAAACTCGGCAAGCTGGTCGCCGTGATGGGCAGCGCCGCATTCTTCAAGCCCGACCGCTACTATGAAGACGCGCCATGGCGCCGCGAGATCGGCGGTGGCCCCATCCTCCTGAACATGATTCACGAGGTGCATAACCTGCGTATGTTGTGCGGCGACATTGTGGCCGTGCAGGCTTTCTCCTCGAACGCCACGCGCGGCTTTCCGGTGGAAGACACGGTGGCCATCAACCTGCGCTTTGCCAGCGGCGCGCTGGGCAGCTTCATGCTGTCGGATACCGCCGCCTGCGCGCGCAGCTGGGAGCAAACCTCCCAGGAAAACAAGGCCTACCCAAGCTATGGCGACGAAGACTGTTACGTCATTTCCGGCACCAACGGAAGCCTGTCGGTTCCGACCATGCGCCTGAAAACCTACCCCAGGCCGGAAGACCGTTCCTGGTGGAAGCCATTTGACGAGAGCGTGGCCGACATGGTGCGCGACGATCCGCTCAAGCACCAGCTGGAGCACTTCGGCGCCGTCATTCGTGGTGAAGCACCGCCGCTGGTCAGCGCCCGCGACGGCCTGCTGAACCTGCGCATCACCGAGGCCATTGCCCAGGCCGCCCAGACCGGCCAGGTGATCGAGTTGCCCGTTGTTTAAGCAGCTCGACCCTCCCACCTACAAATCAAACCACGACAAACAACGTCAACAACCAGGAAAGAAATCACCATGAAAGTGCTCATGCTTCACGGCATCAACCACAACATGTTCGGCAAACGCGACCCGGCGCAGTACGGCACCATCACGCTGGATGAAATCAATATCAGCCTGCAGGCTTTGGGTCGGGAGCTCGGCGCCGAGGTGGAACATTTCCAGACCAACAGCGAATGTGACATGTGCGAACGGATCCACCAGGCATTTACCGACAAGGTCGATGCCGTGCTGATCAACGCCGGTGCCTGGACGCATTACAGCTACGGCATCCGCGACGCGCTGGCCATCCTCACCGTGCCGGTTGTCGAGCTCCACATGTCGAACATCCACGCCCGCGAGCCTTTCCGCCATGTGTCGGTGTTCGCCGAAATCGTCAAGGGGCAGATCTGCGGCTTTGGCGCAGACAGCTACCTTCTGGCATTGCGCGCGGCTGTTTCGGCGATCAACGCTGCAAGGGTTTCGTAAATCATCAGAAAGAGAGCGGCCATGTCGCAGGAGTTCGCTGGAAAAGTCATCGTTATAAGTGGTGCCAGCCGCGGCATTGGCCATGGCATCGCCGCTGCGTTTGCCGCACGCGGTGCGCAAACCGTTTTGGCAGCATCCTCCATTGAGAACCTGAAGACTACCGCGGACGCGATTGCCAGTACCGGAGCAATCCGCCCTGAGATATGTGCTGCGGATCTTCGAGGCGCAGAAGGTTGCAAAGCGGTGTTCACCCTGGTGGCCGAAAAATTTGGGCGCTGTGACGTGTTGGTCAATTCCGCGGGTGCCACGCGCGCCGGTGCGTTTCTGGACCTTCCGGAGGACGCATGGCATGACGGCTTTGCATTGAAGTTCTTCGGCTGCGTGAACCTGTGCCGCCTGTTCTGGCCGATGTTGAAAACTGCGGGCGGGCACGTTGTCAACATCATTGGCGGCGCTGCCCGTACGCCCGACCCGGGCTTCCTGATCGGTGGGTCGGTCAACGCTGCGATGCACAACTTCACCAAGGGCCTGTCCGGGCTTGGAAAGCGGGACGGCGTCAATGTCAACGCCATTCTTCCGGGCTTGACTGAAACAGGCCGTGTAGCGCAACTGTTTCAGCAGCGTGCAGCCGCAAGTGGAAAGCCCGTCGAAGAAGAACGACAGGCACAAATCGCGCGCGAAGGACTCAGCCGGCTGGGTACGCCCGAGGATGTCGCCGCACTTGCGATATTCCTGTGTTCGGAGAGTGCCCGCCACATTCAAGGTACGGCCATCGCTGTGGACGGCGGTGGCACCCCTGGCCTGTATTGATCGCCAAAGGCATCTTTGTTGCCGGTGAATGACCGTCAGCACTGATCCTTCGGCGTTATTTTCAACAGCGGTTTAACTGCAAATTTCTGGAACTTCCATGATCAACGGCCATACCGAACTCATCGCCCACATCGGCTACCCGACACATTCGTTCAAGGCGCCGATGATCTACAACCCCTACTTTGAACAGGCAGGGGTGAACGCGGTGGTCGTGCCCATGGGTTGCAAAGCCGAAGACTACCCGGCCTTTCTGCGGTCGGTGTCTTGCCTGGAGAATTTCCGCGGCGCGCTGATCACCATGCCGCACAAGGTCACGACAGTCGATTTGCTGGACGAAGCCACAACCACGGTACGCATCGCCGGCGCCTGCAATGCCGTCAAGCGTGACGCGAACGGCAAGCTCGTGGGTGACATGTTCGATGGGGAAGGTTTTGTGCGCGGCGTGCAGCGCAAGGGCTTTGATCCGCGCGGCAAACGTGCCCTGGTCGTCGGCAGCGGCGGCGTGGGCTCGGCCATTGCCGCTTCACTGGCCAAGGCTGGCGCGCGCGCGCTGGGATTGTGCGACGTCAATGCAGACTCAGCGCAGGCCCTGGCAGGGCGGCTGCGTCAGCACTACGCGGCACTGGAACTCTCCACCGGGTCCAGTGACCCGGCAGGCTACGACCTCGTCGTCAATGCCACGCCCATGGGCATGAACGAAGGCGATCCGCTGCCCATGGATGTCTCGCGCATCGCCGCCTCCAGCTTCGTGGGCGAAGTGGTCATGAAGTCGGAAATGACCGCGTTTCTGGCGGCGGCCAAGGCGCGTGGCTGTACGGTGCAAGTGGGGTCCGACATGCTGTTCGAGCAGATCCCGGCCTACCTCGAGTTTTTTGGCCTGCCGACCACCACACCGGACGTCTTGCGGTCGGTGGCCCGGCTGAGTTATTAAAAAAGTGCAGGAAGGCGCGTGCACCGTGCGCCCTGGAGCAGGAAGTGTTGGAATCAATGCTAAAAACGTCTGATTTCAGACGTTCATGGACATAATCCAGCATGGACAAACTCAAGCAGCTTGAATCCTTCGTGTCGGTTGCGACGCGCGGCAGCCTGACCGCTGCCGCGAACGCCGAAGGCGTGGCGCCGGCCATCATGGGGCGCAGGCTTGATGCGCTGGAAGGCCGCCTGGGCGTCAAGCTGTTGGTGCGCACCACCCGGCGCATCACATTGACACATGAAGGCAGCGCCTTTCTTGAAGACTGCCAGCGCCTGCTGATTGATTTTGCCAACGCCGAAGCCAGCGTGTCGGCCGGCGGCGTCAAGGCCAGCGGGCACTTGCGCATCACAGCGCCTGCCGGCTTTGGCCGCCGCCATGTGGCGCCACTGGTCACACGCTTTCGCGAAGTACATGCCGATGTCACGATCTCGCTGAACCTGAGCGATCGGGTGGTCGACCTGGCCGGCGAGGGTTTTGACTGCGCAGTGCGCGTCGGCGACATGCCGGACTCTTCGCTGGTGAGCGTGCGCATGGCCGACAACCGCCGCCTGTGCGTCGCCACGCCGGCCTACCTGGCTCGCCACGGCACGCCCCAGCACCCCAGCGAGCTGGCGAAATTTGACTGCCTGACGCTGTCCAGCGACGCCTCGCAAACGCGGGGCTGGGCGTTTCGGGTCGAAGGGGAAGTAATCCACCTCAAGCCGGGCGGGCCGCTCGACTGCTCGGACGGCCAGGTCCTGCATGACTGGTGCCTCGGAGGCTATGGCATTGCCTGGCGCAGCACCTGGGAGGTCGAGGCGGAAATTGCCGCCGGCCAGCTAGTGGCGGTGCTGGAGGATTTTGCCGCGCCGCCCAACGGTATTTACGCCGTATTTCCGCAACGCAAGCACCTGCCACTGCGGGTTCGCCTTTGGCTGGATTTTCTGAAGCACCATTACAGCCAACCGGAGTTCTGGTGCTCGTCGCCAGCCGCCACCACCACAAAACCCTGACTGGAAAGGATCCCGACGATGGTTCTCGAATCTCTTTTGGCCTATGCCCACCTGCTGGCGATTCTCACCATGGTGGTTTTTCTGGCGAGTGAGGCGGCACTGTGCCGCACCGAGTGGCTGAACGCCGCCGTGATCGAGAGACTCGGCAAGATCGACATGGTCTACGGCATCTCGGCCGGCGCGGTGTTCCTGACCGGCCTGGCGCGCGTGTTTCTGGGCAGCAAGGGCGCAGCCTGGTACGCCCACAACCCCTTGCTGTACGTCAAGCTCGTCATGTTCCTGGCGATCGGGCTGATTTCCATCAAGCCCACCATGATGTTTTTGCGCTGGCGCCGCGAGCTGCGCGCCAGCGGCGCCCTGCCCGATGCACTGGAAGTCAAACAAGCGCGGCGGCTGGTGATGGTGCAGGCGCACATACTGCCCTTCATTCCGCTGGCCGCCGTCTTTCTGGCCCGCGGCTTTGGTTAGGCGCACGCCAGTGCTGCCGCCGGCGTCAGGCTGAAAACAGGCCATGCACCAGCCAGAAGGCGGTGCCCCACATCATCAGCGCCACCAATAGGTCCATGGCGCGCCATATGGCTGGCGTGTTGAGCCTGCGCCCCACGCACCACAGCGCCACACCCAGGCCGGTAAACCACAGCAATGAACCCGTGATGGCGCCCAGGCCGAACACGGCGTTGTCCGGCCGGGCGTAAGCCAGTGATGCGGTGCCGATGACCACGGCTGTGTCCAGCCATGCATGGGGGTTGAGCCACGACAGCGCCAGTGCCAGCCCGATGGCCTTGCGGCGCGGCATGGCCTCTGCGCCGGCCATATCGGGGTTCCGGGCAGACGCGTGCGCAGGCTGCAGAAAACGCCGCATGGCCTGGGCGCCATACACCAGCAGCACCAGCGCGCCCGCGCCGGTCATGGCGCCCAGCAGCTTGTCGGAAAGACCGCCCAGTTGCGCGAGGCCAGCAACGCCTGCGGCGATCAGGGCCACATCGGTCAGCACACAGACGGCGACGGTGAGCCAGAGATGCTGGCGCAGCAGGCCCATGCGGATCACGTGGGCGTTCTGCGGGCCTATGGCCATGATGAGCGAGAGACTGAGGACCATGCCGGTCAGAAAAGCGGGGGCGGTGAGCGGGTTCATGGCCGCAAGTGTGTGCCAAGGCTCATAATAGTTAAATAGAATTAACTAAAACTAGCTTTAGTCAATTATTAATTGATTTAATAGGCGCCTAACAACATGCTCGACGCCCGACAACTCGAAGCACTGGCCGCCGTGATCGAGCACGGCAGTTTCGGCGAAGCCGCCAAGGCCCTGAGCCTGACGCTGGCTGCCGTGTCCCTGCGCATCAAGTCACTTGAAAACGCACTGGGGCAGCGGCTCCTGGTGCGCGGCAAACAGGTACGCGCCACGTCGGCCGGCCAGGCTTTGCTCGGGCACACCCGGCAGATTCGCCTCATGGAAGGCGACCTGCTGGCCGGGCTGCAGGGCGGGGGAAAGCCCGCGCGCCTGCAAAGCCTCAGCGTGGCGGTGAACGCCGACTCCCTGAGCACGTGGTTCTTGCCGGGCGTGGCCTCAGCCCTGCACACTCACGGCCTGCTGCTCGATGTCGTGGTGGACGATCAGGACCACACCCACGAAGCCCTGAAAAGCGGAGATGTCACGGGCTGCGTGACTGCATTGGCGCAGGCCATGAGGGGCTGCGTGGCTGAACCGCTGGGCGTGATGCGTTACCGCTGCATGGCCTCGCCCGCACTGGTGGCGCAGTGGAACGAGCCCGCGGCGGGTGGCAAGGCCGCACCGAACCGGCTGGCCCATCGCCTGCTGGCCAGCCCTGCCGTGATCTTCAACCGCAAGGACGCGCTGCAGGATACTTTTCTTGAACAGCATTTCGGGCTGCGCGACGCGCTGTACCCGCGCCACTTCGTGCCGGCGGTGGATGCGTTCGAGCTTGCGCTGGAGCTTGGCATGGGCTGGGGCATGGTGCCCGACCTGTTGCTGGCCGCGCGCGCCCGTAAGCCGCCGCTGCAGGAGGTGCTGCCGGGCAGCACGGTCGACGTGCAGCTGTACTGGCAGCACTGGGCACGTGAACCCGCTGCGGCACAGCGATTGACGCAAGCGGTCAAGCAGGCGGCGCAAGAGCAGCTACTGCAGGTGTGACGGTGCGTTTATGAGAAAAAAGTGCCGCTTGCGCTTTGTGGACGGGCGCAAGCAGCTACTGAATTAATAGCATTCGCAAAGAAGTTTGGCGCAAAAAAAGCCCGCCATAACATCCATGGCGGGCTGGTTCTGTTTGATGCGACTGGCTACTTGCTCAGGCACTCTTTCATGAAGGCTTTGCGTTCGTCGCCTTTTTTGCCCTTGGCGTCGACGTTGCAGGTTTTCATTTTGGTTTGCTGCGTTGGCGCTTCTTTCTTGGCGCTGAGACACTCTTTCATGAATGCCTTGCGTTCGTCGCCCTTCTTGCCTTCAGCGTCCTTGTTGCAGGCACCCATTTTGGTTTGCTGCGCGGTTTTGGCTGGAGCGTCCGCGGCGTGGGCCACCGGAGACAAGGCCATCGAGACGGCAAAAACGGCGGCGATCAGGGATAACAGCTTTTTCATGGTGGCTCCATTGGGTTGGGGAATCAGGTTTGAGTTCCGGCTGGAATTCCAACACATAACGCCGTGCCGGGCAAATTCGATGACCGGGCATTTACCGGCTCCGGACGGCGCATGGCTTAAACGTAAAATCAGCCCATGCTCTCGATTAAAAAAGACCTGCTCGCGGCCCTGGCTGCGGGGCTGGAAGAACTTTCCCCCGGCGCAGGCGACAAAGCTGCCTTTGAATCCCCCAAAGTGGCGGCCCATGGCGACTTCGCCTGCACGGCTGCCATGCAGCTTGCCAAGCCGCTCAAGCTCAACCCGCGCCAGGTGGCGGAGAACCTGCGCGCCAACCTGCTCACCAAGCCCGCGTTTGAGCGCTGGGTAGACGCCATCGAAATCGCCGGCCCCGGTTTCATCAACATCCGCCTCAAGCCCGCCGCCAAGCAGGAGACCGTGCGCGAGGTGCTGGCCGCCGGCGCGCAGTTCGGCGTACAGCCCGCCGACCCGGCGCGCAAGATGATCGTCGAGTTCGTCTCGGCCAACCCGACCGGCCCTCTGCATGTGGGCCACGGCCGGCAGGCCGCGCTGGGCGATGCGATCTGCAACCTGTTCGCCACTCAGGGCGCGAAAGTCTGGCGCGAGTTCTATTACAACGACGCGGGCGTGCAGATCCAGACCCTGGCTACCAGCACGCAGGCACGAGCCAAAGGCATCAAACCTGGTGATGCCGGCTGGCCTGAGCCGGCCTACAACGGCGACTACATCGCCGACATCGCCGCTGACTTCCTGGCCAAAAAGACCGTCAAGTCTGACGACCGCGAATACACCGCTTCGGGCAACGTGGAAGACATCGATTCGATCCGCCAGTTCGCCGTGGCCTACCTGCGCCACGAGCAGGACCTGGATCTCAAGGCTTTCTCGGTCAGGTTCGACAACTACTACCTCGAGTCCAGCCTGTACAGCTCGGGCCGTGTCGACAGCGCCGTGACCAGGCTGAAGGACGCCGGCAAGACCTACGAGCAGGACGGCGCGCTGTGGCTGAAGTCGACTGATTACGGCGACGACAAAGACCGCGTGATGAAAAAGAGCGACGGCAGCTACACCTACTTTGTACCGGACGTGGCCTACCACCTCGCCAAATGGGAGCGCGGCTTCGGCAAGGCCATCAACATTCAGGGCATGGACCACCACGGCACCATCGCCCGCGTGCGCGCCGGCTTGCAGGCCGCTGGCGAAGGCATTCCGCAGGGCTACCCCGACTACGTCCTGCACACCATGGTGCGCGTGGTGCGCAACGGCGAAGAGGTCAAGATTTCCAAGCGTGCCGGCAGCTACGTCACTTTGCGCGATTTGATCGAATGGACCAGCGCCGACGCGGTGCGTTTCTTTCTGCTCAGCCGCAAGCCCGACACCGAATACATCTTCGACATCGACCTGGCGCTGGCCAAGAACAACGAAAATCCGGTGTACTACGTGCAGTACGCGCATGCGCGCATTTGCTCCATCCTCACCACCTGGGCCGGCCAGGGTGGCGACGAAGCAAGCCTCAAAGCTGTCGACCTCTCGGCGCTGGAGAGCCCGCAGGCGCAGTCATTGATGCTGCTGCTGGCCAAGTACCCCGACATGCTGACCAATGCGGCTGACGGATTTGCACCACACGATGTGGCTTTTTACCTGCGGGAACTGGCGGCAAGCTATCACAGCTATTACGATGCCGAGCGCATCCTGGTGGACGACGAAGCTGTGAAGCTTGCCCGCCTGGCGCTGGTCGCCGCGACCGCTCAGGTGTTGCACAATGGCCTCGCAGTGCTGGGCGTGAGCGCCCCGCGCAAGATGTAAACCATGCGAATTTCAGGACAAGGCAATGAACGTGGGCAAGGTATGAATACACAACGAGGCGGAACCCTGCTGGGGTTGATCATTGGCGCGCTGATCGGATTGGGCGCGGCGCTGGCGGTGGCGGTTTACATCACCAAGGTGCCGGTTCCGTTCATGAACAAGAGCCAGGCACGCAACCCCGACAGCGACGCTGCGGAAGCCAAGAAAAACAAGGACTGGAACCCGAACGCCCCGCTGGCCGGCAAGAACCAGCCCAAGCCGCCGCCTCCGGCCGCAGTTGAAGTGCCTGGTGTTCCGGTACCCGACCCCTCCGCCGGGCCCGCCCCCAAGGCCGCCGCTTCGGCGCCGGCCAAAGTGGCCAAACCAGCAGCGCCTGCCGATCCGCTGGGCGATCTGGCAAAGGCCAAGGTCGAAGGCCTGTCGTCCGCTCCAGGAGCGGATCCCTTCAGCTATTTCATTCAGGCCGGTGCCTTTCGCACGCCGGAAGACGCCGAACAGCAACGCGCCAAGCTGTTGCTGCTGGGCATGCAGGCCAAAGTGACCGAGCGCGAACAAGCCGGCCGCACCGTCTACCGCGTACGCCTCGGGCCTTTCGACAAAAAGGAAGACGCCGACAAAGCCAAGGAGCGCCTGGACAACAACTCGGTAGAAACGGCCCTGGTCAGGGTCCAGCGCTGACACTTTGCGGGGCGACTGAACTTTTTCAGCGGCCGCTGTACCAACCCGTACGAGTATTACCGTCATTCAGGAGAAAAATTTGATGCAACGCCGTGAGTTTTCGCTTTCTGCCGCCTCCATGGCTGCTGCTACCTTGGGCGGCACGACGCTGTCTACCGCGGCACGCGCCCAGGCCAACGCCTTCAAGGAAGGTGTTGATTACCTGACACTGGACAAGCCCGTTCCGACCGAGGCACCCGCAGGCCGGGTTGAAGTCGTGGAGTTCTTCTGGTACAGCTGCCCGCACTGCCACGCCTTTGAGCCCCAGCTCGAAGCCTGGGCCAAGCAGTTGCCGAAAGACGTCACGCTCAGGCGCGTGCCCGTGTCCTTCCGTCCAGACTTTGAACCCCAGCAGCGCCTTTATTACGTGCTCGAGGCCATGGGCAAGGTCGAAGAACTGCATAAAAAGGTGTTTAACGCCATTCACGTAGAAAAACAGCCGCTCAATACCGCCGATGCGGTGATTGCCTGGGCTGAAAAACAGGGCCTCAACAAGGCCAAGTTTGCGGAGATGTACAACTCCTTTTCGGTGACGACCAAAGCACGCAAAGCGACGCAACTTCAGGACCTGTACAAGGTTGACGGCGTTCCCGCACTGGGTATCGCAGGGCGTTACTACACCACAGGCTCCCTGACCCAGACCATGGCACGGGCGCTGCAGGTCACCGATTACCTGGTTGGACAGACCCGTAACGCCAAAAAGTAAGGCCCGGCAAAGCCAGGCCGGCGCCTGCCTTTCGAAAACCCGCCCTTTGCACGGCGGGTTTTTTTATGGCTTTTATGCCCCTACTTTTTCGGTGTAAGCCATTCCCGCAGCTGGCATGGCTACAATGACCCAACACCAAGCAGCAAGATTCGTGCCTTATGAAACACCCCATTTTTTCCCTCATCCTGCCGGTCATCCTGGCGCTGGGGTCGGCTTTCCCGGCCGCTGCCGAAAAAGCTGATCGGGACAAGCCCATGAACGCGGAAGCAGATGCCCTGCGTTATGACGACCTGAAGCAAACCAGCGTTTTTACCGGCAATGTGGTGATCACCAAGGGCACGACCATCGTGCGCGGCGAGCGCGTTGACGTCATGCAGGATCCCGAGGGCTACCAGCAGGCGGTGTCCGTCGCGGCGCCCGGCAAGCTGGCGTTTTACCGGAAAAAGCGTGACGGCGTAGACGAATACATCGAAGGCGAAGGCGAACGCATTGAATATGACAGCCGTGCCGACCTGGTGAAGTTCATCAAGCGGGCGGTGGTGCGCCGCTACAACGGCGCCACCCTGGTGGACGAAACCACCGGCAGCCTGATCGTTTACGACAACAACACCGACGTCTTCACCGTGGATGGGGGCGCGCAAAACCGCACGGCCAGCAACCCCACGGGGCGGGTTCGCGCCATGCTGTCACCCCGCGCGACAGCCTCGACACCCGTCGCGGCGCCGCCCGCAGGCCCCGCCCCGGTTCTGCGCCCCAGCACGACGCTGGGCAATGAAAAGAACTAGAAAGACCTGCACAGATGGATGTGGTGACTGACACTTCAGCGGCCCCGGCCGCTCCTGCCTTGACCCCCAGTCGCCTTGTTGCGCAAGGTCTGCAAAAATCGTACGGCAGCCGCAAGGTGGTGCAGGACGTTTCGCTGTCCGTGCAAAAAGGCGAAGTCGTGGGCCTGCTGGGCCCCAACGGTGCCGGCAAAACGACCTCGTTCTACATGATCGTGGGCCTGGTGCGCGCCGATGCAGGCGAAATTTCCATCGACGGCGAATCGGTCGAGCACATGCCGATTCACCTGCGTGCCCGCCTGGGCCTGAGCTACCTGCCGCAGGAAGCGTCGATTTTCCGCAAGCTCACGGTGGAAGAAAACGTGCGTGCCGTGCTGGAGCTGCAGCTCAACAAAGCCGGAAAACCGCTGGGGCGCGCAGACATCGAGTCGCGGCTCGACGCGCTGCTGCAGGATTTGCGGGTAGATCATTTGCGCAATTCACCGGCGCCGGCGCTTTCCGGCGGTGAACGCCGCCGGGTCGAAATCGCGCGGGCGCTGGCAACCCAGCCGCGCTTCATCCTGCTGGATGAGCCCTTTGCCGGTATCGACCCCATTGCCGTGATCGAAATCCAGCGCATCATCGGCTTCCTCAAATCGCGCGGCATCGGCGTGCTGATCACCGACCACAACGTGCGTGAAACACTTGGCATTTGCGACCACGCCTACATCATCAGCGACGGCCACGTGCTGGCCCAGGGTACGCCTTCCGAAATCGTGAACAACGCCGATGTGCGCCGCGTCTACCTGGGCGAGCACTTCAAGATGTAAGAAGATGGCTCCCCCCTGTTGTCGCTCACTTCGTGTAGCTCCCTCTCCCCCTCCAGGGACGGCGCCTGCGGCCTGGCAAAGCCAGTTCCGCGGCGCCCGCTGGTTAAAGACGTATCGCCTCAACCTTCCGCAAGTTTGAAAGTCCAGTGAAACAAGGTCTGTCATTACGCGTCTCGCAGCATCTTGCGCTGACACCTCAACTACAGCAGTCGATCCGGCTGTTGCAGCTGTCGACGCTTGAGCTGAGCCAGGAGGTCGAGCAGATGCTCGACGAAAACCCGTTCCTGGAAGTGTCGGAAGAGACGGCGGTGCGCGAAGAGTTTGGGCTGGAGCACATCAACACGCCGGTCAGCCAGGACAGCCGCGAGTTTGAATCTGCTACGGATTCGATAGCTGGCGGCGCCGACGAGACCAGTGCTGCAACCCCGAATGACGCAGAAGTCAGTGCGGAGCCCAAGCTCGAGGAAAGCTGGGAAGGCGATGGCACGGTAGAAACCGCGCCCGACGACAGCGAGTGGGGAAGTGACGCACCGGCGCGCAAGAACAACAATGAAGAGAGCGAAGCCGAGGCCTCCGACCTCACGGGCAGCCATGAGTCGCTGCAGGACCACCTGCACCGGCAATCGCTGAGCTTGCGCCTGTCGGAAGAAGACCGCGCCGCGCTGCACTTCCTCATTGAATCGCTCAACGACGACGGCTACCTTGAAGACAGCCTGGCGTCGCTCGCGGCCGGTCTAGCAAAAGATGACATGGCGCAGGCGGAAGAGCTGGAGCAGCGTTTTGCGATGGCGCTCAAGCTGCTGCACCACATGGAGCCTGCCGGTGTCGGTGCGCGCAACCTGGCGGAATGCCTGAGTCTGCAGCTGCTGGACTGCAAGGACTGCGAGGAAACCCGCGCCGCCATTGCCATGTGCAAGCAACCGATGGAGCTGCTGGCCAAGCGCGACGTCAAGCGCCTGTCTCACCTGTGCGGTTTCACCGAAGCCGCCATCAAGGGTGCGATCACGGTGATAGGCCGGCTCGACCCCAAGCCCGGACGCCGCTTTGTAAACGTGGAGCGCAACCTGATCGTGCCCGACGTCATCGTCATCAAATCGGGCCGGGGCTTCAAGGTTTCGCTCAATGGCGACGTCATGCCGCGCCTGCGCGTGCACGACATTTATGCCAATGCCCTCAAGCAGCACAAGGGCCAGGGCGGCCAGGCGCTGCAGCAGCGCCTGCAGGAGGCCCGCTGGTTCATCAAGAACATCCAGCAGCGCTTTGACACCATCCTGCGCGTGAGCAGCGCCATCGTGGAGCGGCAGAAAAACTTCTTCACGCACGGCGAACTCGCCATGCGCCCGCTGGTGCTGCGCGAAATTGCCGACGAACTGGGCCTGCACGAATCCACCATCTCACGCGTGACCACGGCCAAGTACATGGGCACCCCTTTCGGCACTTTCGAGCTCAAGTATTTCTTCGGTTCCGCGCTCGGCACCGAAACCGGCGGCAATGCTTCCAGCACAGCGGTGCGCGCGCTCATCAAACAATTTGTCTCGTCAGAAAGCCTCAAGAAGCCGCTCAGCGACAACCAGATTTCCGAAATGCTCAAGGAGCAGGGCATTGAATGCGCACGCCGCACCGTGGCCAAGTACCGCGAGGCGCTCCGCATCGCGCCCGCCAACCTGCGCAAATCACTCTAGCCGCCAACCAGGCCGCGCTGCCCGTCCCTCAAAGTCAGTCATGAATCAACTCCAATTGTTTTTACCGTGCGCCGCAGGCGTCGAAACCCTGCTGGCCACCGAGGTCAAGCGTGTCACCGGGATCGACGGCAAAGCCTGGCGCGCCGGCGTGCAGCTGCAGGCTTCGTGGCGCGACGCGCTGCAGCTCAACCTGCACAGCCGGCTGGCGCAGCGTGTACTGATCGAGCTGCAGCACAACCAGTACCGCAGCGAACAAGACCTCTACAACGCTGCCGCCAATGTGGCCTGGGAAATCTGGTTCACGCCCAAGCAGACCTTCAAGGTCGAGATCACCGCCCAGCACAGTCCGCTGCAAAGCCTGAACTTCGCGGCGCTGAAGATCAAGGACGCGATCGCCGACCGCTTTCGCGCCAAGTTCGACGACGTGCGGCCCAGCGTCGACACGCGCTGGCCCGACGTGCGCGTCTACGTGCACCTGACGACGGACACCGTCACGGTTTATATCGACACCTCGGGCGAGCCACTATTCAAGCGCGGCTGGCGCGAAGACAAGGGTGATGCCCCGCTGAAAGAAACCCTGGCCGCCGCCATGATTGCCGCCAGCGGCTGGGATCAGCTCTGTAAAGAAGGCGTGCCGCTCTATGACCCCTGCTGCGGCTCGGGCACCATCGCGATTGAAGCCGCGCAAATCGCCTGCAACATTGCGCCCGGCATCAACCGACGCTTTGCCTTCCAGAAATACTTGCCCTTCCAGGGCCATGTGTGGGATGGCCTGCTGGACCAGGCCGAAGCCGCCATCACCGAACCCACCGCGCCGGTGTTCGGCAGCGACGTGTCCTTCCGCATGGTCGATTTCGCCGAACGCAATGCCGAGCGTGCCGGCGTAGCCAATGCGGTGGAATTCCGCGGCGGCGACGCACTGCAGCGCATGCCGCCCGCGCCTTCGGGCGTGATGCTGGTGAATCCGCCTTACGGCGAACGGATCGATGTGGCAGGCGTGGCCGGCATCACCGGCCTGCAGGGACGCGACCAGCGCCGCCAGCAAGGACATGCCGAAGGACGCGTGCAGCAGGACCACCGCAACCAGCCCATCGACGAATTTGGCCAGCCGCTGAACCGGGACAGCGGTGATCAGGGCGACACGCGTGAAGAACCCGCCTTCGAGACATCGCGGGACCGTTCTGCCAATCCCGGCCGCGAGCAGGCACAAAACGCCTGGGGCGAAGAAGCGACGGACTTCTTCCCGCAACTGGCCGCGCACTGGAAGAAAAACTACGCCGGCTGGACCGCTCACGTGCTCACGCCCGACCTCAAACTACCCGGCAAGATGCGTCTGAAAGAATCGCGGCGCGTGCCGATGTGGAACGGTCCCATCGAATGCCGCCTGTTCCGCTTTGACATGGTGGCGGGCTCCGCACGCGGCAAGCCCGGCGCAGCCACCCTCACCCCACCGAACGAGCCGGCGGCGTGACGGCCTCAGTGCGCCAGCCTGTGGTGCTGGACACCAACATCGTCCTCGACGTGTTTGTCTTCAACGATGCGGCAGCGCAGCCACTGAAAAAAGCGCTGGAGGCCGGCGAGCTCGACTGGCTGGCCACGCAGGCCATGCGCGACGAACTTGAGCGCGTGCTGGCCTATCCGCAAATCATTCCCCGCCTGGCGTTTTACGAATTAAGCGCCGGTGACGTGCTCGCCGCCTTTGACCGGCATGCTCGCCTGACGGAGGTGGCAGCCAAGGCGGGCGTCACCTGCAGCGACCCCGACGACCAGAAGTTCATCGACCTGGCGGTGGCCGGCAAGGCCTTGCTGCTCAGCAAGGACCGGCATGTGCTTTCAATGAAAAAAAGGCTCCTGACCCAGGGAATACGGGCGCAAGCAGCTATTTAACTGATAGCAACCCGTTCATCGCCCTGAAACGCCGTGAGGGGCGTTCAACCCGCAGCGCGCTCTGCGGAGGCGCCGGGGGGAACTGCCCCCGATACCGCCGAGGCATCACCCGTCACCGGCACACGGATGCCGTTGGCCTGCGCAGGCATGTGCCCCCCGGGCCCTACGCCGTTGGCGCGAAAACTGTGCGCGCTGGCCAGCGGCCAGTAGTAGCTGAACACCGTGTTCTGTTTTTCCAGCGAGCCCAGCAGCGCGCCGGGCTCCACCTGCATGATGAGGTTGCTCAGCAGCCGTACCTCGGTATCCGTCAGCCGCCGCACGATGTGATGCGCGTTGACTTCGCGCGGGTGGCACAGGCCCGCGGCTTGCACCAGCTCCTGCAGCGCATGCAGCGTGCTGCGGTGAAAGTTGCGCACCCGCTCGGCCTTGTCGGGCACCACCAGCGCCTGCTGGCGAACCGGGTCTTGTGTGGTGACGCCGGTGGGGCATTTTCCGGTGTGGCAGCTTTGCGCCTGGATGCAGCCCAGCGCCATCATGAAACCGCGCCCGGCATTGCACCAGTCGGCGCCCAGCGCCATCAGCCGCACCATGTCAAAAGCGCTCACCACCTTGCCGGCGGCACCGATGGAAACGCGGCTGCGCAGGTTCACGCCGATCAGCGTGTTGTGCACCAGCAGCAGGCCCTCCTGCAGCGGTGCGCCCACGTGGTCTGTGAACTCGACGGGCGCAGCGCCCGTGCCGCCCTCGGCGCCGTCCACCACGATGAAGTCCGGCGTGATGCCGGTCTCCAGCATGGCTTTCACAATCGCAAACCACTCCCAGGGGTGGCCGATGCAGAACTTGAAGCCGGTCGGCTTGCCGCCCGACAGCTTTCGCAGTTTGGCGATGAAATGCATCATCTCGACCGGCGTGGAAAACGCACTGTGGCTGGAGGGCGAGATGCAGTCCTTGCCTTGCGGCACACCGCGCGCCGCCGAGATTTCCTCGGTGACCTTCGGCCCGGGCAGGATGCCGCCGTGGCCGGGCTTGGCGCCCTGGCTCATCTTGAGCTCGATCAGCTTGACCTGCGGGTCGCGTGCGTTGGTGGCGAAACGCTCCTCGCTGAACGTGCCGTCCTCGTTGCGGCAACCAAAGTAACCCGAGCCGATTTCCCAGATCAGGTCACCGCCATGCAACCGGTGGTGCTGCGAGATCGAGCCCTCGCCCGTGTCGTGCGCGAAGCCGCCGAGTTTGGCGCCCTTGTTCAGCGCCATGATGGCATTGGCCGAGAGCGATCCGAAGCTCAGCGCCGAGATGTTGAACACGCTGGCGTGGTAAGGCTGTGTGCAGGGCTCCACCGAGGGCGACGGGTGATCGGGCGTGCCGCCTATCCAGACGCGAAAGTCGTGGGTTGGCAGTTTGGTCGGCGACATCGAATGGTTGACCCACTCATACCCTTGCGCGCCCACGTCGAGCTGCGTGCCGAAAGGTCGGTTGTCGGGTTCGCCCTTGGCGCGCTGGTACACCAGCGAGCGCTGGGCGCGTGAAAACGGCGTGGCCTCGCTGTCGCTTTCGATGAAGTACTGGCGCATTTCGGGCCGGATGTACTCAAACAGGAAACGCATGTGGCCGATGACCGGGTAGTTGCGCAGCACGGCATGGCGCGTTTGCCGCAAGTCGCGCACACCGACACACACCAGCACCACGCCGGCCACCAGGGATACCAGCGCCAGCTTCCCCACGCCAAAAACCATCAGGCCGAGCAGCCCCAGCAGCGCGGCAAGCCCGCACAGGGCCATAAAGGTGTAACGGACGGGGAACCAGGCATCCAGGCGCTGAAGAAACATGACAGGGCTTCCGTGGGAGGGGATCACAAAAGGGCACAAAACACAGGCATGCAGCCGCGACGCGCCAGATACACTTTGCATCATAAGAGCCTCACGTGACGCTCATAACTGTTTTTTTCATGAAGTCCACGCCCAAATCCGTCATCCCCTCAAAGCCCTCGCCGGAGCCGGTTTTCCTGGAAGTCGAGGCGTTCGACGAGCTCGATGCCATCCTCGATGACCTGCGCACCCGTTACGACGAAACACCCCAGTGGGAATTCTGCGAAGGCTTCATGGCCGCCGTGATCTGTTCGCGCCGGCCCATCGAGGCAGCCGAATACCTGCCCGTGCTGCTGGCCGTCCCCGCTGAGGGCGAGGCGCCGGATCCGGAAGGCGGTTCGTTCGCCAGCGAGGCGCAACGTGAACGCTTTCTCATGCTCTGGAGCCAGCGCTGGCAGGAAGTCGAAACGGCACTGGACGCCGAAGTAGATTCGCTCGAAGACGACAACTGCTACCACCCCGAGGTCATGGACATACGCGGCGCCGTGGCCGACATGCCGCCCGACGAACGTGCCGCCTTCAAGGGTGAAGACCTGCCCGCATTCGCGCAGGTCTGGGCGCTGGGCTTCATGTTTGCGGTGGAAAGCTGGCCCGACGAGTGGATGGCGCCGCGTGACAAAGACGCCGCCAAATGGCTCGATGGTGCCCTGCAGGCCGTGGTCGCCATGACCGAAGACGACAGCGCCCCGCCCGAGGTGTCACCCCTGAGCGAAGACGGCACGCCCAGCACCAGCATTGCCAGGCTCAACGCGTTTGGCGAGGCCATCTGGGCGGTGTATGACCTGCGTGAGTTGTGGAAGACCATGGGCCCCAAGGTCGAGACGGTGCGGGTGGAGGCCACGCCCGGGCGCAACGACCTGTGTTATTGCGGTAGCGGGAAGAAGTACAAGAAATGTCACGGGGCGGGGTAAAGGCCGTGATCTGACGGCAGGTGTCCTTTGCCGGATCCGGACGCATTGAATATTCGCTATCAATTTCATAGCCTGTTGCGCCCGATTTAATTGGCCTCTAGCCACTTTTGACCCGAAAAAACAAGGCCCACGCCCCCCCGAACGCACGCCAGAAGAAGGGACTTCCCCCCCAAACTGAAACCAGACCCGGTTCAGGCTGTTTTCAGGGGAGGTTTCGGCCTTAAGCCCAATATGGATGGGCGCCAGCAGCTATGCTTTTAATAGCAACAACAAACACCGGTAAAACCCGCAGAGTCCAGCCGGTTGTCCACCAGGATATTCCGCCGAACAGCAGGTCGTAACGCTTCACCCTGGAAGGCGGCTTCTGGACACTTTTTTGGAGCAACGGTGTTGGCTACATAGGCGACGGCCAGGCGGTCCGCCGCCGGACCGCCGGTTTTCATGAAGTCAGCAATCGCGGAAAACCCGGGTCTTGACGCGCGCGGTCGGCGGCGCAGAATGCATCAGTCGCCCTGGACCGTGAACAGGTCCCTGACTTGTATGTACAAGTTACCGGCGGCAACCACCAGCGGTATGGGCATGATTCCTGCTCACCCCTGAGACCCCCGGGCGCGGCCGCCACAAGCGGTCAGGCGCAATGTTTGTTTGACTGTCCAACCGAAGGAAATCATCTTGAACCACATGCTTCCCCACCTCAGCCGCCGCGTTCTTTGCGCCACCGCCGCAGCCGCCATGCTGGCCTGCAGCGCCGGCGCCGTGCTGGCCGCCACGCCCAAAGACACCCTGGTGCTGGCCTTCGGTTTCGATGACATCATCACCATGGACCCGGCCGAGGCCTTTGAGCTGTCCGCCGGCGAGATCATGGGCAACACCTATGACCGCCTGCTGCGCCTGGATGTGAACGACCCTTCCAAACTGGTGGGCGACGTGGCCAAATCCTGGACCGTCTCGGCCGACGGCAAGACCTATACCTTCGAGCTCAAGCCCGGGATCAAATTCGCCTCCGGCAATCCGCTCACGGCCGAAGAAGTGGCGTATTCGCTGCAGCGCGCCGTGATGCTGGACAAGTCCCCCGCCTTCATCCTGACCCAGTTCGGTTTCTCCAAGACCAACGTCAAGGACAAGATCAAGGCCACCAGCCCGACCGTGGTGACCCTGGAAACCGACAAGGCCTATGCACCCACCTTTGTCTTCAACTGCCTGACGGCCAACGTGGCCGGCATTGTCGACATGAAGCTGGTGCAATCGAAAGAGGTCAACGGTGACTGGGGTTACGCCTGGCTGAAAACCAATTACGCCGGCTCCGGCCCGCTCAAGCTGCGCGAATGGCGTGCCAATGAAATCGTGGCGCTGGAACGCAACGACAACTACTACGGCGCCAAGCCCAAGCTGGCCCGCGTGATCTACCGCCACGTCAAGGAATCGGCCACGCAACGCCTGCTGCTGGAAAAAGGCGACATCGACATCGCCCGCAACCTGAGCCCGCAGGACATCGCCGCGCTCTCGGCCAACAAGGACGTGAAGATGACCTCCACGCCCAAGGGCACGGTCTACTACATCAGCCTGAACCAGAAAAACGCCAACCTGGCCAAGCCCGAGGTGCGCGAGGCCCTGAAATACCTGGTCGACTACGATGCCATCGGCGACACGCTGGTCAAGAACATCGGCGTGATCAACCAGAACTTTTTGCCGCAGGGCCTGCTGGGCGCCAGCACCGTCAAGCCGTACAAGCTCGACGTGGCCAAGGCCAAGGCGCTGCTGGCCAAGGCGGGCCTTGCCAACGGCTTCAAGGTCACCATCGACATGCGTACCATCCAGCCGGTACAGGGCATCACCGAGGCCTTCCAGCAGACGGCCAAGCAGGCCGGCATTGACGTCGAGATCATTCCCGGTGACGGCAAGCAGACGCTGACCAAGTACCGTGCCCGCACCCACGACATGTACATCGGCCAGTGGGGCGCCGACTACTGGGACCCGCATTCGAACGCCGACACCTTCACGCGCAACCCCGACAACGCCGACGATGCCAAGGCCAAGCCGCTGGCCTGGCGCAATGCCTGGGCGATTCCCGAGTTGACCAAGCAGTCGGACGCGGCGGTGCTGGAGCGCGACGCCGGCAAGCGCAAGAAGATGTACGAGGACCTGCAGGCCGAGTTCCGCAAGACCAGCCCCTTCATCATGCTGTACCAGCAAACTGAGGTGGCGGCTTTCCGGAGCAACGTGGACGGCCTGAAGCTGGGCCCCACCTTCGACAGCAACTACATGTTCAACGCCTCCAAGCGCTGATAGCCCACCGACTTTGGCCATTCCCGACCCCACAGCTGCCGGCGTGGCACCGCTCAGCGCGGTAGCCACGCGCACGGCAGGCCAGCGCTTGACGCCGCACGCCAAAAGCTTTGGCAACTTCCTGGTGGTGATTTTGCTCACCTACCTGGGTCTGCTCGCGGTCACGTTTTTTATCGGCCGCGTGATCCCGATCGACCCGGTGCTGGCCATCGTGGGCGACCGCGCGCCGGCGCACGTGATCGAACGCGCGCGCCAGGAGCTGGGGCTGGACAAGCCGCTGTATGAACAGTTCTACATCTACATCGGCAAGGTGCTCAAGGGCGATTTCGGCGTCTCGGTGCTGACGGCCAACCCGGTGATGACGGACATCAAGCGCGCCTTTCCGGCCACGCTGGAGCTGGCGAGCCTGGGCATCCTGATAGGTGCGGGCCTGGGCGTGCCGCTGGGGGTATGGGCCGCGGTGCGGCGCGGCAAGCTGGTGGACCAGGTGGTGCGCGTGATCGGCCTGGTGGGCTATTCGGTGCCCATCTTCTGGCTGGGGCTGATGGCGCTGGTGGTGTTTTATGCGCGACTGGGCTGGGTCTCCGGGCCGGGCCGGATCGACGTGAGTTATGAGTACACACTCAAGCCCATCACCGGGCTTTTGCTGCTCGACACGGCCATGACCGGCGAGTGGGAGGCTTTTCGCAATGTGTTTTCGCACCTGATATTGCCGGCTTCGCTGCTCGGCTATTTCGCGCTGGCCTACATCAGCCGCATGACGCGTTCCTTCATGCTCAATGAACTCGCGCAGGAATACGTGATTGCTGCGCGCGCCAAGGGCCTGTCGGAGTCGCGCATCATCTGGCGCCACGCGCTGCGCAACGCCATGGTGCCGCTGGTCACGGTGATCGCGCTGTCGTACGCGGGTCTGCTCGAGGGCTCTGTGCTGACCGAGACCGTTTTTGCCTGGCCGGGCCTGGGTCTCTACATCACCAACTCGCTCCAGAACGCCGACATGAATGCGGTGCTGGGCGGCACGATTGTGGTGGGTTCGATTTTTGTGGGCTTGAACTTGCTCTCTGACGTCTTGTACAAATTGCTGGACCCAAGGACGCGAATCCGATGACTTCAAAGGTTGCATCTTTGCGCGACTGGCTGAGCACCGACCGCCCTGCCTCGCGCCGCCAGGCCTTCATGGGCCGCATGTACCACGGCTGCCACGATTTTTCGCGCAACCGTCTGGCCATGCTGGGCCTCTTCATCGTGCTGGGCCTGGTCCTCGTGGCGATTTTTGCCGACCTGCTGGCGCCGTATTCGGCCTACACCGGCGACCTGCGCACCACACGGCTGCTGCCGCCTTCGTGGGCGCACTGGTTCGGCACCGACGACCAGGGGCGGGACATCCTCTCACGCATCATCATCGGCTCGCGCATCACGCTGATGGTGGTGATTCTGGTGGCGGTGCTGGCCGCGCCGCTCGGCCTCATCGTCGGCACTGTGGCCGGTTATGCCGGCGGCTGGGTCGACGCAGTGCTGATGCGCATCACCGACATCTTCCTGGCGTTCCCGCGTCTCATCCTGGCGCTGGCGTTTGTCGCGGCGCTGGGCCCCGGCATCCAGAACGCGGTGATCGCCATCGCCATCACCTCCTGGCCGCCGTATGCGCGCATGGCGCGGGCCGAGACGCTGACGATACGCCAGACCGACTACATCGCGGCCGTGCAATTGCTGGGTGCCTCGCCCTGGCGCATCGTGCTGGGCCACATCATGCCGTTGTGCGTGTCGTCGGTGATCGTGCGCGTCACGCTGGACATGGCCGGCATCATCCTGACCGCCGCCGGGCTGGGTTTTCTGGGCCTGGGCGCACAGCCGCCCATGCCGGAGTGGGGCGCGATGATCGCCAATGGCCGCCTTTATGTGCTGGACCAGTGGTGGGTGGCGGCCGCGCCCGGTGCGGCGATTTTTGTCGTGAGCCTGGCCTTCAACCTGCTGGGCGACGGCCTGCGCGATGCGCTGGACCCGAAGGCCGCCAAATGACGGGCGCCAACAGGCCCCTGCTGGTGGTCGACGACTTGCGCGTGAGCTTTCCGCGCCGCGACGGCGGCATGACTGAGGCCGTGCGCGGCGTGTCCTTCACGCTCGGCCGCGAGCGCCTGGGCATCGTGGGCGAGTCGGGTTCCGGCAAATCACAAACCGGCCGCGCCATCATGGGGCTGACCGCACCGGAGGGTCGCATCAGCGCCAAGCGTCTTGAGTTCGCCGGCGTGGACTTGCTCAATTGCCCGCCCGCCCAACGCCGCGAACTGCGCGGCGGCCGCATCGCCATGGTGTTGCAGGACCCGAAGTTTTCGCTGAACCCCGTCATGACAATTGGCGCGCAGATCGTGGAGACGCTGCAAGCCCATACCCGGGTGTCGTCGGCGGAAGCCAAAAAGCGTGCCCTCGCCGCGCTGGAGTCCGTGCGCATCGACGACCCGGCGCGCGTCTACAAGCTCTACCCGCACGAGGTGTCGGGCGGCATGGGCCAGCGCGCGATGATCGCGATGATGCTCATCGCCGACCCGGACCTGCTGATCGCCGACGAGCCGACCTCGGCGCTGGACGTGACGGTTCAACTGCAGGTGCTGTCGATCCTCGACACGCTGGTGGCTGAGCGCGGCATGGGCTTGATTTTGGTCTCGCACGATCTGCGGCTGGTGTCCACCTTCTGCGACCGCATCCTCGTGATGTATGCGGGCCGCGTGGTGGAAGAGCTGGCCGCCGGCGGCCTCGCGAACGCGCAGCATCCCTACACACGCGGCCTGATGGCCTGCCTGCCGCAGCTGGGCGCGTCCACGCATCCGCTGGCGACGCTGGACAGGCAACCGGAGTGGGCGCTGTGAACGCCGTGGCTTCATCCGCATCGCTGGGCCTGGAAGTCAGCAACCTGCGCGTGGTGTACGACAGTTTTGTCGCCGTCGCCGATACCTCCTTCATCGTGACCCCCGGCGAAAGCTTCGGCATCGTCGGCGAATCGGGGTCCGGCAAGTCCACCGTGCTGCGCGCCATCTGCGGCCTGGCGCCTCGCACGGCCGGCACGGTCAAGTTATTGGGCCAGGACAGCGCACCCGGCAGCAAGGCCTTCAGGCGGCAGGTGCAGATGGTGTTCCAGGACCCGTATGGATCGCTGCACCCGCGCCATACGGTAGACCGCATCCTCGCCGAGCCGCTGGCCATCCACGGCATCAGCGATGCGGAAGCGCGCATCGAACGTGCGCTGGAAGAAGTCGGCCTGGGCACGGGCTTTCGCTTTCGGTACCCGCACCAGCTCTCGGGCGGGCAGCGTCAGCGCATCGCGATTGCGCGCGCCTTGATTCTCGAGCCGCAAATCCTGCTGCTGGACGAGCCCACTTCGGCACTGGACGCCTCGGTGCAGGCCGAGGTGCTGAACCTGCTGGAAGAACTGCGCCGCAGGCGCGGCCTGACCTTCGTCATGGTGAGCCACGACCTGGCCGTCGTCACGCATCTGTGTGAACGGCTGATGGTGATGCAACGCGGCCAGACGGTGGAGATGCTGCCTGCGGCCGACCTGGCGGCACACAAAGTCACGAATGCCTATACGCTGAGCCTGATGGAAGCCTCCACCGGGTTCAAACGCCGCGCAGCGGCGGATGTGTCCGCCACGGCGTAAATCGTTACCAGGCAGGTCTGGCGTGCCGCAGCGCCGCATGCTTTAATTTCTCTTCAACACCACACGCCACGCCATGATCCACTGGGAAGCCCACGCCTGCCTGCCATTGCACCCGGCAGCCAATTTTTCGCCGATGGACGCGTTGCGCGCCGCGGGCGTGAACTATGTGTCCGTCAATGTCGGCATGGACATGAACCCGGTGGCGCAAGTCATGGCGGTCATTGCGGCCTTCCGCGCGAAGATCGCCGCGGACCCCGGGCGCTTGCGACTGGTGTCCAGTGTGGATGAGATCCGCGAGGCCGCAGCGGCGGGCCAGCTTGCCATCGGCTTTGACCTGGAAGGCGCGATGCCCTTGCAGGAGCGGCCCGAGATGGTGAACTTGTATCGCGACCTCGGCGTGCGGCAAATCCATTTCGCCTACAACCGCAACAACAGCGTGGCCGACGGCTGCCACGACGAAGCACGCGGTCTCACGCCGCTGGGTGTGCGCATGGTGCAGGCAGTGAACGAGGCGGGCCTCTTGATGGACTGCTCGCACACCGGCCGCCGCTGCAGCCTCGACATCATGGCCGCCTCGGCCAAGCCGGTGATCTTCAGCCACGCCAACCCGCTTGCGCTGGTGGAGCACGGGCGCAACATCACCGACGAGCAGATACGCGCCTGCGCCGCGACCGGCGGCGTGGTGTGCGTCTCGGGCGTCTCCGCCTTCCTGGGTACGCGCACGCCAACGGCTGACGACATGGCGCGGCATGTGGCCTATGTGGCGGGCCTGGTCGGCGCGCAGCATGCGGGCATCGGCCTGGACATCAGCTTCCGGCAGGACGAGCTCAATGACAACCCGCCCGGCGACTACGACCCCACCTACTGGTGGCCCAGGTCTGCCGGCTACGACCGCGCCGTGCAACGCATGACTTACACACCGGTTGAAACCTGGCAACTGCTGCCCGAAGCGCTGCGCCGGGTGGGCCTGGGTGCAACCGAGATCGAAGGCGTGATGGGCGACAATATGATGCGTGTCGCCGGCATCGCCTGGCAGCACGCATGAGAACCTCGTAAAACTACCGGCAGCCTCCATGTCCTCCATCACCCTCCGCTTCCTGGCCGAACCCAGCACCGTCAACTTCGGCGGCAAAGTGCACGGCGGCACCGTCATGAAATGGATTGACGAAGCCGGCTACGCCTGCGCCACCAGCTGGGCGAAACGCTATTGCGTCACCGTGTCGGTGGGCAGCATACGTTTTCAGCGCCCCATCATGATCGGCGACCTGGTCGAAGTCGAAGCCCGCCTGGCCTATACCGGCACGACCAGCCTGAACATCTCGGTGGAAGTGCGCGCCGGCGACATGAAAGTCGGACAGATGCAGGTCATCACCGAATGCCTGGTGGTGTTTGTCGCCGTAGACCTGGACGGCAAGGCCTTGCCCGCCCAGGAATGGCGGCCAGAGACCCCCGGCGACGTCGCGCTGGCCCAGCGTGTGAAGGCGCACCTGGATGCCGCGCGCTCCATGCAACTGACCTGAGCCGCCGCACACTGGTGTTCAGGCCGCGTCCGCAACAGGCCTGGCCCCGGGCTGCCCGCCGCCAAACCAGGCCGCCAGCAGCTCCAGCGTGTAGCGCACCTTGGCCGGCTGCTCGCCGCGCCGCGGCGTGACGGCGTAGACCGGAACATCCGCCATGCGCCAGCCCGGCAGTATCGGCAGCAAGCGGCCTTCGGCCATCGCTTTGCGGTCGTCCTCGCTCACACCCATGCTGATGCCCCAGCCGGCTATGGCCAGCGCATGCAGCGCCGTCACCTGCGAGGCCTGCACCCGGCCTTCCAGCCTCAGGGTTTCGCGTTCGCCGGACGGGCCCAGCAGCTCCAACATGTCCGCGCTGTTGCTGCTGTTGGGTTTGCTGGCCAGCCAGTCGTGGCGCAGCAAGTCCTGCGGCGTGGCGGGCCAGCCCCGTTCGGCCAGGTAGGCCGGCGAGGCGCAGAGCTGGCGCGTCATATCGCCCAGCTTGCGTGCCACCAGGCTGGAGTCGGCCAGCTCCCCCACGCGCACCGCGATATCCACGCGTTCGCCGATCAAGTCCACCAGCTTGTCGTCCAGCAGCAGGCGCAGCGTGAGCCGGGGGTAGCCGCGCAGCGGCGCCAGCGCCGCTGCCAGCAGGCTGCCAAAGCCGGCCGGCGCGGCCAGGCGCAGCTCGCCTTCGGGTTCGTCGCGCAGCCGCACCAGCGCCTGTTCCGCCGAGCGCGCAGCCGCCACCATGGCAGCGCAACCAGCGTGGTAACGCTCACCCGCTTCTGTCAGCGTCAGGCGCCGGGTGGACCGGTGCAGCAGGGCCAGGCCGAGCGACTGCTCAAGCTGCCGCAAATGCTGGCTCACGGCCGAAGGCGTCATGCCCAGCTGCCGCGCCGCCGCAGTCAGGGACCCTTTGGCAACCACCTCGGCAAAAATGGCCATGCGCTTGAGCTGGTCCATGGATTTATCGCTCATTAGTTAGCTCTACTTCACAGTGTTAGCGAATTTTGCCGTCTATTCAGACTGTTGTGAAGTAATGACACTGGAGGCTCTTTTCACCCACAGGAGTTTTTTATGAACATCGCACTGATCGGCGCCACAGGTTTTATCGGCGCACCTATTCTTTCCGAGCTGCTGAGCCGCGGCCACAAGGTCACCGTGCTGGCCCGCAACCCCGGCAAAGTCACCCCGCAAACCGGCCTGACCGTGGTCGCCGCCGACGCACTGAATGCCGGCCAGGTGGCCAAAGCGGCAGCGGGCCACGATGCTGTCATCAGCGCCTACAACCCGGGCTGGAGCGAGCCGAAAATCCACGACCTGCACCTTGAGGCGAGCCAAGCCATCGTGAGCGGCGTCAAGCAGGCGGGCGTCAAACGCCTGCTCGTGGTGGGTGGCGCCGGCAGCCTGTATGTGGCGCCCGGCCTGCAGCTCGTGGACACGCCGGAGTTTCCCGCGCAATACAAGCAGGGCGCGCTCGCCGCACGCCAGGCGCTGAACCAGCTCAAGCTCGAAACCTCACTGGACTGGAGCTTTGTCTCGCCTCCCATTGGCTTGGCGCCTGGCGAACGTACCGGCAAGTACCGGCTGGGCGCGGACGACCTGCTGCCTGGCCAGGGTGACAAGCCAGCCGGTATTTCGGTGCCTGACCTGGCTGTGGCCATCGTGGACGAGATTGAAAACGCGCGGCATGTTCGGCGCCGGTTCACGGTTGCCAATTAATCGTCTTATTGGCCTTACACCCAATAGGGACGGGCGCAGGCAGCTCCTAAATTAATAGCTATTTTCTTTTTTGGTTGTTGTTGTTTCGGTGTTTGCGGTCTTTGCTGAGGGTTGCTGGCCGGGGGTAGCCCGGCCAGCAACACTCAGCAAAAAGCGCTGGAACAAGAAAGACTACAGCTTCAGAGCCTCACCCCGAGCCGCCTCCAGCACATCCCGAGTCTTCACCGCCTCGCGCCGGGCAGCCTCCGCAAAATCATCCGCTGAAGAGGCATAAATAATCGCGCGCGACGAATTCACGATGATGGGCGCACCAGCGCGCCAACCCGCCTTCACGGTCGCCACCGCATCGCCGCCTTGCGCCCCCACACCAGGAATCAGCAGGGGCAAGGTAGGCGCGACTGAACGCACACGTTCGATCTCGGCCGGATAAGTCGCCCCCACCACCAGACCCAGCTGGCCATTGAGGTTCCACGGCCCTTGCGCCAGGCGCGCCACGTGCTCGTACAGCAGCGGCTGACCTTCAATCGAGGCGAAGCGCTGGTTCTGCAGGTCGTCGCCGCCGGGGTTGGAGGTGCGGCACAGCAGGAAAGCGCCCTTGCCTTCGTATTTCAAATACGGTGCCACCGAATCAAACCCCATGAAGGGCGAGAGCGTCACCGCGTCGGCACCGTAGCGCTCAAAGGCTTCCTTGGCATATTGCTCCGCCGTGCTGCCGATGTCGCCGCGCTTGGCGTCCAGGATGATGGGTACTTGCGGCGCCACGCGGCGCATGTGTTCCATCAGGCGTTCAAGCTGGCCTTCGGCGCGGTGTGCGGCGAAGTAGGCGATTTGCGGCTTGAAGGAAATCACCAGGTCGGCAGTGGCGTCAACAATCGCCGCGCAGAAATCGTAGATCTTGTTGGCGTCGCCCTTGAGCTTGCCGGGGAATTTCGTGGGTTCAGGGTCCAGGCCGACGCAGAGCATGGAGCTGTTCTGGCGTTCTGCGGCGCCCAGCATGTCGAGAAAAGTCATGTCCCATTTTAAGCTCCCACGATCTCCGCAGCTTGCACCGTGCCCCTGATGGAGAACCCCCTGTATGCCAAACGCGCGATTGTCGCCAGTGGCTACTTGTCTGGCGTTTTACACGACGCAACAAAAAACAAGCGCTAGCGTCATCAGGATTTCACAGTGAATTTTTACGATCACCGCATTGCAAGTGCTGGAGGTCGTTGTGAATTTGCGGATCAGTCAAGGCGAATGCCCGCTGGAGATACCTCGTTCCAGGCTCGGGGCCGTGCCGGAGATGGTGTCTCCCCAGGGGCATGAGTGGATAGGTCATGGCCCTGTTGTTTTGCGGGGCATGGGGCGCAACTGGGCAGCGCTGGAGCGCTGGACATTTCAGCACCTTGCCCATCTGGGCGGGGCCAGGCCTGTGACTTTGGTGGTGGGTAATCGGGAGAGGTCCAGTACCCGGTTTGTGACGTCCACACTTGACCACTATGTGGCACAACTGGAGTTGCAGACAGCCGCGCAGGAAGAAGGCTCGCATATCGGCTACCTCAAAGAGTTTGATCTGCTCAAGGAGATACCCTCACTGCGCCAGGACGTGCAGCAAGACGCATTATTCCCGCCAGGCAACATCGTCTCCAGCAGCGCATGGATTGGCCCGCAAGGTGCCCACACAGGTTTGCATTACGACTTGCTGGACAACCTGGCGGTGCTCACGCGCGGAGTCAAACGCTTTTACCTGGCACGCCCCGGCACCGTGGAGCACCTGGGTGCGATCTCGCAGAAGTATGACCGCTGGGCCAAACTGGCATCGGTGGGCATGCGCGATCTGGCACAAAGCGATGTGCCGGCAGACGCACTGTTTGCTGTCGATCTGTATCCGGGTGATGCCATCTACGTGCCTCGTGGTTGGTGGCATGAGGTGGTGAATTTGCAAGCCAGCATTTTTCTGAGCGGATTTTTCGGCAGCAAGGCACGAGTCGTTGGATTGTGGCTCGCCACAGGTGCTGTGCAGCTGATGCATGACTTCCAGCCATCGGGCACTCGCAATTGCTCCTGCCATTCGGGTACCGCACACCCACCACCAGCACCCGTAGTTCCGGGCAATCAACTCCTTTAACACCCGCGCATACCGTTACCCATGACAACCAAACCGACCATCAAAAAGCGCAGCTACATCACCCGCAATTTGCGTATCGGCGATATTCCGTCCTTGCTGGATCTGGAGCGCAAGCAATGGACGCAAGAGCAGCAAGCCACCGCAGAAGACTTTCGATCACGCATTGCCGCGCATCCCGATTTGAGCGGGGGTGCATTTTGCGCAGAAACGGGTGAATTGCTGGCGTCGCTCTTTTGCAAGCCCACCACGGAGGCGGAGTGGGTCAACCCGGGCGACTGGCAAAAGAGTGCCGCTCTGGACGGCAAGGTGCCGAAGAATAAGCACGCCTCCAACTGCCTGTTCGGCATCAGCCTGACCAGCGTGGATGCCGGCGCTGCCTTGCAGCTGATCGCTTTTAACTATCTGTATGCGGTGAAATGCGGCAATCGTGAAGTGTTTCTGGGCTCTCCCATGCCCGGGCTCAAGCGTCATTTGCAACGTAAACCAGGCGCATCGGTAGAGGCCTATGCACGGGCTACGCGAGCCGGTTTGCCGGTTGATCCACAGCTGCGCTACTACCACGGCAAGGGGTTTTGTGAGCTTGTGGCCGTGCGTGAGAACTACTTCCCCCACGAAGCCTCGTGTGATTACGGCGCCATTCTGAAATCCAGAGTGCCATATCCCTGGCTGACGCCGCTATTTCGCTTGGTACCCGTCCCGGTGTTGAGGTCGCTTGCAGCATTGGCGCCACGCTATGCCATTCCAGAAGACGACGGGGTGCCCGCACGAACAGGGTCTGCCGCTGAGCCAGAGGCGGCGTAGCCGTTCAACCCGTGGTGCGCAGCCCAGCCGGGCAGGTTACGCCACCGATTCTTCAACCCAGTATGAGCCGTGGAACCGGCGAAGCCGGACCCTCGGCCCTCACTGGTGAAATACCTTCATCACTGGTCGTACCCACCGAATTGTTCAAGCCAGCGGGTGCAGCGGAACCGGCTTTGCCGGGCCGCAGGCACCGTCCCCTGCAAGGGGAAAAGGGCTACACGCAGTGAGCCCGATAGGGGTGTGCCAATTTCGGCTTTGCCAGACCGCAGGCGGGCGGCCCCCTCGGGGGGCAGCGCATTACACGAAGTGAAAAGCGTGGGGGCACAATAGTTCCATGCAACTCTCCCAACGCCAACTCATCCTGCTGGTTCTGCTCACCCTGGTCTGGGGCCTGAACTGGCCGGTGATGAAACTGGGGATTGCGGACTTTCCACCCTTGACGTTTCGGGCGATGTCGATCTGGCTGGGCATTCCGGTGCTGGGCATCGCCATGGTGGTGCTGAAGGTGCCGTTTGGGGTGCCCCGGGGCAGGTGGCGTGAGCTCTTCTGGCTGGCTGCGGCCAACATGTTTGTCTGGCATGCACTGATCATCCTCGCCGTCAAAAACTTGAGCAGCGGCCGCGCGGCGATTCTGGGCTACACCATGCCGATTTTTTCGGCGCTGCTGGGCGCCTGGTTTTTTGGCGCGACGCTAAAAGCCCGCAACTGGCTGGGTGTGGCGGCCGCCGCGCTGGGCGTGGCGCTACTGCTATGGAATGAAATGACCAACCTGTCGGGCAGCCCCCTGGGTGTGCTGTGCGCGCTGGTGGCGGCCGCGGTGTGGGCGCTGGGCACGCAGCTGCTGCGCAAGACCACGATACCGGCCGCGACGCTGACGTTGTCGTTCTGGATGACGGTGATGACCGCCGTGATGCTGACCGTGTTGGGTGTCGTGTTTGAGATGCCGCAGTGGAAGGCACCTTCGCCCACGACCTGGGGCGCGATTCTTTACAACGCGGTGCTGATCTTCGGTTTTGCGCATGCGGCGTGGTTCACGCTGGCGCGCGCGCTGCCGCCGGTGGCTTCCACGCTGAGCGTGATGATGATTCCCATCCTCGGGGTGTTTTCAGGCGCTCTGGGCCTGGGCGAAGTGCTGCACTGGCAAGACTGGGCTGCCGTGGTGCTGATGGTGGTGGCGATTGCTTCAGTGCTGGCGCCCAGCCGCACAGTACCTGAAAAGGCCTGAAGGAAAATCAGGCGACGCCGGGAGTAACGACCAAACTCATGGCCAGGCACAGGTCGTCCCAGGCCTTGCCCTTGTCGGCCGGGTTGCGCAGCAAATAGGTGGCGTCGTAGGTCACGACCATGCGGGCTCCATGCAGGCTGTGCAATTGGCCGCGCTGTTTGCCGAAAGGCTCTGTCGATTGCAACACCGCCTGCGCGGCCAGGCGGCCCATGACGAGCACGACATCAGGCTGCGCGCTGGCCACCAGGGCGGGCAGCGCTTCGGGCAGGCCGGCGCCCGCACCGGATGCCGCCTGCCGGACCAGCGGCGCCAGCAGCACCATGCCGGCCTTGTGCAGCCGCGTAGCGCGCAGCATGTTGTCAAGCAGCCTGCCGGCATCGCCTTCAAAGGGGTTGAAAGGCTCCCGTTGCAGTGCAGCCGCCGGCGTTTCGGCCAGCACCAGCCAGCGTGCGCCTTCAGCATGGGCGGCGTCGGCATACAGGGCTTGCGCGTCGCCCATGCGCCACGCTGCCGTCGTGCCGGGCGCAGCGGTTTCGCGCGCCTCGGCCTGCGGGCGAGCCGGCGCCTGCATGGGCCGCACGGGCGGCGCAACCTCTCGCGGTCCAGCGGACGTGGAAGGCGCACTGACTTTTTGATCAAATTCACTTGCAGGCGTTACTGACCGTGCGCCAGCAGCTACCAAATCAATAGCAGCGGCAGCTTCAGCAGGCGCAGCGGCAACCGGCAGCCACACGCGCACACCCATTTCGCGCAGCATGGCGCGCTGGCGTTTGTCGAGGTCCAGGCTCATAGCGCCAGGCTCATGACGACCGCATCTTCGCGCGTGGAAGCGCCGTCCGGGTAGTAGTTGCGGCGCGTGCCGACGTGGCGAAAGCCGTAGCGTTCATAGATGGCCTTGGCCCGCACATTGCTCACGCGCACTTCCAGCCACAACCACTGCGCGCCCTCTCCGCGCGACCAGAGGGCCAGCGCATCCAGCATGATGCGGGCCCAGCCCTGGCGCTGGTGTTCGGGGGCCACGGTGATGTTGAGCAGGTGTACTTCGTCAACGCCCTTCATGGCCACGAAATAACCCAGCAGCACGGCGTCGGGCGCATTGCCGGCAGTGAGCAGTTGCGCCTGGTAGCCGGCGTTGAGCGAATCGTTGAAATTGCCGTGCGTCCAGGGGTGGTCATACGCGGTTTTTTCCACGCGCACCACCTCATCCAGCCATGCGGGTGTCATGGCTTCGAACTGGGCTTCGAGGGGCTTGAGGATGGCGTTCATGAAAGGGGTGGGGCGGCCGCCAGTTTGGCGGCCTTGACCTGGTCGCGCTCTTCGGTGGTCAGCGCTACTTTATCGCGAACGTAGAGCGGCAGGGCGAGGTCGGCGCTGACGCACAGCCCGGCAGCAGCCAGCTGCGGCGCCAGGCGCAGCATGGCGGTGGCCGTGGGCAGGGCCTCGGCCTGTGCAAATGCCGCAAGGCCGCCCGGCAAACGCCCGGCGTACACCGCGAAAACATTGCCCGCGAACAAACCGGCCGCAGTGTCCGGCACCAGGTTTTCAGGCCGGACCAGCCCGCATTCGCCCAGCGCCCGGCAGTGCCCGCCGCTGAACTCAAAACCCTGCACATACATTTCGTCCATGCGCGCATCCAGCAGTGCGGTGACGCGCAGGGACGCTTCGCCATCACCCTGCTGCTGAAAGCGCGCTTCTTCAGCCACAGCCATCAGCGTGTCGACAGGCAGCACGGGAATGCCGGCGCCCTGGTTGGCGCCCAGCGCCAGGCCTTGCGCCACCGCGCAGGCGGTGCGCAGGCCGGTAAAGGAGCCGGGGCCGCGCCCGAAGGCGATGGCATCCAGCTCGCCCAGCGCCAGGCCAGCCTCGGCCAGCAACGCCAGTATGGCGGGGATCAGCGTGGTGGAAGCCTGCGCGCCGCCTGGGCCGTTGTGCTGCCAGACGTGCGCACCGTCGGTCAGCGCCACGGACATGCGGTCGGTGCTGGTGTCAAAAGCGAGGAATTTCACAAGTTCAGGCATTAAATCGGGCTCAAGCCCTTATATATCAGGCGCAAGCAGCTATTAAATTCATAGCAATCTGCGGGTACCCGGAGGCTGGGGCCGATGGGTAAGCCCTGATTATCCGCGCCAATGGCCGGCCACCCCGGCGCCCACCGGCAGCGCCTTGCAGAACGCTCAACCGCGATAATCCCCGCATGACCCACGACTTGCTGCGCCCGCGCACGACACACACTGTTGCGCTGGCTGCCCTGGCGGCCATGGCAGCCCTGGCCGCAAGCCCCGGCCTGGCACAAACCGCACGCCTGCCGGCCCCGATTGAAAAAGCCCTGTCGCGCGCCAGGGTGCCGCGCGATGCGGTGTCCATGCTGGTGGTGGAAGCCGGCAGCGGCAAACCGGTGCCGCGCCTGAGCTGGCGCGCCGATGTGCCGATGAACCCTGCCTCCGTCATGAAACTGGTGACCACGTACTCGGCGCTCGACGCGCTGGGCCGCGACTTCACCTGGAAGACGAAGGTGATACTGGACGGCAGCACCTCGGGCGGCCTGCTCAACGGCAACATGGTGGTGCAGGGCGGCGGCGACCCCAAGCTGGTCGTTGAACGCCTGCAGGCCTTGCTGGCCGAGGTGCAGGCCGGAGGGGCGCGGGCGATCCGCGGCGACATCGTGCTGGACCGCAGCGCCTTCAGCGTGCCGCCCACCGATCCGGGCGAATTTGACGGCGAGCCGCTGCGCCCCTACAACGCCCGGCCCGATGCGCTGCTGATCAATTTCAAAACCATCGTGATGACCTTCACGCCGGACCTGCCCAGCGGCCGCGCGCTGGTGCGCTATGAGCCGCCGCTGGCAGGTGTGCAGGTGGGCGCGAGCGTGCCGATCGTGCGTGTGGCGCGTTGCGGCGACTGGCGCAGCGAGCTGCGCGCCAGTGTTGAAAATCCCGTCAACATCGAATTCCTGGGTACCTATTCTTCGGCCTGCGGCGAAAAAGTGTGGCCCAGCGCCTATGCCGACCCCGTGAGCTTTGCGGCGCGCGCCATCGAAGGGTCGTGGCGGCAACTGGGTGGCCTGCTGACGGGAACGGTGCGCGACGCCACGCCGGCAGAGCTGGCCGTGCTGCGCAGGAGCGGCACCCTCTCGGGCGAAAAGGCCGCAGTGCGGTTTGAATACCAGTCGCCGCCACTGCTGGAAATGGTGCGCGACGTCAACAAATACTCCAACAACATCATGGCCCAGCACCTCTTTTTGACACTCGGGCTTTGGGCCGGCCTGGGCCAGCCCAAGGCCGGCACGCTTGAATCTGCGCGCGCAGCGCTCACCGCCTGGTGGCGCAAAAGCCTGCCCGGCAGCACGCCCCCGGTGATGGACAACGGCTCGGGCCTGAGCCGCGATGAACGCATCAGCGCCGCCAGCCTGTCGGCCCTGCTGCAGCATGCCGCCAAAAGCCATTTTGCCGCCGATCTCGCCGATTCGCTGCCGGTGGCCGGCACCGACGCCACCATGCGCGAACGCGCCAGGCCGGTGGCCGGGCTGGCTTTCGTCAAGACCGGCTCGCTGCGCGACGTGACCGCGGTTGCCGGTTATGCCAATGGCGACAGCGGCGCACGCTACATCGTGGTGGGGCTGATCAACCACCCGAACGCGCCCGCTGCGCGCCCGGCACTGGATGCCATGCTGGAATGGGCCGTCAAGGAGGGCAAGCGATGAACGCAACAGACATCGTGGGCTTTCTGGCCGCCGTGCTGACCACGGCGAGCTTTGCGCCGCAGGCCTGGCTGACCTTTCGCAGCCGCGATGTCAGCGGCATTTCACTGGCGATGTACAGCGCCTTTACGGTTGGCGTGGCACTGTGGCTGGCCTACGGCGTGCTGGCGGGCGCCTGGCCCATCGTGCTGGCGAACGCGGTCACGCTGGGCCTGGCGCTGGCCATTCTGGTGATGAAGCTGGTGTACGGACGCGGTGACTGAATAGCCCGGTCCCACACACGCCCAGCGCGGCAGGCACGGATGCTTCATCAATGTGCCTGCAAGTTATCCCTGCCGCCTGTGGACAAGGCTGTTGATGGCGGCGGGACTTGTGGACGAAAACACCGCTTGGCGCGGCATTGCGCCACAATGCCCGAAATTTGGGCAACCGCCCTAGCGGCCTCCCGGGAAGGGCGCCTCAGCTCGCGGCAGCGCGCCCCAGCCGGTCGCGCACGCCATCCCACTCGGCGGCCGCCGGCGGGTTTTCAATCCAGATCAGCTTGACGCCCTTGGCATCAAAGTCGCGCAGCACGGCAAACAGCTGCTGCGCGGTGGCCAGCGCATCGTCGGGCATGCGGCGATACAGCACCTTGTCGGACTTGATGCGCACGATGCTGCGCGCGTACACGGCGATGTGGGCCGCGTCGGCGCCCAGCAAATCGAGTGCGGTTTGTATGGGGCCTGCGTCCATCAGGCGCACCTTGGCATCGGGCGCGTAATGCGCTTCCAGCGTGCCGGAAGCACGCGGCGCATCGCCCAGAGCCTCTTGCTCGAATTCGTCTTTCCCCAGCACGGCTTCACCGCACGCGGCCTCGAGTTGCGCGCGCGTGAGGATGCCCGGGCGCAGCAGCACGGGGCGCCCGCGCGTGCAGTCGACGATGCTGGACTCGATGCCGACATCGCAGGGCCCGCCTTCGAGCACCAGCAGGCTGTCGCCAAATTCCTGCTGCACGTGCTGCGCGGTGGTGGGGCTGATGCGGCCGAAACGGTTGGCGCTGGGGCCGGCCACGCCGGTGTCGCAAGCCTTCAGAAAAGCCAGCGCGACAGGGTGCGAGGGGCAGCGCAGACCGATGGAATCCTGGCCACCAGCCGCGGCCGCCGCCACGCCTTCCTTGCGCGGCAGGATCACGGTGAGCGGCCCGGGCCAGAAGGCTTTCATCAGGCGCGCGGCAAACGGCGGCACGCTGCTGGCGTAAGCGTCTACGTGCGCCGCATCGGCCACGTGCACGATGAGCGGATGGTCGGACGGACGGCCCTTGGCTTCAAAGATGCCGGCGACGGCTTGATCGCTGGAAGCGTCGGCGCCCAGGCCGTACACCGTCTCCGTCGGGAAGCCCACCAGCCCGCCGGCCCGGATGCGGCGTGCGGCTTCAAGAATGGCCTCAGGGTCCGTACCGGGAAGAATCATCAGAGGGGGTCCAGGCCGGGCAGGCCCAGGATGGATGCAACCTGGCGCGCTGCGGCCTTGACTGAAGCGACGTCGGGGCCCGTGATGTTGAGATGGCCCATCTTGCGGCCGGTGCGGGCTTCGGTTTTGCCGTAGAGATGCAGGTGCGTGCCGGGCAGTGCCAGCACGGCCTGCCAGTCGGGCGTGCGCATCTTTCCATGGGCGTCAAACCACACATCACCCAGCAGGTTGAGCATGATGGCGGGAGAATGCTGGCGCGGCTGCGGCAGCGGCAGGCCGGCCATGGCATGCACCTGCAGGTCGAACTGCGACACGTCACAGGCGTCCATCGTGTAGTGGCCGCTGTTGTGCGGGCGTGGCGCCATTTCATTGACGATGAGCGCGCCATCGGCGCTGCCGTCGTCCACCAGGAAGAACTCGACGCAGAGCACGCCGACATAGTCAATGTGTTTTGCTATGGTTTTGGTAGCTGCTTGCGCACGATCGGCAAGCGCTGCGGGCATATTTCCTTCATAAGCCTGCGTCACCGCGAGAATGCCGTCGACATGCACGTTCAACTGGGGCGCAAAGCCCACGACGCTGCCGTCCCAGCCGCGCGCCACGATGACCGAGCACTCGGCCTTGAGCGGCAGCATTTTTTCGAGCACACAGGGCACCTGCTTCAGGCCGGCCCAGGCGGTGGCCAGTTCGTCCGCATTCTTGACGCGGACCTGGCCCTTGCCGTCGTAGCCCATGCGTGCCGTCTTGAGGATGCCGGGCAGCAAGCCGGCCGGCACAGCCTTCAGCTGCCCGGCTGTTTCAATCACGGCGTAGGGTGCGCAGGTAACGCCGGCCAGCACGCCGGATTCGGCAGCGCTGGCGGTGAAGTGGGATTTTTCCTCGATGCGGTTTTGCGCGATGGCCACGGCGGCAGCGCCAGGTGCCACGGGCCGGCTGGCGGCCAGCGCCTGCAGCGCGCCGGCGGGCACGTTTTCAAATTCGGTGGTGACGGCGGCGCACAGTGCGGCCAGTTGGGTCAGCCCTTTTTCATCGCTGTAGCCGGCCTGGATGTGGTGATGGCTCACCAGGCCCGCGGGGCTTTGCGGATCGGGGTCCAGCACCGCCGTGAAATAACCCAGGCGCTGCGCGGCATGCACAAACATGCGGCCCAGCTGGCCGCCGCCCATCACGCCGAGGGTAGCGGGCTGGCCGGAGGCCGAGGCCGTGCCGGGAAAAATAGGCAACTCCGGCAGGCTGGAGGCGGCCCGGGAAGAGGCGGAGGCGGTCATGCGGGCGGCAGCGTCATGGCGTGCGCGGCAGCGGTTTGCTCTGCACGGAAAGCCTGCAATTGGGCGGCCAGCGCCGGGTTGTGCAGGGCCAGCATGGCCACCGCGAACAGGGCGGCATTGGCTGCGCCGGCATTGCCGATGGCAAAGGTGGCGACCGGAATGCCCTTGGGCATCTGCACGATGCTGTGCAGCGAGTCCACGCCCTGCAAATGCTTGCTGGCCACGGGAACGCCGAGCACCGGCACGGTGGTTTTGGCGGCCAGCATGCCGGGCAGGTGCGCTGCGCCGCCGGCGCCGGCAATGATGGCCTGCAAGCCGCGTCCGCCGGCACCTTCCGCATAGGCAAACAGCTCGTCGGGCATGCGGTGGGCCGACACCACCCGGGCTTCGTGCGCAATGCCGAACTGCGTCAGGATCTGCACGGCGTGCTGCATGGTCTCCCAGTCGCTGCTGGATCCCATCACCACGCCTACCAGGGGTTTTGCCGAATTGTTGCTTGTTGTCATGCGGGGACCTTCAAGGCCGGGGTTGCAGGCTGCTTGCCCGTAACCCCTGATTTTAAGGGCAGGCCACCGCTAGGGCCGTGCCGTGCGTGCTACGCTCTTGCCTCCCAGGCGTCCAGCTGCGCCGACCGGGTTGAAAACCGGCCCCGATACCCCAACTCTGCCAGACCATGATCGACGTCACCATTGCCAACTTTGAAGCGGAAGTCGTTGCCGCATCCATGACCACGCCTGTGCTGATCGACTTCTGGGCGCCCTGGTGCGGCCCCTGCAAGTCGCTGGGCCCGATTCTTGAGAAGGTGGAGGTGGAATACGCCGGCCGCTTCAAGCTGGTCAAGATCGACTCCGACCAGGAGCAGCAACTCGGTGCCGCTTTCGGCATCCGCAGCATCCCAACCTGCATATTGATGATGAACGGCCAGCCGGTGGACGGTTTTGCCGGCGCCCTGCCCGAAGGCAAGGTCAAGGAATTCCTCGACAAGCATTTGCCGCCGGCTGAGGAGCAGGCTGAAGAGCCTGAATTGACGCTCGAGGAAGAAAGCACCGACCCTGCCGCCGTGCTCGAAAAACTGCAACATACCGTCGCCGCCAACCCGGCCGACGACAACGCCCGATTTGACTATGTGAAGCTCTTGCTGCAGCTGGGCCGCGAAGACGACGCCAAGGTGGCATTCGCACCGGTGATTGCGCAAACCACGGTGGTGCGGCGATTTGACTCGCTCAAGCGCTGGATGGATGCTATGGATTTTGTAGCTACCGGCGCTCATGGGGTGGGCGCCGCAACCGGTTTTGATGCAAAGATTGCGGCCAACAAACGCGACTTCGAAGCACGTTTTGACAAAGCCCGCTGGCTCATCGCACAGCAGCGCTGGACCGAGGCGCTGGACGAGTTGCTGGAAATCCTGATGCGCGACAAGACCTGGAACGAAGACCTGGCCCGCAAGACCTACATCGCCGTGCTCGACGTCATGGAAGCGCCCAAACCCAAGGTGGCCGATGGGCAGATTCCGCCGGAAGATGCGACCGTGGCTACGTATCGCCGGCGCCTCAGCAGCGTCGTGTTGAGCTAAGGCGTCGCCGGGGCCGGCTTGCCGCGGGCTTTAGTGCCCAAACAAAAGCCGGCTGAGGTTAAACGCCATGCCGGCCATAAAGGCCTGAAACACAATGGCGCGCCCGGACCATGGCGCCGCGCCCGGCGCAGCGGACCTGGGCCGGTTTCTTCGCCACAGCAGAATCAACAGCGCGGCCAGCAGCGGGCTGAGCAAAGCGTTGAGCCATTGAAGAATGGGTTCACGTAAAGCCAACAGGGGAATGAAATAGACGCTGGCAAGTCCCAGTGCAAACCCGAGCGCCACCCCCACCAGGAGGTCGCCCAACGGGTCTGCCTCTGGGCGTGTGCGCAGTGATTTGCGCAGCCCGAGGTTGAATAACTCCGAGAAGAGAGTCAGCACGCCCTCGATCAGGATCTCGGCGATGAACTCAACCATTGGCCGTCCTGCGCTGAGCGTAGCGGCGGTTCAGGCCGTCAGGCGGGCCAAGGCCTCTTGATATTTGGCGGCCGTTTTGGCGACCACATCGGCCGGAAGGTGCGGCGCGGGCGGCGTTTTGTCCCAAGGCTTGCCGTTGATGCGTACGCTTTCCAGCCAGTCACGCACAAACTGCTTGTCGTAACTCGGCGGGTTCAGGCCTGCTGCGTAGGCAGCTTCGTAACCCTCAATCGGCCAGTAGCGTGAGGAGTCGGGCGTCAGCACTTCATCCATCAGCGTGAGCGTGCCGTCTTCGTCGAGCCCGAATTCGAACTTGGTGTCGGCAATGATGATGCCCTTGGTGAGGGCGAAGGCGGCAGCGGTGCTGTAGATCTCGATGCTGATCTTTTTGATCTGCGCGGCGAGCTCGGGACCCACGACCTTCACCACCTGCTCGTAGCTGATGTTTTCGTCGTGCTCGCCGGCTTCGGCTTTGGCGGCCGGTGTAAAGATGGGCTCGGGCAGTTTGCCTGCGTTCTTCAGGCCCGCGGGTAGCGGTACGCCGCAGACGGCCTGGCTCTCCTGGTATTCCTTCCAGCCGCTGCCGGCCAGGTAGCCGCGCACCACGGCTTCAACCGGGATGGGCTTGAGGCGCTTGACCAGCATGGAGCGGTTCACGACCTGCGGCACCTCGGCCGGCGTGACCACGCTTTCTGGCGTCTCGCCGGTCAGGTGGTTCGGGCAGATGTGGCCGAGCTTGCCAAACCAGAACAGCGCCATCTGCGTAAGCAGCGCGCCCTTGCCGGGAATCGGCTCACCCAGGATGACATCGAACGCACTCAGCCGGTCGCTGGCCACCATCAGCAGCCTGTTCTTGCCCACGGCGTAGTTGTCGCGCACCTTGCCGCGCGCCAGCAGGGGCAGGGAGGTCAGGGCGGAGGTATGGAGTGCTTGGGTCATGGTGGGGGCGAAGCGTAACGAAGGTGAGTCAAAGTAAAAAGCCCGCGCGACTCAGGAAGAGTCCACGGGCTTTGAATTATCGCCAATCCGCGCGGGCGGGCCGCGGGAATTTTCGGTGCTTTTTAATGCACGACCTGGGCCAGCTCGCCCTTGGCGTACTTGGCAGCCACGACCTGCAGGTTGTCGCCCTTGATCTTGGCGCCCTGGCCTTCACAGCCGAATTCGATGTAGCGCTGCTTGCACAGGGCCTTGGCGGCTTCGCGGGCGGGCTTGAGCCACTCGCGGGCATCGAATTTTTCGGGGTTTTCAGCCAGGAACTTGCGCACCGCGCCGGTCATGGCCAGGCGGATGTCGGTGTCGATGTTGATCTTGCGCACGCCGTGCTTGATGGCTTCCTGGATTTCCTCGACGGGCACGCCGTAGGTTTCCTTCATCTGGCCGCCGTACTGGCGAATGACAGCCAGCATTTCCTGCGGCACCGAGGACGAGCCGTGCATCACCAGGTGGGTGCTCGGGATGCGCTTGTGGATTTCCTTGATGCGGTCAATCGCCAGGATGTCGCCGGTGGGCTTGCGGGTGAATTTGTAGGCGCCGTGGCTGGTGCCAATGGCAATCGCCAGCGCGTCAATTTGCGTGCGCTTGACGAAGTCGGCGGCCTGCTCGGGGTCGGTCAACAGCTGCTCGCGCGTCATGGTGGCGTCGGTGCCGTGGCCGTCTTCCTTGTCGCCCTTCATGGTCTCCAGCGAACCCAGGCAGCCGAGCTCACCTTCGACGGTAACGCCGTATTTGTGGGCCAGCTGCGAGACCTTCTTCGTCACCTCGACGTTGTATTCATAGCTGGCGATGGTCTTGCCGTCGGCTTCGAGCGAGCCGTCCATCATCACGGACGAAAAACCAAGGTCGATGGCGCCCTGGCAAACGGCAGGGTTCTGGCCGTGGTCCTGATGCATGACCAGCGGGATGTTGGGATACATCTCGATGGCCGCCTCGATCAGGTGTTTGATGAAGGGTTCACCGGCGTATTTGCGGGCGCCTGCGCTGGCCTGCAGGATGACGGGCGCGCCGGTCTCTTTGGCCGCTTCCATCACGGCTTGCACCTGCTCAAGGTTGTTGACGTTAAAAGCCGGAATGCCGTAGCCGTTGACTGCCGCATGGTCCAGCAGCTCGCGCATAGAAACGAGTGCCATGTGTGATATCCCCAGAAGTTAGAAAAACACTGCCAAAAGGCGGGTTCCTCGCGAGGGCCGTGCGGCGTAAAAGCCGCCTGGAAACGCCCGTAACCACGAAGTAACCGAAGCCCTGATTCTAACGTTTACCCGAATAGGGTGGGATAACCGAACTTGTGTCTGAATGCATGCCGTAACGGCGTGTAAGCATCGTCCACCCCCGTCCAGGCTCACTGCGTGTAGCCTGTTCCCCCCTCGAGGGGGCGGCGCCTGGGGCCGGCGAAGCCGGACCCGCGGCCCCCCTGGTGGAATACCCCACGCTAGTTGCGCCCTGAATTCTTCATACCAGCATGAGCCCCGGAACCGGCTTTGCCGGGCCGTAGGGCGGGCGGCCCCCTCGGGGGGCAGCGCATTACACGAAGTGAAAAGCGTGGGGGCTCAAGCTACCCTGCAGATCTTCAGCATATTGGTGCCGCCCGGCGCGCCCATGGGTTCACCGCAGGTGATAGCGTAGATATCACCGCTTTCGACGATGCCGCGTTTTTTCAGATGCGCCTCGGCATCGCCGAGTGCGGTATCGCGCTCGACACTCTGGTCCATCAGCAGCGGCCTGACATTGCGGTACAGCGCCATCTTGCGCTGGGTCGTCAGTTTGGGCGTCAGTGCGTAGATAGGGATATGGATACGGTGGCGGCTCATCCACAGCGCCGTAGAGCCCGAGTCGGTCAGCGCCACAATGGCTTTGCAACCCAGGTGATGGGCCGTGAACAAGGCGCCCATGGCGATGGACTGGTCAATGCGGTCAAAGGTCATGCCGGTGAAGTCGGCGTCCAGTTTCACGTCCTCGGCTTTTTCGGCTTCAGCGCAGATATTGGCCATCTCGATGATGGTCTCCAGCGGATAACGGCCGGCGGCGGTCTCGGCCGAGGTCATGACGGCGTCGGTGCCGTCAAGCACCGCGTTGGCCACGTCGCTGACCTCGGCGCGCGTGGGCACCGGGTTGGTGATCATCGACTCCATCATGTGGGTCGCGGTGATGACCACCTTGTCCAGCTCACGGGCCATCTTGATCATGCGTTTTTGCAGCGCCGGCACAGCGGCATTGCCGACCTCGATGGCCAGATCGCCGCGCGCGACCATGATGCCGTCGCTGGCCCTGCAGATGGCTTCCAGATTGGGGATCGCCTCGGCACGCTCGATTTTGGCGATCAAGCCCGGCTTGTGGCGGTGCTCGGCACCGGCCACGTTGCACAGCTGACGCGCCATTTCCATGTCACTGGCATTCTGCGGAAAGCTTACCGCGACATAGTCGGCCTGGAAACTCATCGCGGTGCGAATGTCTTCCATATCCTTGGCCGTCAGTGCCGGCGCCGTCAGGCCGCCGCCCTGCTTGTTGATGCCCTTGTTGTTGGACAACACGCCGCCGACTTTGACCGTCGCATGGACCTGCTCGCCCTTCACTTTGTCGACAGTCATGACGATCAGGCCGTCGTTGAGCAGCAGGGTGTCACCGGCCTTGACGTCACGCGGCAGTTCCTTGTAGTCCAGGCCCACGCCATTGATGTCACCCAGCTCGGTGCGGGACGCGTCGAGCACAAACTTCATGCCTTGCTCGAGCTGCACCTTGCCCTCGGCAAATTTGCCGACACGGATTTTCGGGCCCTGCAGGTCGGCCATGATGGCGACCTCGCGCCCGGCGCGGGTGGCGGCCTCCCGCACCAGCCTGGCACGGTCGATGTGGTCTTGCGCCGTGCCGTGGCTGAAATTCAGCCGCACGCAATTGACGCCAGCGCGAATCATCTGCTCCAGCAAGGCCGGATCGCTGGAGGCGGGGCCAAGGGTGGCAACGATTTTGGTGCCGCGGCGCTGCATCTTCATGTCTGTCTCCTGTAATTTAGTTTCTTATTTTTACACGAATGAGTTACACAGCGGTTACCAAGCCACCGCCGCAGCCGGGGTATTGGCCAGAAGCCGGAGGGTGGCCCGTTGCATGCAGCGTGTCGCGCCCTGAACCTGCAAACCGCGGTTTGCCGTATTTTGCAAGTAGCGCCTCAATGACCCGCGCGCTTTTGCAGGATTTCAAAGGCCGGCAAGGTCTTGCCTTCCAGCACTTCCAGAAAAGCCCCGCCGCCGGTCGAGATGTAATCGACCCGCTTTTCAATACCGTACTTGGCAATGGCGGCCAGCGTGTCCCCGCCTCCGGCGATGGAGAACCCGCTGCTGTCCGCAACGGCGCGCGCAATACCTTCGGTGCCCTTGGAGAAGGCGTCGAACTCAAACACGCCGACCGGGCCGTTCCAGACGATGGTGCCGGCCGCCTTGAGCTGCGCCGCCAGCCGCGCCGTGGTTTGCGGGCCGATATCAAGAATCAGGTCGTCATCGGCGACGTCAGTGGCCGCCTTGACGGTGGCCGGCGCATCAGCGGCAAAGGTTTTGGCGGTGACGACGTCCGTCGGGATGGGCACCTCGGCGCCGCGCGCCTTCATGGCCTCGATCACGGCTTTGGCTTCAGTCAGCAGATCGGCTTCGGCCAGGCTTTTGCCGATTTTCAAACCAGCTGCCAGCATGAAGGTGTTGGCAATACCGCCGCCCACGATGAGCTGGTCCACATTGCCGGCGAGTGATTTGAGGATGGTGAGCTTCGTCGAGACCTTGCTGCCGGCAACGATGGCAACCAGCGGCCTGCGCGGGCTGGAGAGGGCCTTGGAAATCGCGTCCATCTCGGCGGCCAGCAGTGGGCCGGCGCTGGCCACAGGCGCGTATTGCGCAATGCCATAGGTGGAAGCCTCGGCGCGGTGCGCCGTGCCGAAAGCATCGTGCACAAAAATATCGCAGAGCGCGGCCATCTTGCGCGCCAGCTCTTCGCTGTTTTTCTTCTCGCCCTTGTTGAGCCGGCAGTTCTCCAGCATCACCAGCTGGCCGGGTTTGACATCCACACCGTCCACCCAGCCCGACACCAGCGGAACGTCGCGTTTCATCAGCTCGCCCAACCGTTTGGCCACAGGCGCCAACGAATCAGAAGGCTTGAATTCACCCTCCACCGGCCGACCGAGGTGGGACGTCACCATCACCGCCGCACCAGCGTCCAAAGCCATTTGAATACAGGGGATGGAAGCGCGGATGCGCGTGTCTTCGGTGATGTTGCCGCTGTCATCCTGCGGCACGTTGAGGTCGGCACGGATGAACACGCGCTTGCCGGCAACTTTGCCGCTGGCACACAGGTCGGAGAAACGGATGAAGTTCATAAATCGCTCGCAGAATAAAAAAGGCTTTGGGCCACAGCGCCCAAAGCCTCAAATTGTAGGTGCCTGTATGTACCTGGGCCCGTCAGACAAAGCCGGGAAAACGTAAATTTACGCATCAAATCGACCTCCAGCCCAAGCAGAACGAGCGCAAGCAGCTACTGATTTGATAGCACTCACCATCAACCGCGATGCGAAGCGAGCCGTACCAGGCCAGCATGAGCCCCGGAACCGGCTTTGCCGGGCCGAAGGGCGGGCGGCCCCCTTGGGGGGCAGGGAGCTACACGAAGTGAGCGACCGTGGGGGCTACCAATTCAACCCCATATGCAGCGGCAAATACACCGCCATGCCAGCCAGGATGGTGCCCAGCACGCCGTGGCGCCAGTAATACCAGGCGGTGCCGGCGACCACGGCAAACAGCCGCGCGTCTTTCCAGGTTGCGATGAAATGGCCCTGCGTCATCACCATTTCCGGCACGATCACTGCGGCCAGCGCAGCAATGGGCGCGTAGTGCAGGCCGCGCTGCGCCCAGCCGGGCAAAGTCCAGGGCTTGCTGGAGAGAAAAAAGAAGGAGCGCGTGAGGACGGTCATCAGCGTCATGCCGATGATGGTCACCACCGTCCAGAGATCGGTCTGGTTCATGCTGCGTCTCCGGTTCCTGGAGTGGATACCGCAGGCTTGGTCGGAGCTGATTTTTCCAGCACCAGACAGACGATGACGGCTACGGCAATGCCCACCAGGATATTGAGCTTGAGCGGCAAGGCGAAGGTGGCGACAGCGGCGGCACCCGCGATGGCTGCAGACACCGCGCGCAGTCGGGTGGTGGCCAGCGACCACATGATGCCCAGCAGCGCCAGGATGCCGGCAAAGCCCAGGCCCCAGGACAGCGGAATGGAATTGGCCAGCGCAATGCCCACCAGTGTGGCGCCCACCCAGCTGACCCAGCTCATGCCGCAGCTGCCGACCCAGTAGGCGTCCTGGGCTTCAATGCCGGCAGCATCGGCGGCCGGGTGCGGGAAGCGTTTGGTAAAAAGCACATAGTTCAGGTCGGCCATGCCGTAGCCAAAAGCCATGCGGCGCCACAGGCTCTGGTGCATCACATAGGGGCGCAGGTGGGCGCTAAAGACCATGAAGCGCAGGTTGACGCAAAACGAGGTGGCCAGAATCACCCACATGGGTGCGCCCGCTACGATGAGAGGCAAGGCTGCCAGTTGGGAACTGCCGGCAAAAACCAGCACCGCCATCAGCAGCACCTCGATGAGGCTCATGCCCGACTTCACCATTGCCACGCCCGTCATCAGGCCCCAGGCGGCGATGCCCGGCGCGACGGTGGCGAGCTCACTCACCCCGAGCCGGAAGTCCGGATGCTTGAAGAATGTCTTCACAAAAACCCCGCCCTTTTCTGTTCCGTCATTTTTTTCACCCCTGTTTGGCGATATCCGGTTGAATGAAGACCATGCCGGGACGGATCTCAAACCCCCGCAAAAACTCGGACGCATCCAGCGCCTTGCCGCCGGCTTTTTGAAGCCGGCTCACACGCAGAACGCCATCGGCGGCACAAATGTCCACGCCTTGGGGCCCTGCGGCCAGGACTTCACCGGCCTCGGCCCCACGCGGCCGGCTGACATCCGCCAGAACTTCGGCACGCCAGAACTTGAGGGTTTGCCCGTCTACAACACCGGCCGCGCCGGGAAACGGGTTGAACGCCCGGATCCGCCGCTCGAGTACGGAAGCGCCTTGCGACCAGTCCAGTAATGCCTCATGTTTTTCAATTTTGTGTGCGTAAGTGATGCCGTCCGCGGGCTGAGAGACCGCCTGCAGGCCTCCGCACGCAGCGATCTCGAGGGCCTCCACGATGAGCCGCCCGCCCAGATTGGCCAGCTTGTCGTGCAGCGAAGCCGTGGTGTCGCCGGGTGCGATGCGCAGCTTTTCCGTCAGGAGCATGTCGCCCGTGTCCAGCCCGGCATCCATTTGCATGATGGTGACGCCGGTTTCCGGATCACCGGCTTCGATGGCCCGGTGAATCGGCGCGGCACCGCGCCATCTCGGCAACAGCGACGCGTGGATATTGAGGCAGCCCAACCGCGATACATCCAGAACCCACTGCGGAAGAATGAGTCCATAGGCCGCCACCACCATGACGTCCGCGCGCGCTGCGGTGATGGCTTCGCGCGCAGCGGCTGCATCGTCAGGGAATTTGCCGTCCAGCCGCAAGCTTCTGGGTTGGGCGATGGGTGCGTGTGAGGTTTCGGCCCATTGCTTGACGGGCGAAGCCTGCAGTTTCATGCCGCGGCCTGCTGGGCGGTCAGGCTGGCTCAGTACGAGGGGAATTTCAAAACCAGCTGCGTGCAGTTTTTCCAGGGCTACTCGGGCGAATTCAGGGGTACCGGCAAAAATAACGCGCATGGGGTCCGATTCTAAAGACCCCTAAGCAAATCCGGGGCGGCAGCAGCAAAGCCCCGCGTATCCGGCAAGCCGACCGGAAACGCTCAGCGCACGGCGTCGCGCTCTTCGTCCTTCTTCTGCTTGATCATCTTGGTCTTGATGCGGTTGCGCTTGAGCGGCGACAAGTATTCGACAAACACCTTGCCCATCAAATGGTCCATTTCATGCTGGATACAAACCGCCAGCATGCCTTCAGCCTCATGCATCTGCAGCTTCCCGTCCAGGTCAAGGGCCTGCACCTTGATGGACGTGGAGCGCTCAACGCCGTCATAAATGCCGGGAACCGAAAGACAGCCTTCGTCGCCCACCCGCGTTTCTTCGCTCGCCCAGACGATCTCGGGATTGATCAGCACCAGGGGCTGGGTCCGGTCTTCGCTGACATCAATCACGACCAGGCGCTCATGCACATCCACCTGGGTTGCCGCCAGGCCGATGCCCGCCGCTTCGTGCATGGTTTCGAGCATGTCGTCGACCAGCTTGCGCAGGCGTGCATCAACGGCCGCCACAGGCTTGGCAACGGTGTGGAGGCGGGGGTCGGGGTAACGAAGAATGGTTAACTGGCTCATGGAGGAAGGCTGGGCAATGGGTGAGATGTCGCTATTTTCGCCACTTTTCCCTGTTTTTCGGCATCCTGATATTCCCAGAATCGTGTATTCGTTGCTTAATCAAGGGCTTAGGTACAAAATCGTTAGTGATTTATCAAGATATAGACACGGTTTTTTCGCGGGGTTGCACCCCGAAAACGCCGTACTAGCCCCATAAAAGCGCCGAAGGCCTACAAGATGCAAACAATTTCTGGTCGTTTCAGTCAAATTTCAATAGCCGCCGCAGCTCTTTTGGGCATCTCAGTCGGCCTGCATGCTCAGAACTTTCCCATCACGGCCGACCAAAAAGCCACGGCAGCCCAAGTGGCCCAGACAGGCGTTCCCCTGGGCGACCTGGCTCCCAATGCGCCCGATACCTACACGGTGAAGCGCGGCGACACCTTGTGGGCAATTTCCGGTTTATTCCTGAAAAACGCCTGGCGCTGGCCCGAGCTATGGGGCATGAACCTCCAGGACATCCGCAACCCTCACCGTATTTACCCGGGGCAACAGCTCTATCTGGAGAAATCCAATGGGCGTGCCGTTTTGCGAACCCGCCAGGCCCAAACCGATGGCCCGCCGACAGACACCGTACGCGTTTCTCCGCGCACCCGCTTTGAAACCCTGGCAGACGCCTCCATTCCCACGATCGCGCCCAACCTGATCGAGCCCTTCCTGAATGAGGCCCTGATTGTTGATGAGGCCATGCTGTCCAACGCTCCCCGCATTGTGGCGGCCCAGGAAGGCCGTGTCCTGCTTAGCCGCGGAGATCGCGCCTATGCGCGTAGCCAATACGGTGCCGGCAGCACCACCGGCAAGCCCCTGAGTATTGAAAAAGGCGAACCGGTCAATTACCGGGTGTTTCGCAACGCAACGCCGCTCAAAGACCCGACGACCCAGGCGATTCTGGGCTACGAGGCGCAATACGTCGGCAAGGCGGAAATAGCGCGCGGCGAATCCGTTGCGGAGATAGCCGGTAAAGACGGCAAGCTGCAATCCGAAATCGTGCCCGCCACAATTGACATTGTTGCCACCAAAGAGGAAATGCGTGTAGGTGACCGGCTGTTGGTGGAACCACCACGCGAGTTGCTGAACTACATACCGCATGCACCCTCCACTGCCGTTGCCGGACAAATCGTCTCGATTTACGGCAGCGCCGTGACCAATGCGGCGGAAAACCAGGTCGTAGTCATCAATCGCGGCGCCAAGGATGGCATGGAGCGTGGCCATGTTATGGCCATCCTCAAGGACGGTGCACGACTCCAAGACAAGACTGACAGTAGCCGCGCGCAGATCAAGCTGCCCAACGAGCGAAATGGCCTGTTGATGGTGTTTCGTACTTTCGATGCCGTTTCCTATGCCCTCGTCTTACAGGTGACTGATGGCGTGAAGGTTGGAGATCGCTTCGTCAACCCCAATTAACCGGCGGACAAGCAACGCAAGAACTTGGGCAAGCCAGGTCCATCGACATTCGAGATATTCTCGAATTCGTTGATCCTGTTTTTCTTTTAGCCCTGGCCATCACGTGGAAAAACAAGAGCTCCGGGCCTGGTTGCGCCTGACCCTCTCGACGGGGGTAGGAAATGAGAATTCCCGCAAACTGTTAGCCGTGTTTGGCTCAGCGCAGGCGATTTTTGACCAGAATTCGACTACTCTGGAACAACTGGGGTCTGAGAAACTGGCACGAACTCTCCAGACAGCGCCTCCGAATCTGGCAGCCCAGTTGCAAATGACACTGGAATGGCTGCAGGCTGGGGATGACCGGCGGGTGGTCGCGTTGGGAGATGAGGCCTACCCTGCGGCCTTGCTCGATATCGCCGATCCCCCGCTGATGCTCTACATGCTCGGCAAGCATGCAACCCAGCCGCAGACGTTATCGCCATCCCACGTGGCCCATATAGCCATTGTAGGCAGCCGCAACCCGACGCCGCAGGGCGAAGCTAATGCGCGCCAATTCGCCAAGGCCCTGGCCGGTGCCAAACTCTGCGTTGTGTCAGGCTTGGCCTTGGGTATCGACGGCGCGGCGCATGACGGCGCCATGCAGGCCGGTGGAGATACCATTGCCGTGGTGGGTACCGGACTTGACCGCGTCTATCCCAAAAAACATCTCGAGCTGGCGCACCGTATTGCGCAGCAAGGCATGCTCATCAGCGAATTCCCGCTCGGCACGCCACCGCTGACCGCGAACTTCCCGAGACGCAACCGCATCATTTCCGGCCTGTCGCTGGGCACTCTGGTCATCGAGGCGGCTCTGCAATCCGGCTCGCTGATCACCGCGCGGCTGGCGGCCGAACAGGGCAAAGAAGTGTTTGCCATACCCGGCTCCATCCATTCGCCCCAGTCGCGCGGCTGCCACGCACTGATCAAGCAGGGAGCCAAGCTGGTGGAAACTGCGCAGGACGTATTGGAGGAATTAAATCTCCCTGCACGGGGCATGGCGCCGGGTGCAGCGGCGCATACGCCAACAGAGGAAGAAACCGGTCCCCTGGTCGAACCCCCTCCATCTACCGCCCTGATCGCCGCGCTGGGATTCGACGTGGTGAGCCTGGACACACTACAGGCGCGAACCGGGATCGAAACAGCCTTGCTGCAGGCACAGCTACTTGAGCTGGAACTCGACGGGCAGGTGTTCAGGCTTCCCGGCGGCCTGTTCCAGCGACGCGCTGACGCATAAACACCGCACTCTTTTCACCGGCTTGACAATGCTGCCGCCAACTGCGTTATATTGGACGCATGTTCGAAGTACTCGTGTACGTCTACGAAAATTACTGGCAAGGTGACGCTTGCCCCGAACTTCAGCGGCTCGGCCGCAAACTGACAGCGGCGGGTTTTGAGGCGGAAGAAATCCAGGCGGCCCTCGTCTGGCTCGACGGCTTGAATATCGCTGCCCAAGGCACGCAAATCAGCCTGCCGGCCAGTGCCCCGTCAGAGCTCACTGAGCCCGGTGCACATCCGCTCATTCAGCCCCAATCCCCCGACAGCCTTCGCGTTTATTCGGTTGCCGAGCAAACACAACTCGGCGCACAGAGCCTGGGATTTGTGAGCTTCCTTGAGTCGTCCGGCGTATTGCCTCCGCACATGCGCGAGATTGTGATTGACCGTGCCATGGCGGCACCAGGCGACCCCGTCACGCTGGATGACCTGAAAATCATCGTATTGATGGTCTATTGGAGCTTCGGCGAAGAACCCGATGCGCTGGTTCTGGACGAATTGTGCGACGACGCGGAAGGTCGCCTTGCTCACTGAATAGCACTGCGGCACAAAAACGACATTTTTGAACCGGTTGCCCGGGCACGCCGGACAACGAGGCGCTTAGCCGAGCAACCGCTCGGGATTTGCATCCAGCTTGGCAAGCGCGTCGCGCGTGGCACGTACCGTGAGCGCCTCCTCTTCAGTAGGCACCAGCAAACCCGACTGCAGGTAGGCCGCGAGCCGACGAGCCTGGATCAGGAAGTTCCGGCCATCGGCAGAAGCAAACAGGTGCAACTGCTTGCGATCACTGCACCAGGCAAACTGCACATGACTGATCTTGCCGTTGTGGTCCAGGCTGAACCATGTACCTACCTGGAGCTCCCGGGCCCATGCGCGCATGGCTTCCGTGGGCTGGCTGCCGCCATCGGCGATCACTTCAATGTCGGTAGCATCGATCCCGATCATGGTGACCAGGCTGTCAGTATCCAGCGGCAGGTCGCCGACGTCCTCATCGGAAAGATAATCTTCCAGGTTCATCAGCCGTTTGGCCATGATCTCCACCCGCTCCTGCGAAATGGTGTCGGTTTTGGACATGAATGCATCGGCCAGCGTATCGCTGATGGTCTTCAGGTGCCCGTCCTGGTCAGACACACCCAAGCCCAGCATGGACATGCCCAGGCGCAGCAGCTGCAGCAATTTCGGCAGGTCTGCAATCACGCGGGCGCGATCATTGCGGTTCGGTTTGGCGCTCGCGGCCCACACCAGATCAGCGGCAGCCCGCTTGAGCGTGATGGTTTCCTCGTGCTGCGGCCCGTTCTTCATCGCGGCGATCGCCAATACCTCAGCCCATACCTTGAAGAGGAATTCGCGGATCTCGTCACGAACCGGCATGTCATTGAGCATGTTCCGCATCTCAATGGTGTACTGGATCGTCATGGTCTCTTTTTGTTCGACCTGTTGCGCGACACTCACAACACGGGCGGCGCTGCCATGCTCGGAAAGGAATTTGGATAAAAACTTTTCGAACTCGTCATAAACCAGCTGAAACACCCGGCGCCCTGTTTCGGGATACTGCTCTATCACTTGCACAATGCGCTTGACTTCAGATTCCATGGCCCCGCCGGCCACCGTGACGTCAAAGCCCAATACGCAGGAACCCATGCGGTCGATCAACCGGCGTGCAGGATGCTGCAGCGACTCAAAGAACTCTGGCTCGGAAATCGCCACACGCAATACCGGCATCTGCAAACGGGCAAACCAGACCCGGATCACAGGCGGAATGCGGTCTTCGGCAAGAATGCTCTGGAACATCAGGGCCACGATTTCAATCGTCGCCTTCTCGGATGAGGTGGACGCCGCCTGCTTGAGCGTATTGGTTCGTTCCCGCAAGGCAGTAGCAGCATTGTCGACATGCACCTGGCCATAGATCTGGCCTTGCGCATCTGCGAGCAAGGTACGCTCTGCACCGGTTTCTTCCAGCTTCTGCACACTCACCATGGCCTGCGCGAGCTGAGGGGAAGCCTGTGTGGGGTGGGTATCGTCGAAGCCTGCGACCTGGTTCGACAGCAAACGCTTGAGGTGCCCCATCACACCCTGGGCCCTCATGCGTGCCCTGGCGAGCGGCGTCGTCGCCGTTTGCATGCGGGTTTCATCGTAGACTGCGCCGCCTTGCCTGGATACGCCTGGCTGCGACCCTGCTCCTTCGGACGCTGCACCTGGAGAAGCTGCACCCTGACGGCCGGCAGAGGCTGAAGATCGCCCGCCACCCACACCCTGAGCCCGGCCATCAGGCCCATCGCCTTGGCCTCCACCAAAACCACGTGCACCACCGCCCTCAGACCCGCCGGCCCTGAACCCGGTTTCGCCGCCGAATTTGCCGCGTTCCTTCTCGGGACTGGAGGCTTTCCTGGCAGACGCCCCGGCATCCGCCGCGGAGGGAGTGCGTTTGACCAGCGGCCGTAAGTCGATTTCCGCCATCACCCCCTGCTGCACCAAAAACTCGTTGGTGGCGTGGTAAGTCTCCAGCAGGTGTGTACCCATGTCCTTCTGGATGACATCCTGGACAACGAGCCAGACATCCCGTGGCAGCGATGCAAGACTCCATTGTTCAACCATGTGCTGTGCAAGCACCTCGGGGCGAAGAATGTCCTGCTTGTGCAATTCCGTGACGGCCTCCAGGTTTTGGATGCGCAACCGCAGGTCGTTCAACTCCCAGCTTGCGAAGTCCAGCAACCGAAGCGCGAGCCGCGAAGCAAGGATTTTGTCCTCCATCACGTCGTTACCCATCAATTCAAATTTGCCGCTGTCGGCAAACCTCGAGGGCGAGTTTGGTGCGGGAATCGTCTGGGCAGTGGTCCATGCGGCAGTTGTGCCACGGACCCAGGTGGCACCACTTTTCTGGAAAGCCATCCAGGCATCACGCCGGTCCTGCATTTCCCGGACGCTACCGGGCTGATCAACCGCGGCAGTGAGCCTGTCCTGAATGGTTTTCGCCAGCGCAGGCAGTACGCGTACAGCGCGCTCCGCAAACAGCGCACGTGCCTGCTCGACCAGAACCCTGCTATTTTTGTTACTTGGAGCCACAGCCGCCCTAGGATGATTAAGTCATAGCTTACACCGTGGCCCCGGCGTTGGGGTCATTGGGATCCTCGTCTTTTTTGGCCGGCCCTTTCATCAGGTCTTCACGCCGGATGCCTAGCCACATGGCGATTGCAGCGGCAACAAACACCGACGAATAGATCCCGAACAGGATGCCGATGGTCAGCGCCAGGGCAAAGTAAAACAGGGTCGGGCCGCCAAAGAGAAGCATGGACAGCACCATGATCTGGGTGGAACCGTGGGTAATGATGGTACGGCTGATGGTGGACGTGATCGCGTTGTCGATGATCTCGGTGGTATTCATCTTGCGATAGCGTCGAAAATTCTCGCGGATCCGGTCAAAAATCACCACCGACTCATTGACAGAGTAGCCCAGCACCGCCAGCACAGCAGCAAGCACAGCCAGTGAAAACTCCCATTGGAAGAAAGCGAAGAATCCCAAAATGATCACGACGTCGTGCAAATTGGCGATGATGGCCGCCACGGCGTATTTCCATTCAAAGCGGAAAGCCAGATAGACCATGATGCCGAAAACGACCATGGCGAGCGCCTTCAGCCCGTCGTGGGCGAGTTCCTCGCCCACCTGCGGGCCGACAAATTCAGTGCGCCGCAACGTCACATCCGGGCTGGCAGTTTTCAGGGCTGCAAGCACCTTGTCGCTTTGCTGCGCAGTGCTTACACCCTTTTGCGCCGGCAGGCGGATCATCACGTCGCGTGAGGTGCCGAAGTTCTGGACCTGCACATCGGCGAAGCCCAACCCAGCCACCGTATCGCGGATTTTCCCGACGTCGGCAGCCTGGGTGTAGTTCACCTCCATCAGGGTGCCACCGGTGAATTCCACGGACAGGTGCAAGCCCCGCGAGAACAGGAAGAATACGGCCAAAGCGAACGTGGCAAAGCTGATGGCATTGAAGATCAGGGCGTGCCGCATAAACGGAATGTCACGCCGGATTTTGAAAAATTCCATCTGGAGTCCTTGGGAAATTCAGGAAAAAGGGCCGGGCTTACTTCGCAACCACACCCGAAGTGGCGGGCCGCCATACGGTGCCAATGGAAACCGTCTTGAGCTTCTTCTGGCGGCCATACCAGAGGTTGACCAGGCCGCGCGAGAAAAAAACCGCCGAGAACATGCTGGTCAGGATACCGATGCAATGCACAACGGCAAAGCCGCGGACCGGGCCGGACCCAAAAGCCAGCAACGCAAGACCCACGATCAATGTCGAGGTGTTGGAGTCCAGAATGGTTGCCCAGGCCCGCTCATAACCTGCATGAATCGCCGCTTGCGCGGAGGCACCGTTTCGCAACTCTTCCCGCACACGCTCATTGATCAGCACATTGGAGTCGATCGCCATACCCAGCGCAAGCGCCATGGCCGCCATGCCAGGCAAGGTCAGGGTAGCCTGCAGCATTGACAGCACCGCGACCAGCAACAGCAGGTTGACGGCTAGCGCCAGGCCGGAAAACAGGCCAAAAAGCATGTAATAGGCCGCCATAAACGCCACGATCACGACGAAGCCCCACGACACACTGTGAAAGCCCTTGGCAATGTTGTCGGCGCCCAGCGTCGGGCCGATGGTGCGCTCTTCAATGATTTCCATGGGGGCGGCCAGCGAGCCCGCACGCAGCAACAGGGCGAGATCGTTGGCGGCATTGATATTCATGGCGCCCGAGATGCTGAACCGTGTACCCAGTTCACCACGAATGGTTGCCACCGAAATAGCCTGCCCTTTGCCCTTTTCGAACAGCAGGATGGCCATCGGCTTGTCCATGTTCTCGCGGCTTGTTTCGCGCATCACCCGCCCACCCTTGGCATCCAGCGTCAGGGATACATTGGGCTCCTGCTTTTGCGAATCGAAGCCGGCCTGGGCATCCGTCAGGCTCTCGCCGGTAACAAGAACCTGCTTCTTCACAATCACCGGATTGCCGCTGATATCGGGGAATTTTTCCGAGCCGAAGGGCACCATGCCTCCCCCGGTCATGGCTGCACGGGCCTCAGCGCTGTCATCCACCAGACGCATTTCCAGGGTGGCGGTACGGCCAATAATTAGCCGGACCCGGGCAGGATCCTGAATACCCGGTAGTTGCACAACAATGCGATCTATGCCCTGCTGCTGTATTACCGGCTCTGCCACGCCCAGCTCGTTGACCCGGTTGTGAAGGGTCACCATGTTCTGTTTGAGAGCCTGGTCCTGAATGCGGCGCGCCGCCTCAGGCTTGATCGTAGCCGTAAGCTTGTATTCCGTGCCCTCGGGGACCTCAGCAGTCTGGAGGTCGGGAAACTGGTCTTGAATCAGGGCTTTGGCTGATGCCAGCGTGGCAGAGTCACGCACCTTGATGTCAATGGCCTGTCCATTACGGGCGATGCCGCCGTGCCGGATATTTTTCTCACGCAGCGATGTCCGGAGGTCGCCAACCAGGGACTCGGCGCGCTTGGTTAGCGCGGCCTGCATATCCACCTGCAGCATCAAATGCACGCCGCCTCGCAAGTCAAGCCCGAGGTACATTGGGAAAGCATGAAGCCGGGCTAGCCAGGGAGGTGAGAGCGATAGCAAATTGAGCGCAACGACATACGGAGGATCTTCGGAATCCGGCGCCAGTACTTTCTGGATCGCGTCCCTGGCCTTGAGTTGCGTATCGGTATCGCCAAACCGCGCCCTGACGGAAGTATCGTCCAGGGCGACGGCATCGGCCGCAATGCCGGCTTCCTTCAGTATTTGCTCCACTTTCGCCATCGTCGTACTGTCGATCTTGACGGTGGACTTGGCGCTGGAAACCTGGACCGCAGGCGCTTCGCCGAAAAAGTTGGGCAGCGTGTACAGGGCTGCGACGATGAGCGCGATCACAATGATGGCGTACTTCCAGGCCGGATAACGATTCATGAGAGGGCTGTTCCTGGTGGACGGATGAACAAAGTCAGGCCTGCCGGCCGTTGCGGCCGGCGAAAGCCTTATTTGGCTGGATTGATAGCGCCTTTGGGCAGCACCTGGATGATCGCGCTGCGCTGCAGCTGGACTTCGACGCCTGGCGCCAGTTCGAGGGTCAGGTACACGTCGCCCAGCTTGGTCACCTTGCCCAGCAGGCCGCCTGCGGTGGCGACTTCATCGCCCTTGGCCAGCGCCTCAATCATGGCGCGATGCTCTTTCTGCTTTTTCATCTGCGGGCGGATCATGACGAAATACAGCACCACGAACATCAGCACCAGAGGCAGCATGCCCGTCAGCGAGGACATCATGTCACCGCCGGCAGCGGCAGCGGGAGCGGTTTGGGCAAAGGCGGAAGAAATGAACACGGCTAACTCCACAACGATTTAAAAGACACACTGGCGCGCGCCATCCGGCACGGACAGCGCACAGAGTTCACGATTGTATGCGGCGGGGCATCCGCAGAAAGGGGTAACTGGCGCGCGCCAGGGGCTTTTCAAGCCGGGGGTGCGCGCAAGGGGCTGCTGCAAGCTCCGCAGCAAAGCCGTCCCATGAAGGAAACACCGGACCGGCGGCGAGGCCAGCGCCGGTCCAGGCTTTAAGCCGCTACCCGCTGAACGGTAGATCCGGGGGTACGAAAGGACTCCATCAACGCGGCCCACTGGGGCCGCGCGGCGGCCAGGTGGCGTGCCTTGACATGGCCATAACCCTTGATCATTTCCGGAATCCGGGCGATTTCCAGCGCCGTGGCATGGTTTTCGGCCGTCAGGCCCGCCATCACGTCCTGCAGGCTCGCCTTGTATTCCTCAATCAGGGCCCGCTCGGTGCGCCGCTCCTCCGTGCGGCCAAAGACATCCAGCGGCGTGCCGCGCAGACCTTTCAGGCGAGCCAACACCTTGAATGCGCCCAGCATCCAGGGGCCGAACTGCTTCTTCTGCAGCTCGCCCTTGTCGTTTTTGGACGCAATCATGGGCGGCGCCAGGTGGTAATTGAGCTTGAAGTCGCCTTCAAACATGCCGTTGACTTTGTTCAGGAAACCAGTGTCGGTGTGCAGGCGCGCCACTTCATACTCGTCTTTGTAGGCCATCAATTTGAAGAGGTAGCGAGCCACCGCCTCGGTCAGCAGCGTCTTGCCCAGCGGCGCTTCCGCGGCGCGCACCTTCTCGACGAAGGCCTGGTAGGTCTGCGCATAAGCCGCATTCTGGTAGGCCGTCAGGAAGTCAACCCGCTTGGCCAGCATGTCGGCCAGTGCGGGCCGTTTGACGAACTCGATCACCTGGGCTGCCTTGAACAAGGCCTGCACAGCAGCCAGGTCGTGCGCGCAGCGCCGGCCCCACTCAAAAGCTGCCTTGTTGTTGTCGATTTGCACGCCATTGAGTTCAATGGCCCGCATCAACGCAGCATGCGACAGCGGCACCCGGCCTTTTTGCCAGGCAAAGCCGAGCATGAGCGGGTTGGTATAGATCGAGTCACCGACCAATTGCACCGCCACCTGCTCTGCATCGAAGCTACCGAGCAAGTCAGCGCCCACTGCAGCAGTCACGGCCGTCTCGCAGTTGCCGCCAGGGAACTGCCAGGCGGGGTTGGTCACAAAGGCAGCCGTCGGCGTACCGTGCGAGTTCATCGCCACATAGGTGCGGCCCGGCTGCATGACGGTGAGCGTGTACTTGCTGGCCGCCACGATCGGGTCGCAGCCAATCACCAGGTCGGCCTTGGCGGTGTCGACCTTGGTCGTGTAAATGGCTTCCGGCCGGTTGGCGATCTGGATGTGGCTCCAGGTGGCGCCGCCTTTTTGCGCCAGGCCGCCCGCATCCTGCGTGACCACACCCTTGCCCTCAATGTGGGCTGCCATGCCCAGCAATTGGCCGATGGTGATGACGCCGGTGCCTCCCACGCCGCCTACCACGATACCCCAGGCGTTTTCCGCCACCGGCAACACGGGCTCGGGAACCACAAACAGGCTGCTGGGTGCGCCTTTCTTGTCTTTTTTTGGCTTCTTCAGCTGCCCGCCTTCGACAGTGACAAAGCTGGGGCAAAAGCCCTTCACGCAGGAGTAATCCTTGTTGCAGGTGTTCTGGTTGATGCGGCGCTTGCGGCCGAACTCGGTTTCCAGCGGCTCCACTGACAGGCAGTTGGATTGCACCGAGCAATCGCCGCAGCCTTCGCAGACAAGCTCGTTGATCACCACGCGCTTTTCAGGGTCCACCAGGGTGCCGCGTTTGCGGCGGCGGCGCTTTTCGGTCGCGCAGGTCTGGTCGTAAATGATCGCGGTCGTGCCCTTGATCTCGCGGAACTCGCGCTGGATGCTGTCCAGCTCGTCGCGGTGGTGCACCGTCACGCCCTCGAGCAGCGGCGCGCCGTCGTATTTCTGCGGCTCATCGGTCACGATGACCAGTTTGGCCACGCCTTCGGCACGCAGGCTTTGCATGATCTGCAGCACCGAATGGCCTTCGGGCCGCTCGCCGACCTGCTGGCCGCCCGTCATGGCGACCGCGTCGTTGTAGAGGATCTTGTAAGTGATGTTCACACCCGAGGCGATGGCCTGGCGGATCGCCAGCAGCCCGCTATGGAAGTAGGTGCCGTCGCCCAGGTTGGCAAAGATGTGTTCGTCGGTCGTAAAAGCCGCCTGGCCCACCCATGTCACGCCCTCGCCGCCCATCTGGGTGAAGGTGGAGGTGGAGCGGTCCATCCAGGTTGCCATGTAGTGGCAGCCGATGCCGGCCACGGCGCGCGAGCCTTCGGGCACGCGCGTGCTGGTGTTGTGCGGGCAGCCGCTGCAAAACCAGGGCGCGCGCTCGCCGGTGTCGGCTTTGCCGGCGGCCAGGGCGCGCTCGCGCCCTTCGATGACGGCCAGGCGCTCGTCCATGCGGGAGATGATGTCGGCGGGCACGCCCAGTTTCTTCAACCGCTTGGCAATCGCCTTGGCGATGATGGCCGGCGTCAGGTCGGCCTTGGCGCGCAGCAGCCAGTTGTCGCTCGGGTTGGAACGGCCCCATTCCCCGCCCGACTGGTCGCCTTCAGGTTCATCGAACTTGCCCAGCACATTGGGGCGCACATCGGCACGCCAGTTGTAGAGCTCTTCCTTGATCTGGTATTCGATGACCTGGCGTTTTTCCTCGACCACCAGGATTTCCTGCAGGCCTTCGGCGAAGTCGCGCGTGATGGTGGCCTCCAGCGGCCAGACAACGTTGACCTTGTGCAGGCGAATGCCGAGCTGGTGGCAGGTCTCTTCGTCCAGGCCCAGGTCGGCCAGGGCCTGGCGCGTGTCGTTGAAGGCCTTGCCGCTGGCGATCAGGCCGAACCGGTCTTTGGGGCCGGCGATGACGTTGTAGTTCAGCTTGTTGGCGCGAATGTACGCGAGCGCCGCGTACCACTTGTAGTCCATCAGCCGCGCTTCCTGCTCCAGCGGCGCGTCGGGCCAGCGGATGTGCAGGCCGCCGGCCGGCATCTCGAAATCTTCGGGGATGATGATCTTCACGCGGTCCGGATCGACCAGGATGGAGCTGGACGACTCGACAACTTCCTGGATGGTTTTCATGCCCGACCAGACGCCGGAAAAGCGGCTCATGGCAAACGCATGCAGCCCCATGTCGAGGATGTCCTGCACATTGGAAGGAAAGAACACCGGCAGGCCGCAGGCCTTGAAGATGTGGTCGCTCTGGTGGGCGGCGGTGGAACTCTTGGAGACATGGTCGTCGCCGGCAATGGCGATCACGCCGCCGTGTTTGGCCGTGCCCGCCATGTTGGCATGCTTGAAGACGTCGGAGCAGCGATCCACGCCCGGGCCCTTGCCGTACCAGATGCCGAATACGCCATCGAATTTTTTGCTTTGCGGGTACAGGTCGAGTTGCTGCGTGCCCCAGACGGCCGTGGCACCCAGCTCTTCATTGACACCGGGCTGGAACACGATGTTTTGTGCAGCCAGGTGCTTTTTGGCGGCCCACAGGGCCTGGTCATAGCCGCCCAGCGGCGAGCCGCGGTAGCCACTGATAAAACCCGCCGTGTTCAACCCCTCGATCGCATCGCGCGTGCGCTGCAGCATGGGCAGGCGGACCAGCGCCTGGACACCGCTCATGAAAGCGCGGCCGTGGCCTAAAGAATATTTATCGTCAAGCGTGACGGTCTCTAGCGCTTTGCGGATGTGTTCAGGTAGGGGCGCGTTCATGTTCGTGGGTCTCCAGGACTGTTTTTAGTACCGCCTTGTGGGCAGGCCGAGAAGGGTCACCCCCGGATAGGGGGCGCCCTCTAGTTGCATGCAAAGTGTATGCCGCCAGCCGTGATATGTCTTTGCTTTGTTTGCCCGATTTAGGGCACTTCCAGAAAGAATATTGCTGTAAAGTGGCAAACATGGAAACATTAGACAAGTTTGACATCGCGATCCTGAATGAGTTGCAACTCGACGCCCGGTTGACGAACACGGAATTGGCCTCCCGTGTGGGCCTGTCGGCCGCGCCCTGCTGGCGGCGGGTGCGGGCGCTGGAAGAATCGGGCTTCATCACCGGCTACCGTGCCGAGATCAACCGCCACAAGATCGGGCTGGGCGTTCTGGCCTTTGTGCGGCTGGACGCTGACCGCAACAGTGGCGACGCAACGCGCCAGCTGGAAGAGGCCATCAAGAAGCTGCCGGAGATCGTCTCTTGCCACTACATCAGCGGCACCGGCACTTTCGAGCTGCAGGTGGTGGCGCAAGACCTGGAGGCTTTCAGCAAGTTTGCGCTGCAAAACCTGATCAACCTGCCCAATGTGAAAGACTTGCACACCAGTTTTTCGCTGGGCGAAGTCAAAGCCAGCAGCGCGCTGCCGCTCGGGCACCTGACGCGGGTTACAGCCTAAAATTCAAGAAAATAGTGCCTGAAACCCTTTACCGACGGGCGCAACCAGCTATTTATTTAATAGCACCAAACTCGCTCGCTGTGCACATGGCCGGCACATGAAACACCTGCAAGATAACGCCTGAAGGAGCCCCGCATGAAACCATCCGCCCGTCCCGCCTCTTTGGCCTTTATGCTTTTTATGGCCCTGGCGCCCGCCCTGCAAGCGCAACCAGCTATCAATTCAGGAGCAAACCCGGAGGCGCTGCCCATGCGCAACCTGCAGATAGAAGTGCGGCAGGCCGGCAGCAGCCTGCGCTCCCAGAGTGCCCTGGGCGCACAGGGCGGTGTTGTGCTGCAACCGGGCCGTTCGGGCCTCAATGCCCAGATCACAGCCCAGGACAGCCAGCGCAGCGATTCACGCGACCTGGTGCAGCGCGTGCTGGTGCTCAACGGGCGCAACGCCAACATCAACCTGGGCAACAGCCAGCCATTGCGGCTGGTGCAGGCACGCCAGGCCGGCACCGTGTTCATCGAGGCCAACAGCGGCTTTTCAGCCAGGCCCACCTGGTACGGCGGCGACAACGTGGAGCTGGAACTGGCCGCGGGGCAGGCCAGCCGCACAGGCTCGTCGCCGCAGGCGCCCCTGTCCTCATCGTCCACCAGCACCTCGCTGACCGTTCGCCTCGGGGAATGGGTCACCGTGGCCGAGTCGGACGATACGGGCGCCGGCAGCAGCAGCGGCATCGCCGACAGCCGGCAATCCACCCGTCGGGACGGGATGAGGGTGGAAGTCCGCCTCTCCGTGCGCTAAAAAAGAGCCGCTCACAAAACCCGGCGAAGCGGTCCTGGCATGGCAGGGCGGCGCGACAACGCCGGGAGGGTTTTGAGCGCCTCCGGGGAGTCAGTCGCGCACGCAGCGCGCGACCAGCGGCAGCAGCGGATAACGCAGCACCGCCTCGCGGCCGCTGGCGCCCAGGCCAAACTCGGCGCGTATGCGCGGATTGCTGTACACCGTCTGCTGTGCACCCTGGCCGCCTGCGTCGCGAAACAGCAGGTCCGAGCCGCCGGCGCTATCCAGCACGGCGGTGTCGTCCACAAACTTCACCTTGAAGTCAGCGCCGTGTTCGCAGCGGTACTGCGCGGCAAACGAAGGCCCGCCACCTGCCGCGCAGGCTGCCAGCACAAGCGCTCCGGTCACCGCTACAAAGCCCATCCCGGTCCGGGTCGACAGTTGTTTCATGGAATCTCCTTCAGCTTGCCCAACGTTTCGAGCACTCACTTCGGCCAGAGCACCCAAAGCCGCAGCGGCTGGTTGACACGCGCCGCCAGCAGGCCGGCTTCGGGGCCGGTTCCGGCAAAATAATCGGCCCTGACCGCACCCACAATCGCGCTGCCGGTATCTTGCGCCAGCACCAGCTTCTGCAGATTGGCCGCGCCGCCGCGGGACGCCAGCCATACCGGCGTGCCGTACGGAATACTTGCCGGGTCAACCGCGATTGATCGGCCCGGCGTCAATGCCACGCCCTGCGCACCTTTGGGTCCAAAGGCGGTGTCCAGTTCACTCAGCGGCTGCTCCTGGAAAAAAGTGTAGCGCGGGTTGCTCCAGAGCATTTGCTGGGAGCGCTGCGGATTTTTCGCAACCCATGCCTTGGTGGACTCCACCCAGGGCGCCGTCATGCGGCCTTCGCCCTGCTCCAGCAGCCACTGGGTCACGCTGCGAAACGGCTGCTCGTTCGTGCCTGCGTAGGCCACGCGCACGACACGCTGCGAGCCGTCGGCTTCCGTGATGTTCAGCCGGCCCGAGCCTTGTATGTGCAGCGACATCGCCTCAACCGGGTCGGCCAGCCAGGCGATCTCGCGGCCGCGCAGCGCGGCTTTGGCTTCGGCAAGGGTGTCGATTTCCTGCCGCGAGAACCACGGTTTGCGGCTGCCCAGCGATGCGGGAGGGCGGTACAGCGGCACCTCGTAGCCCGCACCGGGCTGCCGGCTGGCCTTGAGCACAGGCTCGTAGTAACTGGTCAGCAGCCCCTCGGCAACGCCTTGCAGGCTCTCCACCCGGTAGGGCTGCAAGCGCCGGACCATCCAGTTGCGCTGCTCATCGGCAGACGCAATGCTGAGGCGCCGGATCTCGCCGCACAGGGGGGCAAAACCCGGGCCGGGACGCTCGCAGCTCTTGAGCCAGGCGTTCCAGGCCTCAAACAGCGCGTCTTCTTCGAAGCCGGGCAACTCGGCCCAGCGGACCGCGACCCAGCGGCTTTTCCCCTGCACCATGGGCGCGGGCAATGGGCCGGTATCGCCGGCGCGGACGCCCGGGGCTGTGGGCTCGCCCGCCGGGACGGTCGAAGGCGGCCGGGGCGGGCTTGCGCAGGAAGCGAGCAGCGCCACCATGGCGATAATTGGGACAAGCCGCAATGAGCGCATTGACGGCAGCACAGGCATCGAAGCCTTTTTTGAAATCCAAGGAAATGTCATGGCCCTACTTTTGCTCGAAGCCCTGGGGGCGTTGCTGCTGCTGGTGTTCATTGTGTGGTGGACGATGTTTTCGGGCCGCAAAAATGGCGAGTTGAAGGAACCAGTCCATTCAGAGACTCCTGCCGAGCCCGGAAAAGAATAAGCCGGCGCCGCGCCGCAGCTACAGGTTGCGCAGCAGATTGGCCAGTTCCACAGCCGACTTGACACCCATTTTGTCAAAAACCCGGGCACGGTGGACCTCCACCGTGCGCACACTGATGTCAAGCTGGTCCGCCACCAGCTTGTTGGGCAACCCACCCACCACCAGTTTCATCACATCGCGCTCCCGGTCCGTCAAGCCGTCAAGCCGGGCTTGCAGGCCGGTCGACTCGCTGTGCTGCGCCAGTGCCCCGGCGGAATGGTTCAGCGCCTGTTCAATGCGGTCTACCAACGCGTTGTCTGAAAAGGGCTTTTCGCAAAAATCAAAAGCGCCGCGCTTGACCGCGTCGACCGCCGTGGGAACGTCCGCATGGCCCGTCAAAAAGATCACCGGCAGCGTGGGCAGCAAGCCGTAGGCAATCAGTTTCTCGAACATGGCCAGGCCGCTCAGGCCCGCCATGCGTACATCCAGCAGCACGCAGGAAGGCGACTTGACAGCGAAGTGCTGTGACACGCGCGCATCAAACGCCTCGGCACTGTCGAAGGTTTCGCTCAACAGGCGGCGCGAGCGCAGCAGCCAGGCCAGCGCGTCGCGCACGCTGGCATCGTCGTCGACGATATAAACCGTGGCATTTTGAATGGGTTCCATGCTGTGTCCTTCAGGCTGTCGGCGCACCTGCATCATGCGGCAGCGCCGCCGGCAGGGTGAAACTGAAAATCGTACCCCGCGGCTGGCCGGGCTCAAACCCCAGGAAGCCGCCGTGCTGCTCAATCACCGTGCGGCACAGGCTCAGGCCCAGCCCCATGCCCTCTTCCTTGGTGGTGAAAAATGGCGTGAAGAGCTGCTCGGCCACTTCACTGGAAATGCCTTCACCGCAATCCGTCACCGAAAATTCCACCCAGCGGCTCTGCGCGTTCGATGCGGCCGGACGGATACGCAGCGTCAGCACTTTTTCCCGCGGGGCCGCCTGCGCCGCCCCGCCTTCATGGATCGCGGCCTGCATGGCCTGCATGCCGTTGCGCGAGAGGTTGAGAAGCACTTGCTCAACCATGGTGCGGTCGCATAGCACGGGCGTGCAGGTCTCGTCGACCTCGATCACCACGCGCACGCCGAGCTTGCGTGCCTGAAGGGTCACCAGTGGCATGATGGCGTCCAGCAGCGCGCGAGGCTGCACGGCTTCGCGCACCTGATCGCGCCGCCTCACAAAATCATGCACGCTCTTGATGACCTTTCCCGCGCGTTCGGCCTGCTCGGCAATGCGGCGCATGGCCAGCTGCAAATCTTCCGACAACGGCGCCACCGCTGAGCTGGCATTCGCTGCCAGCGGCTTGTCGTGGTCCATGCCGTCCTGCAGCAGGTTGAGCGAGCCTGTGGCGTAGCTTGAAATGGCGGCCAGCGGCTGGTTGAGTTCGTGACTGAGCAGCGAGGCCATCTCGCCAACCATTGCCAGCCGTGCGGTGGCCTGCAGGCGATCCTGGCTGGCACGGGAAAGTTCTTCCACCCGTCGCTGTTCACTGACGTCCAGAATCGCGCTCATCCAGCCGGTGTGCTTGCCCACGGCATTGATCAGCGGAGCCTCCATGATCAGCACGGGGAACCGCGTGCCATCGCGCCGCATGAACACCGATTCGTGGCCCTCCCTGGGCAGGCTGTTGCCTGCCAGCCGGATTTCCTGACGCTGCTGATAAACGCCGGCCAGTTCGGGGGGCCAGTAGGGTGAGGGAAAGCTCTGATTGAGCAGATCCTTGGCGTCCACGCCAACCATCTTGCAAAACGCCGGATTCACGTAAGTGATGCGCCCTTGCAAGTCTCGCGCGCGCAGGCCGGTCAGCACAGAGTCCTCCATGGCCTTGCGAAAAGCCAGGGCTTCGCCGAGGTCATGCTCGACTTTCAGCCTGCGTCGCATATCCCTTGCGAGGAGGTACAGCACGGCAAGCAGCGCCAGTGACATGGCGGTTACCAGCGCGGTGAGCACATTGGGGAAAAGGGCCGGCGTGCCCAGCCGGCTTTCCATCCTGACCACCAGCGTATTGCCGGGCAGGTCCAGCAGCTGTTGCGCAATATAGATACGGCTGCCGCGCGAAGGCACGCCTTGCAGGGCCAGACGCGTGCCGTCCGCTTCGGTAAAAGACAGACCGATGCCCCGGGCGAGCTGGCGGCCGACCAGTTCCCCCAGAATGTCCTGCAGCGAATAGGTGACCACGCTATACCCCGTGAGGCGCCCCGCCACCACGACGGGCAGGCACATGTCGAGCACTTCCAGGCCCAGGCCATCGCGCTGCGGCATGAAATAACTGGTGGAGTAGGCCGCACCGCTCAGACGCCGGGCCGTGGTGCAGGTCAGGCCCACGTCGGTTTGCAAACTGCCCCGCCCGAGCCGCTCGAACACCGAAGTGCGATAGGGCGTCTCCACAAACCCGAGCACATCGAGCGCTTCGTTGCGCCATTCAAGCCGCATGATTTCACGGCGCTCGCGAAGCAGCTCAGCGGCGGATGGATGCCACGACTCCGGCGTACGGTCGCTGGACTGCAGGGCCTGCACGGTCTGGATATTGCGCGTCAGTCCCGAGCGGATGTCTGTTACGGCTTCCGCTGCGTCATGCTCCAGCCGGCTTTGCACCATGCTGGACTCATACCGTCCCGCCAGCCACACCAGAATGCCCAGCAACGCCACCAGCAGCGCCACCAGTAGCGCCCACAGGGACCAGCGCTTGCTGGCGCGGCTGACACCCTTTGCAAACGGAAACCTCACGCGCCCGGCCTCATAGGAAACGATGGTTCAATGCAGGCAAACGGCTTCGTACACCTTCCGTGTGAGTGCTGGAGATTTCACCCAGAACAACGCCTGCGCCTTCAGCCTGTTGGGCCACCACCTCACCCCAGGGATCCACCAGCATGCTGTGGCCCCAGGTACGGCGGCCGTTTTCATGCGTGCCGCCCTGCGCCGCCGCAATGACGTAGGCCTGGTTTTCAATGGCGCGTGCACGCAGCAGCACTTCCCAATGCGCCTGCCCGGTGGTGTAGGTAAACGCGCTGGGCACCAGCAATACATCGGCCTTCAGCGCGCGGTAAAGCTCCGGAAAGCGCAGGTCATAACAAATGCTCATGCCAACAGCGTAGACATGGCCATCGCGGGAAGCCAGATCAAACCGGACGGGCTGTGCGCCAGGCTCCAGCACACGCGTCTCGTCATAGTCTTCCTTTCCCTGCGCAAAGCGAAAAAGATGGATCTTGTCATACCGCGCGATGCACTGGCCCGTCGGCGCATAGGCCAGCGAGCAGTTGCGCGCGCGCGCCGGATCAGACGTTGCCATGGGCAGCGTGCCGCCCACGATCCACAAGCCGAGCTCACGCGCCGACCGGCTCAGGAAGTCCTGTATCAAGCCCGTTCCGACGCTCTCCTGGACTTTCAGCTTGTCGGTGTCTTTGAAGCCCATGATGCAGAAATACTCCGGCAGCACCGCCAGCTCGGCGCCCTGGGCCGCAGCCTGCTCAAGCAGGCTGCGCGCCGCGGCAAGGTTGTCCTGCACGCGCGTACCTGAGACCATCTGGATGGCAGCTATCTTCATGGTCAACGAACCTCCTGAACAGGCTCTGCTGCAGCCTGTGCCTTGCGATCCACCTTGATGATTTTCGGGTCAGACCAGGTTCCTTCTATGTGGAATTCCTGGGTCGCCGCCTGCATCAAAGGCCGGCGCAGGAACATCTGGGCAAGGAAGCTGCCCAGGCCGATGGCCGGGTTGATGACTGTGGCGATCAGGGAAGCCGTACCGGCATTGATTTCCGGCACCACGACCGCCTTGATGTTCTGCGTCTCCTTGGCAATATCGGCACTGCCCTCCATCAGCACGGCCGCATTCACGCCCTTCATCTGCAGGTTGTTGGTATAGGCGACGCCCTGGTTGATATTGATGTCGCCGCGGACAAAGTCGAAGGCAAAGCCTTCGGAAAAAACGTCCCGGAAATCCAGGGTCAGCCGCCTGGGCAAAGACTGCAGGCTCAACACGCCCAGCAGTTTTGTGATGCCCGGGTCAGCCTTGACAAACTGCCCTGACTCCACATTGACATTGAACTGTCCGCTCATGCTGGGATAGTCCAGGCTGAGAGGTGACCCCATCCACGCGACCTGCCCCTCCAGCTTGCCCTTGCCGCGGCGAATGACCTCACCCATGCCAAAGCGCTTGAGCAGCTCACCCGAATCGGCGATGTCCAGCTTGAAATTCATCACGGTGCGGCGGCGCTCGGCAGCCGCGCGCGCGGCACGCGGCGCATTTGCCGCAACGCTCTGGGCATTGATCGCCACCCAGTTGCCCGTTGCCGTCAGCACCGCCTCGGGAAGGATCACATTGAACTTGTTCAGGCGCCATTCGCGCACGCCCTCGCGGGCCGCGGCAGACGCTCCGCGGTTGACGGCGTCGATCTCGACCCGCCCCAGTTTTTTGCCGCGCAGTTCCAGGTCTTCCACCACGATGTCCAGGGCAGGGATGCTGGCAGGCTGCTCGTTCAGGATTGCTTCCACGTCACTGGCCGTACCTGGCGCCAGGCTCAAACGGGAAAGCCGCGCATAGACCCGCCCGGCGCCTATGCCGCCAGGCTGCCGGAATTCGACATATCCATTGAGCTCCGACGCGTCGATATTTGCACGCCATGTCAGGCCTTCACGGGAACCTCCCACCACCACGTTGTTCAGCTTGCGCCCTTCAACCACCAGCTCCTTTGCGCGAATGGCCATCGAGGTCGGCAGATAAGTCAGGGACGCGTTCGCGGCGGCCCGATTGGTCGCCGCAGTGGCAGCCACCGGCGGAGGTGTCTGGAGCGCGCTGCCGGAAGAAGAATCTGCCAGTATTTTTTGCCAGGCATCGAGGTCCACGTGGGCCAGGTTGATATTGGCCGCCACACCGGCCTCCTGCACAGGCACTGTCTCCCCCGGCTCAAGTCCGACGCCAATTCCGCCCCGTATCACACGAGGTTCGCTGCCGCTGACGTCGCGCACATACATGATGGACGCTACACGGCCGATGGTCACCGACAGCTGGTCCTCCAGCTTTTGCCCTGGCCCCATGGAGGTCGGCAAAAGCGAATTCTCAAACCGCAGCGGCAATGCCGCTTCCGCTGTCTTGCTCAGGGGCGCGGGCAGGTTAAGCGCCATGCCTTGCAGGCTGCTGGCGACAACCAGCTCAGGCACGCCACGGCGAAAACCCAATGAGGCGGTGTAGGCAGTGCTGCCCGTGGCATTTTGGGCCATGCGCGAAAGCGCGCCGAGCTCCCTGGCCTGGCGCAACCCTTCAGCGGTGACAACGCCTTGCGCCTTGAATGCCACCAGGCTTTCCGGCTCTGCATTGCCGGGTGATCGCGCCTGCACCCGCGTGCCACCGTCAAAACGGACGTCGCCGCCAAGCAGCCGTGCCTGAGCACCTGTCACGGTGAAACCGCGTTCGCTCACGGTCACAACGCCCTTGAGTTTTGTCAGCGCTGGGGTATCCAGGCCAAATTGCAGGTCATTGCCGGGCAGCGTGACGGTACCGTCCACCCGGGATTTATCGATGGTGTGGATAGGCAAGTCCAGCCGGAACCGGTATTCGCCCGACCCGGCCGCAACTGCTTTGGCCAGCACATGGCTGGTCATGCCGGCAACCGGGGACTGGTTGACGAACCCCAGCGCATCAGCAAGCGGCCCCTTGAGGTGTGTGTTCACCTCGACAGTGGTGTCATGTGTCAGGTCAGGGATACGCGCATTACCCTTGACCAGCTGCAAACCCGGCAGGCCATTGACCTTGCCGGTGACGTCGTTGACCTCAAGTGCCGCATGGTTAAACACCAGTTCGCCGTTGAGTTCCGTCAAGGCCGGCCACCCCGCCGCTCCGGCCGGTTGTATGGATTTGGGCACATAGGCATAGTGCCCGTTCCGCACCTTGGCGGTCACCCGGAAGTCCCCTTGCGCCGGGTTGGTGAAAGGCAATTGCGCCAGCGGCCCCTTGACCTTGAACTTCACGTCGCTGACCTGGCCTTGCACGACCGCGTCACGCACATAGTGGCGCACCCGGTCCGGCAATACCAGCGGCAAATAACGGTGTACCCGCTCGCCATCACCGCGGCTCAAAACGCCCTGCAGATCCAGCACACCCGGGAATCTGGGGTCTGCTGCATCTGCAGCATGCGGCTTGCTGGAAACCACATCGTCGGTATGCCATGCGGCTTGCGCTTCTCCCTGCGCGTCGGCATTGGCAAATCGCAGGTTGTTCAGCTGCGCTTCGATTTTCCGGCCCGCAAACTTCCATTGCGTCTCGGCGGAAAGCTGGTCAAACGGCACCAGCGAATCCTCAAACACGCCCGGCAGGTCGAGCGAGCCGTTGAGTATCTTGACCCCGGCCCGTCCACCCGCTTGCGTCAGGTCAAAGTCAATGGTGGCGCCACTGATTCCCGGCCTGCCAGGCTTGGGATGCACTGACGCTGGGCTGGGCGGCGCGGGCAGGGCAGCAATACTCAGCCCGGCGACGCGCCCTTTTGCGGCGTAGGCGGCAGGGGCATCCAGCGGTCCCTGCCAGCGGGCCTCAACGCTTTCGACCAGCCCCTTCGGGGCAAATGAAGCGATCAGCCCATGGACGGGAGCATCAAGCGGCAGGCGATTGGCAATCTGTGCGAGCGCTGCAAGATCGAGCTTGTCGGCCTTGAGTTCGGTGTGCTGCGCAACGCCGGCCTCGTCCCCTGTGTGCACCAGCGCCACATTGCCACCTGGCCACTGCAGGCCGTCGCGGGTACGAAAGCGCAGGCCTTCGGTATTGAAATCAAAACCATTGGTACGCTGGCCGCCACCCACACGCCCGGCGACAAAATCAAAGGCCAAAGGCTGCAGCTTGGCACCCAGGCGGGCATCTACATCCTGCAGTGCCACATCGGCCGTGCCGCCGGTCACCCGGCCTTGGGAAATATCTGCCCATGCGCGAAGCGCGCCATTCCCGCGTGTCAGCTCAATGCCCAGTGCGTCCAGGTTGAGGTACGGCTTGATGCGGGACGCATCCACCCGGTCGAACCCGGCAAATAGCTGGCCTGTCCAGGCATCAAAATCACCGGCGCTGCTTGACAACAGCGCTTGGCGGAAGATGCCCCGGACAGTGAAACGGTCACCCCATTCTGCGGGGGGTGTGGCATCCAGGCGCATGAGGTGGCGCCGCCGCGTATTGCGCATCACCCAGTCGACCTGCGTCAACGCCAAGGGTGGTGCCGGATTCATTTCATCTGTCCAGCGCACGGTGCCGCCTCGCATGACAAACTCGGTCTGCGAGAAGAACCAGTCCGCAGCGGCGCTCTCGCCGGCCGCCCGGTCCTGCGAAACATCGAGGCCGCCGACATAGATCTTTCCGTCAGCGGTTCGCCGTATGTCCAGCTCGGGCTTGTCGATATAAAGCTGCTCGAAGCCCAACCCCCAGATCGAAGAAGCGGACAGGGCGCCGAGAATCACCGGCAGCCGCAGGGCCTCGCGCCCCTGGGCGTCGAGCAGGGTCACGTCGCGCAACTCGAACGAAGGAATCATCCCCTGGGAATGTGCGGTGATTCCGCCAATGCGAACAGGCACCCCCAAAGCCTTGCTGGCCTCTATTTCCAGGCGCGGACGGAACTCCCCGATTCGCGGCACAATCCAGCCATGCAGCACGAACCAGGTCAGGCCAAAGAGCACCCAGGCCGTGGCAACAAGCCACAGCAACACGCGCAGGGTAAGAGCAAGCCATCGCAGTCGTTGCGGCGGCGGGGTAGGCAGGCTGGGGATCGTTGGCTCCATTGACATGAGAATTATGACCGCCGGGGCCAGCGTTCGCCCGGCAGTGAACCATGAAGTTTTGTGAAGTAGTGTGATGACCGTCGCCCAAACCGCCTGCCCTGATACCTTACTCGCCGCCGGGCCGGCCGCGTCGGACTATTCACGGTTCGTCCAGCGCATCCGCCGCCGCTACGCCGATCAACTCTTCCTCCTGCCTGCGGGCGCCCCCGTGCGCGCCGCCATGCAGGTCGCGCTGGACGCGCTGCTGGCGCAGGGCATGGCGACAGGCGCGGCGCTTCGGGTGCTTCGCCAGCTGGTCATGGAAAGACTGGTGGTGCTCGACTGTGACGGTGCCCTCGAAAGCCAGGCCCCACTTGCCGTGGTGACCTGCGCCATGACCGAGCTGGCCGAGCTGGCCCTGGATGTCGCCATGCGCGAGTCGGGCGCCGAACTTGACGGGCTGCATGGCGCACCGCAAGGCCCCGACGGGGAGCGTGCGCGCATGTGGGTCGTGGGCATGGGCAAGCTGGGTGCGCGCGAACTCAACGTTTCCAGCGACATCGACCTCATTTATGTCTACGACCACGACGGCGAAACCCGGGGGCGCAGCGATGGCCGCGGGCAGATATCCAACCACGAGTACTTCGCGCACCAGGTCAAAGCCGTCTTCAGCCTGATTGGTGATGCCACGGAGCATGGTTTTGTGTTTCGGGTGGACCTGGCGCTCCGGCCCAACGGAAGCTCCGGGCCGGCGGCCATTTCACTGAGCGCGCTTGAGGAGTATTTCCAGGCACAGGGTCGTGAATGGGAACGCTTTGCCTGGCTCAAGAGCCGGGTGGTGGCGCCGCTTGAATGCGTGCAGGACGGCTCGGCGCAGGCCCTGCGCGGCTCCGTGCTGCCCTTCGTCTTCAGGCGCTACCTTGACTACAACGTCTTCGATGCGCTGCGCACCTTGCACCGGCAAATCCGCGAGCATGCCGCCAAGCGCTGCGCCGGCCACCCGGAGCGGGCCAACGACGTGAAGATGTCGCGCGGCGGCATTCGCGAAATTGAATTCACCGTGCAATTGCTCCAGGTGGTGCGCGGCGGACAGTTTCCCGAGTTGCGCACCCGCCCCACGGTCGACGCCCTGCAGCGCGTGGCACGCGCGGGCCTGATGTTGCAGGAAACCGCCGATGCGCTGGCGCGGGCCTATGATTTTCTTCGCCGGGTGGAGCATCGCATCCAGTACCTCGATGATCAGCAGACCCACGTCCTGCCGACACGCGATGACGACCTGGCATGGATCGCGGAAACGCTGGGCTACAGCAATTGCTGCCTTTTCCTCAGCGAACTGGACACCCACCGGGAGCTGGTGGCCGGGGAATTCGACAAATTGCTGGGCGGCAAGCCCGACTGCAAAGGCTGCGGCAAAACGGCCAAGGCGGCGCCGCAGCAGCTCGAAGACCTGCTGGAGCAATTGTCGGAACAGTGGCCGGAACAGTTTCGCGCGCGCCTGACACTGTGGCGCCAGCACCCGCGGGTGCTGGCCTTGCGCGAAGACTCCCGGGCGAGGTTGACACGGCTGGTGCAACGCACAGCCGCCTGGCTGGCGGAAGGCGCAGTCACCGAAGAAGCAGCCGTACGCATCATCGACTGGATAGAACCGCTCCTGAGGCGGGAGAGCTACCTGGCACTGCTGCTGGAGCGCCCTGCGGTGCATGAGCGCCTGCTGCGCCTGCTGGGGGCCGCCAAATGGCCCGCGCGCTACCTGCTGCAGCACCCCGGCGTTATTGATGAACTGGCCAGCGACGAGCTGCTCAAGGAACGCTTTGACGGCACAGCCTTCGCGCGTGACCTGCAACAGCGGCTGGCCGCGCTCAGGAGCACGGGCGAGGACGACGAGGAAACCTGCCTGAACCTGCTACGCCGCGCCCACCATGCGGAAGTGTTTCGCACCCTGGCACGCGACCTGGAAGGCGTACTTACGGTCGAGCAGGTGGCCGACGATCTGACGGCTCTCGCCGAAGCGGTGCTGAGCATCACCACCGACTGGTGCTGGCAACGCCTCAAAAACCGGCACCGTGAAACACCGCAGTTCGCCATCATTGCCTACGGCAAACTGGGCGGCAAAGAACTGGGTTACGGCAGCGATCTCGACATCGTGTTCGTCTATGAGGACGACGATGAGCGGGCGCCCGAAGTCTATGCGGCGTTTGTGCGCAAGCTGATCAACTGGCTTACCATCAAGACCGGCGAAGGCGACCTGTTTGAAATCGACACCGCCTTGCGGCCCAATGGCAATTCAGGCCTGCTGGTCACCAGTTTTGAGGCCTATACCCGCTACCAGCAGCAGCGTGGCAGCAATACCGCCTGGACCTGGGAACACCAGGCCATGACACGTGCGCGCTTCGTGCTGGGTGACGAGTCGCTGCGCCTGCGGTTTGACGAGGTCCGGCAGACCGTCATCACCGCCCCGCGCGACATCGTTGCGCTTCGCAACGAAATTGTGGCCATGCGCGAAAAGGTTCGCGACGCCCATCCGGTCAAAAGCCTCCACGCAACGCCAAACCCCACAGGCGGATCCGTCTCAGGCCCGCCTCCGCTCAAGGCTGAAAAATTTGACGTCAAGCACAGCGCGGGCGGCATGGTGGACGCCGAGTTCGCCGTGCAGTTCCTGGTGCTTTCCCAATCAGCCCGGCACCCGGAATTGAGGGACAACGTCGGCAACATCTCGCTCCTGCAACGCGCAGAAACGGCCGGCCTGCTGCCGGCCGGCGTCGGCCAGCGGGCGGCAAGCGCCTACCGCGAACTGCGGCGTGTCCAGCACCGCGCACGCCTCAACGAAGAACCCACCCAGGTCAACCCGCCTGCGCTTGAGGCAGAGCGCGGCGCGATCCAGCAACTGTGGGTTGCCACTTTTAGATCAAACAATTGATTTAATTCAATCGATTGTTTGATTAATGTGCTCTAATCCGGGCACATGACACCCGACCCGCCCTCTCAAACACCTTCGCACCCAGCCAAGCCTGAAGGGGAAAGCCGAAAACAGCGCTCCGACGGCGCCCATGCCAGGGCGCACCTGTTGCTCGCGGCACTCAGGCTGTTTTCCGAAAAAGGGTTTACCAAAACCTCGATTCGCGATATCGCCCATGCAGCGGGGGCCAACGTGGCGGCGATCAGCTATTACTTCGGCGATAAAGCCGGCCTGTACCGGGCTGTTTTCACCGAACCGCTGGGCAGCGCGCGCGATGACATTGCGCTGTACAACCAGCCCCACTTCACCTTGCGGCAGTCTCTTGAAGGCTTTTTTTCGAGCTTCCTCGAACCTTTGCGTCAGGGTGAACTGGTGCAGCTGTGCATGAAGCTCCACTTTCGTGAGATGCTGGAACCCACAGGCCTGTGGGCCGAGGAAATCGACCAGGGCATCAAGCCGGCGCATACCGCGCTGGTCACCGTGCTTTGCCGCCATTTAGGCCTCACCAAAGCCGACGACGAGGTGCACAGGCTGGCGTTTTCCATCACCGGGCTGGCACTTCAAATGTTCCTGAGCCGCGAGGTCGTGGAAGCGATCCGGCCCCAGCTGTTCGGAACACCTGAAGCCCTGGAACAGTGGGCTGTCAGCCTGGTGGCATATGCCGAAGCCATGGTAGGTGTCGAAATGGCACGCCGAAATCACCTTTCCGATCACCCCGCGGCTGACAGGCCACGACTGAAAACAGCACACCATGAAAAAAACTGACTCCGGATGCGAACGCTTGCGCTTGCTGACAGCGGGGCCGCTGTTCGGCGCGTGTGCGCTGTTGCTGGGCGGCTGCGCCTCCGACAATCCGCACACACCGCCTGCCATCTCGATTCCCGCGCAATGGCAAACGCCTTTGCCGGCGGCGGGCACCACGGCCGCATTGCCCCACGGCGGCAGCCTGAAAGGGCTGGCGCAATGGTGGCAGCAGCAAAATGACCCCTTGCTGGTGGAATTGATCATGGCGGCGGAATCGGTCAGCCCGTCCGTTTCAACAGCGCGCTCCAACATCGAGCAGGCACGGGCTTCGCGCGTGGCTTCCGGCGCAGCCATGTTGCCCACGCTCGATGGCACCGCCAGCGCCAGTCGCGGACGCTCGGCGCCCGTGAACCGCACAGCGCCGCCCATTTCCACAACCACCCAGGTGGGGTTGCAGACCTCCTGGGAAATCGACCTCTTTGGTCAGTACGCCGCGAGCCGGGATGCCGATCAGCAGCGGCTGGAAGGCTCCCAGGCGCTGTGGCATTCGGCGCGTGTATCGGTTGCCGCCGAGGTCGCCACCCAGTACTACAGCCTGCGCGCTTGCGAAAAGCTGCTCGAGGTTGCGCGCTCCGATGCCGCATCCCGGGGTGAAACTGCACGTTTGGCGGAACTCAGCACCAGGGCAGGTTTTCAGGCGCCCGCCACCGCGGCATTGGCCAGGGCCAGCGCGGCCGAAGGCAACAGCAACGCCATCCAGCAGCGCGCACTGTGCGACCTGGATGTCAAGGCACTGGTGGCCCTGACTGCCATCGATGAACCCGCACTGCGGCAAAAACTGGCCAGCACACCGGTCGACCTGACTCTGGAATCGGTAGCGCCTGTCATCAGCGTGCCGGCGGAAGTGCTGGCCCAGCGGCCCGATATCTTCAATGCGGCACGCGAAGTGGATGCCGCTCACCTGGAAGTCGGCAGCGCGCGCGCGCAACGCTTTCCAAGGCTCAACCTGAGCGGCTCGGTTGCGACCAACAGGTCATACACCGCCAGCACCACGCAGCGCTTTGACACCTGGACCGTCGGGCCGCTGCAGCTGACCATCCCGATCTTTGACGGCGGCGCCAGCGAGGCCAATGTAGAAGCCGCCAAGGCGCGCTACGAGGACGCCGCCGCCCAATACCGCGGCAGCGTGCGAAAGGCCGTGCGGGAAGTCGAGGAAGCGCTGGTCAACCTGCAAAGCACCGCCGAGCGCAGCCAGGATGCATTGGTCGCCACACAAGGCTATCGCGCGTCATTCGTCGGCACCGAAGCCCGCTACAAAAGCGGGCTGGCGAGCCTGGTCGAGCTTGAAGACGCCCGCCGCACCCTGCTGGCCGCACAAAGCGCACTGGTCACGTTGCAACGCGACCGGCGCAGCGCCTGGGTTGCGCTGTACCGGGCGCTCGGCGGCGGCTGGTCCACCGCCGAACCCCCTGTGTCGCCGCTGGTCTCTGATGTGCCGGCACCTTTCACCCCTGCTGCCCTCACCGCCCCCTGAGGCGCGGTTTGCCGACCCTGCCACACCTATGACAGATCCTTTGAACACCATGCCAAACTTCAAACTCAAACCCGTCGCTCTCGCTGTGATCGCTGGTGCCGTGCTCATTGCCGGAGCTGCGGCCTTTTTTCTTCTGAAGGCCGACGCAAAAGAAGACAAGACTGCCACTGCAAAGCCGGCATTGACTGTCGCAACCGCGCTGCCGTCTCAAGTGACCTTGCCGGTGAAGCTCAGCGCCAACGGCAATATCACCGCCTGGCAGGAAGCCGTGATCGGCTCCGAATCGAACGGCCTCAGGCTGGTGCAGGTGCAGGCCAACGTGGGCGACCAGGTCAAGGCCGGTCAAGTGCTGGCGGTGTTCTCTGGCGACAGTGTGCAGGCGGACACGGCTCAGGCCAAAGCCAGCCTGATCGAGGCCCAGGCCAATGCGGCCGATGCAGCAGACAACGCAGCGCGTGCTCGCACACTGGCGAATTCGGGCGCTTTAAGCGAGCAGCAGATCAACCAGTACAACACCGCCGAGCAAACCGCCAAGGCGCGTGTCGAGGCCGCCAGGGCGCTCCTTGAGGTTCAGCAGGTGCGCGGTAAAAACACGCAGGTGCTGGCGCCCGACAACGGCGTGATCTCCGCCCGCACCGCAACGGTGGGGTCGGTGGTGCCGGCAGGCACCGAGCTGTTCCGCCTGATCCGGGGCGGCCGCCTCGAATGGCGCGCGGAAGTCACCTCGGCCGAGCTGGGCCGGATCAAGGCCGGCACGGTTGCCAGCGTGATGGCTGCCAGCGGCGCCGAACTCAAAGGCCGGGTGCGCATGATCGCTCCGAGCGTGGACCCGCAGACCCGCGCGGCGCTGGTCTATGTGGACCTTCCGGTTTCGGCTGGCATGGCCTCTCCGGCCAAGGCCGGCATGTTTGCCCGCGGCGAATTCGATCTGGGCAGCACCTCCGCGCTGACCATCCCGCAACCTGCGCTGGTCGTGCGCGACGGGTTCAACTACGTCTTTCGCCTCAACCCGGACAACCGCATCAGCCAGCTCAAGGTGCAGACCGGCCGGCTCGCGGGCGACCGGGTCGAAATTACCTCCGGCCTCACCGCCGATACAAGAGTGATCGTCAGCGGGGCGGGTTTCCTCAACGATGGCGACCTGGTCCGGGTCAGCGACGCCACTCCTGGAATTACGGCAAATCCGGCCGTAGCACCTGCCAGTCGTGCGCAAGCAGCTATCAAATAAGGAGCGACCCAATGAATGTCTCCTCCTGGTCAATCAAGAACCCGATCCCCGCCGTCATGCTGTTTGTGCTGCTGACGTTCGCCGGCATGCTGTCGTTCAAGGCGATGAAGGTGCAGAATTTTCCCGACATCGACCTGCCGACCGTGACGGTTGCGGCGTCGTTGCCGGGTGCCGCGCCCGCCCAGCTCGAGACGGAAGTGGCCCGCAAGCTTGAAAATTCCATTGCCACCGTGCAGGGCCTCAAGCACATCTACACCAAGGTGCAGGACGGAGGTGTGACCGTGACCGCCGAATTCCGGCTTGAAAAGCCGGTACAGGAAGCCGTGGACGATGTACGCGCGGCCGTGTCGAAGGTCCGCAGCGAATTGCCCGGCGACGTGCGCGATCCGGTGGTCAGCAAGATGGACCTGGCCAGCCAGCCGGTGCTGGCCTTCACCATCCGCTCACCGCGCATGGACGACGAGGCGTTGTCCTGGTTTGTTGACAACGACATCTCCCGCAAGCTGCTGGCGGTGCGCGGCGTCGGCGCGGTCAACCGCGTGGGCGGCGTCTCGCGCGAAGTCCGGATTGCGCTGGACCCTTCGAAGCTGCAGGCCCTGGGCGCCACGGCTTCAGACATTTCCCGCCAACTGCGGCAGGTGCAGACTGAAAGCGCGGGTGGGCGCGCCGACCTGGGCGGCAGCGAGCAGCCCATGCGGACGCTGGCGACGGTGAAGTCCGCGCAGGAGCTGGCTCAGCTTGAGCTGGCGCTCAGCGACGGACGGCGCATTCGCCTCAGCGAGGTCGCCACCGTGAGCGACACAACCGCCGAGCCGCGCGCCGCCGCGCTGCTTGACGGCAAGCCAGTCGTGGGCTTTGAGGTGTCCCGCAGCCGGGGAGAAAGCGAAGTGGCGGTCGGCGCCGCAGTGCAGGCGGCACTGGCCGAGCTGAAGCAGCAGTACCCTGAAGTGGAAGTCCACGAAGCCTTCAATTTCGTCACGCCGGTGCAGGAAGAGTACGACGGTTCCATGCATCTGCTTTATGAAGGCGGCATTCTGGCGGTGCTGGTGGTGTGGTTATTCCTGCGCGACTGGCGCGCCACCTTTGTGTCGGCCGTTGCGCTGCCGCTGTCGGTGATCCCGGCTTTCATCGGCATGCACCTGCTCGGCTTTTCGATCAACGTCATCACGCTGCTCGCGCTGTCGCTGGTGATCGGTATCCTGGTCGACGATGCCATCGTCGAGGTCGAAAACATCGTGCGGCACCTGCGCATGGGCAAGTCGCCGTACGAAGCCGCCATGGAAGCGGCTGACGAAATCGGCCTGGCAGTGGTGGCCACCACGTTCACGCTGATCGCCGTGTTCCTGCCCACCGCCTTCATGAGCGGCGTGGCCGGAAAATTCTTCAAGCAGTTCGGCTGGACGGCCTCGCTGGCGGTGTTTGCCTCGCTGGTGGTGGCCCGCGTGCTGACCCCCATGATGGCGGCCTACATCCTCAAGCCGGTGGTGGGCGCCCATTCCGACCCGAAGTGGATGAACACCTATATGCGCGCAGCTGCCTGGTGCATGAAACACCGCGTCGCCACCATGGCAGCCGCCACGGTGTTTTTCTTCGGTTCGGTGATGCTGATCCCGTTGCTGCCGACCGGTTTCATCCCGCCCGATGACAATTCGCAAACCCAGGTTTACCTGGAACTTCCCCCGGGCGCGTCGCTTGCGCAGACCAAGGCTTCTGCCGAACACGCGCGGCTGCTGATCAGCAAGGTCGAGCACGTCAAGAGCGTCTACACCACCATCGGTGGCGGTTCAGCTGGTACAGACCCGTTTGCCATGCAGGGCGCGGCAGAAACCCGCAAGGCCACGCTCACGGTGCTGCTGGACGAACGCAGCGAACGTCCGCGCAAACAGGGCATTGAAAGCAAGATGCGGACGGCACTGGAAACCCTTCCAGGCGTGCGCAGCAAGGTGGGGCTGGGTGGCTCGGGAGAGGCCTATATCCTCATGCTGACCGCCGAAGACTCCAATGCCCTGCAAACTGCGGCGCTCGCGATTGAAAAGGACCTGCGAACCATTCCCGGCCTGGGCAATATTTCGTCCAGTGCCAGCCTGGTACGCCCCGAGATTGCCATCAAGCCGGATTTCGCCCGGGCAGCAGACCTTGGCGTGACCAGTTCAGCCATGGGCGAAACCCTGCGCATTGCCACGGTCGGAGACTACGAAGAGTCGCTGCCCAAGCTCAATCTTTCGCAGCGGCAGGTGCCCATCGTCGTCAAACTCGATGAGGCAGCGCGCAAGGACCTCAGCGTGCTGGAGCGCCTCGCGGTTCCAAGCGTCAAGCCAGGCGTCGGGCCCGTCATGCTGGGGCAGGTGGCGAGCCTGGAAATCACGGCCGGCCCGGCCGTGATTGACCGCTACGACCGCTCCCGCAATGTCAAGTTCGAGATAGAGCTGTCGGGTCGGGCGCTGGGTGACATCACCGAAGCCGTGAAATTGCTGCCGTCCGTCAAGAGCCTGCCGGCCGGCGTCAAGGTGGTGGAAGTCGGTGACGCAGAGGTCATGGGCGAGCTGTTCGCCAGTTTTGGCCTGGCCATGTTGACGGGTGTGCTCTGCATCTACATCGTGCTCGTGCTGCTGTTCAAGGATTTCCTGCATCCCGTCACCATCCTTGCGGCGCTGCCGCTGTCGCTGGGCGGCGCCTTCGTCGGCCTGCTGATCGCGCAGAAGAGCTTTTCCATGCCCTCGCTGATCGGGCTGATCATGCTGATGGGGATCGCGACCAAGAATTCCATCCTGCTGGTGGAATACGCCATCGTCGCGCGACGCGACCACAACCTGTCGCGCTGGGATGCACTGCTGGATGCCTGCCACAAGCGCGCCCGGCCCATCATCATGACCACGCTGGCCATGGGCGCGGGCATGATGCCGATTGCCCTGGGCTTCGGTGCGGCCGATTCCAGCTTTCGCTCACCGATGTCAATTGCGGTGATCGGCGGCCTGATTACTTCCACCGTGCTCAGCCTGCTGGTGGTGCCTGCCGTGTTTACCTATATCGATGACCTTGAGCGGCTGATCAAGCGCATGGCGGCAAGATTGCGCGGGCACAAGGGTGAAACAGAAAAAAATGGCCATCTGGCAGCCGAACCCGGCACGCAACCGGCCGCGAAATAATGCACGCATTGCCGCGTACCGCTTTGTAAAAGACAACCAGGACGTGTAATTTTGCTGATTTAGACCGGCCCGCCCCAGCGATTTAGGGTGGGCCGTCCCATACCCCTCGCTTATACTTGCGGGCTCAGCTTTACATTTCTTAACATGTCAAAACGCGTACTGCTTTCGGGCGCAACCGGCCTGATTGGCGGCGAGTTAATGCTTCTTCTGGCTGCGCGCGGCGTCTACAGCACCGCTGTGGTGCGTGCCGCCGATTCGAACCAAGCCCGCGACCGCCTCCTGGACCGCCTGAAAAAGAGCGTCCTTTGGAAGCCCGAATTTGCCGACATGGTGTCCGCCGAGGCCGGCGATGTGGTCGAGCCCGGTTTTGGCCTCAGTTCAGCGGTCCTTCAGTCTGCCGATGTCATCCTGCATTCGGCTGCCAGCACCTCGTTCAAGCCCGGCGCCGGGGTCTACCCGATCAACCTCAAGGCCGCCGAGCATTTTTCCAGCATCCTGAAAGACCTGCGGCCCTCACAACGCGGTTTTTTTGTCGGAACGGCGGCAGTGACCACCGAGCCGCGCGGCGTGATCACCGAGGACATGCCGTTTGCCGGCTATGCCAACGACTACATCCGCTCCAAACGCGATGCGGAAACCCTGCTGCGCGGCAAGGGCCATCCTTTTGTCAGCTTGCGCCCAGGCATTGTGCTGTCGCGCGGTATTGACGACGCCAAACTGGCACGCAACATGTTGTGGTCCATCCCGGTCATGGCCGAACTCGGCGACGTACCGCTGGACCCCTTGGGCAAACTTGACTTCGCGCCGGTGGATTTCATCGCAAGCGCCTTCGCCGAGATGCTGCTCAAGGACGAGCTCCGGCACGATTGTTATCACGTGTCCACGGGCGAAGACTCCATGACGTTCGCGGCGCTGGCCGAAGAACTGAAAGCCAGCATGCCCGGCATCGGCAAGATGGTGATGCGCGGCCGCGATTTCGTGCCCACACCGAAGTTTGCGCGCCAACGCTGGATGTTTGAAGCGCTGCAGCCGTATTTACCGTTCCTGACGGCCGACGCGGTGTTCAGCAATGCCCGCCTGCGGGCAGAAATCGGTGCAGCAGCCGTTGCGCCGGCGCCCATCAGTTACCTGGGTGAGTTATTGGGAACCTTCAGCCTGTCGGACGCCGTCAGGCAGATGTACACGCCTTGAGGCGCTAAAACAACGCGGCTGCTTTTGTAAAATGCCCCTACAGGCCCGAAGAGGCCGGCCGTCATATCGATGGTGGGACAATGGCGGTTCGCATTACATATTTACTGGTTCGTGATGAATTCTGATTTGATTAATCTTTTTGCCGAGACATTTGGCATCAGCGAAGAAAAACTGCTGCCGGATGCCACGCTGGAGAGCCTGGGCCTTGACTCCCTCGCCGTCATCGAATTTCTGTTCCAGATTGAAGACCAGTTTGGCATTCAGATTCCGGACCAGGCCAGCCCGCCGCGCACCCTCGCCGAAATGGTCCAGCTGATTGAACCCCTGCTGCCATCAGGCAAGCCCGCCGCCTGAGCCCTGCCGGGCCCGCCAGACCGCCCATGCGTCGCGTAGCCATCACGGGTCTTGGCGTTGTTTCCGCCGTTGGAACCGGCACTCCCGCATTCTTCGAGTCCCTGCTTTCCGCCCGCTCCGGCATCCGGGGCATTGACATTGGCTTTCCCACCGGCAGCGAAAGCGTGCTGGGCGGCGCCATCCAGTTCGACCCGGACCAGCATTTCCCCCGCGCCCGTCTCCTGACCATGGACCGGGTCAGCCAGCTCGCGGTGGTGGCTGGCCGCGAAGCCATGGCGCAGGCTGGATGGGGCCCTGAGGGTGGCTTCGCACCCGAGCGTTTCGGCGTCTCGCTGGGCACAGGCAGCGGCGGCGCAGGATCCACGGATGTGGCTTACACGGCATTGCTGGAGCAAAAAGTGGCGCGGCTGCGCCCCATGACGGTCGTGCTGGCCATGCACAACGCCATTGCCGCGCATGTGTCCATGGAGTTCGGGCTGAAGGGCCCCAGCAGCACAGTTTCCAATGCCTGCGCATCGTCGGCCACCTCCATTGGAGAAGCTTTCCGGCAGATCCGCCACGGTTATGCCGACGCCATGCTGGCCGGTGGTTCTGAAGCCTTGCTGAACCGCGGCACCATCAAGGCCTGGCAAGCCATGCACACGCTGGCCAGGCCACATGCCGACGGCGCCGAAACGTCATGCCGTCCGTTTTCCGTTGACCGCTCCGGCCTGGTGCTGGCCGAAGGCGCCGCCATGCTGGTCCTGGAAGAGTGGGAAAGCGCCAAAAGGCGCGGCGCCAACATACTGGCCGAACTCTGCGGGTACGCATCGACCACCGACGCCCACCACCTGACGCAGCCCGACGCCACAGGTCAGGCGCGCGCCATGACGCTGGCGCTGGCAGACGCGGGATTGCAGGCAGTCGACATCGGCTACCTCAACGCCCATGGCACCGCCACCGATGTCGGCGATGTGGTCGAGACCAGCGCCATCAAGCTGGCCTTCCAGGATCTGGCCGGGCGACTGCCCATCAGCTCCAGCAAAGGGGTGCACGGACACGCCATGGGTGCCGCCGGTGCCATGGAGTTCATTGCCAGCGTATTGGCCTTGCGCGCGGGGCAACTGCCGCCAACGGCTTTCCTGGAGAACCCTGACCCGCGCTGTGACCTGGACTACATACCGCTGACGGCACGCGATGCCAAGGGCCTGCGCGCGGTGATGTCCAACTCGTTTGCCTTTGGCGGCTCCAACGCCGTGCTGGTGGCGAAGTCCGCCTGAGGGCGCTTTCCCTCCGGAGAAAAGCGGGCCGGGCTCTCCCAATACCCAAATACCCAATACCGGCTGGTATCAGCAGATCAGCGCGCAGCGCGGATTTTTTTCACCAGGGCCGTCGTCGAATAGCCATCCACAAACGGGATTGCCCGCGCACTGCCGCCATACGCCTTGACTACCGCGGTCTCCGCCAGTTTGTCCATGTCGTAATCTCCGCCCTTCACCAGCAGATCTGGCTGGAGCTCACGGATCAGCTCCAGCGGCGTGTCTTCGTCAAACCAGGTGACCAGGCTCACCGACTCCAGCGCAGCCATCATGGCGGCGCGGTCGTGTTCGTTGTTGAGCGGCCGGTCAGGGCCCTTGCCCAGCCGTCGCGCCGAGGCATCGGTGTTCAGCGCCACCACCAGGCTCGCGCCCAGCGCGCGTGCGTCGGCCAGGTAGGTGGCATGCCCCCGGTGCAAGACATCAAACACCCCATTGGTAAAGACAACAGGATGCGGCATTGAAGCAAGCCGCTGCCGCGCTTCTTCGCGGGGGACTATTTTTTGCAGGAAGTGGGCAGAGGAGGGGGTAGGGAGCTCGCTGGGCATGCCGCCACTTTAACGGAAGGCCCGGGTTACCACCCGGCTTCTGCCGCCCGAGGCACCCGGCCAGCGGACGTCGTGCATCAGGCGCCGGCAGGTGCCGGCTTGGCGGCGATGGACTCCGCCAGTTCCTTGGCGACTTCCTTGCGGTAGCGGTTCAGTTCCTGCACGGTCTTGAAGCTCTGGTTCAGCAGCAGGCTCAGGTTGTGCAGGATGCGCTCGACCACCTTGCCCTCCCACACCGCGTCAAACTTGATCTGCGTGTCGAGCCAGTGCTCCAGCCACTCGGGGTTGGGCAGGCGGCTCTGGATGGTGTCGCGCGGAAACAGGCTTTTGTTCACATGCAGGTTGGTCGGATGCAGTGCCTGGGCGGTACGCCGTGCGCTGGCCATCAGCACGCCCACCTTGGTGAAGGCGGACTTGGCTTCATTGCCGAAGTTGTTGATGGCGCGCTTCATGTAGCGCAGGTAAGCGCCGCCATGGCGGGCTTCGTCCTGGCTCAGCTGGGTATAAATCTGCTTGATGACGGGTTCGGTATGCCATTCGCTGGCGCGGCGGTACCAGTGGTTCAGGCGGATCTCGCCGCAGAAATGCAGCATCAGCGTTTCCAGCGCGGGTGCGGGTTCGAACTCAAAACGCACTTCGTGCAATTCCTTTTCCGTGGGAGCGAGGTCCGGGCGGAAGCGCTTGAGGTATTCCATTAACACCAGCGAGTGTTTTTGCTCTTCAAAGAACCAGATGGACATGAAGGCCGAGAAATCGCTGTCGTCCTTGTTGTCGCGCAGGAACATTTCCGTGGCGGGCAGCGCAGACCATTCCGTGATGGCATTCATCTTGATGGTCTGGGCCTGCTCGTCGGTCAGCTTGGACGCGTCAAAACTTGCCCATGGAATGTCCTTGTCCATGTCCCAGCGGACGGATTCAAGTTGTTTGAACAGTTCGGGATAAAGCATGAGAACTCCTTCGCAAGGGATATGCAGATATATCTGCCTCGGATGTCCTGCGGGAGCATCCTGGGTACTTGTAACGATTTTAGGCGGCTAATGTGACAACGGGCGACTTATGCGCCATTTACCGGCAAATCAGGGTAATTCGGACCCCATTCCGGCGTGTTGGACCACACAAGTGCTCTTTTTCGGACTGCATTGTGCCAAATAAAGCCACGCAGACCCCGGATAGTCCGGGGCTGAATTCCCGCTGAATCCATTCACCGCGATACGGGCGTATCGTCAGGGCATGTTGTGAAACATGTATGACAACGCCAGAATAAACCTGAATCGGCCCGATCACCAGCCCGCGAGTTTAGCCAATGACTGCCACTGCCTCTTTTTGCGCCCCTCGCCAGGCGGCCCAGTTCCTTTTGCTGATCATGCTGGCCGCCCCTGCGCTGCTGGCCTCCCGCGGCGCGCTGGCTGCGCCACCGGCACCTGCCGTAGCGCCCGCCGGCCCCGCACCGGCAACATGCCCCGCGCTGCTGCAGCAGACGTTTTTACGGCTGCAGGACGAAAAGCCGCAGACGCTTTGCCAATACAGCGGACAAGTGGTGGTCGTGGTCAACACCGCCAGCTTCTGCGGCTTTACCCCGCAGTACCAGGGGCTTGAAGCGCTCTACGCCAAATACAAAGACCGGGGCCTGGTGGTGCTGGGTTTTCCATCCAATGATTTTTCGCAGGAAACAGGCAGCAACAAGGAGATCGCGGACTTCTGCGAAAACACCTTCGGCGTGAAGTTCCCCATGTTCACCAAGACCAGCGTGACAGGAAAGGACGCCAACCCCCTGTTCCAGAAACTGGCGGCCACAACAGGCACCACGCCGCGCTGGAATTTTTACAAATACGTCATTGCACGCGACGGCGCCAGCGTCACCAGCTTCAATTCCATGGCCGACCCGGCTGGCGGCGCGCTGGTCAAAGAGATCGAAAAACAGCTGGCCATCAAGCCCGCGGCCCGTTAACAAAAATTTACCTGGGAGACCTTTTATTTGCGGGAACTACCCCGCACTTGTGCTCTCATACTTCTGCAAGCGCAATTTGCCTTCATTGGCGGCGCTGGCAAAAAACAGTTTCATTGTTGCGAAGCCTTCTGAGCCGTCCAGGTTCAGCTGCAATCCCGGGGCGCTCCTCCTCCTCCCTCCCTCCCTCGTTCGCGCCGGGGCGCTTCGCAGCATTTTTATATTCCGGCCCCTTGCGGGCCAGGGCCAACACATGCGTTGCGCCCCGCCTGAAGTTCACCGCCGATAGCCTGGTGAACTTCCATCGTGATGACCGGGAAACCCGTGAAGCCCCCGCAAGCGCTATTATTTTGATAGCTGCTTGCGCTTGTTCTGATTGGGCCAGGAGCCATTTTGATGCCTGAAATCAGGCCATCTCGACCTCAAAACACCTGAAAAGGGCCGCCCATGGAGCGTTGAAGAAGCCTTGGGCCTGTTTCTGGACCAATTTCAAATGTGAAAGTAGCCAGGGCCCAATAAAGACGGGCGCAAGCAGCTACCAAATGCATAGCAAATAGCCGGCGGCGTCTTCAGTTTGTATGCGATGGGGTGATTTGGCGTCAGCGAGAAGTGCCGTCTCCTTCACCACCCTTCGCATCAGCCCGGCGGAATGCTTTCCGCAAAGCTCGGCCGCTGCATCAGCTTGTCCTGCAGCTTGGTCAGGTTCGGATACATCTCACGCCAGTTGATTTGCGCAAAACGCAGGTCGAGGTAGCCGAGCGCGCAGCCGACCGCGACGTCGGACAGGCTGAAGTGGATGCCGCTGCAGAACGACTTGTCGCCCAGGCCGGTGCTCATGGCCTTGAGGGTAGCTTCGATCTTGCCCATCTGGCGGTCGATCCAGGCGTCGCTGCGTTGCTTGACGCTGCGGCCGGCCCAGGTGGCTTCGAGGCGCGCCAGGATGGCGGCGTCGATGAGGCCGTCGGCCAGGGCTTCCCAGGTTTTGACTTCAGCGCGCTCACGGCCCTGGCTGGGGATGAGCTTGCCGACGGGTGACAGGGTGTCGAGGTATTCGACGATCACGCGGGAATCAAATACGGCTTCGCCGCCTTCCATGACCAGGCAGGGCACCTTGCCGAGCGGGTTGGAGGCCTGGATGGTGGTGTTGGCTGCCCAGACATCTTCCAGGACAAACTGGTAGTCGAGCTTTTTCTCGGCCATCACTATGCGCACTTTGCGCACATAGGGGCTGGTAGCGGATCCGATGAGTTTCATGATGGTGTGAGATCGTGGTCCGGGGGAAGAGCATTCTATCGAGTAAGCCGGCAGCCGGGCTGACAGGGGTGTAACGCGCCGGGCAAGAAGATTCGCAAATATGCACATCTTTTCGGGCTCGCGGCAGCGGCTCCCGGCACGGCCGGCGCGGCAGGCACCCGGCCTACAATTGGGCCATGAGCTCTTCCCCCCCTTTTTCCACGATCAACGCCCTGTCCCCTCTGGACGGCCGCTACGCGAACAAACTGAACCAGTTACGTCCCCTGATGTCCGAACAGGGCTATATGCACCGCCGCGTTCAGGTCGAAGTGGCGTGGTTTATCGCGCTGTCCGATGCCAAATTCGCCGAATTCAAGCCGCTGAGCCCGGGTGCCCGCACCTATTTGCTGGGTCTGGTCAAAAACTTCTCGGAGGCCGATGCGTCGGCCATCAAGGAAATCGAAAAGACCACCAACCACGACGTGAAAGCCGTCGAGTACTGGATCAAGTCGAAGTTCGAAGCCCGGCCGGAGCTGCAGGGCGCCAGCGAATTTGTGCACTTTGCCTGCACCAGCGAAGACATCAACAACACCAGCCACGCGCTGCAGCTTAAAAGCAGCCGCGACCTGGTGGTGCTGCCGGCGCTGGACAAGGTCATTGCGCAGCTGCGTGAAATGGCCCACATCTATGCCGAAGAACCCATGCTGAGCCGCACGCACGGCCAGACCGCCAGCCCGACCACGGTCGGCAAGGAAATCGCCAACGTGGTGGTGCGTCTGGCCAATGCACGCGACAAGATCGCCGGCATCAAGCTGATGGCCAAGATGAACGGCGCGGTCGGCAACTACAACGCGCATCTCTCGGCCTGGCCCGACTTTGACTGGGAAGCCTTCAGCCGCAACGTGATCGAAACGCCGGAGCCGCTGGGTCTGGGCCTGACCTTCCAGCCCTACAGCATCCAGATCGAGCCGCACGACTACATGGCCGAGCTGTTTGACGCGGTGGCCCGCACCAACACCATCCTGATCGACCTGGCGCGCGACATCTGGGGTTATGTGAGCGTGGGCTACTTCAAGCAGCGCCTGAAGGACGGCGAGATAGGTTCCTCGACCATGCCGCACAAAGTCAACCCGATTGACTTTGAAAATGCCGAAGGCAACCTGGGCCTGGCCAACGCGCTGCTGCGCCACCTGAGCGAAAAGCTGCCGATTTCCCGCTGGCAGCGCGACCTGACCGACTCGACCGTGCTGCGCAACATGGGTGTGGCGCTCGGCTATGCCGTGCTGGCCTACAACTCAATGGGTGTGGGGCTGAACAAGCTCGAACTCAACCGCGAAGCGCTGGGTGACGACCTGAACGCCTCATGGGAAGTGCTGGCCGAACCGATCCAGACGGTGATGCGCCGTTACGGCGTGCAAGGCGCTTACGAGAAGTTGAAGGAAGTCACGCGCGGCAAAACCGTAAAGGCCGAAGACCTGCACGCGCTGATCCGTTCGCTGGAAATTCCTGCGGCGGAGAAGGAACGCCTGCTGAAGATGACGCCTGGCAGCTATGTCGGCATGGCGGCCGAGCTGGCGAAACGGGTGTAACCCCCGTCCAGGCTCACTGCGTGTAGCCTGTTCCCCCCTTGCAAGGCGGCGGCGCCTGCGGTCTGGCAAAGCCAGTCCCGCGGCACCCTTGGTTGTGCCCCACTGAACTCCTCAATCCAACATGAGCCCCGAACCGGCTTTGCCGGGTCGGAGGGCGGACGGCCCCTCGGGCACTGGGAGCTACAAGCAATGAGCGGCCGTGGGCTCTACCCCACTGCGGGGGCTAGTCCACAGTTCCAACACTGCTCAAATCCGCCCTCGACGATTTCGCCGCAGACGCACAGCCATCGCCGCTGCGGCATGTTCTGCAGGTTGTCGAGCAACTCCCGTGCGCGGGGTTCTTCTTCATGGTGGGTGAGCCAGACTTCGGGCTGGCACTGGTCGGGCGGGAGTTCCCCGGCGACGCTGCCCAGAAAATAGCGCTGCACGCTGGCGGCAATACCGGCCTGCTGCAACAGGTCGACCCACAGCGCAGCGATGGCGATATTGGGGGCACGCGTCAGTCTGAGCATGCCGTCAGTGTAGCGAAATCACTATCAAATTCATAGCTGCTCGCGCTCGCCGTTTATGGGCTGCAAGCCCAAAAGGCTTAGATTTTTGGCGTGGCGACCGGGGCGGGTGCCGCGTCTTTCTGCGCGTCCTTGTCCTTGTTCTCAAGCGCGCGGTCAGCGTAGCGGCCAAACCGCCAGGCAGTTGCTTCCTGCGTGATGCGCCGCCAGGTACCGCGCTTCTCGGCAGGCGTCATCTCGGGCCAGTGCTGCACTTCGTCAAACGTGCGGCCGCAGCCCTTGCACAGGGCGTCCCCCTGGCTGGTTGAGCAAATCGCAATGCAGGGCGTGTCAGCTGTCGTGTCGTACCAGGTCCGCCACGCCGCCCGCGCCTTGGGCGGAAAGCTTTTTTCGTCGGCCTCGTCCTCATGGTAGAAAACCAGGAGCGCGTAGACCTCGGCGAGCGCACGCAGCTCAGGAGCCAGCGTCACCCCGTCGGGCGAAGGCTTTTTGTCACGCCAGTAGTTGATGGCGGCTTCAATATCGGTGATGTGGATGCCGGGCATGGAACGGTGGGTCTAAGGGCTGCCGCTGAGCGGATGGAGCGAGCGCAAGGAGGCGAAGAAAGGCGAGGAAGCGAAGTGACAGCGCCGGGCCGTTCATTATCAGCCAGATGGGCGGGCCAGCCGTCTATGGGGGAAATGGAGCATGTCCCCGCATCGCACCCCTGCGCGGCAAGACCGGGTTGCAAAAAATCTTTTTTTATTGTCAAATACCCAGACGAAGGGGAGTAACTCCCTCGTTTTGCTGCAATATACGAAAACAGACACCACAGCAAAATCGCTAACAACAAGTCGTCATTACGAAGTTGACACTTCCGGCTTGTTGGGCATGCAGCGACACTGCATGTCGAGCCAGACCTTCGATTGAAACCTGAACAGGTTTGATCGAGGTATCTGCGGCGTCCACGGGCGCCGACCCCAGCCACCCATCACACCCGTTCCGGTTTCACGAAGCCGGAAATCCGTCGTGCGCCGTCACGCAGATTTCCAAGTCGAAACTTGACATGGAGTGTGACGTGGAACTATTTACTGCCCCCTGGTGGTCCGCCCTGCTGGCGATCATCCTCATTGACCTGGTGCTCGCCGGCGACAACGCCATCGTGATCGCACTGGCCGCGCGCAACCTGCCATCCCACCTGCAGAAAAAAGCCATCGTCTGGGGTACGGTTGGCGCCATTGTGGTCCGCTCTGCCATGACGGTTGGCGTGGTGTGGCTGCTGAAAATTCCCGGCCTGATGCTGGTGGGCGGCCTGGGGCTGCTGTGGATTGCCTACAAGCTGCTGGCCGACCAGGGTGACAAGGAGCACGACGGCCCGGTTGCCCACACCTTTTGGGGCGCCATGAAAACCATCGTGGTGGCCGACGCCCTGATGGGCATCGACAACGTGCTGGGTGTGGCCGGCGCCGCGCACGGCTCGTTTGACCTCGTGGTCATCGGCCTGCTGGTCAGCATCCCGATCGTGGTGTTTGGCAGCACCATGGTGCTCAAGCTGGTGGAACGTTTCCCCATCATCATCAATGTCGGCGCTGCTGTTCTGGCCTTCACCGCCGCGAAGATGATTGTGAGCGAACAGCTGCTCGACCCGATCTATGGCGGCCCGGGCACCATGCCTTCCGCTGAAACCCTGCACCTTGCAGCGCAGTGGGCAACCTACGCCCTTGCAGTGGCAGGCGTGCTGGGTGCGGGATGGTGGGCCACACGGCGCTCCCGATCGCAGGATGCCGACCTGATTCCACATTGAACCCAGCAACCCACGGGGGGCGTATGCCCCTCTTTCAGCCAGCAAGCTTCTAAAACGACGACAACTCAAGGAGAACTTTATGGACAACATCATTGTGTACATTGACGATGCCGCATATGCCCTGCAGATGCTGCAACCCATGCTGCCGGCCGGCGAGGCCCACAGCCCCACCCGCTGGATCGTGGTCGGCTGCGCACCCCGCGTGACGCACCGCGTCAGCAAATGGGTGACACACAGTGCGCGCGAAAGCTGGCGCGGCAAATGGGCCGAGAAGGTATTCGCGCAGCTGACGCCTCTTCTTCAGAAAGAGGGCAACACCGTGTTGACCCAGCTGGCGCAGGCCACTCTGATCACCCAGACCGAGGGCCTCATCAAGCAGTATGGCGTTGCACGCGTGCTGGATGCCCGGCGCCCGAAATTCGGCCAGGACATGCAACCGGTCACGGCAACGCAGGCCCAGGAGAGTCACGGCATCCTCGGTTATGCCACGGCGCTGGCAGGTGCCGGGCTGCTGGTCGCAAGCGATTGAGGGCTTTCACCTCGTGCTGGAATCCCGGGGAGGGTTACTTCCCCGGTTTGGTTCGCTGAAATCGGGCTGCGCTCTGGTTGAAAAAGCCTGTGCCGCCCGGGAATGCAGCTTCTGCTCGCCGGAGTGATGAGGGGCCGAATCGGGCAGGCCGGTGGTATTCTTTGCCCATGAAACTTATCCTCAAATGGCTTTTAAGCGCGGTGGCCTTGCTGGCCGTTGCCTATCTCTATCCCGGAGTCGTGGTGACCAATTTCACCGGCGCTCTGATTGCCGCGGCGGTTCTGGGTGCGCTCAACATGCTGGTGCGCCCGATCCTGGTTCTGCTGACGCTGCCGGTGACGCTGGTGACGCTGGGCTTGTTCCTGTTTGTCATCAACGCGCTGATGTTCTGGGCCGCGGCCAGCCTGATCAGCAGCCTGAACGTCACGGGTTTTACTGCCGCGCTGATAGGCTCGCTGATTTACTCGGTGCTGCAGCTAGCGATCGACTTTGTCCTGGAGCGCCTGCTCTTTAACAAGTAGTTCCGTCTGGCGGGTTCGTGTGTCGATGATCGAACCCTCCACGTAATCTGCGCTGCCGGGGCTGCTGCGCATCAAGCCCTGCGCCGCCTTGAAGCGGTCCAGCGCTGCAGGGTAATCCAGCTGGGCAGCGCGGCTTTCCGCGTCGGCGCGAATCGCCTGAACCTGCTTGTTTTGCTTGCCGTACGCCACCGCTAGCAGCTGCCAGGCCATCGCATCCTTGGGATGCAGCGTCACCCAGCTTTGCAGCCGGCCCGAAACGTCCTGCGCACGGTTCGCGGCCATCAGCGACTGGGACTGCAGCAGCACCTCAGCGCGGGATGTCGCCCTGGAAATGTCGGCAGATGCTGCTGTCGGGGGAACCACGCCGGCCATCAGGTCAATTTCAACAGCCAGCAAATCCACTGCATTGGCGACATGTGGAACACCCGCGGCAAGCGGTTTCAACCGTTCCAGCAGGCTTTTAGCGATGGGGAAATCGCGCAGCCGGGCCGCCGCAAAAGCGCCACCATACAAGACTCCGGCATCACGCACATTGTCGGCCGTGGGAAGCGACTGCAATGCGGCGACCGGGCCAGTCTGGCGCTGGGCCTCCGCCACCATGGAGCGCAGCGCATCAACCCCCGGGGCGGCCAGGATGCGTGCCCGCGATGCCATCATGGCGTGCAACACACGGGCCCTGCCGGCCTCGGTTTCTTTTTCGCGCGAGGGTTTTGCCGCGTCCGTGGAAGACAGTTGCACACGTGCGCGCGCCTCGGCAATCCGCTCGGTCGTCAATGGATGGGACCTCAAATAGGGAAAGGCGCCGTTGTCGTTCAGGCGCGAGGCCTGCTGCAGCTTTTCGAACATGGCCGAAACGCCACGGCTTTCAAAACCCGCATCGGTCATGACCCCGAAACCCACGCGATCAGCCTCCCGTTCCATGTCCCTGGAAAAGTTGAGCTGGTTCTGCATCGCGACCGCCTGCCCGCCGACCACGGCGGCGCTGCCGGCATTGCTGCTCTTCCCGGCAGCCAGCACGCCGAGGATCATGGCGGCAATCATCCAGGGGGTCTGGCGCGACTGCTGCGTCAGCATGCGCGCAATGTGCCGCTGGGTCACATGGCTGAGTTCATGGCCCATTACTGCGGCCACCTCATCGGAACTGCTCACCGCGGCCAGCAGGCCCAGGTGCACGCCAAAGTAGCCCCCGGGTAATGCAAAGGCATTGATGCTGCGGTCCCGGATCAGGAAAACCTGCCAGGCAAAACGCTCTTCAAGTTCGGCATTGAGCTCGCCCCGGGCCCTTGCGGCGGCCACCAGCGGCAACCAGATACTCTGGAGGTAATCGCCGAGCACCGGATCATCAATGTAGTCAGGGTCGCGGTAGATGCTGACGGCGATGCGGTCTCCAATACGGCGCTCTGCAGCCGCTGCGAGGTCGGAAGTTTCACCCAGCGATGGCAATGAACCCGTCGAGCCTCCGGCCGTACCGACGGGCGCCTGAGCCAGCGAGGAACCGCCCAAAGCCATGAAAACAATGCAGGCCAGGGCAAGGCGGTTCAGGGCCGAACGCGGCTTCACGGACACAGTTCGCCTAGAAGGAGTCAATGGGTACAAATCCAATTACCTCTGCCGTTTTGGTATCGATGAACGCTGTCCAGAAGGTCTGCCTGCCGATCATGGGGACGTAGCCGATGACTTCGGTCGGATGCGAGGGCAGTTGCGCTTTCAACGCAGCGTCAATATCGGCCACACGGCCAGGAAACCGGCTTTTCAATTCCGCCAGAGGGCGGCTCACGCGGACGACCTGAGCCTGTGCCTTTTGGTAGCTTTGCCACAACTGCGGCTGCGCACTTAACGTCAAACCTTGCACCGCGGCCATGGTAGCGTCAAAGCTCTCCTTGGAGTCCTTGAACTCACGCAGAGACAGCCGTGTGGGTCCTGCGAGCGGCAACCGCTGGAACTCCGCAGGAGCTTGTACCAGGGATCCGGGCTGCACATCAACGGCGTGCACTACGCGGAATCGGTCCAGCTCAAAGACCAGGTGCACAGGGCGCGCCAGCATCATGGTCCACAGGCCATAGGCAAGAGCCGCCATTTGCAGCAGGCCGATGACCGTGAGGTCCCGGCGCAATACCTTGTTGGACTTCCTTCGGTCGAAAATCGCCAGCGTTAACAAGGGGCCCATGACAACATCGACAGCCACAAGCAACAGAAACAGTTCGCGGCCGCCGGATATTTCCCGATAAGGATAGGGGTACCAGACTTCAAAGACGAGGGCTGCCGCCATAAATGCGACAGCAAGGCTGACACCTAGATGAATACCGGCAGCCAAAAACCGGCTCTTTAAAAGACTTTCTTTGGTAAACATGCTCTTATGATGAGGGTTGGTTGTAAAGGTTTTGTAACGGTATGACAACGACTTCACCACTGACTCATTTTGATGCGAACGGCCAGGCCCACATGGTTGACGTAGGTGCAAAGGCCGCGACGCATCGTATTGCCGTTGCGCAGGGGAGGATTGTCATGAATCCGTCCACGCTGATGTTGATTCTAGAGGGCACGGCCAAAAAAGGCGATGTGCTGGGTGTCGCCAGAATCGCCGGCATTATGGCGGCAAAACGGACCAGCGATTTAATTCCCCTGTGTCATCCGCTGGCGTTGACCCATATAAATGTTGACTTCGCGCCTGACGAAACCGACAGCACCGTAACATGCACGGCAACCGTGGAGACACTTGGACCCACGGGTGTTGAGATGGAGGCACTAACCGCGGTGCAGATTGCCTTGTTGACAATTTACGACATGTGCAAGGCAGTCGATCGCGCAATGATCATCACTGAAGTGCATGTAGTCGAAAAACATGGCGGAAAATCTGGAAGCTTTATTGGTTCGGGTAGCCGGACCGAATAGCCGGAAACCTGAAAGAATTTAAGGCGGTCCAACGAGCATAGTCATCTGGAAATGCGGCGCGATACCGCGCAAGGTGTTCCACCGCGTCATCTTCCCAACCTAACATCGTCGCGCTTTCAATTACCTTTTCAATGACCTGAGGCTCGGGCGAATAGTGCAACAAGTGCTTTGCTGTGTCATATGTCCATTGCGCGTTGGCCGATGTCAATGGCGAGATGGTGAGCTCGGCGAAGGCTACCTGATTGGCGAAGATCCACGATCCTTGAATTTTCGCCAGCGTGTCGGTGCGATAAGCAGGGCTGCGATTCTCGGACGGAAGGTAGATCTGACTAACTCTGTGATAGTCCCACAGCGCATAGCCGCAGAGCATGAGTCCCGTCGCCGCGAGCCCGGCCAAGCCGGCACGCGCGCGCGGCCCGACCGCAGTCGCCGCGCCGTGGCGCCAGAGGATCGCCACCGCTCCGCCAGCGGCAATTTGGAACGGCCCATACCAGAGCGGGTATTCGAGCAGGCTGTGCAGGCCGATCACTGCCAGCACAGACCAGGCCAGTTGCCGGCCTGTGTCGCTCTCACACCACGGACGATTGCGGCATATCCACCAGAGCAGGCCGCCGCAGGCGAGCAATGCGAACGGAAGACCGAGTTCCACCGCAAGATGCAGCGGCAGGTTGTGCGCATTGTCGAGAATCTGGCAAAACCGCAACCCGTCGAAGACGGTCGTGTAGTGTGCATAGTCGAGCTCACCCCAGCCCCAGCCTGTCCAGGGCTTCAGCGCGATTAGCTCGAGCACGTTAGACCAGAGTGCGATGCGGCTCGTACAGGCCTCATCACCCGCACGCAGACGCGATATCAGACCATGCAGGGAGGGATCCATGCCGGCAAACCACGGCAGCAACAGGGTCGCTGCCACATAGCCAGACAGCGCCACGGTGAGGATTCGTCGTGTCGCACCGTCGTGCCTGCTCCAGGCGAGCTGCACGCAGCAAAGCAGCAGCAGTTGCACGAAGCCCGTTCGCGATGACGAAGCGGCATTGCCCACCACCAGTAGCAGTGCGGCCGACATCAGCCACCAAGCGCGGCGCCCGCCCGCTCCCGCGCCGACGCCGAGCCAAAGCAGCGCAGCCAGTGCGATGCTTGTCAAAGTCGCAAATTGATTGCGCTGCCGAAGGTTCGCATAGGCTTCGCCAGCATTCGCCCGGCTGAGCCAGGGCCAAAACGTGTCGGCGGCGGCATAGTACTGAAGCAGGCCGATCACGCTGCTGACCAGCCCTGCGACCAGCCACGACCAGGCCAGCAGCGACACACCATTGCGGCAGCGTTCGCTGGCGGGGATCGCCATACGAGAACCGAATGTGACGGCCAAGAGCAGCGACGTGCAGGCGATCACCAGCGAGACCAGCCACGGCACCACCGCCGGCGACGGGCCTGGTGCGAATGGAATCAGCCAAGGCGACGCGAGTAGCGCGACGAACCCGACGCGGGCGACTACTGATCCGGAGACAGCCGGCGCGCTAGTCACTTGCTGAGTTCCACAAGCCCGCAACTCTCGCGCGGTCCGGTTCAGCGGGCATCCTTGACGTCATAACAGGTCTTCTCAAACATCGTGGCCGACCGCGGTGCGGACTCCTTGGTGTCGAGCCAGGCCAGCACCTCGGGGCCGCGCGGCGGATTCGCATCCGTGATGGCCTGTCTGAACTGCCCGACTCGCCCTTGTTTTTCCAGACGCCGGTAAGAATGCAGAATCCATTTGGCGTCATCGATGCGATCCGCAAAAATCAGCGCCACGACGGTATTCGGTTGATACCAGGATTCATAGATCACGCAACCGAGGGTGGCCGCCTGCTCGAGATGCTGCCGATAGTTTGCAGGCGTAACCTTGCCTCGGTAGAGCTCAAGGAAGTCGACATACTGCCGGAACCAGAAACCGCTGCGTGCCACTTCGAGCCGCGGCTCCAGGTCGGTGGCTAGACCGGGCGTGAACACCGGCGTAACCTTGTAGTAATCCCGATTCATTGACGCGGCCATCACAAATAGCCCGATACCGATCATTGCAACAAACCAGGTCCGCCAGACTGCACGAGGCGCACCGGCCGAAGCGCCCGCCGTCGTGGCGACACCTGCGGCGTTGGCCGGTGCATCGCCGTGGCACAACCAGCCGAGGGCCCAGCAGGCCGGCAGCAGGAAATTGGTGTACCAAAGGGGAAACTCGACCTGCGAGTGGATCAGCAGGCAGCCGATCAGCGCGAACGAGAAAAAGCCGCCCGTGTTCAGCGCCTGTCGCCAGAGCCGCAACAACACCCATGTCATCAACCCAATGAACACCAGTGCAACCGGAATGCCGAACCCGAAGGCGAGCTGTAAAAACCCGTTGTGCGAGTGCGTCATGAAAATACCCGCTTTGGCCGCACCGCCACTCAGAAAAAACGCAGCCGCGTAGTGCGGCAACCCCCAACCGAACCAAGGCCGCTCCAGAATCAGCTGCCAGGTTTGGCGCCAGGCCTCGGCGCGCAGGCCTACACCTTCGGATGCAGTCTGCGCGAGCTTGTCAGCACCGTAGAAACCCGCGCCGCCACCCTGGCTGAGCCGGTAAAGACAAACCCACAGCAGTGCGGCACAAAGCAGCGGATAGAACGCTTTCCAGACGCCCAGGCCATTGCGCCGCATAAAAGGGATCGCAAACGCCGAGACGAAGCCCAGCTCGAGCAGCCCCGTCCGCGAACCCGTGGAAACTATGCCGAATGCGAACAGCGGAGCCAGCAGCAGCAAGGCCCAGGCCGCCTTGGTGCGGCCGACTAAAGCCTGCAGCGCAAGCAGCGCGACCACGCCGAGGCAGATGAACGTGGCCTGATGGTTGGGCTGCCGGATAAAACCGAAAGTTCGGCCGGACTGCACGACCGGCGACAAGAGTACCCCGCTGCCATCGATACTGAAATACTGCGCGATCGCGGCGAGCGAAGCGATCGCGCAACCAGCGACAAAAGCGAAGGTCATGCCGCGTAACCAGCGCAGGCCGTTGGCGCGCGTATTGGCCAGATAACCGACCCAGGCCGCCATCATCGCAAGCATCAGGTAACCGAAGACAAAAAACCAGTTGACCGGGTTGTGACGGCCAAACACCAGGTATTGCACGGCCACCGTCAGCGCCAGCAGGCCGAACGCCAGCCCGACGTTGCGCAGCTCGGCGGTCGACGCGCGCGACTCGCCATACTGCGAAGCCAGTACCAGCAGCATTGCGAAGCCGACGACGCTAACGATTTCGGCGACAAAGTTGGTCAGTGGCAAGGTGCCATAGCCGAACAGGAAAGGTGAAGCCAGCGCGACAAAGCAGGTCAACGCAATGATGCGCGTGTGACCCTCTGGGTCGACTGGCTTGGTCATCGCCGACTTTCCATGCCATGTCCATGGCCGGTTGAATACGCTCACATATGCTCCCATTGAGACTTACAAAAAAAAAGGCACCCAAAGGTGCCTTGCGGATTTTAGTAAATCTGCGAAACGATTAGCCGCGGCAAGAACCTGGCAGGAACTTGAGAGGGATGCCTGAGGCCGTGCTTGGGCCGCAGCGCCATTCGCTGATCAGCGAACCAGGTGCGAGGCCCGTGCTGGCGCCTTGCGAGTAAGGAACCAGCGACAGCCACTGGCTGTTGATCAGCGAGTCGTTCATCGTCGTCGAAGCCTGAACGCTGATGATGCCGCCACCATTGGT
>NZ_JBFUBS010000008.1:0-118750 GCF_056405635.1 Polaromonas sp. P1_F8 | reverse complement strand
GCCGGTACCGCCCACGGTCACGGTATCACCACTCAAAGCCGTCACCGCTGCTGTCCCGCTCAGCGTCGCTGTGGTGGTCGTGTCGTAAACCTTGTTGTTTGCGCCTACGCCGGTAACCGCCAGGCTGGCCGGCGTGATGTTTGCCGTGAAACCTGTGGGTTGCACCACGGTGTAGTTGCCGGCATCGGCGCCGCCCAGCGTGTAGCCGGTCACGGTAACCACCTTGCCGTTGCCCACGTTCTTGTCGGCAAACCGGCCGATGCCCGTGCCGAGCACGTTCACCGTATCACCGGCGAAAGCTGCAACGCTGGCCGTGCCGCTGATGGTGGAGGCGTCGTTGGCGTTGTACACCTTGTCCTGGATCGTCACACCGCCAACGACAACGCTGGCCGGTGTGATGTTCGCGGTCAGGCCCGTGGGCTGCACGATGACATAGTTGGCGGCATCGGCGCCGCTCAGCGTATAGCCGGTGACGGTCACGGCTTTGCCGTTGCCCACGTTCTTGTTGGCGAAAGCACCGCTGCCGGTGCCGGCCACGCTCACCGTGTCGCCGGCAATGGCTGTTACGCTGGCCGTGCCGTTGAGGGTGGCGGTGGTGCCGGCGTCATACACCTTGCTGTTTGCGCCTACACCTGTGACCGTCAAGCTGGCGGGATTCACTGTCAGCGTGCCATTGGCGTAACTGATGTCGTAGCCCTGCTGGTTGGAATACAGGCCGGACGCTGTCACCGTATAGCTTCCGGCATTGACCGCGCCCTGGGCGGTTCCGCCGAAACCGATGCTGCCCGACAAGCTGCCGCAGGCCACGTTGGAGCAACTAACGCTGGTTCCACCATTCCAGGACAGCTTGTCGTAGGTCTTGCTGGTATTGGCAACGGTGACCGTGGTGGCCTTCATGAGTGCCTTGAGCAGAGGACGGCTATTTCCCTCATAAATACGCCAGACGCTGGTGAAATCCCAGTTCGGGTTGACGTTGCCGTTGGCAGCCGTGGCCGAGCTGAAATTGGCCTGTTGTTGCATCTGGGCTGTGGTCATGCCCATGCCGCCGCCCGAGCTGGTGGCCCGCCCGGTTGTGACGGTGTCCCAGAAACTGTTGTTGATCGCCGTCCCGGCGTCCCACAAGCCGACCAGCCCACCCAGGTTGCTGGTGCCGCTCACGGCCCCGGTCGCGTAGCTGTTGTTGATGGTGCCACCAGCATTGAACTTATAGCCCACCAGGCCGCCGACATTCGTGGTGCCGGACACCGTGCCACTCGCATAACTATTGCTGATCACAACATTGGCGGTGCCATTGCTGTCCCAATACCCCACGAGCCCGCCGACATCCTGGCCGGTGCTGGTGACGTTGCCGCTGGCGTAGCTATTGCTGACGCTTCCGCCGTTGAGCATGTCGCCCACCAGCCCGCCAACCCGCGAACTCGATGCGCCGACAGAGCCGGTGGCATAGCTGTCGCTGATAAGGCCCTGGTTCCAGCCAACCAGCCCGCCCACAATGAACGAGCCGATCACCGCGCCGCTGGCGTGGCTGTTGCGGATTACGCCCTGGCTGGTCCCCACCAGCCCACCAGCCTCGGATCCGGAGCCGGTCACTGAGGTGCTGGCGTAGCTGTTGGTGATATTGCCATTGCTCCACCCGGCCAACGCGCCGACTTTGGTTTGGCCCGTGACGCTGCCGCCGGCCAAGCCCAGATTGTTGATTCGCCCCGAAGCGCCTACATAGCCGAACAGACCGACGTAGGTGGCGGTGGGCCGGTTGATAGTGAGGCCGGAAATGGTGTGGCCCAAACCGTCCAGGATGCCACTGAACTGCGCCAGGTTGTTGCCCAGCGGTTCGAATCCACTGCCGCCGTTCCAGGCGCTGGTTGGCGAGGCGTCGATGTCAGCGCCCAGTGCGTAGCGACCGTTGAGATTGCCGCTCATGCCCTGTAAATCTGTGCCGCTGGTGCTGGTTGCGGTGCCCAGGTCAGTGATCACCGTATAGGCGACGGGGGTACCGTTGCTGCCTTGCTTGGTGCTGAAATTGTTGCCTGCCGGCAAATTGATCTTCGCGCCGTTGTTGAAGTTGTAAGAGTTGGTGATGCCGTTGGTATTGCCCTGGCCGTATTCCAGCGCCAGCTTGCCGGTGCCCGATGCGTTGAGGTTGGCGTTGATGTTGATGTTGTTCTGCGCGTTGAGCGTCAGCTGGTTGATGCTCCAGCTCACCACGTCGTTGACGTTGACGTCGCCCGCTGTGCCCGTGTTCCCGCTGCTGCTCTGGATGACGACGTTACCTGAGGCCAGGTTGGCACTCAGGGCCGCACCCGTGATGTTCCCGCCCGCAGCAGCGATGGTGAAATCCACCGGGTCGATCAGCCAGGTGCCGCTGTTACCGGCGGGGGCCCCCGTGGTGATCCGGGCGCCGTCGGCAATGTTCACCTGCGCGCCCGAGGTTTCCACAAAGCCGCCGTTGCCGCCGTTGGGCGCCGAAGCGTCCAGCGTGCCCGCAATGTTGGCGGTGCCGGCGGCCATGCCGCCCAGCAGGATGATGGTGCCGCTGCGGTTTTCCACGGTGCGCGCCTGGATCACCCCGGTGTTGTTGACTGCGCTGGCCAGCAGGGAATCCTTGGCACCGGCGCTCATAAGCGCCTGCCCGCCGTCAGCCAGAATCAACCCGCCGTTCTCGGCCAGGCTGTTAAGAACGCTCTGGTCCACCTCGACCTTGAGCAGCTGGTTGCCCTGGAAGGTCAAAGTAGCCGCGCTGCCTGCCGCCAGCGCCACGCTGCCCTGCGGGGCGTTGATAGTGCCCTGGTTGCGCACGGTATTGCCGACCATTGCAACGTAGCCACCCTTGGCTGCATTGATGGTGCCCTGGTTGACCACACTGCCTGCGCCTGCGCCGCTGAAGCTGCGCTTTCCGCTGCTCAGGTCGGCATCCTTGACATCCAGCGTTGACGCCACCAGCCCGCCCACATTGACCTGGGCGCCGGCGCCAAACAGGATGCCGTTGGGGTTGATCAGGAAGACCTGCCCGTTGGCATTGAGCTGACCCAGGATCTGGCTGCCATGGGTGTCCAGGATGCGGTTGACCGCGATCGCGCTGGCCGAAGGCTGCACGAAGTTGACGCTTTCCTGCGCGCCTACGTTAAAGCTCTTCCAGGTCAGCGAAGCGTTCTGGCTGGATTGATTGATGGTGGTGGCGGAGCCGCTCTGCGAGATGCTGGCTGCGCCCGACGTGACCTGCCCGTCTACCGGGCCGGCCTGCGCTGTTGCTGCTCCCAGCAGCAAAACGGCCGTTACCGGCTTGCGCAGGGTCCATCTGCCTGAGGCGCTACCGGCCATCCGTCCCAGTGCATCAAAAAACGGCGGCGCCGCGGTAGGTGCACGCTGGCCGATAATTGTTACAAATTGAGCTGCCGTACGCGCATTTTTCGAACTTTTTTTGTGCATTTTTCACATCCCGCGAGTCCCCTTGCGTCAGCCGGTTGCAAGAAAGAGGCACTCGATGTGATGGTATTCACAAAGGAAACCCGGCACATCGGGTTAAAAAAAGTTCTTTTTGCAGTTAATAGAAACGTGCTCCAGGTCGACCAAGTTAGTTGCAATTTGTTACCGCTTTGGTTGTAACATTCGACCGCAGCGCCGTTGCCAAAAAAAGACACCCAAAATGAGAAAACGGGCTGCCATGGTGGCAACCCGTTCATTTCAGGCGGTCAATGGCATTTATTGCGTTGCGCCCGCGCGGCTGGCGTACTCACTGATCGCGCAGGCCAATTGCTACTGTCGGGTAGTGCAAACGAAGCCGCAACTCCTGCTTCAGGCGGGTGTTGTCCAGCCGGCGCGACTCGCTCATGAAGCTCAGCAGCATCAGCGGCAACTCTTCCTGTGCCGAGCCCCGTGCCAGGCGCGGCGGCCGCGGCAGGCCATAGAGGTCCGCCGCCAGGTCGAAATAGTCGCCCATCTTCAGCTGCGTGTCGTCGCTGGCGTTACTGGCGCGCTGGGGCTTGCCGCGCCACAGCGCCGCCAGGCAGGCACGGGCCAGGTCGTCGGCGTGGATATGGTTGGTGTAGACGTCGTCTTCGGCACGCAGTACAGGCGTGCCCTTGAGCAACCTGCCACGCGGCGTACCGCCTTCGCGGTCGGGCGCATAGATGCCCGGGATGCGCAGCAGGTGCACACGGGTGCCGGTGGCCCCGCCAAAAAGCCGCAGATGCGCCTCGGCATGTAAACGCCGCTGGGCACGCGGTGTGTGGGGCTTCAATGGCCGCGTCTCGCGCACCCACTCGCCGCCACAGTCGCCATACACCCCGCTGGTAGAGCCATACACCAGGGACTGCGGCAGGCTGCGCAGGCGCAGGGCGCGCAGCAACGCCAGCGTACGTGGGTCCGTACGCCAGTCGGGCTGGTCGCCGGGTGGCGGCGCCAGGTGCACCACCCGTGTAGCCAGCCCCGCCAGGCGCCGCAGAGAGGCAGCGTCGTCCAGGTTGCCCTGCAGCGGCGTGATGCGCTGTGCGCGCAAGGCCGGCGAGCGCTCCGGCGACGAGGTCAGCGCCATCAGGCGGATATTGCGCGGCAGCAGCCGGGCCACACGCAGGCCCACATCACCGCAGCCAACGATCAAAATCCGCTCGCGGCGGAAGCGGAAAGGCAGTGCGCCTAAGGGGTTCAGGTTTGAGGGCAAAATTGGGGGTTGCCGGGAAACCGGCCGAGTCGAGAACAGATACCGCAAGGATACCGAATATGAGCTTTACCGTGACCGTGCAACCCAGTGGCCGGACATTCATCGCCGAGGCGGATGAACCGCTGCTGGCAGCCGCCATTCGCCAGGGCATTGGCCTGCCCTATGGCTGCAAGGATGGCGCCTGCGGCTCCTGCAAGTCCAAAAAGCTGGAGGGCACCGTCCTCCATGGCGCGCACCAGGTCAAGGCCATGTCACCCGAGGAAGAGGCGAACGGCTTCATCCTGACCTGCAGCGCCAGGGCGACGAGCGATATCGTCCTCGAATCACGCCACGTCACCGATGAAAGCGCCTTCCCGGTCAAGAAGATGCCGGTGCGCATCAACAGCCTGGCCAAGGCCTCGCACGACGTGATGGTGGTGCGCCTGCAATTGCCGGCCAGCGATGTGTTCAAGTACCACGCTGGCCAGTATGTGGAGTTTTTGCTGCGCGACGGCGACCGCCGCGCGTATTCGATGGGCAACGCACCACACACCCAGGCCAACAACCCGGGCGTAGAGCTGCACATTCGCCACATGCCGGGCGGCAAGTTCACCGAGCACGTATTCGGCCCCATGAAAGAAAAAGAAATCCTGCGCATCGAAGGCCCCTTTGGCAGCTTTTACCTGCGCGAAGACAGCGACAAACCCATGGTGCTGCTGGCATCGGGCACCGGCTTTGCGCCCATCAAGGCGCTGATTGAGCATCTGCAACACAAAGGCATCACGCGCCCTGCCGTGCTGTACTGGGGCGGCCGCCGCCCGGCCGATTTGTACATGGACGAATGGGTCAAGGCCAAGGCAGCGGAAATGCCGAATTTGCGCTACGTGCCGGTGATTTCCAATGCCCTGCCCGAGGACAACTGGACGGGCCGCACCGGCTTCGTCCACCAGGCCGTGCTGGAAGATTTTTCCGACCTGTCGGGCCACCAGGTGTATGCCTGCGGCGCGCCCATCGTGGTGGACTCAGCCAAGGCCGCCTACACGGCTGCGGGCCTCCCGGAGGACGAGTTTTATGCCGACTCTTTTGTGACCGAAAAAGAAAAAGCGCAGGCGACCGTCCCCGCAGAGACCTGAACGGCCAGCCCCCCGACAAACAAGAGAAAAAAGAAGAAGAAAAAGAAGTGCCCCGGCTGATGCGTCAGCCGGGGCATTTTTATGGGAATGCGCTCCGGCTCATGAAAAGCCGGGTTCGCTGCAAGCCGGCGAGGCCTGATTATTTGCAACAATACGAAGCATGAACATTCGACCCGTTTCCCTCCTCACTTCCCTGCCCGGCAAATGCCTGGGTGCTCTTTTGATTGCCGGCATGGCACTGTCGGCCCCTCTGTCGCACGCCCAGCCCAAGGTCATGCGCATCATCGTGCCGTATGCCCCCGGTGGCCCGATCGACGTGACGGCCCGCCTGATGGCCGAACGCGTCAAGGACACGCTTGGCCCGGTCATCATTGAAAACAAACCCGGCGGCGGCGGCAACATCGGCGTCGACGCCATCGCCAAGGCGCAACCCGACGGCATGACGATCGGCATTTCCGCTGTCGCCACCCACGCCATCAACCCCTGGCTTTACAGCAGGATGCCGTACAACGCGGCCACCGACTTTGCGCCCATCACGCAGCTGGTGCGCGTGCCCAATGTGCTGGTGATCAACGCCGACTCCGCGCGGCGCCTGAACATCAACTCGCTGGGCGATCTGATCAAGTACGCCAAAGCCAACCCGGCCAAGCTCAATTACGCCAGCGGCGGTAACGGCAGCGCCGGGCACCTTGCCGGCGAAATGTTCAAGGCGCAGGCCGGCATCTTCGCGCTGCACATTCCCTACAACGGCGGCAACCCGGCGCAACTGGCACTGCTAAGCGGCCAGGTGGACTACAACTTTGACAACCTGGCCACAGCATCGGCCAACATCAAGGCCGGCAAACTCAAGGCACTGGCAGTCACCACAGCGAAGCGCAGCGCCATGCTGCCCGATGTGCCCACCGTGGCCGAAACGCTCAAGGGTTTTGAGATCGACACCTGGTGGGGACTGGTGGCGCCTGCGGGCACCCCGAAAGACGTGATCGCCAAACTCAACCAGGCATTCGTCGCCGCGCTGAATTCACCCGAAGCCAAAACCCGCTTTGCCACACTGATGGCCGAACCCGTAGGCAACACGCCCGAGCAGTTCGGCGCCTTCATGAAAAGCGAAATGGCGAAGTATGAAAAAGTGGTGAAGGCGTCAGGCGCGAAGGTGGATTGAAATAGGTCCACCCCCTTCCAGGCTCACTGCGTGTAGCCTGTTCCCCCCTCAGGGGGCGGCGCCTGGGGCCGGCGAAGCCGGACCCTCGGCCCCCACAGGTGAAATACCTTCATCACTGGTCGTACCCACCGAATTCTTCAAGCCAGCGGGTGCCGCGGAACCGGCTTTGCCGGGCCGCTGGCGCGGTCCCCTGCAAGGGGAAAAGAGCTACACGCAGTGAGCTCGATAGGGGTGTGCCAATTTTTCGGCTTTGCCGGGCCGTAGGCGCAGCGGCCCCCTCGGGGGGCAGGAAGCTACACGCAGTGAGCGACCGTGGGGGCTCAACGCGTGACTCGATCCCCGTATCGAATGCTCTTCAGGGAACCGCCCTCAAACAGCAGCATGGTCATGAACTGCCCGTAACCCGGGTTGTAAGTCCACTCTTCCACCTGCTGGCAGGTGTTGACCGTCACGTTGGTCGTGGTGCTGGCGGTGGAACCTGCGGTATTTGGCGTCACGACGGTCGAGCTGGACACGGTGTCAGGCGTGGCTTTGCAGAACGTGTCTTTCATGACGGGCTCGCCGCATTTCTGCAGGATCGTGCCTTTGGAATTGCCGATCTGCGCGAGGTCGCCCTTGCAGCGCAGTGACTGGGCCGAAGCCCCGGTGAAAAAGGATGAGGCCAGAAAGGCGAACATCACGACAGCAGTGCGGACAACATACTGGTTCATTTTTGGCTTCCCCAAGGTTCAACAAGGGTGCGCGTGGTGCGTACCCTTCGAACTTTATGCGTAAATATTAGGCGCCGCAAGGCATTTATGCCCTCGCGCTGGTTCGCCAGATTTGGTGGAAACGTACGTCCCGCAATGCCTGCCGGAGTGCGGGACGCCTGGTTACTCGCCGAGGTAAGCGGCCCTCACGCGCGGGTCGTTCAGAAGGTCTTTCGCGTCACCGTTCATGGTGACGTTGCCCGACTCCATGACGTAGCCGCGGTTGGCAATGCCGAGTGCGCGGCTGGCGTTCTGCTCGACCAGCAGCACCGTCACGCCGCGGGCTGAAACGTCCTTGACCACTTCGAAGATCTTGTCGACCATGATGGGCGAAAGGCCCATGGAGGGCTCGTCCAGCAGCAGCACCTTGGGGCGGCTCATCAATGCGCGGCCCATGGCCAGCATCTGCTGTTCGCCGCCCGACATGGTGCCGGCCAGCTGGTCCTTGCGCTCACGCAGTCGGGGGAAAAGCACGAACATCTTTTCCATGTCTTCGGCGATGCCCGCCTTGTCGCTGCGAATGTAGGCGCCCATCTGCAGGTTTTCGGTGATGGTCATGCGGGTGAACACGCCGCGGCCTTCCGGCACCATGGCCAGGCCTTCTTTGACCAGATCCCAGGCGCCGCGGCCCTTGATGCTCTTGCCCAGGTATTCAATGTCGCCGCCCAGCATCGGCAGCGTGCCGGTGATCGCTTTCATGGTGGTGGTCTTGCCGGCGCCGTTGGAGCCAATCAGGGTGACCAGTTCGCCGTCGTTGACTTCGAAGTCAACGCCCTTGACCGCCTGGATGCCGCCGTAGGCGACTTTCAGGCCGGTCACTTTAAGGAGTGTGTTTGCCATGTTCTTGCTTTCCTTCAATGACCTGTGCCCAGATAGGCGGTGATCACTTTTTCGTCTTTTTGTACGTCCGCGGGCGCGCCTTCGGCGATCTGCTTGCCGTAGTCGAGCACGGTGACCCGGTCGCACAGGCCCATGACCAGCTTCACGTCGTGTTCGATCAGCAGGATGGTGCGGTTGTCCTTGCGGATCCGGTCGATCAGTTCGCGCAGCTGCACTTTTTCGGTCGCGTTCATGCCGGCGGCCGGCTCGTCCAGCGCAATAAGCTGCGGGTCGGTCGCGAGAGCCCGGGCAATTTCGAGGCGGCGCTGGTCGCCGTAGCTCAGGGTGCGCGCCTTGAAGTCGGCGTATTTGCCGATGCCGACATAGTCCAGCAGCTCCTGCGAGCGCTTGGCGATGGCGGCTTCTTCGTGCTTGAAACCGGGGGTGCGCAGCACGGCGCCAATCAGGCCCGAGCTGGTACGGATATGACGGCCGACCATGACGTTTTCGAGGGCGGTCATGTCGGCAAACAGACGGATGTTCTGGAAGGTACGGGCAATGCCGGCCTTGGCCACTTCGTGGACCGCCGTCGGCTTGTAGGGCTTGCCGGCGAGCTCGAAGGTGCCGCTGTCGGGCGTGTAAAGGCCCGTCAATACATTGAAGAAGGTGGTTTTACCGGCGCCGTTGGGGCCGATCAGGCCATACACCTGGCCACGCTCGATATGGATGCCGACATCGGAAAGGGCCTGCAAACCGCCGAAGCGCTTGGAGACACCCGAGACTTTAAGAATGGTTTCGCTCATGTCCATTCTCCTTAGGGGTTGATTGACTGGATAGGGTCCGGGCCGACGGGCTTGTTCAGCGACTTGCCGTGCTCGGAAGCGGGCCACAGGCCGCGCGGACGCATCAGCATGACACTGATCATGGCCAGCGCGATCAGCAGCTGACGCAGGATGGCGGAGTCAAGCCGGCCGTCGGTCATGGCCTGCAGCGGGCCGGCCACATGGCGCAGCACTTCAGGCAAGGCCGCGAGCAGCAAGGCACCCAGAATGACGCCGGGCAAATGGCCGATGCCACCCAGCACCACCATGGCGACGATCATGACCGACTCCATCAGGCTGAAGGATTCGGGAGATACAAACCCCTGGAAGGCGGCAAACATGGAGCCTGACACACCGCCGAAAGTGGCGCCCATGCCGAAGGCCAGCAGCTTCAGGTTGCGGGTGTTGATGCCCATGGCCTTGGCGGCGATTTCGTCTTCACGGATCGCCATCCAGGCGCGGCCGATGCGGGAGTTTTCCAGGCGGTGGCAAACCACAACCGAGACGATCACCAGCACCAGGAAGAGGTAGTAGTACATCGACACCGAGTTGACTTCGAAGCCGAAAAACTCATGCGGCTTGCCCAGGTCGAAGCCGAAGAACTTCATCGAGTCGATCTGGTTGATGCCCTTGGGACCGTTGGTCAGGTTGATGGGGCGGTCCAGGTTGTTCAGGAACACGCGGATGATTTCACCGAAGCCCAGTGTCACGATGGCGAGATAGTCGCCACGCAGCTTGAGGGTCGGTGCGCCCAGCACCACGCCAAAGAATCCGGCGAGGGCCGCTGCGGCCGGGATGATCGCCCAGATCGGCAAATGCAGCCCGTTCGGAAACTGCGCTGCAATCCAGGGAAAGGCGTCGGCCAGGTGCGGCGAGCCGAGCAGCGCGAACAGGTAGGCGCCGACCGCGAAGAAGGCAACGTAACCCAGGTCCAGCAGGCCGGCGTAACCAACCACGATGTTCAGGCCCAGGGCCAGCAGCACATACAGCAGCGCCATGTCGACAATGCGCACCCAGGCGTTGCCGCCCTGCTGCAGGATCAGGGGCAGCACCAGCAGCGCCGCCGCGACGATCAGGAAGGTAATGAGTTTTTTCGATTTGACAGAATTCATGAATGTTCTCCTTGTGTACCGGATGGACGCGGCGTCACGCCCGGTCCGCTACACGCTCACCCAGCAAGCCCGAAGGCCGCAGCGTGAGCACAAAAATCAGCACGATGAAAGCAAAGATGTCGGAGTACTGGCTGCCCAGAACGCCGCCCGTCAGCGGGCCGATGTAGCCGGCGCCGATGGATTCGATCAGGCCCAGCAAAATGCCGCCAAGCACCGCGCCGCCCAGGTTGCCGATGCCGCCGAACACAGCCGCCGTGAAGGCCTTGAGGCCGGGCAGGAAGCCCATGGTGTGCTGCACCGTCCCGTAGTTGGAGGCGTACATGACGCCGGCCAGCGCGGCGAGGATGGCGCCGATGATGAAGGTGGCCGAGATGACAGTGTCGGGCCGCACGCCCATCAGTGCCGCGACGCGGGGGTTTTCAGCGGTGGCACGCATCGCGCGGCCCAGCTTGGTGTAATGCACCAGCCACATGAGCACGGAAAGGGAGACAACGGTTGCGCCCAGGATGAAGAGCTGGGTCACGGTGATGACGGCACCGCCGACCTGGAAAGGCTCGGAAGGCAACAGCGTGGGATAGGGTTTGTAGTTGGGCTTCCAGATGATCATGGCCAGGGTCTGCAGCAGCAGCGACATGCCGATGGCGGTGATCAGCGGGGCCAGTTTGGGAGAGTTTCGCAAGGGCCGGTAGGCGATTTTCTCAATCGCGAAATTGAGGGCGCCGCACACCACAAAGGCGATCAGCAGCGAAATCAGCAAAATAATCCAGCCTGGCGTGCCCGGCATGGAATCCTGCATCAGGCCGATGATGGTCCAGCTGGTCAAAGCCCCCACCATCAGTACTTCGCCGTGTGCGAAGTTGATCAGGTTGATGATGCCGTACACCATCGTGTAGCCCAAGGCGATCAAGGCATACATGCTGCCCAGCACCAGACCATTGATGATCTGCTGTAGCAATATTTCCATAACTCACTCTCCGTCCGTTTGATGAAATTGCCAACTCTGCCTGGCGACCGCCAGCTGCCGGGATCACCGGCGGCTGGCGCGAGTTAACAAAAAGCCCGCCTATCAAAGCCGGATGGCTGGTGAAGTTGGCGAGCTAATCCGCAAATTGTAGCCAAGCGTCTCTAGCGAGAATCGAGCCAGCGGTGCGGTTTTCGCGGGGTTTACCCTTGAGGGAGTGTATTTTCGGGGCTGGATCAGCCTTTATCAGCGGCTTTTGTTTTTTATTAGCCTTTCTTATTGTTCTTAATTTTCAACTCATTTAACTTATCAGCTATGCGTATCTCCAGCCCCCTGTTGACGGGGCGATAGAAACCTGGAGGTGACATGCCTTCCGGAAAATAATTCTCACCCGCGGCAAAGCCGTCCTCCTCGTCGTGGGCGTAACGGTAGTTTTTGCCGTAATCCAGCTGTTTCATGAGCTTTGTTGGTGCATTGCGCAAATGCAGAGGCACCGGGCGGGTGCCGTCTTTGGCGATGAAAGCCTTGGCCTCGTTGAAGGCCTTGTAGACGGCATTGGACTTGGGCGCGACTGCCAGATAGATAACGCACTGGGCCAGCGCCAGCTCGCCCTCGGGGGAACCGAGGCGTTCGTAGACTTCCGCAGCATCCAGCGCCATGCGCAAGGCACGCGGGTCGGCCAGCCCGATGTCTTCGCTGGCCATGCGCACCAGTCGGCGCGCCATGTAGCGCGGTTCGGCGCCACCGTCGAGCATGCGCATGAACCAGTAGAGCGCCGCGTCGGGGTCTGAGCCGCGCACCGACTTGTGCAGGGCGGAAATGGTGTCGTAGAACTGTTCGCCGCCCTTGTCGTAACGGCGCAGGCGTTCGCCCAGTACCTTGAGCAGCCAGGCGTCGGTGACCTCGGTGACTTTCTCGGCCTTGGCCGCCACGCTGAGGGACTCCAGCGTGTTCAAGAGGCGGCGGGCGTCGCCGTCGGCATAGGAAACCAGCCTGTCAACGGCCTCATCTGCTATGGTTTCTATAGCTGGTAGCGCCCGTTCCGCAAGCACCTTGGCCACTATTTTCTTGAGATCCGCTTCACCCAGCGGCTGCAATACGTACACCACCGCGCGCGAGAGCAAGGCCGAGTTCACCTCGAACGATGGGTTTTCAGTGGTGGCGCCAATGAAGGTGAAAAGGCCGCTTTCCACATGGGGCAAAAATGCGTCCTGCTGGCTTTTGTTGAAGCGGTGTACCTCATCGACGAACACAATCGTGCGCTTGCCGCCCTGCCCCTGCCAGACAGACGCCTGCTCGACTGCCTCCCGGATGTCCTTGACGCCGCCCAGCACGGCGGAAATAGTGATGAAGTGAGCATCAAAACTGCTCGCCATGAGCCGCGCGATGGTGGTCTTGCCGACGCCGGGCGGGCCCCAAAGGATGCAACTGTGCGGCTGTCCCGATTCGAACGCGATGCGCAGTGGCATGCCTTCACCCAGCAGGTGCTGCTGACCGATCACTTCGCCCAGGTTTTGGGGGCGCAAGCGTTCGGCCAGTGGCTGGTGGGAGGATTTGGTGGCCATGAGTCTTTGCGTTGTCCCGCCTTGAGCACCTGACGCTTCGCGGGCGGCACCGGCGCCGTGTTACCCGTCTTTACTGCTTGATCACATCCGCCTTGGGGGGCGGTACGAAGCGAAACGTATCGGCTGGCAGGCTGGGGTTGACTTCGACCTTGCTGAAGCTCAACACGGAGCGCTGCCCGAAGCTGTCGAGGATTTCAAGCGCAGCGAGGCCTGACGACTTTTCGCCGGGGCGAAAGCCCACACGCACGGTCTGCAGTTGCCCATCTTTGGCCTTGGGCGTGGCAACTACCCACTGCAGACCGCCGGCGTCGGGCGCCGCAGCCAGGGTGAAATCGGCCTGCAGCGCGCGCAAATCAGGAGCCGCAGCGATCAAGGCAGCTGGCGTCGAGCCCAGCGCGCTGGACTGCTTGCGCGAGGTGACCTGGTTGAGGTCTGAGTCGTAGAGCCACAAGGTCTGGCCATCGGCCACGATGGTTTGCTCAAAAGGCTTTTTATAGACAAAGCGGAAACGGTTGGGCCGCGAAAACTCAAACGTACCGTTCGACGTCTTGCTGCGTGCAGCCTGGCCGTCCTTGCCCGGCGCAGTCACCACCTGGGTGAATTCGGCGCGCCCGCTGCTGACGGTCTTCACAAAGGTCTCCAGGCTTTCCAGGCCATTGGCCCATACAGGATGGGCGCAAGCAGCTATCAAAACAGTAGCAAAATATTTCTTCATGATCGTCACTCCGCCCGCGAGGGCACCAGGATTTCGCGCTGACCGCTGCCACTCATGGCACTGACCAGCCCGGCTTTTTCCATGTCTTCGACCAACCGCGCCGCGCGGTTGTAGCCGATCTTGAGGTGACGCTGCACCAGCGAAATGCTGGCCTTGCGGTTCTTCAGTACAACTTCCACGGCCTGGTCGTACATCGGGTCTTTTTCACCACCGCCGTTGCCGCCACTGCCGCCATCACCCAGCAAGTCGCCGTCCTCGCCATCGACGGTACCGCCTTCGAGCACGCCTTCGATGTAATTGGGTTCGCCCTGCTGCTTGAGGTAGGCCACCACGCGGTGCACTTCGTCATCGCTCACAAACGCACCATGCACCCGAATTGGAAAGCCTGTACCACTCGGCATGTAAAGCATGTCACCCATTCCTAACAATGCCTCAGCGCCCATCTGGTCAAGAATGGTCCGGCTGTCGATCTTGCTGCTGACCTGGAAAGACAGGCGGGTGGGGATATTGGCCTTGATCAGGCCGGTAATCACATCCACGCTTGGCCTCTGGGTAGCCAGCACCAGGTGGATGCCGGCAGCCCGGGCTTTTTGCGCCAGGCGGGCAATCAGCTCTTCAATCTTCTTGCCGACCACCATCATCAGGTCGGCCAGCTCGTCGATCACCACCACGATGTAAGGCAGGCGCTCCAGCGGCTCGGGCTGCTCGGGCGTGAGGCTGAAGGGGTTGTAGATAAATTCGCCCTTGGCCTTGGCCTCGTCGAGTTTGGCGTTGTAGCCAGCCAGGTTGCGCACGCCCAGCTTGCTCATGAGCTTGTAGCGTTTTTCCATTTCGGCCACACACCAGTTCAGGCCGTGGGCGGCCTGGCGCATGTCGGTCACGACCGGCGCCAGCAAATGCGGAATGCCTTCATAGACACTCATCTCCAGCATCTTGGGGTCGATCAGCAGCAGCCGCACGTCACGTGCATCGGCCTTGTAGAGCAGGCTCAGGATCATGGCGTTGATGCCGACCGACTTGCCCGAGCCGGTGGTACCGGCCACCAGGCAGTGCGGCATCTTGGCGAGGTCAGCCACCACCGCAGCGCCGCTGATGTCCTTGCCCAAGCCGATGGTGAGCATGGACTTGGCTTCGTTGTAGACCTGTGAACCCAGGATTTCACTGAGCTTGATGGACTGGCGCTTGGCGTTGGGCAGCTCCAGCGCCATGTAGTTTTTGCCGGGAATGGTTTCGATCACGCGAATGGAAACCAGGCTGAGGGCGCGCGCCAGGTCTTTGGCCAGGTTAACGACCTGCGAACCCTTCACACCCGTCGCCGGCTCGATTTCATAACGGGTGATGACGGGGCCTGGCGCAGCGGCCACGACACGCACCTCGACGCCGAAATCTTTCAGCTTTTTCTCGATCAGCCGCGAGGTCATTTCCAGCGTCTCGGGGGCCACGGTCTCCTGGCGCGTCAACGCACCATCGAGCAGGTCAACCTGCGGCAGCTTGGAGTCGGGCATCTCACTGAAGAGCGGTTTTTGCCGTTCTTTTGCCACGCGCTCGCTTTTGGGAATGTCCACGAGCACGGGCTCGATCAGGACCGGCACCGGGTGGTGCTCTTCAATCTCGATACGCTCGTCTATCAAGGTCTCTTCGCGCTCACGCGCAGCCAGTTTGCCGAAGGCGAGGTCTTCGGCAATTTCGCGCTTTTCGCGACGGGAGTCAATCAGGTTGTCAATCCACGCGCCAACACGCAGGGCCACATGCCCCCAGGAAAAGCCAAATACGGCGGACACGGCGATAACGCCGAGCGCAATGAAGACCAGGCCTGAGCCAGCAAAACCCAGCCATTTCTCGCCCTGCGTTCCAGCCAGGTAACCCAGCACGCCGCCAGCGTGACCGGGCAATCTGAATTCAAAACGGTACAGCCGTGACCATTCCAGCGCCGCGCTGGCCAGCAAAAGCAGGAGCAGGCTCAGCCAAAACCGGATCCGGCCGGCGGAGTGGGAAGAATCGGGAGCAAGGGGTTCGCCGCGAAGCCAGCGCGCCAATGAAGACAGCCAGACCTGTGCGCCTGCCGCCAATGCCCACCAGACGGAAAAGCCCAGCAGGAAATAGCTCGCATCTGCCAGCCATGCGCCCAGGCGGCCACCCCAGTTGCGGGCCGCAGCTTGGGCGCCGCCCAGGATGTCCGCGGTACCGGATGTTGACCAGGCAGCGTCTTGCGGTGAATAGCTGAGCAATGCCGCGAGCCAGAAAATCAGGCCGAGCAGACCCAGAATCAGGCTGACTTCATGGGCAAAGCGTTTGATGCCGCTGGGCGCGCCCACGGCTGGGGAATTTCTGGAGTTCAGGGTATCGAGTGAGTAAGTCATGGCCCGGCTAGTACTGCAAGCCGGAAGTAGCGAGACAAAATGAAAGGGTTGGATTCGTGCCCAGGGCAAGGCGCGAGCCGCAGCGAAGGCTATATGCCTTCGCAAGGCTTGCAACGCCGCCATAGGTACGAAGACGCGCATTCATGTTTCGATATTTCCGGGTTGCAGTACCAAGCTTACCGTAGTTGGGTAAGGGCTTTGAGGGAGCGCCAGAGACGCCAAACCGTACGGCAGGGTCTGCCAGGGCACTATCCCAGCGTATGAAGACGCTCTTTCACCAAAAGCGAGCCATCGTCGCGGGTTTCGATGAATCCGCGCTCTTCAAGATCCTTCATCACCCGGCTGACCATTTCGCGCGAAGCGCCGACCATCTTGGCCAGATCCTGCCTGGAAACCTTGTCGCGGATCACGGCATTTCCGCTGCCGTCTTCATTGGCGAATTCGAGCAATGCCCTGGCCACACGGCCATACACATCCATCAGGGCCAGCGACTCAATCTGCCGGTCTGCATGGCGCAGTCGCTGGACCAGCCCCTTCAGCACGGCATAGGCCATAGAGCTGTTTTCCGGAAGGCAACGTGCAAACTCCAGGCGGCCCAGAATCAGGGCATCAGTCTGGATCTCGGCACGCACCGTGGCGGAGTGAGGTTCATTGTCGATCAGGCTCATTTCACCCACGTAGTCACCAGGGTGCATGGTGGCCAGAATGACCTCGCGGCCCCGGGAATCTGTGGTGATAACGCGTGCGCGGCCTGTCAGGATGATGGAAAGGGCGTTGGATTTTTTGCCCTGCTCCACGATAGGCTCGCCGCGCTTGAACCGGCGCTTGACCACGGTATCGGCGACCGATGCAGCCTGGCTGGCAGTCAACACGGAAAAAAGAGGGACCCGGCGAATCAATTCCAGGTTAGACACCATCGTTGTCATAGCAGATATCTCCCAACCTCACATCGGACGGCTAGTCGTGTGAGTTCTTACAATGGCACGCAATCTCATAAGAAATCAAATGCCTGAAAAGTACCAGCAGCTGTTTTTACTTGACGCTGCACTTATGCGGCATGACTCTACATGAGTTCTTACACTTTCCCAATCAGTTTTTCATCATGAAACATTCCAGAGTCCTCATCCTCGGTTCAGGGCCTGCGGGTTACACCGCAGCCGTCTACGCAGCGCGCGCCAATCTCAACCCGGTATTGATCACCGGCATTGCGCAAGGCGGTCAGCTCATGACCACCACCGAGGTCGACAACTGGCCCGCCGACGTGCATGGCGTGCAGGGGCCCGACCTGATGCAGCGCTTTCTGGAGCACGCCGAGCGCTTCAAGACCGAGATTATTTTTGACCACATCAACAAGGTCGACTTCAGCAAACGCCCCTTTACCCTGACGGGCGACAGCGGGACTTACACCTGCGACTCGCTGATCATCGCTACCGGTGCCTCCGCCAAGTACCTGGGCCTGGAGTCGGAGACGGCATTCATGGGCCGCGGCGTTTCCGGCTGCGCCACCTGTGACGGCTTCTTCTACCGCGGAGAAGAGGTCTGCGTGGTGGGTGGCGGCAACACCGCCGTCGAAGAGGCACTGTATTTATCCAACATCGCCAGCAAGGTCACGCTGGTACACCGCCGCGACAAATTCAAGGCCGAAGCCATCCTGATCGACAAACTGCACGAAAAAGTGGCCACAGGCAAGATCGAACTCAAACTGCACCACACGCTGGAGCAGGTGCTCGGTGACGCTTCAGGGGTGACAGGCGTCCGCCTGAAGAGCACAAACAGCGATGCCTCGCAGGACATCACCCTCAAAGGCTGTTTTATCGCGATCGGCCACCAGCCGAACACAGACATCTTTGCAGGGCAGCTGGAAATGAAAGACGGCTACATCATCACCAAAACCGGGCTGCAGGGGTTTGCCACCATGACCAGCGTTCCGGGCGTCTTCGCTGCCGGCGACGTGCAGGACCATATTTACCGCCAGGCAATTACCAGTGCCGGAACAGGCTGCATGGCGGCGCTGGATGCCCAGCGCTTCCTGGAACAAGGCTCCTGAAAACCAGAGGAAGCGCTGACTTCCTCTTTTGTCTCTTTTTTCCAGCTCTTTTGCCGCCCTGCCGAGGCTCTCAATCGGCGGAATTGGAACAAATCAGTTTTCAGGCTATAATCTATGGCTTAGCTGGGCATTTGCAGGTCTGTCTCGTGCAGATTTACCCTTTGCCAGCATCCGATTTCTAATTTTTTACGGAGAGTGCTCATGGCACGCGTCTGTCAGGTAACGGGCAAAGGCCCGATGGTGGGAAACAATGTTTCTCACGCAAACAACAAAACCAAGCGCCGGTTCATGCCTAATCTGCAGTACCGCCGCTTCTGGGTTGAAAGCGAAAACCGCTGGGTGCGCCTGCGCATCACCAGCGCTGGTCTGCGCTTGATCGACAAAAAAGGCATCGATGCGGTCCTGGTGGACCTTCGTGCCCGCGGTGAAGTCTAAGGAGAAGCATCATGGCTAAAGGCGCACGCGAAAAAATCAAGCTGGAATCGACTGCCGGTACGGGTCATTTCTACACGACCACCAAAAACAAGAAAACCACGCCCGACAAGATGCTGATCATGAAATTTGATCCCAAGGCACGCAAGCACGTGGAATACAAAGAAATCAAGCTGAAATAAATAGTTACGAATCCGTGCCTAGTTAAAAACTACCCGCTCGGTCGGCACACCCAGAAAAAAAGGACACCTCGGTGTCCTTTTTTTCTGGGATCTAGAAAGCAAAACTCCCACCAAATAAGCAGGTTGCCACGTGGCTTGTTTGAATCCTGTCGAAATCTGGTCCACATAAGCCCATTTTTGGTTTAAGTCTTACCACCAAGGCGGCGCACCACGCACAGCGCCACAACGCAATCATCTGGCAAGCCACATCCGCAGCCAACTCAGGCTAACTCCAAGAGCAGAGCCATCGACGGAAATTTATAGACTATTTCCAAAATAGGGCCAGAAGGTTATGACACCGGTTGCCGCTGCTGCACAAGCCGCAATCAACACTCCGCCGGCGGCAATATCCTTTGCGCATTTGACTGCCAATGAATATTGTGGCGACACAACATCGCAGAGCGACTCCACTGCAGTGTTCATGGCCTCTGCCATCCAAACCATGGTCATCGCACCAATCAGCCAGCGCCAATCGCCGGCGTCCACTCGGCACCAAGCGGCCAATCCCGTCACCAGCATTGTGGCGATTAGATGCAGCCATGCGTTGTGCTGTGTTTTAAGCATCAAAGCAATCCCCTCGAAGGCATAACCAAAGCTCTTGAGGCGTGCGACCAGAGTGAATCGTTGCGGCGCGCGGGTATAAGGGACTTCTTTCATTTCCCGTCCTTCCTATTTACCAACCGCCAAGCCTGAGCAACACATGAACGTCGAACAGTGCACACCTGCATAACCTGCAACCCATACAAGCAGCCCCATACCGTGGCCATCAAAATACAGCAACCCATCACAGCGCGCCGGCCGGCTCCAGCGTCAAACAGGTGCGCCCAGCAAGCGGAATCTGCAAGCACACATTTCCCGTGTCGTCAGCCAGAACCTGCGTCAGGCATGCGCCTGTGACCCGATAAGGTGCTAACGGACGCAAGCCCGACACGCCCAAGCTCTTAATGCCATCGCCGGCTCCGCCGTACAGCACCGCTTGCAAAGAGCTGCTTACAGCATCGGAGTGCGCAGATGCGACCAGCACATCGGGATAGGACAGGGGTTCCAACCTGGGACCTTTTGATGAAAGTGGGTTGTTGATCAAGTCTCGAAAACTGTCGTGCCCTCCGGAGTGCGCCATCAGCTCGACGCCATGCGCCCATACCGAGGCCATATTCCTGTGAGCGACCCCATGACTGAGAGTAGTTGGACACTCGCGCTCCAGGGCATCCATGCAGTTTTGATACACACACTCATCGCCCAACTCTGCCGCCGCCAAGGCCGTCACTGCGAAGGCACTGCCTCTTGAGAAACCATAGTTTCCTGTGTCGATGGGCCAGAATTCACTGCGTCGAAGTCGCTCATGACCATCGAACAGCTGACGTCTCAACAACAGCCATTGGCGACGCGCCAAGTCAGGTTCCAGCGCATTCAAAAAGTAGCAGGGCATCGCGAGGGGCATTGCGCCACCAATGGCGGGCAAGGCCAATCCCGTATACGTAGAACGGCATGGCACGTAGCGACCCGTACCATCCAGAAACTCCGCCTCCAGCTGCCGGCGAAACTCTGACGCGTGACCGGCCCATTTCATCTGACCGTACCGCGCATCGTGGGCACGCAATGCCGCGGCCCCCATTGTGTTGCACAGGGGATAGACCCAGTTGGGCTCGCAGGCCATCAAATAGAAGGGTGAACGTTCGTATTCTTTTTCCAACCTGGACAGCAAGGACTCAAAACTGTGTTCGTAGCGTTTTCCGTTCGGGTGCACCAGCGTAAAGGCACCTTTTTTCGAAAATTCCTGACTTCCTGTGCTGGCCTGGAACAGGGCCATCTGCAGCGCCACGAAGCCCGTGTACATGATGTTTTCACGGACCGTAGGGTCGGAGTTCCATCGGAAGTTTCCCCATAGATTTTCCAGCGACCAGTAGGCCCATGCGCGATGCTGTGTCTGCTTGTTCAGCAGCTTGCTTTGCGCGTCGCTCATGTACCCGCCTAACGCAGGCGTGAAGCGTGCCTGCGTCAAGGCAATGCCATAAGCCAGAAAGTTGACTTGATAGCGAAGCGCCGCCGTCTGAAATTGATCGCGTTGCTCGAATCCGGAAAATTTATCTAAAGGTTGCAGAGCCCGATCGAGTGCGAACCTCACACGATGCAGATGCGCCAAAGACATTTCCGGTTTTTGCCTTGGTGATTGGGCTGTGAAGATCGTGTCCAATCGAGCCGTTTGTCGGATCAAGTAGTCGTTATCGATGCGCCTTTGCCGGCCTGAAAACATAAACCAGGCCAGCATCGACAGGTAGCCTGCTGCAGCAAACAGCATGAGCGCGTAGTACACATTAATTACCACCCCTGGCTGAATTGCGCCATGGTTCATGCTCGCGGCCCAAAATGCCGAACCGAGCCATACAAACGGAGGCAGCAACACGTTGCCCGTGCCAAACCAGACCAACAGCGCCAACGCCAAGGCACCAACCGAACACAGCCACGCGGCTATATGACCTATGCCACTGCCTGTGCAGATATCAGCATGCGCCAGAAATCCACCGCCCGGCACCATCAACCCCAAGCCGAAAATCTGCAAGGCATCCTGATGCGCGAAAAGCAGCAAAGCCGAGCCGCCCGTAACGAGCAGCAGATACAGTTTTAGAAGCCGGACAGTCTTTCTTGTCGTCACCGGGCCGAAAATTCGTGTGTATGGCGGAAGAGTAGCGACGCTACAGATTGAACTCACAGACCGACCTTTCTTCGAATGAAAACACCAGATTTGATGCACTCGGCTTTCGATAGGTGCAGTCTGATACGCATCTGTGAGGTCTTGATGAACTGTATGAAGTGGGTGTGAAGTCACCTGCCAGACGACCATTTACGCCGCGGAACATCGACCCAATAGCCCGTTTTGAGTTGCGTGTGTGGGATCTGCATCCAGGTGCGCCGCTGCTTCCGCGATTCTTGCCTCGAGTATTGGCAAACAGCCGGCTTCCTGGAGGAAGAACCTCAAGCACTACGACCTGCCGGTGGCAGCGTTTGGCTCGTCAGTGGGCGCGACCACCAGTTGTCGAATGTGGGGACAGCGCTTTCACCTCGAGAGTGTGTCAGGTTCAGCGCAATTCACGTGAGAAGGCTCTTCTGTGTGCAGAAGATGACTAATCTCGGACGCCCTGATCAGTGCGCTGGTAGCGACCCTACCATTACCAAATCTTGGGGCGCTCGATCATGGAACTCGTACTTTGCGCCGAACAATAAAAAACCGCTCCTGGATTTCTCCGGAAGCGGCCTTGAAGTTTCGACCGGGTGACCAGGTCGGATATGTAGCGTCAGGTCAGGTGCGGGCAGCCCGCAGCTTCATCGAGAATTCGCGCAAAGCGGCGATGCCGCTTTCCTCAGCGCGGTGGCACCAGGCCTGTAGGTCCGCAGCCAGCTGCTCACGGGAGGCCGAGGTGGTCAGCCACATCTGGCGCAGTTCTTCTCGCATGGTGACCATCTTGTCCAGCACGGGATGTTCGGCGCGGGCCTGCGCCAGCTGGGGTTTGGCTGCAGCCGGCACCTTGTCGTCATCGCGGTGCAGCCAGCGATTGGCTGCGCGCAACACGGACACGTCGGCTTTCCTGGCCTTCAGCACTTCGAGTTCGGCCCTGCCGGCGCGGCGCAGTTCGCGCGCGAAACCCGCCATGACTTCATAGCGATGGGCGATCAGGGCTTCCAGGGTTTTTTCATCTGCCACAGGCTGGATAGAACCCAGCTGGAGCTTGGGCGGGACCTTCTTGACGGAGGCCAAGCCTACTTTTTCCATGGCACGGATATACACCCAGCCGATGTCGAATTCGTAGGGCTTGACCGAGAACTTGGCCGACGTCGGGTAGGTGTGATGGTTGTTGTGCAGCTCTTCGCCGCCAATCATGATGCCCCAGGGCGAAATGTTGGTGCTGGCATCAGGCGCCTCAAAATTGCGATAGCCCCAATAGTGGCCGATGCCGTTGATGATGCCGGCCGCCGTCACGGGGATCCAGGCCATTTGCACGGCCCAGACAGCCAGGCCTGCAGCACCGAAGAGCGCCAGGTCGATGATCATCATCAGGCCCACGCCCTGCCAGCTATAGCGGGTGTAGACGTTGCGCTCAATCCAGTCATTGGGCGTGCCGTGGCCGAACTTGGCCATGGTTTCCTTGTTTTTGCTTTCGGCGCGGTACAACTCGGCGCCTTCCCAGAAAACCTTCTTGATGCCGTAAGCCTGCGGGCTGTGCGGATCTTCAGAGGTTTCACACTTGGCGTGGTGCTTGCGGTGAATGGACACCCATTCCTTGGTGACCTGGCCCGTACCCAGCCAGAGCCAAAGGCGGAAAAAATGCGAAGGAATCGCGTGCAGGTCCATGGCGCGGTGCGCCTGGTGACGGTGCAGATAGATGGTGACGCTGGCAATGGTGATATGGGTGGTCACCAGCGTGTACAACACGATTTGCCACCAGCTGGCGGCAAGCAACCCATTGGCAAGCCAGTCGAGGGCCGCATCAAACAAGATCATAAAAATCCTTTAAACAATCTGAAGCAGTCGCCTATCCAGATGTGTCTCCAGGCGCTGCAAAAAATAACCCCTTATTGTAAGGCGATCCCCCACAAATACCAAGTCACTTTCAGTACAGGCCCCAAGGGTAAAACAGTGCGAAAAATCACGAATGAATATGTAACCTCAGCCTATCTGTCGTCTTTTGTCGCCAAAAATATCACGACTTTTGCCATACTGCTGCGAAAAACCCGTCCGTCTGATGCAGGTAGGGCCACAGCCGAAGGTAAGGTCCGCGGCAGAGTTTTTCCGCGTGTTCCACCCCCAGATGAGTCAACAAGGGGCCTGTTTCAAGGACGTTGAACTCTTTATTCGCCTCACTGAAGGCTTCAGCGATGGCTTCGTTTTCTTCACGCAAAACGCTGCAGGTCGCGTAAACCAGGCGTCCGCCGGGCTTTAAAAGCCGCGCAGCGCTTTGCAAAATGGCAGTTTGCTTGGCCCTGAGCTCCTCAATCGCCTTGGGCGTTTGCCGCCATTTGAGGTCAGGATTACGCCGCAAAGTGCCGAGCCCCGAGCACGGAGCATCTACCAGGACCCGGTCTATCTTCCCGGCCAAGCGCTTGATCCGGTCGTCACGTTCATGGGCAATGGCCACCGGATGAACATTGGAAAGGCCGCTGCGCGCCAGCCGCGGCTTGAGCGCGTCGAGCCGGTGCCCCGACGTATCAAACGCATAAAGGCGACCGGTATTGCGCATGGAAGCCCCCAAGGCCAGGGTCTTGCCACCTGCCCCGGCACAGAAGTCGACCACCATCTCACCGCGCTTGGCATCGACCAGCAGGGCCAGCAGCTGCGAGCCTTCATCCTGCACTTCAATGGCGCCACGCGTAAAGGCATCCAGTTTGCCCAGCTGGGGCTTGCCGTCGGCAATCCGCAGGCCCCAGGGCGAATACGGTGTTGCTACGGTTTTGATAGCTGCTTTCGCAAGTTCCTTCTGGACATCAGCCCGTTTGTCCTTGAGCGTGTTGACGCGCAAGTCAAGCCCGGCCGGTGCGTTCAGGCTTTCGACCAGCGGCCAGAAATCATCACCCAGCTGCTCTTTCAGCGGCTCCACCAGCCACTGCGGCAGGTTGTGGCGGTGCAGCTCCATCAGGTCCGATGGCTTGACCTGGTCACAGCGTGCCAGCCAGTCTTTCTCCTGGTCAGTCAACGCGCCTAAAAGAAAGTCGCGGTCCGCCGCAAAACCGAGAATCGCAAGACGCCGCTCCGGCGCGCCGCTGCCATGCTGGGCCAGATAGGTATACAGATTTTTCTTGCGCAGAACGCCGTAAATCGTTTCCGCCACGGTGGCGCGTTCACGCGGGCCGAGGCGATAGTCGCGGAAATAGCGCGACACCACCATGTCGGCGGGATGATCAAATTTGAGGACCTGCTTGAGAAGCTCGGAACAACTGTCGAGTAAGGCTTTAGGATGCATAGCCCCTATTGTCCCACTGCGGTCTCGCCGCACCGTTTTTAAAGCCCTTTGGAACCCAGACTGCCCATGCCTGAAATCCCCGCAGAAGAATTGCCGCCCCTGATCGAAACCCCGCCCGGCCTGTACCGCCACTACAAGGGCATGTTGTATGAGGTGGTCGGCACCGTGCGCCACAGCGAAAGCCTGGAGCCGATGACGCTGTACCGCGCGCTCTACGGTGAAAAAGGGCTGTGGGTGCGGCCTGCTGGCATGTTCAATGAAGAGGTCGTGATCGACGGGGTGAAACAACCGCGTTTCGCCCGGCAACCTGGTTAAGCACCGCATCCCCAATAAGAGAAACGGCGGCCGCCGCGCCGGGCCGTCCCAAGCAAGGCCAGCCCCCTCGGGGGGCAGCGACCCGCGTAGCGGCGGAGCGTGGGGGCCATCTCACCGATAATCGTGGGTTATGTCCGAATCCACTGAAATTGAAAAACAGGTCAAGCGCCGCCGCACGTTTGCCATCATCTCCCACCCCGACGCGGGTAAAACCACGCTGACCGAAAAGCTGCTGCTGTTCTCGGGCGCGATCCAGATCGCCGGCAGCGTCAAGGCCCGCAAGGCTGCGCGCCACGCGACCTCCGACTGGATGGAAATTGAAAAGCAGCGGGGTATCTCGGTCGCCAGCTCGGTCATGCAGATGGAATACCGCGACTGCGTGATCAACCTGCTTGATACACCAGGCCACCAGGATTTCTCGGAAGACACCTACCGCGTGCTGACCGCCGTGGACGCGGCGCTGATGGTGATCGACGCGGCCAACGGCGTTGAGCCGCAGACGCGCCGCCTGCTGCAGGTCTGCCGCGCACGCAACACGCCCATCCTGACCTTCGTCAACAAGATGGACCGTGAGGTGCAGGACCCGATGAGCGTGATGGACGAGATCGAACGCGAGCTCGGCATGACGGTCGTACCCTTCACCTGGCCGGTCGGCATGGGCAAGCTCTTTCACGGTGTCTACGACAGGCGCGAAGACCGCATGCGCGTCTTCAGCCCCGGCGAAGAAAAAGCCGGTGGCGACGATGAAATCCTGGCCGGTCTGGACAACGCCGAAGCCGCCAGGCGCTTTGGCGCCGAATACGCCCAGGCCCAGGGCGAGATCGAACTCGTGGCCGGCGCCACGCCCGAGTTCGACCGCGCCGAATTCCTGGCCGGCAAACAGACGCCCATGTTCTTCGGCTCGGCCATCAACAACTTCGGCGTGCAGGAAGTGCTGGACGCGCTGGTCGACCTGGCGCCCGCGCCTGCCGAGCGCGAAGCCATCCAGCGCGTGGTGCACCCCGAAGAGAAAAAATTCTCCGGTGTGGTGTTCAAGATCCAGGCCAACATGGATCCGGCGCACCGCGACCGCATCGCGTTTTTGCGCGTGGCCAGCGGCGAATTCACCCGAGGCATGCGCCTGAAGGTGGTGCGCAGCGGCAAGGAGCTGCGCCCCAACACCGTGGTGAGCTTCATGAGCCAGCGCCGCGAGCTGCTCGACACCGCCTTCGCCGGCGACATCATCGGTATTCCCAACCATGGCGTGCTGCAGCTGGGCGACACGCTGACCGAAGGCGAAGCGCTGCAGTTCACCGGCCTGCCCTTCTTTGCGCCTGAAATGTTTCGCGCCGTCGAGGTGGCCGACCCGCTGCGCAGCAAGCAGTTGCGCGCCGGCCTCACGCAGCTGGGTGAAGAAGGCGCGATCCAGGTGTTCCGTCCGATTGCCGGCTCATTGCTGCTGCTGGGCGCTGTCGGCCAGCTGCAGTTTGAAGTGGTGGCTCACCGCTTGGAGCATGAATACGGCGTCAAGGCCCGCATCATGGGCAGCAACTTCAACCTGGCCCGCTGGGTAACGTCCGAGGACCCGAACGAACTGAAGAAATTCATGGACGCCAATGCCCACCGCGTGGCACTGGATGCGGTCGATGCCCCCACCCTGCTTGTGGACCACAGCGCCACCCTGCGCGCGGTGGAGCAGCAGTGGCCCAAGATCAAGTTCCATGCGCTGCGCGAGCACGCCGGACTGGTTTTTCAGTCAAAAATGTAAATACTTTTGGCCTGCAGTCCAATCAGGACGGGCGCAAGCAGCTATAAAATCCATAGCAACCTGCGCGCGTATCCTGAAGCCCCGGCCTATTGGGCCTTGAGGAAATCGCCCACTTCCAGCAGGATCAGCTCGTTGTCGTCCGCCTTGTTGGGCTCGCGGCTGCTGGAAAACGGCAGGTTGTTGTCGTTGCCCACCACGATGTGCGTGGCGTCCACCACGTCCACGTTTTCAATGGTGAAGAACGGGAAGGTCAGCACGCCGTTGTTCAGGGGCTTGCGCGCCAGCTTCGCCGGGTCGGCAATGGCCATCAGATCGATGTAGCCGATCTTGCGCAGCGCGCCGCCGGCATTGGCGTCGCTCAGTTCCACTTTATAGACACGCTTGAACCTGGCGATGTCATGAAAGCAGTCAGTGCGCTTCTGGCCTTCCGGGCAGGCCTTGTCGGCCGTGCCTTCGCCGTTGTCGCGCTCGATGATCAGGCCCGTCGTGCCGTCAATCATGTTGAAGTCGCCAATCGCGTGGCTGTTGCTCTCCAGCATGTATTTCCAGTGGCGGCCGGTCCAGGATTCGCTCTTCACGTCAAACTCCAGTACGCGCAGGTAGTCCTTGCCGCCCACGTTTTCATTGCCTTTGGCGGCGGCGTCATACAGCGCGCCCTCGAGCAGCGCATACAGCTTGCTGCCGTCTTTCGAAGCGGCCATGCCTTCAAACCCCTTGGAGCGGCGAACCTGGAAATCCACCGCACCGCCCGGCACACCGGGAGTCGTCACGGCCGGATGGTCGGGCGAACGCACGGCCTTGCCGTCGACCAGCGTGTCGAACACCGCCAGCACTTTGCCTTTCAGGTCGGCCCTGATCAGGAAAGGGCCGAACTCGTCGCCAATCCACAAGGCGCCACCGGCGAACTGGAAGCTTTCGGTGTCAAAGTCGCCGCCCGTGAGGTAACGCTGCTTCGTGCCTTCATGGACGATGCGAAACGGCACTTTTTTATCAGGATCGTGCAGAAAAATCGTTTCCAGCCGCTTCAAGGCGCCGCCCTTGAAATCAACCTTGTAGCGGTTCAGGTACAGCATGGCATCCGGCGAATTGGCTTTGGAGCCAAAGCCGTTGTCGGTCAGGATCCAGAAGCTGCCATCGGGCATTTTCTTGATGCCCGAGTGGCCTTGCAGCGGCTGGCCCTTGAAAGGCAGGCTCACCCCCGTGGGCCTGCCGGCAGACAGGCCCTCCACCGTGCCCAGCGCTTCCGTGCGCTTGCCATTGATGAACTTGCCGCTGACCTGCAGGTCCTGCGGCGCATCTTTGGGCGCTGCAATAAACGACCGGGCGGGCGCCACCACATGGCCGGCCAGTGTGGCCGGCAAGGCGGTCTGGGCTTGCAGCGGCGCAGCCAGCGCAACGGTTGCCAGCGCAGGAACGATGGCTTTGAAGAGAGATTTGAATGCGGGGTGCCGGTTGGCGGCAAAACGGGAAGAAGGCATGGGCAATCCACTGTTGAAGAAAGCCGGATGGTGGCCAACGCATGTGACGCCCTGATTACACACAGCGCCCCGGGTCCGCATCGGGCGTTTGCACGGCAGGGCCACGGCCTTCAGGGCAGGCCGTTTTTTTGCAATAAGCTATACAGATGTATCGAACGGCAAGCCTGCGTGGTTTTTTCCTGATGTTGCTCTGCGCATTCTGCGGCGCAGCCCATGCGCAGGTCTTTGACCGCCTGTACGAAGACAGTCCCACAATCACGCTGGCCCAGCCGCTGCAATGGGTCGCGGTGCCCAAGGATTCCATCGAGTCACCTGATGCCTTGACAGCCGGCGATCCCGCAACCGGGCCGTGGACCTTCCAGCCCTATACAGACGACTCCATCCTGCCCACCTCGAACACGCAGGATGTCTGGGCCACTTTTTCACTGCCGGCCACCGAAGCCCTGCAGACCTGGTACATACGGATGCCGGGCCAGGCGATCTTCAAGGCGAGCCTTTTTTCGCGCAACCCGCAAGGCGGCTGGCTGGTCCAATCCGCCGGCGAAGCGATTGCTCCGGCCGCATGGGCCTTGCGTACACGCGTGCCGAGTTTTGAACTGCAAACGCGCGGCGACGGCATGCAGACCTACTACCTGCGCTTTGAGCACCGCAGGGCCATCACGGCGCGGCCCATGCTGCTGTCGCCCATTGAGTACATCGACGGCGCGTCCCGGGTTGGCGTGGTGATCGGATTGATGTGGGGAATGTTCAGCCTGCTGGCCTTTCTATGCCTGGCCGCGTTCGTCATGGCGCATAACAAGGTATTTTTGTGGTTCGGCGCCGTCGTGGTCACGCTCATGTTCACGCAGCTGGTGCTGATCGGCTATGGCGGCTGGCGCATCTGGCCGCACAGCGCACACCTGAACCAGGTCATGGGCTGGGTGTCGGCCTCGGTGAGCATGGCCGCCGGTGCATGGTTTTGCACCCAGGCCAGTTATGCCAAGAGCGGCTACCCGCGCATACACCGTCTGCTGCTTATCGTGGCGGCTGGCAGCCTGTTCATGGCCTGCCTGATGGGTGCCAGCCAGAACCTCGTGCCGCGTGATCTTCGCAACCTGTGGCTGGCGTTTTCCACCCTGGCCATCATGGGAAGCCTCCTGTGGATGTCTTTGCGGGGACAGACCTGGAACCTCCTCATCCTGCTGGGCGCCGCGCCCATCGGGCTGGCCGCGCTGGCCCGGCTTTCCTACAACGCGGGCTGGGTCTGGAATGTTGAAGCGGCACAGGCAGCCGGTGTCCTGTCGGCGATGATCGGCCTGCTCTGGGTTTTCCTCGTGCTGGCATGGCGCAGCCGGGCAGCACTGTTTGCCAACCACCGCAGCGCCGCACTGGCGACTTACGACCCGGCCAGCGGGCTGATGTTGCCGCGGATCATCGACGACAGGCTGCCGCCCATGCTGCTTCGCGCGCGACGGCAGAAGTCGGCATTCGGCGTATTGATGTTGCGCTGGCAGGGCCAGGCCCCGAGCCATGACGCGGCAAGCGACCAGAAGCGCGGTGCCGCACTTTCCCGCATCGGCGAAATCCTGCGCGGGGCAGCACGCGACGTCGACACCGTGGTTCGCCATGGCGAAAACGACTTCATGATGCTGATCGAAGGTCCGGTCAACCGCACCACGCTGTCCGAAGTTTCAACCAAGATCCTGGCCGACTGCATACGCGCCTCTGAAAAGCTGGGCGATGCGAACGCCTTTAACCTGCACGTCGCCCTGTGGCATGACACGCCCAGCTCCCAGACGACCGCACAGGAAGTGGTTGAAAGGCTCAAGTCCCGCTTGCACCAGATGTCCTCTGGAACAAAACGCTATGTGCAGTTTGTCGATTCGCCGAGCGATACAGTAAGTGCCGCAGGAGAAGACGTGAGCCGTCGGGAAGACCTGCTGGCCAAGATCAACGAAATTGAAATTTCGCACCCGGCCCTGGCCACCGAACAGACGTCAGCCCCGGGCCGCTGACACCCTGGCGGTGGGTTCAGGCGCCCTGGTCAGAGGCAAAGGCAAAGCCGTCTTGTACCTGACCTGCTTGAGCGCAAAGCTCGAGCGTATTTTCTCGATGCCCGGAATTGGGGACAGCTGCTCAAGGATGAACTTCTCCAGCGCACCGATGTCGGCCACAGCCACACGAATCAGGTAGTCGCTGTCTCCCGACATCAAATAGCACTCCATCACGTCGTCGTGCTCGGCGATGCGTCGTTCAAAGTCGGCCAGCGACTCCTTGCTTTGCGTGCGCAGGCTGATGGAGATGAACACATTCAGGCCCAAACCCAGCGCCGCCGCGTTGGCAATGGCGACATAGCGGTCGATCACGCCGCCGGCCTCCAGCGCCTTGACGCGGGCCAGGCACGGCGAAGGGCTCAGGTGCACGCGGCGCGCCAGCTCCACGTTGGTCAGCGAGCCATCCCGCTGCAACTCATCCAGAATCTTCAAATCAAGGTTATCGAGCTGTATCATCTTTAAAATTCGCTATTTACAGCATTTTATGCTTTTAAATTGTGTCACTCCCCGATATTGAAGCAACACCTTCCGGGTGATTCTGCGTAAAGTGATTGGTGCCATGAACGACTCCACACCCCACCATTTACTGATGCAGGCCGCTTCTTACACCGATCCTTCCGCTGACCCTGACCCACAGGAAACCGCCGAATGGCGCGAGGCATTTGAAGCCCTGGCCCTCACGCAAGGCCCGGCCCGCGCGCGGGAAATGCTCCACGAGCTGAGCCGCGTCGCGCGCAAGCAGCGCATCGGCTGGCAGCCCGAACTGGCCACGCCTTACGTCAACACCATTGGCGTAGACGAGCAGCCCGTGTTCCCCGGCGACCTGGCGATGGAAGAGCGCCTGGCCTCGCTGATGCGCTGGAATGCGCTGGCCATGGTGGTGCGCGCCAACCAGGCCGAGACCGGCGGCTCGGCCGAACTCGGCGGCCACATCGCCAGCTATGCCAGCGCAGCCGACCTGTTTGAAACCGGCTTCAACCATTTCTTTCGCGCGCGTGAAGGCGTAGGTGAAGGACAGCACCGTGGCGACCTGGTGTTCTTCCAGCCGCACAGCGCACCGGGCGTGTATGCACGCGCCTACCTGGAAGGCCGCCTGAATGAGAAAGACCTGGGCTTTTACCGCCAGGAGCTGACCGCGCCCAGCCAGGGCGCGCAAGGCCTGTGCAGCTACCCGCACCCGTACCTGATGCCGGACTTCTGGCAGTTCCCCACCGGCTCCATGGGCATAGGCCCGATCAGCTCGATCTACCACGCACGCTTCATGCGTTACCTCACGCACCGGCGCCTGCTGGACTGCACCGGGCGGAAAGTCTGGGGCGTGTTCGGCGATGGCGAGATGGACGAACCCGAATCGATGAGCGCGCTGACCCTGGCCGCCCGCGAGGGACTGGACAACATGGTCTGGGTCGTCAACTGCAACCTGCAACGGCTCGACGGCCCGGTGCGCGGCAATGGCCGCATCATCGACGAGCTCGAAAAGCTCTTTGCCGGCGCCGGCTGGAATGTCATCAAGCTGGTCTGGGGCAGCGACTGGGACGGCCTGTTCGCACGTGACCTGACGGACGCATTGGCAAAAACTTTTGCGCAGACGGTGGACGGCCAGATGCAAACCTTTGCCGCCAAAGACGGGCGCTTTAACCGCGACAACTTCTTCGGCCAGAACGCTGAACTCACACGCCTGGCCCAGGGCATGACGGATGAACAAATCGACCGCCTCAAACGCGGCGGCCACGACCTGGTGAAAATCCATGCCGCTTACGCCGCGGCGGCCAGCCATCGGGGGCAGCCCACGGTGATCCTGGCCCACACCAAAAAGGGCTACGGCATGGGAAGCGCCGGCCAGGGCAAGATGACCACACATTCGCAGAAAAAATTCGACGGCGAAGAGCTGATCGAATTCCGCAACCGCTTTAACCTGCCGCTGTCTGACGAGCAAGCCAAAAACCTGGCCTTCTACAAGCCCGCTGCAGACAGCGCCGAGATGCAATACATGCACGCAAAACGCGCAGCACTGGGTGGCTATTTGCCGCGGCGTGAAACGGCGGCTGACATCGTGAACATTCCGGCCCTGCCCTCATATGCCCAGTTCGCACTGGCTGCCGACGGCAAGGAAATGAGCACCACCATGGCCTTTGTGCGCATGCTGGGCGGCTTGCTGAAAGACGCGGCCTTGGGCCCGAAGATCGTGCCCATCGTGGCCGACGAGGCGCGCACCTTCGGCATGGCCAACCTGTTCAAGCAGGTGGGCATTTACTCCAGCGTGGGCCAGCGGTATGCGCCGGAAGACATTGGCTCGGTGCTGAGTTACCGCGAGGCGCTCGACGGCCAGATCCTGGAAGAAGGCATCAGCGAAGCCGGCGCCATGGCCAGCTGGACGGCGGCGGCCACCAGCTACAGCGTGCACGGCCTGGCGATGCTGCCCTTCTATATTTACTACTCGATGTTCGGCTTTCAGCGTGTGGGCGACCAGATCTGGGCTGCCGCCGACCAGCGCGCCCGCGGCTTCCTGCTGGGTGCCACCTCGGGCCGCACCACGCTGGGCGGCGAGGGCCTGCAACACCAGGACGGCACCAGCCACCTGATCGCCGCGACCATTCCCAATTGCAAGGCCTACGACCCGGCCTTCGCCGGCGAGCTGGCCGTGATCCTGGACCACGGCATGCAGGAGATGATGGTCGAGCAAAAAGACGTCTTCTACTACGTCACGCTGATGAACGAGAACTATGCGCAGCCCGATCTGCAAGCCGGTTCCGAGGCGGACATTATTCGCGGGTGCTATCAATTCAATAGCTGGTCGCGCCCGGATTTATTGCCCCCCAGCGCTAAAACACCTCAAAAAAAGGCCCAAAAAGTCGTTTTGATGGGCTCGGGAGCGATCCTGACCGAAGTGATCAAGGCTGCGCAGCAACTGGCCACGCAGGGCATTGAGGCCGCGGTCTTCAGCGTGACCAGCTGGAGTGAGCTGGCGCGTGATGGTGCGGCTTGCCAGCAAGAGGCGATCAATGACGGCGCTGTGACTGCGTCCTTCATCGCTCAGCAGTTGCAGGGCAGCACCGGCCCCATCGTTGCCGCCACCGACTATGTGCGCGCCGTGCCTGAAAGCATTCGTGCCTTTGTGCCCGAAGGCCGGCGCTACCTGACCCTGGGCACCGACGGCTTTGGCCGCAGCGACACGCGCGCCGCGCTGCGTGAATTCTTCAGCGTCGATGCGCAAAGCATCGTGAAGGCGGCGCTGCACATGCTGAACCAGAAGTAGGCCAACGCACGAAATCCCGCGCGCGGCAGGCCGCGCACGGGCTCGGGGAAGAAGCGCCCGGCTTACTTGGGCAGCAGCACCTTGTCGACCACGTGGATCACACCATTGGACTGATACACGTCGGCAATGGTGACTGTCGCAACGCCGCCCTTCTCGTCGGTCACCGTGACCTTGCCGCCGGCCGATTTGGCCACCAGCGTGCCACCGGCCACCGTCTTGATGGTGGCCATGCCCTTGCCGTCGACAATCATCTTGCTGATGGCTGCCGCGTCCCACTTGCCGGGTACGACGTGGTAGGTCAGGATGCCGGTGAGCATGCCCTTGTTTTCGGGCTTGAGCAGGGTGTCGACCGTGCCGGCGGGCAATGCGGCAAAGGCCGCATTGGTGGGCGCGAACACGGTGAACGGACCCGGGCCCTTGAGCGTGTCGACCAGGCCCGCGGCCTTGACCGCGGCGACCAGCGTGGTGTGGTCTTTGGAGTTGACAGCGTTGTCGATGATGTCCTTGCTGGCCAGCATGGGCGCACCGCCCACCATGACCTGGGCGAAGGAAGATGCGGCAGCCAATGACAGGGCGATGGCCACGCCGACGGATGCCAGTTTGTGTTTTGTCTGCATGTGAATACCTTTGAACTGATGTTGATGAAGTAGATACGCAAGCCGCAACCGGAAGGGTTTTCAAAGCGGCTGACATGAATACGGGGCCGAAGACCGGCTGGATTCAAATCAAACGTATCAATCCGGATGCATCAACGCTTTTCGCCGCGCGGGCGCGCGGGCAGAGCTCAGGCGGCAGGTTCAAAAAACGCGCGCACAGCCTGCGGGAAAATCAGGTGTTCCTGCGTGAGGATGCGGGCAGACAGCGTCTGGGCAGTGTCGCCCGGCAGCACAGGCACCACCGCCTGCGCCAGGATGGCGCCGTGGTCCAGTACCTCCGTGACCTGATGCACCGTAGCGCCCGCCACCTTGCAGCCCGCATCGATGGCGCGCTGGTAGGTGTCCAGCCCCGTGAAGGCCGGCAGCAGCGAAGGGTGAATGTTGATCAAGCGGCCAGCGTAGTGCTGCACAAAGCCCGGCGTCAAAATGCGCATGAAACCGGCCAGCACCACAAGCGCGGGCGAATACCGGTCAATGCGGGCCATGAGTTCCGCATCAAAAGCCTCCCGGGAATCAAAAGACTTGTGCGGCACAGCTTCGGTAGCAATTCCCAGGCGTTGGGCCAGGGCCAGCCCCGGGGCGTCCGCTTTGTTGCTGATGACCGCGGCTACCTGCACCCCCCATTTGCTGCGCCAGTCCTCTTTTTCAGCGGCGCGGGCGATGGCCGCCATGTTGGAGCCGCCCCCCGAAATCAGGATGACGATGTTTTTCTGCGCAGTTGCCATAGCCCTCTAGTTTAGAACGCGGCTGAAGGGCAAAGAAAAAGGCAAACTGCCTTCTCGTTGCCCGGCCTTTGCGTTATGTCCCACCTGAGACATAAAATTACGAACGACCGTGCTAAAAATAAGAAATCGACCGCAGAAATGCCTGCCAACCGCCTGGAGACAACCCCGCCATGGATTTAGCTTTCACCCCTGAAGAACAGGCCTTTCGCGAAGAGATACGCGCCTGGGTTCACGCCAACCTGCCCAAAGACATCTCGCACAAGGTGCACAACGCCCTGCGCCTGTCGCGTGACGACATGCAGCGCTGGGCCAAAATCCTCGGGAAAAAGGGCTGGCTCGGCCACGGCTGGCCCAAAGAGTTCGGCGGCCCGGGCTGGAACGCGGTGCAAAAGCATTTGTTTGAAGAAGAATGCGCGCTGGCCGGCGCGCCGCGCGTGGTGCCCTTCGGCCCCGTGATGGTGGCACCCGTCATCATGGCCTTCGGCAGCCCCGAACAACAAAAGCGCTTCCTGCCCGGCATCGCCAGCGGCGAAGTGTGGTGGAGCCAAGGCTATAGCGAGCCAGGCTCGGGCTCTGACCTCGCATCCGTCAAATGCCGGGCCGAGCGCCAGGGCGACAAATACGTCGTCAATGGCCAGAAGACCTGGACCACATTGGGCCAGTACGGCGAATGGATCTTCTGCCTGGTGCGCACCAGCACTGAAGGCAAGCCACAAACCGGCATTTCGTTTTTGCTGATCGACATGAAGTCGCCCGGCGTGACAGTGCGCCCCATCGTGCTGCTGGACGGCGAGGCCGAGGTCAATGAAGTCTGGTTCGACAACGTCGAGGTGCCGGCCAACAACCTGATCGGTGAAGAAAACAAGGGCTGGACTTACGCCAAGCACCTGCTCAGCCACGAACGCACCAACATCGCCGACGTCAACCGCGCCAAACGCGAGCTGGAACGCCTCAAACGCATCGCCAAGGCTGAAGGCGTGTACGACGACCTCCGCTTTCGCGACGAGATCGCCAAGCTCGAGGTCGACGTGGTGGCGCTGGAAATGCTGGTGCTGCGCGTGCTCTCGGCCGAGAAGTCGGGCAAGAATTCGCTGGACATCGCGGGCCTGCTCAAGATTCGCGGCAGCGAAATCCAGCAGCGCTACAGCGAGCTCATGATGCTGGCCGCCGGCCCCTTCAGCCTGCCCTTCATCGAAGAAGCCATGGAAGCCGGCTGGCAGGGCGACTTCCCCGGCGGCCTGCTGGGCGACGCGCCGCTGGCGTCCACTTACTTCAACATGCGCAAAACCACGATTTACGGCGGCTCCAACGAAGTGCAACGCAATATCGTCTCGCAAGTCGTTCTCGGCTAAATCTGATTCAAAGGAACACATCATGGATTTCGATTTCACCGACGACCAGGAACAGCTGCGCGACGCCGTGCGCAAATGGGTCGACAAGGGCTACGACTTTGAGCGCCGCCGCGGCATCGCCAAGGCGGGCGGTTTCTCGCGCGAGGCCTATGGCCAGATCGCCGAGCTGGGCCTGACCGGTCTCTACATACCCGAAGACGACGGCGGCCTGGGCATGGGCCCCGTCGAGGGCATGGTGGTGATGGAAGAGCTCGGGCGCGGCATTGTGCTGGAACCCCTGGCGCAGACATTGATTGCCGGCGGCGTGCTGTCGAACTACGCCCCCGAAGCCGTCAAAGCAGCCTGGTTGCCGAAAATCGCCGCAGGTGAAAGCCTGGTGGTACTGGCCTACCAGGAACGCGCCGCGCGCTACGACTTCAAAAAATGCGAGGCAAATGCGGCTGCAGCCGGCGATGGATGGGCGCTAACAGCTATCAAAAGCATAGTGCCGGCCGGCGATAAAGCCGATGCCTTCATCGTTCCCGCCATGGCCAGGGGCAAGCTGGCGCTGTTTCTGGTGGAGCGCAGCGCTGCCGGCGTAACAACCACGGGCTATAGTACGCAGGACGGCGGCCGGGCTGCCGAGATCACGCTTAAAAACGCGCCCGCCACCCTGGTCACACTGGACGGCCTCACGGCCCTGGCCCACGGTATCGACATCGGCATTGCCGCGACCTGCGCCGAAGCCGTCGGCGTGATGGACAAGACGCTCGCCATCACTGTCGAATACATGAACACCCGCAAGCAGTTCGGCGTGGCCATCAGCAGCTTCCAGGCCCTACGCCACCGCGTGGCCGACATGAAGATGCAGCTGGAGCTGGCGCGCTCGATGAGTTACTACGCATCACTCAAGCTCAATGCGCCGGCCGATGAACGCGCCCGTGCGCTGGCGCGCGCAAAGTACCAATTGGGCGTGTCGATGCGCTTTGTCGGCCAACAGGCGGTGCAGCTGCATGGCGGCATCGGCGTGACCGACGAGTACATCGTGAGCCACTACTTCAAGAAGTTGACGCAGCTGGAAATGACGTTTGGCGACACGCTGCATCAACTCGGCGAAGTGTCGAGCCGCATGCAGGAGACGGCTGGCGTATTTGCCTAGAACCTAGCCCCCAAGGTCGTTCGCTTGACGCGGCCCAGAGGTTACTTTGATGCAGTACGCGACAAGATACGTTTTGACGGAAAAACCAGCTTGCCCGGCGTGCCTCCCGCGGGTGCTGGTGTGTCCAGCTTAAAAATCAATGTGAACCAGGAAGGACTTCGACCGATTGCAGCGGAGTTCAATGCAGAAAAGATCACTGGCCGGACCTGGCCGGTGGCGGACAACCACTTGGTTGTGCTGGAGTTTACTCACTGAGTTTTGCGGCGCTTGCCGATTCAAGGCGGTAGACGCGGGCTGTGCGCGAAAAACATCCAAACATATCAGTGACACATCACGGGTCGCGGCACGTCGACTCCAGCGTATTTGAAACCCTCCTGGGTCGGAATTAAAGGCACTCCGGTTGTACATCCACCGCGACCAATTCCGGCGCTGTACATTCCATTTTGAAAAAAAACACTACTGAGCCGAGCACTATCGGCATTTAGGAAGTCGTAGATCTTGACGACGACATCACTGGATACATCAGCCCCCACATGAACATGCGTCTTTCCCTGCACCTCGACATAAGGCCGAGGAGCTTCGCAGATCCAACCTTCCATATATCTGCAAAACACCACCTCATACCGGCGATAACGACTGCCTTCCTCGTATGCCGTTGAAGATACTTTCGCTGATAGAAAGACGGGTTTGCCAAGCGTCGTCCGTCGTACCTCAACGTTCTGAATGACCACATCCTGGCGGCTGAACGTAACTCTTTGCTCCAGCCGCGCCGCTTCAGCTGCGCCGAGGAGCACCTCCTCGGTAGGAAGCATCCCGGCAGTAGCCAAAGTGATGCCACTTGCGGTCGCGAGTAGGAGGGCAAATGTGCGGGTAACTGTTCCAAGGATCGGATAACAATTTGTTTTCCATCTGAAAAAACCGTTCACGGACATTAGGGGAGCCCTGATTGCTGCACATTTATGCATGAAATTGGTTCTGGCAAAGTCGCCCCTACCGTTTTGCTGTGAGAAGCGGGTTGCCACGCATGCAGGCGCGACAAAGCCCGGAGCGTCACGCGTGCAGGCGTGACGTTTTCGGAATATGCGCCATCAAAAACTCCATCTGGTCCGCCAGGATGCGGCGGTTGCGCAGGATGAAATCTTCCCAGAGGCTAGGCACATAAGGCGTGTAAAGCAGCGGCATGTGGGCCTGCTCGGGCGTACGGCTGCTTTTGCGGTGGTTACAGGCGCGGCAGGCAGTGACCACGTTCATCCAGGTATCAATGCCTTTTTGAGCAAACGGGATGATGTGCTCGCGCGTCAGATCTTCTTCATGGAAATGACCGCCGCAGTAGGCGCACACATTGCGGTCACGGGCAAACAGCTTGCCGTTGGTCAGGCCCGGTTTCAGGTCAAACGGGTTGATGTTGGGCACGCCCTTGGTGCCGATGATGCTGTTGACGGTGATGATGGATTGCTCACCCGTGATGGCGTTGTGACCGCCATGGAAGGTGACAACCCGCGCGCCCATCTCCCAGCGCACCTCGTCGGCCGCGTAATGCAACACGGCTTGTTCAAGGCTGATCCAGGATTGCGGCAACCCCTGGGCTGAGAGCTTCAAGACCTTCAAAACGAACCTCCATCATGGTGGATGACGCATGGAAACACGGCGTTCGGCTGACTGTGTATCAATATACAGTGAAATCATGGCAAACAGGTTCAAATCCCCCATAAACCACTTTGAAGCCCCGTTGAGACGGCCTCCAGCGCTATAAAAACGATAATTGCCCCATGAAAATTTTCCGCGGCTACCACCATCCCCAGCTGGCGGCGCAATGCGCCCTGACCATCGGCAATTTCGATGGTGTGCACCGCGGCCACCAGGCCATGCTGGCGCTGCTGAAAAATGAGGCACAGCACCGCGGCGTCCCCAGCTGCGTCATGAGTTTTGAGCCGCATCCACGCGACTATTTCGCCGGCGTGGCCCGCAAACCCGAGCTGGCCCCCGCACGTATCGCCACGCTGCGCGACAAGCTGACCGAGCTGGCGCGCTGCGGCATCGACCAATGCGTTGTGCTGCCCTTCAACGCAGCACTCGCATCCCAGCCGGCCGAATCGTTTATTGAAGATGTGTTGCTCAAAGGCCTGGGCGTGAAGTACGTGCTGGTGGGCGACGACTTCCGCTTTGGCGCCAAACGGGTGGGCGACTACGCCATGCTGGACGCCGCCGGCGAGCGCCTGGGCTTTGACGTAGCCCGCATGAACAGCTACGAGGTCAGCAACACCCGGGTCTCCAGTTCGGCCGTGCGCGAGGCGCTGGCGCGGGGCCAGATGACCCGTGTGGCCAGCCTGCTGGGGCGACCTTACAGCATCTCCGGCCATGTGGTGCATGGCCGCAAGCTGGGCCGTGACCTCGGTTTTCGCACCCTCAATTTGCGGTTTTCCCACTGGAAACCGGCGGCCAGCGGGATTTTTGCGGTGCAGGTCTACGGCCTGGCCGACCAGCCCATTCCCGGCGTAGCCAACCTGGGGATCCGGCCCTCGCTGGACCCTGCAGACATCAACGGCGGGCGCGTGCTCCTGGAGACCCACTGCCTCGAATGGCCGACCAGCCTGGGCTCCGAGGGGGCATACGGTAAAATCATCCGTGTGGAACTGCTGCACAAACTGCACGACGAACTGAAATACGACAGCCTGGACAGCCTGAAAACAGGCATTGCCAAAGACTGTGACGAAGCGCGGGCGTTTTTTGCCCAGCCGCCCAAGTCGTTTTCGGCTTCGATGCACACGGAAACCAGCCGCCAGACCACGCGCGACCGAATTTAGACGATCTCGTCGCCTCTGGCCCTCGCTTTGCCTTCCACTGGCGAGCGGCTTACTTCCCCACCGTATTTCCGGCGGCCCGCCTTTTCAGGCCGCCCTAACAACAGCATTCCAAAAGCATCCCATGTCCGAGACCAAAACCGATTACCGCAGCACCCTGAACCTGCCCGACACACCCTTCCCGATGCGCGGCGACCTGCCCAAGCGCGAAGCAGGCTGGGTCAAGGAATGGGACGAAAAAGGCATCTACAAGAAGCTGCGCGACGTGCGCGCCGGCAAGCCCAGGTTCGTGCTGCACGACGGCCCACCCTATGCCAACGGCAAGATCCATATCGGCCACGCCGTCAACAAGGTCCTGAAAGACATGATCGTCAAGGCGCGCCAGCTCAAGGGCCTGGACGCGATCTACGTGCCGGGCTGGGACTGCCACGGCCTGCCCATCGAAAATGCCATCGAAAAACTGCACGGACGCAATCTTCCAAGGGACGAAGTGCAGGCCAAGAGCCGAGCCTTCGCCACCGAGCAGATCGAGGGCCAGAGGGCCGACTTCAAGCGCCTGGGCGTTCTCGGCGAATGGGACAACCCCTACCGCACGATGGACTTCGCCAACGAGGCCAATGAAATCCGCGCGCTCAAACGCATCATGGAGCGCGGCTTTGTCTACCGCGGCCTGAAGCCGGTGTACTGGTGCTTTGATTGCGGCTCGTCGCTGGCCGAATTTGAGATCGAATACGCCGACAAGAAGTCGCAGACGCTGGATGTCGGCTTCAAGTGCGCTGAGCCGGAGAAGCTCGCGGCCGCTTTCGGCCTCAAGAGCCTGGCCAAAGACGCCTTCGCGGTGATCTGGACGACCACCGCCTGGACCATCCCGGCGAACCAGGCACTCAACCTGAACCCCGAGCTCGAATACGCACTGGTCGACACCGAGCGCGGCATCCTGCTGCTGGCCTCCGTGCTGGTCGAGAAATGCCTTGAGCGCTACCAGCTCACTGGCACCGTGCTGGCCACCACGCTGGGCAAAAACCTGGCGCTGCTGAAATTCCAGCATCCCTTTTATGACGTCGATGCAGGCTACCGGCGCTTCAGCCCGGTCTTCCTGGCCGACTACGCCACCGCCGACGACGGCACCGGTATCGTGCACTCCTCGCCCGCCTATGGGGTGGAAGACTTTAACTCTTGCGTGGCCAACGGTATCGCCTACGACGACATCCTCAACCCGGTGCAGGGCAACGGCCGCTATGTCGACGAACTGCCGATGTTCGGCGGGCTCAATATCTGGAAGGCGGCACCGCTGGTCATCGACAAGCTGCGTGAGCACGAACGACTCTTTGCCACGCAAGACATCCTGCACAGCTACCCGCACTGCTGGCGCCACAAGACGCCGGTGATCTACCGCGCGGCGGCCCAGTGGTTTGTGCGCATGGACGAGGGCGAAGGCGTTTTCACCAAAGACAAAGCGCCGCAAACCCTGCGCAAGCTGGCCCTGGCCGCCATCGAAGAAACCAGCTTCTACCCGGAAAACGGCAAAGTCCGCCTGCGCGACATGATTGCCGGCCGGCCCGACTGGTGCATCAGCCGCCAGCGCAACTGGGGCGTGCCCCTGCCTTTTTTCATCCACACCGCCACCGGCGAGCTGCACCCGCGCACCATGGAAATCATGGACCAGGCAGCCGCCATGGTGGAGGCCGGCGGCATCGAGGCCTGGAGCAAGGCCACGGCCGAGTCCATCATCGGCGCCGATGCGCCGGATTACATCAAGAGCACCGACATCCTCGACGTCTGGTTTGACTCGGGCACCACGCACGACCACGTGCTGCGTCACAGCCACGCCGCGCAATCAACCTGGCCGGCCGACCTGTACCTGGAAGGCCACGACCAGCACCGCGGCTGGTTCCATTCGTCACTGCTCACCGCCTGCGCGATGTACGACCATGCGCCCTACAAGGGCCTGCTCACGCACGGCTTCACCGTCGACGGCAAGGGCCGCAAGATGAGCAAGAGCGAAGGCAATGTCGTGGTACCGCAAGAGGTGAGCGACAAGCTGGGCGCCGAGATCATCCGCCTCTGGTGCGCCTCGACCGACTATTCGGGCGACCTGGGCATCGACGACAAGATCCTGGCCCGCGTGGTGGACGCCTACCGCCGCATCCGCAACACGCTGCGCTTCTTGATGGCCAACGTGAGCGACTTCGACCCGGCCAAAGACGCCGTGCCATTTGAGCAGATGCTGGAAATCGACCGCTACGCGCTCAGCCGTGCATCGCAACTGCAGGCCGACATCCTGGCGCATTACGAGGTGTATGAATTCCACCCGGTGGTCTCCAAGCTGCAGATCTATTGCAGCGAAGACCTGGGCTCCTTCTACCTCGACATCCTGAAAGACCGGCTGTATACGACCGGCCCCAAATCGCTGGCCCGCCGCAGTGCGCAAACTGCGCTCTGGCAGATCACGCACGCCATGCTGCGCTGGATGGCGCCCTTCCTGAGCTTCACAGCCGAAGAAGCGTGGAAGGTGTTCGGGCAGTCCGAGTCCATCTTCATGGAAACCTATGCCGAGTTCCCCGCGCCCGACGCCGCGCTGCTGGCCAAGTGGTCACGCATCCGCGAAATCCGCGACACGGTCAACAAGGACATCGAAGCCCTGCGCACCGACGGCAAGGTAGGCTCTTCGCTGCAGGCCAATGTCGCGCTGGAAGTGGCCGCCGAAGACCATGCACTGCTGGCCTCGCTCGGTGAAGATCTCAAATTTGTCTTCATCACATCCGCTATTGATTTAATAGCTGCTGGCGCAGTATCAACGCGGGTTTCAGCCAGTTCTGACATCAAATGCGAGCGCTGCTGGCACTACCGGAGTGACGTGGGACACGACCCCGCCCACCCGACCATTTGCGGCCGTTGCACCAGCAACCTGTATGGTGCCGGTGAAGACAGGAAGTTCGCCTGATGGCCAAGATGACCTTCATCAAATCAGAGGGCAGCATGCTCCCCTGGCTGGGCCTGGCACTGCTGATCCTGATCGCTGACCAGTTCACGAAGGTATTGATCCTGGGCTACTACCGCCTGGGCGACTCCACCTATGTGACGAGCTTTTTTAATGTCGTGCGGGTGCACAACACCGGTGCGGCGTTTTCTTTTCTGGCCGAAGCCTCTGGCTGGCAGCGCTGGTTTTTCACCGCCATCGGGGTTGCCGCGGCGCTCTTTATTGTGTGGATGCTGCGCTCGCATGCCGGGCAAAAACTGTTTTCCTTCGCGCTGGCCTGCGTCCTGGGCGGCGCTGTCGGCAATGTCGTTGACCGCACCCTGCATGGCTATGTGGTGGATTTCCTGCAGTTCCACTGGCACGGCTGGTATTTTCCTTCGTTCAATATCGCCGATGCCGCCATCACCGTTGGCGCGGTTTGCCTCATCCTGGATGAGCTGCTCCGGGTTCGGCGTACCCGATAAACAGGAGCCGAACCGCTTGCAGCCATCCGGTTCAAGGGTATAGTGGTTCCGACCTTATGAAGCATTTGTTGAATCTTTTGGCAGCCATTGCGCTGCTCGTGTGGGGCACCCATCTCGTTCGTACCGGCATCCTGCGGGTGTTCGGTGCCAATCTGCGCCACGTGCTGGCGGTCAGCATCAGCAACCGGCTGGCTGCGGCCGTCTCGGGCATTGGGGTGACGGCCCTGGTGCAGTCCAGCACCGCCACCTCCCTTATCGTTTCGTCATTTGTCGGGCAGGGCCTGGTCACCCTGCCACTGGCGCTGGCCGTCATGCTGGGGGCAGATATCGGCACCAGCCTGATGGCCGTGGTGTTCTCTTTTGACCTGTCCTGGCTGTCGCCGCTCTTTATCTTTGTCGGCGTCGTGCTGTTCATCTCGCGGCAGGACACCAATGTCGGCCGCTTCGGCCGGGTGCTGATCGGCCTGGGCCTGATGTTGCTGGCCTTGCGGCTGGTCACGGCCTCCACCGAAGTCCTGACACAGGCACCGGCCGTGAAAGCCCTGCTGGGCTCCCTCAGCAGCGACCTGCTGCTCGAAATCACCGCAGGTGCCTTCCTGGCCGTGGTGTCGTATTCCAGCCTGGCGATCGTGCTGCTCACGGCCACGCTGGCCGCCTCGGCCGTTATTCCCATCGACGTGGCGCTGGGCCTGGTGTTGGGCGCCAACCTCGGCAGCGGGCTGCTGGCGGTGCTGACCACACTGCGCTCGGCCGTTGAGGTGCGGCAGGTTCCGCTGGGCAACCTGTTCTTCAAGCTGTTGGGTATCATCGTCGCGGCGCCCTTCATCGGCCTGTGGCTGCGCCACGTGCGCCCCTACCTCGGCGAAGCCGCCACCGTGGTGGTGCTGTTCCATCTCACCTTCAACATGGTGGTGGGTGCCATATTCATTGGCTGGACGCAGGTGATCGCGCGCTGGGTGGAAAAGCTGCTGCCCAAGCCCGACAAAAACAAGGCCGGCGGCCGCCCCCATCATCTCGACCCTTCCGCACTGGCCACGCCGTCCCTGGCCATCTCCTGCGCGGCCCGTGAAGCGCTGCACCAGGCCGACGTGGTGGAAACCATGCTGCTGGGCGTGCTGGCGGTCATCCAGAAGAACGACCTCAAGCTGGCCGAAGACCTGCGCAAGATGGACGATGCCGTCGACGAGCTGTATTCGTCGATCAAGTACTACCTCACCAAGATTTCACGCGAAGCACTGGCCGAGGAAGAAAGCCGCCGCTGGACAGACATCATCAGCTTTACCATCAACATGGAGCAGATCGGCGACATCATCGAGCGCGTACTGATCGATATCGAAGACAAAAAGATCAAACCAGGCCGCAACTTCTCGGACGCCGGCATGGCTGAAATCGTCGAACTGCACGAGCGCCTGGTGGCCAACTTGCGCCTGGGCATGAGCGTGTTCCTCAATGGAACGGTGCGCGACGCGCAAAAGCTGCTGGAAGAAAAAGCCCGTTTCCGCGACCTGGAACGTGCCTACGCCACGACCCACCTGGGTCGGCTATCAGCCAATACGGTGCAGAGCCTGGAAACCAGCTCGCTGCACATTGACCTCATCAGCGAACTCAAGCGCATCAACTCGCACATCTGCTCGATCGCCTACCCGATCCTGGATTCGGCCGGCGCACTGGCCCCCAATCGCTTGCGCCAGCCGGCACTGACCGACCAGGCCTAAGTAAGGCCCATGGCGTCTGAAAGAATCAGCGTCGCTTCGGCCGTGAATTCGCCGCGCTGCATGGCCTCGAGCAAGTCCCCGGCCTCCATCAAGCGAAACTGCTCGACCTCGCCGTCCTGGTTGTCGGGCACCATGCCCTCGGGTACGGTGCAGACATACCAGTCGATGTCCTCCACCACATAACCCGCGCCGTTGCCGTCGGTGGCCGGCCGCCGCGCCGCCAGGCGCCCGCCGTAGCGCATAGCCTGCAGCGCGGCCGTGTGCAGGCCGGCCTCTTCCCAGGTCTCGCGCACGAGCGCGGTTTCCACCGTATCGGCCGCCGACACCATGCCGCCCATCAGCGTGTCCCACAGGCCCGGATCATTCGATTTGTTGAAAGCACGCTGCTGCACCCAGAAGCGCCCGTCAGGTGACTGCCCCACCAGGTGCACCGCCAGCGTGGTGATGCCCAGCGGCCGCACAGCCGCGCGCTCCACCGTGCCCTTGCGGTGGCCGAACTGGTCGGGCACCGCGAGCTGCTCGTTGCGCCACGCGCCAGCCAGGCCGGCCTCATGAAGCGCGATCGCGATTTTGTTCAGGCTGGTGGTCACATCGCCCATCAAGCGCCAGCCCAGGCCACCGGGGTGTTCTTCCTTGAGCAGGGGATGGTGGCCGTCTGTCATGGCGTGGAGGGCCCGCTTGTGGAAGAAGCCGGGCTCCACCGAGCCGATCACCGATTCACCGGCCCACAGCGGCACACGTGGGCGCAGCGGTGGCTGGATCGCTCCAGCGCGCAGGGCTTGCAGCCATCGGGCATCAAAAGCAGGCGGCATCATCATGCGTCCTTGGGGCCAGGCAGGCCGTGGATATGCAAAAGACCGGAGGGCAGCAGGCCAGCCGGGATTCTGCTGAGCAGTTTACTTCGCCCGTATCCATCGGCGCTGCAAGCCTTCCGGTAAAACACGACGCATCACCTTCCGGAAGTTTATTTGCTATTAATTTAATAGCTGCTTGCGCACGTTCTTATTGGGCAGAACGGCAAAAACCCTTAAATCCCGACCTGCTGGGTCAAGCCTTGACGAACAAACCGTCCAGGCGCTTGTCCCACCTGGCTCCCGGCAACACATCAGCCAGCTGCGCGTCGCCAAACGAAAAGGTTCCCCGCAGCACCTGCGCCAGCACCGCGCGGTAATCATGGTGGGCCGGCAAGTCACGGCCTTCGTTGAGTTGGGCCAGGCCCGTCCACTGGCCATGCCATCGCCCACCTGCGACGCGGTTGCCCATGAGCCACATGGCATTGCCAAAGCCGTGGTCGGTGCCGCGTGTGCCGTTTTCGGCGCTGGTGCGGCCGAATTCGCTCATCACTACGACCACGTCGCCGGGTTCGGAGAAATCCTGGCGCAGCTGCGCGATGCCGCGCGCCAGGTTGCCGAGGTTGTTGGCCAGCTGGCCGGTGGCGGCGCCCTGGTTGGCATGCGTGTCCCAACCGCCGGCCGACAAAAAACCAAGGCGTAATTTTCGGTCGTTGCGCATCAGCGTGCCCAGGTGCTGCGCATCGAGTTGCAGGCCCACAGGGTCGGCCGCGCCGTTGCTGGCCGCCTGCATTTGCGCATTCAGGGCCTGCGGATTGCCGGGCGTGCCGTCGCGGTCCAGGCGCTTGTCTGCCATGCGTTTACTGTCTTCCGCCATTTTTTCGGCCCTGGCGTTTTTCTGTTCCGTGAGCTCCTGCGCGCTCTGCATGCGGCTACCCGCACCCTGGCGGAAGGCTTCGCTGATCTTGTCGTCACCGGCATACAGGTCCATCAGCGCCTGGCGGGTTCGGTCGTTGGCCAGCACGCCGGTGCGCTCGGCCGACTGGCCGCGAGGGATCAACCTGACGGCAGCCTGCCCGCCCAGAATGGCGGGGTTGGCCTCGCCCACGCCGAGAGCGGTGGCGCCCGGTGCAGCGGCTTTGCCCAGGCCCGCCGTGGTGTTGAGCCACCCGGGTGCGCTGCTGGTCTTGCCGCCCTGCGCGATCTCCATCTGGTACTGCGCATCGAAATGCGAACGGTTGGGCGCAGGCAGGCCGGCCGCAGGCACAAAACCCAGAACGCCTTGCTGCCACAGCGGCAGCAGTGGAGCCAGCGCGGGATGCAGGGCAAAAGTCCTGTCGAGCTTCAAGGCGGTTTGCGTCGTGCCGTCGGGCGCCGCAATCGCGATGTTGGGGCGCAAAGCGTAGTAGTCCTTGTCTGCGTAGGGCACAAAGGCCGACAGACCGTCATACGCGCCGCGCAGGAAGACGACGATGAGGCGCCCGCCGTCCAGGCCTGATCGGCTTGCGGGCAAGGCTTGCGCCCACACGCCGGGCGCTGCCAGCGACAAGGCGGACAACGCGCCCAGGCCCACCAGCCGGCGGCGTTGCAGCAGATTCGCCGATGAAGAAAAATTGGGGTTCATAGGAGTCCTTGTTGCGGCATATTCCATGTCCAGATCAAGCGTGAACGCGAAGGCCCGCTGCAGACAGTGCTACAGCACGGCAAGGCGGGCCGACAAAGTGCACGTTTGATTTGGACATGGAATTATTTGCGCATGAAGTCAGGGCTGGCCAGCATCAGGCCGGTGCGCATCTGCGCGGGTTCCTGCGCAATGCGCTCGCGCGTCGCAATGCTGAAAAAGGCGTTGAGGTAAGACGGCTCAGCTGTGCGCTGGGCCAGGCCCATGGCGTAATCGGCGCGGCGCGTCAAAGCCTCGGGCGCAAGCCAGGTACCGGCATCGGTTTTGTAGCCGTCGGGCGTTTGCCAGCCATGCATGGGCTGGCCGGCCTGCGCCAGGAAGCCCAGGGTTTGCACGATATCGCGGCGCTCCTTGACACCCCCGGCCGCAGTGAGCGCCGAACAGGCAAAGTCCAGCGGGGTTTTAAACAACTGGTTGTCTTGCGCCCAGAACTCCGGTGATTCGATCAGGGTGCGCATCACTGCGCGGATGTCGCCCTGGGTAGCCGTGAAGGCAGTCGCCAACCGGTTAACCAGCGCGGGCGAGGGTTTGTCGGCCACAAAAAAACTGGCCAGCCGGATGGACACACGCCGTGCCGTCTCGGGCCGGCGTGCCAGGAAGCGAATGGCTTCCTCGCCTTCCGCAACGCCTTCACTGCCGAACGTACGGCCCAGCAGCACCTTGCCCTCCTTGTCGTGCAGGCGCTCGGCAAAACGAAAACCCTCGCCGTCCTTGAGGTTCACCGTCCAGCCGGTGAGGATGCGGGCCAGTTCGTGCACGTCTTTTTGCGTGTAGCCGCTGTTCACGCCCAGGGTGTGCAACTCCATCAACTCACGCGCGTAGTTTTCATTGAGGCCGCGGCTGTTGCTCTGCGCCTGGTCCAGGTAGAACAGCATGGCCGGATGCCTGGCGCTGGCCAGCAGCAAGTCTTCAAAACGGCCCAGGGCGTTGGCGCGAATCACATTGATCTCGTAGTGGCCGACAAAGGGGCGCACCGGTCCCTTGCCGACGAACACATTGAGGTGGTTGAACCAGAACTCGGTCATGCGGGCCAGCAGCGGATTTTCCAGCGCCGGATCGCTGCAGGACATCAGCCGCCAGGCGGCCGCGCCCTGGGCCATCTCGCGGCTGAATTTTTCCCCGCCTGTATCGGCCGCGGCGGCCATACCGGGCTTGGGCGTTTCGCGCGCAGCCCGGCGCATCTCGCGCTCGGCCTGGAAGCTGCGCGCGATGTCATTGAGCGGTGCGTTGATGCCGGCGATTTCGGCAGGAAGGGTGGGAGGGCGCAGGCTTGCGGCATAGGCCACATCCAGCTGCTGCAACGCCCAGGCGCGGGGTGAGGCCGCGGCGGCCTGCGTCGAGGCCGGCGTGGGCGCATACCCCAGGCGCGAAGCGGCGCGCCATGTGGCGGCAAGCTTGGCCGGCGGCGGCACGGCATCGGCCTGGGCCTGCGCTGCCGGAGCGGCGAGGCAAGCCAGGAAGGCCGCGAGCATGCCGGCCTGGGTGATCGCTGTGGGCATGGTGTTCTCCTGGGGTCTGTTAACAGGCCCTCGCCCCTTGTAACGCATCCACCGCGCCTTGCGTTGAATGCTGCCCCAGGCTTTACACAGGTTTACCGCCCCAGGGCCGGTGATTACAGCGTCAGGATGGTGCAGCCCGTGGTCTTGCGGGCTTCAAGCGCACGATGCGCCTCGGCCACGTCGGCCAGGGCAAAGCGCTGGTCTATGGGGATGTGGACTTTGCCGCTGGTGACCATGGCAAACAATTCATCCGCCATTTCCTGTGTGGTCTCACGCGTCGCAATGTGGGTAAAGAGCGTCGGCCGTGAAACGTAGAGCGAGCCCTTGGCAGCCAGCATGCCGATGTCCAGCGGTGGCGTCTTGCCCGAGGCATTGCCAAAGTTGGCCAGCAGACCAAAGGGGCGCAGGCAGTCGAGTGACTTGAGGAAGGTGTCCTTGCCGACCGAGTCGTACACCGCCTTCACGCCCTTGCCACCGGTGATCTCCTTGACGCGGGCCACGAAGTCTTCCTTGGCGTAATTGATGGCAAAGGCCGCGCCCTGCGACAACGCCAGCGCGCATTTCTCGTCAGAGCCGGCCGTGCCGATGAGTTGCAGGCCCAGAGCTTTGGCCCACTGGCAAGCAATCAGGCCCACGCCGCCGGCGGCCGCGTGAAACAGCACGTAGTCACCGGACTGCAGGCCGCCCTGCGGTTGTGTGCGGCGCAGCAGGTACTGCGTGGTCAGCCCCTTGAGCATCATGGCCGCGCCGGTTTCAAACGAGATCGCGTCGGGAAGCTTGCATACGCACTTGGCCGGCATCACACGCACTTCACAGTAGCTACCGGGCGGCTGGCTGGCGTAAGCCGCGCGGTCACCCGCTTTCAGGTGAGCCACGCCCTCACCAACAGCCTCGACGATGCCGGAAGCCTCCATGCCCAGCTGAAGCGGCATGGCAAACGGGTAGACACCGCTGCGCTGGTAAACATCGATGTAGTTCAAGCCAACGGCCTTGTGACGGATGCGTATTTCGCCCGGGCCGGGGTCGCCTACCGTCACGTCTACCAGTGTGAGTTCTTCAGGTCCGCCGTGCTGGTTGATGCGTACGGCTTTGGAGGTGATGGAGGCCATGGATTTCCTTGCAAAGGTTGCAGATGGAGAAAGAAAAAGGGTGGCCGACATGGTGCCATGAATCGAAATGGGCCGCAGGCGCCGAGGGTTGAACCCCGTGCGGTGAGAGGAAAACGGTCGTGCTTGATAAAGTCCCCGTCATGACCCAACGCCTCACGCCCGCCACCGCCACGCTGCTGGTGGTCCCTCCCTTGCTCTGGGCCGGCAATGCCGTCGTCGGCCGCCTCGTCACTGGCCTGGTGCCGCCCATGACGCTCAACTTCCTGCGCTGGGCCCTGGCCTTCGTGATCCTGTTGCCACTGGCCTGGCGCCTGCTCAAACCGCGCAGCAGCCTGTGGTCTCACTGGAAACGTTTCGCGGTTCTTGGCCTGCTGGGCGTGGGTTGCTATAACGCCTTGCAGTATCTGGCACTCAAAACCTCCACCCCGCTCAACGTGACGTTGGTGGCGTCCAGCGTGCCGATCTGGATGCTGGTGGTGGGGGCGCTGTTTTTTGGCCAGGCTGTGTCGAAGCGCCAAGTCGCCGGCGCCGTGCTGTCGATTGCTGGCGTGCTGGTGGTGCTCTCGCGGGGCCAGTGGGAGCTCTTAATGCAGGTGCAACTGGTGCCCGGCGACCTCTACGTGCTGCTGGCCACACTGGCCTGGGCGTTTTACAGCTGGCTGCTGTCTCAACCCAAAGAGCCGGCGGAAATCCGCCGCGACTGGGCGGCCTTCCTGCTCGCGCAAATCGTGTTCGGACTGGCCTGGTCGGGTGCGTTTGCCGCCGGCGAATGGGCGTTGACCAACGCGCACGTCCAATGGGGCTGGCCGCTGGCCGCAGCCCTGCTGTACGTGGCCGTGGGACCCGCGGTGATTGCCTATCGTTGCTGGGGCATGGGCGTACAGCGTGTCGGACCGGCGATTGCGGGCTTCTTTTCCAACCTCACACCGCTGTTCGCTGCGTTGCTGTCGGCGGCCTTCCTCGGTGAGTTGCCGCACCTCTACCACGCGCTGGCTTTTGTACTGATCGTGGGCGGCATCGTGGTGTCGTCGCGGCGCTGACCCGAACGGTGAATCTCGACGCAGTGGTTTGATTTTCACAACACATTACGGAAAACCGTCGCGTAAAACTTGCCAAGCCCACGCGGGCTCTTCAGAATCCGTTCCTTGCTTTGAGCCACTGCGCAACGAATAACCTTGCGTAGTAAACACCTTGAAGCCCTCAAGACCATGACTTTGTTCACTCACACCTGACGCACCCTCCACTGCCCCCGGCTGGATGTGGTGCCAACCATACCCAGCCCTGCGGGCAGTCGGTGCCGTGCCTTCACGTGTGAAGCGCGCTCCGCAAACCCCAGGCTGATTTTTCGCCGGGGTTTTGCTTTTTCGGAGCGTGCACATGAGTGCCAAAACTTTTTCCCGTGACTTTGCCGCAGGCAAGGTCAAGCATTTGCGGCGCATGAAGCAGCCGCTGGCTTTGACCTTGCCGCCACCAACACCGCGCAATCCCGTGGTGCGGGCCCTCGTCCAGCGTGCCATCACGTCGGGTGCGGGCAAACATATTCGCAGCGCCGGCGCTCACCGCCGGGCTGAAACCGTGGCTTTGCAAAAAGCCCTCAAAAATTTGACTGACTGACATGAAGAACGATATGACAACCGAGACGGCGGCCGCAGCCCGCGTGCCGCCCGAACTCATGCGCGAACGCAGTGCCCAGCTGGCCCTGGTCGCCACCGAGCTGAAGACCGAGCTGTTCGGTATTGACGACATCATCGACCGGGTGATCGAGTCCGTGCGCGCCTGGTATGTACTGCCCCACATCATTCGCCGCCCGGTGATCGTGTGCCTGTGGGGCCTGACCGGCACCGGCAAGACCCAGCTCACGCGCCGCCTGGCGCAAAAGCTGGGTTTCTACGACCGCTTTGTCGAAGTACAGATGGACGGCTTCAGCAACGGCAGCAGCTGGCGCAGCGCCGACTCCATCAGCGGCATGCTGGCGGAGTCCGCCGTTGCCGAGAGCGAACCTGGCATTCTGGTGCTGGATGAATTCCAGCGCTTTCGCACCATCAACGAAAAGGGCGATGAGGTCGCCGTCAAACGCTACCAGGACGTGTGGCAGCTGCTGTCCGACGGGCGCCTGCCGCCGTCGCTGTCTTTTCTGCAGGAGCTGGAATCCTCTCTGGCTTTCTCGCTGTATGACCACGAACGCGAGGAACAGGCTGATGAAAAGCCTGCCAAGGACGGCGTCCAGGCCAAAAAGCTGAAGTTCGCCCTCTCGCCCTACCAGGCTCAGGAATTCAAGCAAAGCCTCAAGCTCAAGGAACCACTACAGGAGGTGATGACCTGGACACCCCAGCAACTGCAGGAGCGCATGCTGGCGTTCAGGGCATCGACCGACTCGTGGGAAACGGATTACAGCCGCTTGCTCATCATCGTTTCGGGCAACCTCGACGAGATGTATGAGGGAACCGCCAAACGCGTGGAAGACTGCGACACCGATGCCGACATCTTTCATGCACTGACGAAAAAACTGTCGGTCATTGACGTCAAGAAGGCCCTGGGAGAGCGCTTCAAGCCCGAGCAGATCGCCCGGCTGGGGAACAACCACGTGATCTACCCCTCGCTGAGCCAGGCCACGTATGAGCGGCTGATCCGCAGCACCTGTGCCAGGTACGTTGGTGAAATGCAGGCGAGTGCAGGGCTGTCTTTTGATCTGAATGAATCGGTGTACCAGGGAATTTATGCCAATGCGGTCTTCCCGGCCCAGGGCACACGCCCGCTGTTCTCGTCGATTCACGCCATCCTGAGTGCGCCGCTGGTGAATGCCGTGCTGTGGGCGTTTGAGCATGATGTGCCGGCGGACACCACGCTGCACGTCAGGCTGGACGCCGCCACGCAATCCCTGCACGTCAGTCATGGCGAGTGCGGGGGCGGGAGCATCGCCTACCCCGTGCCACTGGACCTCAACCAGCTCAAGCAGCGCGCCAGCCCCGACTTTCGGGCCTTGCTGGCCGTGCACGAAGCAGGCCACGGCCTGGCCTACGGCCGCCTGTTCGGCCATGCGCCGCAGGAAGTCAAGATCAACGTGGCGTCTTTCGAGGGCGGCTACAACAGCTATGTGCGCATGAAGGCCGAATCACGTCAAAGCTGCCTGGACCGCCTCTGCGTGGGCCTGGCCGGCCGCGCCGCCGAGGCGCTGGTGTTCGGCGACGATGCCTGCACCACGGGCAGCGAGAGCGACTTCAAGAACGCCACCGCCCTGGCCGCGCGCTTTGTGCGCCACTTCGGTTTCGGCAACCGGCTGAGCCACACCGACGTGACCCACGACATGGACGACAACCTCAACACCGATGTTGAGCCGACCAACGCCGAGATCGAGGCCCTGCTCGCGCAGGCGTACGCGCGCGCGCAGGAGATTCTCAAAGCCGATTCGGCCTTGCTGCTGAGCATCGTGGACGAACTGCTGGAAAACGGCCAGGTGAGCAAAGAGAAAATGGCCAGCCTCCTGGGCGTGGCCATCGCGAAGGAAGAACAGATGCTTGCGCCGTATGCGGAGCAGCTTCAGGTGTTCGGCCTGCAGCACGCGCTGATGCGGCGTGTCGGCGGCATGGCACCATCGCTGGAGCCCTCGCTGGAATGATCCGCGTGGGCAAAAAAAAGCACGGAGAGCAGCCCAGCTGCTTTCCGCGCCCAATTTCCACCAACGGAAATCTTTGCAGGCCCCGGTTCAGTTCATCAAGCCTTGCCCGGATGCTCCTTGACGCGGCTGACCAGCTGCGTGGGGTTGACGAAACGCAGCGCAATCAGCAGCCACAGCACCGTGATCGCCATGTAGATCATCGCCATCGCGTCGACCGACTGCCCTGCACGGACGCCGGCTGCAAACACCGCGTAGTACAGCGCCACCACCAGCGTCTGGGTGTCAGGCCCGGCCACCAGAAAGGTCAGCTCGAACATCGCCACCGTGCGCACCAGCACCAGCAGGCCCGCCGCCAGCACCCCGGGCGCCAGCAGCGGCACCAGGGTGTAGAGGAACATCTGCCGCGTGTTGGCACCAAAGACGCGCGCCGCCGATTCGATATTGGTGTCTATCTGCTCGACAAAAGGCGTCATCACCAGGATCACAAAAGGCAGAGCCGGAATCATGTTGGCGATGATCACGCCCGGCAAGGTGCCGGCCAGGTGCAGTTGGTACATCACGGTGGCCAGCGGAATGCCGTAGGTAATCGGCGGCACCATCAGCGGCAGCAGAAACAGCAGCGTGAGCAACTTTTTGCCGCGAAAGTCCTTGCGTGCCAGTGTGTAGGCGGCGGGCACACCGATCAGCAGCGACAAAAAGACCACCGAGAACACCACCACCACCGTGACCACCAGCACATGGCCCAGCTGGAATTCCTTCCACGCCGATACATACCAACTGAGGGTGTAGGCCTCGGGCAGCCAGGTGCCCAGCCAGCGCGTGGCCACCGAATTGGTGGCCACCGCGACGATCAGCAGGCCGACGTTGACCAGAAAGAAGGCGATGACACCCCAGATCAACGCACGCCAGGCACGATCGCGCAGCGGGCTGGAGTTGCGTGCCGCGGCGCTCATCCCTTGCCTCCGGTAACAGGACCGCGGTAGAACAGACGGCGCAGGCCCAGCGCCGCAGCGACGATCGCAAGTTGAGCCAGGCCCATGATCATGGCGACAGCTGAGGCCAGCGAATAGTCGTACTGCTCAAAGGCAGCTTCGTAGGCAGCAATCGCGATTACCCGCGTGGTACCAGCCGGCGAGCCCAGCAGTACCGCCGAAGGAAAGACCGAGAAGGCCTGCACAAAACTCAGGCAGAAGGCCATGACCAGCCCGGGCGTCAGCAGCGGCAGATAAATGTAGCGAAAGCGATTCCAGCCGTCTGCACCCAGCGTCGCTGCCGCACGCGGCAGCGCCGGATCAATACCGGTGATGTAAGAGAGGATCAGCAGATAGGCAAACGGGAAACCGGTGATGACCAGCGAAATCAGCACGCCCCAATAGTTGTGCGTGAGCCGGATCGAACCTTCGTAAAGATGGAGCCAGCGCAGTGTCTGCGCCAGCCAGCCCTGCGGGCCGAAGTAGGTCAGCATGCCTTCGGCGATCAATACTGTGCCCAGCGTCAGCGGCACCACCAGCAAGGTAGACAACAGGCGCTGGTAAGGGCTTTTGGTCCGCGTGGCATAGGCGATCGCCAGTGCGAACCCGACATTGATCAACGTGGCCGGCAGCGCCAGCTGCAGGGTGTTGCCTATGGTCTTCCACAGGTCGCGCGTCTGGAAGAAATGAATGTAGTTCTGCAGCACTCCGCCCTGCGCCGGCTGAAAGGACAGCAGCAGGCCGTAGGCGAAGGGGTAGACAAAAAACATGATCATCACCGCGGCCGCCGGCGCGACCAGCATCACGGCCGGGTCCAGCGGCGGGCGTGAACGGTTAACCGGCGAGGGCGTGGCAAACGTGGCCATCAGGACTCCTCCGCATAAACCAGAACCCGTTCCGGCGCCGCAACCAGCATCACGGTGTCGCCCGGCGAGACCACGCGCGCGGAACGCACGTAGAGCAAATCGTCGAATGCCGTCCTGACCTGGAGAAGCCATTCACGGCCGCCGTACTCCGCGGTTTCCACTGTGCCCGGGAATGCATGCGCACCCTCGCCGATCGCGATCTCGTCGGGTCGCACGGCCACCATCACACCGGCGCCGTCAGTCAATGCCTGCATGGCCGTTCCCGACAGGCGCACACCGCCCGCACCTTCGACCGTGACATGGTCGCCGTCCGCGCGCAGCACGCGGGCCGGCAGCACATTGCGGTAGCCCATGAAACGCGCCACATCCAGCGTGGCCGGCCGCGCGAACACCTCTTGCGGCGTGCCGACCTGCTGCACCACACCCAGCTTCATCACCACCACACGGTCAGCCATGGCGAGCGCCTCGTCCTGGTCGTGCGTCACATACACCGTGGAGCAGCCTTGGGCGCGATGGATGCGGCGTATTTCAGAGCGCATTTCAATGCGCAGCTTGGCGTCCAGGTTGGACAGCGGCTCATCCATCAGGATCAGTGGTGGTTCGATGACGATGGCACGCGCGATGGCCACGCGCTGCTGCTGCCCGCCCGAGAGCTGCCCGGGCAGCTTGTCCGCGTGTCCCAGCAGTTGCACGGTGTCCAGCGCCCCCGCCACGCGCCTGTCGATTTCTGCCGCCGGCATGCCGCGCATCTTCAGGCCGAAGCCCACATTGCGGCTGACCGAAAGATGCGGGAACAGCGCATAGTTCTGGAACACCATGCCGAAGCCGCGTTTCTCGGGCGGCAGCGTATCGATGCGTTGCTGGTCCAGCCAGATACTTCCGTCCGACAGCGGCAACAGCCCCGCCATGCAGTTGAGCGCGGTGGACTTGCCGCAGCCCGAGGGGCCCAGCAGCGCGATGAACTCGCCACGCTCTATGGTCAGCGAGAGTTTCTCGAGCGCGTGGGCGCCGCCGAAGCTGCGGCTCACGCCGTCCAGGCGCAACTGCCTGAACTCGTTTTTTCCCGCGGGCCGTCCCGCGGTGTTGGGCATCACCATGTCAAAAACCTTCTTCACGCCCGCAGCGCGGGTTTGCTTGTTATTTAGAGTTGCTCACAAAACCCAGCGAAGCGGTCCTGGCAAGGCGACGCAACAACGCCAGGAGGGTTTTGTGTGCGGCTCTTACTTGCCTTTGCCGGAACCGATTTCCTGGTCCCACTTCTTGAACGCGGCGACCATGGCCTTGTCATCCAGCGGCTGGGTGTGCGGCTGCTTGGCGATCCAGTCGGCGTACTCGGGGCGGCCGTATTCCTTGATGATGTCCTGGCTCTTTTGCGGCGCTGCGGTCAACGGGACGTTTTTCACGGCGGGGCCGGGGTAAAAGTAGCCGGAGTCATAGGTCAGCGCCTGCTGCTCGGGTTTGAGCAGGTAGGCCATCAGTTCCATCACCGCCGCCTGACGGGCGGCGGGCAAGCCCTTGGGCATCGCCATGTAGTGCGCGTCATTGACCCAGGTGAAGCCGCCCAGCGCCGCCACCTTGAATTGCTTGGGCACCACGCCCAGCGCGCGCGGATTGATATCCCAGCCGGTCACCGTGACAGTCATGTCGCGCGAGCCTTCTCCGAGTTCCTTCATCACGGCGCCGGTGCCTGTGGGGTAGTACTCGATGCAGCTGTTGAGCTCTTTCAGGTAAGCCCAGGTCTTGTCCCAGCCGGCCAGGGGTTCCTTGGGATCCTTGTCGCCGAGCAGGTAGGGCAAGCCCATCAGGAAGGTGCGGCCCGGGCCCGAGTTGGCGGGGCGAGCGTAAATCAGCTTGTTGGGGTTGGCCTTGCACCAGGCCAGCAACTCAGCCGGTGTTTTAGGCGGTGCCTTGACCTTGTCGGGGTTGTACTCGAGCAGCGGGCCTGCAGGCATATAGGTCACCATGACGGCCTGGCCGTTGGCCAGGTCCTGCATCTTGCGGGCGCTGGGCAGGTAGTTGTCCATCAGGTTCGGGAACTTGGCCGCGTGCGCAGGCAGCATGGGCTCCCACAGGTTGAGCGCCATGCCGGCAGCCAGCGCGTCGGTGCCGGTCAGTACCAGGTCGATGTCGGTGCGGCCGGCCGCCTGCATGGCCCTGATTTTCCCGGGAAGCTCGGGTGCGGGCGCCTTGGTAAAGGTAATGCGCGACACCAGGTTCGGATTTTTCGCTGCAAAGCTCTCCAGTGCCTCCTGCGTCAACGCCAGATTGCCCGCCACATCGACGACATTGAGCGTCACGGGCTCCGCATAGGCCGTTCCGGCCGTGAATAGCGGAACGCCCGCTATCGTTGCCAGGACACCGGCGGCCCGCAGGCCCCCTCCCAGGCGGGACATCAAATGCTTGAACTTCGTCATGGTCTTGTCTCCTTCGTTGTTGCTGTGGACTCAAAATTCGAGGCTCGTTGCGGCCTCTTAAAAACGCGGGCTGATGCCGGAAAACCCCGGCTGGTACTTGCGCATCTGCGCGAGGTCGTTGCGGTTTCGGATGCCGCAATCCAGGTATTGCCGGTGCAATTCGGCCAATCTGGCCGGATCGAGTTCCACGCCCAGGCCGGGCGCCGTCGGCACCTTGACGGCGCCTTGGTCGAATTGGAGCCGCCCGCCCTTGATGACCTCTTCCTCCTGCCACGGGTAATGCGTGTCGCAGGCATAGGTGAGGTTGGGGATCGCGGCGGCGGCGTGCGTCATGGCCATCAGGCTGATGCCGAGGTGCGAGTTCGAATGCATGGACATGCCCATCCCGAAAACACTGCACATGCGCGCCAGTGAGGCCGTGGCGCGCAGGCCACCCCAGTAGTGATGGTCTGACAGCAGGATACTGACCGCATGCGTGGAGGCATTGCGCTTGAATTCATCCATCGTGGTGACGCACATGTTGGTCGCCAGCGGCATGCGGCAGTGCCGGGCCAGCTCGGCCATGGCTTCCTGGCCGGGTGCCGGGTCTTCGTAGTATTCCAGCAAGTCGTCGAGTTCTTTTGCGGCGGCAATGCTGGTCTCCAGCGACCAGTTGGCGTTCGGGTCCAGCCGCAAGGGCACACCGGGGAAGGCCTTGGACAGCGCCTTCATGGCGGCGATTTCTTCAGCCGGTGGGAACACGCCGCCCTTGAGCTTGATGCTCTTGAAGCCATAAAGGCTCACCATCCGCTGCGCCTGCTTCACAACCTGCTCAGGCGTAACGGCTTCGCCCCAGGCGTCGGGCGCATAAGGTTTGTCAGCGTGCTCTGCGTATTTGTAGAACAGATAGGCGCTGTAAGGCACCTCTGCGCGCACGGCACCGCCCAGCAAGTCGCACACGGGCATGCCCAGGATCTGCCCTTGCAGGTCGAGCATGGCGACTTCCATCGCACTGATGACCTTGTCGGCATTTTTGGCAGTGTGCGAGCCCGGTGCAAGCTCGAACTGCACACTGCCGTCGGTGGCGTGTCCGGGCTTGATGGCTGCGCGTACGCGCTCTTCCATGACGTTCAGCTCAAACGGAGACAAGCCGAGGACCAGGGCACGGGCCTGCTCCAGCACTTTCACCATGGGCTCGTCGCCGTAGGTTTCAGAGATGCCAACGCGCCCGTCCGAAGTTTCCAATTCGACAATGCTGCGCAGCGCCCAGGGCTCGTGGATACCGCTGGCGTTGAGCAGCGGCGCATCGCGAAACGCAATGGGCGTGATCCGGACTGCGCTGATTTTGATACTTTTCATCCGCCCAACCATCATTCAGCCTTGATGCCGGCGACCTTGATGACCCGCGTCCAGCGGTCCAGCTCCCGTGCCACGAACTGCGTGTATTCCGTACTGCCCTGGGCCGGCAGCACAAAACCGTTGGCCTCCATCCGCGCGCGGATGGCGGGGGACTGCATCGCGTTGACAGCGGCAGCTTCTATTTTGTCCACAATGGGCTTGGGCGTGCCTTTGGGGAGCGACAGGCCGGACCACGACAAGGCGGAGAAACCGGGGTAACCCGATTCGTGAATGGTGGGCACGTCCGGGTACAGCGGATTGCGCGCCAGACTGGTCACAGCCAGGGCCCGGAGCTTGCCCGCCTTGATATGCGGCAACGCCACGTCCTGGTTGATGAACATCAAGGGGATCTGTCCGCCGAGAATATCCGTCAGCATGGGGCCGCCGCCCCGGTAGGGAATGCCCACCATGAACAGGGGCTTGCAGTTTTCTTTTTTGGCGCCCGAGCAGGTGCCGACGGTTTGCTTGAGCAGCTCCATCGCCATGTGACCGGAAGCCGCAGGCACATAGCCATAGCTCAGTTTTCCGGGATTGGCTTTGCCGTAAGCGACCAACTCCTGGAAGGTATTAAAGGGCGCAGAAGGATGGACCACCAGCACGTTCGGTCCTGAATGGACCTGCGTGACGTGGATGAAATCCTTGACGGAGTCGTAGCCGAGCTTGGGGTTGAGTCCGTGCGCCACCGCATTCTGGCCAACACCTGTTTGTATCAGCGTATAGCCATCGGGCACCGCTCTGACGCCCTTCTCTGTGCCAATGACCCCGCCCGCACCGCCAAGGTTCTCTACAACCACGGGCTGCTTCAGGGCTTTGGTCAGCTCATCCGCGATCATGCGTCCCATCACATCGCTGGTGCCGCCCGCCGGGAACGGAACAATGAGCTTGATCGCCCTCGACGGATAGTCGGTCTGGGCCTGAACTGGAAGGGCCAGCAGACCCATGGCCGTAGCCACGCACACAAAAGCGGCCCTCGCAGCCCTGGCGCCAACAGCGGTTTTGAGAAACCCGCGCCGCGCGCGCACAGTGTTCTGACTCATGTTTGTCTCCTTTTTATTTGCCGGCGGCAAGGTCGGTGCCCTGCATCGCATTAGCAAAACAAGGGGCTGGGGCCGCCTGACAACAGGAAATTAATTGACTATTGCCTCAACCAATTTGTTAGCGCTAACAAATGAATATTAGAATAAAGGCCCGCCTTGCGTCAAGTCAGGCGCTGGCTCTTTTTACTATGAGAAACCCTAGGTCTCGCACCCGCGCGCCGACGTCGCGATTTTCAGCGACGTCGAGGATGAATCGGGCTGCCTGACGACCTATGGATGTGCCGTCGATACGCACCGTGCTCAGGGAGGGATGGGTAAAAGCAGCAAACGGGAGATCACCAAAACCCATGACCGCCACATCACCCGGAATAGACAGGCCCAATGCCTGGGCCTCGGTGATGACGCCATGGGCAATGACGTCGGAACCACAAAAAACCACATCAATATCAGGATGACGCGCGCGCAGGTCGGCGAAACCGGCCCTGCCGTTGGCCAGCGATGAAGGCGCAGGCACGGTACAGACCGGGATGCCGTGCACGCCCAGCTCGGCCAGCCGCGCCTCAAATCCGGCGCGGCGGCGCAAGGCGCGCTGGTCTTCCGCGATGACCACGCCGGGCCGGCGAAAGCCCTGGTCGTACAGGTAGTCCGCTACCGCCGCGCCGACTTTCTCGTGGGAGAAACCCACAATCATGTCGATGGGCGTGGGCGTGATGTCCCAGGTCTCGACGATGGGAATACCCGAGGCCAGCAGGCGGCGTCGCCCTTCCGGCGAATGCATGATGCCGGTCAGCACGATGCCGTCGGGCCGGCGGCCCACGATGGCATCAATGAGTGCGTCTTCACGCGCGCCGCCGTAGCCGCTTTGCCCCAGCATCAGCTGGCAGCCGGCCTCGGCCAGCGCGTCGGTCAGCGCCTGTATGGTTTCCAGAAATACCGGGCCGGCGATGGTGGGCACCAGGGCCGCCACCAGGCGGCTGCGATTGGACGCCAGGCCGCCGGCGATGAGGTTAGGCACATAGCCGCTGCGCGAAATCGCGCTGCGCACACGCTCCAGGGTTTCGGGCGACACGGCCGCCGGTGTGTTGAGCGCACGCGACACCGTGATGGCCGAAACACCGGCCAGACTGGCCACGTCGCTCAGGGTGATGCCGCCGGTTCCGGGGCGCGGGGCGCGCTTGGTTTTTCGCAGCGTCTCTGTGGGTGACTTCATGCCCGAATGTTAACGCTAACTTGAGTGCCTTCGGCACTCAATCCTGGTCCAGGCCGAAGTGCCGCCTGAACGCATCGCAAAACTCCGCGATCCCGCTGAGCGACAGGGTCAGCGTGTGCCGCGGCTTGCCGGGCTTGCCGGCGTCCACCTTCAGGCGATGCGCCGCCTCGTCATAGTGCAAGGCCTCGGGTGCCGTCATCTCCTGCATGCCATGCAGGTCGTAGTCCCAGTCAAAGCCTTCCTCGAGCGGGCCGCGCCGCCCGGGGAACTCCGCGTGGGCCCATGCCAGCACCTGGACGACCTCGGCCTGCACGACCTGCACCTGCTCGGGCCAGGTGGAGGCCATAGCTTCCAGCGTGCCCGTGCCGTCGTTGCCTTCCGCGTAATCGAAGTGGAGGTAGTCCAGGCTCAAGGGCGCGCTCAATGCTCAGTAGGTGCCCGGGTAGGCCCCGCCGTCGGCCAGCACGTTCTGCCCCGTCATGTAGGCGGCATGCATGCTGCACAGGAAGGCGCAGATGGCCCCGAACTCCTCGGGCGTACCGAAGCGCTGGGCGGGGATGTTCTTGCGACGCGCATCCATGATGGCCTCAAGAGGTTGACCGGTTTTTTGCGCCGCGCCGCTCATGGTGCCGCGCAGGCGGTCGGTGTCGAAGGCGCCCGGCAGCAGGTTGTTGATGGTGACGCCTTGCGCCGCGAGTTTGGTACGCGCCACGCCGGCCACGAAGCCGGTCAGGCCGCTGCGCGCGCCGTTGGACAGGCCGAGGATGTCGATGGGCGACTTGACCGAACTGGAAGTGATGTTGACGATGCGCCCGAAGCCGCGTGCCGCCATGCCGTCGACCGTGGCCTTGATCAGTTCAATGGGGGTCAGCATATTGGCATCCACCGCCTTGATCCAGGCGTCACGGTCCCAGTCGCGGAAGTCACCGGGCGGCGGGCCACCGGCATTGGTCACCACGATGTCGAAGTCCTTGCGCAGCGCAAAAACCGCGGCCCGGCCTTCGGGCGTGGTGATGTCGGCGGCAACATACTGAACGCTGGTGCCCGCGGGTTTGACCTTGTCCGCCTTCAGTTTTTCAGCTGCGCCCTTCAGCGTTTCCTCGCCGCGCGCCACGATCAGCACATGCACGCCTTCGCGCACCAGCGCCTCAGCGCAACCCAGACCCAAACCCTTGCTGGCGCCGCAGACCAGCGCCCATTTGCCTGCAATACCCAAATCCATAATAATTCCTCATTACAACCACAGGGGAGAGCGGCTCATGATACTGAGTAAATACAAAATGCAGGCGGGAATGGTTATCGCTCCCCTGCTCACATCCATGCTGGTTTTCAGTGCGGCGGCACAGGCCCAGCCGCAAGGCGAGGCCGTACTGATCAAGCGCGCAGCCCAACTGCGCGAAGGTCCGGGCGAATCGGCCCGCAGCCTGGCCCCGCTGCCGGTTCAAACCTCGGTGACCCGGCTGGGCGAGCGCAACGGCGCGTGGATCAAGGTCCGCACAGCCGACGGCACCAGCGGCTGGGTGCACATGTTTGACATCACGGCCCCCAGCTCGCAGGCCGGTGCCGGCACCGGTGCACTGCGCAGCCTGTCGAGCTTTTTCAACAAGGGCAGCGCACAGGCGCCGGGCGGCGCAGTTGCCACATCCACCGTCGGCATTCGCGGCCTGGGTGCGGAAGACCTGGCCAATGCCGTTCCCAACCTGGCGGCCGTGGCGCAAGCCGACGCCAACCGTGCGAACGCTGCGCAAGCCCGGCAGTTCGCGGGCAGTGCCTCGCTGAACGTCCGGCAGGTCGATCCCCTGCCCACACCCACACCGCCGGCTGCCGCACCCAGCGCCAGGACCGAACAATACGGCGGCTAAAAACAAGACAAGAGGCCCCGCAATGAATCTTCACACCCTCCAAACACTGGCAACGCCCGCACGCCGTGCGTTTTTTGTATTGGCCCTGCTGGCCGGCCTGCTCCCTCTGGGCGCTCATGCCCAGGATGCAGGCAAAGCGCTGGGCGGCCTGTTCCAGTCACTGATACGCCCGAACCAGCCGGCGCAACCCGCCCCCGCGCAACCCAATTCTGCGGCCGGCCTGGCCGGCGCATTGCTGGGCGCCAGCCTTACACCGGGCGGACAGCAGGCGGCCCAAGGTGGTGACCTGTTCCAGCTGTTGTCACAATCGCTGGATCAGATTGACGAGCCACGTGAAATCCAGATCGGCCAGCAACTGGCAGCCGTGCTGCTGGGCAGCAAACCGCTTTACCCTGACGTGGCTGCGCAGCGCTATATCAACCAGTTGGGCCGCTGGATCAGCCTGCAGTCATCGCGGCCCGACCTGCCCTGGACCTTCGCCATCCTCGACGACCCCGGCTTCAACGCATTTGCCACGCCAGGCGGTTATGTCTTCGTCACCAAGGGCCTGATGGACCGCGTGGCGGACGAAAGCGAACTGGCCGGCATCCTGGCCCATGAAATCACCCATGTCACAGCCAAGCACCACCTGATCGCCATGAACAAGGCGGCACGCGCCGGCCTTCTGACGCAGGTGATCAGCTCTCAGCTGAAGAGCGACCTGGGCGGCCTGGTGTCGTCGCAGTTGCTGGCACTGGGCAAGAACATGTACACCAAGGGCCTGGACCAGCAGGACGAGTTTGACGCCGACCGGACCGGCGTGGCTCTCGCCGCGCGCGCTGGGTTCGATCCCTACGGCCTGGTGGCGGTGCTGCAGCAACTGCGCAGCGCAGCGCCGGACGATGCGCTATTTGCCCTGTCGCTCAGCACCCATCCACCGGCACAGGTTCGCCTGAACCAGCTTGAGCAGGCTATGGGTAACCGGCTCGATGCTTACGCGGGCCAGCCGTCCGTCACGGTAGCGCAGCGAATGAGCGCTTCGAACCGCCGGCCTACGGCAAAGAAGTAGAGCCCCCACGCTCCCCACTTCGTGTGGTTCGCTGCCCCCCCCGAGGGGGCGCTGCGCCTGCGGCCCCTGCTGGTGAAGAGCTCTGCTGTTATGTCCGGCTTCTGGTGAAAACAAAGATGCCGGCGATAACCAGCACCGTTCCCGCCGCCACCCAGGCCGTGAACGGCTCACCCAGGATCAGCACACCCATCAGGATGGTGGACATGGGGCCCACCATGCCGGTTTGCGCGGCCATGCCGGCGCCGATGCGCTCAATGGCCATCATCACCATCAGCACCGGCACGGCAGTACACAGCGTGGCATTGAGCAGTGACAGCCAGATTACCTCCGGCGCCACGGCCGCTGCACTCAGGGGCCGCAGCAACACGAACTGCAGCAGGCAGCACAGGCAGGCCACAGAGGTAGCCAGCCCCACCAGACGCAATGAGCCGAGCCGCCTGACCATCTCACCGCTGTAAACCAGGTAGAGCGCATAGCTCACCGCGCTCAGGAACACCAGCAGCGCACCCCAGGCAGCGTCCGCACCCTGCAGCGTGATCTCGTGGCCGAACACCAGCACCACACCGCAGTAGCTGATGGCCATGCCAATGATTTGCAACCCGCCGACGCGGCGCTTGTACATCACCAGCCCCAGCAGCAAGACCAGCGTGGGGTTGAGATAGAGGATCAGCCGTTCCAGCGACGCACTGATAAATGCCAGGCCGGCGAAGTCCAGGAAGCTGGCGAGGTAGTAGCCGGTAAAACCGAGCCAGAGCACGCCCAGCCAGTCTTTGCGCGTCAGCGGCGCCTTGCCCCGGCTGGCCCACCACGCCATCACCGCAAAGATGGGCAGCGCAAACAGCATGCGGTACATGATCAGCGTGACCGCATCGACGCCGTAGCGGTAAGCCAGCTTGACAATGATGGCCTTGCCGCTGAAGGCAATCGCTCCGAAAGTGGCCAGCAGCAAACCGGGCGCTATGCTTTTAGTAGCTGCTTGCGCCCGTCCTTCCTGGCCTGGCAGCCTCTTTGTATCAGATTTATCGCTCAAGGTCGCTTCTTAAAAACCCACGGCCTGGCCGTCGCGGCGTGGATCACTCGCCGCCACATAGCCCTCGACCTTGGGGTTGCCGGCGCGCCAGATGAACTGGCCGGCGCCGAAGTCCTGGTAAGAGTCGTTGATGACCTCCATGCGGTGGCCGCGGTCGGCAAGGCCCTGCACGGTACTCGGGTCCATCGTGGCTTCCACATTGATCTCCAGGCCGGCGTTGTAGCGCCAGCGCGGTGCATCGCAAGCCACCTGTGGGCCCTGGCCGTAGTCCAGCATGCGCACCAGTGTCTGCATGTGGCCCTGCGGCTGCATGTTGGCGCCCATCACGCCATAGCTCATCACGGGTTTGCCGTCCTTGCTGAGGAAGGCCGGAATGATGGTGTGGAAAGGCCGCTTGCCCGGTGCAACCTGGTTGGCGCCCGGTTGCAGGCTGAAGGCGTGTCCGCGGTTCTGCAGGCTGATGCCGAACTCGGGCTCGACACAGCCCGAACCGAAACCCATGTAGTTGCTCTGGATGAAGCTCACCATCATGCCGTCTTCATCGGCGGCCGTCAGGTAGATCGTTCCGCCCTTGACGGGATTTCCCGCGCCAAAGTCCTGTGCCTTTTTCATGTCGATGAGTTTGGCACGGGATGCCAGATACGCGTCATCGAGCATTTGCTCGGCCGTCACCTCCATTGACGAAGGCTCAGCCACGTACCGGTAAATATCGGCAAACGCCAGCTTCATGGCTTCGATCTGCAGATGCTGGGAATCCACGCCATCGACCGGGAGCCCGGCTACATCGAACTTATCAAGGATGCCCAGCGCAATCAGCGCCGCAATACCCTGCCCGTTGGGTGGGATCTCGTGCAAGGTGTAGCCACGGTAATCCTTGCCGATGGGTTTGACCCATTCCGGCTTGTAGCTTTCAAAGTCTTTGGCGGTGATGCTGCCGCCGTTTTGTGAAGAGAATTTTTCGATGGCTTGGGCAATGGCACCACCGTAATACGCCGTGCCCTTGGTTTGCGCAATTGACCGCAGCGCTTTGGCCGCGGCCTTGAACTGGAACAGTTCACCGACGTTCGGCGCCCGGCCCCAGGGAAGGAAAGATTGGGCAAAGCCCGGCAGCGACTTCAACTCCTCCGTAGCGGCCGCCCACTTCTGCTGCACCACGGGCGGCAACAAATAGCCGCGCTCGGCGATTTCAATTGCAGGCTCCATCAGGTCGGCGAAGGGCAGCTTGCCGAAACGCTCGCTCAAGGCCACCCAGCCGGCAACCGCGCCTGGCACGCTCACGGAATCCATGCCGCGTTTGGGCGGCGTCTGCGCATCGCTGCCGTATTTGCGCTTGAAGTAATCCGGCGTCCAGCTTTGCGGCGCGCGGCCCGATGCATTCAGTCCATGCAGTTCCTTGCCGTCCCAGAGGATGCAGAAAGCATCGCTGCCCAGGCCGTTGCTGACAGGTTCGACGATGGTCATGGCGGCGGCAGCGGCGATCGCGGCATCTACTGCATTGCCGCCCTTGAGCATCATGCGCAAACCGGCCTGCGCGCCCAACGGGTGCGAAGTCGAAACAACGTTACGGGCAAACAGCGGCAGGCGGGTGGAGGTGTAGGGGTTGCTGTAGTTGAAATTCATGGGTCACCTGTTGAAGGCAAGGCAAAGAAAAAATGGGTGCCGGCGGTCATGGCGTGCAACCGCAGGCGGCAAAGTCAAACTGACCGGCATCGTCACCACCGGTGGCGCGATGCGGTGAAAGGTATCAATCGGCGCTGATTTTCCGCTCGACAATGATTTTCTTCCACCTGGCCGTGTCCGTCTTCACCATGGCCGCAAAGGCCTGCGGCGTACCGCCCGTGGGTTCGGCACCCAGCCTGGCGAAGCGGTCCTTCACGTCGGCGTCGGCCAGGGCGGCATTCACGGCCTGGTTGACCTTGCCTGCCAGGTCCGGCGGCATGCCTTTGGGGCCGTACACCCCAAACCAGGTGACCGACTCAAAGCCCGGCAGGGTTTCCGCCACCGCCGGCAGATCGGGAGCGAGCGCCGTGCGTTTGAGGCTGGTAACCGCAAGGGCCCGCAGCTTTCCGTCTTTCACATGCGGCATGCCGGTGACGAAGGAGTCGAACAGCACGTCGATCTTGCCGCTGATCAGGTCCGGCATGGCCAGCGCCGTGCCGCGGTAAGGGATGTGCAGGATGAAGGTCCCCGATTGCGCCTTGAAGTACTCGCTCATCAAGTGGATGATGGTGCCGTTGCCGCTGGACGCATAGTTCAGGCGTCCGGGGTTCTTGCGGGCATGATCGATGAATTCGCCCATGGTCTTTGCCGGCGACGTGTTAGGCACCAGCACGACGTTGGGGGAACTTGCCACATAGGCAATCGGCGTGAAGTCTGTTTCCGCGTTGTAGGGAATCCGGGGGTTGACGGCCGGCCCGATGCTGTGGGTGCTTGAAGTCGCCAGCAGCAGCGTGTAGCCGTCAGCAGACGATTTGGACGCCGCATCGGCGCCTATCGTGCCGCCGGCACCCGGCCGGTTTTCAACCACGACCGTCTGGCCGATTTTCTCGCCCAGCTTTTGCGACAGGGCCCGTGCCAGGATGTCCGTCGCACCGCCTGCCGGAAACGGCACGATCATGCGAATGGGTCTGGACGGGTAGTTCTGGGCCATGGCCGGGCCCGCGAAAGTTACGGCGGAAGCCGCAGCCAGGAAAATAATATGTCTACGTTTCATCTGGCCATTGTGCAACGATTTTGAGCGCCGACTATGTAGCAAACAGGCAAAACAAAAGGCACCCGAAGGTGCCTTTTTTTATGTGTTTCCCGTCGATCAGTCAGCTTCAACGAAAGCTTCTTCCCGTTTGTTTTTGATGCTCGGCAGCAGCACGATGGCCAGCAGCAGTAGGGCGGCTCCCAACAGTCCGGCCGACAGGGGACGCGTCACAAACACGCTCCAGTCGCCACGCGAAAGCAGCAGGGCCCGGCGCAGGTTCTCTTCCATCATGGGGCCCAGGATGAAGCCCAGCAGCAAGGGAGCGGGTTCGCAGCCGAGCTTGACGAACATGTAGCCGATCACACCAAAGATGCCCACCATCCAGATGTCGAAGGTGTTGTTGTTGGTGGAGTACACGCCAATCGCGCAGAAAAGCACGATGGCCGGGAACAGGTAGCGGTAAGGCACGGTCAGCAGCTTGATCCACATGCCGATCAGCGGCAGGTTCAGGATCACGAGCATCGCGTTGCCGATCCACATCGAGGCGATCAGGCCCCAGAACAGTTCGGGGTTGCTGGTCATGACCTGCGGGCCCGGCTGGATGTTGTGGATCGTCATCGCGCCCACCATCAAGGCCATTACGGCGTTGGGCGGGATGCCGAGCGTCAGCAGCGGAATAAAGGAGGTCTGCGCGCCGGCATTGTTGGCCGACTCAGGGGCTGCGACGCCGCGGATGTTGCCCTGACCGAAAGGCACTTCACCAGGCCGCATCTTGATTTTCTTCTCAAGGGCGTAACCCGCAAAAGCGGCAAGCAAGGCGCCACCGCCCGGGAGAATCCCCAGTGCCGAACCCAGGAAAGTACCCCGCAGCACGGCAGGCGCCATGTTCTTGAAGTCTTCTTTGGTGGGGAAAAGTCCCGAGACCTTGGCGGTGAAAACCTCACGCTCATGCTCCGGCTGCGCCAGATTGCTGATGATCTCGCCATAGCCGAACACACCCATGGCGATGGTCACGAAACCAATGCCGTCAGTCAGTTCGGGAATGTCAAAGCTGAAGCGGGCAACACCGGAATTCACGTCGGTTCCGACCAGACCCAGCAACAGGCCCAGCACGATCATGGCAATCGCCTTGAGCAGCGAGCCGGAAGCCAGCACCACGGCGCCGATCAGACCCAGAATCATCAGCGCAAAATATTCAGCAGGGCCGAATTTGAAGGCCAGTTCGGTCAGCGGCGGTGCAAACGCGGCCAGGATCAAGGTGCCTACGCAACCGGCAAAGAAAGATCCCAGGCCTGCCGCGGCAAGCGCGGGGCCGGCCCGGCCTTTTCTCGCCATCTGGTACCCGTCAATACAGGTCACCACTGAAGACGACTCCCCTGGCAGATTCACCAGAATGGCGGTGGTGGAGCCACCGTACTGGGCGCCGTAATAAATACCGGCCAGCATGATCAGCGCCGACACGGGAGGCAGCGCGTAGGTGGCCGGCAACAGCATGGCAATCGTAGCCACAGGGCCGATACCCGGCAGAACACCAATCAAGGTACCCAAAATACAGCCGATCAGGCAGTACAACAAATTGATCGGCGTGAATGCCACGCCAAAACCTATCGACAAATGATTTAGCAATTCCATTTTTTATTCTCCTTAGCCGATAAAGAATGGCCAGACCGGGAACTGCAACTTGAGCAGGACGACGAAAGCCAGGTAACTGCCGATGGCCAGCACCGTCGCAAGAATGAAGGTGTTTTTGACCTTCCAGCCCTCTTCGGCCATGCTGGAAATGAAGGTCAGCGCATAAATCGCCACGATCATGCCCATGGCGGGAATCTTGATGCTCGGCAAACCGGCCAGCAAAATGCCGAATAGCAGATTGGCCAGAATGATGAAAATGAGGGGCTTCCAGGCCCACTTGCCGATCTTGTCGCCGCCTACGGTTTCCACCACCAGCGCCTTGAAGGTAATAACACCTCCCAGAACAGCCATCAAAATACCCAGCATGAGGGGGAAGTACCCCGGTCCCATACGGGCACCTTCACCTACGTTGTAGGTGGTTGCCCCCCATGCGAACGCCACACCGACGCCCATGAACATGAGGCCGGAGAAAAAGTCTTTCTGACTCTTGATATTCACGGCTGTCTCCTCAATACATATAAAAGAAAGAATCGGTGGATTGTGCATTCAATCACCCGGCCCCCGCCATGTGGCTTTCACTTACCTTTCGCAATCTTTTGGCTTACCTCTTGCTTACATCGAGGCCGGACCCTGTGAAAACCCGCAATGCCGGAATTGGCTCGCGGTCTCTCAGGACAAGGGCGGGGTGGAGGCCAAAATTTCCTCGATGGTAGTCAGACCCTCTGCCACTTTCAGCGCGCCGGCCAACCGAAGCGGGCGCATACCTTCGCTGACCGCCTGGCGGCGCAGCGCATCGATATTGGGCTCTTTCGAGACCTTTTCCTTGAAGCCTTCCGTGACGGTCAGCAGCTCATAAAGACCCATGCGCCCACGGAACCCGGTCATCCGGCAATCCACACAGCCCACCGGCTTGTACGGCCGGTAGCCGCCGCTGATTTGCCAGGGTTTGACCAGGTCGGCGAGTGTTTCGCGTGAGGCGGCCTCGTCGGGCTGGCGGCAATTGCTGCACAAGGTGCGTACCAGCCGCTGGGCCAGCACACCCAGCAAGGTGGCATTGATCAGGTAGGAAGGAATACCAAGTTCCATCAGGCGGGAAACCGCCGATGGGGCGTCATTGGTATGCAGCGTGCTGAAAACCAGGTGACCGGTCAGCGCCGCCTGCACGGCCATCTCGGCGGTCTGCAGGTCGCGGATTTCGCCCACCATGATGATGTCCGGGTCCTGCCGCATCAACGCGCGCAGCCCTTCGGGAAAATCGAAGTCCAGGTGCGCCTGGACCTGCGTCTGGTTAAAGGAGGCCTCGATCATTTCAATCGGGTCCTCAATCGTGCTGACGTTGACCTCTTCAGTCGCAAGCCGCTTGAGGGTCGAATACAAGGTGGTGGTTTTGCCGGAACCGGTAGGCCCGGTGACCAGGACAATGCCATAGGGCCGCTTGACCAGCTGCTCCCAGCGTTCGGCGTCATGCTGCGAAAACCCCAGCGCATCGAGGTCCTTGACCGTGGTGTCCGGATCAAAAATACGCATGACCATCTTCTCGCCGAAGGCCGTGGGCAAGGTGGACAGGCGCATCTCCACTTCGTCGCCGCGCGGGTTGCGGGTCTTGATGCGGCCATCCTGCGGGCGGCGCTTTTCCACCACATCCATGCGGCCCAGCAGCTTGATGCGGGCGGTCATGGCGTTGTGCACGCCCATGGGCAGCTGATACACGGGATGCAGCACGCCGTCGATGCGAAAGCGGATCACGCCCTGCTCGCGCCGCGGCTCCAGGTGAATGTCGCTGGCGCGCTGGTCAAAGGCGTACTGCCAGAGCCAGTCCACCACCTGCACCACGCCCTGGTCGTTGGCGTCCAGCTGCTTGTTGCTTTTGTTCAGCTCAACCAGTTGTTCAAAGCTCGCCGACGTCGCCCCACCGCCGGCCTTGATCGCCGCCTTGACGGATTTGGCCAGTGCAAAAAATTCGGCGGTGAACTTGGTGATTTCGAGGGGGCTGGCAACCACCAGCCGCACACTGCGCTTGGCCTGGCGCTCGACTTCCTGCACCCAGTCGGTCACAAAAGGCTCCGAAGTGGCAATCACCACTTCGCTGGAGGTCACTTGCACCGGCAGCACCTTGTGCCGCTCGGCGTACATGGCGGACATGGTGTCCGCCACCTTGCCCACATCCACCTTGAGCGGGTCGATCCGCAGATAGGCAAGGCCGGCCCGGCCGGCCAGCCACTGCGTAATCGTTTCCATGTCCAGGGGTTTGCCGTCGGCCACACGTGTCATGCCGACACTGGCAAGCCGGGTCAGGGGCGGCTGCGCACTTTGCACCTGCGAGCAGCGTGCAATCGTTCGCTGCGCTTCGGCCGCGCTGATGACACCATCTTCACTGAGCCATTCAACCAGCATGCGCCAGTCCAGCAGCCCGGTGTGGGTCTTTTTCACGTGCAGGTCTTTGGGGTGTTTGGGGTGCGTCACGGCGCTCATGGGTCGCACTGTACCCCATCCACCCGGGTCTTTACCATCCACCCCGGCCGCATCATTACGCCGCCGGTGCGAAGAGCCGCAGCCATTTTTTGGCAGGCAGCTTCCAGTACGACTCAATGACACCGGCTTGCTGCAGCAGGTCGGCCCGCTCGGGACGTGTAGGGTCGCGTTGGGCCAGCACCACAGTGTTGCCTTCGCGCGTAGGCCGGAACGCCCAGACCGCCTCGGGTCCAAACGCTTCCGCGATTTTTGTCAGCGATTGCAAGTAGCTCGAGTCACGGCCAAAAAGATTCACCGTCATCACGCCGTCTTCTGCCAGGAGTCCACGGCAGTCCTCATAAAATTCCGCGCTATCCAGCACCGGTGCCGCCGCTTCGTGGTCATACAGGTCGACGTGCAGAAAGTCCACCGTCCCCTGGTGCGCAGGCTTTTTGATTTCCAGCGCCGCATCGGCCTCAATGACATGCAGCCTCAGGTCGTCCCGCGGCAGCTTGAACCAGAGCCGGCAGGCCGTGATCACTTGCGGATTGATTTCAATCGCCGTGGTTTTCATGCGCAGCTTTTTATAGCAAAACTTGGTCAGCGCGGCAGAACCCAGGCCCAGCTGCATCGCATGCTTTTTGGACACAGCCGCCGCGTCGGTGAACAGCAACCCCGCCATCATGCGCTGTACGTACTCCAGTTCGATGTCATACGGTGCATCGCGCAGCATGGAGCCCTGCACCCACTCGGTGCCTAAGTGCAAAAAGCGCACCTCACCGTAGTCGGAGAAATTGACTTCGGGTAACTCGGCCACCGTTTTCGCTGCTTCTTTTTTCGACATCAAACCAATCCATGCTTTTCAAAAACTTCACGCCAGGCAGCGAGTTTGCGCTCAAAGCTCCATGATGCATTCGCCGGGCTGGTAGAAGGCAGTTTGTAGACCGGCAGGCCCAGCTGCAAGGTGTGCTTCGAATGCTTGAAACTTTCGCCGCCATTGTGGGCAATCGCTTCCAGCGCCGGACACAGTCGCCGCAGGCTGGCGAGGTCGTTGACCTGCGCATTGCGGATCGCGCTGTCCAGGCTGCCTTCGCGCTCACAGGCAGCGTACACGTCCCACAGGCCAAGCCCTTTTGACAAAAGCCATTCGCTACGAATTTGATAGCTGCTAGCGCCCGTCCCCATTGGCCCATCGGGCCAAATGGTTTGCAAAATCTTCCAGAAATGGTTTTGCGGGTGGCCGTAATACTGCTGCGCAGCCAGCGAGGCGACGCCCGGAAAGCTCCCCAGTACCAGCAGGCGGGTGCCGGGAGAAACCAGCGGCGCCAAGCCCGCCAACACAGGTTTCGCGGTGCCCTTTTTCACGCCAGAAGGGCTCCCAGTTTCGGCAGCGCCCGCAATGCGTTGGCAGTCGTTGCGGCCGCCAGCGACGCGAGCGAAATTCCCCGCAAATCCGCCACCTGCTGCGCAATGCGCGGCAACTCGCCCGGTTCATTGCGGCCCTGGGCCTGACCCGCTTCGCGCTCCGCCGCTGTTTTGTAGATCCAGTGAGGCGGGATATCGGGCGAATCCGTTTCCATCACCAGCGCCTCCAGGGGCAGTTCTGCCGCCAGGCGCCTGAGTTGCAAGGCAGGCTCAAACGTGACGGCGCCGCCAAAGCCCAGCTTCAAGCCCAGCTTGATGAATTCTCCCGCCTGTTGCTCGCTGCCATTGAACGCATGGCCGATGCCGTGCCAGCCGCCTTCGGGCGCCAGGTCGCGCAGGTGCTTGAGCAGCTTGTCGGCCGAACGCCGCACGTGCAGGATGACCGGCAGGCCGTGCTTGCGCGCCAGCTTGAGTTGTTCACGGTAAAAGTGCTCCTGGCGTTCACGCATCGGGCTTTGTGTCAGGGCAGGCACAAAATAATCAAGGCCGATTTCACCCACCGCGACCAATCGCGGATCAGACCGCCTCAACGCAAGCTCGTTATCCAGCGCCTGCAGGTCGGCGTCTTGCGCCTGGGGCACACACAGCGGATGGATGCCCAGCGCATAGCTGTCGGAAAAACGGTATGCCAGCACACGGACTGCCTCGAAATTGAACACGCCCACCGCCGGCAGCACGCAGTGTGCAACGCCTGCAGCGGCAGCCCGCGCACGAACTTCAGCGACATCGGCGGACAGTTCACCGGCGTCAAGATGGCAGTGTGTGTCTATCCAGAAAGTCATTCAGTCAATGCGGTAGGCACCCGGGATGCGAAAAGAAAAGGTGCAGGAAAAGGGGAAGACCTGGCGCAGGCCTTGCTTGCGGAAGATGTTGACACAGAAATGAAATCGGGACACGCTATGCTTTTTTTGAGGAAATGCACACGCAATTCGTTACCGTTTTTTGCCCCGATCTCTTTTCGTCAACCTCTGTCAACCACCGTCGACTGATAACCCAAGGAAAAGCCAACATGAAATTATCCCGTCTGATGAGCCACATTCTCGGAGCCGGCCTCGTTGTTTCAAGCATGGCCAGCCCCGCCTGGGCACAAGACCAGAAGTTGCGGCTGATTACCTGGGCCGACTATGTCCCGGCTGATGTCGTGGCGCAGTTCAAGAAAGAAACCGGGATCGACGTTGAGCTGACCCTCTCGAACAACGAAGAGATGATTTCCAAGCTGCGCGCCACCGGCGGCGCCGGCTTTGACCTGGCCCAACCCTCGCAGGATCGCATCACCGGCCCGCAGCAGGAGTTCGGCATCTACAAACCCATGGACCTCAGCAAGATCAAATCCGATCTGTTCATCCCGTCCATGCTGGAAGCCACCAAGAAAAACACCACGCTGGACGGCAAGGTCTACGGCCTGCCGCACATCTGGGGTACCGACGGCCTGGTGGTGAACACCAAGCTGGCCAAGATGACCGACTACCCTGACCTGTGCAAGGCCGACGTCAAGGGCAAGACCGCCGTGCGCCTGAAGCGCCCCACCCTGCTGGCCTTCGCCTTTGCTTCCGGCAAAGACCCGTTTGCGCTCTACAAGGACCCGAAAGCCTACGGCGCGCTGATGGACGAAGTCGGCAAGACCATGATCGCCTGCAAGAGCAACATCAAGTTCTACTGGGACAACAAGGATCAGCTGCTCAACGGCATGCGCGCCGGTGAAGTGGTGGGCGCCATGATGTGGGACACCGGCGGCTGGAAGCTCAATGCCGAAAAACCTGAAATCCAGTTCATCGCACCGAAGTCGGGCGCGCTCGGCTGGATCGACACCTTCGCCATCCCGGCCAAAGGCCGCAACGATGCCGCCGCCTACGCCTGGATCAACTTCAACATGCGCCCCGAAATCGCTGCCAAGGTCGCGGGTTCTGCCGGCAACTTCACCGCCTCCAAAGGTGCCGACCAGCTGGCCGATCCCAAGCTCAAGGCCCAGTTCGCCGCCAGCTTCCCTGAAGCCGCGTTGAAAAACGTGAAGTGGTATCCCGCAGTGCCTGCAGGCATCGAGGACATCGAAGGCCGCGTATTAGACCGCGTGAAAGCAGCCCAATAACCGGCAACCGGCCTATCACCGGTGCACGCAGACCTTCAAGCCGAACACGTCGGTAAAACCTACGCCGGCCAGCCCGCGGTCAAGGACTTGTCCTTTACCGTGGAGCGCGGCAGCTTCTTTTCCATCCTCGGCCCTTCGGGCTGCGGAAAGACGACGCTGCTGCGCATGATCGCCGGCTTTCTGTCGCCCGATGCGGGCCAGATCCACATCGGCGGTAAACCCATGAACGGCGTGCCGCCCAACCAGCGGCCCGTCAACATGGTGTTCCAGCACCTGGCACTGTTCCCCATGATGTCGGTCGGTGAAAACGTCGGCTACGGCCTGGCACGGCGCGGCCTCTCGCGCGCCGACATCAGCGCCAAGGTCGGCGCCATGCTCGAACGCGTGAGCCTGCCCGGCATGCAGGACAAGCGCGTCGACCAGCTATCGGGCGGGCAGCGGCAGCGCGTGGCGATTGCGCGAAGCCTGGTGCTCGAGCCCACCCTGCTGCTGCTCGACGAACCCCTGGGAGCGCTGGATTTAAAGCTGCGCGAGCACATGAAAGTCGAGCTCAAGCAGCTGCAGGCGGCCTTCGGCACCACCTTTGTGTACATCACGCACGACCAGTCCGAGGCATTGGTGCTGTCCGACCATGTCGCAGTCATGAATGCCGGCAGCTTTGAGCAGGTGGGTACACCGCAAGAGCTGTACTACCAGCCGCAAACGCCTTTTGTGGCGGGCTTTGTGGGCGCCAACAACAAGCTGAAGGGCGGTGCCACCGCAGGCGCCGAGCCCGGCAACGTGGCGGCACTGACGACCGGCCAGGGCCTTGCCATGCATGCCCGTGCCGTCGGCAAAGTTCTGCCGGGTCAGACCGTGCAGGCTTTCGTGCGGCCCGAAGCGATCAGCCTGGCCCGCGACGCCGCAGAGCTGCCTGCTGACCACACCGCCTATGCGGGCCAGGTTGAGAGCCTTCTCTTCGACGGCGCTAATTCGGCCGTCTTGCTGAGCGAAACCACCAGCCGCACGGAATTTCGCATCGCACTACCCCAGACCGGCCGCTTTGCCGACCTGCGCGTCGGTGAAACAGTGGCCTTCAGCTTCGACCCCGCGCAAGCCACCTGTTTTGGGACAGCCGGCGCCTAGCGCCCGCAAACGATGCAAGCCGCAGCCGCCATGCCCGCAGCAAATGCCGGACCCGCATCGGCGCAGGCCAGGCTCATCCTGCTGCTGTTGCTCGCGCCGGCGCTGATCTGGCTGGTGGGCCTCATCGTGTTGCCGCACATCGACCTGGCGATCCTGTCGCTGCGCGAACGCATCGCACCCCGGCAATACGCACCCAGCATCGCGCAGTACCGCACCTTCATCGACGAGCCGTTGTACTGGCACACCTTTGTGCGCACGGCCGTCATGTCCATCCTGGCCACGCTGATCACCCTGCTGCTGGCCTTTCCCATCGCCTGGACGATTGCCAAGCTGGTGCGCGGCCGTGCCAAGTCGCTGCTGCTGGTGATGTGCCTGATTCCTTTTTGGGTCAGCGAAACCGTGCGCACCCTGGGCTGGATGATTCTGCTGCGCGAATCCGGCGTGCTGCCCGCGGTGCTGGTGCAGCTGGGCCTCACCGATGCACCTGTCGAACTGCTCTACCGCGACGCCACCATTCTGGTTGGCTTGGTGTACACGTCCATGTTGTTCATGGTGGTGCCGCTGATCAGCGCCCTCGAAAGCCTGGACGACACGCTGATCGAGGCCGCCTATGACCTGGGAGGGAATGGCCCCTCCATCCTGCGGCAAATCGTCATTCCGCATGCCGCGCCCGGCATCCTGGCGGGCTGCATCGTGGTCTTCATGCTGACCTTGGGCAACTACCTCACACCCACTCTGCTGGGCGGCAAAAATTCGCTGTGGTTCACCGAGCAGATTTACACCCAGTTCATCACGCGCTTTAACTGGGAGCAAGGCGCGGCGTTTGGTTTCTTGCTGTTGGGTTTGTCTACTGCGATCGTCTGGCTTGGCCTTAAATTAACGGGCCAGAAGTTCGGCGAAGTGATGAGAAAAACATGACACACCCCCGTTGGACCTCACTGCGTGTAGCTCCCTCCCCCCTAGCAGGGGGCGACCGCTACGGCCCGGCAAAGCCGGTTCCGCGCCGTCACTGGCGAAGACTTGGGGAGAGTGTTAGATGATCGCCTCCCTGCCCCGGCCCGTCTGGCTGCGCACAGGCACGGTGGTGTACGCGCTGGCCTTTTTCGCCTTTTTGTTCCTGCCGCTGGTCGTGGTCGCGGTGTTTGCCTTCAATGACGCACCCTACCCGGCGCCGCCCTGGCGCGGCTTCACGCTCGACTGGTTTTTTGGCAGCAAGTCCGGACGCACAGGCCTTTTTGCCGACGGCCCCATGCTCGCCAGCCTCTGGACCAGCGTGGTGGTGGCCGGCTGGGTCACGCTGCTGGCGGTGCTGGTGGGCACGACCAACGCCTTTTTGATTGAACGCAGCCGCTTTCCGGGCAAACAGGTGCTGTCGATGCTGATGCTGGCGCCGCTGGTCATTCCCGGCGTCATCCTGGGTATTTCCATCCTGGCGTTTGCCAGCCGCCTGGCCCAGTTTGCCGACGACTGGTGGGGGCTGGAGCTGGATTTCCTGCGCCCAGGCCTGCCGCTGGTGGTGCTCGGCCAGTTTTCCTACATCGTGTCCATCGCCACGCTCATCATTTCGGCCCGCCTGAAACGTTTTGACATCACCCTGGAAGAAGCCGCTTATAACCTGGGCGCCTCCCGCGCCGCGGTCTTCGCCACCATCACCCTGCCTTACCTGAAACCCGCGCTCATCGGCGCTGCAGCGATCTCGTTTTTGATGTCCTTCGAGAACTTCAACACCACGCTGATGCTGGTCGGCTCGGACGCACCGCTGACCGTCATGATGTACGGACGCATGCGCGAGGGCGCCACGCCGGTGCTCAATGCCGTCAGCCTGTTCCTGATGCTGGCCTCGGCGGCCTTGGCGCTGACCCTGCTGCGCAAGCCCGCCGACAGCCCCGGCGCCTGAAGCGCCTGAAGCAGTCCAAGCCGCCCCAAAATCGGGCTCGAATCGAGCCCAGACTGCGCAGTAACAAGCGCTTTACAAAGCCCCCTACGCCTATACCCAAATCACGTGCACGGATGCACAAATCGTGATACGGTGCAACTGTAAATACGGGGCCTGAAGCAGGTTTTCACGCCCGGTGGTATCAGCCCGGTTTTGACATTGACCTCACAGGTGAACGGATGCGCAGGCCAGCCCTTTACAGCAGTTCAAACCGTCCGGCGCAGGGCGCGGGTGATGCCCAGGCGCAGCCGCCCGAGCAGGCTGCCGGCCCAGACGGCGCCATTACAGCCCCCGCACCTTCCCGTTTCCCCCGGGTCTCCCGCCTCGCCAAACGGCTTGCCCAAAACCAGCTTTACCTGCTCTGGTCGGTCGTCGGCCTGCTGGCCCTGCTGCTGGCCATCAGCTTTGCCTCCCCGCTGCGGCCTGCGGCCCGCAAGCTGACGCAGGAAGACATCAACGCGGCCGTCCTCAAAACGCTGGAAACCACGGTCCTTCCCTCTCCTGGAACCCGGGCTTACGACACCATCATTCCCTCCGTCGTGCGCATCGTGGGGCTGGGTAAAGACAAGGACGGCAAGGAAGATGGCGAGCGTAGCGTGGGCACCGGCGTGGTCATCGTCGACAAAGGGATCATCCTGACCAACCTGCATGTGGTGCAGGGCGCAACAACCATCAAGGTCACGTTCGCGGACGGCCTGGAGTCCACCGCCAGCATCACCGGCGTGCAACCCGAAAACGACCTGGCCGTGCTGCAGGCCCACAAGATTCCCGACGACCTGATTGCCGCCACCATGCGCTCCACCGCCGACCTGGCGCCGGGCGACCAGGTCATGGCCGTGGGTTATCCCTTCGGTATCGGGCCCTCGGCCTCGGCCGGTGTCATTTCGGGTCTCAAGCGCAACTTCCGCTCGCCCGAAGGCAAGCAGATGATGAGCAACCTGATCCAGTTCGACGCTGCCGCCAACCCCGGCAACTCGGGCGGTCCGCTGGTCACCATGGACGGCGAAGTGATCGGCATCGTGACCGCCATCTTCAACCCCAACCAGCAGCGCACGTTTGTCGGCATCGGTTTTGCGGTGCCGATTGAAAATGCGGCTTCGGCCGCCGGCATGCCCCCCTTCTGAAGACTTTAAGGACATCGACGCATGGAACAGCACACGCCCGAACATTCCGCCAGCCATGACGCCACCGCGCAGCTGATGGAGCAGATCCTCTATGAAGTCAAACGCGTGGTGGTGGGGCAAGACCGCTTTCTTGAGCGCGTCATGGTCGCCATCCTGGCGCAGGGGCATTTGCTGGTGGAAGGCGTTCCCGGCCTGGCCAAGACGCTGACCATCAAGACGCTGGCCAACACCGTGCAGGGCAATTTCAAGCGCATCCAGTTCACCCCCGACCTGGTGCCGGCTGACCTGGTGGGCACGCGCATCTATAACCAGAAAACCGGCGAGTTCACCACCTCGCTCGGGCCGGTGTTTACCAACCTGCTGCTGGCCGACGAAATCAACCGCGCGCCCGCCAAGGTGCAAAGCGCGCTGCTGGAAGTGATGCAGGAACGCCAGGTCACGATTGCAGGCATCACCCACAAAGTGCCCGAGCCCTTCCTCGTCATGGCCACGCAAAATCCGATTGAAACCGAAGGCACTTATCCGCTGCCCGAAGCGCAGGTCGACCGCTTCATGATGAAGGTACTGGTGGACTACCCGACCGACGAAGAAGAATTCGTCATCGTCCAGCGCGTGACCGGCCCGGCTGTGGCGGTGAGCGCGGTGGCCACTACCGAACAGCTGGCCGCACTGCAGGCCGAATGCCGACGCATCTACGTTGACCCGTCCCTTGTGCAATATGCCGTACGGCTGGTGTCGGCCACACGCAACCCGACAAAGCACGGCCTGAAAGACTTGCAGCGCTTCATCACCTTCGGCGCCAGCCCGCGCGCCACCATCAACCTGACCGAAGGCGCCCGCGCGCTGGCCATGCTGCGCGGACGCAGCTACGCCCTGCCCGAAGACATGACCGACCTGGTGCCCGACGTGCTGCGCCACCGGCTGGTGCTGTCGTATGAGGCGCTGTCCGAAGGGCTATCGGCCGACGGCCTCGTCGCGAAGATCATGGCCAAAATCCCGCCCCCAGCGAAACCCTTAGAGCATGAAAAACTCGCAGCCTAAAAAAGTGAGCCCCCACGCTCCGCCGCTACGCGGGTCGCTGCCCCCCGAGGGGGCCGCTGCGCCTGCGGCCCGGCAAAGCCGGTTCCGCGGCCCCGGCTTGGTTAAAGACCCCTCGACTCTGCGACCGTCAGGAGCATGTCCGTGAACGGCTCCTCATCCAACGCCGAACAACTGCTGCGCCGCCTGGAGTGGACTGTGCTGCGCCGGCTCGACGGCCTGCTGCAGGGTGACTACCGCACCTTGCTGCGCGGCACCGGCATGGACCTGGCCGACCTGCGTGAGTACCAGCACCACGACGACGTGCGCCACATCGACTGGAACGTCACTGCCCGGCTCGAACAACCCCATGTGCGCGTGTTTACCGAAGACCGCGAAATGAGCGCCTGGTTCCTGCTGGACCTGAGCCCCTCGATGGACTTTGGCTCCAGCGAGCTGCGCAAGCGCAATGTTTCCGCTGAATTTGTCGCCGTGCTGGCCCGCATGCTGACGCGCCACGGCAACCGCGTGGGCGCCATGCTCTATGGCTCCGGTGTTGATGCCGTGATTCCCGCACGCGGCGGCCGCCACCACGTTCTCCATTTGCTGCACACCTTGCAGGCCCGGCCCGAAACCACAGACCTCGGCCCTACACGCCTTCACGAGTTGCTCGAGTCCGCGGCCAGCTTCATACGCCGGCGCTCCACCGTGTTTGTGGTGTCCGACTTCATCAGCGAACCGGGCTGGGAAAAGCCGCTGGGCCAGCTCGCCCGCAGGCATGAAGTGGTGGCCGTGCGCCTGCTCGACCCGCTGGAGCTGGACTTGCCCGACCTGGGCCTCATTCCCATCCGCGATGTCGAAACCGGCGAGCAACTGCTGGTCGATACCCACGACGCGGGCTTTCGCAAACGCTTTGCACGCATCGCGGCCCAGCGCGAGGCCGAGCTGCGGCAGTCGCTGGCGCGTGCCGGCGTGGACACGCTGGAGCTGTCCACAGACGACAACCTGGTTGACGCCATCCTGCGGTTTACCGAGCTCCGCAAACGGCGCAGCCGTACATCAGGCGCCAACGCAGCGGGCGGCAAGCTGCCAGCCCACCTGCAACACGCCGCCTGAAGAAGCCGCCAAGGAACACCTATGAACTTCAGTTGGCTCACCTCATTCATGTCAAAGCTACCTCTGCCGACTTTCCTCTGGCCGGAATTTTTGTGGCTGCTGCTGGCCATTCCCCTGCTGGTGGTCGTGTATGTGTGGCTGCTGCGCCGTAAGAAAAAGATGGCGCTGCGCTACGCCAGCCTGTCCATCGTGCGCGAAGCCATGGGCCGCGGCCAGAGCTTTCGCCGGCATGTTCCACCCCTGCTTTTTTTGCTGTCCATCGCCGCCATGCTGGTGGCGGCGTCACGCCCCTTCGCCGTGATCAGCCTGCCGTCGCAGCGCGAGACCATCATCCTCGCGATGGACGTCTCAGGCAGCATGCGCGCCACCGACGTTCAGCCCAACCGCCTGGTGGCCGCACAGAACGCCGCCAAGGCTTTTCTGGCCGACCTGCCGCGCAATGTGCGCGTCGGCATCGTCGCCTTTGCGGGTACTGCCGCCGTCGTGCAGCAGCCCACCCTCAGCCGCGAAGACCTGACGGCAGCCATTGACAAGTTCCAGCTGCAGCGCGGCACCGCCATTGGCAATGGCATCGTCGTGTCGCTGGCCGAGCTGTTCCCCGACGCAGGCATCGACATCGCGTCCATGCAATACGGAAGGGAAAAGCCCCGCGGCACATCGCTGGACCAGGCCCTGAACCCCGACAAGAACGCGAAGAAAGAATTCACCCCCGTCGCTCCCGGCTCCTACACCTCGGCCGCCATCATCCTGCTGACCGACGGCCAGCGCACCACGGGCGTGGATTCAATCGACGCCGCCAAGCTCGCAGCAGACCGCGGTGTCCGCATCTACACCGTCGGCGTGGGCACGGTGGATGGGGAAACGATTGGTTTTGAAGGCTGGTCCATGCGCGTCAAGCTCGACGAGGAAACCCTCAAAGGCATTGCCCGTGCAACACAGGCCGAGTACTTTTACGCAGGTACGGCGGCCGACCTGAAGAAAGTGTATGAAACCCTCAGTTCGCGCCTGGCGATTGAGAAAAAAGAAACCGAGGTCTCGGGGTTGCTGGCGCTGCTTGCCGCCGTGCTGGCGTTGGTGTCGGCGAGTTTGTCGCTGCTGTGGTTTAACCGGATTCTTTAAGACAAAGCCCCTGCGGCAGCAGCGATTACGACGCAAAAGTGATCATCAGGTCGACCCAGCCTCGACAACAAAGGCCCGCAGCCCGGCCATCTTGCCATCCCGAAAGCGCCAGACATCACAGTAGGCATGGCGCACCGCCTTTCCCTCTTCGTCCTTCAAGGTGATTTCACCGAGCGCGGCGACAAAGTCGTGCTCCGCGATCATGTGATGGACTTCAAACTTCGGTGCCTCCTGGTACGCAGTTGTCATCCACTGGCGAACGGCTTCTTTCCCTTTGATCGTCCTGTCGCCCACAAAAACCCATTCCGAATCTTCCGTGCAGAACTTCAGGAATCCTTCAATATCGCCTTCGGCGATAGCCGCGTTGGCCTTCCTCAGAATCTCTTTGTGTTTCTCTGACATCAAAAAATCCCTTCTTTGAGACTTGCCGCAGTTCTACCCGTTCAATGCTTCTGGCATTCCTTCGCGAACGAAGTCAGTGCCTGCGTGAAGGCTTCAGGGACCTCCAGCGGCGCGAATTCGCCGCTGCCGCGCAGCACCTGGCCTTTGATGTGCTTGACGCCGGCGGCCTTCAAGGCGGGAAGGTAGTCGTCCGGCGAACGCCCGTCGGCGTCGCCGCGGAGGTAGAGCATCGGTGTTTCGATGTTTTTGTGCCTGCTGTTGTGCTGGGCATCGGCCTGCAGGGTGCGGTACCAGTCGAAGCCGGCCTTGAGCGCCTCGGGACGCTCATAGGCGCGCGCAAACGCGGCGCGATGTGCTTCAGTCACGGCCTCCTTGTTGCCCGCCAGGAAGTCCGTGAAAAAATCAAAGTAGGTACGCTGGTGGCCTGAAACCAGCAGCTCCGGCAGCTCCGGCAGCGCATGAAATGCAAAGTGCCAGATGCGAGGATCCGACAGCACCTTTTCCCAGGGATCTATGCCGGGGATGACGGTATTCATGACCACAGCCCCCGCGATGCGGTGCCCGTGGTCGCGTGCGGCTGCATAGGCGATCATCCCGCCGACATCAAGGCCAGCCACCACCATTGAGCGCGCGCCGGCGCGTTCTGCTGCACTGACGACGATATCTGCCAGGATGGTTTTTTCGGCAGAAGGCGGTGCGCCGCGCGAATCTCCTATCGCCGGCAAGTCAAAGGCCAGAACAAAATGTTCGGTGGCAAGCGCATCGACCACCGGTGCATAGACTTCCTTGCAGTGAGGCCAGCCGTGCAGTAGCACAATCGCGGGCCTGGCGGAATTACCTGCCACCAGCAAGCCCAGGCTCAGGCCTTCATGCTCTACGGTGTCGACGCGCATACGGCAATGTACGAATGCACGCGCATGGAGCGCCAACAAGGACACTCACGCGCGTGCGAGTCGTTCTGTGAACGAGGACCGGTTTACCTCTTCGGTTTGCTGACCTCGTGCCCGATCACACCGCCGACTGCGGCGCCGCCTACGGTCCCCAAGGCACTGCCGCCGGTCAGAGCCGCGCCGGCCACACCGCCTACACCGGCGCCGATGGCGGTGTTTTTCTCCTGAGTCGTCATGCCGCTACAGCCCGCCAAACCTGCAAATATCACCGCGCAAAGTGCAGTTTGTTTGATTCCAATCATTTCAGTCTCCTTGAGAACGTTAATGAAAGTGAAGAGCAAATGCCGCTTGATCACGCCGCCAGAGCCTCTTCACGTGAATGAATCGCACACGGTTACCGGCTGCACGCCGGGGTGGCTTTTCATTGCTGGTGTCTTCATGCTAGGAGGCTGCGGGTTCTGTGGTGTAGGACGAACTCCCGATATCGGTACGTACTACGCCCGGTACCTCCGGAGGAAATTTCGCATGCAAGTCCCGCCCGGACCACTTCTCAAGCCTGAACAGGAGCGTACGTGCAGCGGAACACAAACGCGTCATCCCACCAAGCGCCTCAGCCCCGGCGCGCCGCCTCTATCGCGGCGACGTCAATCTTTTTCATGGTCATCATCGCGTCGAACACGCGCTTGGCCACTTTGGGGTCGGGGTCGGCTATGCCGTCAGTGAGCGCGCGCGGGGTGATCTGCCATGACAGGCCCCATTTGTCCTTGCACCAGCCGCATTCGCTTTCCTGCCCACCGTTGCCGACGACTGCGTTCCACAAGCGGTCGGTTTCTGCCTGGTCATCGGTTGCGATCTGAAAAGAGAAGGCCTCGCTGTGCTTAAACAGCGGCCCGCCGTTCAGGCCAATGCAGGGGATACCCGCAACAGTGAACTCAACCGTCAGGGCATCTCCCTGTTTGCCGTCAGGATAGTCGCTCGGTGCATAAAAGATCCTGCCGACAGTGCTGTCGGGGAATGTTTTGGCATAGAAGTTCGCTGCATCGAGGGCATCACCGTCGTACCACAGGCAAATGGTGTTCTTGCTGACTTTCTTGCTGGTCATTTCTTGTCTCCTGAAGAGTTGAGCATGGGCACCCGGCGCCCGCCAGGATGCAAAGAATTCCTATCGTACCCATCATGGGGTTCCGGTTTGTCGGATGCGGCTGATGCCGTTGTAAGGGTGCATCGATGTCCACATAAGCGCCGAGTGCCCACCAGGAGTGCCGGGCTTGCTCTTATGTGTGCCTGGCATTAATCTGCTCGATGAGTTCAACCCGAATCTCCCTCCATATCGACGCCCCGCGCCCGCAGGTTTATGCCGCATTGATCCATGCCGAGGCGGTGGTCACACTGTCTCCCTAGAATCGGTGCGGGGTTTGGGTCCCTTTTCATCGAGCTGAACGAAACCGAAAATGAACGAGAAGTCTTTTGATAACAACTACCTGGCTGGATTTCAGCGGCCAGGCTATACCGCAGGAGCACCCATGGACGACGATCAAGACCCAGTCTATTTGTTTGTGACCGTGCTTGGCGTGCCCGAATCAGTGGCCGTGTTGCTCCTTCGTGCCGGAATGACCACGCTCGAGGAAGTCGCGTATGTCCCGCTGGGAGAACTCCTGGAGACTGGAGGCGTGAGTCCGCAGGTACTAAACCAGGCGAGGGAAAAGGCACGTGCGTACTTGGCTCCTTGAGCGCGGCGGCTACCGCTCAATTTCGACTGACCTCGCTGCGGCCGGGATACCACGGTCTAACAGGTCGATCGACGCGGACGTTCTATCAGCCGGTCATCTCCAACTTCAAGCCGCGCCAATGAAGGTAACTGTCCAAAACGGTGCCACACACGGCCTCTCTCGCCGCGACGTTGAATCGATCATCCCGTTATTCCCGCGTGCATGGTTGGTTGCGGTTCAGCAAATCGTCCTGTATCAGGGCAAGGGCAAAGACGTCAGCGCCCTTTACTATCCCGAAAAGCGGCTGCTCGGCTTGTTCTGGCCGGTCGATGCCACCAATGTTTCCAAGGCCGCAGGCCTGGAAGAGCTTCTTGTGGCGTTGTCGGTGGTCGCAGATAGAGGAGAACTACCCGCGCGCCTTTCCAAATCCATACGTAAGCGGCACGCAGGTGACGTTGCTACCATCCACGCAAGCTGCCTGGAGGCAATGGCCAGCAATGCTGCTTAACATGTCAATCGACACGAGCCCGCAACAGCAGAACGCGCCTTCGCCGAGAGGTGTTATGGTCCGGTCATCTTCACGCCAGACACAACAACAGAGAATTTCTTCATGCGCTACACAGTCATCTTGTCAACATTGCTTCTTTGCTCTGCCTGCAGCGAAACATCGTCTCCACCCACCGCGGTCATCCCACCCACAGTGCCCGCCACCACATCCGCCGCTGCCAGTGCCACTGCACTCGTATTACCGGATACAAAAGAGGCTACGCAGGCATTCCTTGAAATGATGGAGATGCAGGAATACAAAACCGCCGAACTCAAGCTCGGCACCTGCATCCCGGCCGTTGACGCCAAACACCCAGGTCAGGTGGCCTGCACGGTGTCATTGAAAATTGGGGCTGGGAGTTCTGCAACCCAGGCAGATTTTTACCGCCGCGGCAATAAATGGGTGGCCCAGCCGAGCAGCTCGCAAGATCAGTTGCCATTTCCGGATCCCAAGCTTCGATAGTTACGCGAGCTTGGCGCGTCTCCAGCCGCCGCTCATGCCAAATGTTAGGCGTCTCACATCACAACCGAGGTAATTCATGAGTACGAGAAACACCATCGTTGCCCTTTTTCTTGGCGCTGTTGCTGCCAGTGCAGCCTTCGCACAAGTTGCTGTTACGCCGGCGTCGGATCACTCCACCCTTCTGCAAAGCGCAGATCCAAAACTTTTGGAAAACAAGCGCCTTGTCTATGACTTCTGGCGCGAGGTCTTCGAGGCTGGCCAGCTCGAGTTGGCAGAGAAGTACCTGGCTGAAAACTACATCCAGCACAACCCGAATGTTCCTACTGGTCGCGCAGCGTTTGTCGAGTTCTTCGGCAAGTTCAAGAAGCCGAAGCCGATAGAAACCAAGGTCGCAGCTCCACTCGTGGCCATTACGGCGGAAGGAAACCTGGTCATCCTTAGTTTTGTGCGCGAGCAGACGGATCCCAAGGATCCGTTGAAGAAGTACACGACGACGTGGTTTGACATGTTCCGTATTGAGGCCGGCAAGATTGCTGAGCACTGGGATCCGGCCGTAAAGCCGTAGGCCTTGTCGCAGCAACCCAACCGCCCCATCAAACGGATGCCAGGCCAGCTACGCCGTCTTGGTCGCTGTTCGGATGTGAGTACCCAACCCAAACATCGGATCTCGGTTCAATGAATTCGAGACTCATCGCTGCATTGCTCGGAGTTTTTCTCCTCAGCGTTGCCTTGCTAAGCTTCGCCAAGCCAACTCTCTGCGCAACCGGTTGCGGCAATCTGCTCGAGCCGCTATTTCAAGCAGCCTACTATTTTCTTGGCCCCTGGGGTATACGCGGACTCCTGCTTGCACTCGCCGGTTTGATGTTCTGGGTCGCGATTCGAGGCAGAGAGTAGCGGTCGTGTACTACGGGCCGCCATCGCAGGCACAAACCGCCTATTGCACGTGGCATTCCCGCCGCAGCAACGCCAGCGCGTCGTCAAACGCCTGAACGGCATCGCTTTGCAGCGTGGCCTGCGCCTCTTCCAAAAAGTCATCCCACAAGCTGGCGTAGGCGTCCTGGTGCTGCACCGGCGCGTGGTCCGCGATGTACTGGTGGGCCAGCGTGGGATCGAAGCCAGATTTGCGGATCTTGCGCAGCAGGGTTGCGGCGCTTTTCTCGGTCAGCAGGGTCTTGGGCGCAGAGCCGGCGGCCACGCACAGGAAAAGGGTTAGCAGCGAACCATCGTCTGCATTGCCGCCGGTCACCTTGCTCCACACGGCGGATGCCTGGCGGTCATGGTGATCGACCTCGTTCAGGCCGTCTTCCACCCAGAAGTAGCGGCCCATGAAGACCGGGCTGCGATCAAACAGCTGGCGCGGCGGCAAGGCTGGATCGAGTATTTTTGGCGCGTCGGCCATCACGGACTGCCGCACCGCCTCCACCACATCCCGCAGGTGGGCAGGAAGCTTTTTGGGAACGGCGAGCGGCAGCGCAGCCGCAATCGCAGGCGGAACGGCCCCGTGTTTTTTGCGCAAGGCGGCGATCATTTTCTCGAACGCGACCCAGTCGGGCATCTCGGTGCGACCCGTCGCCAGCACCAGCAAGGCGGTGCGAATCACCGCTTCGGCGTCCTTGCCCGCTTCTTCGAGTTCGGCGGCGTCCATGCCCAGCTCGCCAGCTAACCAGACGGCAGCATCCACCACCTGCGCCACCTGTCTGCGCCTGGCAAGTTCGGCCTGGTAGTCGGCCAGGTTGCGCAGCGACCATTTGGCCAGCAGCGGAATGTGCTCGTCGGTGAAGCCGCCGCGTTCATTCATGCCGAAGTGGCTGTTTTGCGGCATGGCGATCAGGGTCTTGAGCATGTCCGAGCCGCCCTTGGAACGCGACAGCAGCGAGAAATCGCGCAGTGATTCGGCCGCCTGCCGGAGATCGCCCTGGAAGGAATGTTCGAGGTACAGGCTGACCAGGTTCACCATACGATCGCGGGCCTTTTCCAGGTCCGGGCGCAAGAACTCATTGCCGAAATAACGCGCGATCTGCACCATGCCCTTGGGGCCTTCGACCCGCATGGCTTCGATTTTTTCGGCATTGATGATGCCGTGCTGCACGCCGTACTGCAGCGCCTTCTCAAAAAAAGGGCGCGCATCGTAGAGCGAGATGGTGGAAGGCGAAGACATGGGGGTGCGCAAGTTCAGATCGCCGATTCCTCGTCGGACTCGCGCGCAGTCGGTGTGGCCTTGCCGCGATCGGTGTCACCGGTCTCGACCTTACCGTCGTCCTGCACATCGTCCTCGTTCTCTTCATCCTCATCAGAGGCCGCCTTGTGCGCACTGCCCTTGGCGCGCAGCACCATCAGCATTTCAATGAAGAGGTCCGGCAGTTCGTAGCGCAGCAGCCAGGCGAGCTGCATCCAGTCGTTGTCGGCGACCTCCTCTTGCTGGACACGCGGCCTTTCGTAGGCCGAGGCCAGCAGGGCGGACTGCGACAGCATCTTGCCGTACTCGTCGGCCGCCTCAAAGCTGCCGCTGCGCGCAAAGCCCTCGACACGGCTCCACTGGTCCGAAAAATAATCGGCGAGGGCTTCGCTGCCACCCTCCAGGTCGCCGATCGCGCTGAGAAATTCCAACGGGTCCGCGTCCTCCCGGAAGATCACCGCATTGACCATGCCGCGCAGATGCGTGCGGGTCAGGTCCTTGTAGAGCTTTTCAATCACCACGGCGCGGGCAAACTGCGCGGGCGTGACCAGCAGGCCGACCACCGACTCCCGGGAGTTGTCGTATTCGCGAATGACGGCCAGGACGTCCTTGGGCGGCAACTGCTCCAGCACCACCATCAGCGCTGCGTCACCTTCTTCGTCGGCCAGGCCGACCAGCGCAGCCTCGGCGCCGACGATGTCGCCGGCCGCGATCAGGCTTTGGGTTTTTTCGATCAGGGCGAGATGGTTCGTCATTGGGGTTTCACCTTCCAGTTCATGCTTGCGTCAGTCTTTGGCGTCAAAGCCCTGCTGGACCAGCCAGTCGGAACCTGCCTCGTGGCGTGCCCGGGCATCGGCGCTTTGCTCACGATCGTCATCGCCCTCAAACATCACCACAACGCCATCACCGTTCTCATCACTGTCTTCGTCGTCGCCGTCACCATCTGCTTCGGCGCTCGCAATGGATGCGGCCACCGGCAGCCCGGCCATGTATTCCAGCCCCGCCGTCAGCGTCAGGAATTTCTCCCCACCGGGCACCTGCAGAACGATGTGCGCCAGGTCCTGGGCCCAGGGCGCCAGCACAAAGCCATCCGCCAGGCTGCTCCAGGCCGGAAAGGCATCGGTATCGACATCGTGGGTGAGCAGGTGTTCCATCACGGCTTTTTCCGTGAAATCAAAACCCTGGTGAAACACCACCGCCACCATCTCGGGGCTGGTGTCCATCATCTGCACCAGAAAGGCCATCTCCTGGCGTTTGCCAGACAGGCGCTGGTGCAACACGTCACGCCCCTCGGAGTCGAATCGCAGGTCATCCATCTCGGACTGGTAGGCCGAGCGCAGGTCAAGGAAATAGGGGGAGACGCTCATGCTGACGGGTTTTTCATGGGGTGTTTTTCTTTCGGTCAGCAAGGGTCACAGTAACGGGTTGAAATAGTCGGTCCAGATGGCACGCGCCGTGTCTATCGGGCTGTCAAGCAGGTTGCGGCGGCGGTTGTCGTCATAGGCCTGGCGCTTGTCGGCGTCCGACAGCACCTCATAGGCCTGCTGCACCGCCCTGAAGCGCTCGGGTGCATCAGGGCTGGCATTTTTGTCCGGGTGCCAGAAGGAGGCCTTCAGGCGAAAGGCTTTTTTGACATCGGCCAGCGTTGCCGCGCTGTCCAGCCCGAGGGCGGTGTAGTGATCAGTCATGCGAAGGTGGCTGTGTCCTGGACCGCAGGCAGGGAGCTGCACGGCATGTTGAAAGACTCACGAAGTGAGGCGATACGCCTACGCGCGCGGCGGAGGGATCAAGGATTATGCCTGTCTAGCGCCGTGCGGGCTGGCGGCCGTAAATGGCCTTGTTCCGTTCTGGCGCCCGCAGGTCAGGCCGCAACAGGTACTTCGCCTCACTCCCAGGCCGGCAGCCGCCCCGGCACCAGCGTGAACCGCCGCCCGAACGCACGGCCAGCGTCATCGTGGGTGACCAACACAAAAGTCGTGCCGAAATCGCGCGCTTTGCGCCGGATGCCACGCTGTGTGTGCCCGCCGAGGGCTTCGGCATTGCACCTCAGCAAACCTACAATGGCCGGCAGTTCAAACACATCGCGGGAGAGCGTATGAGTATGAGATTGGCAAGCATTGGTAGGTGCGCGGCGAAGCTTTTGGCTCTGCTTGTTCTGACTGGGACCGGTATCGGCGAAGCGTCGGCACAACCCATCCTGAGTGCTCAGGAAATTACGCGGGGCGTTGTGAAGGTAGCCACAGCCTATGCCGACGCCATTTCATGCGGGCACCCAAAGATCAGTGCAAAAAACATTGCGGCCCTGGTCCCCTACAAAGCGGATGCACGCGATGATGCCCGATACCTTGTCGTTTGGTCGGGAGATATCGGATGCGAGGGCGGTACGGGCTCCGTCAATCCGGCCATTTCCACGGTGAACATTGGCGCAGGAAACAGGTTTTTTGTCGACCCCCTCCGATCATCGCCTTCCATCAAGCATGAGATTCCGGTCCGATATGTTGAACGCCTCGTGGGAACCACAGCAGACTCCCTGACTGTCGAGGGCAAGGCGTATGGACCGAATGATGGGAATTGCTGTCCCTCAACCGATGTCAGGGCTACCGTGAAAGTGGATGCCAAGGGCAACTGGAAAATCATTGACCGAAAGATTATTTCACCGAAAAAATGAGCGCTTTGGGAGAGGCGAGTGATCGCGACGCGCTAGCGGCCGAGACCATACTGCCCGCCCTAGAATTGTTTTACCGCGGCCCTTGCGGGATGCATTACGTCAGGCACTCAAATTCATGTCCGTTCGTCTCCGTCAACTAATTGGCCGCTTTGCGCAGCCGAGGCAGCAAAAGCAATCGATGATCTCGATCGAGATTCGTCGGATTGCTGAGGCAATCGGAGATCCGCCAGAGTTCTCACGCCGAGCACACGAAACGGCGAAAGTGGTCGGAGCAGGCGCGATTGAACTTCTCGCTGCGGAGTTTCACACTGAATCCAGCCCTCCCGAGGAAATTGCGAACAAGTTTCCGGGCCTGGGCCAATGGATTGCCGCGCGGCAGTTCTCGATATTCGAGGTCTTGTTCTGCCTCGGGCCGGCATCGCTACCTGTACTTCGAAGGGTTGCTTTTGGTGAATATGATTGGACACAAGGTAACGCAATCGAAATACTTTGCCGCTTTGCCGCACACGGCATTGAACGCGAACAAATCCTGGCAGGATTAAAGAACGCCATGCCCGGTTTCCGCCATGAGGCGTTGCTCTACGCGGCCGGCCCACTACTTAGCCACGCCAAGACCGACGCAAATATTCAAGTGGTCATCGACGAACTGCTTATCGTGCCAGAGTTCAAGGATGCCTGCGATGAGGTATCCAATACGCGCGCCTGATCTTTTCTTCAAGCGAACCCGCCTACAGCGGCCCGTTTCAGTCAGCCACTAAATTGGAAGGCCAGATGAAGGGAATGTGCCGGCATAAGTCGGCGGCTACGCCTCATTTACGAAGCGCGCAAAAAGGAACGCGTAGCACTTCTTGAATGTGATACGAAAGGGAGCGTCTATTAAAAACGGTCACCCTAACCTGTCGTGTCGATCAACGCGGACGGCCAACGGTATCCGGTCGCTGCGCGGCCACGTTGAGCGGGCCTCGGTCACTTTAACCCCACCTGTTTTTATCCAACATCTCGGCTCAGCCGATCAACCCCACTCCGACAACCGCCCCGACACCAACCTAAACCGTCGCCTGCACCGTGACGCCAGCGTTTCATCATGCGTGACCAGCACAAAGGCGGTGCCGAAATCGCGTGCGAGTTGCAGCATGAGTTCAAACACGCCGTCTGCCGTGCTGCGATCCAGGTTACCGGTTGGCTCATCGGCCAGTACGCACGCGGGCTGCGTAACGAGTGCACGCGCAATCGCGACGCGCTGGCGTTCACCGCCCGAGAGTTCTGCAGGGCGGTGGTGGATACGATCTTGCAGGCCCACAGCCGCCAGCATCTTGGTGGCGATGCGTGCACATTCGGCCGGGGACTCGCGGCGTATCCACAGCGGCATCGCGACGTTGTCCAGTGCACTGAATTCGGGCAGCAAGTGGTGGAACTGGTAGACGAAGCCCAGGTGCTTGTTACGCAGGTCGCCTTGTTGTTGGGGGGACAGGGCTGAGAGGGTTTTGCCTTTCAGCTCGACCTGGCCGCTGGTGGGGGCGTCGAGGCCACCCATCAGGTGGAGCAATGTGCTTTTGCCGGAACCTGACGCACCGACGATGGCCAGGGTTTCACCGGCGTGCACTTGCAGGTCTACACCGTGCAGCACGGTCAGGTCTATGAGGCCTTCGTGGAAGCGTTTGGTGAGGCCGCTGGCCTTGAGCACTACTTCGCCGTTTGCGTTGGCGCTTTGCAGCGTTGCGGTCATATCGTTCTTGAGCTCACTCATAACGCAGGGCCTCCGCCGGGTTCACGCGGCTGGCGCGCCAGCTGGGGTAGATGGTGGCCAGGAAAGACAGCACCAGGGAGATAACGACGATCGGCATGATGTCGGCGTATTGCGGTTCACTCGGCATGCGGCTAATGAGGTAAATGTCTTTGGGCAAAAAGCTGGCGTTGAGCGCGCGTTCAATGGCCGGCACGATGACGTCGATGTTGAAGGCGATGCCCAGGCCCAGCAGCAGGCCCGAGAGCGTGCCGATCACGCCGACCAGCGCGCCCTGCACCATGAAGATTTTCATGATGCTTTTGGGGCTGGCGCCCAGGGTGCGCAGGATGGCGATGTCGGCGCGCTTGTCGGTCACCGTCATGACCAGCGTGCTGACGAGGTTGAAAGCCGCCACCGCCACGATGAGTGTGAGGATGATGAACATCATGCGTTTTTCAAGTTGCACGGCGGCAAACCAGGTTTTGTTCTGGCGCGTCCAGTCGCGAATCAGCAAGTCGCCGCTCAGGCTTCGTGACAGCTCAAATGCCACTTCGCGCGCCTGATGCAGGTCTTTGAGCTTGATGCGGATGCCGGTGGGGCCTTCGAGACGAAATATCCGCGCCGCGTCGTCCTGGTGCATCATGACCAGGGCCGAGTCGTATTCAAAATGGCCGGAGTCAAAAGTGCCGACCACTGTCATTTGTTTGAGGCGCGGCACCACGCCCGCCGGGGTGACCTGGCCGCTGGGCGCGATCAGCGTGACGCTGTCGCCCTCGCGCACGCCCATGGCGCGAGCCAGCTCGCCGCCCAGCACCACACCGAAACTGCCGGGCACCAGCTTGGCCAGCGTGGGGCCAGACGTCACGGCGAGGTCGGTGACCTGGCCTTCCAGCGCCGGGTCTATGCCGCGCACGATCGTGCCCTTCATGTCTTCACCGCGTGCCAGCAGGGCTTGCGCGGCGATGAAGGTGGCGGCGCCGGTGACTTGCGGGTTGGCCTTGATTTCAGCCAGTGTTTTTTGCGGGTTCAGCAGGGCAGCGCCGTTGGGGGCGAACACCTCGATGTGGGAGATCACGCCCAGCATGCGGTCACGCACTTCCTTCTGGAAGCCGTTCATCACGCTGAGCACGATGATGAGCGCGGCCACACCGAGCGCGATGCCCAGCATGGACACGCCTGAAATAAAAGAGATAAAGCCGTTGCGCCGGGTGGCACGGCCGGCGCGGGTGTAGCGCCAGCCCACTATCAGCTCATAAGGAATTTGCATACTCAACCTGGGTAGTCGTTGCGGGCCACGGGTGGCCAGCTCGAACGGATTCTTATACGGTGCGATTTAAGCGCCAAATTTGAAGGCCAATTGTGGCATCCCGGACAATAGCCCCATGTCAGCCAATTCCCCCACTCCTTTCACAGGGCCGCACCTGCTGATTCCTTTTGCGGCCTGCAGTGCGGAGGCCTGGCTGCCCACCATGAAGGCGCTGCCGGCGCAAAGCACGCACAACCTGAGCCAATTACTCAAAGGCATGAAGTCAGTACACACTGATACGGCAGATGCTCACACGCTGTCGCCGCCGCACGAGCGCGCTTTGGGCCAGGCGCTGGGCCTTGCCACTGCGGACACGCCCGACGGGCTGATTCCGTGGGCGGCGCAGGATGCGGCGCAGCACCTGCAAGCCGGCACCGGCAAGGCCTGGGCCTGGGTAACGCCCTGCCACTGGGCCATGGGGCGTGAGCACGCCACTCTGACGGACCCGACCGCGCTGGGCCTGACTGAAGCCGAGTCCCGCGCGCTGCTGGCGGCCATGCAGCCTTACTTTGAAACTGACGGCATCACCTTGCACCATGTGCCCGCACTGGGACCGGCGCGCTGGCTGGCCGAAGGCGAGCTGTTTCGCACGTTGCCCACCGCTTCACTAGACCGCGTGATGGGCCGCAATGTCGACCCGTGGTTGCCCGGCGGAAAAACCGAGGCCAAGGGCAGCACGGCCCGCAAGATGAAGCTGCTGCAAAACGAAATGCAGATGCTGCTGTACACCCACGCGCTGAACGATGAACGCGCCGAGCGCCGCCAATTGCCGGTCAATTCTTTCTGGCTGAGCGGCAGCGGCGCCCTGCCCGCTGGGTATGCACCCACCAGCCAGGCGCCGACCGTGCCGCGCAGCCTGGCGCAAGCGGTTTTTGCCGACGACTGGCAAGCCTATGCCCAGGCCTGGGCTGCGCTGGATGCGGGCGACATCGCGCAGCTGCTGGCCCGCCAGCGCGCGGGCGAGACCGTGCGGCTGACGCTGTGCGGCGAGCGCGGCTGGCAGACGTTTGAGACACAAAAAACCGGTTTTTTGGCCAAAATTTCAAGCCTTTTGATGCCGCAGCCCTTATGGTACGGGCGCGAGCAGCTATAAAAAAGATAGTAGACACACATGAAAATACAGGTACGCGATGTGCCCCCACGCAGCGTCTGGGCGCTGCAGCAAGCTGGCATTCACCCGCTGCTGGCGCAGCTGTATGCCGCGCGCGGCGTGAACGCGGCAGACGAGCTGGACGACGGCCTGGCCCGGCTGCTACCGCCCGCTTCGCTGCACGGCGCCGCTGAGGCGGCGCGCCTGCTGGCCGACGCGATGGCGGCCGGCAAAAAGATTTGCGTGGTGGCCGACTACGACTGTGACGGCGCCACCGCCTGCGCTGTGGCGCTGCGTGGCCTCAAGCTGCTGGGTGCACAGCATGTGAGCTACCTGGTGCCTGACCGCGTCACTGATGGCTACGGCCTCACGCCTCCGATTGCCGAGCGGGTGAAGGCCGCTGGCGCCGACGTGCTGGTGACGGTAGACAACGGCATCGCCAGCATCGACGGCGTGGCGCGTGCGCGCGCGCTGGGCATGCAGGTGCTGGTGACTGACCACCACCTGCCCGCGCTGAGAGACGGCGAAGTGGTGCTGCCCGAGGCCGACGTGATCGTCAACCCAAACCAGCCTGGCTGCACGTTTGAAAGCAAATCGATTGCCGGCGTGGGTGTGATGTTTTATGTGCTGCTGGCGCTGCGTGCCGAGTTGCGTGCGCGTGGTGTGTTTGACGCCGCCACACAACCGAAGCTCGACGCACTGCTGCCGCTGGTGGCCCTCGGCACCGTAGCCGACGTGGTGAAGCTGGACGCCAACAACCGCCGGCTGGTGGCGCAGGGCCTCAAGCGCATACGCACGGGCCATTTGCCCGCGGGCCTGGCCAGCTTGTTCAAGGCAGCGGGCCGGCAGGCGCCGGTAGCCACCACGTTTGACTTTGCCTTTGCGCTGGGCCCGCGCATCAATGCGGCAGGCCGACTCAGCGACATGACACTGGGCATTGAATGCCTGCTGACCGACGACCCGGCGCGCGGCGACGAGCTGGCGCAAATGCTGGACGGCATCAACCGCGAACGCCGCGACATTGAGGCCGGCATGCGCGAGCAGGCGCAACTGGCGGCCGACGCAATGATTGACGAAGATGAGGAGCCGCCGCCGGCGATTGCCATCTTCGACCCGGAGTTCCACGAAGGCGTGGTCGGCATCGTGGCCTCACGCGTCAAAGACAAGCTGCACCGCCCGACGTTCGTGTTTGCCGCCAGCCAGGCCGACGGCAAAGAGCACGAGCTCAAAGGCTCGGGCCGCTCGATTCCCGGGTTTCACCTGCGCGACGCGCTCGATTTGGTGGCCAAGCGCCACCCCGGCGTGCTGCTGCGCTTTGGCGGCCACGCCATGGCAGCCGGCTGCACCATTGCCGAAGAGCACTTTGAAGTGTTTGAAAGTGCGCTGCAGCAGGTGGCGCACGAATGGCTGGATGCCGCCACGCTGACGCGCCGCATGGACACCGACGGCCCGCTGCCGGCCGAATACCGCCGCACCGACGTGGTCGACACGCTGCACAAGGAAGTCTGGGGCCAGGGGTTTGCAGCCCCCACCTTCAGCGAAGTGGTGGAAGTGGTGTCGCAGCGGCTGGTGGGTGAAAAACACCTGGCGCTCAAGCTCAAACACCAGGGCCAGCCGGTCGATGGCATCTGGTTTGGGCACACCGAATCGCTGCCCGCACGGGTCAAGCTGGCCTTCCGGCTGGATGCGGATGAGTGGCAGGGCGTGAAACGGGTGCGGTTTCTGGTGGAAGCGGCTGAACTCTGACGGCCCTGGCGCCCAAATTTCAAGTGAAATCGGGGTTCTGGGCAATAGGAACGTGCGCGAGCAGCTCCTGAATTCATAGCAAACCGGGCTTCATCGGTTGACTGGAGACGTGCTCAATTTTTACTCCAAATGAGAGCAATTCTCATTTAAGATGGGTTTTGCCCCTTTCTTCGGCTGCCGATCGCCGGCTGTTGAGTGGGGCACCTTCATCTTCTGGAGACCCGACATGCAAGGACCCTGTACCTCTCTGCCCGGCCTTGACCGCGAACACCGCGCCCTGCTCGCCCAGTATGGCGAGATCCAGAAACGCTGCAGCACGGTGATTGCCGCGCAGGCCGCAGAAATCTCGCGCCTGCAATCCCAGGCGGTGCGCCTGCGCGCGGTGGCGATGGTGCGGGAGACAGCGCTGGCCTGGGAGCGTGAAGACCGGCAGGCTGTGGAGGCGGCCATCCCCGGCCTGCCCAAACGGCTGACGCTGGCGCGCCGGGTGGAGTGGCTGATGGGCCGTGTCCATGATTTGCAGGGTTTGGTGCGGGAACGCCTGGGCCGGCAAAAGAACGCGGCGGCCCCGCAGGCCGCCACCACGCTGGCGGCGGCTTTATCAGCATCGCAAGCCACAGCCGCCCTGCATGAAAAGTCGGTGCTGTGCGTGGGCGAGCAAGGCGCCGGCACTACCGCAGCACGGCGCGTTGTTGAAATGGCTGGCGGGCACTTTTTGCACCATGCGGGTGACGATCTGCAGGACGCAGCCGCACTGGAGGCCAGCCTGGTCGCTGCCGACCTGGTGATCTGCCAGACCGGTTGCGTGAGCCACGACGCCTACTGGCGCGTGCAGGACCACTGCCGGCGCACCGGCAAGCAGTGTGTGCTGGTCGGCCAGCCGCAGGCCATGCAGTTCGTGCGCAGCCGGCAGGCGCCTGGCCTGTCAATCACGCCAGAAGCCGAAGATTGCAAGCCAAAAACGGCTCGAGCCCTTTAAGGACGAGCGCGAGCAGCTATTGATTTAATAGCAAATCTTGCTGATATCACTGCAGCTCGAACTCCCCGCCACGCGCAATCGCACGCTGGTAGGCGGGCCGGGCATGGATGCGTGCCAGGAAATCCATCAGCTTCGGCCGGCTCTCGTTCAGCCCGCCGCGCGCGGCGGCCGCCTCCAGCGGAAAGCTCATCTGGATGTCTGCGCCGCTGAACTCGGCGCCGGCAAACCAGTCGCTTTGGCCCAATGACATTTCCAGGTAATCCAGGTGCTGCCGTAGTTGCGGCTCGATAAAGGTCTTCTTGACCTTGCCGGCGATGGCGCGGGCAATCGGCTTGACAAAAAACGGCATGGGCGAGTTCTCTACCTTGTCGAACACCAACTTGAGGAGCAGCGGCGGCATGGCCGAGCCTTCGGCGTAATGCAGCCAGTAGGTGTAGCGCAGGTGCGCCGGCGTGCCGGCCTCGGGCGCCAGGCGGCCGGCGCCGTAGCGCGCCACCAGGTATTCAATGATGGCGCCCGACTCGGCCAGCGTGAACTCACCATCGGTGATCACCGGTGACTTTCCCAGCGGATGCACCGCGCGCAGTGAAGGCGGCGCCAGCATGGTTTTGGGGTCGCGCTGGTAGCGCTGGATTTCATAGGGCAGGCCCATCTCTTCCATCAGCCAGAGGATGCGTTGCGAGCGGGAATTGTTGAGGTGGTGCAAGGTGATCAAGGGCGGCTCCATAAGACACAGCGCTGATGGTAGGCCATGGACTGCTGGCTTCAAGCTCCGGCGGTGACAGGGAGAAGACCTGAAAAGGGGAACGCGGCACCCCAAACCTGACAGCCGGAAGTTTCAGGAACTTCTGGTTACAGCATGCACCAGCATGGCAGGCAGGCACGGCTTCTTCAGCACCAGAACCATGCATTTTGTACACAATCTAGTCATAGATCGCATACAAAGCTGGCACAAGCCTTGCACAGAAGGTTGGCATGAACGCTCTTGCCAGCCCGCCCCCTGCCGCCATTGAAGCCATTGCGCTGACCAAACGGTACGCGCAGCAAGACAAGCCAGCGGTTGACGGCATCAACCTGCGCATTGCCAGCGGCAGCTACTGCTGCCTGCTCGGGCCTTCGGGCTGCGGCAAAAGCACGACGCTGCGCATGATGGCGGGCCACGAGTCCGTCACCAGCGGCGACATCCTGCTGGAAAACCGCAACATCACCGACCTGCCTGCCGCCGGCCGCGGAACGGCCATGATGTTTCAGAGCTTTGCGCTGTTTCCGCACCTTTCAGCGCTCGACAACGTGGCCTTCAGTTTGAAGATGAAAGGCGTGGACAAGGCGGCCCGCCGCCAGCAGGCCAAAGACTTGCTGGAGCGGGTCGCGATGGGCCACCTGGCAGAACGCAAGCCGGCTGAGCTTTCGGGCGGGCAGCAGCAGCGCGTGGCGCTGGCGCGCGCGCTGATCACGCAGCCGCGCGTGCTGCTGCTCGATGAGCCGCTGTCGGCGCTGGACCCTTTCCTGCGCATCCAGATGCGCGCCGAGCTGCGGCGCTGGCAAAAAGAGCTGGGGCTGACTTTCATCCACGTCACGCACTCGCAGGAAGAGGCCATGGCACTGGCCGACACCATGGTGGTGATGAACCACGGGTTGATCGAGCAGGTGGGCTCGCCGCATGAAATCTACAACCGCCCCGCGAGTGAGTTTGTGGCGCGCTTCATGGGCGGGCACAACGTGCTGGACACCCCCGCCGGCAAGATCGGCGTGCGCACCGACCACATGCAGATCACCCCGGCCGGCCAGGCCGCGCCCGACGCGCCGCACAACCGGCGCGCCGTGGTGACCGACGTCGAATACCAGGGCCCGTATGTGCTGCTGGGCCTGCAAAACCCGGGCGTTTCACCGACGGCCCACACCACCGCCGAGTTGTCGGTGATGGTGCCCGAGGCGACGTTTGCGGCCCGGCCTTATGCGCCGGGTGACAGCGTGCAGCTGTCATGGGCGCCCGAGGCGGCGCACACGCTGCAGACCGCCCCTCCTGCCGTCATTAGTGCCTGACACCCGGATTACCGAGTTTTTACCCGTCCCTTCGCAAGAAGATTTTTACCCAAGCCACCAGGAGTTTTCACCATGTCCGACGCTCTTCCTGATCAAAAAGACACCGCCACCGACACCTCTGTGGGCGGCGTGCCGCGCCGCGCTTTGCTCAAGGGCACGGCCGGCATTCTGGCCACGGGCCTGTTCCCCGCCGTGCACGCGCAGGAAAAAATCGTACTGCGTTACCTGGGCACCGCGGTGAACCAGGACAAGGCGATTGCCGAGAAGTTCAAGGCCGACACCGGCATCACGATTCAGTATGTGGCCGTCACCACCGACGACGTGACCAAGCGCGCCGTGACCGCACCCAACAGCTTTGACCTGATCGACACCGAATACTTTTCGCTGAAAAAGATCGTGCCCACCGGCAACCTCAAGGGCATTGACACCAAGCGCATCAAGAACGCCGACAAGATCACCACGCTCTTCACCACCGGCACCGTGGCCGGCAAGGCCGTGGGCGACCAGGGCACCGCGCCCAAGAAGGTGATTTACCTCGAAGGCGAAAAAAGCAAGGTCTTCGCCAAAAGCCCGACTCAGTTCATGTCGCTCATTCCCACGGTCTACAACGCCGACACGCTGGGCATACGCCCCGACCTGATCAAGCGCCCCATCAGCTCCTGGGCCGAGCTGCTGAACCCCGAGTTCAAGGGCAAGGCGGCCATCCTGAACATTCCGTCGATCGGCATCATGGACGCCGCCATGGTGGTGGAAGCCAAGGGCATCTACAAGTACCCGGACAAGGGCAACATGACCAAGAAGGAGATCGACCTGACGATCGCCACCCTGATTGAAGCCAAGAAGGCCGGCCAGTTCCGCGCGCTGTGGAAAGACTTCAATGAGTCGGTCAACCTGATGGCCTCGGGCGAAGTGGTGATCCAGTCGATGTGGAGCCCCGCCGTGACGGCCGTGCGCACCAAGGGCATCGCCTGCAACTTCCAGCCGCTCAAAGAAGGCTACCGCGCCTGGGCAGCGGGCTTCGGCCTGCCCGCCACGCTGTCGGGCAAGAAGCTGGACGGTGCGTATGAGTTCATCAACTGGTTCCTCGACGGCTGGGCCGGCGCGTATCTGAACCGCCAGGGTTATTACAGCGCCGTGCTGGAAACCGCCAAGGCCAAGATGGAAGCCTATGAGTGGGCCTACTGGATGGAAGGCAAGCCGGCTTCGCAGGACATCAAGAGCCCCAACGGTGATGTGCTGGCCAAGACCGGCGCGGTGCGCGACGGCGGCAGTTATGAAGCGCGCATGGGCGGCATCGCTTGCTGGAATGCGGTGATGGATGAGAACAATTACATGGTCCAGAAATGGAATGAGTTCGTAGCTGCCTAAAAATCGGCACACCCCTGTTGACGCTCACTTCGTGTAGCGTCCTCTCCCCTTGCAGGGGACGACACTTGCGGCCCGGCAAAGCCGGTTCCGCGGTGTCCTGGAACAGGCTTCGCTTCGCTTGCCCTTGGTAGCTCATTTTTTTACTTTTGGATATTTATGAGTGCTCCTGCAGTTGCTGCGCATTCCGCTCCGGCCAAGGTGCCGGGGCGCAGCCTTGCGGCCTGGTGGCAGGCTACGCCGTTGACGGCGGTGTTTGTGGTGTTCTTTCTGGTTCCGTTGGCGCTGGTGTTGATGGTCAGCTTTTGGGATTTCAATGAATATGAGTTGCTGCCCGGTTTTACGCTGAAGAACTACTTCGCCATCTTTGAAGGTTGCGGCAATACGTCTGAGCTGTGCGTCACCTTCAAGACTTATTTGTCGACGTTCAAATTCAGTTTCCTGGTCTGGCTGATCACGCTGGTGACTGGTTTCACGGTGTCGTACTTTCTGGCTTTTTATGTGCGCTCGCAAAGCGTGCAGACGCTGCTGTTTGTGCTGTGCACGATCCCGTTCTGGACGTCCAACGTGATCCGCATGATCTCGTGGGTGCCACTCTTGGGCCGCAATGGCCTGGTGAACCAGAGCCTGACGGGCCTGGGCATCGTGAACCAGCCCGTGGAGTGGCTGCTGTTTTCTGATTTTTCGGTGGTGCTGGCGTTTGTGCACCTCTACACCATGTTCATGATCGTGCCGATCTTCAATTCAATGATGCGCATAGACCGCAGCCTGATCGAAGCGGCCAATGACAGCGGTGCCTCGGCCTGGCAAACGCTGTGGAACGTCATCGTGCCGCTGTCGCGCACGGGCATCATCATCGGTTCGATTTTTGTCATCACCATCGTGATGGGAGATTTCGTGACCATCGGCGTCATGGGCGGCCAGCAGATCGCGTCTATCGGCAAGATCATCCAGGTGCAGACGTCTTACCTGCAGTTTCCGCTGGCGGCGGCCAATGCGGTGATCCTGCTGGCCATCGTGCTGATGATCATCTGGGCGCTGACCCGCTTGGTCGACATCCGGAAAGAGCTCTGAATGACCAACGACAAACGCCCCGCCGGCTTCTGGTTTCTCGCCGCATTCTTTGCGCTGTTTGTACTGTTTCTCTATGGCCCGATGTTTGTCATCGTGGTGCTGAGTTTTCAGGGGCCTGAAGGCGGGCTGACGTTTCCGCTGCGCGGCGTGTCGCTGCACTGGTTTTACAAGCTGGCCGAAGGGCTGGGTGTGGTCGACATCGGCGCGGCGCTCAAACGCTCATTGGGCCTGGGCCTGGCCGTGATGGCTTTCACGGTGGTGCTGTCGGTGCTGGCCGGCCTGGCCTTTCGCAAGAAGCTCGCGGGCGGCAACACGCTGTTTTTTGTGGTGGTGGCCAGCCTGATCATGCCGTCCATCATCGTGTCGCTGGGTATTGGCCTGGAGTTTCGCCTGCTCGACACCGGCGTCAAGAAAGCACTGGAGGCTTTCGGCATGGCCGATGCGCTGGAAGGGTATGGCACGTCGCTGGGGCTCTTCACCTCGGCGCTGGGCGCGCACCTGACCTGGACGCTGCCCTTTGGCCTCTTGATCATGTTCGCGATTTTCAACCGCTTCAACCCGGCTTATGAAGAAGCCGCGCGCGACCTGGGCGCCACGCCGTGGCAGGGTTTCCGGCATGTGGTGCTGCCGCTGATTGCGCCGTCGGTGGTGGGCATCGGCATGTTTGGTTTTACCCTGAGCTGGGACGAAATCGCCCGCACCTCGCAGGCCATCGGCGACGTGAACACCCTGCCGCTGGAGCTGCAGGGGCTGACCACCACCGTCACCACGCCGTCCATTTATGCTCTGGGTACCGTCACCACTGTGGTGTCGTTGCTGGTCATGGCGCTGGCCCTGGGCCTGGCCTGGTGGCTGGGCCGCCGGCAAAAGAAAGGCACCCGATGAGCGAGGCAACGCCCGTAACCCAGGCACCCCCCCTGACCGACAGCGAAATGTATGAGCGCGTGATCTCGGCCATCCTGGACCACCGCCTGCCGCCGGGCACCAAGCTGGTCGAAGACAAGCTGGCCGGTGCCTTCGGCGTGTCGCGCACGCGCATACGCCCGGTGCTGGTGCGCCTGGCCAATGAACAGGTCGTCACCCTCATCCCCAACCGCGGGGCCACCGTGGCCCAGCCCACCGAGCAGGAGGCGCGCGAAGTCTTCGAGGTGCGCCGGCTGATTGAACCCACGCTGGTGGAGCTGTTCATTGCCAAGGCGAGCGAGGCCGACATGCAACAGCTCAAACGCTGCATCGACGACGAGGAAGCCGCGCGCCTGGCCGGCGACATGCACCGCGCGATCCGCCTGTCGGGCGACTTTCACCTGCAGATCGCCGAACGCGCGGGCCACCAGACGCTGGGCCGCATCCTGCGCGAGCTCACCTCGCGCACGTCGCTGATTTTGATGACCTACAGCACATCCCACAAGGACAGCCGCGACGAAGCCGCCGCCTGCGGCTGCCGTGAGCACCGCAAGCTGCTTGACGCGATTCGCCTGCGCGACGTCCAGGAAGCCGCGCGCCACATGCGCGAGCACCTGACGCGGCTGGAGTCGCAACTGCAGTTCACGCCGCCGGCGGATGACGCGCCTGATCTGTCTACGCTGTTCAGTTGATCAGAGGTGAATGCCTAACCATGCGTCGACTGCTGGTCATTAATCCAAACACGTCGCTTTCGGTCAGCGCGCTGTTGCAAACCCATGTGCAAACGGCCGCCGGTCTGCATGTGAACGTGCACACCGTCACCGCCCGGTTCGGTGCGCCCTATATCTCGGATGAAGCCAGCTATGCCGTCGCCTCCCACGCCACGCTGGACGCCTGGGCCGCTGCGCTGGCCGGCACAGGTGAAACGGGTGGCGCACCAGAAACACCTGATGCGGTGCTGATCGGCTGCTTTGGCGACCCCGGCCTGCTGGCGTTGCGCGAAAGCAGCCCGGTGCCGGTCACCGGCCTGGCCGAAGCAGCGTTTATCGAGGCGGCGCGCCACGGACGCTTTGCCATCGTCACCGGGGGCGAACGCTGGGGCCCGATGCTTCAGCGGCTGGCCCAGGCGCTGGGCCATGCGCCTTCGCTGGCCGGCATCCACACCGTCGCGCCGACCGGGGCACAGCTTGCGGCGGACCCCACCGCCGCGCGCACCCTGCTCGCCCAGGCCTGCCGCGACGCGGTGCGCCAGCTGGGCGCGCAGGCCGTCATTCTGGGGGGTGCAGGCCTGGCAGGCATGGCCGCGGCCCTGCAACCCGGGGTGAGCGTGCCGTTGATCGACAGCGTGCTGGCCGGCGCCCACTGGGCCCTGCGCAGCCATGCGCCGCCACCGCAGCGCAGCCAGCCGGGCTTCGACGTGCCATGGGAGAAACTCTCGCCGGAGCTCACTGCTTTGGGGCTTTAAGGCTGTAGCCCAATAAAAACGGGCGCGAGCAGCTATATATTTCATAGCAACCAATCGTTTCAAGATTAGTGGCGTGAATCAGGTCAGGCTGAAAACGCTATTAAATTCATAGCTGCTCGCGCCCGTTTTTATTGGGCTAGCGGCCTGAAACATCTCAAAACCGCCTTCAGTGCAAAGGCATCGCGCGCACGCGCAAAGCGAGCCTCCTGGGGCCAGGGAGATTGCGCCCGGCCTGCACCATTACCCCGCAAAGCCTAAAATGGCTCAGTGACTCCCAAAAACATCCTGAATGCCGACCTGCACTGCCACTCTGTGGTGTCAGACGGCACGCTGACACCGGAGGCACTGGCCGAGCGGGCCAAGGCCAACGGGGTCGAACTCTGGGCCCTGACAGACCACGACGAAATAGGCGGCCAGCACCGCGCCGCCGCCGCTGCCAAAGCGCAGGGCATGCACTACCTCACCGGCACCGAGGTGTCCGTTACCTTCGCGGGGCAAACAGTCCACATCGTCGGACTGGGTTTCGACGCCAACGACCCTGCGATGCAACAAGGCCTGCGCAATACCCGCGGCGGCCGTGAACAGCGCGCCATGGAGATGTCGGACTCGCTGGCCAAGGTCGGCATCATGGGGGCTTACGAAGGCGCGCTGAAGTTTGTCGGCAACCCCGAGCTCATTTCACGCACGCACTTTGCCCGTTTCCTGGTGGAATCCGGCGTGTGCCGCGAAACGCCTGAGGTCTTTCGCAAATACCTGACCGAAGGCAAGCCTGGCTATGTGCCGCACCGCTGGGCCAACCTGCGCGACGCCGTCACCTGGATCACCGAAGCCAAGGGCATTGCCGTGATTGCGCACCCGGGCCGCTACAAGTTCACCCCCAACGAGGAATACGCCTTGTTCACCGAGTTCAAGTCCCATGGCGGGCGTGGCGTGGAGGTTGTCACTGGCAGCCACACGCCGCAGGAATACCTCAGGTACGCCGAAACGGCCAAAGAGTTCGGCCTGGCCGCCTCGCGCGGCAGCGACTTCCACAGCCCCGACGAAAGCCACACCGACCTGGGCACCCTGCCCTTTCTGCCGGGCGAACTGACACCGGTGTGGGAGCTGCTGGCGGACCGCATCCAGTGATGGCCGGCCCCGCGAACAACACCTCGCACGTTCCGACCGGCATTGCGCTTTTGGTAGCCGCAGTGGCCTGCTTCGCGATTCTGGACACCACCACCAAATTCATTTCCGCCGGTGTGCCGCTGTTGATGGCCCTGTGGTTTCGCTACGCCTTCCAGGCCGTTGCTACCACCGTGGCTGTACTACCGTCGCGCGGCTGGTCTGTGCTGCGCACTGCACACCCGAAATTCCAGTGCCTGCGCGGTGTACTGTTGCTGTGCAGCAGCATGCTGGCGTTTTTCAGCCTGAAGCACATGCCGGTCGGCGAGTTCACGGCCATCGTCATGATCACGCCGCTGGTCATCACGCTGCTGGCATCCCTCACCCTGGGAGAGCGGGTGTCGTGGTTGCGCTGGGCGCTGGTCATTGGCGGGTTTGCCGGCACGCTGATCATCATCCGGCCCGACGGCGACGACTTCACCTGGGCCATGCTGCTACCACTGGGGCTTGTGGTCACCAACGCCTGGTTCCAGATCCTGACCAGCCGCCTGGCGCGCACCGAAGACCCCTTCACCATGCACTTTTATACCGGCTGGGTCGGCACGCTGGTGGCTTCGCTGGCCCTGCCCTTTGTCTGGACCTGGCTGGACGCCTGGACGCTGTGGGCCGGCCTTTGCCTGATGGGCTTCCTGGGAACGGTGGGCCATTTCATGATGATCCTGGCGTACGGCCGCGCGCCGGCGTCGACCCTCACGCCCTTTCTGTATGCGCAGATCGGCTTTGCCATGATTGGCGGCTGGCTGGCGTTTTCGCATGTGCCTGATCTTTGGTCCATGGTGGGCATGGCCATGATCGCCGTTTGCGGGGCAACCGGCGCGTGGCTCGCCGTGCGCGACAGCCGGGTCGCCATTGAGCCGGTTGAGTCTTGAATTCGGCATACCCGGACAACATCCAAGCCACCTGAGTCACCATGTCCCAGTTTTTTGAAGTTCACCCCGAGAACCCGCACACGCGCCTGCTCAAGCAGGCCGTGGCGCTGCTGGAGCGCGGCGGCATTGCGGCCGTGCCGACCGACTCCAGCTATGCCCTGGTATGCCACCTCGACGACAAGGCCGCGGCCGACAGCCTGCGCCGTATCCGCGGCGTTGACGACAAGCATCACCTCACCCTGCTCTGCCGCGACCTGAGCGAGCTGGCCAACTACGCGCGGGTCGACAACAAGCAGTTCCGGCTGCTCAAAGCCGCCACGCCCGGCCCCTACACCTTCATCCTCGAAGCCAGCAAGGAAGTGCCGCGCCGCGTGAGCCATCCGTCGCGCAAGACCATAGGCCTGCGCGTGCCCGAACACAAGGTGCTGCAGGCGCTGCTGGAGCTGCATGGCGCGCCGCTGCTGGCCACCACGCTGATTCCGCGGGGCGGCACCGAGCCGCTGAATGATGCGCACGAGATCCGCGAGCTGCTGGAGCATGAACTGGCCGCCGTGATCGACGCAGGCGCCTGCCACCAGGAGCCGACCACCGTGATCGACCTGACGGCCATGGGCGACGGCGGCGAGCCTGTCGTGGTGCGGCAGGGCCGGGGTGATGTGGCCAGATTAGGCCTATAACGTGCCGAATGGAACGCGGTCAACACACACGCCCCTTCAAGCATGAGCCGCGGGACTGGCTTTGCCAGACCGCAGGCGGGCGGCCCCCTCGGGGGGCAGGGAGCTACACGAAGTGAGCGACCGTGGGGGCGATAATCAGGCATGGACTTTTCCGATCTGATTCAAACAGTCGCGATTTACGCGCTGCCCGTGTTGTTCGCCATCACCGTGCACGAAGCCGCGCACGGCTATGTCGCCCGCTACTTCGGCGACAACACCGCCTGGATGTTGGGCCGCGTCACGCTCAACCCCGTCAAACACATCGACCCGGTCGGCACCATCCTGATGCCACTGCTGCTGTATATCGCCACATCGGGCACTTTCCTGTTCGGCTATGCCAAGCCGGTGCCTGTGCAATTCGGAAATTTGCGCAACCCCAAGCGCGACATGATCTGGGTGGCGCTGGCCGGGCCCGGCGTGAACCTGCTGCAGGCATTGCTTTGGGGCGTCCTGTTTTACTTCCTTGCAGGCGCCGACATCACAGAGCCGTTTTTCATCAAGATGTGCCAGGCAGGCATCCTGGTCAACGTTGTGATGTTCGTCTTCAACCTGTTTCCGCTCCCTCCGCTGGACGGCGGCCGCGTGCTGGTCGGCCTTCTGCCCTACAAGCAGGCCATGCTGGTGTCGCGCATCGAACCCTGGGGCTTTTTTATCGTGATGGGGCTGGTGATTTCGGGCGTCATCAGCAACCTCTGGATGCGCCCCTTGATGGACGTAACCTTTACCGTGATCCAAACCGTTTTGACGCCGTTGGCGATGCTGGTGAAATGATGACAAATAAACAAGCCGGCGCCGGCGCTTCCACTACCCGTTTCCTCACCGGTATCACCACCACCGGCACGCCCCACCTGGGTAACTATGTCGGCTCGATCCGGCCGTCGGTCCAGGCCAGCTTTCGCGATGATGTCCGCAGCTTTTATTTCCTGGCCGACTATCACGCGCTGATCAAATGCGACGAGCCCGCGCGCATCCAGCAATCCACACTCGAGATCGCGGCCAGCTGGCTGGCCGCCGGGCTGGACCCGGAGCGCGTGACGTTCTATCGCCAGTCCGACATCCCCGAAATCCCCGAACTCACCTGGCTGCTAACCTGCGTGACGGGCAAGGGCGTGCTCAACCGTGCCCATGCCTACAAGGCCTCTGTCGACAAGAACGAGGCGGCCGGCAACGACCCTGATGCCGACGTCACTGCCGGCCTCTTCATGTACCCGGTGCTGATGGGCGCGGACATTTTGATGTTCAAGACGCACAAGGTGCCGGTGGGGCGCGACCAGATCCAGCACATCGAAATGGCGCGCGACATGGCCCAGCGCTACAACCACCTTTACGGCGAGCACCTGGTGCTGCCCGAAGCGGTGGTGGAGGAATCGGTCGCGCTACTCCCCGGGCTGGACGGACGAAAGATGAGCAAGAGCTACGACAACACGATTCCGCTTTTCACCCCACGCGAACAGATGCGAAAGCTGATCGCCGGCATCCTCACCGATTCACGCGCACCGGGCGAGCCCAAGGAAGTCGAGGGCTCGGCGCTGTTCCAGATTTACCAGGCCTTTGCGAGCGCCGACGAAACGCAGGCTCTGCGCAAGGCCTATGCCGAAGGCATTGCCTGGGGCGATGCCAAACAGCTGCTGTTCGAGCGCATTGACCGTGAAGTCGCACCCATGCGTGAGCGATACCACGACCTCATCAGCGACCCGGCAAAGATCGAGGCGACCTTGCAAGCGGGTGCGCAGAAGGCGCGCGCGGAGGCCACGCCTTTCATGGGCGAGTTGCGTCGCGCCGTTGGCTTGCGCAACCTCGCGACAAAACCGGCAGGCGCGTCGAAAGGGAAGTCAGTCAAAAGTGTTGCTCCGGCCTTCAAACAATACCGCGAGAAGGACGGCCAGTTCTATTTCAAGCTGCAGGATGCTGATGCCAAGGTGCTTCTGCAGAGCCAGGGCTTTGAATCTCCCCGTGATGCCGCGCTGCTGATTTCCACCCTGCAGAACGAAGGGGCCGGCGCGCTTGCTGCACTGCAAGATAAGCTTCAAATCCTGCCCGGTATCGAGGCGGCCGAGGTGGAAACGGCGCTACGTTTCTTTGCACCTGTAACCCCCTGAGTTGCGGGATTAAGCAATTTGGGCCAGGGGCTTTAGCCGTACGCGGCGGCTCTCAACAGAATCACATTGGTACGAAAGACTTATTCATTGTTGTTTTGGGGTATTACCACCCTGAAAAAATACCGCAATTTCAAGTTTATTAGTGCCCCAAAGTTGACATTCACCAGTTATGCTCGATAGCTGACAGGAACGATACTTCAGACGTGAACTAATGAGTATTTTTGTAATAGATGACCATCCGCTGATGCGCGAAGCGGTTGTCATGTTGATTCGCCGCCTTAGCAGCAAGGCCACTGTGACCGAGCTGGACCGGCTCGCCGCGGTAATGCCTGCCGTGCAGCAACACGGTGTCCCCGAACTCATCTGCCTCGACTTGAGGTTGCCTGACACCAATGGTGTTTCGGGCGTGCGTGAGCTCAAACACCAATTCCCCAACGTGCCCTTGGTAGTGCTGTCGGCCGCGCCGGCCCAGGACTACGAGGACTTGTCCATCGAGGCAGGTGCCGATGCCTACATCCAGAAGTCTGCGGGGGCCACCGAGATATCGAACGTCCTGCGCGTCTTCCTGAGCGAAGAACTCGACCCGGAGCCATCCACCCCGACGGAAAAACTGTCAAAGCGGCAAAAGCAGTTGCTGGTCATGCTCGACAAGGGCATGAGCAACCGCGACATCGCCGAAGAGCTGCAGATCAGCGAGCACACGGTGAAAGTGCATTTGTGGCGGCTGTTCCGGCGCCTGAATGTCAAGAGCCGCTCGCAGGCCAGCCACCTGGCGCGCACCCAGGGCTTGCTCTAACAACGTCGGGCAACACCGGGCCGGGTCACTGGCCCGGCGTGCGCAACTCTACCCAGAAGACACTGCCACGCCCGCTCCTGGAAGCAAGCCTCACAGGATGCCCCAGCGCCTCGCTCAGGCGCGAAACGATGGCCAGGCCCAACCCAAAACCTTCTTCGGTACCCTGCAGGGGAATCCGGTAGAACTCCTGAAAGATCGCCTTCTGGTGTTCTTTCGCGATGCCCACACCGGTGTCCCATATCTCGATGCATGGGACTCCGCGCCGCCGGCGCACAGCCAGCAGCACACCGCCTCGATGCGTGTTGCGCAGCGCGTTCGACAACAGGTTGCCGACCAGCCGCTGAAGCAGTACAGGGTCGGACCTTACCTGTCCCACCGCAGGGCGGATCCTGAGGCGCAGGTTGCGCTCCCGCGCGAAGGGTGCGTATTGCGCCTCCAGATCCTGCACCAGCCCCGCCAGGTCTACGGTCTGCAGGTTAACCCGCAGTGGGCTGGACTCCAGCCCCGCCAGATCGAAGAGGGAGTTGAACAGGTCGTTGACCGCCTTGGTGGACCGGACGATCTTGGGTGCTATCTGCGCCACGAATTCTGGCTCGGCGGCCAGCCAGCCGGCGTACAGGTCCAGGGCATGCACCGGCTGGCGCAGGTCATGCGCGGCGCTGGCGATAAAGCGGTTCTTGATCTCGATGGCCTCAAGGGCAGCACGGCTTTTTTCAGTCAACGATTTGATCAGTTCGGAGTTGTCGTACTGCAGTTCGAGATTGGCACGCTGCACCTGGTGAAAGCGCTGGCCGGACACGCGAATGACCACCCAGTAAATCACGATCAGCACCACCATGCCCCAGGTATTGAACGTGGAAGAAATTCCTCTTTCCAGCATCAGCTGGTAGAAAAATACCGTCAGGGTGGAAATGCCCAGGCCGTTCACATAGCCTTTGAAGCAGGGGAGCCAGGAGGAAAAGGTGCCCACCGCAAACCCGGCCATTCCGACCAGGACGATCATGCCGAGGAACTGGTCATAGACGGGCGCTTTGAGGAAGTACACAAACATCGATGCACCCCAGACCATGGCACTCATGGGCCACGTCCACGTGTAGCGCGCCATGAATGCGCGCAACGCAGGGCCGCTGACGCCCACCAGGGAACGTTGGTAGATGCCGATGACACGGTACCGCACCAGGGTCACCAGCGTCGCCGCCGTTGCCCAGATGCCCAGACTGAGCAGGTCTACATGGCGGTAAAGAATCGCCACCATGGACACGATCAGGACCAGCGCGGAATGCAGGGCCGGGCGGGCATACCGCATGAAGATATGGATCAGCCGCATTTCCACCCAATCCTCGCGCGAGATATCTGGCGCGCCCTGGATAGGCCGGATCGCTGTGGGGTGGTCCATGGAATGCGAGTTTACGTCGCATCCGGGGGCGCAATGCCATCAGCGGCGCACGCCTGTTGCGTTGCGGTCTAGGGACTTACGCTCAGTTAAAAGTCACGCCGGCCCAACGCACGCGGCCAAGCACGGCAAAATCCCGGTCCGTACTTTCGTAGCCCTGGATGTCAAACGGTTCATACGCCGGGTTGTAGCTGCTGACGCGCAATATCTTGCCGGGCAGGCGCTGCAGTTTTTTGACCAGCAAGGCGCCGTCAAGCCGTACCATGTGCATGCCCTCGGTCAGGGCATCGCGATCCCGCAAGTCAGTCAGCACTGCGTCCCTGGAATGCAGCCACGGCTCCATGGAGGCGCCCGCCACCGTGGACATGACAATGTCGTTATGGTCAATGCCCAGGTCATACCGGATGAACTGCACATCAAAGGGACGCATCGCCACGACCGACCCAAGGTCGTTGAATACGTCCCGGCCCGGCGAAGCGCGGAGGTCAAACAGGGGCGCATAGACAAACGTGCCGGTCTCGACCGCGCGCACGTCGCGCGCCACTGCCGCAGCAGCCCGGGTTTCGTCTGGAGCTTCCCGGCCCAGTAGCTGCCCGGGCGTCAACCGGTATTCCCTGGCGAGTACTTCCAGCTCGAACGCATCCGGCAGGCTGTCGCCACGCTCTATGTTCCAGATGGTGTTGCGGTGAACCCCGACCGTAGCCGCAACCTCATTGATTTCCCTTGTGCCCCGGGCCATGCGGCAGCGCTGGCCAAACTGGCGCATGAAAACCGACCTGGCTTCGGTTCGCACTGACCTGGCACTCGCCTTGTCGACGGCTGCTGCGGCCTCATGCAGGTACCACGCAACAGGCTCTTCCGCCTTGACCGGCGTTACTGCGGTAAAGGAATAGTGCTGGAGCTTGCCAGATGAGCCAGAACCGCCCTCCCCCGATGCTGCTTCTTTTGTGTTCATGAACACTATTTTGTTCCCCCAAGCACAAAATGAGCAAACATAACACTCATTTAATTGGTAAAAAATACAATAAAAGTAGCACAAATTGAAACAAGCAGAAAAAAATGTTTGACTTGGCTTGTTTTGTACTCAAAATATTAGATATGAGCACAATTAAATCGACACCCGCACAGGAAGATATGCACCCCGCCGATGTCATTGCTGCCCTCCGCAAACGCGGTACCAGTCTTCGAAAAATTGCCATGGAAAACGGTTACAGCCACATACAACGCGTGCTGACCAGCCCCTGGCTGGCAGCCGAGCAGCTCGTGGCTCGCGCCCTCGACAAAAGACCCGAGGATCTCTGGCCGTCGCGCTACCTCAATCCCGCCAGCCGGGCGCTGGCCTTTCAGCAAACGCGCAAGATCACGGTCACCATGCCGCACCAGCGCAATCAGGCTCAGCGCAAACTGGCACATGAGCTGACCGCCAACAACGCCCTCACGGATGGGCCTCCGTGCTCCCAACCGTAAAACATCATCAGAGCGCCTGAGCGAGATCGCGATCAATCATGGGCGACCTTATCACCCACGATGTACGCGCCCTGTGGTTGCGGTTGCGCGCCACCGGCGGTTGGTGGACGCTGGCCTCGCTTCTCCCTCACTGGAAACCCACGTACGAACCCAACGATGTCCAGCAAGCCATGGACATGCTGGAAGCGGGCGGCTTTGTGGAAAGCCGCCACCAGACCAGCCGGCTGAGCTACAGCGTCACCCCCGATTGCCAAACTCTGCCCGGCCTTGAGCCGGACCAGGAACCCGCCACCCAGACGGTGACTAAATGGGCCGATTGGCCCATCCGCCGATGGGTTGACTGGCAGGCAGCCAGAAATGAATTCATCGAAAGACGAATGGCCGGCGCCGCGCTACGGCGGCCACCTCATCCACACCGACACGACATCCAGTCAACCCGATCACAAAGGAATCACATGCTGCTATCCAGCACCGGAATCAAGTTACGCGTTCATCTACGTACCCACGACGGTGAAAACGTCTTTGTAGAACTGGAAAACGAAGACATCGAGAAAGCGGCAATGGCCAAAGCCAGCGTGACCGAAGCCGAAGTTCATCCCATCAGGATGATGTGCGTTGAATTTGTGCAGGCGATGACCAGCCCATTAAACAGCGGCGACCGCCTGAAAGCGTAACCGTAGCCTGGAAAGCCTTCCATCCTTCGCCGGTACTGTCCTGAGGGGGCCACCGACGCCGTTGCGGCAGCCGCCGCCTCTGCCAGGCGCAGCGGCAGTGACAGTCACCAGCACCGCGCATCCGTGCCGTCAGCGTGAGCAGCAGCAAACCCAAAAAACCACAGCAGCATGAGCGCATGGAACGGTTTCATGGCGCCAGCCTTGTCACATATCGTGACATGTGCCTCTGCAAACATCTCCTCTAATTGAAGGATGTGATATTCATCGAAATATAGGAAAGTGCACAGGTAAAGCGTGGTCGGTGCAATATGGCGTGATTTTTTGCACCAATTACTTACTACAGGTCCGCACTGCTTCGCTTCAGTGGGCCTCCATGAAATGTCCCATTTGAAGAGGGTACGTCATGTCACAAAAATTTCCTGACGCAGACAGCACGACCAACCGCATCAGCCTGACTAATCCGCGCGTCGTGGAGGCGTGGTGCTCCGAGTTGAAATGCACAGAGTATGAATTGCGTGTGGCGGTCTATGCGGTAGGCAGCGAACCCGATGAGATCCGCAGTTATTTTCATCGCAGCAGAGACACCTGCCAGCAATGATTACGAGCTGAGGCATAGCCGTCAGTGTCGGAAGCCTTTCCGGGTTTCCCTTCCACCACTACCTTGCAGTCCATCACCAACTCTTGCGCGGCGTGATCGTTGCGGAAATAGACTTTGGCGCCAAAATTTTCGCCAAACTGGGTGGTGTCGGTAGCCGCTGGGCTGCGCCACAGGTGATTCTCAGTCCCTGCTGCACTCCTGCACCTTGGTCACCGGCGCCGGCCCTCCGTCCCTGAAGGTGATGACTAGCTTGCAAGACTTCGGGCCGTCGGCAAACAACTTCACAAGATATTTTTCACCGGCTTTCGGAATGACGGCTTGCGCGGCAACTTCGCAGCGTGAGCCTGGGTAATACACAGACGTTGCCATCGCCCCGACACCGGTAGGCATCGTCTGCGGGCGGATATGCCATCCGCCAAAAATCACAAACTGCTGATCGGGCGGCGCCGAGACCTTCCAGATCGTCTTGCTGTCTTCGCTGCGCAGATAGGAGTCTGGCTGCTGAAGGTAGGGCACCGTGTCGTAGTCAGTGCAGCGGTTGCTGTCAGGGTTGCGGTACTTCGCGATGAAGCCGGTGTTGACGCCGAACTCCGACTGAAATTCAAACTCCGGATCGGTCGGCGACGCGGCTACATATTTATAGCTTGGTTTGGGGTAGGTGGTACAGGCGGAGAGCAGCGCAACCCCTGCAAAAACCACCAAAATTCTGAGGTTGGTGTTAGCTTCCTTTTTCATTCTGGTGTTGCCTACTTGGTTTAATCGTCGCTATTAAAGCGTCATTCTTGGCGCGCGCACGTCGAGCACCAATGGCTCGAACATGTACTCACTGTTGAATTGCGCTGCAGCCTGACCCAGTCTTTCCATAAACTCTTGACCCGCTTCTCCGCTCACGATGGTGATATGACTCTTAGGTTCCCACTGCTCTTCCTTTAGACCGGTCGATAGAGCATAAATGGCTCAGCTTTGAATGGAAATTTAGCTCCACCCTGATCACATTTCGGCGAAATTCAACACCAATTTGAATATCACCTGACATAGTTATCCAATCGGAGATTTCAACTCCGCCTCCCCATTAACTCCCCTTGGGGGCATGCCGACTTTCATCAGCGGTGGAAAGCTGTATTTGCTCAGGCAGCAACGCAAGCTGCCCAACAGTCCGGCCCATCGCATCACAAAATTCAACTTCATATGCTACGACCGGTGATTCGTATACCTCGACTACCGTCCCCAACATGCCAGCACGCAGACCCTCTTCAGGAATATCGTTAAGCAATGTAACTACATCAAAAATTGAAAAAATCATGACATTTCCTACTTCACATATGCAGTTGCAAGTCTAGGTACTGTGGTTCCCGGATCAAGTACCCAGCCAGTTCTCACCAAGGCGGTTTTGCCATTTGGACCAGTTATCGACATGTCCACCGTAAACCGCGGTCCGAACTGATCGGCTTTACCCATCACCGCCGGATTTTTCAAAACTCCTTCTTGAAATTTCCCCATCAACTGATCGGCATTGGACTGGTTGTACCCTAAAGCCGATTCAAAGACTCTCGCCTTATCTCCTCCAACAGGATGCTGCGGGTTCAATGCGTAGGCGGTGAACTTATTTGGATCAATTACCGCTTTTGCTGCATTGGGCAGCGCGCCCTTAACTGCAGTAACCGCATTACCTGCGTTGCTGGCAGTTGCCCCGATAGCAGCAGCACCAGCGGTATTCGCAAATGCAGTCCAGACCCCCAGATCACTTTGTGCTGCACCGATACGCGCGGTCAGCCCAACCATGTCGATGTTGTCTATCGTATGGCGCGCGCCTTCATATCTATCGACAGCGCCGTCATCTGCGCGAGTGAACCAGCCACGCAAGATGTATCGCCGATAGCGCACTGGTCATACATCTTCATGACGTTTATGGACGTCAGCACGGTTTCCGTGCGATCACTCGTCAAGCGGTCATAGCGGGTCTTAACGCCCTGCTCACAGGTATCTATCGTCCGGCAAGCTGCGATCTCACGGTTCTTGGCGTCCAGTTCCGTTTTGTTGAGCCCGCCTATTCCTTTGGCGTCGAGCGAATTTAGCTGATCCAGGCGCCGATCAGCATCGGTGTAGGTGAAGAGTTCCGTGTTCTGCAACAGGGCGATTTCGGCGGCGTACTCTTTACCGCGCGCTTCCTGGGCAACCAGGTCTTGCTTAACTGGATCACCATCGGCTTTGCCCGCTGAGCAATGGGTTAAATAGCAAGCTGCATCGGCCAGCTTCTTCTCGCGCTCCGCATCCCCTTTTGCCAATTCCTTGATCTTGGCCTTTTCATTCTCATGCAACAAACGGTTGTTAACCGTAGCGTTGTTTGCAATCAGGGTGCCTGAACCAGCTCCATTGGCGCCTCCCGTTGCCGCACCAATCGCAGCGCCTGCCAACGTTGAACTCGCAATCAACAGCGTGTTGAATTCCTGGTTGGGCGTGCCATCCTGGTTGTAGCGTGGGATGCCTTGTTCTTTCAGGTAAGCCTCGATAATCGGCAGCAATTGTTCGTTCAGCGCACCTGTAACAGCGCCGCTCAACGCGCTAGTGCCCGCCACCTTGGCTTGTATCACCCCGGCCATTCCATGCAACACGGTCTTCTGCCAGCTGCCCTCCGGCCACTTGTTTTTCACCGCCAGGTCGCCAATGGCGTTGGTGATGACGGCGCCGATGTATTGCGCAGCCTGGGCGTTCTCTTTGGCCTTTTGCTGCTGGACCTGCAGTTCCTGCGCTTGCTGCAGGGTCAGGGTGTTCTTCAACGCGCCGTTGGCCGTTGACGCGTCTCGGCTTGTCAGGGTGGCGACGTTTTCTTCACTTCTTCACT
>NZ_JBFUBS010000007.1:0-125986 GCF_056405635.1 Polaromonas sp. P1_F8 | reverse complement strand
TGTTTGAGTTGAGGCTGATGTTGCCGCCGTTGCCATAAACGCGCACTGTCACTGCACCTGCGGTGAGGTCGCCGCCGACACCGGCGATCACGCTGCTGTCGCCTACGTTGGCGCCTGGAACCGTGAAGGTGACGCTGTCGATCGTGCCGGTGGTTGATGTATTGCCAGCGCTGGTGCCGACACGCAGGAACAGGACCTGCGGGATAACGATTGAAAAGTCCAGGCGTGCAGTGGCGGTTGACCCAACTACTGCCGGCGTGGTGAATGTGGACTCCGCATGGGCCGGTACGGCCAACAGGCCGGCGAGGCTCAATGCACTTGTTAAAACAATCTTCTTCATCAAATTTCTCCAGATCATGGTGATGAGGTGAATCGGGTGTTCAGGCTTTTTCTGAACGTGAGTGGACTGTAACTAGGCGTTTCGAAAAAAGGGGGCTTTACATTCGTAACGCGGGCGACAAATGGTAAATACGTCACGCTTAAGTCATTGAAAACAATGGATTTATGCGAAATGGCGACAAGAAAGATGAGACTTGGCTTGGATGTAACGAATGCCACCAGCCTTCTTCTGTGACATATTTCCCAGAGTGATGTAACGGGTTAGAAACAAATGGCGTTTGTCTGCCAAGTGGTGCTTTTCTCTGTTCCTCTCTGGACCTACCGCGTCGCTTGAACTGGTCGAACACTCGTTGTATGAGAGGCAGAGCTGGTCAATGAAGGCTGTAGCACGCGCTATTCGAGCGAGGCCTCACAGTCAAGGCGGGCTTCATGCAATCAGACGGCGATGGTGGTTGGATTGACTGGGCAAGTCGTATGCGCTTTAACAACCGGAAGAGGTTCACGCAAGGGACGTCGGTGGTGGTTGGTTGCCCGTGTAGATAGCAGGTAGGCACGCCACCGGGATCGCGTGGTGCCCTTGTGGCGTGCATAGCAGCGCAGGCAGCTGATCGACTGCGCGCTTGCTGGCGGCGGCTTGCGACGGGTTGTCGGCGGAATCGCCAGGCACGCAGCACCGGCGTTACGGTTGTGTGCCGGTCGAGGCGCGTTTGGGTGTGGTGCGCAGGCGCGGGCAGGTCGCGCCTCGTTTGCGCGCGAGATTTGCTATGCAGCCGTCACTGCATGCCGGTTGCCGACAAGGGCTTGAAGGTCCTGCTCGCGAGATGCAAGTGCGGCAGGATGGAAACCTGGTGTCGCCAGGCGGCGTGTGAGCCGCTGATTACCAGGAAATGGTCAATTCAACCGGGTCCCGGGAATTCATGGGTTTGCCTGCCACCACGGCAAGGCGGCTACCTGCAGCGGAATCAGGCATAGCGTTCATTCGCTGGATCTGGCCGCTTCTGTTGGTCGATGCGGCAGCAATGGCCTGAATATCCACGGTCGCCGGGCAACTGATGCGCAAGGTACCGGCCTGGCCGTCTGGCTGGCCGCGATGGGTGCAGCGATGGTCTGCCGTGACAGCCTCACTGAAACTGCGCAGCATGATGGTGACACCAAATGTGGCTGAACTGGTTTGCGCCTGGGCCGCACCGTGAATCCCGAGCAGGGACTGGGCGGCCAGGACGGCGACAAAAGCAAATTTGATGGTTTTCATGGTGCAACTCCTTAAAGCTATCAGTTGTTGCAGTCATGCTATCGAATTTGATAATTTGAATCAATTGGTAAAAATCACTGTGAAAGTGTTAATTAGTGACATTTCACACAAATTGATTTTTAAATTGATTTATTTTTTGAAAATAATAATTTCTAGGCGAAATTCGCCAATAAAAAACAATTTTATCAATTTGTGGGCGGCGAAAACGCCAAAAAAGTGCTTGTTTGGACAGCGGCTGGTCGGTTTGATCGATCCCGGGCGGGTTCAGCCTGGCAGGTGATGGTGACCGTAACCCGGGTCTGGGTAGCGGTTCAGGCGCCCGTGAAACTGGTGCCCGCCTGGCCGGCCGCAACGCTGCTTGTCACTGTATAGGGGCTGGGCAAAGCCATCGATTGCGGCACCCGCGTTGCTGAGCGCCAGGGTGTAGTTGAGGCCCCGCAGCTTGCCCGAGGTTGCCGAGAGCGCCCAAGGTTATAGGTCGTTCCGAGTGCAGCCCACTGTGACGTGCATGGTGGCGGTCTGCGGTGTGGCTGCGAGAGAGGGGGAGTTCAAGGTCGGCGTGGACGGGGAAATCGCGCCGGTGCCGAGTTGCCCGAAGCCACAGGCCTCACGAAGCAACTGGCGGTGATAGCTGACAGTAGGAGTGAAGGTCTCGGTCGAGGCAGCGGCTGATTTTGACGGCATGGCGTATCGCAGGCCTGCCCAGGACAAAAAAACAGTAGGTGATTGCCTCAGTAGGTGATGATCAGGGTACGTTGCTCCGCCAGGCTGCAGGTGGCACTGCCGCAGGTGCCGGATGTGTTACCGCCACCCAAGATGGTACCGTTGATCGTGAAGTTTTCCGGCAAACCGGTACCCGTGCGGGTACCGGCGGGCGCGCTCAATGACAGGGTGTAGTTCAGGCCCAGTAAGGTGCCCCCCGGCGCGTCCAGGGTCATGGTGTAAGTCTCATTAATCGTGCAGCGGACGGTATAGGAAGTATTCGCCGTCGCATTCGCTACCTGGAACGAGGTGTAGTTGAAGCTGATGTTGCCTGGGGGGGTGGTCAGCAGACACAGCGAGTTGTTGTTGATGGTGACCGGGAGGGTGCCATTCGACAGGTTGCCTGTTCCGCAACCTGTACCCGCGGCGGTGCACAGCCTCATAGTCACTGTGTCGGTAAAGAGGCCGGCATTCTTGTTCTGGGCGGCGGGGATGGTGGTGTAGTAGGTCTGGGTCTGGCTGGCGAACAAGGTGGCGGTACTGCCGAAATTGACGATGCCGGCAAAGTCCAGCGCCGTGGTATTGCCCCAGCGCTGGGTGAGGCCCGCGTCACGGTAGAGGTTGTAGTTCATCCTGCCCGCTGCTGTTCCTCCTCCTCCATTGAACGCCCGGTTGAAGCCGCCGTTTTCATTCAGGCCGTCGTCCGAGCGCAGGGTGTAGCTGAACGTGGTAGCGTCGCCCGCTGCCCGGCTGCAGCTCACCGTAAAGCTTCCCGTGCCGTTGGTCGGATTGAGATCGTTTTCGAAATAGTAAGCCGTGAAACCGGAAGACGACACGTTGCAAACAATGGTGGCATTTGCTGCAGCAGACCAGAAAACGAGAGCCGCCGCGGCAAGACGCAATGCATAAGAGATGGTCATCGTTTTACTCCGTTACAACGTATTGGCCCCACCCGTGCGATGTCTTCCAGATTGCCAGGAGGCAACGTTACATCGAAAGTGCAACTGGCGCCGTTCCATTTCAGGCGCAAGCGGTTCGTGGCCTGCAAACCCGTGACAAATGTCTCGCCGCGCCTGGCGACGAAGAACTCTTTCTTGTCGCCTATCAGCTCAACCTCTGCACCCGATGGCGCCGGCTCGCCATCGTCCAGCTCAATACGAATCAAGGCACCTCGTCCTGAACGGACGGGAAACGCGATCTTGACCCCACCACGAAGCGCCGGCACGGCTTCGAGCTCGATGGAGTCGAGCTCGGCGCTGATCGGCAGCTCGCTCGGATCCAGTCGCACGCTGTTGCGCTGGAACGGCATCAACCGGGGCAGCAGCGCGACGCCGTCTGCGTTGGTGCGGGTCAGGGTGCTGCCCTGAAAGCCCACACCCACATTGGCGTAACCCGGCACTTCCACAATGGCAAAGCTTTCCTGTACGCGGCGCGTGGCAAAGACTTGGCCTTCGGCCGCTACCATGCCTCCGATCAGGCCCAGGCGCAGGTTCTGCTGGCTCTCGCCGCTGCTGACGTCAGCCGAAAACAGGCCTTTGGTGCCCTGGTAATAAGCACCGCCTTCCGCATAGCGGCCGTCCGCACGAGAGCCCAGCGCCGTTCGCCAGCCCCACCCGGTTTCGGCACTCACAGCCCGGCTGGCGTTTACATATCCTTCGGTGCTTCCACTGCGGGTAGTGACGCCTGCGGCGACGGTGACCCGATTTTCAAGCGGCACGATCAGGGTGGCGCCCACTGAAGTCCCCGAGCTGATGCCGCTGAGCCGGGTGGCGCTCAAAGTCAGGGCTGCGCGTTGACCGAGGCGCAGGGTGTAATTCACACTGAGGGTGTTGAGCTTTCCGAGGTCGTAGTTGTCAAAGCCGGCGTAACTCACGTTGAAGGCGCCGAAGTTGTCGCTGCTGTAGCTGTAACTGGCGGTGGTTTGCAGGCGGGGCGATGGCGTATCGATACCGATTTGCCGGTAGCCGCGTGATGCGCCTTCCGCGCTGAGCGACACGCCGTGCCGCAGCCCGCTGCGCTCGACCCCGACCATCCAGTTGGTCCCCTGGCCCGCCGTGTCGCTGCGGCTGGCCGAAAACGCCGTCTGTCCCAGCATCTGGAAGGGCAGCTCATAGCTGGCGCCGGCGCCGGCACGCATCAGAGACTTCGACCATTCGCCGTTGGCCTCGACCGTGAGGCTTTTGCTCAGGCCCTGGCGCCAAAGGCCTGAAACGAAGCGCTCTCCATAGTCGGCGTTCTCAATCCCGAGGTCGCGGCGTACGGCGCCCAGTTCAAAGCTCCAGTCGCTGAGGTTCTCTTCCAGCAGGTTGGCATTGCTGAAAAATGATTGGGTGATGACGGTTTCCCGGCCCAGGATGTCGCGCACCACCACTCGGGCTTCCCCGGCGCCGGTCAGTGCGGGGAAGTTGTCGATGCTGAAGGGGCCGGAGGGAACCTTGGAGGTTTGCCGCAGTGCATCATTGACATAAAGCTCAACCGTGCTGGGCGCTGCCGACAGGCCGGTCACTGTGGGGATGGGCTGGGTGACGAAGCCTGGTTGTAGCGAGAAGTTTTTGCTGAACTGTATGCCGCCGAAATACACCTGGCGTCCTGAAATGCCGGTGCGCGTGCTGCTGTCGCCGAGCCGCAGAGAGGTGTTGCTGTCCAGGAAGTTGCGCGTGTAAGTGGTTTCCAGCCGGCGCCATGAAGCCTTGATCGTCGGGTCCTGGCTGATGAGGTTGCGGCCCACATAGCTGCTGGTCAATAGCCCTAATTCCCCCGACACGCCGAATTCGGTCAGGGCGCCGAGGTCCTTCGCGTCCGTGGTGTTGCCGGGTGTGCGGTTGCGGGTGGTGATGTAGTTCAGGTCGTAATTGGCAAATGCCGCGGGAATCGACGGTGACAGCGGAGGGCGCATGGCCGATTCCTGCGTCAGGCGCACGGCGTTGAAGGCGGCCGGCGAAAACACCAGATCCACTGACTGGTCGGCAAAATTCAGCCGCGCTTCGAATCCCGGAATAGCAGACAGCGGAAACCACTTTTGGCCCTGGAAATCAACGTCCTGCGCGCTGGGCCGGTGGTTCAGCCGCCACTCTTCAAAGGCATCTTCCGGCGCATACAGGATGCCGTTGCGCTCAAGCAGCGTCCAGACGCCGCCTTTGGTGCTGTTGATGAAGACTTCCAGCGGAAGGAGCCGGTCGCTGGATGACCGGGCCGCTGGCGGCGCATTAGAGGAGGCGGGTGTTTGGGCGTGTGCCAGCAGGCTGTAACAAAGGCCTGCAATGCCTATCGCTACGGGGTGTTTTCGTAAAGTCCACCAGCGCCTCATTGAAATCGGGTGCCAAATCAAGGCAGCGTGATGCTGGTCGTCAGGCTTTGTCCGTCGTCAAAGGTCACCACCAGTTCGGCTTCCCCTGCCGTGAGGGCCTGTTCGCCCTTGAGGCTGACGGTTTTGCGGGCACCTGGGAGGATGTAACTTCCGCCTTCAAACCGGGCCAGGGCTTGCTTGCCGCGCGTGACGGTCGCTTCCCGTATCTGGGCGTAAGCCGTACCGGTATTGCTGCATTGCAGGTTGAGGGTTTTGGTATCCGCCAACTGGTGGGTGCAACTGACCTGGCGTTTGGCCACGGGGGGTGTGATGAAGACGGGCATGCTCAAGGCCAGCGCGATGGGAACCTGGATGCCAGTTGCGGGTGCAGCTTCAGGGACTTCACGAATGATCAGGCGGTAAGTCAGTTGCCGGCTTGCATCTGCAGGTTTCAGCAGGGCAAGGCGTACCACTTGGCGGGCCTTGGGCGCCAGCTTGATGATGGGGGGGGCCAGGATCATGTCTTCGGTCAGAACGAGTTCGTCAGTGCCGTCGGGTTTCTGGGTCCAGGTGTTGATGTCAGCCTGCAGCACGACTTCGGTATCGGCTTCGTTAGACAGTGTGACGGCGATGGCGCGATCGCGCGGGGTCATGTAAAGCCGCACCGGAGTGACCGAAAAAACGCCTGCCGTGGCAGCCGCCCAAGGTCCCAACAGGCTTAGCAGGAAGGCGTAGGTAACAAGCTTTCTTCGGCGCTGTGAGACGTTCATCCTCAGAAGGATACCAGCATCTCTACCGATTTAGAGAGGTTACCGGCATGGGCGAGGTGCAGTGCCGTCACGGTACCGCGGTCATCCTGAAGCCGCAAACGGGCCTGTTTTTCAACCGCTGCGGCATCTGTGTCGAGCGCGTAGCGCCGGCTTTCGATTTCCCAGCCGTCATCCGACTCTTCACCGGCCGTGGCCACCTGGCGCTGGTCTTGAAGCCGGCAGGTATAGCGGGCGCCTGGGTCGTTGCGGGACAACTCATTGCGGCAGTAGTCGGGCAGCAAGGAGTCCCGCGTGGGCCGGTAGCCGGGCATGAACCGGGCATTCCCGAGGCTGCGGACTTGCGAGATATTGACAAAGACATTCGAGTTGCAGGTCACCTGCACCGAGGCGCCGCCGCTACCGGAGCCTGTGGCGCTGATGCAGGCGTTGCCGTTGCCGGTGGTGTTTCCCGGGACGCTCAGCGTGACCTGGACCGAAAACTGGCCGGCTGCCGTACCGGCAACGCTGGCCGCCGCCATCAGCAGGAATGAAACGCCGAGAACTGATTTACAGAACATACGGGGAGCCTGATGGAAGCTCGAATGGGAATTAACTTGCGGCCAATGAAATTAATACGTCACGTACAGGGTGTATCCCCTGTTAGTCGCTGTGGCATTGGTACAAGGCGCGGCACTGCTCGAGCAGGTACCGGCTTGGCTGGCTGCCATCGTGCCAGTGATCGAATAGGCCTGCGCGGTTCCGTTCGGCGCAGTCGTCGTTGGCGCAGTGATCGTGTATTGCAGGTTAACGAAGCTGTCCGTTGTGGTCACGTTCGCGGTTCCGGGGCCTGCTGCTGCTCCGAGGACCAAGCCGAGCGAAGGCGCTGCCAAGCCATTGGTGCATTGCAAGGTGAATCCACCGCCGGTGGCTGTCGCGGCCGTACCCTGCAGGGCGGTGTAGTTAAATTGCACGGGAGCAATAGTTCCGATCTGGCACGCAGCGGTCAAATTGATATTGACATTGAAGGTGCCAGAGGTGACTGCGGCGTGCGCTGGCAGGCTGGCAATGGCGGCAAGGCCGAGGGCGATTACTAAAATGAGCTTTTTCATGACTGTTCTCCAGTTAAAAAACGAATAACAAACAAGGGAAATGTGAAGGTGAATGGACTGTAACCAGATATTTCTGAAATCGGGTGATTTGTATCTGTAACAGCGCACTCTAGTGGGGAATTTGTCACGACAAACCGTTGAAATTATTGGATTTATTCATAAATAGAGCCAAAAGGCTTACTAGTAACAAGCGTAAATACTGCCGTCTGAAACGGCTTTTTCTTCCGGATCCAGTGAATCAGTAACAAACTTGAAACAACCATGCCCCAAACCATGCAGAAACAAACCCTGTCTTTTCAAGCCGAAGTCGCGCAGCTGCTCAAGCTGGTCACGCACTCCCTGTACTCGAACCCCGATATCTTTTTGCGCGAGCTGGTTTCCAACGCATCGGACGCCTGCGACAAGCTGCGTTTCGAAGCGCTGAACGATGCGTCGCTGTATGAAAGTGATCCCGACCTCAAGGTGAAAGTGAGCTTTGACAAGGCGGCCGGTACGTTGACCATCACCGACAACGGCATCGGCCTGTCGCAGCAGGAAGCCATCGACAACCTCGGCACGATTGCCAAGAGCGGCACGCGCGACTTCATGGCCAAACTCTCGGGCGACCAGAAGAATGACGCGCAACTGATCGGCCAGTTCGGCGTGGGTTTCTACTCGGGCTTTATCGTGGCGGACAAGATCACGGTGGAAAGCCGCCGTGCCGGCCTTCCGGCGAACCAGGCTGTTCGCTGGAGCAGCGACGGCACCGGCGAGTTTGAAGTCAGCGAGATCGAACGCGCAGAACGCGGCAGCAGCATCATCCTGCACCTGAAAGAGGAATCGCTCGACTACCTGAACGCCTGGAAGCTCAAGGGCATCATCAACAAGTACTCCGACCACATCTCGCTGCCCATCCTGATGCAGAAAGAAGCGTGGAAAGAAGGCGAAAACGACCAGCCCGGCGAGATGGTGGTCACCGGCGACTGGGAAACCGTGAACCAGGCGGCGGCGCTGTGGACCCGTGCGAAGAAGGACATCACGCAAGACCAGTACGACGAGTTCTACAAGCAGATCAGTTACGACAGCGAAGCGCCGCTGGCCACCACGCACAACCGCGTGGAAGGCGCCACCGAATACACGCAGCTGTTGTTCATCCCGGCCAAGGCGCCCATGGACATGTTCAACCGCGACAAGGCCGCGGGCGTCAAGCTGTACGTCAAGCGTGTCTTCATCATGGACGACGCCCAGGCGCTGATGCCGACCTACTTGCGCTTCGTCAAGGGTGTGGTGGACTCGTCCGACCTGCCGCTCAATGTCTCGCGCGAGCTGCTGCAGGAAAGCCGCGCCGTCAAGGCGATCCGCGAAGGCTGCACCAAGCGCGTGCTGTCCATGATTGAAGACTTGGCCGCCAATGACGCCGACAAGTTCAAGGCCTTTTATGGCGAGTTCGGCGCCGTGCTCAAAGAGGGCCTGGGCGAAGACTTTGCCAACCGCGAGCGCCTGGCCAAGCTGCTGCGCTTTGCCTCATCGACGACCGACACCGTCAGCGTGGGTTTTGCCGACTACAAGGCCCGCATGAAGGAAGGCCAGGACGCGATTTATTACATCACCGCCGACACATTGGCCGCCGCAAAGAACAGTCCCCAGCTCGAAATCTTCCGCAAGAAGGGCATCGAAGTGCTGCTGATGGCCGACCGCGTGGACGAGTGGGCGCTCAATTACCTGCATGAGTTTGACGGCACGCCGCTTCAGTCGGTGGCCAAGGGCGCTGTCGACCTCGGCAAGCTGCAGGACGAAGACGAAAAGAAGGCCGCCGAAGAGGCGCAGACACAGTTCAAGCCCATCCTCGACAAGCTGAAAGAAGCGTTGAAAGACAAGGCCAAGGACGTGCGCGCCACCTCGCGCCTCGTCGACTCACCCGCCTGCCTGGTGGTACAGGACGGCGACATGTCGACCCAGCTGGCCCGCATGCTCAAGCAGGCCGGCCAGGCCGTGCCCGAGTCCAAGCCCATCCTGGAAGTCAACGCCCAGCACCCGCTGGTCAAAAAGCTTGAGGCTGGTGTGGACGGCGCGCATTTTGACGACCTGGCCCACATCCTGTTTGACCAGGCCCTGCTGGCCGAAGGCGGCATGCCTGAAGACCCGGCTGCCTATGTGCGGCGGGTCAACGCGCTGCTGGTGTAAGCGCCGCGCGCCGATTTGGCGAATACCAGAGCCCAGAAAGGCCCGGAGAGGCCTTTTTTGTGAGCCAATTCGGCTCCTGGCCCTTTAGGAATGTGCGCGAGCAGCTATTAAATTCATAGCGACAACATGACGTGGCCGACTGTCTGGCGCGGGCTGGCAGCCGCTCAGCACACCAGCGGCGGATCCTGCATGGCCTCGGTCTGCTCTTCCAGCATGTCGACCTGGCTTTTCCAGTAGTCGCTGGAGCCGAACCAGGGGAAGTTGATCGGGAAGATCGGGTCATGCCAGCGCTGCGCCAGCCAGGCGCTGTAGTGCACCAGGCGCAGCGTGCGTAGCGGCTCGATCAGCGCGAGCTCGCGCCGGTCGAATTCGCGGAACTCTTCGTAGCCGTCCACCAGCGCGCCCAGCTGCCGGGTGCATTGCGCGCGGTCGCCCGACACCAGCATCCACAAATCCTGCACCGCCGGGCCGGTGCGTGCATCGTCCAGGTCGACAAAATGCGGGCCGGCCAGCGGCAGGCCCTCGGGCGTCCACAAGATGTTGCCGGGGTGGCAGTCACCGTGAAGGCGCAGGTTTTTCACGTCGCCCACGCTTTCAAACACGGTTTGCGCCACCAGCATGGCTTCATCAAACGCCTTGCGCCAGCGCGACTCCATGTCCAGCGGGATGTAGCCGTGGGAACCTTTGGCGCCATGGTCGCCGCCCGCCAGCAGGATGTCGCGCGAGGCATAACCAAAGGTCTGCAGGTTCAGGGCTGGCCGGTGTGCAAACGGCTTGGCACTGCCGACGGTGTGGATGCGCGCCAGGAAACGGCCTATCCATTCCAGCACTTCCAGGTTGTCCAGCTCGGGCCGCCGCCCGCCGCGGCTGGGCGACACGCTGAAGCTGAAGCCCTTGAAGTGGTGCACCGTGCGGCCTTCCAGCACAAGCGCGCCCACCACCGGTATCTCGGCGGCCATCAGCTCGGCGGCAAAGGCGTGTTCTTCGGCAATCTGTTCATCGGTCCAGCGGTCCGGCCGGTAAAACTTGGCCACCACGACATCGCCCGCGAGGTCGGCGTCCCCCACCGGGCTCTCAAGATGGATCTGGTAAACCCGGTTCTCGTAGCTTGAAAGTGCCATCAGGCGGCCGTCACCCAGCAAACCGACGCTGGCCAGCGCATCGAGCACCACGTCGGGTGTCAATGTCTCGTACGCGTGCAGCGTTGCGTGCGCCTCAGCCTTGTGTTTTTCTGTCATGCCTGATTGTCGGCGCAGATGACGGTGCGCTGCCAGCAGGGGCTTGTAAACGCCTGTTTCTCAAGCGAAAAAGGCCTGCAGGTCAATAAAAGCGGGCGCGAGCGGCTATAAAAACCGTAGCACCTTTCCGTTGAAGGCGAAAAGAATCAGGGCTGCAGGATGTGGCCGGTGCGCGGGTCTCCCTTGCCGGCCAGCACTTCCTGGTAAGCGGCTTGCACCGCAGTCTGCCCGGCATGCCGCTGGGCGATGAGCCAGGGCGTTTTGGCACCCGTCACTTGCCGCGTGAAATCCAGCCAGGCGCGCACCAGCTGCTTTCCAAAGCCTTCTTCACCCCAGTCGGTGATGCGTTTCTTGACCTGTGAAGGTGCGAAGAACAGCGTGGGCCGGGGGCCGGGCAAGTCTTTTGCGCTGCCTTTGGCGGCCAGGTCGTCCACGTGCGTGCCGCCTATCGAGCAGTTGTAGCGAAGCTGGCCAAAGCGCGTATGAATACGCTGGCGCAGGCCGGCGCTGCCCGCGAAGTCGACGTACACGCAAGCCGTGTCGGCAGCAATCGCCTCGAGCTGGTCATAGGTCACTACGCGGCTGTAGCACCCCAGGCTTTCACAAAAAGCGACGTTGCCTGGCGAAGTCAGCGCTATCACCTCAATACCCGGCCGCTTTGCCAGCTGAAAGGCCGTGCCATATGCCGTTTTGCTGGAGGCGCTGGACAGCAGCATGGCATTGGCGCCGAAGAAGCCGTTGTCGGCCAGAAAGTCATCAATCAGGAACGAGGTAATGAACAGCGGGCGCAGGAGCGACTGCACATCTTCGGTGGCCGCGTCGTAAAACGGATCCGCGCTGCAGCGCATGTACTGGTTGTAGGCCACCGGCAGGGCCCGCCGGTGCGCGGCGCCGTCGAAGAAACCGGCGGGCGTCACGCGCGCCGGTTGCAGCACCAGCTCGCCGGCCATGGGGTAATAGCCGTAAAACTTCTCTCCCACGGCTACGCCCTCGCATTGCGACTCCGCCACCTTGGCAAAACCCCAGACCGGGATGCTGCCCCAGCCGTCCTCCCCCGTCGGAAAAAATTGCCAGTAACTCATCGCCTCGCCAAAGGCCGCGTACGTGATGTTGTTGGACGTCAGCGCAAAGGATTCGATGCGCAGCCGCACCTGGCCGGGCGTGAGCGGCAAATGCGCGTCGGTATGCCAGCGGGTTTCGGAGAGTGCGTCTTTTCGGACCTGGAAGGAGCTTGTGAGGGCGGTGTCGTTCATGCACAGCACCCTAAATGAAACGGCCCGCCGGTTCAACACCGACGGGCCGCATTAGTGACACTGGAAATAAGTTCACCCCTGTCCAGGCTCACTTCGTGTAGCCTGTTCTCCCCTTCCAGGGGACGGCGCCTTGGGCCGGCGAAGCCGGACCCTTGGCCCCCACTGGTGAAGGACCTCCACCGGCTGTGCTCACTGAACTCTTCATGCCAGCACGAGCCGTGGAACCGGCTTTGCCGGGCCACAGGCGGGCGGCCCCCTCGGGGGGCAGCGACCCACACGCAGTGGGGGAGCGTGGGGGCTCTATTTACTTCAGAGTAATGGTCACGTCAATATTGCCGCGCGTGGCGTTTGAGTAAGGGCAAACCTGGTGCGCTGCATCCACCAGGGCTTGTGCTGCTGCGCGGTCCATGCCGGGCAGGGTGATGTCCAGGCGCACGGCGATGCCGTAGCCGTTCGGGATCTTGCCGAGGTCAACGCTGGAGTCGATGGAGACGTCTGCAGGCACGTCGATTTTCTTCATGCCGCCAACAGCCTTCATTGCACCGATGAAGCAGGCTGCGTAGCCGGCCGCGAACAGCTGCTCAGGGTTGGTGCCGGTGCCGGCGGTGCCGGGCGAGCTCAGCGTGACGTCCAGGCGGCCGTCGTCGGTCTTGGACTTGCCGTCACGGCCGCCGGTGGTGTGGGCGTGGGCGGTGTAGAGAACTTTTTCGAGTGTGGTCATGGTGGCTTCCTTTGGAAAATACCCCGGATCGGGGCGGGTTAAAAATTCAGTGAAAGGGTGAAAGAAATCAGGCAGTAAGGCGGTTGCGGAAAGACTGCACCTGCTGCGTCAGCGACACCAGCTCGGGAATCGAGCACTGGGTGGCGCTCAGGATGCAGCCCGGAATCTTGGCGGCCTTGGCCTTGAGTTTGCGGCCGGCTGCCGTGAGCGTGATGTGAACGCGGCGCTCGTCTTCCACCGCGCGGAGGCGTGAAAGCAGCCCGGCAGATTCCATGCGCTTGAGCAGCGGGGTCAGCGTGCCCGAGTCCAGGTACAGCCGTTCGCCAAGCTCCGAAACCGTCAGGCCGTCTTGTTCCCACAGCACCAGCATCGCGAGGTATTGCGGATAGGTGAGCCCCATCTCTTCGAGCATGGGCTTGTACAGCTTGGTCATGGCCAAAGACGTGGAATACAGCGCAAAACACAGCTGGTTGTCCAGCTGCAGCATGGCGTCAGTGGCATTGGCGGAGTCGGTTTTGTTGGGCATGGGTTGAATTATAGCGAGCAATTAAATTGTGTGCAAGTTAATTGTTTCTGAATGTTCGACGGGAGCTTTTCAGGGGCTTTGTACCGGGGCCGCCTGTACCGGGGGCGCGCCACTAAACTTGAGGCCATGCAAACACCCAGCTCAGCACGCGCAGCAAAGCCTTCGAAGGGTTCCGGAAAGCCCGCCCCCGCGGCGCAAGTCATTGAAGAGCTTCGCCCCGGCCAGTCCATCGAGCTGCTCAAGGAACTGCACATCCTCACGCGTGAAGGCAAGCTCAACCAGGACACGCGGCGCAAGCTCAAGCAGGTCTACCACCTGTACCAGTTCATTGAGCCCCTGCTCAATGAGGTGGCGGCGGAGAAGGCGAACTTCACCCTGGCCGACCACGGCGCCGGAAAGTCCTACCTGGGCTTCATCCTGTATGACCTGTTTTTTAATGTCGCGCACCGCAGTGAAAAAACGGCGGGCCATGTGTACGGCATCGAAACGCGTGCCGAACTTGTTGAAAAGTCACGCGTGCTGGCCCAGCGGCTGGATTTTGCGCGCATGTCGTTCCTGAATCTGTCGGTGCAGGAGGCCACTACTTCGGCCGAACTCCCCCTAACCGTGGATATCGTCACGGCCCTGCATGCCTGCGACACAGCCACCGATGACGCCATTGCGTTCGGGCTGGCAAAAAACGCGCGCCACATGGTGCTGGTGCCGTGCTGCCAGGCCGAGGTGGCCGGCGTGTTGAAGAAAAGCCGGGCCTTGTCACTCTCCCGCACGCCGCTGGCTGAACTCTGGCGGCACCCGTTGCACACGCGCGAATTCGGCAGCCAGATCACCAATGTGCTGCGCTGCCTGCAGCTCGAAGCCAACGGCTACCAGGTCACGGTGACCGAGCTGGTGGGCTGGGAGCATTCGATGAAGAACGAGCTCATTCTTGCCAGCCGGCCCGCGCAGCCGCAGGCTGGCAAAACCCGTGCCGCCCAGACGCGTTTGCGCGAGGTGCTTGAAGAGCTGGGTCTGGGTGAACTGACGGCCCGCTTTGCGGTGCAGGCCGAGCCGGCCTAGAAGCCTAAAGCAGGGCCGGGGCTTCGCTGCGGCGTTCTGCCGCCAGCACCCGGATGGTGGCGATCAGCTGGTGCTGTGCCTCGGTGGGCGCCATGTCGGCGCGCAGCGTCAGCCCCACCAGCTCTTCGGTGCCCGCCATGCTGACGGGCAAGCGCACCAGCGTGCCGCTGTCCAGGTCCGGCCGCACAGCCCCCAATGGCGAAAGCCACACCGCATCGCTTTGCCGCGTGTAGCCGCGCGCGATGGACACCGACAGCGTTTCGACCAGCCGCAACGGAGGCGGCAAGCCGCGTGTGAGGAAAAAGCTGTCGGCGGTGTGGCGTATGGCCGTGCCCTGCGTGGGCAGGATCGTGGTGAAGGCCTGCAAGCCGGCCAGCGGATCGGCCTTGTGCGTCGCCTGCAGCAAGGGGTGGGCAGGGCGCACTGCCAGCACAAGGGGGTCTGCATACAGGTGTTCAAACGTCAGGCCCAGCATGTGCGCTGGTTCGGCAAAACGCCCGATCACCAGATCCAGTTCGCGTTGCCGCAAGCTGGCCAGCAGGGCGGGGTTGGCGCCCGTCTGGATACGCAGGCTGGTTTGCGCCCCTGGCCCCGCTTGGGCCTCCTGCCGCGCCAGCAGCAAGGGCATCAGCCACGGTGCAACGGTGGGCAGGACGCCGATGGCGATCACCGCGCTACCTTGCCGCCGCGTCTGCGCGACGCTCGCAACGGCTTCGCGCAGCGCGCTCACGCTGGCGCCGGCATGCCGCATAAAGGCCTCGCCCTCGCGCGTGGGCACGGCGCCCTTGCGCCCGCGCTCAAACAGCCGCACCGCCAGCAGGCCCTCAAGTTCTTTCAGGGTTTTGGACACCGCCGGCTGCGTGATGGCCAGCACGTCGGCCGCCTTTTGCAGGCTGCCGTGCTGCGCCACCGCCAGAAAGCACTGCAGGTGCCGGTATTTGATGCGTTCATCGACCATGCTCCAATTTGACCATTTGGTTATGGATAAGTCGAGAAAATGTCAATATACATAACCATTTGCGCCGATTAAAGTCAGCTCAGCACGAAAAACCCGAAAAGAGCCTGCTAAAAAGGCGCCAACCCCTTTCGACCCCTGGAGACATCGATGAAACCTGACCTGAACAACAGCTTTCTGGCCCCGCGCGACTGGACCAGCCACTCGCCCCACATCTACCCCGGCTACAAGTCCACCCTGCTGCGCGGCCCCAAGCAGCCGCTGGTGCCCATCAAGCAGGCCCTGGCGCAACTCAATGCGCCCGTCTATGGCGCCGGGCAGTTCGGCCCGCTGGACAGCGACCTGACCAAAAACGCCGTGATGAATGGCGACCCGCTGGGTGAACGCATCATCGTCACCGGCCGTGTGCTGGACGAAGATGGCCGCCCCGTGCGCAATACGCTGGTGGAAGTCTGGCAGGCCAACGCGGCCGGCCGCTACGTACACAAGGTCGACCAGCACGACGCGCCGCTGGACCCGAACTTCCTGGGTGCCGGTCGCTGCATGACGGACAACGAAGGCCGCTACAGCTTCAAGACCATCAAGCCCGGTGCCTACCCTTGGGGCAACCACCCCAACGCGTGGCGGCCGCAGCATATTCACTTCTCGTTGTTCGGCGACTACTTCGCCAGCCGCCTGGTCACGCAGATGTATTTCCCCGGCGACCCGCTGCTGGGCTACGACCCCATGTACATGGGCGCGCCCGAAAGCGTGCGGGAACTGATGGTTTCGAAATTCAGCCTCGACGTGACCCAGCCCGACTATGCGCTGGGTTATGTGTTCGACATCGTGCTGCGCGGCCCCAAAGCCACGCGTTTTGAATAAGCGCAGGAAGACAACACCATGAGCCAGCTCAAACAAACCCCTTCCCAGACCGTCGGCCCCTTCTTTGCCTACGGCCTCACACCCACGCAATACGGCTACGACCTTAAAAGCCTGTTCACGCCTGTGCTCGCCCAACCTGCTGCGAAAGGCGAACACATTCGCATCACCGGCCAGGTGTTTGATGGCGCCGGCAATGCCGTGATGGACGCCATGGTCGAGATCGCCCAGCCCGACGGCAGCGGCCTGCCCATCTCGTCGGTGGCAGATGCCGAAGCGCGCGGCTTCACCGGTTTTGGCCGCTGCGGAACCGGCACCCTGCCGCAGAGCCGTTACGAGTTCTTCACCGTCAAACCCGGTGCTGTGGCGGGGCAAGCACCATTCATCAACGTCTGCGTCACCATGCGCGGCCTGCTGGTGCATACCTTCACGCGCATCTACTTTGATGATGAAGCGGAGGCGAACGGCAAAGACGCGGTGCTGGCCAGCGTGCCGGCCGAGCGGCGCAACACGCTGATTGCCCGGCGCGACATGACGGGCGCCGGGGCGGTCTACCGATTCGACATCCGCATGCAGGACAGCGCGGCCGGCAAGGAGACGGTGTTCTTCGACCTGTGAAGCGTGGACCGGGGTTGTGCGGGCGGCCTTGGTTGCTATTAATTAGATAGCTGGTTGCGCCCGTCCTTATTGGCCTAAAGTCTTTTTTCTTGTAAGAATTGCCCGGCAGGCTACAGCCGTGCGGCCATGGCGGCAATGCCGCCATGAAGGTTGTTACGCACGCCGGTGTACAGGCGCGGCCCGCCCGCGCTATAAAACAGGCCATCACCATCAAGAGGCCTGCCATGACCATTCATCTGGACCACTTCATCGTATCGGCGCGAGACAAGGTGGCTTCGGCCAGATTTTTGGCGGAGCTGCTTGGCGTGCCGTGGGCTGAAACCACGATAGGGCCTTTTTCAGCCGTCTATATCAATGACGGCCTGACGCTGGACTTTATCGACACCGAAGAAGACTTTCCCGTCGAGCATTTCTGCTTTCGCGTGAGCGAGCAGGAGTTCGATGCGATCCTGGGGCGCATCCAGGCGGCCGGAATCCAATACCGCAGCTCGGTTCGCGGCCCCATGGATATGCAGGTCAGCACGTACCTTGGCGGCAAGGGCATCTACTGGAACGAGCCCGAAGGGCACCAGTGGGAGATGCTCACGGTAAGTTATGCGCGGCAATGAGGTCCACCCCCGTCCAGGCTCACTTCGTGTAGCCTGTTCCCCCCTCAAGGGGGCGGCGCCTGGGGCCGGCGAAGCCGGACCCTCGGCCCCCGCTGGTAGTGCCCAAAGAATTCTTTAACCCAGCATGAGCCGTGGGACTGGCTTCGCCAGACCGCAGGCGGGTGGCCCCCTCGGGGGGCAGCGACCCACACGAAGTGGGGGAGCGTGGGGGCTCAATCCTCGCCGTAGTCGTGGTCCGGGTGATTGACGGTGCCTAGCTTCCAGTAGCCGCGGCCCACGATGAGGCTGCGGTCCACACCCAGCTCTTCAATCAACAGTTGCCGGATGCGGCGCATGGCTGCGGCTTCGCAGGCCAGGTAAATGCGCGTGCCGGGTGTGGGTGCGCCGGCTTTGCGCAATGCGGCTTCCAGTGCCTGGCCGGCCTTTGTGTTGTCGGTGCCGCGTGCGGTCCAGTGCGCGTCCACTTTGGCGGCGCTGTGCAGCGCGCGTTCTTCCGCCGCGTCCACCACTTCGACCAGCACGCGCGCCTGCGCCGTGGCGGGTAGGGCGGCCAGAATGGTTTCAAACGCGGGCAAGGCACTGTCGTCACCGATCAGGAAATGCGCAGGCGCATCCAGCTGAACTTTGTAGCCAGGGCCGGGGCCCATCAAATACAGCACCTGGCCCGGCTGCGCCTGCGCGGCCCAGGTAGATGCAGGGCCGTCGCCGTGCAGCACAAAATCCACATCGACCTCGTGCACATCGTTGCGCACTGCCAGCGGCGTGTAAGTGCGCATGGACTTCGGCCGTGGCCCATCGGGCAGTGGGCGCTCAGGCTCGGTCTGGCCCGGCTCCGGGAAAATCAGCTTCATGTAGCAGGCAGGGTCGTTGATTTCAAAGCCTTCAAGCTCCATACCCTGCAAGGTGATGCGGCGCATCAGCGGGCTGAGCGTTTCAACACGCGTGACTTGCACGCGGCGCGGCGGCCGGCGTTTGCGCGGTGCGGCATCGGGAGTGGAGGCTGGCGAAGATGGCGTTGTGGACATGGTGTCTTTCAGGGTGGCACATCGCGTGCCGCCAGGTTGAATCGTTCTAATTGAGAATAATTATCATCTGATTGCAATGGGCTGGTGGTTTGCAGGGGCAAGGGGCGCAACGCCGGCATGAGGGGCGATGTCCTACCCGTCAGCGCCGACCCTCTGCAGTAAAGTAAGTCCTAGCGGCGCCTGTTCTACGGCTTTCGTTCTCCCGTTCTCACTCTCCCATCCTTTATCTTCAGCGCTTATGACCACCTTCGGAACCCCCCTTTCCCCGCACGCCACCAAAGTCATGCTGCTCGGCTCCGGCGAGCTGGGTAAGGAAGTACTGATTGCCCTGCAGCGCCTGGGCGTTGAAACCATCGCCACCGACCGCTATGACAACGCGCCGGGCCAGCAGGTGGCCCACCATGCGCGCACCATCACCATGAGCGACCCGGCGCAGCTCAAGGCGCTGATTGAAAAAGAAAAGCCCGACCTGGTGGTGCCGGAGATCGAAGCGATTGCCACACCCATGCTCGAAGAGCTCGAAGCGGCCGGTGTGGTGCGCGTGATCCCGACGGCGCGCGCCGCGCGCCTGACCATGGACCGCGAAGGCATACGCCGCCTGGCCGCCGAAACCCTGAGCCTGCCGACCAGCCCCTACAAGTTTTGTGATTCGCTGGAAGAGCTGCAGTCCGCCATCGACGGAACCACGGGCTACCCCTGTGTCGTCAAGCCGGTGATGAGCTCGTCGGGCAAGGGCCAAAGCAAGATATCCGGCCCCGAAGACGTCAAAAAAGCCTGGGACTACGCGATGGCCGGCGGCCGTGTGAGCCACGGCCGGGTGATCGTCGAAGGGTTTATTGATTTTGATTACGAGATCACGCAGCTCACCGTGCGTGCCATGGGCGCCGACGGAACCATTGAAACGCATTTCTGCGAGCCCATCGGCCACATCCAGGTCAGCGGCGACTACGTGGAAAGCTGGCAGCCGCATCCCATGCGCCCCAACGCGCTGAAAAAATGCCGCGACATCTGCAAGGCCGTCACGGATAACCTGGGGCTGGGCTTTGACGGCAACCCTTCGGGGCTGGGCCTTTTTGGGGTTGAACTGTTTGTGAAGGGCGAGGACGTCTGGTTCAGCGAAGTCAGCCCGCGCCCGCACGACACCGGCATGGTGACGATGTGCACCCAGTGGCAAAACGAATTTGAGCTGCATGCACGCGCCATCCTGGGCCTGCCCGTCAACACCGCGCTCAAGAGCCCGGGCGCCAGTGCCGTGATTTATGGCGGTGTCGATGCGAAGGGCATTGTGTTCGACGGCGTGGCCGACGCGCTGCGTGTGCCCAACAGCGACATCCGGCTGTTCGGCAAGCCCGAGAGTTTTGTCAAACGCCGCATGGGCGTGGCGCTGGCTTTTGATGCCGACGTGGAGGTGGCGCGCCGCAACGCCAAGCTGGCTGCGTCCCGGGTCAAACCCCGGGTGCCGAAAGCTTGATGCATGTTGAAAGCAAAGGAGCGGCAGCATGAACTTCGCTGAACTCATCTCCTGGGCGGACGACTCTTCGCTGCACGTCTTGCTGGCAGCCGGCATCAGCATCGTTCTGGCGCTGGTGGCGCACACCATAGGCGCTGTCGTTGTCCTGCGGCTGACGCGTTCCATGCCTGTGATGGCCCGGGTCGCCGAGCAATGCCGCTCTCCGGTGCAGGTGCTGCTGCCCCTGATCGCCCTGCAGATCGTCTGGCACAGCGCGCCGGATACCTTTCCACTGATCAACGGAGTGCGCCATGCCAATGGCCTGCTGCTGCTCGCCGCCCTGACGTGGGCGGGCATGCGCGCGGCGCGCGGGGCCGCGCTGGGTGTGATCGGCTTGCACCCGGTCGATGTGGAGGACAATCTCAATGCACGCCGCATCCATACGCAGACCCGCATGCTGGCGCGCACCGCCATGTTCATCGTGTTGCTGACGGGGCTGGCCTTGATGCTGATGACCTTTCCCGGCGCCCGCCAGTTCGGGGCCAGCCTGCTGGCTTCGGCGGGTGTGGCGGGGCTGGTGATCGGTATCGCGGCGCGGCCTGTGTTCAGCAACCTGATTGCCGGGCTGCAGCTGGCGCTGGCGCAGCCCATCCGCCTGGACGACGTGCTGATCGTGCAGGGCGAATGGGGCCGGGTGGAGGAGATCACCGGCACGTATGTGGTGCTGAAAATCTGGGACGAGCGGCGCCTGATCGTTCCGTTGCAGTGGTTCATTGAAAACCCTTTCCAGAACTGGACGCGCACCGGCGCCCAGATCATCGGCACCGTGTTTCTCTGGGTTGACTATCGCATGCCCCTGGCCCCGCTGCGCGACGCGGCGCGGCGCGCTTGCGAGGAGGCGCCCGAGTGGGACAAGCGGCTGTGCCTGCTGCAGGTGGTGGAATCAGGCGAGCGCAGCATGCAGCTGCGGGTGCTGGTGACCTCCGCCAACTCCAGCCTGAACTGGGACTTGCGCTGCAAGGTGCGCGAGGCGCTGGTGGACGTCATGCAGCGCGAATACCCGCAGCATTTGCCGCTGGTGCGCACGGAGTCAGCCGAGCCGCGGGAGCAGGCGGAGCTGCCGGCTGCCGGCCCTCCTGCCGATCAGGCCGGCGAGCTCAGGCGGCCTTGAGCCGGGTGGGCTGCCCGCCCTCGCCCACGCAGCGCATGAAAGCATGGCTGTCGATCAGCGGAAAGCTTTTGGCGTCCGGCAACTGGTAGTGCCACCATTCGTTGGGGTGGTGCACAAAGCCTGCTTCCAGCATGACCGTGAGCAGCCGCATGCGGTTGACCTGGACGGCCACAGGGTGTGCCGTGTGAAAGTGATGGGACCCGTGCGTCATGGTGTCGACCGGTGTGCCCATGTCCAGCTCCTGCCCGTCGGGCGCCAGCAGCGTGACATCAAGCGCTACGCCCCGCGTGTGGTTGGAGCCTTTGGCCGGATCGGCGATGTAGGCGGGGTTGGGCGCCACGGCCCAAAGTGCCTCCTGCGCTTCCTGCGGCCTGAAGGCATCAAAAATCTTGAGCTGAAAGCCCATGTCTTTCGCGGCCGCGATGGCTTTGCGCAAGCCGGCGTCTGCCTGCGGATGCAGGAAGCACAGCGGGCTGTCATAAATCACCTGGCCGGTGAAGTTGTTGGTGCCTGCGTAGATCAGGTCGATCGCAACGCCATGGCTGGCTTCTGTGACAGGGACAAGCGGTGAAAGATTTTCCATGGGCAGGTATGTTTACAAAAAATAAGGCTGCAAGCCAATAGGGACGAGCGCAAGCAGCTACCAAAAGTATAGCAATCGGCGGACCTACTGGAACGCGACTTCCGAAAAGCTGCGCAGCTTGCGGCTGTGCAGCTGCGTGATGCCTTCGGCGCGCAGCAGCTCGATGGCGCGTATGCCGATGCGCAGGTGCTGGTCGACGCGCTCGCGGTAGAAATGGTTGGCCATGCCGGGCAGCTTGATCTCGCCGTGCAGCGGCTTGTCGCTCACGCACAGCAGGGTGCCGTAGGGCACGCGAAAGCGAAAGCCGTTGGCGGCAATCGTCGCGCTTTCCATGTCCAGCGCCACGGCGCGGCTCTGGCTGAAGCGGCGCTGCGGTTGGTTGCCGGGCAGCAGCTCCCAGTTGCGGTTGTCGGTGGAAGCCACGGTGCCGGTGCGCATGATGCGCTTGAGGTCGGGGCCGACGGCGTGGGTCACATCGGCCACGGCTTTTTCCAGTGCGACCTGGATTTCAGCCAGCGCCGGGATCGGCACCCACAGCGGCAGCTCTTCGTCCAGCACATGGTCTTCGCGCACATAGCCGTGGGCCAGCACATAGTCGCCCAGCTGCTGGCTGTTGCGCAGGCCGGCGCAGTGGCCCAGCATGATCCAGGCGTGCGGACGCAGCACGGCGATGTGGTCGGTGATGTTCTTGGCGTTGGCCGGGCCCACGCCGATGTTGACCATGGTGATGCCGGTGCGATCGGCGCGCAGCAGGTGGTAGCCCGGCATTTGCGGCAGGCGGGGCGGCTGCACGCCAAGCTCGTCGCCGGCCTCGGCGGGCAGGCCGGCGCGCCGGGTCACCACGTTGCCGGGCTCGATGAAGGCGGTGTACTCGCTGTCCGGGTCGGCCATGGCTTCATGGCCCAGGCGCACGAACTCGTCGATGTAGAACTGGTAGTTGGTGAACAGCACGAAGTTCTGGAACCAGTGCGGCGAGGTGCCGGTGTAGTGGCGCAGGCGCTGCAGAGAATAGTCGACACGCGCCGCGGTGAACAGCGACAGCGGCTGCGGCTCGCCGGGCAGGGGTTCGTAGGTGCCGTTGGCGATGCCGTCGTCCATGGCGGCCAGGTCGGGCAGGTCGAACACGTCGCGCATCAGCATGCGGCGGGCTGCATCCATATTGCCTTCAATATGGTCGTTTTCCGCAAACGAGAAATGGATGGGGATGGGCTGCGTGCTGGTGCCTATTTCCAGCTCCACATCATGGTTCTGCATCAGCAGCCGGAACTGTTCGAGGTAATAGTTGCCGTAGAGGTCGGGCCGGGTCAGCGTGGTTTCAAAGCGGCCGGGCCCGGCCACAAAACCAAAGCTCAGCTGCGAGATGTCGGGCGTCTCCAGGATGGCGCGGGCCACGGTGTCGGTATGGATGCGCACGAAAGGGTAGCAGGCGCGCACATGGCCGGGCAGGGTTTCGCCGGCCACGTAGCGCTGCATTGCATCGCGCAGGTGGGAAATCTGCTGGCCATAAATGGCGCGAACCTGCGCCAGTGCGGCGGCCGGGTCGCTGTAGCGGGTCGGGGCTATGAAAGGCGGCAGATAGGGCATGAAAAAAGCCTTGTTTTTATGGTGAAGTTACAGCAGGTGGTTTTCGGCAAAGCGTAGCACCGCAGCGCATGCACATCATTGTGCGGCAAGTGCCGCGGCACACCCTAGAATGCCCTGATGAAACACCACAACCCTTCGGGGCACCTGCGCGAACTGGCGGCAGTCTTGCTCGGTGCCCTGTGCCTGCAGGTGGCCCAGGCGCAGGCCCCGGCACCAGGCCGCGCTCCACAGGCGCCGGCCACCGCACCAGCCCAGATATCGCGCGACGCCCAGCGTGCCTATGAAACCACGCGCGACAAACTGGTGCAGATCCGCACCCTGCTGCGTAACTCCAACACCCAGGCCAGTGTGGGCTCGGGTTTTTTTGTCTCGGCCAACGGGCTCATCATCACCAACTTCCATGTGGCCAGCCAGCTGGCGCTGGAGCCCGAGCGCTATCGCGGCGTCTACGTGCCGGTGGACGGCAAGGAGGCCGAGGTTGAATTGCTCGCCTTTGACGTGCGCAACGACCTGGCGCTGCTGCGCGTGAAAACGCCGGCTACAGGAATGCCGCAGCTGGCTTTTCGCGGCGCGGACAGGCCGCTGGCACGCGGCGAACGCATTTATTCATTGGGCAATCCACTGGATATCGGGTTTGCCGTAACCGAGGGCACCTACAACGGCCTCGTGCAGCGCAGCTTTTACCCACGCATCTTTTTCGGCGGCGCGCTCAACCCCGGCATGAGCGGCGGCCCGGCTTTGGACGATGCCGGCCAGGTGGTCGGTATCAACGTATCCAAGCGGCTGGACGGCGACCTGCTGAGTTTTCTGATCCCCGCCGAATTCGCCCAGGCCTTGTTGGCCAAGGCCGCTTCGGCCAAGCCCATCACCAAACCGGCACATGCCGAGGTGGCGCGCCAGCTGGGCGAGCACCAGGCCCTGCTGACGCAAAAGTTCACCGCGGTGCCGCTCACCGCGCAAAAACATGGCGGCTACAGCGTGCCCGTGCCCGAAGATTCCCTGGCCCGCTGCTGGGGCCGCGGACGCGAGCCCGACTTCAAGGCCTTTGACCTGGAGCGCACCGACTGCCAGATTGACAGCCACGTGTTCGCGGGCGATTTCAACACCGGCTACATCCGCCTGCGCTACGAAGCCTACAACGCGCCCAAGCTGGGCCCCTTGCGTTTTGCCGTCATGTACTCGCAAAGTTTCGGCAATGAGTACTTCTCTACCCGGGGTTCACGCAAGGCCACGGCGGCCGAGTGCTCCGAACGCTTCGTCGAAACGGGCGGCATGCCCATGCGCGCCGTGGTGTGCATGAGTGCTTACCGCAAGCTGCCGGGCCTCTACGATGTGTCGGTGCTGACCATGTCCGTCAACCAGTCCACACGCGGTGTGCAAGGGCGCATGGATGCGCAGGGCGTAAGTTTTGACAACGGCCTCAAGCTGGTGGCGCATTACCTGGGCGGTTTTAAATGGGAGGCCGCACCATGAGCGCCGGCAATCTTGCCCTGCTGCAGGCCACCGACCGCAACGGTGCACTGGTGGGCCGCCTTGACGTGCGGCACTGGCCCGTTACCGTGGGCCGCGCACTCACCGCCGACCTGGTATTGGATGACGGCCATGTGGCCGCTGAACACCTGCGCATAGACCGCACGCCGGAAGGCGAAGTGATGGTGCAGGTGCTGGACACGGTCAATGGTGTCGCGCTGAACCGGACGCTGCATGGCCAGGGCACGCAGTTCAGCTGGCCTGCCGGCGAGGCCCTGACCCTGGGCCGGCTGAAGCTGGGGCTGCGCCTGGCGGAAGCGCCGGTAGCCGCTGAAGAGCGGCTACCGCACTTTCCGTGGCGCACGACCGGCTGGACCCTGCTGGCATTGGCCGCCATGCTGGCCCTGGTGGTGGGGCAGTCGTGGCTGACCCTGACCGAGCCTTCCCAGCTGGCGCGGCAGTTGCCCGGCCTGATGGCGGCGGTGGCCATGGCGATCACCGTGTGGGCGGGGCTGTGGGCCCTGGCCACCAAGCTGTTTACCGGCCACCTCCAGTTTTGGCGCCATGTCCGTATTGCCTGCACCAGTTCGGTGGCGATACAGCTGGTTGCCACGCTGGCCGGCCTGCTGGCTTTCATGTTCTCGCTGGAAAGCCTGGCGCGCTTTGAAGTGCCGCTGCTGTTGCTGGGGGCGGCTGCGGCCGTCTATGTGCACCTGACGGTCATCGTCCCGCAGCGCCGCCGTGGACTGGCGGGGCTGGTGGCCGGCGTGACCGTGCTGGGCATCGTTGCCATGCTGGGCACCAACTGGCTGCAGAACAAGCGGCTGTCCAACAAGCTCTACATGTCCACCCTCTACCCGCCGTCCCTGCGCATGGCGCCGGCTGTGCCCCTGACGCAGTTCCTCGGAGAGGCCGGCACCATCCGTCAGCGCCTCGACGAACGCCTGAAAGACCGTGAGCCGGATTCAGACACGCCCGAAGACCCGGACGCGGATTAATATTTCCTGAAATCAGTCCTTGACCGGTTCGCGCATCGTCACGAATTCCTCGGCGACGGTTGGGTGGATGCCGATGGTGCCGTCAAAAATTGCCTTGGTCGCACCGGCTTTCATGGCCACGGCAAAGCCCTGCACGATTTCGCCGGCGTCCGGCCCCACCATGTGCAGGCCGACCACGCGGTCGGTGGCGTCTTCGACCAGCAGCTTCATGAGCGTGCGTTCGGTGCTGCCGCTCAGCGTGTGCTTGAGCGCCTTGAAGTCCGCGCGGAACACCGTGACCTTGCCGAACTTCGTGCGCGCATCGGCCTCTGAATAGCCAACCGTGCCGATGTTGGGATGGGTGAAGACGGCCGTCGGCACAAACTCATAACTCATGTTGCGCGGCTTTTTGCCGGCGGCAGGGCCAAAGAGCTGGTCCACCACCACCATGGCTTCGCCCAGCGCTACCGGTGTCAGCTGCATGCGCGCCGTCACGTCGCCCAGCGCATAGATGGACGGCACCGAGGTCTGGTAGTGCGCATTGACCTGGATCGCACCTGCAGCGTTGACGGCCACGCCGGCAGCTTCAAGGCCGATGCCATTCGCATTGGGAATCCGGCCCGTGGCGTAGAGCACGGTGTCCACCTCCAGGCCGCCGCCGTCCTTGAGCGTTACCTGCAGGCCTGTGGCGGTTTTGGCGATAGCCGCGATCTCTGCGCCCAGCTGCAGGGTGATGCCGGTCTTGCTCATCTCGGCGGCAATGAAGCGCCGCACATCATCGTCAAAACCGGTCAGCAGCATGTCGCGACGATGCACCTGGGTGACTTGTGAGCCAAGCCCATTGAAGATCGAGGCAAATTCGCAGGCAATATAGCCGCCGCCCACCACCAGCAGGCGCTTCGGGAAGGGGTTGAGGTCAAACATGTGGTCCGAGGTCACCACATGTTCGCGTCCCGGCACGGCAGGCACTGTGGCGGTACCGCCTGTGGAGACCAGGATGCTTTTGGCCGTGAACTTTTTGTCGTCGACCTCGACGGTGTGCTCGTCAAGCAGCCGTGCCCAGCCGGTGATGATCTGCACGCCAGCGCTTTCAAGCAGCTGCACATAAATGCCGTTGAGCCGCGAAATCTCGCGGGCACGGTTGGCCTTGAGCGTGTCCCAGTCAAACACCGGCGCCTCGCCGGTCCAGCCGAAGCCGCGCGACTCTTCAAAGCTGTCGCCGTAGTGGGCCGCATAGCTGTAGAGCTTTTTGGGAATGCAGCCCACGTTCACGCAGGTGCCGCCCATCGCAGCGAATTCGGCCAGTCCCACACGGGCGCCGCGCTGGGCCGACATGCGCGCGGCGCGCACACCGCCGCTGCCGCCGCCGATCACAAAAAGGTCAAAATCAAAAGTCTGCATGCGCTGTGTTCCTTCTTCCTTGTATCCGTTGTATCCGGCGTTTTCAGGACTGGAATTCCCGGAGTTCGTTTTTCATCCATTCAATGAACACCCGGGTGCGCATGGGCAGCAACCGGGCGTGCGGATAGACCACATTGATGGGCCGGGGTGGCGGCTCAAAATCCTCCAGCACGATACGCAATTGTTTTGCCTGCAAAAACGGCGCCACCTGGTAAGAGAAGAAAGACCCAAAGCCCGCCCCCGCTGCACAGGCCGCCACGGCCGGTGCGATCTGGTTGAACTCCAGATTACCACTGACCGCCAGTCGCAGCTGCCGGCCCTGGACATTGAACGGCCCCCACGTGGGGGCATGGCCGGTCACACGCACGCAGTTGGCGCTGAGCAGTTCTCGCGGGTGTTTCGGCACACCGTGGCGCCGCAGCCAGGCCGGGCTGGCCACCACCAGGCGCCGGATGTGCCCAATGTTTTGCGCCACCAGGCTGGAGTCTTCGGGCTCGCCGATGCGAATGCCGACGTCGATGCCTTCTTCGAGCAAATTCACCACGCGGTCCAGCAGCACCATGGAGCAGCGCATCTTGTCATGGTGCTGCACAAAGCGCGTGACGGCAGGCGCCACGTGCATCTGCCCGAACAGCATGGGCGCGGTAATGGTCAGGTGGCCGGCAGGTTCCGCCGCATCGGCCGTCAGCGCCGCTTCTGCGTCCGCGAGCGTGGCCAGCACCTGCCGGCAGCTTTCCAGGTGGCGCCGGCCTTCCTCGGTGAGCGAGATGCGGCGTGTCGTACGGTTGAAAAGGCGCACACCCAGTTGCGCCTCGAAGCCGGCCAGCGTACGCACCATCGCCGGCAACGAGGATTCCATGACCTGGGCCGCGGCCGTAAGGCTGCCTTGTTCGGCAATGTGAATAAAGGCCTGCATGGCCCGGAGTTTGTCCATGGCGACATGCTACGCCGGTTGCGGGGATTAATCCACTAAGTGGATTAGTTAAATACCTTGAGAGCCATTTATTCTAAATAACGGCTCAAACAGAATCCACTCCCGAGAGCAAGATTTTTTAACCTGCCGAAAGCCCCGCCATGAGCACACCCGCCGCCAAAGCCCAGCCCGCACAACCCATACGCCTGTACCGCGTCGCCATCTCCGGCCATTCGCACCGGGTGGAACTGTTTCTCTCGCTGCTGGGCCTGCCCTTCGAGCGCATCGAGATCGACCTGGCCACCAAAGGGCACAAGACGCCGGCCTTCCTGGCCATGAACGCCTTCGGCCAGGTGCCTGTGATCCAGGACGGCGACGTCACGCTGGCCGATTCCAACGCCATCCTGGTCTACCTCAACGCACGCTACGCGCCGGATGCCGAGCAATGGCTGCCGCGCGGCCCGCTGGCCGCTGCGGCGGTGCAGCGCTGGTTGTCGGTCGCTGCGGGGCAGCTCGCCTCCGGCCCGGCTGCCGCGCGCGTCATCCAGCTGTTCAAGCGGCCGGAAAGCCCGGAAGCCATTGAGCGTGCGCATGCCCTGTTCGCGGTGATGGAGCAGCAACTGGGCCAGTCGGCTTTTCTCGCGGGCAGCACCCCCACACTGGCCGACATCGCCAACTACAGTTATTCGGCCCATGCGCCCGAGGGCAAGGTCTCGCTGGATGCCTACCCGCGCATACGCGCCTGGCTGGCCCGCATCGAGGCCTTGCCGCGCTTTGTGCCCATGGTCAGGACGCCGATAGGGCTGGCCGCATGAGCACCGCCACTTTCCACGAAGGCGAGCGCGCCGCGCAAGCGCGCGTGGGCACGGCCGTGCGCGCGCGCATGGCGGAAATCGGCCCGCGCGTGATCCGCGACTTCATGCCCGACCAGCACCGCGAGTTTTTTGAGCAGTTGCCTTTTGTGGTCGCCGGCACGGTGGACGCGAGCGGCCAGCCCTGGGCCTCGGTGCTGGCCCAGCCGCCGGGGTTTATCCACTCGCCCGATGCGCATCACCTGGTGCTGCGCGCCCAGCCGCTCGCAGGTGATCCCCTGCAAGGCACGCTGGCAGATGGCGCCGCGATAGGCCTGCTGGGCATAGAGCCGCACACGCGCAGGCGCAACCGCATGAACGGCATCGTTCGCGGCGTGAGTGCCTCGGGCTTCGCGGTGGAGCTGAGCCAGAGTTTCGGCAACTGCCCCAAATACATCCAGGCACGCGAGCCGGTGTACGCGGAGCGCTCCACGTCTTCAGCCGGGCCGGTGGTGCACGCGTCGGCGCAACTGAACGAAGCGGCCCGCCGCATGATCGAGCAGGCCGACACCCTGTTCATCGCTACCGCCTATGCGGGCAACGGTGAGCAAGCCGGCCGCGCCGGCGGCGTGGACGTGTCGCACCGCGGTGGCAAGCCCGGCTTTGTGCGCGTGGACGCCGACGGCACCCTGACCGTGCCGGACTTCGTCGGCAACTACTTCTTCAACACCCTGGGTAACCTGGTGGTCAACTCGCGCGCCGGCCTGCTGTTCATCGACTTCGACACCGGCGATCTGCTGTACCTGGCCGTCACGGCCGACATCATCTGGGACGGGCCCGAGGTGCAGTCCTTCGCCGGTGCGCAGCGCCTGATGCGTTTCAAGGTGCAGTCCATGCGGTTGGTGGAATCTTCCTTGCCCTTGCGCTGGGGCGAGGCGGAACTCTCCCCGGTGCTGGAAGCTACCGGCGCCTGGGCTTAGCCTATCGCTTCCAGCGCGAGTTCGCGCTCCAGCCAGGCGCGAAACTTCTGCACGGCGGGCCGCTCTGCGCCGTGGGCTGAAGTCACGATGCGGTAGCCCAAACCCGCGACCGTCTCGCCGGGCAAGACGACCGTGAGCTGGCCGCTGCGCAGTAGCGGCAGCACCAGCGGCGTGCGCCCTATTGCAATGCCGGCGCCTTGCACGGCGGCGGTCAGCACATGTTCGTACTGCGAAAAATACAGGCACGGCTGTTGCGCCGATTGTTTCAAGCCCAGGCGCCCGTACCAGTCCGGCCACGACATCCAGGGGAAACGTGTGGCCGGGTCGTAATAAACCAGTAGCGGCGTAGTCAGGATATCGGCGGCGGCATGGATGCGCGCCGCGACGACAGGCGCCGCCACCAGCAGGGCCTGCTCCTGCAGCAGGGGCGGCGGGCCCTCGTCGCCCTGCAGCACTGGGTAAAGCCGCACGGCCAGGTCCATGCCTTCGCGCTCCAGGTTGACACGCGTTTCTGTGGCGTCGACGCGTACATCGATGGCAGGCTCCAGTAACTGGAATTTGGCAAGCTTGGGAGCCAGCCACAGTGCGGAGAAGGAGGGCGTGGTGGTGACTGACACCGACACCCTGTCCACCGCCAGCAGACGGTCCACGGCCGAGGCCAGCTGCGCCAGTGCGGCGCGGGCCGCCTCATAAAGTTCGCGGCCTTGCGGCGTCAGGCTCAGGCCCTTGCCGCCACGCAGGAACAGCGCTGTGCCCAGCGCATCTTCCAGGCTTTTGACCTGTTTGCTCACGGCCGACTGCGTGATGCACAGCTCTTCGGCGGCAGCGGTGAAGCTCAGGTGCCGCGCGGCGGATTCGAAGCCGCGGATGGCATCCAGCGACATGGCGCGCATTGCGCTGGTGGAAGGGCTGTTCAGCATGGCATGAATGATTGGAATACCCCGTATGACAAACCATCCGGCCGCGCGGACCGGTTCCAAAGAAGAATCAAACCACACTTTCCAAGGAGTCCGCCATGCATGCCCTGCAAATCCTACAAACTCCACAGACCCCGCTGAAGCTCGGGTCCATCCCCAAACCCTTGCGCTTGCCGCGCGGCCAGGTTTTGGCCTGCACTGGGGGTTGCCTCTGGATCACCAGCGATGCGCTGGCTGGACGCCGGGACAGCGACGTGGTGCTGGAGAACGGCCAGTCCTTTGTCACGCCGCAAGCCGCGACTTATTTTGTGGGCGCCCCGCGCGGTTGCGGTGTGTTGTCATTCGTATCCCCCGACGCTATTGCCCGAAAACCTGAGGAGACCCCATGCTGATAGAAACTGAGCGCCGCGGGCAACACGTGATACTGACCCTGAACCGGCCCGAGAAACTGAACGCACTGAACTACGCCCTGATCGATGAGCTCATGGACAGGTTGAACGCCCTGGAGCGCGACGACAGCGTGCGCTGCCTGGTGTTGACGGGGCAGGGCGATAAAGCCTTCAGTGCGGGCGCCGACATTGCGGGCTTCGCAGCCGACATCGCCGCCTCGCCCGAGGCAGCGTGGCGCAACTTCGTGATGCGTGGTCAGGCCATGACCAGGCGCATCGAAAACTACCCCAAGCCCATCATCGCGGCCGTCAACGGCATAGCCTTCGGCGGAGGCTGCGAAACCATGGAAGCCTGCAGTCTGGCCATCGCGGCGGAACACGCCAGCTTTGCCAAGCCCGAAATCCGGCTGGGCTTTCCGCCGCCCTTTGGCGGCACGCAGCGCCTGCCCCGCCACATAGGCCGCAAGCACGCCAACGAAATGATCCTGACCGGCGACGCCATCAGTGCCGAGGAAGCCCTGCTGATAGGCCTCATCAATCATGTGGTGCCGGCCCATGACCTGCTTCCGGCGTGCCTGCGAATGGCCGACCTCATCGCCGAAAACTCCGCCGTGGCGGTGACGGCCTCCTTGCGTGCGGTGACGCGGGGCCTGAATGTTTCCATCGACGAAGGCCTGGCGATCGAGGCCGCGCAGTTCATGATCGCGGCGGCCTCGCAGGATGCACGGGAGGGAACGGCAGCGTTTGTGGAGAAGCGGCAGCCTGTATTCCTTCATCGATGAGACTGCATTTTTTTGCGGGCTGCACAGGACAACGCATCACATCAGGTGCGCCCGGGTGACATTTCGCGTCGTTTGCGACGCGGATCACGGATGCCAGGTTGCCCGCAGCGCCGTGGAAGGCATGGCGCCGAGCGCTTGCCCGAGCTGCTTCGCCGCCAGAACCGTGTCGGGTGCATAACGCGCGAGTACCGCATCCGTTAGTCGTTCTACCGGACCCGCCGTGCTGACAGAGCCCAGCACGGCGCCATGGCGTCCGCGCACGGCCGCGGAGACGCTCGCGATTTTCGAGTTCCGCTCGCCGCGGGTGATGTGGAAACCGCATCGGCGGATGCGCTCATTGAGATCACCCGGTTCGCCCAGGGCGGCCAGAATCACCCGGCCGGCGGATCCGCGGTCCAGGGGGAAAACCTCGCCGGAGCGAATTTGGCTCTGAACACCTGCCGTTCCCTCGCAACGCATCAGGCAGCTGCGCAGGTTGCCTTCGAAGACGAAGAACGAGGCGCTTTCTCCCGTGGCCGTACCAAGCTGGCGCAGGATGGGTTCGATGGCGGAGTCGAGGTCGAACTGCGCCTGGTAGCGGGAGCCCATCCAGCCTACTGCGGGGCCGAGCCGCCACGCACCGTCTTCGCGCCTGACGAGGAATCGGGCTGCAGCGAGCGTGCGCGCAAGCCGCAGCACAGTGGGTTTGTGCATGCTGGTACGGCGTGCGAGCTCCGCCAGCGGGAGAAAGAGCTCGTCACCTTCGAAGGCAGTGAGGATAGCCAGCGCACGCGCCACGGCCGTGACGTTCTCGTCGCCTGGACGCGTCGAGGTTCCCTCCGGCCCGTCCGCGAGAAGCCGCTTCGGCGTGGCATGCGTCGGCTTGGACCTGGACTCTTGCGGCATGGCCGGATTGTATTCAAGCCCGCGCACCGTTACGTCAGGCGTAACGCATTGCCCATCCTGTATCTTTGTTCGGATCATGCGCTCCTTGATCCAGGAGACACGTTCCATGACAAACATGCACGCCAGGCGTCGCAGCTTCCTTGCTTCGGCGGCTGTAATCGCCGCGTTCGGCGCCCGGGCGCAGGGCGCCTCTTCGGTTTCGACCCGGATGGTGATTCCATTCGCCGCCGGTGGCGCGACGGACGTCCTTGGCCGCGATCTGGCCCAGGCCATGAGCGCCGCCCTGGGACAGCCTTTCATCATCGAGAACGCCGGCGGCGGCGCCGGCGTGCCTGCCATGCAGAAGGTGACAGGCTCGAAGGCCGATGGCCATACGCTGCTCTTCGCCGCCTCCGGCAACATCACGGCACAACCCCTGCTGCAGAAGCCGCGCGTGGACATTCTGGCCCAGCTCACGCCGGTGGGGATGATCGCCACGGCACCACACGTGCTGGTGGTGACGGCGAAGATGCCGTTCAAGACGATCGCGGAGCTGGTTGCGTATGCCAGGGCACATCCGGGCCAACTGAACTTCGGCTCTGCGGGCATCGGGGGATTGGCTCACCTCGGCACGGAACTGTTCGCGCGCGCCGCGCAGATCGACATCAAGCACGTGCCGTACCGCGGGGCTTCGGCTGCGACCACGGACCTTGTCTCCGGCCAGATCCATGCGATGTTCGGAACCATGCCTTCGTTCACCGGCATGGCCCAGAACGGCTCGCTGCGCGTCGTCGGCCTCACCGCTCCCAGCGCCGCAGCACCTCTGAAGGGGATCCCCTTGATTTCGAACACCGTTCGCGGCTTTGGTTACAAGAGCTGGAATGCCATCTTCGCGCCCAATGGAACGCCGGAACCCGTCGTCGCGCGCCTCTACGCGGCGATGAAGAAAGCGTCGCTCGACCCTGGGGTGGCCAGGCGTTTCGAAGAACAGGGGGTCGACATCGAGCTTGCGGATGCGGCCGAGCTCACCGACATGATCCGCAAGGAAACCGGGCTTTGGGACAAGGTGATCCGCGAAGCAAACATCCAGGTGAACTGATCTCCGTATGTCGCAACTCGCCTCTTCCGGGGCCGTGCCGAGGGTGACGCGCCTGTCGCCGGGAGCACGTCCCGCCACGCCGCCGGGCTTGCGGAAATTCCTGTCGTTGCAGGATTTCGAGACAGGCGCCCGGCGCCACCTGCCGCGCCCGCTCTTTGAATACATCGCCGGCGGAGCGGAAGACTCGGCCTCGCTGCACGATAACCGCGCAGCGTTCTCGGAGTTCGGTTTCGTCACGCGAGTACTGCGCAACGTGTCCGGCCGCAGCCAGGCGGTCGACCTTCTGGGGAGGCGCTACGCATCACCGTTCGGTATCGCGCCTATGGGCATCAGTGCGCTCAGCGCGTATCGCGGCGACCTCGTGCAGGCCCGCGCAGCGGCGGCCGAGGGCGTGCCGATGATCATGAGCGGCTCCTCACTCATCCCGCTGGAAGAGGTGATGGCCGCGGCCCCGGAGACCTGGTTCCAGGCTTACCTGCCGGGCGAGACCGCCAAGATCGAGGCGTTGATCGACCGCGTCGACCGTGCGGGCGTCGAGACGCTCGTGCTGACGGTGGACACTGCCGTGCTCGCCAACCGCGAGAACAACATCCGTGCAGGCTTTTCCACGCCCCTGCGACCGGGCTTTCGCCTGGCGTGGGAGGGGCTCACTCATCCCCGCTGGACGATCGGGACCTTCCTGCGGACGATGATGGCGCACGGCATGCCGCACTTCGAGAACTCGTATGCGACCCGTGGCGCTCCGATCCTCTCGTCGCAGGTGGCACGTGACTTCGGCGCCAAGGACCACCTGGACTGGGAGCACCTGGCCCTCATCCGCCGCAAGTGGAAGCGCACCCTGGTGGTAAAGGGCATCATGAACCACGAGGACGCACGCAAGGTGCGGGACATGGGCGCCGACGGCCTGATCGTGTCGAACCACGGCGGCCGCCAGCTCGATGGCACGGTCTCGCCGCTGCGCGTGCTGCCCGAGGTCGTCCGGGCGGTTGGCGCCGACTTCCCGGTCATGATGGACAGCGGCATACGGCGCGGGACGGACGTCCTGAAGGCGCTCGCACTCGGCGCCAGGTTCGTGTTTGTGGGCCGCCCGTTCAACTATGCGGCCGCCGTCGCCGGCGAAGAGGGCGTGCGCCATGCAATCCGCATCCTGGCCGACGAAGTCCAGCGTGATCTGGGCCTGCTCGGTCTGACCTCCATTTCGGAAGTGCACGGCGCACAGTTGCGCGACCTGGCACTCGCGAGGGGTGGTGGCCATGGGCTGCAAATGTAGCCAGGTTCAGGCCGCTGAAGGCCCGGCACCGATAATGGGGGATGAGCTCCTCTCCTTCCCCTTCTTCCCCTTCTTCCGCCGGCAATACCGACTTCGCCAGCCTGCCCCTGAATGCCGCCGTGCTGGCCAACCTGCAGCAGCTCGGCTACCTCAGCATGACGCCCATCCAGGCCGCCAGCCTGCCGGTGGCGCTGCTGGGCAAAGACCTGATCGCCCAGGCCAAAACCGGCAGCGGCAAGACCGCCGCCTTTGCAATACCTCTGCTGGCCAATCTCAATGCACGGCGCTTTGCCATACAGGCCATGGTGTTGTGCCCCACGCGAGAGTTGGCCGACCAGGTCGCCACGGAAATCCGCCGCCTGGCGCGGGCCGAGGAAAACACCAAGGTGGTGGTGCTGTGCGGCGGCGTGCCGCTGCGCAATCAGACCGCCAGCCTGGAAAATGGCGCGCACATTGTGGTGGGCACGCCCGGCCGCATCATGGACCACCTGGCGCGCGGCAATTTGACCCTGGAGGCGCTGAACACCCTGGTGCTCGATGAAGCCGACCGCATGCTGGACATGGGATTCTTCGAAGACATCGTCACCGTCGCCAAACAGTGCCCCAAAGAGCGGCAGACCCTGCTGTTCTCGGCGACCTATCCCGAAGGCATTGCGAAGCTGAGCCAGCAGTTCATGAAGACGCCGCAAACCATCACGGTCCAGGCGCAGCATGAAAAAACCAAGATCCAGCAGCGCTGGTACCAGGTGCCCGACAGCGACCATGACGAAGCCCGCCTGGGCGCCGTTGCGCAGGTACTGCGGCATTTCCGCCCGGCCAGCACGCTGGCGTTCTGCAACACCAAGTCGCAGTGCCGTGCACTGGTGGCCTATTTGAAAGAGCAGGGTTTTAGCGCGCTGGCGCTGTTTGGCGAGCTGGAGCAGCGCGAGCGCGACCAGGTGCTGGTGCAATTTGCCAACCGCAGTTGCTCGGTGCTGGTGGCCACCGATGTGGCCGCCCGCGGCCTGGACATTGCGCAACTCGCGATGGTCATCAACGTCGACGTGACGCCGGATGCCGAGGTGCACATCCACCGCATCGGCCGGACCGGCCGCGCTGATGAAGAGGGTTGGGCCATCAGCCTGGCCAGCATGGACGAGATGGGTTATGTCGGGAAAATCGAGGTGCTGCAAAAGGCGGAGTCCGAGTGGCACAAACTGACCGAGCTGACACCCGCCAGCAATGAGCCCTTGCTGCCGCCCATGGTGACGCTGCAGATCGTCGGCGGTCGCAAGGAAAAAATCCGCGCCGGCGACGTGCTGGGCGCGCTGACCGGCGAGGCCGGCTTCACGCGCGAGCAGGTCGGCAAGATCAACGTGAATGAGTTCTCCACCTATGTGGCGGTGAACCGCGAGATTGCCGCCGAAGCCCTGCACAAGCTGTCCACCGGGCGGGTCAAGGGCAAAAGCGTGAAAGTGCGGCTGCTGGATGACGAGTCTGAGGGCCGCTGACCCGGATTTGCAAGAAAAATCGGCCTCCAGGCCATATCTGACGGGCGCAAGCAGCTATTGAATTAATAGCAAAGGAAGGGTTGGGCCCTGCCGGCAGTCCTGACGTGTAGGCGCCCATGCCACCCGCAAGCCGGACGCCGCGTGTTCATCGCGGACGCCAAAGCCGCAAACCGCCGCAAATCGCCGGTATCCGCCTCGAAGAGGTCCACAATGACTGGTACACCAGATCAGCGCGCTTTTGCGCAGGTGCCCGCCTGCGGCGAGCGCTACGCTGAGAGGCTCCCTTCATTGATTGACGATTGCGCGGCGGCAGGCTTGCTCCAGGCCTGCCCCTTGCGCAACGGCAAGGAAAGAATCCATGGTCAGGCTCCAGTTTTCCGTCGAACTCAACTACGACGTCGCGCCTCCGGGCGGCGACTTCATCTTCAACGTCCACGCGGCGCACACGCAGCAGCAGATCGTGCAGGCCGAAAACCTGCAGGTCAGCCAGCCGGTGCCCTTCACCATCGACACCGACCCGGCGAGCCGGAACCGCTACCTGCGCCTGCAGGCCCAGCCCGGCCCACTGAGCGTGCGCTATGAAGCCACCGTAGACATTTACCACTACACAGCGGCGCCCGGTGAGCTGGGCGAGGTGCCGGTCTGCCAGCTTCCCGGTGCCGTGCTGCCCTACATCTACCCGAGCCGCTACTGCCAGTCAGACCGGCTGCAGAAGCTGGCCTCCAACGAGTTCGGTCATTTGCAGCAAGGCTACAGTCGGGCAGAAGCCATCTGCCAGTGGGTGCAGCAGCGCGTGAGTTTCGAGTCCAACAGCTCGCATGGCAGCACCTCGGCGATCGACACGGTGGTGGAGCGCGTCGGTGTGTGCCGCGACTTCGCGCATTTGATGATCGCGCTGTGCCGCGCCCTCAACCTGCCGGCGCGCTTTGCCACCGGAATTGACTACGGCGCCGACCCCGCGCTCGGCCCCACCGACTTCCATGCCTATGTCGAGGTCTACCTGGGCCATCGGTGGTACCTGTTTGATCCGTCAGGCACCGCCATTCCCATGGGTTTTGTGCGGTTTGCCACCGGCCGCGATGCGGCTGATGCCGCTTTTGCCATGCTGTTCGGCAGCGTCACGTCCAGCGCGCCCATCATCCACATCCAGGCTGTGCCCGATGGCTATGGGCAACTGGTCGTGCCGCAGCGCGTAAACCATGCGCTCTCGACTGACGGCCTCTGAGGGCCGACGCAAAGTTGCCTGTTACCGGCCGGCAATGGCCGCGCGGTTCGACGCGAGGACGTTGTTCTTCTCCAGCCGTCCGCCGGCCTGGACCGCGGCGATCCAGGCGTCGGTGGAGCCAGTAGCGGCAAAGCGCGAGTGAAACACCACGCTGAACACGCGGTGGATTTCTTCGGCGCTGGCATGGCCGGCCTCGTTGGCATACGGCAGTGCGCCACTCGCATCCTGCAAAAACTCCACATGCAAGCCGCGGTGCGTGGCCTCAAAAATCGTGGAAGCGTCGCAGTTGTGTGTCATGTAGCCGATTACCGTGAGGGTGTCGATGCCGTTTTTATCCAGCCATCCGCCGAAGTCGGTGCCGGTGTAGACGCTGGGCCAGGCTTTCTCGATGTAGTGGTCGCGCGGGCGGCTGGCCACGGTCTCATGCAGTTCCCACAAGGGCGAGCCTTTGGCGAACAGCGGCGACGCGGCCGATTCGCTGTGCTGCACCACCACCACCGGAATGCCCGCAGCGCGGGCTGCGTCCATGGCGCGGCCGATGTTGGGCAGCGTTTTTTCCACCGGCGGGTATTCGATGAGCAGGCCGCCGCCGCTGAAGTATTCCTTTTGCACGTCGATGACGACGAGGGCGCGGCGTGGTACTGCGGGCTTTGAGTTCTGGATGGCCATGTGTTTGCTCCTGCGGGTTGTTGCTGAATCAAGTGATCAACGGATGCTGATGGTGTGATTGTTGGGCGCAACACGTTTTCCGGAAAGTGGCCCAATTGACAATATTCGATAGAATCGGGCCATGTCGAAAAAAGCACTTCCACAGATGCCGGCCGCCGGCAAGTCACGCATCAAGTCACGCACCGCAAGCCAGCTCAGCACGGTCGCCGTGGTGGCGTTTGACGGCATCAGCCCATTTCATCTTTCCGTGCCGTGCATGGTGTTTGGCAATGATTTTTCAGGGCCCGATCTGCCGCGCTTCAGGCTGCTGGTGTGCGCCGAAACGCCGGGCAGCCTGCGCACGACTGCCGGCTTCACCATTGCGGTAGAGCACAGCTTGAGCGCGCTGGCCAAGGCGCAAACCGTGGTGGTGCCGTCGTGGCGGGACCCGATGGAGCGGCCGTCCGAAGCCCTGCTCAAGGCTTTGCGGGCGGCGCACAAGCGCGGCGCGCGCATTGTCGGGCTGTGCCTGGGGGCTTTTGTGTTGGCCGAGGCCGGCCTGCTGGACGGCCGGCCCGCCGCCACGCACTGGGCGCTGGCGCCGGCTTTTGCCGCGCGTTATCCGCAGGTCAGGCTGCAGCCCGATGTGCTGTATGTTGATGATGGTGACGTGCTGACCTCAGCGGGTACAGCCGCCGGCATTGACTGCTGCCTGCATTTGCTGCGCCGGGACTTCGGCGCCGAAGCTGCCAACCGGGTGGCGCGCCGCATGGTGGTGGCGCCGCAGCGGCAGGGCGGGCAAGCGCAATACGTGGAGCAACCCCTGCCGGCCACCGGCTCCGACCACCGGCTGTCGGCCATTCTGGCGTGGGTGCAGGAAAACCTGCGACAGCCCCACAGCCTCGATACGCTGGCAGCACGTGCCCTGATGAGCCGGCGCACCTTCACCCGGCATTTCCGGCACATCACCGGCACCACCGTGGGCCAATGGCTGGCCAGCCAGCGCCTGGCGCTGGCGCAGCGGCAACTCGAATCAACCGGCCGCTCGATGGAGCAGATTGCCCAGGACGCAGGATTCGGCTCGGCGGTCTCCCTGCGGCAGCACTTTGCGGCGACGCTTGGAACCTCGCCGTCGATGTACCGGCGCGAGTTCCGTGGCAACTGATTTTGGGGAAATGGGGCTGTTAGCCAATGGTGACGAGCGCAGGCAGCTATTAAAACAATAGCGGCTGAAGGGCTTTAAAAGCAGTCGGACGGGACGGCCGCCCGGCCCTGCCGGTCAGGGTTTTGCCGCGGCAGCCTTGGCCGCGGCGCGGCGGCGTTCGAGGAAGGCCTGCAATTCACCGATCACACCCTTGCGGAAGGCCAGCACGCACAGCACAAAGATCGCGCCGATGATGACGGTGACCCAGGAGCCGACCTTGTCGGCCAGCAGGTTCTGCAGCGCGATCACGATGCCCGAGCCCATGACCGGGCCGAAGAAAGTGCCCACGCCGCCCAGCAGGGTCATCAGGATGACTTCGCCGGACATGGACCAGTGCACGTCCGACAGCGTGGCAAAACCCATGACCAGTGTTTTCATCGACCCGGCCAGGCCCGCCAGCGCGGCCGACAGCACAAAGGCCAGCAGCTTGTAGCGGTCGACGTTGTAGCCCAGCGAGATGGCGCGGGGTTCGTTCTCGCGGATCATCTTGAGCACCTGGCCGAAGGGCGAGTGCACGATGCGCGAGATGAACAGGAAGCAGGCCACAAAAATCGCCACCACCACGTAATACAGCGAGATGTCGGATTCGAGCGGCAGCAGGCCGAACAGCTTGCCGCGCGGCACGCCTTGCAGGCCGTCTTCACCGCCGGTAAAGCTCGCCTGCAGGCAGACGAAATAAACCATCTGCGCAATCGCCAGCGTGATCATCGCAAAGTAAATGCCCTGGCGGCGGATGGCCACCAGCCCGACCAGCAGGCCGATCAGCCCGGCCGCGACCGCGCCGGCCAGCAGAGCCAGTTCGGGAGTCCAGTTCTGCGACTTGATGAACCAGCCGGTGACATAAGCGGCAGAGCCGAAGAATGCGGCATGGCCGAACGAGAGCAGGCCGGTAAAACCCAGCAACAGGTTGAAGGCGCAGGCGAAGAGCGCAAAGCACAGCAGCTTCATCACAAACACCGGGTAGAGACCCAGGAAGGGTGCGGCCAGCGCAAAAGCCAGCAGGACGAGGTAAGTGATGCGCAGCATGTTGGCGGCTTTGGTGGAGAGGGCGCTCATGGTCAGGCTTCCTTTCCGAAGAGGCCGGCGGGCCGGAACATCAACACGATGACCATGATGACGAATACCACGATGTTGGACGCTTCAGGATAAAACACCCGGGTCAGGCCTTCGACAATGCCCAGGCCCAGGCCGGTGATGACCGAGCCGAGGATGGAGCCCATGCCGCCGATCACGACGACGGCAAAGACCACGATGATCAGGTTGGAGCCCATCAGCGGGTTGACCTGGATGATGGGGGCGGCCAGCACGCCGGCCAGGGCCGCCAGGGCGGCGCCCGCGCCGTAGGTGAGCATCACCATCATGGGGACGTTGATGCCAAAGGCCTGCACCAGCGGCGCGTTTTCGGTGCCGGCGCGCAGGTAGGCGCCCAGCCGGGTGCGTTCGATCAGGTACCAGGTGCCCAGGCACACCACCAGCGACACCACCACCACCCAGGCGCGGTAAATCGGCAGGCGCATAAAGCCAAGGTCCATGGAGCCGGCCAGCAGGTCTGGCACGTTGTAGTTCTGGCCCGAGACGCCGTAAATTTCACGGAAGACGCCTTCGAGAACCAGCGCCAGGCCAAAGGTCAGCAGCAGGCCGTAGAGCGGATCGAGCTTGTACAGATGCTTGAGGAAAAGCCGTTCGATGATCACACCGAGAATGCCGACCGTCAGCGGCGCCAACACCAGCGCGAACCAGTAATTCATGCCGAACTGGTCCAGCATGATCCAGGCGGCGAAGGCGCCCAGCATGTAGAGCGCGCCGTGCGCAAAGTTGACGATGCCCAGCAGGCCGAAAATCACCGCGAGCCCCAGGCTGAGCATGGCGTAGAAAGCGCCATTGACCAGGCCCAGCATCAGCTGGCCCATAAACGCTTGCAGGGGAATACCGAAAATTTCCATGGGAACCTGTCAGGACACCGATACCGTGAGTTGTGGCGGGAGCACGAAGGTCTTTGAAGGAAGCAGCCGGTCATTCTGCATTTCTGCGAAATGACCGGCTGGATCGAACCCTCGTTCTACCCCGTTTTTTGTTTTTTCGTCAGTTCAACGTTTGCGCAGTTGCAGTGATGCTTTACTTCTTGAGAGCCGAGCACTTGGATTCGGCCACCGTGGTGAAAGCCTGCTCGCCCGGCACCTTGGCGATGGTCTTGTAGTAGTCCCATGGCGTGCCGGAATCCTTGGAGCTCTTGACTTCGTACAGGTACATGTCGTGGATCATGCGGCCGTCGGCGCGGATCTGGCCCTTGTTGTAGAAGTCTTCGATCTTCATGCCCTTGAGCGTGCTCATGACCTTGTCGGAATCGGTCGTGCCGGCGGTCTGCACGGCCTTCAGGTAGCTCAGGGTGGCGGAGTAGTCGGCCGCCTGCAGGCTGGAAGGCATGCGCTTGTATTTATCGAAGAAACGCTTGGCGAACTTGCGCGAGGCGTCGTCCTGGTTCCAGTACCAGCTGTCCGCCAGTTGCAGGCCTTCGGTGTTGGCCAGGCCCAGGGAGTGCACGTCGTTGATGAACACCAGCAGGCCGGCAACCTTCATGGTCTTGCCGATGCCGAATTCCTTGGCGGCCTTCATGGCGTTGGTGAAGTCGCCGCCGGCATTGGCCAGGGCCAGGATTTGCGCCTTGGAAGACTGCGCCTGCAGCAGGAAAGACGAAAAGTCCGAGGCGTTCAGCGGATGGCGGACGGTGCCGGCGACGGTGCCGCCGTTGGCCTTGACCACGGTGGAGGCATCGCCTTCGAGCGAGTAGCCGAACGCATAGTCGGCGGTCAGGAAGTACCAGCTCTTGTTGCCGGCCTTGACCAGCGCGGAACCGGCGACCTTGGCCAGCGAGACCGTGTCGTACGCGTAGTGGACGGTGTAGGGCGAGCAGTCTTCATTGGTCAGGCGGGCCGAGCCGGCGCCGATGACGAGGAACGGCTTTTTCTTTTCGGTGGTGACCTTGGACATGGCCAGTGCCGTGCCTGAGTTGGTACCGCCAATCAGCATCTGCAGGCCGTCCTTGTCGATCCATTCACGTGCCTTGGACGACGCGACGTCGGCCTTGTTCTGGTGGTCGGCACTCAGCACTTCGATCGGGCGGTTCAGGACCTTGCCGCCGAAATCCTGCACGGCCCACCTCAGCATTTCCGCACCGGCGGGGCCGTCGATGTCGGCGTAAAGGCTGGACATGTCGGTGATGATGCCGATCTTGATCGGGCCGGTGTTCTGCGCATAAGCGGCGCCTGTAAGGCCAAGGGCGAGTGCGGCGGCAAGTGCTTTGAGTTTCATGATGTCTCCTGTTATGGAAGGGGTGAACTTGGGGGGGGATGGAGGGGACTAAAAAAGGGTTCGGCATGCCTGGCGTCAGACGCCCAGGTATTCCTGCAGCATGCCCATGTTGTCGGTCAGCTCGCTTTGCGCAAACTGCTTGACGATGCGGCCGTGTTCCATGACGTAGAAGCGATCAGCCAGCGGCGCGGCGAAGCGGAAGTTCTGTTCCACCAGCACAATGGTGTAACCCTTGGCCTTGAGCGTGAGGATCATCTCTGCCAGCTTCTGCACGATGACCGGCGCCAGGCCTTCGGAAATTTCATCGAGCAGCAAGAGGCGCGCGCCGGTACGCAAAATGCGCGCCACGGCCAGCATCTGCTGCTCGCCGCCCGACAGGCGCGTGCCGGGGCTGCCGGCGCGTTCCTTGAGGTTGGGGAACATCGCGTAGATTTCGTCCAGGCTCATGCCGCCGGGGCCGATGGTGGGCGGCAGCATCAGGTTTTCTTCGGCCGAGAGGCTGGCGAAAATGCCGCGCTCTTCGGGGCAGTAGCCCACGCCCAGCCGGGCCACCTTGTGCGGTGCCAGCTTGATGGCTTCTTCACCGTTGATGCGGATGGAGCCCTTGCGTGCACCCGTCATGCCGACGATGGCGCGCATGGTGGTGGTGCGGCCGGCGCCATTGCGGCCCAGCAGCGTCACCACTTCGCCTTCGTTGACGCTGAGGTTCACACCATGCAGGATGTGCGACTCGCCGTACCAGGCGTGCAGGTCTTCTATCTTGAGGAGCTCTTTGGTCATCTAGTGCGCCCCTTGAAGCTCGGTGTTCGCTGTGCCCATATAAGCTTCGATCACCAACGGATTCGCTGACACTTCGGCATAAGGCCCGTCGGCAATGATGGCGCCGCGCTGCAGCACCGTGATGCGGTCGGCGATCGACGACACCACGTTCATGTTGTGCTCGACCATCAGGATGGTCCGGCCGGCCGAGACTTTCTTGATCAGCTGCGTCACGCGGTCCACGTCTTCGTGGCCCATGCCCTGCGTGGGCTCGTCGAGCAGCATCAGTTCGGGTTCCAGCGCCAGCGTGGTGGCGAGTTCGAGCGCGCGCTTGCGGCCATAGGGCAGGTTCACGGTGAGCTCGTCGGCGAAGTCGCTGAGGTCGACTTCGGCCAGCAGTTCGCGGGCACGGCCGTGCAGGTGAAACAGCGTGTCTTCCGCTTTCCAGAAATGGAACGAGGTGCCGAGGTTGCGCTGCAAGGCGGCGCGCACGTTCTCCAGGACTGTCATGTGCGGGAAGACCGCAGAGATCTGGAATGACCGCACGATGCCGCGCCGCGCGGTCTGCGCGGGTTGCTCAAACGTGATGTCATTACCGTTGTAGACAATGCTTCCGCGCGTGGGGATGAGGAACTTCGTCAGCAGGTTGAAGAAAGTCGTCTTGCCGGCGCCGTTGGGCCCGATCAGCGCATGGATATGCCCTCGCTGGACTTTCAGGTCCACGTTGTTGACCGCCACGAATCCCTTGAATTCCTTGGTCAGTCCTCGTGTTTCGAGAATGAACTCCACTGACAAATTGGTTCTCCGGAAGATGGGTGGGATATCACGGGCGCAAGGTGCCGCGGCGGCTGATGCGGCAGCAGGCGCGAACCCGTGAAACACAGGTGGTCATCCTAGCCACCCACCCTCCGAGGCGGTACCGGGTCAGACCCTTAAGTAGTTTTGCGTGATCCCCTAAGGCCCCCACGCTCCCCATTGCGTGTGGTTCGCGAGGCCTTGCAGGCCGCAGCTTGCGAGACGCTTCGCCTCTGTCGCCCGTCCAAGCCTGCGCAGGCAGGCTTGGAGCCGCGGGCTCCAGCCCCTCGGGGGCGCTGCGCCTGCGGCCCGGCAAAGCCGGTTCCGCGGCCCCTGCTGGTTTAAGAGTTCAACGGGCCCAACCAAACGGGGGCCGAGGGTACGGCTTTGCCGGCGCTAGGCGCCGCCCCCTTGAGGGGGAGCAGGCTACACGAAGTGAGCCTGGACAGGGGTGGGCTTGTTCTGCCCGGCAAAGCCGGTTCCGCGGCCCCTGCTTGATGAGGAGTGCCCCCTCCGGTAGGAAACCGGCGCCCGTATTGGCTTTTTTATTGCTCGCGGTTGCGGCCTGGGCCGCCTTCGCCGCGCTGGCCGCGCGGATTGGTTGCGTCGGCCTGGCGGGACGGTTTGTCTGGGATGGCGTCGCGTTGTGACTGCTGTTGCTGCTGTTGCTGCAATTGGTGTTGCCGCCGCTGTTGTTGTTCCTGGGCCTGGGCCTGGCGCTGCTGCTCCTGCTGCGCACGTTGTTGCTGTTGCTGCAAATGCTGCTGCTGTTGTTGCAAACGTTGTTGTTGCTGCAGTTGCTGTTGCTGCTGCTGCTGCTGCTGTCTTTGCGCGGCCTGTTGCTGGCGGGTGTTTTCCTGGTCGCGCTGGGCCTGTTCGCGCAGGGCGCGCTGGCCTATGGATTCTTCACCGGAACGGCGCTGCTGTTCCAGCTGGGGGCCTTGCAGCCTTTCCCGCTGTTCCTGCTGCTGGCGCTGCTGTTCGCGCTGCGCTTGTTGCTGGCTGCGCCGGGCCTGTTCGGCGGCTTGGCGGTCGGCGTTGGCGCGTGCATTGGCATTGGCATTGGCATCGGCATTGGCATTGGCATTCGCGGCCTGGGCGCGTTCCTGCGCTTCCTGGCGGACCCGCGCATCGCGCTGGGCTTGCTCGCGGAGGGCGCGCTGGCCTATGGCCTCTTCGCCCTGGCGGCGTTGCTGTTCCAGCTGGGGGCCTTGCAGGCGTTCTTTTTGCTCCTGCTGCTGGCGCTGCTGCTCGCGTTGCGCGCGCTGGCTGGCCTCGAGGGCGCTGCGGTCCGGTGCGGGCGAGGGCCGTGCGGCTGGCGCTGCGCCGACAGGCGCGGCGGGGGAAGCGGGAGCGGCGGCTTGTGACCGGGCGTCGTGGTCCCTGCCGGCAGGGGGACCGGCGCGGTGCTCGTCCCGGCTGTTGTCATCGCGCCGGCCGTCCCGGCGATCATCCCTGCGGTCGCTGCGGCTGCTGACCACCGGCCGCGTGGCCACGGCGGGCGGCGGCAATGCGGCGGCGGCCATAGGGCGCTGCTGCGCGTGCAGCTCCGACGGATTCGGGCGCTGCGGCAGGGCGCCGCGGTCGGCCACGAGTTGTGCGCGGCCCAGGTCGGCGCTGCTCAGCCGGTGGGGATTGCCGTGCACCGGCCGGCCGCGCTCGAAGTCCTCGCGGCTGACAGCCGTCACCGCTGCAGGCTGGCGCTGGTAGCGGTAAATGTTGGTCACGTTGACGGTGTTGTTGACCACGATGTTGTGGTTCACCTGCGTGACGTAGCGCGGGCTCACGCGGTAAGCCGGGCGAAAGGCTTCGCCGGGCGCCAGCGGGAACCAGCCCACACCGGGCCGCGCTGCACCGCCGATGGAAATGTTCCAGTTCACACCGCCGCTGCTGCCGCCCACAAAGGCGACGAGGGCGGGCGCATAGACCGGGCGCGGTGCCAGCCGGCCCGGCACCCAGGCCCAGCGCGGGCCGATCTGTGCCCAGCGGCCATAGTGAAACGGTGCAAACCCCCAGGGCGCGTCATCCACCCAGGTCCAGCCCCAGGGTGAAACCCAGGCCCAGTGGCCGACGCGGTAGGGTGCCCAGTTGACGGGTACGGCGCGCGGTATCCAGACGGCGCCGTAGGACGGGTCCTGGCTCCAGTTGCCGTAGCTGTCGAGCTGCTGGTAGCCCACGGTTTCGCGCGGTATGTAACGCGCCGAAACCGACTGGTCTTCACGCCGGTCGCGGGCGGCGGCCCACAGGTCAAAACTGTCCTGCTGTGCTGCGCCCGGTCCCGCCGGGGTGAGCTGTGTGCCGCTGAAGTTGGCCTGCTGCCGGCTTTGCAGCGTGACAGGGGCGACGCCGTCGCCATAAATCACGCCGCTGCCCGACTGGGCCACCACGCGCGTCGTGTTGCCGGCAGGGTCTACGTCCAGCCGGTAGTCACCGGGCTGCGACACCACAAACGCGAGGTTGGGCGTATCCACTTCCAGCCGCTGGCCTTCATAGAGGGCCCGCACGCGCAGCTTGAGCGTGCCCTGGGCGAGGCGCAGCTGGGTGGTGTTGTCGTCCAGTGCCTGGAAATCCAGGCTGGTTTGGCTGTTCATGCGCAGCGCGGTCGAGCCCACGTACAACTCCGAGCGGGCGCCGGGGCCCGTCCACAGCCTGTCGCCGGCTGTCAGCGGCCGGTTCAGCACGGCGGGTGTCCAGGCCGGGCCTTGCGCCGGGTTGCCATTGTCGCCCGGTGCGAAACTCACGGCGCCTTCGGCCAGGTTAAGCCGGGCGACCCGGCCGGGTGGGTCCAGCTGGGCGCCCTGAGGCGCGGACTCTTGCGCCCAGGCCACTGGCTGCAGCAGTGCCAGCAGGACTGCAAAGGCCAGCAGCGTGAGGTACCCGTAAAGGTGCGAAGGCCGGAAGGCCGTGTGGTCGGTAGGGGACAAACTTGTGTCGCCGGTGTCGATTGCTGTCATGTTGAACGCTCTCTTCCTGTCTTGCGGGACATGGATGGACTGGAAGGCGGGCTGACACTAAACCGTCGTGATCGCCAGCCTGATGAGGAGACCTTACCCAGTACAACGTGCGTGACGATGGATGGAGTGCTAACAGGCAGTAAAGATTGCGAAACAGAAGGCAGGAATGAAACGGGATGTAATGTCCGCAGCGGCCGGTCTTTCTGCTGATGACATTTTTATTTGAGAAAAATGCCTGAAAGTCAATACAGACGAGCGCGAGCAGCTATCAAAATAGGAGCGACCTGGTTGCGGCGAAAAAATGGCGCGTGCAATATGAGACGATTGTCCCATGCAAGATTTCTGGCCTTCCAGCGGCTTTTCCCGGCTCCAGCGCAATGCACGCGGCTGGCTCGCCCTCTCCGACGACTATCTGCGGCTCTTCCTCGCGCGGCCCGAACTCGCGCTGGTGGAGGAGTCATGCGATGCCGAACGTGCCTTGCACGCCGCACTGGTGGCTGCACCCTCCCGACCGGTAGAGCCCGCCGAATTGGCGGCCCTGCAAGATGCGGATGCGCGTGACAACTACACGCTGTTTTTGCGCTTTCGCGATGGCCTGCTCGCCGCCGGCACGCTGGAGGCGTATTACCTGGGCCTGTTCCCGCGGGACGGAACGGGCCGCATCGACATACCGCCGTTGTTCATCGACCTGGTTGCCCAGGCCGTTGTCCACAATGTGCTGCAGGGTTCCACCGACGCATATGAAGTGCGAGCCGCCGAAATGCTGTTTCGCCCCCAGCGCATCAGCACGCAGGACGGCCAGGTGCTGAGCGGCGATCAGGAGGTGATCGACATGTTCAATGAGACCGGCGGTGTGGGCGACTTTGGCCGCTTCCTGGCGGAGGCCAAGGCGCCGGTGCCCGTGGTTGAACTGCAGGTGCTCAATGACGACAACGCTTTCACGTATTGGCAGCAGCCGGGCCGCCACCGTTTTCTGCTGGACCTGACGCATGAAGTCAGCAACGACCTGAGCCACGGCCTGGTCTTCACCATGGTGCGCGCCCGCTCAGGCCTCAAGGCGCTGGCAAGTGTGTTGCAGAAGTGGGTGAAGCATTTTCTGGGCGTTGAAGTCACCATCCGGCCGGTGCAGAAAGTGGACGATGAAGCCTGGCGCTGGCATGTGGGGCTGGACGTGGAGTCCACAGCCTTGCTCAATGCCCTGTATGAGGGAAGGGACGTTGCGCCCGACCGGCTGCAGCGCCTGGTCAGCCTGTTCCGGCTGGAATTTGTGGACACGCGGGAAATGCGCAGCGATGTGGCGGGCAAGCCGGTGTACCTGGGGTTGATGATGAACGCCGACGGGGTGGTGAGGCTCAAGCCGCAAAACCTGCTGGTGAACCTGCCGCTGCTGCCTGCGGCGTCCTAAAAGCGTGGGCGCATCAAGCCGGATCGTTTCAGTCGTTGCCCTCCACTTCCACCACCAGCACGCGGGCCTCGCCCACCGGCGAAGCCACATGTTCGGTGCCCACGCTCGCGAAAAAGATGTCACCGGTTTCCAGCATCACGGAGCATTGCCCGCAGTTGTCGCGGTAGCGCATTTCCACGCGGCCATCGAGCACCGCAAACACTTCTTCGCCCTCGTTGATATGCCACTTGTAGGGTTTGTCGGTCCAGTGCAGCCGGGTGGTGATGCCCTGCATATTGGCTACCGTCAGCGCGCCCCAGGCGCGTGCTGCGGTGAAATCCTTGCTTCGGATGATCTTCATGTCGGTCTCCATCAGGTGCAGTGAAAGCTTCGCCATGCTACGTCGCGGGGCCGGCGGAACCATGAATTCTTCGGGGGCCATTGATTCCGTATCCGCATCACTGAAATGCACCGTTCAGGACTGCGCGGCGCTAAGATGGTTTGCATGAAAAGCGTATTGCTGCCCTGCGGCGAAGCCGTTTCCTCCCTGGGCATGGGCACCTGGAACATGGGTGACGTGCCGGCGCGGCGCGCCGACGAACTCGCGACTCTGCAGCTGGGCCTGGACCTGGGCTGTACGCTGGTTGATACCGCGGAAATGTACGGTGAGGGGCTGGCCGAAGAACTCGTTGGCGAGGCGCTGCAGGGAAGGCGTGACGAAGCCTTTATCGTCACCAAGGTGTATCCGCACAATGCCTCAAAGGCGGGCACGGTGGCCGCGTGCGAACGCAGCCTGCGGCGGCTGCGCACCGACCGCATTGACCTTTACTTGCTGCACTGGCGGGGTTCGGTGCCGCTGGCCGAAACCATGCAGGCTTTGATGGCACTGCAAAAAGCCGGCAAGATCCGTCATTACGGCGTGAGCAACCTTGACCTCTCCGACATGCAGGAGTTGTGGAAAGTACCCGGTGGTCAGGGCGTGCAAACCAACCAGCTGCTTTACAACCTCACACGCCGCGGCATTGAGTGGGATCTGCTGCCCTGGCTACGCGAACGCAAGGTGCCTGTGATGGCCTATTCGCCGATTGAGCAGGCGCGGCTGTTGCGTCAGGCGGGCCTGACCCGCTTCGCCGCACACCACGGCATGCAACCGGCTCAGGCGGCGCTGGCCTGGGTGCTGGCGCAGGACGGCGTCATCGCGATTCCCAAAACCAGCCATCCGGAACGGCTGCGCGAGAACGCCGCGGCGGCGCAAATCCGGCTCAGCGATGGACAACTGGCTGCACTGGACGTGTTGTTCAAGCCGCCTTCCCGCGCCACCTCGCTGGAGATGATCTAGACCTTTCCAGGGGTCAACGCGTCAGCCACATCCCCACTGCCAGCAAGGCCGCCTGGACGGCCATGGCGATGTAGAGCGGCTTGCGGGAAGGCGTAGCGGCATCCTGAAGCGTCTGGCCAATACGCTGCGCGAGCAGAGTGCGCAACACCGGGTCAGGCGAACCTGGTGCTGGCGCAGGTGCGGCCTCGGCGGCGCGGGCCCGCTGCCATTGCGCCAGTACATCAGCCAGCGGCAGGCGGTTCACCACAAAATTGATCATGCCGCGCACGGCGCGTCCCTGACCCAACACCGGCGCCAATTGCTGACCGATGGCATCGGCCGACAGCATCTCTGACACCCGTTCGAGTGCACCCTTGGTTCGCGGCATGGCCTCGATACGTCCGGCAATCGCATCCGTCAAGCGCTGGGACATGGCTTCTCCATGACCCGTCACGACTTGCTGTATGGCCCGGCTGCGGCCACGCGCCACGCCCAGCATCAGGTAAATCGGAACAAAGGCCAGTAGCAGCATGCTGACCAGCAAGGGCGGTGAAAACAGCAAGGCGAGGATGGCGCCGGCGCCGCCGGCGTGCGCTGCGGCAGGCATGCCAGGGCCGGACAGCCGGCTCAGGTAGAAGAAGAACACGCCACCGCCCAGCAGGAAAGCCAGCAAACCACCCATGGCGACGGAGCTGGCAAACGCCATGCCGGCTTTGGCGCCGGTGCGCACCATGGACGGCGCGGCAGAAGAGTTTGATGACATGCAAGGCCTCCCTTATTTTTTAAAGGGCTGATCATAAGCGGCGCTTGCGGGGGCGCTGGTGGTGCATGGCAGACGCTGCAGCCCGTCCGCGCCATCGCCGATCGAGACGCCGGACCCCTCGGATCACGGCCGGGCCGCGCGGCACCGCCATGTTGTATAGACAGGCCGGCGAATAAAATTGAAGGTCAAACCGGCTGCAAGCGGGTGCTTCTTTTCATTCGCCTTATGCTTGCAAGCCCCATAAGGAGACCTTCCCCATGCTTCGCAAGTTTTTGTCGTTCATCGCTCTCGCGCTCGTACTCTCTGCCGTGCAGGCCCAAACATACCCGGCCAAGCCGATACGCCTGATCGTTCCGTTTCCGCCCGGCGGCGGCACCGACATCCTGTCGCGCCTGGTGGCCAACAAGCTGACCGAGACCAGCAAGTGGACCGTGGTGCCCGATAACCGCGCCGGCGCTGGCGGCACCATCGGCATTGCCGAAGCCGTACGCGCAGCGCCCATGGGCTATGACATGGTCATGGGCCAGAAGGACAACCTGGTTGTTGCCCCCTGGCTCTACAAGAACCTCAGCTATGACCCGACCAAAGACCTGGTGGCAGTGGCCCACGTCGCCTACACGCCGGTCGTGATCGTCACGGGCGTGCAGTCGCGCTTCAAGACCCTGGCCGACGTGGTGGCGGCGGCCAAAGCCGCGCCTGACTCCATCACCTACGGTTCGCCCGGCAACGGCACGACCATCCACCTGGCCGGCGAGATCTTCAACAGCGCCGCCAACATCAAGCTGCGCCACGTGCCCTACAAGGGCTCCAACCCGGCCATGATGGACGTGCTGGCCGGCAACGTGGACCTCATGGTGTCCTCGCTGCCCTCGGCCATCGCCCAGATCAAATCGGGCAAGCTGCGCCCGCTGGCCGTCACCTCGGCCCGCCGCAGCACCTCGCTGCCGGATGTGCCCACGGTGGCCGAACTGGGCTACAAGGATTTTGACGTCAGCACCTGGTATGGCCTCTTCATGCCGGCCGGCACGTCCAAAGACATCGTTGCCACGGTCAATGCCGAGGTCAACAAGCTGCTGGCCACACCCGAAATGAAGGCGGCCATTCACGCGCAAGGCGCTGAGGTACAAAACATGACGCCCGAGCAGTTCTCCGCGTTGCTCAAGAGCGACTACCTCAAATGGAAGGGCATTGTGCAGGCTTCCGGCGCGACCATCGAGTAAGTGGTTCGCTGCTTCTCCGCAAAGAGGCGGCGCCCTGATGGGCGCCGCTTTTTTTTTCGGAGAAGGCCGCTTCTGGTCCCGAAAACTACGTGAAAACCCTGAGAACAGATGCGGGGACGCATGACATGATCTAGTCATCTATAGGACTAGATCAATTATGCATAAGCCTACTCTCACTGTGGTCCCCGCCGAACCGGGCCAAAGCCGTTATGCCGCGCTGGCCGCAGCCTTGCGCGCACGTGTGGTGGCGGGCGAATGGCCGCCGGGCAGCGCCTTGCCTGCCGAGCAGACCCTGGCCGCCGAGCACGGCGTGGCATTGGGCACGCTACGCCGCGCGCTGGAACTGCTGGCTGACCAGGGGTTGATAGAGCGCATCCATGGCCGCGGCACCTTTGTGCGCGCAGGCATGACGGGCGGCACCATGATGCGGTTTTTCCGCTTCGGCGAGGGCACGGGTGAAGTGCCGGCCTCGCACATCGTCTCGCGCCGGCTGCTGGTCGCGCCCGCCGAGGTTGCGCGGCGCCTGGGCTTGGCGCGCGGTGATATGGCGCTGCGGCTGCAACGCGTGCGCTCGCTCTCGGGCCAGCCCTGTGTTTATGAAGAAATCTGGCTGCCACCGGCCCTGTTCGCCGGGCTCGCCGAGGGCGACGCCGGCAGCTGGGGCGACCTGCTCTACCCGATGTTTGCCGAGCGCTGCGGCGTGCATGTGGCCCGCGCGGTCGATGAAATCAGTTTCGGCGCGCTCACGGCGGCGCAGGCCGGCCACCTGGCCTTGTTGGCCGGCCATCCGTGCGCGCTGGTCACGCGCTGCGCCTACGACCTGGCCGGCCATTGCGTCGAAGTGCGCTACACGCGGGGCGATGCCCATGCCTTTCACTACACCGTCACCATCACCTGAACGCCCAGACCCATCACCGAAACCGGAGAAAACCATGTCACACCCAAGCAACCGCCCTGCAAACAAAGCGCAACCCCTGAACCGCTCGCGCCGACTCGTGCTGCAGGCCGCGGGCGCGGCCGTCGCCGCACCCTGGGCCTTTGCCGCCCATGCCGCGGGCCAGATCGCCGGCGGCAAGCCGATCACGCTGGTTGTGTCCTATGCCGCGGGCGGCGGCGCCGACCTAATGGCGCGGCTGATCGCGCCACGCATGGCGGAGTTCCTGGGCCAGACCGTGCTGGTCGACAACAAGCCCGGCGCCGGCGGCCAGATCGCCGCGACGCAGGTGGCGCGCGCCGTGCCCGACGGCACACAGTTGCTGGTCGATGCCTCGTCCTTCGCCGTCAATCCCGCGCTTTATCCCAAGCTGCCTTACGACACTGACACGGCTTTCGCGCCACTGGCCGTGCTGGCGCAGTTCCCCAACGTGCTGGTGTGCACGCCCGGTTTTGAGGCTAAAAGCGTCAAGGACCTGATACGCTTGGCCAAGGCCAAACCCGGGCAGATTGCCTATGCCTCTTCGGGCAACGGCTCGGCCCAGCACCTGGCTGGCGCGCTGTTTGAAGACCTGGCCGGCGTGAAGCTGGTGCACGTGCCTTACCGCGGCGGCGGCCCGGCCATGAACGACGTGATGGCCGGCCAGGTGCCGCTGTTTTTCGCCAATGTGGCTTCCTCGCTGGGGCAGATCCAGTCAGGCCGCTTGCGCCCGCTGGCGGTGACCAGCCGGCGCCGCACACGCGCGCTGCCGGACATGCCGACCATGGAAGAAGCCGGTGTGCCGGCTTACGAAGTGCTCGAATGGAATCCGGTTCTGGCGCCCGCGGGCATCGATGCCAAAAGCAAAGCCGCGCTGATCGCCGCCATCCGCAAGACCATGGCCGACCCTGAGGTGCTGGGACGCATCCGCAGCCTGAGCGGTGAGGTGTTTCCGGATGGTCCCGAAGCGCTGACCCAGGCCTTTCTCAAGGCGCAGCAGCTCAAATGGGGCCGCATCGTGAGGGACCGCAAGATCACTGCGGGATAAGCCGGTGCAAAAATCCGCGCTTGACCCGGTGGCGCCTGGCTGGGACAGTCATGTCCACGTATTTGACGCCGCTGCGGCTGTAGCGCCGGGCCACTACCAGCCCGCGCACCGGCCGCTGGGAGACATTGAGCAATTGGCCCAACACCACGGTTTCGGTCATCTGGTGCTGGTGCAACCCAGCGTCTACGGCACCGACAACACGGTGCTGCTCGACGCCTTGCGCGCCGGTGGCGGGCGCCATCGCGGTGTGGTGGTGCTGCCGCCGTCCATCGACGATGCGGCGCTGCAAGCCATGCATGCGCTCGGCGTGCGCGGTGTGCGCTTTAACCTGGTGTCCCCCGTCGGAGACAGCCTCAAGGCCGGGGAGGGCGACGGCGCCCGGGACAGCTTCCAGGCCCTGGCGCCGCGCCTGCGCGCGCTCGGCTGGCATGTGCAGTGGTATGCGGCACCGCAAGACCTGCCCGTGATCGCGGCCATGCATGCGGCCAGCCCGGTACCGGCGGTACTAGACCACCTCGCCGGCATGCACGCCGGCATTCCCCCAGATCACCCGGCTTGGCGGGCACTGGAGCAACTCGCCGCCCAGGGCGCCTGGGTCAAGCTTTCCGGCTGGTACCGCCTGGGCGCGCAAGCGCCGTACGAGGCGCTGGACGAGGTCATCCGCAAGGTTGCGGGGCTGTTCGGCCGGCGCCTGGTCTGGGGTTCCGACTGGCCGCACACCGCCTTTGCGCCCGACGCGCTGCCCGTCTATGCCAGCACCTGGGAGCCCGTGGCGCGCGCGCTGGTGGCGGCCCAAACACAGTGCGCGCGGGAGCAAGCGCCGGCTGCCTTGTATGCCTGAGAATCCCTGGGCACGGCCCCAGGCCCGGAGTGGCTTAAAATCACGGGCTACGCCATTTTTAACCCGGAGTCTTCCATGCCCAAGAAAATCAGAGTCGAAGCCGACATCTGCGCCCCCAAGCCAGTCCCTCCCAAGGGCTACACCATCACAACCGGCCGCGGCCAGAAGATCAGCCTGGAGCGCGGTTCGCACACCCGCAGCAAAAAGAACCCAGGCAAGCGCCCTCACCAGGGTTGAGCCGGTCTGCTGATGCGGCCCCAGGTCGCATCCATGAAAAAAGCGCCTCTTCGGGCGCTTTTTTCATGGCCAAAATGGCTGGCGTTCGGTGCATTGGGTTCGATGCGGTATCCAATCCAGATAAAAACTCCTCTTGATGGAAGACGGCCATGATGTTTAATCCATGGATAACGTCAACGGGGGGTACCGAAAAATGTTGTCCAGAATTGCAGTTTTCCTGGCATTGATCCTGGGGTTGGGATGTTTTTCCATTTCAAGCGCCCAGCAGCTTGCAAATCCGATTGCAACAAGGCAGATAGGAACGCCGAACGCTTTCCCGATGGCGATCTACAAAAACATCAAAGTGCAGGATTTGAATCAAATCCTGACTGATTCGTTTGTGGAATCCGGCTTCACCCTGCTTGCCGCCAAAAAAGACGCAGACAGCGCCACGGTCTTTCGATTTTCTTATCCCGTGGACAAGAATGGCAAATACGGCGTTGTGATTTTTGGATTCAAGGTAGACGGCACCGTTGTCAATGGCCGGTGCATGAACTGTTTTTTGCGATGGGGAAAAATACAGGACGAAACGGACATCGGGAAATTTCCATGGATGGTCCAGTACGATCTGAGCAGCAGGCTCTACCCGGACATCGACCAAGCGTATTCGTCCATTAAAAACAAATCCCTGAACTACCTGGATCCCCAGCGCGGGTTTGATTACAAAAACGCATGGGACGGAGAGCGTAATCGCTGGGCTTACAACAACTCCTACGTCAAGGTCAAACTGCCGGATCTGAAGCGGGAGTGGGTCCATGCCCTCACTGATGCCGGATTCATCCTGTTGCGCGACAGCAACCCTGCCGCCGATGCCTCCGATTCCGTTGTGGCATTTTCATTTCCCATCGACGGCGATAAACCCGGTGGGGTGGTCTATTCCATTCACTTTGGGAGCCAGTTTGATGCCGATGGGCTTTGCTACCCTTGCGAAGCCAGGCCGTTGTATGACCCCTACCAGACATTGCCGCCCGCTGGTTTGTCTGCCATGCCCGGCAGGCTGACGCTGGCTTCGCGGTTTGAGGCCGGCCTCAACAGCGCATACGACCAGATCAAGGTGTCGACGGAACGCAATCTTCGGCCAGGAACCCAGTTCACCCGGCCGCCAAAATACGTTCCCCCCGGCTCAGCGCGGCCACCTCCCGTTATTCTGCCGGTGACATGAACCTGCGCTGGCCGGTCGGTACCGCCAATCATGGCCCGCTCCTCTACGGTCCGTGGTTTGACAGGCTGTTCCTCTTTGGCACTGCCGGCATCGCACTGGTCCTGGGTGCTTTGGCAACGATCTCGCCCGCGATGTTTGTGGCGGTGGTACTGGTCGATATCTGGTTGTTTGCCAGCCCCCACGTCATTGCGACCTACACCCGCATCGGTTTTGACAAAGCCCATGTCAAAAGGCACTGGTTCCTGATTTTTGGTTTGCCGCCCATCGTGCTTGTCGGGGTCACGATGGTCGCGCTGGCCTATGAGCTGGGTGGCCTGTTCACCCTGTACTTCATTGCCCAGACCTACCATGTCACCCGGCAGTCGTTCGGCATTGCAAGGGCGTACAGAAGGGCCGACCCGCGGGCAGCAGGCCCAGATCGTTTGTCGGAAAGCCTGATCTACCTCTTTCCGCTTTGGGGCTTGATGCACCGGTGTACCGCGACCCCCGAATTCTTCTTTGGCTACCCCATCTACCTTCCGCCTGTGGACGCCGCGCTGACAGGCGCAACAGGCATCGTCGCCGTGTTTGTGTGCGCATGGTGGGGGTATCGGCAGGTGCGCCTTGCGCTGGCAGGGCGACTCAACGTGGGGCATTGCCTGTTTGTGGCATCGCACCTGCTTGTCATGGCAGTCGCTTACCTGTGGGTCACGGACATCACGTCGGGATGGCTGGTGGTGAATATCTGGCACAACCTGCAATACCTGCAGTTTGTATGGCTGCAGAATGTGCGCCGTGATGCGCAGTTGTCGGGCGCGGACGGCCAACGATCCATCGGCAGTCAGGATATTCAGCGCCTGGTCAAGCCATTCAAAAATGCGGCCAAATACCTGACCGTATGCTTGGTGTTGGGCGCGGTGATGTACGAAGCACTGTCGGTGGCCGGCCAGCAACTGATCTGGCTAGGCTTGCCCGCCGTTTTCATTTTGCATTTCACCGTGAACTTCCATCACTACCTGGTGGACGGCGTGATCTGGAAAAGGCCTAAGCCCGGCGCGTGACGCATCCGGCGCAGGCCTGGCCGGTTTCAGGTCTCGAGCGCAGCCGCCATGCGGTGCGGCATGAGGCGTTCGCGTGGCGCTTCGCCGCCCCACAGGCTCAGCATCAGGTCCACAATGACCGGTCCGAAGTCCTGATGCGGAATTTCGACCGAGGTGAGCCACGGGGCGAGCCAGGCATTGATCGGGTTGCCGTCGATGCCGACCAGCTCGCAGTCGCCGGGCACCCGGATCCCGCTCTCGCGGGCCACGCGGTGCAGCCCATAGGCGACTTGGTCGCTGATGCACATCGCGCCACGCGGCCAGCCACCGGGCGCCGCGAACTGGGCCCCGGCGGCGTAGCCGATTTCCAGGTGCGAGATGCCCGGGGCCTCTACCCGACGGATCCGGTCGGCTGACAAGCCTCTGGCGCCGGCCCGCTCGCAGAAGCCCTGCACGCGTTCCCTGGTCGTGGACGATCCGCGCGACGGAAATACCACGGCCGGCGCGTCGATGCCGCGGTCGAGCAGGTAGTCTGCAGCGGCGGCGCCGGCCGCCAGGTTGTCGGGCCCCACGAAGGAACATGTGCCGAACGGGCTGCGCCGGCTCACGAAGACCATAGGCGCACCGCGCTCCACGAAGTCGCGCAGGCCGGCACTGGGCTGGGCCGCGACCATCACGTAGCCCTGCACGACCTGCGAACGCATGGCGTTGAGATAGTCGTCCTGCAGCTCCGGCCGGTCGTGCGTGTCGCACAGGATCATCGTGTAGCCGGCCTCGCGTAGCGCGGCCTCGGTGGAGGCGGCCAGCGTGGCCATCACCGGGTTGTCGAGGTTGGCGGCCAGCATCGCGACCAGGCGGCTCTCACGGCTGCGCAGCGCGCGCCCCAGCTGGTTCGGGTGGTAGCCCACGGTCTTGATCGCCTCGCGCACGCGTGCCAGGGTTTCCGGCGAAGCCCGCCGGGTCTCGCCGTTCACGATGCGCGAGACGGTGGAGATTGAGACGCCGGCCTGCACGGCGACTTCGCTCAGCGAAACCGGGCCGACGCCCTTGCGCCTGCGCGGGGTGTCGTCGGTCATCGGTGCGGGCGGCAGGCCTGCCGGGTCTGGACGCCGCAGCGAATGTCGGGTTGGCGCGAAGGCCGGTCATGCGGATGGCCAGGCGGTAGGCCGGCGAGTGGAAAGCGAAGCATCAATGGGTCGTATTTTGGGAAAACAAGGGGCCAAGGGGCGAGGGCAGGTGGCCGACCGGTGGCCCGTTCAGTGCGGGCCAAAGACAAAACATATAACCAACATATAACCGAGAAAGCCGCCACTGACAAGTATGGCAAACGATTGCCAAGCGTTGGCAAACGTTTGCCATAATAGCCAAAACCGCCAACGATCGCAACACAACGGCACAGGACGACATGGTTTTCACCTCCAGCAGTACGCACAGCGACGGCGAGCCTCTGCCGATACTCCTGCTGGTGATCGCGGCGATCTACAGCGCCGCGGCCACCCATCCCGGCCATGCGGGCTGGGCGTCGCTTGCGTCGGCCGACGACGCGCATTCCTGAAGCCGACGACCGATCGGCCCCACCTTCGTTTTTTTCCAGAAAGAGACAACCATGAACTTCCAGCTTCGTTTTCTCGCCAGGCGCGCCACGCGGGCCGGCCTCCTGGGTGCCGCCGTCGCCACGCTGGCCACCAGCGCCTTCGCCGACATCCGTGTCATGTGCTACCAGGACGGCAATGAATGCGATGTCACGGCCGACCTCATCAAGCGTTATGAGGCCCAGAACGCCGGCGCCAAGGTGATCCTGGACGTGGTGCCCTACAAGACGGTGGTCGAGCAGTTGCCTGTCCAGCTCGCGGCGGGGCAGGGGCCCGACATCGCGCGTGTCGCCGAAATCGGCGGCCTGTCGAAGAACTACATCGACATCAGCGCCCATGTGAAGGACCGCAAGTACTGGGAAGACAACTTCGGCAGCACCTTGCCCTGGATGCGCAACAAGGCGGGCGACAAGGGCATCTACGGTTTCCTGTCGCAAATGACCATGACCGGCCCCTTCGTCAACAAAACCTTGTTCGAGCAGGCCAAGGTGCCCATGCCCGGCCCCAAGGCCACCTGGGAAGAGTGGGCCGACGCGGCGCGCAAGGTGGCCAAGGCCACGCAGACCCCGGCCGCCATGGCCTGGGACCGTTCCGGCCACCGCTTCGCCGGCCCTGCCGTGAGCTACGGCGCGAAGATTTTCGACGCCAAAGGAAACCTCACAGTGGACGCCGGCTACAAGACCGCCGTGGGCAAATTCGTTGCCTGGCACAAGGACGGCACCATGCTGAAAGACGTCTGGGGCGGCTCGGGCGGCTCCAGCTATGCCGATGCGGTGGGCGAGTTCAAGAACGGCCGCGTGGTGATGATCCTGTCGGGTTCCTGGCAGATCAACCGCATGCAAAAGGAAATCGGCAACGCCTTCGACTGGGTCGCCGTGCCCAACCCCTGCGGACCTGCTGCCTGCTCGGGCATGCCCGGCGGCGCGGCCTGGGTGGCCCTCAAAACCACCAAATCTCCGAAGGAAGTGGGCCGCTTCCTGGACTTCATGGCGCAGGAGGCCAACGTCGCCGAATTCGCTTCGCGCACCAACAACATCCCAGCGCATGCCGGCGTGGCCAAAAAAGGCGTGGACTACCCGAGCGCCGGCCCGGCGGCGCGCGCCGCACTGGGCGTGTTCACCAGCGGCACCGCCACCATCGCGCCGCCGGCCTACGCGTTGCAAGGCTACAAGTACAACCGCGCCTTGATGCTGCCGACCGTGACCCGCGTCACCCAGGCCATCGTGGGAGAAATCAGCGTGGACGAGGCCGTGATGAAGATCGGGACCGACATGGCCGAGGCGGTCAAACAAGCCGAGAAGTAGTTGTACACCCCCGTGGCGCGCACTGCGTGCGTGCCTCCCCCCTTGCAGGGGGCGATACCTGCGGCCTGGCGGAGCCAGTTCCGCGGTATCCCCTGGCGTAAGACTGGGGCGCAGGTGGTGCTTTGACAGTAGATCGGAGTCGGTATGTCGGTTTTTTCGACCTTCCTGGGTTTTTTGTTCAACCTGTTCGAGCCGATCTTCCGGCTGGGCCAGAAATGGCTGGGCGCCTCGCGCATAGGCTGGCTCTTTGTCGGCCCCAATCTGGTGGTGATCAGCATCTTCACCTTTTTACCTATCGTGGTGAACCTGGTGTATGCGGTCACGGGCGGGGTGAACCTGCTGCCCACGCAGCGGCCTTTCACGGGGCTGGAGAATTTCGCCATCCTGCTTGAATGCCGCGACTACACCGACCTGCAGACCTGCCGCACCGACATCTTCTGGCGCTCCATTGCCAACACGGTGAAGTTCAGCCTGATCCAGGTGGCGTTGATGGTGTTCTTCTCGCTGGTGACGGCCTTGGTGCTGAACCGAAAAATCATAGGCCGTGGTTTCTGGCGCGGCGTGTTCTTCTACCCTGTGTTGTTGTCGCCGGTGGTGGTGGCGCTGATCTGGAAGTGGTTGCTGCAAAGCCAGGGCGTGTTCAATGCCGGCCTGGTGGCCATGGGTGCCTCACCGATGGACTGGTTGCTGGACCGGCACTGGGCTTTTTTCTGGGTGGTGGTGGTATCCATCTGGGCCCACATGGGCTTTTACACGCTCATCCTGCTGGCCGGCCTGCAGGCCATTCCGAAAGACGTTTACGAAGCCGCTGAGATGGACGCCGCGCCGCCATTTCGTGTGCTGAGGCGCATCACCTTACCGCTGCTCATGCCCAACCTGATCGTGGTGCTGGTGCTGGTGATGATCCGCGCGGTGCAGAGCTTTGACGAAGTGTTTGTGCTCACCGGCGGCGGCCCGGGCTCGGCCACCACCTTCATCGTGCAGTACATCTACCAGACCGGTTTTGCCGAGCAGATCCACCTGTATGGCCTGGCAGCCGCGGCCTCGCTGATTCTGGCCGTGGGTCTGATGGGCCTGACGCTTGCGCAGTTGCGGCTGTCCAAAGCCGGCGAGGCCGGAAAAATCAAAAAGTAAGGAAAAAGCGATGGCCAATTTCCTCACCCGCACGTACTCTGACAAACAGGGCCACAAATACGGCGGCACCCGCCTGCACTGGACCGACTGGGTCTCCTACGCCTACCTGCTGGCCGGCCTCATCGTGATGTTCGGCCCGGTGCTCTGGCTCGTGATGTCGTCGTTCAAAACCGAAAGCGCGCTCAGCCAGTTCCCACCGACCTTTCTGCCCTACAGCCAGAAGGAGGCGGTGGTGGCCGGTTACGACAAGCCCCTGCCGCTGTTCCGTGCCAAGGACGAGCAGGGCAACATCCGCGAACTGGCCCAGGTGCGCCGCATCGGCCTGGTCGCCACCATGGTCGACCCCGCGGCGCCGCAGACTGAACTGCGCGTGAACATCAACGACCGCAAGCCGGTCAATGAGCTTAAATTCGCCGGCGGCAATTACACCGAGCTGTTCGGCAAATTCGCCTTCGGCACTTATCTGTGGAACAGCGTGTTCATCACCGTGGTGGCCACCATCCTCACGTTGCTGTTCAATTCAATGGCGGCCTTCGCGCTGTCCAAGTACCAGTTCACCGGGCAGAAGACGGTGTTCGTGCTGATCATCGCCACGCTGATGATTCCGCCCACCATCATTTTGGTGCCCGCCTTTTTGGTGATCTCCGAACTGAATCTGCTGAACAACCTCTGGGGTGTGATCCTGCCTGCGGTGGCCACGCCCACCGGCGTGTTCCTGCTGCGCCAATACATGCTGACCATCCCCGACGAGCTGCTGGAGGCCGCTCGCATGGACAACGCCAGCGAGTGGCGCATCTACTGGAAGATCATCCTGCCGCTGGCCGCTCCGGCGATGGCGGTTCTGGCCATCTTCTCGTTCATGTGGCGCTGGAACGATTTCCTGTGGCCGCTGATCGTGCTGTCCAAGTCGGAGCACTTCACCTTGCAGCTCGCGCTCAATGCCTTCCAGGGTGAACTCAACACGCAGTGGCACTACCTGCTGGCGATGACTGTGATCACCTTGATTCCGATCACCCTGGTCTTTGCCTTCCTGCAGAAATACATCGCCACAGGCATCGCCAGTGCCGGCGTCAAATAACCAAGGACTCTCCCGTGGCCACTCTTGAACTCACCAGCGTCGTCAAAACCTTCGACAAAGCCACCATCATCCATGGCGTGGACTTGACCGTTTCCGACGGTGAATTTGTGGTCTTCGTCGGCCCCTCGGGTTGCGGAAAATCCACGCTGCTGCGCATCATCTCGGGGCTGGAGCCCGCCAGCGCCGGCGACATCCGCATCGACGGCCAGCGTGTCAATGACGTGAGCGCCGCGCACCGCGGCTGCTCGATGGTGTTCCAGTCATACGCGCTCTACCCGCACATGAGCGTCTACGACAACATGGCTTTCGGCCTGGAAAACCTGGGCGTGGCCAAAGCCGTGATCGAGAGCAAGGTCAATGCCGCCGCCACCATGCTGCAGCTCGCGCCGCTGCTGCAGCGCAGGCCCACCCAGCTCTCCGGCGGCCAGCGTCAGCGCGTAGCCATAGGCCGCTCCATCGTGCGCGAACCCAAGCTCTTCCTGTTCGACGAACCGCTGTCTAACCTCGATGCCGAGCTGCGCGTTTCGATGCGCGCAGAGATCCGCGACCTGCATGCCCGGCTTGGCGCGACCATGATTTACGTGACACACGACCAGGTCGAGGCCATGACCATGGCCGACAAGATCGTGGTGCTGCGCGCCGGCCGCATCGAGCAGGTCGGCTCGCCGCTGGAACTGTACAACCGGCCCTGCAACCAGTTTGTGGCCGGCTTCATCGGCAGCCCGCGGATGAACTTCGTGCCGGTGGCTCAGATGCCTGGCGCCAGGCCCGGAGCCCACACCGTGGGCATCCGGCCCGAGCATGCGCAGCTCACCAACGACGGTCCGCTGGAGATGAAGGTGTCGCAGGTCGAGCAACTCGGCAGCACCAGCATCTTGCATGGCAACGTGGTGCCCGATGCGCCTTTTGAAATCATCCTGAGCGGGCAGACCAACATCCAGCGCGGCGACACCGTCAAGGTGACCGCACCCGCAGAGCACCTGCATTTCTTCGACCAGAACGGCTTGCGTCTTTGAACCTGCGCCACCCGAAACATTGACCAGCCGACCATGCGCCTTGACCAAGCTCCCACTTTCGCCCTGCAATCGCGCAGCGGCAACCACCTCGTCCTGAACAGCACCAGTGGCGCCACGGCCCACATCTGGGTGCTCGAAGAAGACATCGTTCGTGTGCTGGTGCTGCCGCAAGGACGGCTGCAGATGCCGCGCAGCTGGACCGTGGCGCCTGGACTTGAAAACTTGCCCGTTGAAGGCCGCGACCGCTTCGACGTGAGCGGCTTTTCGCTGCCCGCATTCGAACTCAAGGAAGAGGGTTCGCAACTACAGATCACCACCGGCGCCGTGCGCCTGACCGTCGCGCTCAAAGGTTTTTTCTGCCGCTGGGAAAGCCGGCAACAGGGCCGCTGGCAGGCTACAGCCTCCGACCGCACCACGCAGAGCTACAACTTTGGATGGTGGGACGAAAAGGTCTACCACTACCTGCAGCGCGAACGCGGCGAGGCCTACTTCGGCCTGGGCGAGCGCGCCGGCGATGCCAACCGCGCCGGCCAGCGCTACCGCATGTGCAACCTGGATCCCATGGGCTACAGCGCACGCAGCACCGACCCGCTGTACAAACACATCCCGTTCTACATCACGCGCAAAGGTGGTGAAAAAGACGCCGGCCTGTGTTTCGGTTTGTTCTACGACACCTTGTCCGATTGCAGCTTCGACATGGGCCGGGAGATGGACAACTACCACGGCCACTACCGTTACTTTGTGGCCGACCACGGCGACCTCGACCTGTATTACATCGCCGGCGCCGACCCGGCCGCCATCACGCGCCGCTACACCTGGCTCACCGGCCGGCCCATCTTCCCGCCGCGCTACGCGCTGGGCTATTCGGGTTCGACCATGAGCTACACAGACGCACCGAATGCGCAGGAGCGCATGGGCGAGTTCCTCGAACGTTGCGAAGAGCACGATATTCCCTGCGACTCCTTTCATCTATCGTCGGGCTACACCTCGATCGGCCCAGGCCGCTACGTCTTCAACTGGAACCGCGAAAAATTCCCCGACCCGGCGGCCTTCGTGCAGAGCTACCTCGACCGCGGTGTGCGCCTGGTGCCGAACATCAAGCCCGCGCTGTTGCGCGACCATCCGCGTTTCGAGGAAGCCCGCCAGGCTGGCCTTCTTGTCAACGATCCGGATGGCCAGCCCACCGCCATACAGTTCTGGGACGGCACCGGCGCCTACCTCGACTTCACCAACCCCGCCACCATCGCCTGGTGGAAGAAGCAGGTGACCGAGCAGCTGCTCGAATACGGCATCCCCGCCACCTGGAATGACAACAACGAGTACGAAATCTGGAGCGACAACGCGCTGGCCCACGGCTTCGGCATGCCGCGTCCCGCGCGCGAGGTGCGCCCGCTGCAGACCTTGCTGATGATGCAGGCGTCGCATGCCGCGCAGACCGAGTTCGCGCCCGCGGAGCGGCCCTACCTGGTGTCGCGCTCAGGCGCCGCCGGCATGCAGCGCTATGTGCAGACCTGGTCGGGCGACAACTACACGGCCTGGGAAACGCTGCGCTACAACATCCGCATGGGCCTCGGCCTGGCGATGTCGGGCGTGTCCAACACCGGGCACGACATAGGCGGTTTTTCCGGTCCTGCGCCGGGGCCCGAGTTGCTGCTGCGCTGGGTGCAGCACGGCATCTTCCTCCCGCGCTTCAGCATCCATTCGTGGAACGACGACAAAACCGTCAATGAACCCTGGATGTACCCCGAGGTGACGCCCCAGGTGCGCGAGCTGATCCGCCTGCGCTACCGGCTCATGCCTTACCTGTACGACCTGGTATGGCGTTACCACAGCGCCTACGAACCCATCATCCGGCCGACGTACCACGACTTCCCGGAAGACACGCACTGCCTGGAAGAAAACGACGACATGCTGCTGGGCGCCCATTTGCTGGTGGCCTCGGTGGTCGAGCCCGGCCAGACCGAGCGCCGCGTGTGGCTGCCCGGCACCAGCGGTTGGTACGAGGCGCACACCGCTCGGTACGTGAAAGCCGGCCAGTGGATCACGCTGGATGCGCCGCTGGACGGCCCGCCCCCGTTGCTGGCACGCGAAGGCTGCGCCGTACCGCTGAATCTGGGAGAGATCCATTTCGCAGCGGTCGAAGATCTGCGCGGCTTCCAGGTCTTTCCCCATCAGGGTGCGGGAAGTTTCGAAGCAAACTGTTTTGAAGACGACGGCCATAGCCAAGCCTGGCGCAGCGGTGCTTATGGGCAGTGGCGCCTGCGTGTTGAGTCCACCGCGCAAGGCCTGCACATCGCAGTGCTCCGTGAGGGCGCACGGCCGCCCGTGCAAGCCAACCTGGTCTTGCTGCTGCCGGCGACAGAGCAACGCCCGCTTAGCTTTGACGGCGGGGCGCTGGTGCAGGATCAGCTCGAAGGCGCCTGGAGGCGGCTGACGCTGAAGCTTTGACTCTATATGGGGGTTGTGGCAAGGGCCGCTGCGACCCCGGGACAGCGGACCACTAGGCCTGGGGTAAAACCGTGACGGTGAAACACGATGGCCGGAGTTCTGGCACGTCCTTTGCATGCTGCTCTGCAGTGACGATGATTCACTACGGGAGGCTTCAAATGTTGGTCCTGATCTTGCGACCCCTTGCATCTGTTGGCCTGGCAGCCGCTTTGACAACAACCGGCCTACACGCCTCAGACGTTGCCGCCGCCCGCCCGGTCAGTCCAGCCAGCCAAACGCAAACCCTGCGTGTGCCGGACCACAATGTCAAACCGGTCAACGCGGCCAAAACCAGGGCCGAGGCAAAACGCACGCTGGGTACGAATCCGGCGATGCCGCTTTGGGAAGGCCCCTGGGGTCCTCACCATTGAGGTGGACTTCGACGGAATTTTTGACTTGGCCCATCGCACTCTCCGGCGTCTCTGGTGTGATTGGCCTGGAGCGGCAACTTTGCGCGTTGATCAGTCTCCTGGACCACGCCGCCTCGGCCTCATTCAGCTGGCCACCGCCGGAGCCTCAAGGGGCTGGCGGCGACTGGCTCGTCAACCACTGGCGCAGCGATTGGATCACGGGCGCCTTGGCGCGCTCGTTCGTCGTCACCAGAAAGTAACTGCGCGGCGAAATAAAGGGCTTGTCATTCAGCTTGACCAGGCGCCCGGTCTGCAGTGCCGATGCGCTCACATAGTCCGGCGCCAGTGCGACGCCCAGACCGGCCTCCGCTGCCGTTAATGCAAGCGACAGCAGACCGTAGTGGGCACCCGGCATCGGGACTTCTACAGACGCGCCCAGCTGCCGCAGGTAGGCCGGCCATGAGTTGGGCACCATGCTCTGGTGCAGCAAGGGCAGCGCTGCCATTTGCGTGCCCGTCAGCGGCGCCGCCAGCCGGCTTAGCGTGGGCGCCGCAAGAGGAAAGGAGTGCAGGGGGTGTAGCAGGTCGGCCACGCAGCCGGGCTCCGGCCCTTCGCAGTAGACGATGGCCGCGTCCAGCCCCGAGTCGCGCATGCTGATGGGCCCGGTATGCGTGGCCACGTCCAGCTGGATTTGCCGGTGCGCGATGGCGAAGGCGCACAGCCGAGGCATGGCCCACAGCGTGCCAAAGGTGGTGGGCACAGACAGCCGCAATATCTTGCCTGGCATGGAGCCCATGGACGCGGCGATGGTCGCTGACTCCAGCTCGTCCAGCAGGGTTCGCACCCGCCGCAGGTAGCTGGCACCGTCAACCGTCAGCTCCATCCCGCTAGTTGTGCGCCGGCACAGCGCTACGCCGACAAAGCTCTCCAGGTCCGACAGCTGGCGGCTCACCGCGCTTTGCGTCAGGCCCAGTTCATCGGCTGCTGCAGTGATGCTCAGGCGCCGTGCAATCACCTCGAAGGTGTTGAGGTTGACGATGGAGGGCAGGTGGCGCTGCGTCGGATATTTCATGGTGGGTGCGGCCATTATTGGCATGGCATCCGTTCGCCCGCAATGAAAAAGGCTATGCGGGCATGAAATAAATGCAGGGGGGCATGCGTTTATTCCGTTGGACAGGCCGGCGCGCATGTCAGATATTCAGGGCGCCGCAGTGGGCGGCCCCTCAAGAACAGAAGTTGGAGTCATAGATGTCGAAATTTCAAGCGCGCCTTGTACTGCTGCTGGCGGCGGCCACGCTGGCTGGCACCGCCCTGGCGGCGGATTGGCCCGCCACCCAGCCTATCAAACTGATCGTGCCCTCGGCCGCCGGCGGCACGCCCGACCAGACCAGCCGCAAGCTGGCCTACTACCTTCAGGACAAACTCAAACAAGCGGTGATCGTCGAGAACCGCCCCGGCGCGGCAGGCACCATTGCCATGCAGGCGGTGGCCACCGCCAAGCCCGACGGCTACACGCTGGGCTTCGGCAATATTGTGACCATGGCCATCAACCGCAGCCTGATTTCCAAGATGCCCTACAACCCCGATAAAGACCTGGCGCCGGTGGCCGTGCTCTCGCAGGTGCCCAATGTGCTGGTGGTCCGCCATGGCCTGCCCATCGCCTCGGTGCGTGACTTGGTCGTCTATGCCAAGAGCCACCCGGGCAATCTGACCATGGGTTCCGGCGGCAACGGCACCACCAGTCACCTCAGCGGCGAAATCCTCAAGGAAAAAGCCGGCATCAGCTTCAGCCACATTCCCTACCGCGGGGCCCCGCAGGCGCAGACCGACCTGATCGGCGGGCAGATCGACTTCATGTTTGACAACCTGCCGTCCATGGTGGGCGCGATCCAGTCGGGCAAGGTGCGTCCGCTCGCGGTTACCAGTAAACGTCGCTCGGCGCTGCTGCCCGACGTGCCGACCATGGAAGAGGCGGGCATTGCAGGCTTCGAGGTGGTGGCCTGGGGCGGCATTGTGGCACCGACGGGCACGCCTCGGCCCGTGATCCTGCGCCTGAACCGTGAGATCAACAACTGGCTGCAGGCACCTGCGACCAAAGCCGAATTCGCGCAAGTGGGGCAGGTCGCGCTTGGAGGAACCCCCGAGTTTTTCAAGACGCATATTGACAGCGAGGCGAAAAAGTGGGGTGACGTGATCCGCAAAGCCGGAGTAAAGCTTGACTGAATGTGCCTGGCCTTTCGCGTAGGCCTGCTGTTGCGTTTCGGCTATTCACTTCACACAAGGATGCGCTGACAGGCGCAACCACATACCAAAACAGACCCCAAGGACAAGCATGTTCAGTTCCCCCGTCCCCGCTACCCAGGTTCTCGCGCACTGGGCTGCCACGGTTCCCAATCAATGGGGTGAATCCACCTTACGCACGGCAGAGCACTCCCTGGAGGACACCATCGCCGCCATGGTGGCAGGTGCTGGGGACCCGGTTTGCGCCTCGGTGCGGGCGGGATTGCGTGTCGCGGGACCGGTCCCGGTGGTGGGTAGCAACACCGGGACTTGTGCCGCCTTCAGTGCGCTGGCCAACGGCACGGCCGCCCATGCGCGGGAGCTGGATGAGATGTTTTTCGTCGCCGGTGGCCATTTTGGCTGCGCCGTGATCCCAGCCATCCTGGCGCAAGCCCACGAGATTGATGCCACGCTGGACGCCGTGCTGGACGCGCTGATCGTCGGAAGCGAGGTGATGGCCCGCGTCGGGATGGCGATGGACCGGTCCCATGCCGAAAAAGGCTGGCATGGCACTCAAACCATTGGTGTAATTGCTGCCGCAGCCGCTTGCGCCAGGTTGCTTGGGCTGGACGCTGGCAGGATGACGCACGCTCTCAGCTTGGCCGTTTCCATGGCGGCTGGACCCAAGGTCCAGTTCGGCACTGACACGAAACCCGTACATGCCGGACTGGCGGCGCAAGGCGGTGTGCTGGCCGCATCGCTTGCAGCATCGGGTGTCACCGGCAGCGATAAAGCCCTGGAAGGCCCGCATGGGTTTGGCGCACTCTATGCTGGGGGCTTGGCGGCCGACTGGCGGTCCATGACTGCAGTCAACGATGGCCCGCTGGCGATCGACAGCCACGGCCTGGGATTCAAGCTGTATCCCAACTGTGCGTCCACACACCGCTGTCTGGACGCGTTGCAAGCCCTGGCCACGGAACACCGATTCTGCATGGAGGACGTGGAGCGCGTCGAAACATTGGTCGGGCGCGTCAACCTGGTGAACCTCAAATACCCGGAGCCCCGGGATCCGCGCGAGGCCATGTTCTCCATGCCCTACGCGGTGGCAACGATGCTTCGTTATGGCACGGTCACGTTGGCTGACTTCACGCCGAAAGCGGTGCAAGACGACGTGACCCGTCGCCTCATGCCACGCGTCGAAATGCGCCTGGATTCGACACGCGTAGAAACCGCAACGCAGCTGCTCCCCCACACCACAGTCGTAACCTTGAAGGACGGACGACGCCTGGAGCGCGTGGTTCACCACGCCAAAGGGTCATTCCTGAATCCATTTTCGCCGTTGGAGCGGCAAATCAAATTCGAACAATGCACCACGGGCATTATTCCGGAAGAGCGGGCGGCAACGCTTCGCGACAACCTGGCTCGACCGCAAGGTGTCAAGGTTCGCCAACTGCTGGCACAGCTGCAGTTCGAAGCCCGGGTCGATGACGGCACGCGTTTCGGCCGTCCACGAGGAGGCGGGTCGAGCCCCCTTCCTTGATCCATGGAATCCAGCCCTGCTCAGGCGGGCCCGAACCCGACGGTTCCCCCGCCCGGATCACAGTCGAAGCGGCGCTGGCAACGGAGAGTCCGCGTTTGGAAATGACCGTGTTGCAGCAGGTTGACCACTGATCGATACCCAAGTCCGTCAGATTCGCGGCACAAAGGAAACTCTCATCATGCACCACCGTTGTTTATCGTCGGCTTTCGCCAAGGCCCTGATGGCACTGGCCGTGGGCGCCCTTGTGACGGGAGCCGGTCCGGTACTCGCCGCAGAGATCATAGTGGGCCAAGTCGGCCCCATGTCAGGGCCGGAGGCCGGTCAGGGCCGCGCTTACGCCGCCGGCATGCAATTGCATTTCAACGCCATGAACAAGGTCGGCGGCATCAACGGTCATAAGTTCACACTTTTGCGCAAGGATGATGGCGGGAGGCCCGACGACACGGTCACTTTGACCAAGCAGATGATTGCTGAAGATAAGCCGCAGGTCCTGGCCGGCTACTTTGGCGGCAAGAATGTTGCAGACTTGGTGTCTGCGGGAATTTTGGCAAAAGAAAAGATCGCTCTGGTGGGCTACCGTACTTCGGAGATTCAGCCGGGCGCTCCCTACCTGTATAGCGTGCGGGCAGGCCTGCGCGAGGAGATTTCCAAACTCATCGAGCATTTGGCTACCGTCGGGATTAAGCGCCTGGGGCTTTTCCATGAGGCTGGGCCGGGCTCGACTTCGGTCATTGCCGCGGCCGAGGATGCGGCCAGAAAAGCGGGAGCGACTATCGAGGGACGCGCCTCCTACGTCGCTAATACGGTCAGCGTCACTGATGCCGTGGACACTTTCATGAACATGCAGCCGCAAGCGATCATCATGGTTTCCAGCGGGTCTGCTGCGGCCGGCTTTATTGAAAAGTACCGTATCGCAGGTGGCGCGGCTCAACTGCTTTCGCATTCGGGCGCCGACATCGAGCAACTCTCGAAACGACTGTCTCCGGAGCAGATGCAAGGTGTGGCTATCGCCCAAGTGACGCCAAGTCCGTACAAGGTCTCCAGTCAACTAGTCAAGGAATTTACTGAGACCGCTGCCAAGACACCCAACCTGGAAGTGCCTGTGAGCTACGCCATGATGGAGGGCTATATTGCCGCTCGCGTCATTTCTGAAGCGATACGCCGCCAAGGCAGCAGGCCCAGCCGCGAGGGGACCGTTCTAGCCTTGGACAGCATGAGTAATTTTGACCTTGGTGGTTACTCGATCAGCTTTAAACCCGGACAGCACTCTGGCTCCAGCTTCGTCGAGTTATCCATCGTTACCAGTGCTGGCAGGATCCGTCAATAGCTCAAATAATTTGCCATTGATCAGTTGGGTAATAGCAGCCCCCGGCGATTTACATATTCCTCCGGTACTGCCCACCCACCTCAAACAGCGCATTAGTGATCTGCCCCAGCGAGCAGACGCGCACCGCCTCCATCAACACCTCGAACACATTGAGGTTCTCAATCACGGCCTGCTGCAGGCGTTTGAGCATGGCGGGTGACTCGGCCGCGTGGCGGCGATGGAAGTCGTCCAGGCGCTTGAGCTGGTTCTGTTTTTCTTCTTCGGTGGAGCGAGCGAGCTCCAGCTTGTCTTGTACCGCATCACCATGCGGGTTGCGGAAGGTATTGACGCCGATGATGGGCAGCTCGCCGGTATGTTTGAGCATCTCGTAGTGCATGGATTCGTCCTGGATGCGGCCGCGCTGGTAGCCGGTTTCCATCGCACCCAGCACGCCGCCACGCTCGGCGATGCGTTCGAACTCCAGCAGAACGGCTTCTTCGAGCAGCTCGGTGAGTTCCTCAATGATGAAAGCGCCCTGTGAGGGGTTTTCGTTCCTGGCCAGGCCCCATTCGCGGTTGATGATGAGCTGAATCGCCATGGCTCGGCGCACAGACTCTTCCGTCGGCGTGGTGATGGCTTCGTCAAACGCGTTGGTGTGCAGTGAGTTGCAGTTGTCGTAGATGGCGATCAGTGCCTGCAGCGTGGTGCGTATGTCGTTGAACTGGATTTCCTGTGCGTGCAGGCTGCGGCCCGAGGTCTGGATGTGGTATTTCAACTTCTGGCTGCGTTCGTTGGCACCGTATTTCTCTTTCATGGCCACGGCCCAGATGCGGCGCGCAACGCGGCCCATCACCGTGTATTCCGGGTCCATGCCGTTGCTGAAGAAGAAGGACAGATTGGGCGCGAAGTCGTCGATGTGCATGCCGCGAGCCAGGTAGGCTTCGACAAAGGTAAAGCCGTTCGACAGCGTGAAGGCCAGCTGGCTGATCGGGTTGGCGCCGGCTTCGGCGATGTGGTAGCCGCTGATGGAAACACTGTAGAAGTTGCGCACCCGGTTGTGCACAAAGTACTGGGCGATGTCGCCCATGACTTTCAGGCTGAACTCGGTCGAGAAGATGCAGGTGTTCTGGCCCTGGTCTTCCTTCAGGATATCGGCCTGCACGGTGCCGCGAACGTTTTCCTGCACCCACTCGCGAATCTTCGTGGCCTCGGTTGCCGTCGGGTCTCGGCCATTGTCCTTTTTGAACTTCTCCAGATTCTGGTCAATGGCCGTGTTCATGAACATCGCGAGAATGGTCGGCGCCGGCCCGTTGATGGTCATGGAGACCGAGGTCGACGGGCTGCACAGGTCAAAGCCGTCGTAGAGCACCTTCATGTCGTCCAGCGTGGCGATGGACACGCCCGAATTGCCGACCTTGCCATAGATGTCAGGGCGCAGCGCCGGGTCGTTGCCGTAAAGCGTGACCGAGTCAAACGCGGTGGACAGCCGCTTTGCCGCCATGCCTTCGCTGAGCAGCTTGAAGCGGGTGTTGGTGCGGAAAGGGTCGCCTTCACCGGCGAACATGCGGGTCGGGTCTTCACCCTCGCGCTTGAAGGCAAAGGTGCCGGCGGTGTAAGGGTAGCTGCCGGGCACGTTGTCCAGCATCAGCCACTTGAGGATTTCCCCGTGGTCTTCGTATTGCGGCAATGCCACCTTGCGGATGGTGGTGCCGGAGAGTGATTTGGTGGTCAGTGCGGTGCGGATTTCCTTGTCGCGGATCTTCACCACGTATTCGTCGCCGGCATAGGCGGCCTGCATGTCCGGCCATTGGGCCAGCAGGGCGCGCGCATCGGCGTCCATACGGGCCTTGCGGTGACCGGCCAGGTCCAGCGCGGCTTCGGCAGCGGGCGCGCGGTCGGGCTTGTCGATCTTGAGCATGGAGGCCGCGGCTTTGAGCTGCTGCACCTCGCGTGCCAGTTGGGCTTGCGCGCGGGCACGTTTTTTGTAGCCGCGCACCGTGTCGCTGATTTCGGCCAGGTAGCGCGTTCGCGCGGCCGGCACCACCGGCGTCTGGTTGGTACTGTGGCGCACTTCGGCCGCGGGCAGCACACCGCCCTCAAGCGCCAGGCCCAGCGCGGCCAGGCGCGGCTTGAGTGCCTGATAGAGGGCCGTCACGCCGTCGTCGTTAAAGCGCGCAGCCATGGTGCCGAAGACCGGCATCTTGTCGGCCGGCGTGCCCCAGGCTTCCCTGTTGCGCTGCACCTGCTTGGAGACATCGCGCAGGGCGTCGAGTGAGCCCTTGCGGTCGAACTTGTTGATGGCGATGAATTCGGCGAAGTCCAGCATGTCGATCTTTTCGAGCTGGCTGGCGGCGCCGAACTCGGGCGTCATCACGTACATGGGCACGTCCACATGCGGAACGATGGCGGCGTCGCCTTGTCCGATGCCGGAGGTCTCGACGACGATCAGGTCGAAACCTGCGCATTTGCAGGCGGCAATTACGTCAGGCAGGGCCTGGCTGATTTCGGAGCCGAAGTCACGCGTGGCCAGTGAGCGCATGAAGACGCGTTGGCCGCTGTCGGCGTTCTTCTGCCCTGCCAGGGGGACAGTCCAGGGGTTGATCGCGTTCATGCGGATGCGGTCGCCGAGCAGTGCGCCACCGCTCTTGCGGCGAGACGGGTCAATACTGATGATTGCCACGCGCAGTTTGTCGTTCTGGTCCAGCCGAAGTCGGCGAATCAGCTCGTCGGTGAGCGAAGACTTGCCGGCGCCGCCGGTACCTGTAATGCCCAGTACGGGAATTTTGCGAGTGGAGGCTTGCGTGCGCACCTTGTCAACCAGCGCGGCATCGGCTTTGCCGTTCTCCAGCGCCGTGATCAGCTGCGCCAGCGCACGCCAGTTCATCTCGCCGTGCCCTTCGATGGCCTTGACGTTCTTGGGCGCGAAGCCTGTCAGGTCTTTGTCGCAGCGCATGACCATCTCGCCGATCATGCCGGCCAGGCCCATCTTCTGGCCGTCTTCGGGGCTGTAGATGCGGGTGACACCGTAGGCGTGCAGTTCACGGATCTCGGGCGGCACGATCACGCCGCCCCCGCCGCCGAACACCTGGATGTGCTCGCCCCCGCGGCTTTTGAGCAAATCCACCATGTACTTGAAGTACTCGACATGCCCGCCCTGGTAGGAGCTGATAGCGATGCCTTGCGCGTCCTCCTGCAGGGCGGCTGTGACCACTTCGTCCACACTGCGGTTGTGGCCTAGGTGGATAACCTCCGCGCCCATGCTCTGCAGGATGCGCCGCATGATGTTGATGGCGGCATCATGACCGTCGAACAGGCTGGCTGCCGTGATGAAGCGTACCTTGTGCGTGGGGCGGTAGCTGGCGAGCGCTTTGTATTCAGCGGACATGTCGGTCATGGGTGTCTCCGGGCGGGCGGCAGGGCCGTCGATCTGTAATCTGTTGATTGACGTTTACGTAAACGTCAATCTTAGCCGGTAAGCCGGCATCGATCAAGTGTGCGCCCGCAAGCTGAGGCGGCCCATAAAAGAGGGGCGCTGAGCGCCCCTTTTTGCCACGCCTGGAACCCCATGGGCCCCGGGCTGTTTACCCGTACAGGTACTTCGGCAGCCAGAGTGTGAGGCCTGGCCAGATGTACATGAAGACCATGCAGAGAATCACGATCAGCATGTAGGGCATCATGCCGGCGAAGATCTGGTTGATGGTCACGTGTGCCGGCGAGACCCCCTTCAGATAGAAGGCGGACATCGCCACCGGCGGCGACAGGAAGGCTGCCTGCAGGTTGACGAAGACCAGCACGCCCCAAAGAATCGGGTCTATCTGGAAATGTTGCAGCAGCGGCAGGAAGATGGGTACGAAGATCACGATGATCTCGGTCCATTCCAGCGGCCAGCCCAGGATGAAGATGATGGCCTGCGACAGCAGCAGGAACTGCAGCGGCGTCAGGTTCATCGAGAGCACCCACTCCTCGACCACGCGCTGGCCGCCCAGCAGGGCGAACACCGCGGAGAACAGCGCCGAGCCGACGAACAGCCAGCACACCATGGAGGTGGTCTTGCAGGTCAGGAACACCGCTTCCTTGATCTTCTGGAAGTCCAGCGTGCCGGCATGCCAGGCCATGAGGAAGGCGCCGGCCGCGCCGACGGCTGCGGATTCGGTGGCGGTTGTGATGCCGAACAGGATGACCCCCAGCACCACGATGGTCAGCAAGGCCAGCGGCATGACGGAGTTCACCAGCATCCGCAGAATCTCGAATTGTTCTGCGTCGAAGCGCCGGTAGTACCAGAGTAGCAGCCCCGCCATCAGCACGCAGGCGATGGCAAAGCCCGTGTAGAACGACTCGGGCACTGGTGCGGTCTGCGGCCCCGAGCCCGAGGGCTCACCGATCTCCTGCAGCGGGGCGTCAGCGGCAGCGCCCGCCGACGGCTTCGCATCTTCTGACCCCGGCGGGGCCTGCAGGCCACCGGCTTCCGCCGGTGCCGTGGCTACCGGGTCGGCGGGTGGTTCTTTCAATCCTTCTTCCGCGGGGGGCTCTTTGAGGCCGCCTTCAGCGGCCGGCGGCTCCTTTACGCCGCTCTCCGCTGGTGGTTCCTGGACCCCGCCGGTCGCTGCAGGCGCCTGGAGGCCCCCGCCTGCCGGCGCCTCGGCCTTGGCGGCGCGCGCTGCCGCTACCTGGGCGTTGTTGTCGGCCTGCGAATGGATGACCACATACCACCAGGTGCCGCCCAGGGTTGCCAGTGCGAACACCACCGGCACCAGGGCTGTGCCCAGGCTGCGCAACAGGAAGCCGCGGCTGACCTGGGCACCCGCCTGCAGCGCCTTGCCCGGAGCCGCGACGGCCATGGCCAGCGCAGGCAGCGTCCTGCGCGAATAGGCGGCGGTCACCTGCTGCAGCCAGAGTGGCACCGGCGCGCGGTTCTGCTCCGGCGGCAGCTTGGGCGCGATCTTGGGGTTGAGCATGACCCAGCCGACGATGTAGACCAGGTAGAGCAGGGCCAGGAAGAAGCCGGGGAACATGGCCGCCGCGTAGAGCTTGACCACGGACTGGCCGGCGACGGCAGCGTAGACGATGATCATCACCGAGGGCGGGATCAGGATGCCCAGCGTGCCGCCGGCGGTGATCACGCCGGCCGCCAGTCGCGTGTCGTAGCCGGCGTTGAGCATGGGCCGCATGGCGATCACGCCCATCAGCACCACCACAGCGCCCACCAGGCCGCTGGCGATGCCCCAGAACGTGCAGATGATCAGAGTGGTGACCGCCAGTGAGCCGGGCACGCTGCGGAACGCCAGCTGCACGCTATGGAACATCTTGTCCACCAGCGCGCCGCGCTCCATCACATAGCCCATCAGCACAAACAGCGGAATCGATAACAGGGTCTCGTTAGTCATCGCTCCAAAAGCGCGCTGGACCATCAGGTCGAAGATCCTGTTTTCCCAAAAATGGGTGGACGGATCGTAGAAGGCCACGAAGCCGAACGCCATGCCCAGGCCCATCAGTGTGAATGCGGTGGGAAAGCCCATCATGATGACGACCACGATCAGACCGAGCATGGTCATCCCGAGTACTGCGTTGCTCATTTGGAGACCTCCGCCCTGTGGGCCGCGGTGCCAAGAATCTTCGGAACGGCCAGGCGATTCATGTTCAACCTTTCAGGCCGGCGGATTTTTCGATGGCCAGCCGCTTGGCTTCTTCATCGACAAACTCGCTGCCGGCCAGCTGCTGCGCGACCACATCGGATTCCTGGGCGTCCTTGAGCCGAGGTGTCCAGATGCCGGTGCGGATGCAAACGACGCAGCGCAGGATCTCGGACAGCCCCTGCATCAGCACAATGGTGCCAGCCACCGGGATCACAAACTTGAACGGATACAGCGGGATTGGGGTGGCGTTGAAGGTTTGTTCGCGCATCGCCAGTGACTCATTGAAGTATGTCCAGCCGGCCCAGGTCAGCGCCATAATCCCAGGCAGGAAGAAGACGATGTACAGGACCAGGTCCAGCCAGGCCTGCGTGCGGGGCTTCAAGTTGCCATAGAAGAAGTCGCCGCGCACATGGCCGTCATGCGCCAGCGTGTAGGCGCCCCCCAGCATGAACAGCGTGCCATACAGCATGTTATTGACGTCGAAGATCCATGCGGTGGGCGCGTTGAGCGCGTAACGCTTGAAAACTTCAGCGCAAACGACCACCATGAGGATCACGATGAGCCAGGCGGCGGCCTTCCCGACCCAGGTGCTGATGTGGTCAGCAGTGTGAAGGATTTTTTGTGTATTCATTTTGAACCGGTGTTCCCATCAAAAAGGCCAGCCATCCAGGGTTGGACGGCTGGCCGGCTTCGCCGGGGCTCGCAGGCTCAGGCTTTCTTCTTGCCGAAGGAATGGTTGTAGGCCATCTTGAAATCGACCATGTAGTCGTTTTGCCAGGGGATGGTGCGCGCGGCGTAGGCCTTCTGCGAGTCGATCACCTTCTTGAACAGCGGATTGGCCTTGGCTTTGTCCTCGATGATCTTGTCCCAGGCTTCCAGCTGTGCCTTGAGCACGGCGTCGGGCGTCTTGTAGAACTTGATGCCCTGTTTCTTCATTTCAGCGTAGTCGGTGGAATTGCGATCTATGGCCTTCCAGCTCATGTCGGCGCTGGCAGCCTGCACGCCGTAGTCGATGATTGCCTTGAGCTCGGCGGGTAGCGCGTTGAACTTGGCTTTGTTAAACAGAATCTCGAACTGCTCTCCGCTCTGGTGAAAGCTCTGAAGCATGCAGTTTTTGACCACATCCGGAAAGCCCAGAACGCGGTCGGAGCTGGCATTGTTGAACTCGGCCGCATCGATCAGGCCGCGGTCCAGCGCCGGTACGATCTCACCGCCAGGCAGCGGGTTCACGGAGGTGCCCATCGCGGTGAAGATGTCGACCGACAGTCCGACCGTACGGAACTTCAGGCCCTTCATGTCACCCACTTTGGCGATCGGCTTCTTGAACCAGCCCAGCGGCTGCGTAGGCATGGGGCCGTAGAGGTATGACACCACATCCATGCTGATCGACTTGTAGATTTCTTCCAGCAGTGCTTTACCGCCGCCGTAGTTGTGCCAGGACAGGACCATGTTCGGGTCCATGCCGAAGGCCGGGCCGGAGCCCCACAGGGCCAGGGCGTTGTTCTTGCCATAGTGATAAGCCACCACGCCGTGTCCACCGTCCAGGGTTCCCTTATTCACAGCTTCCAGTAGCTGAAAAGCCGGCACCACGGCGCCGGATGGAAGCACCTCGATCTTCAGTCGGCCGCCGGCCATGTCATTGACCTTCTTCGCGAAGTCATTGGCGTACTCATGGAAGATGTCCTTGGCCGGCCAGGTGCTCTGGAAGCGAAAGGACGTTGTCTGCGCCATGGCGACCATGGGGGCGGACAGGGCGCCGGCGGCAATCGCGGCGCCTTTCAGCAGGCCGCGCCTGCGGGGGCTTTTGCTCTCGGTCATGACTTGTCTCCTGTTGTTTCGAAAAAGATAAGAGGACTCATCATTCCGTCTTGCCCATTCCTTACAAAGAGGGTTTCCACCAACGCTACAGGTTGTTTCCCCTTCTCAGGGTGAAACTGTCTGTGCGTGACCGACAGGAGCCCGCGAGGAGCTCAGGTGACTTTCAGCCCCCTGAGGGCCGGATCGCCCGGCGGAAAGCGCAGCTTCAGTTCCTGCAACCGGGTCCGGACGAGGGTGGCGATCATCAGGTTGCGATGCGTCTTGGAATCAGCGGGCACCACGGTCCAGGGTGCCCAAGGAGTGCTGGTGGCCTGAAGCAGTGCTTCGTAAGCCTTTTGGTACTGCTTCCACTGTTTGCGAACCTCCAGATCGCCCGCGCTGAATTTCCAGTGTTTGGCGGGGTCATCCAGTCGCTCCTGCAGCCGTTGCTTTTGCTCATCGGGACTGATATGCAACATGAACTTGAGGATCACCGTACCGGTTTCCGAGAGCATGCGTTCGAAGTCGTTGATGTGCCGGAACCGCTGTGCTGTTTGTGCCGGTGTGATCCATCCGTTGACGGGCGGCACCAACACATCTTCGTAATGGCTGCGGTTGAAAATCGCGATCTCCCCCGTGCCCGGCATCTGTTGATGGATTCGCCACAGGTAGTCGTGCGCCCGCTCGTCTTCCGTCGGCGCCTTCCAGCTGACCGTCCGTACGCCCAGCGGGCTGATGCGCCCAAAGACACCGCGCAATGTCCCGTCCTTGCCTGAGGTGTCCGTTCCCTGCAGGACCACAAGAAGTTTGTAGCGTTTGTCCGCGTAAAACAGGTTTTGCAATCCGTCAATCTCTGTGGCCAGTGCTTCGACGGCAGCTTTATCGCGTAGCTTGTCGCCCGTCGAGAACGGCTTGGCTGCCGGGTCAAGGCTGGCGAGGGAAAACCCCTTGGGCTTCGTCGGGGAGGGTTGCCAGGGGGGCTACGGTTTTGGCCAGCGCCTTGAAGCTTGCCTTGCCAGGCTGTACCTCTTGTGGAGAAGGTGTGTCGGCGTTGTTGCGGGGCATCCGGGTCTCCTGCAGTTCATCGGTAGGATGATTGTGCATGCCCAGCCCACGTGAGGAGGGCGCGCGGCCAGCCTATGCCCCTCACCGTCTGATGGGTGGTTTCAGGTGGATAAACTTGATCTGCTGGTTTTGGGCCGTTGCCATGAGATGCATGCACGCCCATATACCTGTTGATCAACATTTGAACCGAGAGGCCCTGTCATGGAAAAAAACACTTCTGCAAATGCTTCCGCGCGGCCCGGTGTCCAGCCTGCTTCCGGTTATGCCGGCGATATTTCTGCACAGCTGGCTTTCGAGTGGATGCAGTCGGGTGAAGCCGTGCTGGTGGATGTGCGGACCGACGCCGAACGTGAATGGGTGGGCTATGTGCCCGGCGCAGCACCTCTGGCCTGGAAGCAATGGCCGGGCATGGCAATGAACGCAGGGTTCGACGAAGGGCTGAAAGCCGCCGTGCCCGCTGGCAAGAAAGCGGTGCTGCTGTGCCGCAGCGGCGTACGTTCGGTCGCAGCGGCCAAACGCGCGACCGAGCTGGGTGTCGAGGCTTACAACATCCTCGAAGGTTTTGAAGGCGATGCTGATGAGCAGGGGCAGCGCGGCCGCAAGGGTGGCTGGCGTTTTCGGGGCTTGCCGTGGAAGCAGGGTTGAGATGACTGCCACCTCCGGTGGCCGGCACATCTACTTTTTGTAACTTGAATATGTAATTAAATGACGGTTGGACTTCCTCAAAATGAGGTGAATAGTTCACACCACGATGTCGCAAATTTGGTGTATTGATGTACCCCCTGTTAATTCTGACAGGGGGTAAGAAGTATCAATTTGTTTGAGCGCTTTCAATGGGGTTCCCCTTTTTAACGGAGCTCCCTCATGCAAGTACTCGAACGCAAACTTTCCCCTGACGCCGCGCAGTTTTCCAACCCTGCCCTTGGGGCCCAGTTATGCCAGCGAATATCCCGTGACTTCACGCCGCGCTGGAATCAGCAGTGGAGCGGAAAGTTCATGCTTCATGGCAAAACACCGGACTCCAATGCCATCCGGCTGGACGGCAACGACTACCTCAGCGTCACGGGCCATCCGCACATCGTTCACGCGCAGGTGGAAGCCTTGCGCAAGGAGCGGGAGTTTGTGGTGCAGTCCGGTGTCTTCCACCTGAACCAGCATCCCACACACACGCTGGAGCTGGCACTGGCATCCTGGGTCGGCAAGGACGACGGCTTCATTTGCCAATCGGGTTATGCGGCCAATGTCGGCCTGCTGCAGGCGATTGCCGATGCGCAGACCCCTGTATACCTTGATACGCTGGCCCATGCGTCGTTGTGGGAAGGCGCCCATGCGGCGCGCGCCCCGGCTTTCGCTTTTCGCCACAATGATCCGGTTCATCTCGCCCGGATGATCGCCAGGAACGGCCCTGGCATCGTGGTGGTCGATTCCGTGTATAGCACCACGGGTGCCATCTGTCCCCTTGGGGAAATTGTCGATGTGGCCGAGCAGCACGGCTGCATGATCCTGGTGGATGAATCGCACTCGCTGGGCACACACGGCCCGGAAGGTGCGGGGCTGTGCGCCGAGTTGGGCCTCACCAGCCGCGTGCACTTCATCACCGCCAGCCTTGCCAAGGCTTTTGCGGGCCGGGCCGGCTTTTTTACCGCGCCGGCGCACATGCGCTATTACATTCTCTGTTCAAGCTTTCCCAATATCTTCAGCTCCAGCCTGCTGCCGCACGAGATTGCCGGCCTTGCAGCCACGCTGGAGGTGATCCGCAACAGCGACGATGCGCGCGCAAGGCTTCACGCCCACACGCGCAGGTTGCGGTCTGCCTTGAGCGAGCTGGGCTATCCCATCCATCAGGGCAGCCAGCAGATCATTGCGCTGGAGGTTGGACTGGAATCCGACACCATGGTGTTGCGGGACCGGCTGGAGGAGCGCAACGTGTTTTCGTCGATGTTCTGCGCGCCGGCCACCAGCAGCAAACGCGCGATGATGAGGTTAACCCTGAATGCCGGGCTGATGGATTCCGAACTGGACCATGTGGAAGCGGTCGCACGCGAGATCGCGCCGATCGTAAAACCATGGGACTGGCCGATTGCACGGCGCGCCCGGGCCGGCCAGGAGGCATGATGCCGGCGTCAGTCCTGAAGGTGTCTCTCACCCGAGGTGGCAATAAATCGCTCGTGGCTGCTCATGAAGCCAGGGTTAAAAGGCTCGCCGACGGTAAAAAGCGCCGCATGAAGCGCGGCCGGACCGGAAGCGATGGCGAAGGCCTGGCGCGGCTGGGGTTTGTGGCCGGCGCCCAGTGCCAGCTGCAGTTCCAGGTCGATGAGTTTCCTGCCCGCCGCCACGTCCTTCACGGTCGCGGCATCCCAGCCTTGCGATGCCGCCATTTCGGCAAGCTCTGGCAGGTTCCCGGCGGGTTCCAGCTGCAACCAGCTGACGCTGCCTTTGCGGTCAAGGGCCAGCACACCGAAGGGTGCACCGATCACCACATGCTCGATCCAGCCTTGCCGCAGCGCCAGGTTTTCCAGCTCCTGCGCGACGGATGGTTCGCACAGCAGCGCATGCTGCGCGCGGGACAGCGTCGCCCGCCAGGTCTGCTGGTGCCGGGGATCGGGCTGTCGCAGCAGCGCCTGCACTGCATCGGTCAGGCGCAGCCGGATCTCCGGAGATTGCTTGGGAATGAATTGTTCGATCAGCCCGCGGTTGAAGGCCGACACGGCAAGTTGCTCGTCGGCCCGGCCTGTCAGCAAAACGCGCGAACCCGACCAGCCGGTCAGCTCGCTCAACACCCTCAGCCCGCTCATGGCCGGCATGGAATAGTCCACCACGCAGACCTGCGTGAGCGCAAATCGCGCCGTGCCGTCTTCCCGCCAGTACTGCAGGATTTGCGGGATCAGGGCCGTCCCCTCGCGCCATCGATTGATGATTTCCTGCTGGCGCCAGGCGTCCGCTTCCCAGCGCACCGGCTCCTGGAGCAGCAGGTCTATACACGCCACCGGGCGCAGGAACAGGCGTACACACCAGTCCAGCGGCATGACTTCCGCGAGCATTTCGAGATAATCCGGGTCGTCGTCCAGGAAAACCACGCCTCCGGGACGGCGGTAAAGTGCAAAGGACATGTTGTCAGTCTAGCGCGGGTTGTCAAAAGCAAATCATGTGCAAGGTATCAGGCCGTAATCGGCAGCTCGATGGTAAAAGCAGCTCCCACGGCGAACTCTGATTTCACATGAATGGTGCCACCTGCGCTTTGTACCACTTGCTGGCAAAAGGCCAGGCCCAGGCCATGCCCTGTGCCGCGGTTGCTCGAGAAGAACGGCTTGAAAATCTGCGGCAGCAAGGCAGCGTCGATACCCATGCCCTCATCGGCCACCATGATGCGGCCGCGCGCCTGCGTTCTGCCGACTTCAATGCGCAGGGCGCCGTGCGGGTATTTCGAGTCAGCCGCCATCAGGGAATGCAGCGCGTTCTTGATGAGGTTGTCCAGCACCTGGGAAAACTGTGTGGCGGAAGAACGGAAGGTGAAGTCATCGTGAACAAGCACCCGCACGCATTCCCTCTGGCGACTCGACTGGTAGGGATACGCCGCCACGACATCCTGGACCAATTTGCCGGCCGCGACCTGTTGGGTATGCCGTGGCAGCTGCAGCAGCTTGGCATTCGCGATCTGTGTGTCGATCTGGTGGTTCATGTTTCGAACCAGTGCGTGAAGGCGCAGCGCCAGTTTGTCCAGCTGCAGCGCGCGCGGGTTGTCGGGCTGGCGCTGTACCTCCAGCTGGATCGCATCGCCCAGCAGGGCTGCCGTCGACAGCGGCGTGCGCAGCTCGTGCGCCATGATGCCGATGGTAGTGAGCGTGCTGGAAAGCTGTTCCCGCCGCAGGTTGGCCGAGGAAAGGTTCAGCACCAGCGCGATCGACCAGGCAAACGCAAATACCACGGCATGCACGGTGCGCTGGTCTTCCGGCAGGGCGGGAACCGCCGGCCCCACGTACAGGAACATGACCCAGGCCAGCCCCCCACCGGTGATGGTGCCCAGGGTCGCCAGGCGCCAGTCAGTGACATGGTAGTAGATCAGCACCATGGCCGCCAGGGTGGCCAGCCACACGGTATTGCTGCCGTTGCACAGGTACATCCAGCTGAACAGGACCGGCAGTTCGAGCCAGAACACCACGCCAAACACCCGTTGCGCCAGCCGGCTTCCCGGGTCATGGTTGACGCGTTTGGTCATCAGGCTGTAGCCCAGCACGCTGGCCACGACGCGCAGCGGCAGGTTTTCATAGGGCTGCGGCAGCCAGACCGACCAGATCCAGGCGAACAGGGCGTTGCCCGAAAAAAAAGAAAGACCCAGCCACCACAGCCGTCGCGGGGATGGATGCAAAATGGGCTCCAGGGGCGCAAGGATCAGTTCCTCGCGCAGCCACTGAAGCAGGGGACGCCGCGCAAGCCACGCGTGAAAGCGAGCGCTCCTCACGTTAAGAACTTCTCCAGCACAACCGGGAACCTGACTGATGATGCATTTGACATTTGACTGTATTGTCCCGGTTCTCATCTCGTCAAGCTAATGCTGTTACCTGCCAACTTTGACAGCGTCAGCCTGGATGGCGTCATCAGCGACTGGCTGTGCGCCCTTCGCGAGTTCTCGGTCGAAGCGCTCATGGTGCTCGGCCCCGACCCGTTCGGGGGGCAGGAAGACCGGCTGGTGCTGGCCATTCACCCTCCGCGCCTGCTGGATGCCGCCGAGGCCCTGGCCGAGAGCCGGGACTTCGGCGCTCCATGGCGCGACTCCGACGCACCTCTTGTCGCCTGGCAGGATATTTCCAAAACCGCTTTCGAAAGCCTGGGCCGCTGGCGCCGGTTGTGGCTGGCTCACGGTTACCAAAGTGTGGTGCGCATCGCCTTTCCGTTGACGGTGGGGCGGGCCTTTGAATGCTACCTCTTCAGCCCACGCCAGTGGCATGACCGCAGCGAGGCGGCCTTGCTGGCCTGGTCGGCCCTCAACATCTGGCCGCTGCTCAAGCGCGCGCTGGCCGAAGCGCGCAGTCCGCTGAGCCCGCGCGAACTCGAATGCCTGAGCCTTGCCTTCCAGGGGATGACGGCACGCGAGACCGGCGAGTTGCTGGCCTGCAGCGAACGCACGGTGAACTTTCACCTCTCAAATGCCATGACCAAACTCAAGGTCGACAACAAGCTGGCCGCCATCCAGCGCGCGTGCTGGTTCGGATTGATCTGAGCGTTCTTTGCCGCGTCTACTGGAAAACCTGTAGGCCTGCGCCTGCAGGTGCGCTTCAAACCTGTTCATAATCCGCCAAATGACCTTTCTAGCGCTTGATGTGGGTAACACCCGCCTGAAATGGGCCCAGTACGAAGCCCCCGTGCCCAGGGCCAAGCTGCTGGCGCAGGGCGCGGTGTTTCTGGAAAACATCGACAAGCTGTCCGAAGAAGAGTGGGGCGGCATGCAACCTCCGTCGCGTATCCTCGGCTGCATCGTTGCCGGCGACGCCATCAAGCGGCGTGTGGTCGAGCAAATGGAACTCTGGGACGTGGCGCCGCACTGGGTCGTTTCCAGCCCGCATGAGGCTGGTGTCACCAATGGCTATGACCATCCGGCCAGGTTGGGCGCTGACCGTTGGGTGGCCATGATCGGTGCGCGCCACCGGCTGCTGGCGCGCGGCATCAACAAGCCTTGCGTGGTTGTCATGGTGGGTACCGCCGTGACGGTCGAGGCGATCGACGCTTCCGGAAAATTCCTGGGCGGCTTCATTCTTCCAGGCCACGGCATCATGTTGCGCGCGCTCGAGTCCGGCACGGCCGGTCTGCACGTTCCCACCGGCGAGGTGCGCGACTTTCCCACCAATACCAGCGATGCGCTGACCAGCGGCGGCACTTTCGCCATTGCCGGTGCGATACACCGCATGGTGGAAAACGTCGCCCGCCACTGCGGCGAAACACCCGAATGCATCATGACCGGCGGCGCTGGCTGGAAGATGGCGCCCAGCATGTCGGTGAAGTTTGAGCTGGTGGACAGCCTCATCTTCGACGGACTGTTGGCCATCGCCTCACAGCGTTTTGCAGCCTGACGTCTTTTCCGCGCGGTGGAGTTGCCGCGGGATGTGCTATCAAAAAAGTAGCTGCTTGCGCCCGTCCTTATTGGGCTAAGGCCATAAAAACCTCAAAAAATTAACCGGAACTTCCTGGCAGCTGCGACGCACAGCGAGGGCTCACTCTCCCCAGGGCAGCATCAGCGTCACGATGGACAGCTTGGCGAACTCCGGCACAAACTCGTCGATGATGTGCTGCGGCTCCGGGCACAGGGTGCTGTCGGTGATCACGCCGAACTGCACGCCGCCGCCGTAGCTCAAGATAGACACGCCCAGCCCCACGTCGCCCGACTGCGGTACCCAGAACATGCTTTGCTCCAGTGTCGAGCCGCAGAACTTGAGCTTTTCGCGCGGGCCAGGCACGTTGGTCATCACCGCCGTGGTTTTCTTGGCAAAGAGGTTGAGCATCACGTCCTGCGCCGGCTTGATCAAAAGGCCTGCCACCGCCAGCAGGCTGAAAGCCAGCAACGGCTGGTAGCTGCCCTTGAGCGCAGCCATGCGCCGTCGCACCTCGTAGACGCGCTCGATCGGATTCTCCACCCCGATGGGCAGCACCAGCGGCACCAGGCCGAACCGGTTGCCCAGCTTGTGCGCCTGGTCCAGCGGCCGCAGATTGACCGGCACCATGGCGCGAATCTCCTGGCCCGCCACATCGTCACCGAAGGTTTTCAAATATTCGCCCAGGGCGCCGGCCACGCAGCTGAGCAGCACGTCGTTGATCGAGCAGTTGAGTGCCTTGCCCACGGCTTTGACTTCATCCAGCGGAATCGGCTGGCACCAGGCCACTTTTTTTGCGCCGCCAGGCTTGCCTTTGAGCCGGGTCTTGGAGTCGTCGGGCATCAGGGCCAGCGCGGCGCCGTCCTTGAGCACCTGCATCAGGACCTTGGCCATGTCCATGGAGCCGTGCATGCCGTCTTCCATGCCCTTTTTGGGGTCGCCCAGCATGCCCAGCGAGCGCGCTGCGCCTTCACCCACGGCGCCCAGTGCCTTGACGGTGATGTCGGTGAAGGGCTTGAGCAGGGTGTCGGCAATCCAGTCTTCCGTGCCGGTAGCCGCCGCAGCCTTCTTGCGCCGCTCCGGCGGCGGCGTGCCGCCATCGACCAGCGACATGGTCACGGAGATCAGCGCAATACCGTCCGCGATGCAGTGGTGGATGCGCACGATCATCGCGCTGCCCTTGACGCCATCGGGCCCGGTGTAATCCTCGATCAGGTGGATTTGCCACAGCGGGCGTTTCGGGTCCAGGCGCTGGGTGGCAAGCACGGCCACGCGGTCCTGCAGGGCCTGCTCCTGATTGGCCGACTTGGGCAGCTTTTCTGGCACCACGTGGTTGGCCAGGTCGAAGTTGCGGTCCATCACCCAGGTGGCGCCGGCGGCGTCTTCCATCACGCGCTGCCTGAAACGGTCGTACTTCAGCAGGCTGTTTTCGATGCGTTCGCAGACGGCGGCGTACTTGACGCCCGGCGCCAGCTGCCACACGCCCACGATCATCATGAGGTTGGCATCGTTGTCCATGCGCAGCCAGGCCGTGTCGACCTTGCTCATGCGCTCCCCTGAAATGCCCAGGGTTCCCGAGACGGCCCGCTTGACGTTCTTCTGGACGTTTTTTGCCACTTTGCGGCCAGCGGCCTGAGCGGTAACGCGTGTAACCATGAGCACTCCCGATGCAAAACTGATGCGAACTCACCCCGGATGGGGTAAGTTCCCTATTTTGCAAGGAACGGCCTGGCTAAGATACCGGGCAGTTACCCCAAGCCACCTCATTGGTGACCCACTTCTAAAAACGGAGATTCTTCATGTCAGACCTGAAAGCCGCCTTCGACAAAGCCATGGCCGATTCGAAAAACCTCAGCGAGCGCCCCGACAACGCGACGCTGCTGAAGATTTATGCGCTCTACAAGCAGGGCAGCATCGGCGACAACGCCGAGAAAAAGCCCGGCTTCGGCGACATGGTCGCACGTGCCAAGTGGGACGCCTGGAACAACCTCAAGGGCACCTCGCAGGATGATGCGATGCAGCAGTACATCGACCTGATTGCTGATTTGAGCTAAAACGCTCTCCCACGAAAAAAGCGGCACAGTCCCGGCGCAATTTGCGCAGGGACCGTGCCGCTTTTTGTTTACGGGCTCAGTCGGCTTTAATGTTCGCCAGTTTCACGATCCGGTCCCACATCTTGCGCTCGTTGTCACCCAGGGTAGCCAGCTCGGCGCCGCTCATCACAACCGCTTTCGCGCCTTGCTCTTCGGCGCGCTTCCTGAAGCCTTCCGATTCCACCACCTGCTTGATGGCCAGCGAGAGTCGGCCTTGCAGGTCGGCGGACAGTCCCGTCGGCCCGTAGACCGCGAACCACGACGATGCCACCAGCGGCACACCCGTCTCGATAGCGGTCGGCACATTGGGTTGCGCGGCCAGGCGCGTGCGGCCGGTCACCATCAGCGCCTTGAGCTTGCCTGCGCGGATGTGCGGCAGCAGCGGCGGCGGTGTGGTGATGGTGAAGTCCACCGTGCCGGCCAGCAGGTCGTTAAGCGCCGGGCCCGTACCGCGGTAGGGGATGTGCACCATGAAAGTCTTGGTCAGGTCCTTGAGCAGCTCGGTCGTCACATGCTGCAGCGAGCCGTTGCCGCTGGATGCATAGTTGACCTTGCCTGGGTTGGCCTTGACGTACTTGATGAAGTCCACAAAGTTGTCGGCGGGAAAGTTGCCGCGTACCACCAGCAGCTGCGGCGCGTCAATCAAATGGCCTAGCGGCTTGAGGTTGGTCGCCGGGTCAAAGCCAGGCACCGGCTGGATCAGCGGCGTGATGCATTGGTAGCCCGAGTACTGCACCAGCAGGCTGGTGCCATCGGCCGGGCCTCGCGCGACCATCTGGCCGGCGATGTTGCCGTTGCCGCCGCCGCGGTTGTCCACGACCACCGAGGTTTGCAGAATCCTGCCCAAGGGCTCGGCCAGCATGCGTGCCGCAATGTCGGTGGTGCCACCGGCCGCTGTGGGCACAATGAGCGTGATGGGTTTGCCGGCGAGCTGCGCACGCACCGGGTTGAGCCATGCGGCCGTGCTCAGGCTGGCGACGGTCATGAGGGTTCTGCGGGAAATAAGGGTCATGGTTGTCTCCGGATAGCATTTTTTCGGGGAAGGGTGGCTCAGGCCGGGCAATGCCCGACCAGGTTTTGGCAGAAGGGCGGTGGATCAGTCGATGCGGGCGCCAGAGTCCTTGACGATCTTGTTCCAGCGCGGCAGGTCGCTCTGGATCAACGCAGCAAACTGCGCTGGGCTGGCGGTCATCACGTCGCAGCCTTGTGCCGCGAGCTTGTCCGCCACGTCCTTGCTGGCCAGGGTTTTTTCAAGGGCGGCCTGCAGCTTGACGATGACTTCCCTGGGCGTACCAGCGGGCGCCAACAACCCATACCATGGTGTCGAGCCGAAGCCTGGCAGGGTTTCGCCAATCGTCGGCGCATTGGGCAAGGAGGCCAGACGCTTTTCGTTCACCACGCCAAGCACCTTGATTTTTCCGGACTGCAGGAAGGGCAGCGCCGACGGCAGGCTCTGTACCGACACCGGAATCTGTCCGCCGGCAACATCGGTGGCTGCGGCAGCCGAAGCCTTGTAGGGAACGTGCAGCATGTCCACGCCGGCCGCCCGCTTGAACATTTCGCCGATCAGGTGGTTCAGCGTACCGTTGCCGGCCGAGGCATAGCTGATCTGGCCGGGGCTGGCTTTTGCCTGGGCAATCAGCTCGACCACCGAATTGGCGGGAAAGGCCGAGTTGGCAACCAGCACATAGCCGGCGTTGGCCACCAGGCCGACCGGCTCGAAATCCTTCACGGGGTCGAAACCGGTGCTTTTGTAGATGGCGGGATTGATGACGTGCGCGCTATTGGTCGTCAGCAGCAGGGTGTAGCCGTCGGGCCTGGCTTTGGCCACCTGGGCGGTGCCGACATTACCGCCCGCGCCGGGCCGGTTATCAACCAGAAAGGTCTGGCCCATGATTTCGCCGAGCTTTTGGGACACGATGCGCGCAATGGCATCGTTGGCGCCGCCCGCCGCCTGCGGCACGATGACGGTGACCGGGCGGCCGGGATAGGCCTGCTGCGCCGCGGCCGGCAGTATTGCCAGACCGGTCATCGCCCCTGCCAGGATGGCGAGATGGTGGAAGAAATTACGTTGTCTCATGTCGTTGTCTCCGGTTGTAGTTTTGGGATGCTGTTTCAGGCGGGTTCGGAAATCTCTATCAAATTCAGGTCGGGGTCGCGCACATAGACCGAGCGGATTTTTTGTGTGGCGCCGGTACGCAGCACGGGGCCTTCAATGATTGGACAACGCTCCCGCTCGAGGCGGGTGATCACTTCGGCAAGGGGAATGCCGGCCAGAAAGCACAGGTCCAGGGCGCCCGGCACTGGCAGGTGGGCCTTGGGTTCGAACTCATGGCCTTTGATGTGCAGGTTGATTTTTTGCTGGCCGAACTTGAAGGCCTTGCGCTCTACCGGTGGTGTGCCGCCGATAAAAGTTTCCAGCGTCATGCCCAGCACGCGGATGTAGAAATCCACGCAGGCTTTTTCGTCCGCCGTTGTCAGCACCAAATGGTCCAGCTGCCGAATCATGCCGATGCCGCCCTCAGTTCAGCCACATAAGGCGGCGGTGCATGCAAGTCGGTGATGCGGCCCGCCTTGGCCACTTGCCCGGGCACGTCATGGCCGACAATGCCGGGCATTTGCCGCGCCACGGCCAGCAGCTTTTCAATGTCCATGCCGGTGTCGTAACCCATGGCATCCAGCATGTGCACCGCATCTTCGCTGCTGATGTTGCCGCTGGCGCCGGGCGCGTATGGGCAGCCGCCCAGGCCGCCCAGCGAGCCGTCAAAGCGCGTAATGCCGCCCTGCACGGCCGCCAGCACGTTGGCCAGGCCCATGCCGCGCGTGTTGTGAAAGTGCAAGGTCAGCTGCAGGCCTTCAAAGCGTTGTTGCAGCGTTTCCACCATGCGGCCGACTTGAGCCGGGTGGGCCATGCCGGTGGTGTCGCAGATCGTAAGGCCGCGCACGCGGTCTGCGCCGAAGGCGGCGAAGCGATCGCTCCAGCGCAGCACTTCGTCCTCGGCCACTTCGCCTTCCATCGGGCAGCCGAAGCAGCACGACAGTGAAATATTGATGGGCGTGCGGCCGTCAACATGGCGAATGACATCAGAGAGTGCGGCAAAGCTTTTCTCGCGTTGCATGCGCAGGTTCGCCAGGTTGTGGGTTTCCGATACCGACATCACCAGGTTGAGTTCGTCGGCGCGCGACTCCAGCGCGCGCTCAGCGCCGCGCAGATTGGGCACCAGCACCGTGTACTCCACGCCAGGCACGCGGCGTATGCGGCCCATCACCTCTTCGGCGTCGCGCAGCATGGGGATGGCTTTGGGCGAGGTGAAAGAAGTCACCTCGATTTTGGCGTAGCCGCATTCGCTGAGGGCATCGACGAGCGCGACCTTGTCATCGGTGGGAATGAAAGCGGGTTCGATCTGGAAGCCGTCGCGCGTAGCGACCTCATTAAAGTAAATCCGTTTTGCGGTGTTCATGCGCTGACGTCCTTCCCGGCCACGATGCCCTTGTCCTTGAGCGCCTGAATCTGTTCGGTTGAAAGTCCGATCTCGCGCAACACCGCTTCGGTGTCCTGCCCCACCTGCGGCGCATTGCGGCGGTGGCCGCCCGGCGTGCGCGAGAGCTTGGGCACGATGCCGGGAACGGCCAGCAGGCTTCCGTCGTCCATGCGCACTTCGTCGAGCATGCCGCGCGCACGGTAGTGCGGGTCGGCCGCGATGTCGGCCACGGTGTAAATACGACCCGCGGGCACCGAGACCTTGTCGAGCGCCGCCAGCACTTCATCGACCGTGAGGCCCAGGGTCCACTGGCCGATGGCCGCGTCGATTTCGGCCACGCGCGCCACGCGACCGGCGTTATCGGCCAGCGCCGGGTCGCTACCGAGGTCGTTGCGGCCTATGGTGGCCATCAGCCGTTTAAAGATGCTGTCGCCGTTGCCGGCCACCAGCGCATAGCCGCCGTCCTTGCACAGATATGCGTTGCTGGGCGCGATGCCGGGCAGGGCGCTGCCGGCCGCGCCGCGCACTGCGCCAAAGGCGCTGTATTCAGGCAGCAGGCTTTCCATGCAGTTGAACACCGCTTCATAAAGCGCCACATCGATCACCTGGCCTTTGCCGGAACGCTGGCGTTCCTGCATCGCCAGCAGGATGCCAATGACGCCGTGCAGCGCGGCCAGCGTGTCGCCAATGCTCACGCCGACGCGCACCGGCACACGGCCCGGCTCGGCCGTCAGGTGGCGCAGGCCGCTCATGGCCTCGGCCACCACGCCAAAGCCCGGCTTGTCGCGGTAGGGGCCGGTCTGGCCGTAACCACTGATGCGCAGCATGATGAGGCGAGGGTTCAGCGCCAGCAATTCATCGGGTCCCAGGCCCCAGCCTTCCATGGCGCCGGGGCGGAAGTTCTCGATCAACACGTCGACGTCAAGCGCGAGCTGGCGCACGATGGCCTGCGCTTCGGGGCTCTTCAAATCCAGCGCCACCGAACGCTTGTTGCGCGACTGCACCTGCCACCACACGGACGTGCCGTCTTTCAGCAGGCGCCATTTGCGCAGCGGGTCGCCCGCGCCCGGCGTTTCGATCTTGATGATGTCGGCGCCGAAGTCCGCCAGTGTCTTGGCGGCGAAGGGGCCGGCGATCAGCTGGCCGAGCTCCAGCACTTTCAGCCCGGCGAGCGGGCCTTGCGCGGTGGAGACACCGGAAGCTGGAGGGGATTTTTCAGGAGATGGCATGGCGGGCAGTGTGCCGCCGCCAACTGGTCCCGTCTATTTGCGCTTTGGGGCCTTGGGTTTCGCGTTTTGCGAAGGCGGGGCCTCTTTCGGGCTGAGGAAGTCCACCAGCGAGGCAATACCCGCATCGGGCTGGCCCGTGGTAGTGGCCGTCAGCAGGCGGCGCCGGGCCCAGGTATCGGCCAGCGGACGCCAGCTGAGTTTCATGCTTTTGACCATGGGCAGCGTGGCGGCTTTGGGCAGGATGGCGACGCCCAGGCCGGAGGCCACCATGTGGCATACCGCGTCAAAGCTGCGCACCTGCATGCGCAGTTTTAGCGGCCGGTTGGCGGCCAGCGCGGCCTGTTGCTGCTTTTGCAGCATGGCGGCGCCGGTGGTCAGGCTGATCCATTCCTCGTCGAGCGCATCGACAAAGGCCAGCGGCGTTTTGCCTGTCAGCGTGTGGCCGGCCGGCAGGATCAGCACCAGCTCGTCTTCGCGAAAGAGACGCGTGTCCAGCCCCGTGGTGTCGGGCCCTTCCACAAATACCGCCACATCGGCCCGGCCTTCGCGCAGAGTGGCCGCCACGGCTTCCGACACCTGCTCTTCCAGGTCGATATGCACCTGCGGATGCAGCTCGCCATAGCGCGCCAGCAAGGGCGGCAAAAACTGGCTGATCGCGGCGCTACTCGCGCACAGGCGGATGTGCCGCGCGATGCCGCGCCGCAGGTCGGCCAGTTCGCCGCCCAACTGTTCCATGGTCTGCAGCAGCGTGAGCCCGTGTTTGACGAAGACGCGGCCCGCCGCCGTGGGGAGTAGCCCGCGTGGATGGCGTTCGAACAGCGCGTCGCCCAGGGCGTCCTCAAGCTCCCGGATGCGCCGGCTGGCGGCAGCCAGCGCCAGGTGCGAGTCGCGTGCCGCGGCCGTCAGGCTGCCTGTCTGGGCGCAGGCCACCGCCAGGCGCACCGACACCAGGTCAAACCGGGCGAGGTTGTAGCTCACGGGGAAATGAGCCTGAAAACTCAGGCCGCTTTCTTTTTGGCGGTGGCTTTTTTGGCCGCAGGCTTTTTCGCGATCAGGGCGTCCAGGTTTTTCACGATTTCGTCCTCGATCCTGTCCTTGAAGGCGCCGAGCAGGAAACCCAGCTTGGCCTGGAGATCGAAGCGGTCCTTGGTGACGGTCAGCGTGCCGCTGACACCCGAGCGGGTAAAGCTGACCAGGTCTTCGTCCCTGCCCTCTTCGTAGGTGCATTCCATGTCGAATTTTTCTTCGGCCTGCTCAGCCCATTTGAAGGCGATCTTGCGCGCCTCCGCAAGGCCCAGGGTGTGTTCGCGCTGGATCTGGATGTCAGCCATTCGTGGTCTCCGTGTTGTTGATTTGAAGCGCCTTGTGCCGTTCGTCTTTGGCAGCCGGGCCAGCCGTTTGACTGCATCATAAAACGCTTGCCGGTGCCGACGTCTCGTTCAGGCAGTATTTCAAAGCGGGCTACGCTTTCGGCCCTGTTCAAGACACTGCGTTGTGATGTGATACTGAGCACTGTTGACGCACCCCCATCTACCCGTGCGTTGTCAGACAAATTTGCAACAGCCCCCTCTTTTGAAGAATCCAAATTCCATTCATTTTTGTAAAAGCGCCGATGGAACGGCCATCGCTTTCACTGCAACTGGCCGCGGGCCGCCAGTCGTGTGGGTCACCCTGCAGTACACCGACAACGACCTGACATCGCCTGGACCCACGAGCAGGCACTGGATGGATGCGCTGGCCGCCCGCCATACCGTGATCAGGCTCGATATGCGGGGCTGTGGGCTTTCGGAGCGCAAGCCTGAGCGCATGTCCCTGGATGCCTGGGTGGAAGACATTGAGGCGGTCGTCAATGCAGCGGGCCTGACGCGCTTTGCCATGGTGGCGGTGTGTACGGGGGCGTATGCGGCAATCGAGTATGCCGCCCGCCATCCTGCCCGGTTGACGCGCCTGGTTATCTATGGAGGGGCCGTTCGCGGGCGTTTGCGGCGTGAACTGACTCCCGCACAACGGGACGATGCCATGGCGGCGTTACAGGTGTACGAATCCGGGCTGGATGGGAGAAGCGAGTTTGCGGTGTCTTTCCGGCGCATATTCACGGCGCAATTTCTCCCGGACGCCTCGGCCGGGCAACTTGAGGCCCATGATCGAATCGTCAGCCAGCGCATGAACGGCGCCATCGCTGCACAGAGCGTCCGCGCGTTTTATGACCTGGACCTCAGCGAAAGTGCGCAGCGGATTGACACTGCTTGCCTGGTTCTGCATGCCCGCCAGGACATTTTGTATCCGATAGACGAAGGGCAAAGGCTGGCCACACTCATTCCTGCCGCACGCTTCGTTCCGGTTGACTCGCACAACAACATCCCTTTGGTGGAGGAGCCGGCATGGCCCGGGGTGCGCGATACCGTGCTTGAATTTCTCGCCGGCAAAGAGGGCGCTGCGCCACCTGCTTTCCGGCTGACAGCGCGCCAAGCCGAGGTGCTGAGGCAGGTAGCGCAAGGACAGACCGACAAACAGATCGCACGCACACTATCCCTGAGTCCCCGCACGGTTGAAATGCATGTGAGCGCTGCCTTGAAAGCCCTGGGTAGCAAGACGCGGGCTGAAGCTGCGCACCGGGCCTCGCAATACGGGATTTTCTAGCCCGGTCGTGGTCAGAGATTCGGCTTGGCTACGGTATTGCCTACCGGGCCGAGATCTCTGAATACCGTAGTTCGCACACTGTGCAGAGCCTTGCAGGGGCTGGATACTGCTCTTTCGGGAATCACGTTTCTGGCGTCACATCGACGATGTATGCCTGCCCGATTCGGGCATCTGGTGCGGGCACTTTGCCGCAGCTCTGGAACGACATGACAACCAGGAAAAAAGGATCCACGAAGGATGAAAAACTACCCGCTGCACAGCAGTGAAAAAGAACGCGACCGGTTGAAAATGCAGGGGCTGGCAATACTGCCGCTTACCGAGAACCTGCTGACTGGGGCCGGCGTACAGCCTGGGTCCCAGGTCCTGGAGCTGGGCTGTGGAAGCGGTGATATGACCTTGTTGCTGGCAAGCCGTGTGGGGCCCGGCGGCGAAGTGACGGCGGTGGACCGGGACCCGGCCCAGCTTGACGCCGCCGCTTTGCGCATCGCTGATTCGGGTTTTCAGAATGTGAAGTTTGTTTTGGCTGATCTGGACGATCTTGAGCCAGCCCGGATGTTTGACGCCATAGTTGGGCGGTACTTCCTGCTGTACGTCGCAAGTCCCGAGGCTGCTGTTGCGCGCGTGGCGAATTGGGTACGGCCGGGTGGAGCGATGGCGTTTCTGGAGATGGATTTTTTCCGCGGCGTACACAGCAGCATCTGGCCGCCTGCATCGCCAGAAACACATGAGGCGATTGTGTTCATAGGCGATGTCATGCTGGACGCTGGTATCAATCCGTACATGGCAGCAAGGCTCCCAAGTATTTTGACGCGCTACGGCAGTGTGCAGGTGCAGACATCAGCACCTCTTCAGTATGGTGCACGTTCAATCGAACTACCCCTGGAGGCAGTCAGGTCGGTTACTCCCATGGCCCGAAAGCTCGGGCGTGCTGATGCGGATCACCACGATGTCGACGCGTTGCTGGCCCGGGAATTGGCGGGCCGCGACGAGCACACTGTGACCGTGCCGCCCATGTCTGTTGCTGCCTGGGTTCAACTGGCATGAGGCACGCAGCATCTCCTGTGTGCATTGGCCATCTTGCCGACCACCCGCAGCACCTTGCGGCGCTAGCTGCGTGGCACCAGGCGCAATTCGGCTATCTCAACACATCGGTTACGGTTGAGCAGCGCACGCAAAGGCTGAAGGCATCCGCGCAGAAGGGCGCGTTGCCGATGACTTTTGTGGCGGTCTGCGAAGACCAGCTCCTGGGGTCGGCAAGCCTGCTGCCGCAAACGATTACCCATTCCCACTTGTCTCCCTGGCTGTCCAGTGTTTATGTCGCGCCCGAGCACAGGAACAAGGGGATCGGGTCGGCGCTGGTCCGGCATGTGGTTCGGGAGGCCGCCGGCATGGGCAAAGACAAGGTCTACCTGTTTACGCCGAACAGCGAAGCCCTGTATGCCCGGCTCGGCTGGAAAGTCGTCGAACATACGGAACATCAGGGACACCGCCTCACCATCATGTGCGTGTAAGCCTATAGATACGCCCCTCGCCGCATGTCTGGGATGCTGCCCAGGTTGAACTACCCTTTGGGCTGTCCGGCCTTGCGTTGGTGACTGTGTGGCTGCGCAAGGTTCACCCTGTTGTGTTCAAGTGCCTTGCGCCGTTCGTCCTTGGATAGCCGGGCCAGCTTTTTGACCGCATCATAAAACCGTTGCCAGTCGCGGCCTTCGCGTTCGAACAATGCTTCAAAGCCCGGCACCAGTTCGTCGTACGCGGCCTGTGCGCCAAACGAGGCATTGTTGGCGTTCGCCACCCACTGGTCGTAGCCGGCAAAGCCGCCCCATGATGCCTTGAGTTCGGCATAGGCGTCACGAAAGCGCTGGTACGCTATCATTTTGCTAGCTGCTTGCGCCCGTCCTGATTGGGCTTCAGTATCATTTTGATCATAAATTGCGGCCAGTTCGCGGCGCGTGGCCAGTGCCAGCGCGCGGAACTGCCGGCGCCGGCCGTCAAATACGGCGTAGGCCTTGCGTGCGTCATCGCCGGCCTGCGTGGCCAGCCAGCGCTCGCTGCCCAGGCGCTCGACCGCGGTGGCAAACGATTCATTGAACATCATGTCACCCGGCGCAAACACCACCTGATGGGACAGTTCATGAAAGATCAGTCGGGCCAGTTCGCCTTCGGGGTAGCCGATGAAGGTGTTGAGCAAAGGGTCGCCGCCGGCCCAGTTCATCCAGCCCAGGGTGGAATAGGCGGGTACGCCGTAAACGCTGGCTTCCAGGCCTTCGGCCTTGAGCCGAGCCGCTTCGGCGCGGGCGTCTGCCTCGTTGAAGTAACCGCGGTAGCCGACACAGCCTGTGACGGGAAAGCACCAGGTTTTGAGCGTGAGCGAGAACGCCGGCGCTGCCACCACGTTCCAGACCACGGCGCTGCGGCGCAGGTCGGCATAGCGGCGGTAGCTGGCGTTGTCGGGCAGTTTCAGCTCGGTCACCGCAAAGCTGCGGATGCGCTGTGATAGTTCCAGCCGGCTTTTTAATGAGGCCGATGTTTGCGCATCGCCGAGCCAGTCGTCCACCGGCCGGGCCGCGTTGAGCATCTGCATGTGGCCGCTGACGGACTGCCAGTAATAACCCAGGTCGGCGCAACCCGTGAGGCACAGCGCGGCTGCGGCCAGCGCAGCAGCCAGGCCGGTCAGCGTCATGGCGCGCGCCCGGGTCATCGGGCGGCTCAGGCTATTTCAGCGTCGCGCTGCACCTGCACCAGGCAGTCGTAGAAGACAGGGCCGCGGCCCATGTCGGTCAGGTGCTGGCTGGTGAGCTGGTTCACGTTGGTGCCGTCCAGGCCCAGCTTGCGCCACCAGATGCCCAGGCCATTGACTACGCCGGGGCGTGCCCGCGTGGAGACTTCAGCCTTGACCCGGTACTCGCCGCGCTGGTTGAACACCTTGACGACCGTGCCCGTGGTGATGCCGCGTGCAGCGGCATCGTCCGCATGGATTTCCAGCACCGGTTCGGTTTCCATATCGCGCAGGCTTTTCACGTTGACGAAGGTGGAGTTGAGGAAGTTGCGTGCGGGCGGTGAGATCATGGCCAGCGGGAACTGGTCGGATGTGTTGGCTGCTTCGTAATTGGGCACGTGGCCGGGCAGGCCATCGGCGCCGGTGGCCGCGAGGCGCGCGCTGAAGAACTCGCAGCGCCCCGAGGCGGTGGGGAAGTTGCCGGCAGCAAACGGCGCCTCGGGCAGCGCCAGCGTGGCAAAGCCCGTGTCCAGCAACTGACCAAAGTCCACCTTGTCGCCAAACGTCGCGCGGCACAGCTGCTCATCGTTGTCGGCAAAGCAGGGCTCAGTAAAGCCCATGTGGGCGGCCAGCTCGCGAAAGATCTGCGTGTTGGGTTTGGCCTGGCCCATGGGTGCGATGGCGGGGCGATTCAGCAGCACGTCGGTATGGCCATAGGAGGCATGCATATCCCAGTGCTCCAGCTGTGTGGTGGCCGGCAGGATGTAGTCGGCGTAGTCGGCCGTGTCGGTCTGGAAGTGCTCAAGCACCACAGTGAAGAGGTCTTCACGCGCAAAGCCCTGAACCACTTTTCCGGATTCCGGCGCCACCGCCACCGGGTTGCTGTTGTAGACGATCAGCGCCTCGATCTTCGGGCCAAACTGAGGCGATGCTGCTTCGAGCAAGGCGTTGCCAATGGTGCTCATGTTGATGGTACGCGGCTGGCGGCCTTTGAGCAGGTCGGGCCGCTGCAGGGCGGCCTTGTCGACCGGGAACAGGCCCGAGCTGCTGAGCAGCACGCCGCCGGCGCGATGCCGCCACGCGCCCGTCAGCGCGGGCAGGCAGGCAATGGCACGCGCCGCATTGCCGCCGCCGTGAACGCGCTGCATGCCGTAGTTCAGGCGGATCGCTGCGGGCTGTTTTTTGACAAAGCATTCGCCATAATCGCGCGCCAGCGAGCGGATCTGTTCCGCCGGCACACCGCAGACTTCGGCCGCCCGTTCAGGCGGCCACTGCAGCGCGCGTTCGCGCAACCCGCCATCCGGGCTTTGCCAGCCCAGTGTGTGCTGCGCGATGTAGTCGTGGTCGAGCCAGTCGTGGGTGATCAGCTCGTGCATCAGGGCCAGCGCCAGCGCGGCGTCGGTACCCGGCAGCAGCGAGATGTGCGCATGGCATTTCTCGGCGGTTTCGCTTTTGCGCGGATCGATGCAGACAAGTTTTGCGCCATCGCGCTTGGCTTGTTGTGCGTAACGCCAGAAGTGCAGGTTGCTGCCGATGGAGTTGCTGCCCCAGATGATGATGAGCTTCGATTCGGCAAAAAACTCCACCCGCATGCCGACCTTGCCGCCCAGTGTTTGCGTCAGGGCCTCGCCGCCGGCTGATGAGCAGATGGTGCGGTCCAGGAATGACGCACCGAGCTGGTTGAAAAACCGGCCCGCCATGCTTTCGCCCTGCACCTGGCCCATGGTGCCGGCATAGCTGTAAGGCACGATGGCTTCAGGATTGCGTGCGGCGATGGGCTTGAGGCGGGCCGCAATGTCGGCCAGCGCCGCTTCCCAGCTCACCGGCTCGAACTGTCCGCTGCCCTTCGGGCCGCTGCGCTTGAGCGGGCTCAGCAAGCGCTCCGGATGGTAGGTGCGTTCGGTGTAACGCGACACTTTGTTGCACAGCACGCCGCCGGTATGCGGGTGGTCCGGGTTCCCCTGCACGCGGGTGGCCACGCCGTCTTCCACAGTAGTCAGCAATGAGCAGGTGTCGGGGCAATCATGCGGGCAGGCGCCCAGCACCTGCACGGCGCCAGGCTTCAGCCCGGTGTCAGGTTTCGCCTCGGTCCTAGGGGAGATGCTGATGGTATTGCTCATGGTTCAACTTTATATTGGCAGCCATACCGGCCCCCGGGGATGAGGAGACAACATGACAACAAAAACAGGAGTGCAGTCATTCCGCGCGCTGGCCAGGATCACCATGGTAGCGGCACTGGCCGCCCTGATGGCGCCAGGGGTGTATGCCGAAGATGGCATCAGCAAAACTGCTGTGACGCTGGGGCAGTCCCTGGCCATGACCGGGCCCGGCAGCACGCTGGCTGTGCCGTTTGCCCAGGGCGCGCGCCTTTACTTCGACCACGTCAATGCCGGCGGCGGCGTCAACGGCCGCAAGATCGAACTGACCACGCTGGACGATGCGGGCAACCCCGAGACCGCCGCGGCCAACACCCGCAAGCTGCTGGACCAGAAGGTGTTTTCGCTGTTCGGCTACTACGGCTCGCCACAGGTCACGGCCGTCAACCCGCTGTTGAAAGACACCGACATTTTGCTGTTCGCCCCCATGGCCGGCGCCGACGAGCTGCGCGGCTCGCTCTATCCCAACGTGTATTCGGTCCGGCCCGGTTATTCGGAAGAAGCCGCCATGATCACGCGGCACGCCGAAACCCTGGGTATGCGCAAGCTGGCCATCCTGCACGGCAAGGATGCCGAGTCGATGGCGGCGCTGGACTCCGCCGAGCGCACCATGGGAGGCCTGGGCGCCAACCTGGTGGCCAAGTCGGCCCTCTCGGGCGGCAGTGTGGCCGCGAGCGTTGACCAGGTGCTGGGCAAAAAACCCGAGTCGGTGCTGGTCATCAGCGACGCTGCCGGCGCCGCCAACGCCATACGCGATTTGCGCGCCAAAGGCTTTCGCGGGCCCATCTACGGCTTTTCCAGCACTGGCGAAAGCCTGCTGGCGGAACAGCTGGGTGCGGCCGGTGCCGGTGTGGTGGTGGTGCGCGTCACACCCAAGTCGGACAACGCCAAGAGCGTCCTGGTTCGTGAACTGCAGGCCGACGCTACAGCGGCCAAACTGGGAAAACCCAATGTGTACATGCTCGAAGGCTACATCGCTGCCTGGACGTATGTCGAAGCGCTGCGCAAGGCCGGAAAGGACCCGACCCGCGTCAAGTTGCGCAAGGCACTGGACACCATGCAGGAGCTGAGCCTGGGCGGTTTTCGGGTGCACTTTGACGGGGACCGCGTGGGGTCCAAACTGGTGGAGCTCAGCCTGATTGATGCCACCGGACGGGTGCGGGAATAGGAACAGTGAGATAGCGGAAATTGGTGAGTGTTGCGGGTTGGATGATGCAAAAGGTGACAAATTACCGGCTGTTGCGTTGCTGGCTTCCGCTAAAGTAGTGACCTATCTCACGTATTTGTAACTTAGTTTTTACAAATTAAGCTGTTTGTAAATTTTTGTTGCGAAGATAGCGTCATGAACATTACTCGCAGAACCTTTTCCACCGCTGCCGGCGCCTCCATGCTGGCGGGTTTCAATATCGCGCATGCCCAGACCGACAAGATCATCCTCGGTCAGTCAGCGCCTTTCACCGGCCCGGCTGCGCAGCTGGGCATCCAGTTCTACCAGGGCGCGAAGGTGTACTTCGACCAGGTCAACGAACAGGGCGGCGTCAACAAGCGCCTGATTGAAATCCGCAACCTGGATGACGGCTATGAACCTGCCCGCTGCGCTGAAAACACCCGCAAGCTGATCGAGGATGAGGTGTTTGCGCTGTTCGGCTACATCGGCACCCCCACCAGCATCGCTGCCCTGCCGCTGGCCATCAAGGACAAGGTTCCGTTCATCGCGCCGTTCACCGGTGCCATGGCTTTGCGTGAACCTTTCAACAAAAATGTCTTCCATGTGCGCGCGTCCTACAACGACGAAACCGGCCTCATCGTCAAACAGCTGACCGCCCTGGGGCTGAAGAAAATCGCCGTGTTCTACCAGAACGATGCCTACGGCAAGGCCGGGCTGGACGGCGTCACGCTGGCCCTGGGTGCTCAGAACCTGAAGCCCGTGGCGCAGGCGACTGTTGAACGCAACACGGTGGACGTGGCCAAGGCCGTCACCACGCTGGTGGCCGCGGGCCCCGATGCGGTGGTGCAGATCGGTGCTTACAAGGCCTGCGCCGCTTTCATCCGCGAAGCCCGCAAGGCCGGCTATGGCGGCACGTTCTACAACGTGTCGTTTGTCGGCACGCAGGCGCTGGCCGACGAGCTGGGCAAGGAAGGCGCAGGCGTGGTGGTGTCGCAGGTCATGCCTTCGCCCTACAACGGAGCGCGGCCGATTGTGCGCGAGTTTACCGATGCGGTGAAGGCGGCCGGCAAGGACGCCAAGGTCAATTTCTCCAGCATGGAAGGCTATGTGGCCGCCAGGATTCTGGTGGACGGGCTCAAGCGCGGCGGCCCCAAGATGAGCCGTGATTCGCTGATCTCCGGCCTGGAAGCCATCGGTACCCAGTCGCTCGGCGGGTTTTCCGTGACGTTCTCGCCCACAGACCATGTGGCGTCCCACTTCGTGGAGCTGTCGATGCTGACGGGTGACGGCCGGATCAGGACGTAACCCCCCGAAGCGGCCTGCGGCCGCCTCCCCCCAAGGGGGGCGCCACTGGCGGCCCGGCAAAGCCGGTTCCGCGGTGGCCTGCGTGAAGAGCCCGCCTCTTAGCGAAGCTAGCTCAATCAGGCAATTTGCCGCGTAGCGACCAACCCGCGCATGAAATCCTCGCAGCGCGCGAGTTGCTCCAGGCTCACAAATTCGTCGGGCTGATGCGCCTGGTTGATGCTGCCGGGCCCGCACACCACTGTGGGAATGCCGGCGTTTTTGAAAAGGCCTGCTTCGGTGCCGAAAGCGACCAGCGTGGTCTCTTTCGTGCCGGCCAGGCGCTGGGCCAGTTGGGTCACCGCGTCGCCGGCGGAGCCGAGGAAGGCCGGCACTTCACAAATCGTCTCAAAGCTGAAGCCGGCGTCAGGCGCTATCTTTTTCATAGCTGGTTGCGCCCGTTGCGCATAGGCTACAAGCTCTTTTTGCATTAAAACCGCATCCGCCGTGGGCAGGTTGCGGAATTCGTAGCGGAACTCCGCGTCGCGTGGCACCACGTTGTCGGCAATACCGCCGTGGAACTGGCCGACACTGGCGGTGCTGAAGGGAACATCAAAACCTTCGTAGCGCGGCTCGTTGGCTTCAAAGCCGTCAGCCATGTCGCGCAGCTTGCCGACGACACGCGCGGCCATCTCGATGGCGTTGACGGATTGCGGCGTGAGCGAGGAGTGCGCCTCCTTGCCGCGCACGCAGCATTTGTAGCGGTACACGCCCTTGTGCGCGGTTGCCGGCACCATGCTCGTCGGTTCGCCCACGATGCAGGCGAGCGGCCTGATGCCCGCGTCCTTCATGTCGGCAATCATTTCCTTCACACCCATGCAGCCGACTTCCTCGTCGTAGCTCAGCGCCAGGTGCACCGCAAACGGCGCCTGGCTGTTCAAAAAATCCCCGGCGTGGGCCAGCGCCAGGCCGATAAAACCTTTCATGTCGCAGCTGCCGCGGCCGTACAGCCTGCCATCGCTAACCGTGGCCGACAGCGGGTCCAGCGTCCAGTCCTGGTTGTCCCAGGGCACCGTGTCGGTGTGGCCTGACAGGATGATGCCGGCCGGCTTGCCTTCGCCCAGCGTGGCGAAGAGGTTGGCCTTGGTTTTGTCGGCATTGGTGGTGATGCGGCTGGCCACGCCGAGTTTTTGCAGCTCGTCGCGCACGAAATGAATCAAGGCCAGGTTCGAGTTGTGGCTGACCGTGTTCATGCGGACCAGGGTCTGGACCAGTTGCAGGGCGTGGGGTGACACTGAGGGATGCGAAGGAGAAGGGACCAAGGCGGAGGCCGTGAGGATGGGGGAGGAAGGTGCGGAATCCATGGCCTATTTTGGCCGCATTCCCGGATATCTGGAGCCGGTCCCGTCAGTTATGCTTCAACGTCGCATTCCTCCGGGGCATTGTTGCCCATCCTGATGTCTTCCTTGTCCTCTTCCCCGCTTGCATTGATACGGCTCATGCGGCCGCACCAGTGGCTCAAAAACGCCTTTGTGTTTGCCGGCCTGGTGTTCAGCCAGAACTGGCAGGACACCGCGCTGGACCTGCGCGTCTTCTACGCCTTTGCCGCGTTCTGCTGCCTCTCCAGCATGGTCTACATCATCAACGACTGGCACGACCGGGCCAGCGACGCCCTGCACCCCACCAAGCGCCACCGGCCGCTGGCCAGCGGCGCAGTGGCTGTGCCGCTGGCGCTGGTGCTGGCGGTCCTGTTGCTGATGGCGGGCCTGCTGCTGGCCGCGGGCAACCGCACGCTGCTGGTGCTGCTGGGCCTGTACACGGTGCTGAACCTGGCGTATTCGTGGCGGCTCAAGCAGGTACCGGTGGTCGATGTGTCCATCATTGCCTCGGGCTTCATGCTGCGCCTGCTGGCCGGCACCGTGGCCGTCGGCATTCCGCCTTCGCGCTGGCTGTTGCTCACCGGTATTTTTGTGGCGCTGTTCCTGGGGTTTTCCAAACGCAAGGCCGAGAGCTTTCATGAAGAAGCCAGCCAGCGCGCAGTGCTGGCGCATTACCCCGCGGCCTTGCTCGACACCTTCATGGCCGCGACCATGACCGCCACGCTGACCACCTACAGCCTGTTTGCCACCAGCCCCGAGGCGCAGCTGCAGCATGGCGAGCGCCTGCTCTACACCGTGCCGGTGGTCATTTTCGGCATGCTGCGCTACACCTACCAGGTGCACCGCGGCCGCGGTGAAGACGTGGCGCGCGACATGCTGCGGGACCCGTGGATCCTGGCGGCCGGCGTGCTCTGGCTGGCCATCTTCCTGAGCCGCCGCCTGTGATTCCCGGGGGCGCTCCGCCGCCCGCGCAGGGCACCTTGCCGTTCAAGCAGCTGTTGCTGGTGCTTGGCGTGGTGGCCACGGCTTATGCGGCCGTGCTGCTGGTCTGGGGTGACAGTCCCAAGGCATCGCTCGCGCTGCTGTGGTCGTGGACGGGCGTGCAAGCAGCAGGCCTGTGCCTTCTCAACTATTTGCTGCGCGGCCTCCGTTGGCGGCTCTGGATGGCCCACTTTGGGCGCCATTTCGGCTGGCTGCAGGGGCTTCGGCTGTACCTGGCCGGTTATGCCTTCACGCCCACGCCGGGCAATGTGGGTGAAGCGGTGCGCGGCCTGATGCTGGCGCAGCGTCCGCTGGGTACCGCACAAAGCCTGGCCATCTTCGGCGCCGAACGGCTGGCCGATTTGCTGTGCCTGTTGCTGCTGTGTTTTCCAGCCGTGTGGTGGGGCCTGAACCATGGCGCGATGCCGGCGTCACCCGCCTGGCTGGCCGGGCTGCTGGCCGCCGCGGTTCTGCTGGCGGCACTGGCGATGGGCCTGCTGTTCAAACACCGCGCACGGCTGTTCCAGCGTTTTGCCTGGCTGCAGGAGGCCTGGTTGTGCCTGGCGGTGCGTCCGCTGCTCTGGTTTGGCCTCACGCTCACGGCCTGGGCAGCCCAGGGCGTCGCGGTCTGGCTGGTGTGCCGCGAGATGGAAGTCCCCCTCGGCCTGCTGACGGCTACCGGTTTCTACGCGACCGCCATGGTGGCCGGTGCGTTGTCTGCCCTGCCGGCCGGCCTGGGCGGCACCGAAGCCGTGCTGACCGGCTTGCTGGTGGCACAGGGCGCAACGGGGGCCGTAGCGCTGGCCATTACCGTGTTGGTACGGCTGCTCACGCTGTGGCTGGCCGTTGCCATTGGCGTGGTGGCCTTGCTTTATAGTGCGGCCATCCGCAAGGAAATCAGTTTTCGCTAGCCCCTGCGGGCCTTCTTTCCTGGCTTTTCCCGCACCATGCAAAGCCGCCAGACCTACCCGTTCCCCAGTTTCCATGCCCCAGAACCACGACACCGCCGCCTTTCCCGTTTCGCTGAGCCGTTGGCTGCTGGGTGCGGGCCTCTTGTCACTGCTGCTGCGGTTCTGGATCGCCGTCACCTTCCCGGTCACCGGCGACGAGGCCTTTTTCTATTGGTGGGGGGTGTACCCCGCGTGGGGCTATTCAGACCATCCGCCCATGGTGGGCTGGCTGATTGCGTTGATGCGCGCCACGCTGGGCGACAGCCTCTGGTCGATACGCCTGCCCATCGTGCTGCTGCCGCTGGCGCTGGGTTCGGCGCTGTGGTGGGCGCTCAAGCCCGTTGACAAAGTGCGTGCCGCCTGGGCCGTGCTGTTTTTCTGGCTGGCGCCGCTGAACTGGCTCAACGTCCTGATCACCACCGACACACCGCTGATTTTCTGGTCGGCGCTGTCCGTTGCCGCGCTGATGCGTGCCGAGCGCCGGGCGGCGCTGGACCGTGCCGCCTACGGCCTCTACGCCCTGTCGGGCCTTTTCCTGGGCTGTGCCTTTCTGTCGAAGTACTTCTCGGTGGTGCTCGGCTTCAGTTATCTCGTTTACTTCGTGCTGTACCGGCGTGAACGGCTCGCGGGCTTTGCGCTGCTGGTGCTGTGCGCCTTGCCCGGCCCGGCGATCAACATCGCCTACAACATGTCGCACGGCTGGTCGAACATCATGTTCAACGTCTACAACCGCAATGAAGACGCGGTGTTCGAATGGCGCAAGCCGCTGACTTACATCGGCATGATGGTCTACCTGATCACGCCCGTGGCAGTGTGGATGGCTGTGCGCTATCGTGATGCGCTGATGGCCGCCGCACGAAGCCAGCGCCTGCTGGCCTGCCTGGTGGTGGTGCCGCTGCTGTTTTTTGCGCTGCTGTCAGGCAAGAAGGTGATCGGCCTGCACTGGGTGCTGTCGTTTTACCCTTTTGGCTTTGCTTTTCTGGCGTTTGCCTTGCCGGCCGACAGGCTCAAGGCCTGCGCCAAGGGGCTGGCCGTGTTTGCCGGCCTGCATGTGCTGGTGGTGGCCGGGCTGTACATGACGTCGCTGGATACCTGGAAAACGACCAAGCTTTATCCGCAGATCATCCGCAGCTACAAGACGGCCGAAATGTTGCAGCAGGTCACCGTGCCCGGCGTGGTCTTGATGGGCGAGGCCTACACGCCCGCGTCGATTTTCGGTTTTGAACGCCGCGAATACATGCCGGTGTTCGGCGTCGGCAAGTTCCATGCGCGCCAAGACGACATGCTGGTCGACTTTTCGCTCTACCAGGGCAAGACGGTGCGCGTCATCGTCGCCGACAAGCCGAAGCTGGAAGAGTTTTCGCCTTACTTCGAGTCGGTGCGTGTGCTCAGCTTCGAGCAAGACGGCGTGCCCTTTTACGCGGTCGAAGGCACAGGCTTCAAATATCAGGCCTACCGCGAAGGTGTGCTGGGCACAATCTTCAAGCGCTACTTCAACATTCCTTCGTGGCTGCCGATGACTGGCTGCCCGTTCTGCGTGCGCTACTGCGGGCAGGTGCGATGCGCGAGGTGATCGCGGCCGAGGCCGGTCCCGTCGTTGCCGCCTTTGACTTCGACGGCACGCTGACCCGGCGCGACACCTTCATGCCTTTCCTGGCGCGCGGCCTGGGCTGGCCGCGGTTCCTGGTGGCCTTGCTCCGCTGCTTCCCCTGGCTGGCCGGCTATGCGCTGCGCCTGGTGCCCAACCACGTCGCCAAAGGCAAGCTGATGCAGGCCACGCTGGCCGGCCGCAGCCTGGCCGAGATGGAGGGCTGGACCGCCCGCTGGCTGGCCCACGATTTCCCCGGCCAGCTGCGCGAGGACGCCATGGCACGCCTGGCCTGGCACCGCGAGGCCGGGCATTGCTGCGTCATGGTCAGCGCGTCGCCCGACATCTACCTGCAGGTGGTGGCGCGGCAGCTGGGGTTTGACGCGCTGCTCTGCACGGAAATGGAAGTGGTGGGCGAGGGTGAGGGAATGCATCTCACCGGCCGCCTCACTGGTCGCATGAGCACCCCCAACTGCCATGGCGAGCAGAAGGTGTTGCGCCTGCAGGCTTGGGCGGCGGAGCGCTATGGGGAAACGGCGCTGGGCGGCGTCACCCTGTATGCCTATGGCGATACCTCCGGCGACAAGCCCATGCTGCGGCTGGCCCGGCATGCGTGGTACCGGGGCAAGCCTTGGGTGGATGCGGCACGGCCGGTGTGACGGGTTAAGCCGGATTGGCCTGGCGTATGACGCTGGGTAAGTTCAAGGCTGGCCGGGCGGCGCTGCTGGTGCTATGATTTTGATAGCTGCTCGCGCTCGTCCTTTATGCCTTGCAGCCCTGTTTGGCACTCAAAAACAGCTCAAAATCCTGCCCCGAGAGACTGAAAATCACCAAAACGGGCTCCAAAGTACCTGCTGAAAGCCGTTTTAGCCTGGTTTTGAGCATCAATTCGGCCTTTAAGCCAATACTGACGGGCGCGAACAGCTATCAAAATAGTAGCAACAAACAGGCAGGGCCCGTGCGCCTTGCGACGCGCGGGCCCTGCCGGGAGTGCTTGGGTGAGCTTCGCTGCCGGCTCAGTCCTCGAGCTCGGCCTTGGCCATCTCCACGTCCAGCCGTTCGGTGGCGTCCAGCGGCTTGCTGGCTGCGGCCTGTTCGTACAGCTTGGTGGCTTCCTTCATTTTTTTGTCGCCTTCCAGCATGACCAGGCCGTTGGCGTATTCGATCATGCCGATGGCCGAGCCCGGGTTCAGCTTGAGCGCGTCCTTGTAGAGCGCCAGGCCGATGTCTTTTTTGGCACCGTAGGTCATCCCGCCGATCAGCGAACCCACCTTGTCGATCACCTCGGCATGGAAGGCCGCCAGCGCAATGTGCGCGTCGGCGTGCTTGGGCGACAGCTTGATGGCTTGCTCCAGCGAATTCTTCACCTTGGTCCCCAAGCCCTGGGCCAGTGCCTTGGCCACGCTGATGCCCTGGCTGTAGCGGCCCAGCGCGTAGGCCTGCCAGTACCAGGCGTTGGCGTTCTTCGGGTCGGCTTTTTGCTGGGCTTCGGCGCGTGCGGCCACTTCCATGAACATGTCCAGCTTGGCTTTTTCCTTGGTTTCGAGGTAGGTGGCGTACATGCTGGTGGCCTTGTTGGCCACGGTGATGCCGTCGCCGCCGGCCTTGGTACCGGCTTCCGCCGCTTTCTGAAAGTCGCCGTTATGAAACAGCACCCAGGCCTGCAATACATCGGCATCCTTGGGCAGGGGCTCACAGTCGCCCTGGTGCAGGCGGGCCCAGCTCTTTTTCAGGCTGGCGGCATCAAATGTGTAGTCGCCGGCGTGGGGAAAGGCAGTCCATTTGGCCATGTGTGTTGTCTCCTTGGTAAAAATTGTTGGTGTTATGAATGACGGCAGTTTGACGGAATTCAAGCCGGGTTGCTGTAAGCCCCGACCAGCGCCTGAAGATGCGCGCGCTGGCCTTGCTCGAGGTAGGGAATCAGCAGGTTGAGCACGTGGTGCGCGCCGCGCAGCAGGGCGGCCTGCGCGTTGGCAGGTTCCAGCGCGTTGCGCGGGTCGCGCACGTACTCAAAGCTCAGCCAGTAAGTGAGCACCACCACCATGCTGGTGGCCGTGGCCTCGACCTCGCGCGAATCAATCGTCACGGCGCCGGCGCGGCTCATGCCGTCCAGCAGGGCTTTCACGGCGCGGGTCTTGTTCTTGAGCACCCACTGGAAGTGGGTTTCGAGGCGGCGGTTCTTGCTCAGCAGGTCGTTGAGATCGCGGTACAAAAAGCGGTACTGCCAGATCAGCTCGAACAATGTGTGCATGAAAAACCAGGCGTCTTCCACATCGCGCACGCCGTCGCTGGCATTGAGCAGCTCGCTCAGGGACTTTTCGTAACGGTCAAACAGCGAGTTGATGAGCTCGTCTTTGGCGGGGTAGTGGTAGTACAGGTTGCCGGGGCTGATGCTGAGCTCGGCGGAGATCAGCGTGGTCGACACATTGGGCTCGCCAAAGCGGTTGAACAGGTCCAGGGTGACCTCCAGGATCCGCTCTGCTGTACGGCGCGGCGCTTTTTTCGCCATAAGTTGTCTACCTCGTGTTGTTCTTTACTCTAACCCAGCGTTTCCCCGGGCGACACTAGGGAAGTCCATCAATCCGCACGGCGGTTTGCAACAAGGTGAACGGCATGGCATGCACCTTTGGCAAACCTTTGGGTTAAGCGCCGGCTGACGCGGGCAGCTTGCGTGCAGCGGGCCGCAGCGCGTGGCTCAGATCTTCCATCACGTCTTCGAGCGAGGCAATGGCGCGGCCCACGCGCGTGGCGGCAGGCCTTTCGGCCACCAGGTGGCGCCTGGGGTCTTCCAGAACGTCCAGGTTCAGCGACACACCGTGCCGCGCCAGCGTGGCCGACAGCGTGGTCTTGCGTGAGCGCAGCATCTGCCGGGTGTTCTGGTAGGCGTGCTCGGCCAGCTCGCGGCGCTGCCGATAACTGAAGGTATTGGCCAGGAACATCTCGGTGTCGCGGGCGTCGGGTTCCATCAGCACGATGTCGGTGCCGGGATAGGCGTGCGCGTAGTGCTTCATGCCGAGCTCCAGCCGCGAGTGGATCATCGAGCGGAAGGTCTGGCTCATCACGGCGGGCAGGCCGCCGTTCACGATGCGCGGAATGGCCTGCTTTTCAGCCGGCAGGCCGCGGCGCATGACGCGCTGGTTCATGGCCAGCGCGGGTGCGCGGGTTGCGTTGAAGGGCACCAGCGGGTTCAGGCAAAACATCAGGTCAACACCGTCGTCCAGTGCCACGCCGGCGTGCATGGTCTTTTTCAGCGCGCCGTCCACGTAGTAGTGGCTGTCGATCTCCACCGGCGGAAACAGGCCCGGCAGGGCCGAGCTGGCCTGCACGGCTTTGGAAATGGGCACGTGGTCCCAGCCGGGGCGGCCGAAGGGCGCGGCGTCCCCGCTGTCCAGATTCGTCGCGACCAGTGTCAGGCGCGTGCGGAGCTGGCGGAAGTCGTTGGTGCGGCCGGGTTTGGAAAACAGCGTGGTCAGCCGTGTGTCGATTTCGTCATTGGAGAAAACGCCAGTGGGCAAGGCCGGGCCCAGCGCCTCCAGCGCATTGACCAGCGACTTGCGCCCGAAGGTGGCGCGCCAGGCCGCCGACGCCAGCAGGCCGGGAAGCATGATGCCGCGCCGCAGAAATTCGCCGTACGCCGGCACCATCAGCCAGGCCGGGTCAAACACCTCGGACACCTGGTCGCCGTTCTCAATGAAGGCGGCGCACAGCTCGCGCGGCGTCATGCCGTTGGCCAGGCCCGCCGCGATAAAACCGCCGGCGGACACGCCGACATAGTGGTCCAGTTCGGTGAATGAAAGCCCCTGCAGGGATTCGTCGAGCGCGCACAGTGCACCGATTTCGTAGATGGCGCCTAACGGGCCGCCGCCAGAGAGTGCCAAGGCAATGCGCGGCCGGGCGGCGGACCGTTTCGTCATTTTTGCCGGGTCGGCTGGCTGCGCAGCAGCTAGATGACCGCCGCCAGAGAGTGCCAAGGCAATGCGCGGTTTATCGGATGAAGGTTTGCTTTTTGAACGCTTGGCTGAAGTCATGAAAAGAAAGTGTAGACGGCGGCTCAAGAAATATTTGCTGCTTTGCAGCAAAACGGCGCAGGTGGGCAGCTATGCACGGGCGTAAAAAAAGGGACGGCATGTCCCTTTTCTTGTGAGGTCGCCGTGCTTAAGCCGATTTGCGTGCAGCTGGGCGTTTGGCCGCGGGGCGGGCCGCCTTTTTCGCCGCGGGTTTTGCCGCTGCGGTTTTGGCTGCTGGCTTGCCGCCCATTTTTTGTACATTGCGGTTGAGCTCGTCAATGCGTGCGATCAGGGCGTCCACGTCTTTGGCCGAAGGCACGCCGAGTTTGTTCAGGGCCTTGGCCACGCGGTCTTCAAAGATGTTTTCCAGCTTGTCCCACTGGTGGCCGGCCTTGGACTGGATGTCGGTGGCCATGCTGGCCATCTTGTTGGTGGCCTCAGAAATTTTGCCTTCAGCCACGGCCTGGGTCTTGCGCTGGATGGACAGGCCTTCCTTGACCAGGGTCTCAAACACTTTGCCGCCTTCTTCCTGCGCCTTGGAGAATGCGCCCAGGCCAGCCAGCCAGATTTGCTGGGCGGATTCCTTGACGGCACCGGACAGCTGTGGACCGGACTTCTTGTCGGCGCTCATTTTTTGCAGTTTCTTGACCATGGTTTACTCCAGACAGTTTGTGGTTATGGAACTTCGCGGGCAGTATGCCGCACGCACGGGGAAAATATAAGCCCTCCACGCGGCGGCGTTTAGGTGTTGTGTTCTAGACCGTGAACAGGTTCTAGGCATGCGGCTCTATGGAAAAGCACGCGCGGGCGGGCTGAGCGCGGGTTTCTGCTGAATAGAGAGTCATGCCGTTTAAGCAAGAATCACTTTTTGACTTGGCCGTTCAGCGGAGGAAACACAAAATGCATTATTTCGTTACAGGGGCCACAGGCTTCATTGGCAAGCGCCTGGTAAAAAAACTTCTGGAACGAAAAGGAACGACCGTTCATTTCCTGATCCGCAAGGAAAGCGCCGGCAAAGTAGCGGCGCTGAGGGAATACTGGGGTGTGCCTGCTGCCCGTGCGGTGGCCGTGCACGGCGACCTGACCAGCAAAAAGCTCGGTGTCAGCAGTGAAGACATCAAAAAACTCAAGGGCGAGATCGGGCATTTTTACCATCTCGCCGCCGTGTATGACCTGAGCGCCGACGAGGAAAGCCAGGTGGCCGTCAACATTGACGGCACCCGCAACACGGTGGAGTTTGCCAAGGCGATTGACGCCGGCCACTTTCACCATGTGAGCTCCATCGCCGCTGCCGGCCTCTATGAAGGCGTGTTCCGCGAGGACATGTTCGAGGAAGCCGAGAACTACGAACACCCGTATTTCATGACCAAGCACGAGAGCGAAAAAATCGTGCGCAAGGAATGCAAGGTGCCGTGGACAGTGTTTCGCCCCGCCATGGTGGTCGGCGACAGCACCACCGGCGAAATGGACAAGATCGACGGGCCTTATTACTTTTTCAAACTGATCCAGCGCATGCGGCAGCTGCTCCCGCCCTGGATGCCGGCGGTGGGGCTGGAGGGCGGGCGGGTCAATATCGTTCCGGTGGACTTTGTCGTCGATGCGCTGGACCACCTCAGCCACAAAACCGGCATTGCCAAAAAATGCTTTCACCTGGTGGACCCGGTGGGTTACCGCGTCGGCGATGTGCTGGACATCTTCAGCCGCGCGGCCCATGCGCCCAAGATGAACCTGTTCGTGAATGCCGCCCTGCTGGGCTTCATTCCGCGCGGCGTCAAAAAGAGCCTGATGGCGCTGGCGCCGGTGCGCCGCGTGCGCAATGCGGTGCTGGCCGACCTGGGCCTGCCGGAAGACATGCTGACGTTTGTCAACTACCCGACCCGCTTTGACTGCCGCGACACCCTGGCCGCGCTCAAGGGTTCGAACATCGAATGCCCCAACCTGAAAGACTACGCCTGGCGCCTCTGGGATTACTGGGAACGCCACCTGGATCCCGACCTGCATATCGACCGCTCGCTGCGGGGCACGGTCAACGGCAAGGTGGTGCTGGTCACCGGTGGTTCGTCAGGCATCGGCCTGGCGGCGGCGCACAAGTTTGCCGATGCGGGTGCCATCACCATCATCTGCGGGCGCGACCAGGACAAGCTCGACGAAGCCTGCAAGGAAGCCAAGGCCAAGGGCTATAACTTCGTGGCGTACCCGGCCGACATCGCCGACATGGTGGATTGCGACCGTTTCATCAAGGAGCTGATCGCCAACCATGGCGGCGTAGACTTCCTCATCAACAACGCGGGCCGCTCCATCCGCCGCGCCATTGAGGCCAGCTACGACCGTTTTCACGATTACGAGCGCACCATGCAGCTCAACTACTTCGGCTGCCTGCGCGTGACCATGGGGTTGTTGCCCGGCATGGCGGCCAAGCGCAAAGGCCATGTGGTCAACATCAGCTCCATCGGCGTGCTGACCAATGCGCCGCGTTTTTCGGCCTATGTGGCCTCCAAAGCCGCGCTGGACGCCTGGACACGCTGCGCATCCAGTGAATTTGCCGACGTCGGCATCAGCTTTACCACCATCAACATGCCGCTGGTGCGCACCCCCATGATTGCGCCGACCAACCTGTACAACAACGTGCCCACGCTTTCCCCTGAAGAAGCCGCCGACATGATTGCGCAGGCCTGCATCTTCAAGCCGGTTCGCGTGGCCACTCGCCTGGGCATCACCGGCCAGCTCATGCATGCGCTGGTGCCGCGCATTGCCCAGATCGCCATGAACACCAGCTTCCGTATGTTCCCCGACTCATCGGCCGCCAAGGGCGACAAGAGCGCCAAACCGACGCTGTCGGCCGAAGCGGTGGCGATGCAGCAGATGATGCGCGGGATTCATTTCTGACGCTGGCCAGGCCGGGCCGGCCTGGCCCGGTGCGTGGATTGCCATGGGATAATTCCGGTCCTGGCGAGCAGCCTGCACGGCTGCCTGCAACGTCAAAAAAGGCAATCCCATGATTTTGGTAACTGGCGGCGCCGGTTTCATCGGTTCCAACTTTGTCCTGGACTGGTTGGCGCAGTCCGCGGCAGAGCCGGTCGTCAACCTCGACAAGCTGACTTACGCGGGCAACCGCGAAAATCTGGCTTCGCTCGACGGTGACAGCCGCCATTATTTTGTGCAGGGTGACATTGGCGATGCAGCCCTTCTCGGGCAGTTGCTGGCCACCCACCGGCCGCGCGCGGTGGTCCATTTCGCGGCCGAGTCGCATGTCGATCGTTCGATCCTCGGCCCCGAGGAATTTATCCAGACCAATGTCGTCGGCACCTTTCGCCTGCTCGAAGCGGTCAGGGCTTACTGGAGCACGCTTGAGGGCGATGCAAAAGCCGGGTTCCGCCTGCTGCATGTTTCGACCGACGAGGTCTATGGCTCGCTCGCGCCCGCCGATGCCGCGTTCACCGAGACCCATCGCTACGAGCCGAACAGCCCGTATTCAGCATCCAAGGCGGCGAGCGACCACCTTGTGCGCGCCTACCACCACACCTACGGCTTGCCGGTCGTCACGACCAACTGCAGCAACAACTACGGCCCCTATCATTTCCCGGAAAAGCTGATCCCGCTGATGATCGTCAATGCGCTTGCCGGCAAGCCGCTGCCGGTCTATGGCGACGGCCAGCAGGTGCGCGACTGGCTGTATGTCAAAGACCACTGCGGCGCGGTGCGCCGTGTGCTGGAGGCTGGCAAGCCCGGAGAGACTTACAACGTCGGTGGCTGGAACGAAAAACGCAACATCGACATCGTCCATACGGTCTGCGCGCTGCTGGATGAACTGCGTCCGCGCGCCGACGGCGCTGCGTATGCCGAGCAGATCACGTACGTGAAGGACCGCCCTGGTCATGACCGGCGCTACGCCATTGATGCCGGGAAAATCCATACCGAGCTGGGTTGGGCACCCGCAGAAACCTTTGAAAGCGGCATTCGCAAAACAGTGGAGTGGTATCTGGCCAATGCCGACTGGGTGGCCCATGTGCAAAGCGGAGCCTACCGGGAATGGACAGCGCGGCACTATGGGCAGCCCCAGGAGGCATCGGCTTGAAGATTCTGTTGTTTGGCGCGAATGGCCAGGTCGGCTGGGAACTGCAGCGCAGCCTGATGCCGCTGGGCGAGCTTCTTGCGCTGGACCGCCACAGCACTGCGTATTGCGGTGACCTGGCCGATGTGACGGGGCTGGCGGGGACCGTGCAAAAGTTTCAGCCCGATGTCATCGTCAACGCGGCAGCCTACACCGCTGTCGACAAAGCCGAAAGCGACCGGGAAACCGCGCATGCCGTGAATGCGGTTGCCCCGGGTGTGCTGGCGGAAGCTGCCAACAGCGTGGGGGCCTGGCTGGTGCACTATTCAACCGATTACGTGTTTGACGGCAGCGGCAGCAAGCCCTGGGACGAAACAGACCCCACCGGTCCGCTCAGCGTCTATGGCCATACCAAGCTCGAAGGCGAGCAACGCATCGCATCGCGCTGTGCCAAACACCTCGTTTTGCGCACCAGCTGGGTCTACGCCGCGCGCGGCGCCAACTTTGCAAAAACCATGCTTCGGCTGGCCGGCGAGCGCGACAGGCTATCGGTTGTGAATGACCAGTTCGGGGCGCCAACAGGCGCAGACCTGCTTGCCGACGTGACGGCCCACTTGGTGCGTAGTGCTGTAGCGGGCACAGTCGAAAACGCGGCTGGCACCTACCATGTTGCTGCGGGCGGCGAAACGTCCTGGCACGGTTACGCGCAATTTGTGGTCGAAACCGCCCTTCAGGCCGGGCACACGCTGAAAGCATCAGCAATGACGGTGGAGTCGGTACCTGCCAGCGCATTCCCTACGCCGGCTGCCCGTCCGCAAAACTCACGGCTGAACACCGCTAAACTCCGCGCAAGGTTCGGATTGGCCCTTCCTGACTGGCAGCCGGGCGTGGCCCGCATGTTGACCGAAATAACCTGAAAACTCCCATGACACAACGCAAAGGCATTGTCCTGGCCGGCGGGTCCGGCAGCCGGCTACACCCGGCAACGCTTGCCATCAGCAAGCAGTTGCTCCCGGTGTACGACAAACCCATGGTGTATTACCCACTGAGCACGCTGATGGTGGCGGGCATACGTGAAGTGTTGATCATCAGTACGCCGCAGGACACGCCACGCTTTCAGCAACTGCTGGGTGATGGCTCCCAGTGGGGCATGAAACTGGAGTATGCCGTGCAGCCCACGCCGGACGGGCTGGCGCAGGCCTTCATCATTGGAGAGAAATTCCTCAATGGCGCGCCCAGTGCGCTGGTGCTCGGCGACAACATCTTTTATGGCCATGACCTGCAAAGCCTGCTGACACGGGCCGATACCAGCGATACCGGCGCGACCGTCTTTGCTTACCATGTGCAGGACCCCGCACGCTATGGTGTTGTGGCTTTCAACGCAGAAGGCAAGGCCATCAGCATTGAAGAAAAGCCGGCCGTACCCAAAAGCAGCTATGCCGTGACAGGCCTTTATTTTTACGATGCACAGGTGGTGGAGATTGCCAAATCCATCAAGCCCAGTCCCCGCGGTGAACTCGAAATCACCGCCGTTAACCAGCATTACCTTGAGCGCGGCCAGCTCAGCGTGCAGATCATGCAGCGCGGCTATGCCTGGCTGGACACCGGCACGCACGACAGCCTGCTGGAGGCGGGGCAATTCATTGCCACACTGGAGCGCCGGCAGGGGCTGAAGATCGCCTGTCCGGAAGAAATTGCCTGGCGTAATGGTTTCATCGGCGATGGCCAGCTTGCCGCTCTCGCCGAGCCGATGGCAAAGAATGCGTACGGGAAGTATCTTTTGCGTTTGCTTGAAGAAGGCAAATCGTGATGAAGGCCACTGAGACCAGCATCCCGGGCGTCATGGTGATTGAGCCCCGCGTATTTGGGGACTCGCGTGGTTTCTTTCTTGAAAGCTTCAACCAGCGCGACTTCAATGACGCAACCGGCACCAGTTTCAGCTTTGTGCAGGACAACCACAGCCGCTCCACCAAAGGTGTTTTGCGCGGCCTGCACTATCAGTTGGGCCAGCCACAGGGCAAGCTTGTGCGCGTTGTGCGTGGCGCGGTTTTTGATGTGGTTGTGGATATCCGTCGGTCGTCGCCCACCTTTGGCAGGTGGTTCGGTCTTGAGCTGAATGAAGATGCCAATCAGCAGCTGTGGGTGCCGCCCGGCCTGGCCCATGGCTTCATGGTGCTCAGTGACAGCGCTGATTTTTTGTACAAGACAACAGACTATTACGCCCCGGCCCAGGAGCGCTGCATTGCCTGGAATGACCCGGCACTGGGCATCACGTGGCCTGCCGGCATCAGCCCAGTGCTGTCTGCCAAAGACCAGCTGGGTTCTTCTCTGGCGAACGCAGAGCTGCCTGCTTGAGGGATGCCTGCAAAGGGGTTGCAAGCGTGACCTGCATCGCGATGCTGGCCCCTATTTGCGAATAATGCTGCTGGCTGCGCCGTAGTTGCCCGCGTGCCGCCTCGAAATCAGGCGGCACAGGATCGTCCGGTTCCAGAGGCTGACGCCGATGTCAAAACTGCGCAGCGCCACGAAAGCCAGTGCCATGCGAACGCGGGCCAGCTTTTCAGGGACCAGGGCCTGAATCCACCGTAGCCGGCTGGCCGGTCCGTCGGGCAGTATGGGTGCGAAATCGGTAAGCATCTGCGCGCGGGATTTGTTGATGGCCGCAAAAACAAAACGCCGGATGCTTCTTTCAATGAACGCTGCATCAAAGAGCTCAGGCGCCACGGCAGGTGCATTGCGCGACAGCTTGTCAAGAATCTCCATCAGGGATTTGGCCTGTGCAAACGTAGACGAGAGATAGCTGCCCGCGTGCATCCGGACGACGGCCAGTGGTTCCGGTGAAAACACAGCCCCGGCCTTGGCGGCGACCATGAGTGCGCACACCAGATCTGCCAGGCCGCGGTAGTCAGGGTTGAAGGCGCCAACACTTTCCATCAGCTTCTTGTTGTAGACGACAGAAGGGCCCGCAAACCAGTTGCCGAAACGGTGCGCAAGCTCACGGCACTGCACCGGCGAGAAATACTGGTCATGCATGGACGGCACGGTGATGGCAATCGGCCCCAGCAGCTGGTCCTCTTCATCTACCAGCCATCCCATTGACGACCACAAGCCCACACCTGGATGCTGCCCCAGACAATCTTTGGCGCGGGCCATCAGCCCTTGCAGCAGGAAATCGTTGGCTGCGACAAACATGACATAGTCAGAGGCCGTGGCAGCCCGACCCGTGGCGATGGCGCCATACACCCCCTGGTTGTCCTCATGCCGGATCACACGAAGGGCGGGAAACTCCGCAACCAGGGCACGGATCGTGTCCATGCTGTCGTCGGTAGAGCAGTCGTCCACCACGATGACCTCATCGGCCGCAACATTCTGGTTCATCACCGACCGAACCGCCCGCGAAAGGTACTTCGCGTCGTTGTAGTTCGGAATGACGACTGCAACTGTTGTGTTCATCTCCATTTGAACTCATGTAAAAGTAGGCAACCAGGCTGCTCAGGATGCAAAACAAAGTTCCATGTCACGCTGTTATCAATTTCGCATGGAGACACGGCGCGGATGCAGCGAGTTAAGGTCCTATTTAACACCCTGCAACAACTCGGGCAACGTTCTGCTCGCAAGATAGGTTGAGCCTTCAACGGTCAGGTGCCCAACATCATATGCGGTGAGTTTGGACCCACCTTCCCCAATTCTCGCGAGGCACCCATTTGCGTCACACATGACATTCCAGGCGGACACATATCGAACTCCCACTCTTTCTGCCAGTAGACGCATCTGCTCGTCCTGACCGACATTGGTTAGACGATACGTTGTCCGTTCTGGAATCAGGGTAAAGCGATGCTCGTAATAATAGTCAATCACATTCGCAGAGAGACCAGCGCCGCTTCCACCGTTCCATGCGGGGACCGGGCCAAGAAGTACCACCTTGACGGAAATCGCATTTAGCTCTTTGATAGTTTCTGCCAAGCCTTTTTCTATAGTTTCCGGATTAAAGGCCCAATTTGAATGGAGGATGACCAGGTCAGGACGTAGTTGCTTGATCCGCTTCAATACGAAGTCGTTGTTAGGTTTGCAGAACGCTCTTCCTGGATGCACAAATCCAAGCGCAGGAGGGCACGCCGATGACGCAAATTCGGCGACCTCAAAGCCTTGCAGATCGCCAAAGTGTTTTAGTCCGGGGTATTGGGCTGCCGCATAAGAATCACCCCACAAGAAAAGCAGTGGCTTGCGTCCCGATCCGGCGCAACCCGGGGTAAACGCTTCCGATCCCTGATCGGGCCCGAGCAAGCACTCGCCGTTACGCCAGAATTTACTGGTTTCTCCGCCAGTTAGCATGAACCCTTGCAGCGCCTTGGGTAAACGACTTGGTACGCCGTCAGCTTTGTAGATGGCGGCACCAGCAATAAAAATACCAATCATCAGGACAAGGGATAGAGGGACGGTGTATCTGCGTGCTACACCAAAGCGAAGCGGCTTTTCAACGCCTATGTATGTGAGGCAAGCCAGGGCAAAGCTAAGCAAAATTGCCAATGCCATATGCATGCGGGAAACGCCTTCCGGCAGAAGGACGTGCGCATAAGCGAAGATCGGGAAATGCCAGAGGTAGAGGGGATAGCTGATCAGGCCGACAAAAACCATGGGCCTGGAAGCCAAGAACTTTTGGTTCAAGGTGGATTTACTGCTGGCGATCAAAATAACTGCCGCCACTACCGGAAACAATGCGTAGTACCCGGGGTAACGCAGTGATGGTGTGAACCTCAGGGCTGCGTAGCCAATCAGCAGAAATGCAAAGCCCGAAGCCCAATTCTGCAGCGTCTCTTTGCGCGGGACTTCTCCGGCGGCATAGATCACCGAATGCAGGACGAGCGCCAGGCGATCTTTCCACTGTTGCATCTTCGGACTCTGGTGGTAGGCCAAGGTGACAATTGCCAACCATGACCCAGCCAGCAGTTCCCAGGCACGGGAAGTGGGCAGGTAAAAGCCACGGTCAATGTTGTTGCGCATGTAATAGATGCAGACCAGAAAGGATAGGCCCGACAGAAAGGCGCACGCCGTCATGACATTCAATCTGAATCGATAAACGAATAGCAGAAGCAGCGGCCAGAAGATGTAGTACTGCTCTTCTATGCCTAGAGACCAGATGTGCAGTAGCGGCTTTTTAACCGCGGCGATGTCAAAGTACCCTATCTCATTGAGCAGCACGAGATTTTGGGCAGATGCCGCAGAACCCGCGATATTCAGGCCGAGTGATTCGAATTCCTTAACCGGAAACAGAAACCAGCCTGCAGCGAGTGTTGCCAGGAGGACAAGAATGAGCGCAGGGAAAATCCGCCGCACGCGTTTTGCGTAAAACGCAGCCAGGGAAAAGTTGGAGTCCTGGATTTGCCGGAAAATAATGTCGGTTATCAAATAACCGGAGATGACGAAGAAAATGTCGACGCCAATAAATCCACCTTTAACACGCCCAGGGAAGGCGTGAAAGGCGATGACGAGGAGGACCGCAACTGCGCGAAGCCCATCAATGTCGGGGCGATATTTTCCTGTGTCTCGTGGATCCGAAAGCGTTTTATCCTGGATATTCAAATCTTTCGCTCCAATAATTGGCGTTTCTTGTGGGTGACCTTCGTACCTCGAAGTGTCATCGACGACCTCAGCCCGCGTCATTATGCTATCCCGGTCGATAGCTTCTAATCAAAATGGGGTCGCAAGTGCTCATCTTTATCAATGCACCGAGTCAATTCTTGATAGTAGGGTTTGCAGACACTCACTTCGAGCAACGTCACCAAGGGTTAAATGTCTAGACAAAGTCATATTCTCGGATTCTTGAGGCGAGTGCCGCCAGCGCTCTCAAGACGGGTCGCCCCTCTTAAAGGGTGGACGTTGGCCGCGCGGATCCAGAGGCATAAAAAACTAAGCATCGCGTTTTGGGAAAAAGATCAGCTTGCCGAGGCTGTTCCACACCTCGTCGAACTGTGCCGGTTGCAACCCTATGAGCATCAGGCCATCGTTGATCTTGCTCAGGCACTTCACCAGATGGGTCGGGACGACCTCATTGAAGACGCGATTACGGGGCCAGTTTTTAAAATTGGCTTCTTTTGGCATGTCTTGGGGCGCATATTTCCTTCGCATTTACATAGCGATGGCACCGTAAGTAATCTTCACCGCTTGAATGGGATATTCCTGGGGCCAATCCAACAAAGCCTGGCCACAATGGCCAGAGCGCGTTTGAAAGCAGAACTGGTGATTGGATTGACAGGCAATGAAGCGGCTTTTTTCAGGATTCTCACCCAGCGGTGGCACATCCAGCAGGACTTGTTGAAATGCTTGGGATTGGTTGATGCCCCCCGTAGATACCTCACAAACTACTGGGTTCGCAAAATTGGTCATATCGGCCAGATTGAGTTTCTGTTTAAGGCCATGCGGGTCGGGTTGGTACCTTCACGAAAACTAACCGTGCTTTGTGCGTCGTACGCGGAGGTCGCAAATCCCACGCTCCTGAATGGCTGGAAGTCTCATCTTGACGTTTTTATCGATGAAGACAAAAGCAAGAGCTTGGCTTTGGAGTCCCAGATATTGGGGGTGGACATACATTGCTTCGATGCGGCGGACCGTAGTCAGCCCTACTATCACAAGGAAGCGGCCGCCATAGCCTATCGCCGATGGGAAGAAAGATCCCTGCCACCGATTTTTGCTCCGGTAGATTCCCTGGCGGAAAGGGGGAGGGCTGCCTTGTCCGGGTTTGGCATACCTGCGGATGCTTGGTTTGTCACCGTTCACGCGCGGGAGTCAGCATTCACGCACGACAAAAATGGCTCGCCGCGGAATGCATCAATAGCGAAATACCAGCGTGCGATAGATGAGGTGATCGCTCGGGGTGGGTACGTGATACGTATCGGCGATTCAACCATGCAGGAGCTACCGGCGAGACCGAATTTATTTGATTACGCCTTGTCCAACATCAAGAGCGACTGGATGGATGTCTTTCTGCTTTCTTCCTGTCGGTTTCTCATCGGCGTGGCCTCAGGGCCGGCTCAGGTCCCCCCCCTATTTTCGGTACCGTGCGTCTATACCAACTGGATGCCCATGGGGGACTATCCTTTCAACCCGCTGGGTATCTTGATACATAAAAGGCATTTGAATCGCGAGACGGGGGAGTCGATCTCCTACGAGGAAATGATGTCTATATGTTCCGATAGTCAAGCGCTCCTGGATCGCTCCAACATTGTTCTTGAGGAAAACACTGAGCTCGAAATTCTCGATGCTGTAAGAGAGATGCTTGATAAGCTGGATGGCATCGCACCAGTCGACTCAGAAGATGATTTTCTGCAAGGCCAATTCAAGCTCACGACGGGGCTCGATCGAGGGCGGCCCAAGCTTGGCCGCGAATTCATTAAATCCAACGCCAACCTGCTTCGTTGAAAGATTTCCCGTACGTGGTTATCCCACTCAATACTTTTGGAAGATTATGTTGTCTCGTGGAGCGCAACGTCGCTATTTAACGCAGTTTTCAATAGTCGATTTTGCCTCTGCCAACATCAGCCTTGACCATCGTTCGCTATCTTCCGACATAAGGTGGCTGTCATCATAGGACCTAAGGTCAGTCATGACAGGCGCGAAAAAGGGTAAGCCGTTTTTTCGGGCAAGCGATTCGGCCATAGGCCGCATTGAATGCGGACTTGGAACGGATGTGATGATGATGCAATTTTTTGAGGTCGACACTTCGCGCAAGAAGTCTTTGAGGAGCGGCTCTGCTTCGCTTTCGCGTTTTGCGGGTACATCACGGGGCTCGACGACGGCGCGGATTGGTAGAAATTCAAGAACTTTCTTTTCAAAGCGATCAATCTGCCACAACCCGTGATCAAGAGTTCTGTAAACCGTGGGTCGAGTACCGCAGCCAAAATTGTAGATAGAACAGATATATCGCTGACCTCTTTGAAAGTATTTTTTTGTGAGGTAGTCCATATAAACCGATTGTCTGCCGCTGGTTAAAGTGGCAAGAATGGGCGCGTAGTCATTGGTAAAGAATGGATCGGCATTGATGACGATTGCCTTTGGCCGAATGTTATATTTTTTCATCAGAAGTAGCGCAATGTGCGAGCTACCTTCGTATCCAAATCCTGCGACGTAATAGTTTTGAATTTTCAAAGCCTGCATCATCTGTTGAGTGGCTTGCGAAGAAAAGGTATGGCCGGTTCTACTGTTACCCAAGAAGAGAACGTCAGCTTTTCTCAGTGCTTCAATGGCGCGCGGTTCAAGGCCGAAATATAGGGCACCAAGATCGTATTCGGTGAATGCTCGAGCGTCGCAGTATGAGATGTAGTTGTTGTCGTCGAGACCAAAAGGGTCGCATCGAAACATGGCGTCGGGGCCAAAAGAAACATTTTTCATTAGGGGCGGGATGCCGCCGGCCACGATAAAACATACCACTATTGCGAGGTATGCTCGCCAGCCTATTGTTCTGCGCTGATTCATATCAGAACTGATAGTAGAGGAATCGGCTGGGTTCGCCCAGGCGAACCACACACGCATAGGCCAGACCACCAATAATCAATGCCCAGAAAAGAGAGGGTTGCCACGTGCGTTTTACAAAGCCGACTCCTGCAAGTCTGACTATTTGCTGGCTATTGGGTGCGAGCCACACCACCGCGATCAACGCGGCGACTTTCAAGATGTCTCTGAAACCACCAAATGTGGCACTCATATTGGCGGGGATCATGTGCATTTTTGTAAGGAGTGACCAAATACTTCCATTGGTGGAAAACCAATATGACGGAAGCTCTATGCCGTTGAGTCCAGCCATGGCGCGCAAGATGTTTGCCGCCGCATGAACGCTATCCGCACGGAAAAATACCCAGGCAACCACGACACAGGTCATTGTGAGGCACAGGCCTATGATCGGACGAAGCCGAATGGGGCTAAACGCCTGCCACGCCGAGTTGATTACCAGGAACAGGCCATGTAAGCCGCCCCACACAATGAATGTCCAATTCGCACCATGCCACAGCCCGCCTAGTAACATCGTCAACAGTAAATTTATATAGCGCCTTGCTGAGCCGCGGCGATTTCCTCCTAATGGAATGTAGAGGTAGTCACGTAGAAATTGCGAAAGCGTAATATGCCAACGCCGCCAGAAATCAATAATGCTGGTCGCTTTGTAGGGCGAATTAAAGTTAATTGGTAGATCGATATTGAAAATTTTGGAGAGGCCAATAGCCATATCTGAATAACCAGAAAAATCGAAATAGATCTGTAAGGCGTAAGCGATAACGCCGACCCATGAGTCAAGAAGGGTTAGATGTTGGGCGTTGAACGTCCTGTCCGCCATCGGCGCGATGCCGTCCGCGATTACTACCTTTTTGAAAAGGCCAATAGTAAACAGCGTTATACCGATTGACATGTTCTCCGCATTAAGTCGCATCAATTGGCGATTCTCAAACTGCGGCATCATTTGGCGATTGTGAAATAAAGGCCCCGCAATCAGATGTGGGAAATAGCTCACAAACAGGAGATGATTGGCCAGATGCGTCGGCTTAACCTGTTGCCGATAACAATCTACTAAATAGGCAATTTGCGTGAAGGTATAGAACGAGAGCCCGAGCGGGATTGCGGAATCCATCGCGTGCGTAGATGAGGTGACCAGATTGTTGGAAAAAAAGTCCCAATATTTGAAATAGCCTAGCAACGCGACATTGCTCACTACAGCGAAGCAAAGAATCCAAAAACCAGATCCCTTGGGCCGTTGAATAATGCGGCCCATCGCGAAGTTGAACAATAGCGACGCGAGCAGTAACCCCGTGAACGCGAAGCTCCACCACGCGTAGAACACCAAGCTTGCAAAGCCTAGCCATATGATCTGCGCAGTGCGGCCAATTCGCCCAGCCAAAGCGAAGCCAGCTATTGCAACTGGCAAAAACAAGAATAAAAATATATAAGAATTGAAGAGCACGAGCTTGATCCGTGGATATTGAGCGCTATTTCGAGCGCGGGAAAAAGCAATGCTCAGCCGGTGCAGACCAGCTTGCTAAAAGTATAGTGAGGGAGCACTTCATCCAATCAGTTCTCGTGTGGTTAAAGACTGTTACTTGTAAAGGATCAGGATTGCTCTAGAAAGCTATGCCTGTACTTTTCAAGGAAATATGCGCTTGGCAAGGAGCTGCCATAGAAACCTGGGACTTCGACCTGCGCCTTCCAGCTTTGAATCTCGGAAGCGCTGAGCAACGGTGGCGTGCT
>NZ_JBFUBS010000006.1:0-319855 GCF_056405635.1 Polaromonas sp. P1_F8 | reverse complement strand
GCAAGGAAATGGTCATGCCAGGCGATAACGTGTCGATCACCGTCAAGCTGATCAACCCGATTGCCATGGAAGAAGGCCTGCGCTTTGCCATCCGCGAAGGCGGCAAGACCGTCGGCGCCGGCGTCGTTGCCAAAATCATTGCGTAATTTCCGCAAACCATAAGGAATTACCATGGCCACCAAGCAAAAAATCCGCATTCGCCTGAAGGCGTTTGATTACAAGCTGATCGACCAGTCGGCAGCTGAAATCGTTGACACTGCCAAGCGCACCGGTGCGATTGTCAAGGGCCCTGTGCCCCTGCCAACGCGCATGAAGCGTTTTGACATCCTGCGTTCGCCCCACGTTAACAAGACGAGCCGCGACCAGCTGGAAATCCGCACGCACCAGCGTCTGATGGACATCGTGGACCCTACGGACAAAACCGTGGACGCCCTGATGAAGCTCGACCTGCCTGCCGGCGTGGACGTCGAAATCAAGCTGCAGTAAGCAAAAAATCGGGGTTTCGGCCACAAGCCGGCCCCCAAATCGACAGGTTTTAGCCCGGGTTTGCCATTTTTGGCCGCCTGGGCTATACTCTTGGGCTGTCCTTTACATATTGGCTTCTTGCTTCTATGGATTGGGTGGTTTTATTAACTGTCTTTCACATCAAAACGTCTGTGGCCAATTGAAGTCGCAGCGGTGAAAGTTACGAAAGAACACATCATGAGTCTGAGCAACTCCCTCGGGTTGCTGGGCCGCAAAGTTGGCATGATGCGTCTGTTTACGGATGATGGGGACACAGTTCCTGTTACCGTGGTGGATGTATCGAACAACCGCGTGACCCAGGTTAAAACCGAAGCAAATGACGGCTACGATGCCCTTCAAGTGGCATTTGGCGCGCGCAAAGCATCGCGCGTGACCAAGCCGGCCGCCGGCCACCTTGCGAAAGCAGGCGTTGAAGCTGGTGAAATCCTGAAAGAATTCCGCGTGACGGCTGACGTCGCAGGCAAATACGCTGCCGGTACTGTTGTGCCCGCAGCCGACGTGTTTGCCGTGGGCCAGCTGGTGGACGTGCAGGGCACCTCCATTGGTAAAGGCTACGCCGGCACCATCAAGCGCCACAACATGAGCTCGCAGCGCGCGTCGCACGGTAACAGCCGTTCGCACAACGTTCCCGGCTCTATCGGTATGGCGCAGGATCCCGGTCGCGTGTTTCCTGGTAAACGCATGACGGGCCACCTGGGTGACGTCACCGTGACCACGCAAAACCTGAACATCGTGCGCATCGACGAAGCCCGTCAGCTGCTGATGATTCGCGGCGCTGTGCCTGGTTCCAAAGGCGGTTTTGTCACGGTTCGCGCCGCGATCAAGGCCAAGCCCACCACCGCTGCTAAAGGAGCGAACTGATGCAGGTCGAACTCCTGAATGACCAAGGTCTGGCTTCGTCCAAAGTGGACGTGCCTGATACCGTGTTTGGTCGCGAATACAACGAAAGCCTGATTCACCAGGTGGTCGTGGCCTTCCAGGCCAACGCCCGCCAGGGTACCCGGGCCCAGAAGGACCGTGAGCAGGTTCGTCACTCGACCAAGAAGCCTTTTAAACAAAAGGGTACTGGTCGTGCTCGTGCTGGTATGACGTCTTCGCCGCTGTGGCGCGGCGGCGGTCGTATCTTCCCGAACATGCCTGATGAAAACTTCACGCAGAAGATCAACAAGAAGATGTATCGCGCCGGCATGGCGTCCATCTTCTCGCAACTGGCGCGCGAAGGCCGCCTGGCTGTGGTTGATTCGCTGGCTGTGGATTCACCCAAGACGAAAGTCCTGGCTGACAAGTTCAAGGCCATGAACCTCAACTCGGTGCTGGTCATCGCTGATGTGGTTGATGAAAACCTGTACCTGGCTTCCCGCAACCTGGTGAACATCCTCGTGGTTGAGCCCCGTTACGCCGATCCGGTGTCGCTGGTTCATTACAAGAAGGTTCTGGTCACCAAGGCTGCCATGGACCAACTCAAGGAGATGTTCGCATGAGCGCCCGTAACCCATCTTCTCCAAAACTGAAATTCGACGAAGGCCGCCTGATGCAGGTTCTGGTCGCTCCCATCGTGTCTGAAAAGGCGACGATGATTGCGGACAAGACCAATGCCGTGACCTTCAAGGTGCTGCAGGACGCAACCAAATTTGAAATCAAGGCTGCTGTGCAGCTGATGTTCAAGGTGGACGTCCAGTCGGTTGCCGTCCTGAACATCAAAGGCAAGACCAAGCGCTTTGGCAAATCTGTGGGCCGCCGCGACAACATTCGCAAGGCCTACGTGACGCTCAAGCCAGGTCAAGAACTCAACCTCGGTGGGGAGTCTGCGTAATGGCTGTCATTAAAATGAAACCCACCTCTCCCGGCATGCGCGGGATGGTGAAGATCTCCCGGGATCACCTGCACAAGGGTGAGCCTTACGCGCCGCTGCTGGAGCCACAATTCCAGAAGTCCGGCCGTAACAACAACGGGCACATCACGGTTCGCCACAAAGGCGGTGGTCACAAGCATCACTACCGTGTGGTCGACTTCAAGCGCAACAAGGATGCCATTCCGGCCAAGGTCGAACGTATCGAGTACGACCCCAACCGCACGGCCCACATTGCGCTGCTCTGCTACGCCGACGGCGAACGCACCTATATCATCGCCCCCCGCGGCCTTGAAGTCGGCGCCACGCTGATCAGCGGCTCGGAAGCGCCGATTCGCGTCGGTAACACCCTGCCGATCCGCAATATTCCTGTCGGTTCGACGATCCATTGCATCGAGATGCAAATCGGCAAGGGCGCGCAAATCGCCCGTTCCGCCGGCACCTCTGCAACCTTGTTGGCCCGCGAAGGTACCTACGCCCAGGTGCGTATGCGCTCCGGTGAAGTTCGCAAGATCCACATCGAATGCCGCGCCACCATTGGTGAAGTCGCCAACGAAGAACACAGCCTGCGCCGTCTCGGCAAGGCCGGTGTGAAGCGCTGGATGGGTATTCGCCCGACCGTTCGCGGTGTGGTGATGAACCCGGTTGACCACCCGCACGGCGGTGGCGAAGGCAAGACCGGCGAAGGCCGTCATCCTGTCGATCCATGGGGTAACCTGACCAAGGGCTACCGCACCCGCAACAACAAGCGCACGCAAGTGATGATTGTTTCGCGTCGCAAGAAGTAAGGCTAACCCATGACACGTTCACTCAAAAAAGGTCCGTTTGTCGACCATCATTTGGTAGCAAAAGCCGACAAGGCCGTTACCAACAAGGACAAAAAGCCGATCAAGACCTGGTCGCGTCGCTCCATGATCCTGCCCGAGTTCATCGGCCTGACCATCGCCGTTCACAACGGCAAGCAGCACGTACCTGTCTACATCACCGATCAAATGGTTGGCCACAAGCTGGGCGAGTTCGCACTCACCCGGACTTTCAAAGGTCATCCGGCTGATAAAAAAGTTGTGAGAAAGTAAGGAAAAGACCATGGAAACACGTGCAACCCTCCGGGGCGTTCGTCTGTCGGTCGACAAGGGTCGTCTGGTCGCTGACCTGATCCGCGGCAAGAAAGTGGATCAAGCCCTCAACATCCTGAATTTCACGCAGAAAAAAGCTGCTGGAATCATCAAGAAGGTTGTGGAGTCCGCCATCGCCAACGCTGAACACAACGATGGCGCCGACATCGACGAGCTGAAGGTGAAAACCATCTACGTCGAACAAGGTGCCACGCTCAAGCGTTTCTCCGCGCGCGCAAAAGGCCGCGGCAACAGCATCAGCAAGCCCACGTGCCATGTGTACGTGGTCGTTGGCAACTAAAGGCAGCAGGATATGGGACAAAAAATCAACCCAACCGGGTTTCGCCTTGCAGTTAGCCGCAACTGGTCTAGCCGCTGGTACGCAAGCAACCGTGATTTCGCCGGCATGCTGGCTGAAGACATCAAGGTTCGCGAGTACCTGAAGGCCAAGCTCAAGAACGCTGCGGTTTCGCGCGTTCTGATCGAGCGCCCCGCCAAGAATGCCCGCATCACGATTTTCTCGGCACGTCCGGGCGTCGTGATCGGCAAAAAAGGCGAGGATATCGAGAACCTCAAGAAAGAACTGAGCCGCCAGCTGGGCGTGCCGGTCGCCGTGAACATCGAAGAAGTTCGCAAGCCTGAAATTGATGCCAAGCTCATCGCTGACAGCATCACCCAGCAGCTTGAAAAACGCATCATGTTCCGCCGTGCGATGAAGCGCGCCATGCAAAACGCCATGCGTCTGGGTGCCCTGGGCATCAAGATCATGTCGTCCGGCCGCCTCAACGGCATTGAAATCGCTCGTTGCGAGTGGTACCGCGAAGGTCGCGTGCCTCTTCACACCCTGCGCGCCGACATCGACTACGGCACCTCTGAAGCCAAGACCACCTATGGTGTGATCGGCGTCAAGGTCTGGGTCTACAAGGGCGATACGCTGGGCCGCAACGATGCGCCAGGCGCCAAGATGGCGGAAACACCGGCCGACGAAGAACGCAAGCCGCGCGGCCCACGCCGTGATGCCCGTCCTGGCGATCGCCCTGGTTCCGACCGTCCTGCTCCACGCGGTGCCCGTGCACCACGCGGTGCGACCAACACCGCTCCGGTAGATGGAAGCGACAAGCCGGCTGAAGCTACTCCTGGTAGCGAAGCCCCGAAAACCACCGTTAAGCGCGTCCGTAAAGCCGCGCCAGCTGCAGCAGCTGACGGTGCCAAGACCGAGTAATCGGTCTATTAACGGAGAATCAAAATGCTGCAACCCGCTCGCAGAAAATACCGCAAAGAGCAAAAAGGCCGTAACACCGGCATCGCAACCCGGGGTTCCTCGGTTGCGTTCGGTGACTTCGGTCTCAAATGCACTGACCGTGGCCGTCTGACGGCCCGTCAAATTGAAGCCGCACGCCGTGCGATTTCCCGTCACGTCAAACGTGGCGGCCGTATCTGGATCCGTGTCTTCCCGGACAAGCCGATTTCCCAAAAGCCTGCTGAAGTGCGTATGGGTAACGGTAAAGGTAACCCAGAGTACTACGTGGCTGAAATCCAGCCCGGCAAGATCGTCTTTGAAATCGTTGGTGTGCCTGAAGAGCTGGCCCGCGAAGCGTTCCGCCTGGCATCCGCCAAGCTGCCGCTGCGCACCACCTTCGTCAGCCGCATGATTGGCCAGTAAGGGGAAATGACAATGACCAAATCTACTGAACTGCGCCAAAAAGACGTTGCCGGCCTGAAAACCGAAGTCAAAGAGCTGCAAAAAGCCCACTTTGGCCTGCGCATGCAAAAAGCCACGCAGCAACTGACCAACCTTTCCACGCTGCGTTCCACGCGTCGCAGCATCGCTCGCGCCAAGACTATCCTGGCCGAAACCATCGTCAAGCAAGGAGCCAAAAAATGACGGAAGCTAAAAAATCCCTCAAGCGCACCTTGATCGGCAAGGTGGTCAGCGACAAGCGCGCCAAGACCGTCACGGTTCTGGTTGAGCGTCGTGTGAAGCATGAGCTGTACGGCAAGATCGTATCGCTGTCCAGCAAGTACCACGCCCATGACGAAAAAGGCGAGTACCACACGGGTGACGTGATCGAGATCACCGAAAGCCGCCCGATCTCCAAGACCAAGAACTGGGTTGTGACCCGTCTGGTTGAAAAGGCTGCGGTCGTTTAAGTCTTGAGTTCAACTTAAGGCTGACTCCGGTCACGCTCAAAAAACGGCTCACTTCGGTGGGCCGTTTTTGTTTGTGCTTTCTGCGATGCCGCTGGTGTGCCGCCGTCCCTCCGGGCTTTCGAAGTATGACCTTCACGTGCGCGCCGCCTTTTGCACAGTGAGCACACGCTTGCCGCCGCCGCACTACACTTCGGGTTTGATTTCCCCACTTCATTCACAACCCATCCATTCTTGAGGAGCACACCATGATCAAAGTAGGCGACACCCTTCCGGCCACCACGCTGATGGAATTTTCTGAAGTTGAAGGCAATGGCTGCAGCATTGGTCCCAACCCGGTCGACGTGGCCAAGGCCACTGCCGGCAAGACCATTGCGCTGTTCGCACTTCCTGGCGCGTTCACGCCGACCTGCTCGGCCAAGCACGTGCCCGGCTACGTAGAGAAGTTCGGGGAACTGAAGGCCGCAGGTATTGACGAGGTCTGGTGCCTGAGCGTGAACGATGCGTTTGTCATGGGCGCCTGGGCACGCGACCAGAAGACCGGCGACAAGGTGCGTATGCTCGCCGATGGCAGTGCAGAGTTCGCCAAGGCCACCGGCCTGACGCTGGACCTCACGGCGCGCGGCATGGGCCTGCGCAGCAACCGCTACTCCATGCTGGTCAAGGATGGCAAGGTCGCCAGCCTGAATGTTGAAGGCCCTGGCAAGTTTGAAGTCAGCGATGCCGCCACGCTGCTGGCGCAAGCCAAAGGCTGATCACGCTGCCCCCCGGCCCTTACGGGTCTGTCAAAGCCGCTGCCTCTTTGTCAGCGGCTTTTTTTGTGCTCTGCTGGTGATGGTGGATTGACGTCGGTCAGTTAACTGCTATCAATAACATAGCTGCTTGCGCCCGGCGTTATTAGTCTTCAGCCTGTTCTATCTACAAATCGACTTTGAGGTAGTGCGCGCCCGGGATCGGGTTGTGATAGTAGGGCGGTATCTCGGAGAATCCCAGCTCGGCATACAGGGCGCGCGCCGATTCCATGTCGTCCAGCGTGTCCAGCAGCACCGAGGAATAGCCCGCCACGCGCGCCGCATCCAAAATCGCCTCCGCCAGCTGCCTGCCCAGACCGAGGCGGCGAAACGGCAGGCGTACATACAGCCGCTTCATTTCCCCGGCATTCGGGTAATCGACCGAATCCAGCGCCCGCAGCGCGCAGCAGCCGGCGACTTCGCCGTCGACCAAAGCCAGCAGCAGCGCACCCTCAGGGTCATCGTACTCACCGGGCAGTTCGGCCAGTTCGGCCTCAAAGTTCTGGAAGCACAGGTCAATGCCCAGCTGCTCCGCATACTCGCGAAAAATCAGCCGCGTGGCAGCCAGCTGCGCCGGCGTGTCGGGCGTGATGAACTGGATGGAGGGGCGTTGCACGGATCGGCGGGGAGAAGTCGACAACCAGTTTACCGTGATTTGCAACTGGGGAGCAGGCCCGGGACGCCCCGGCCGGAAGCATCAAAATGCAGGCGCGGCCAGTGTAGACACCCAGTAAGCCACGCCGCCGCAGACCGCCAGGATCAGCGCCGCAGCCAGGCGCGAGACCGTGTCGTCCCGCGATGGCGGGGCCGGCACCACCAGCTCCTTGTCACCGTGCAGCATGGCGCCGACCAGGTTGTGCTTGCGGGTCAGGTAATAAACGATGGCCGCGATGTGCAATACCACCAGGGCCAGAAGCACCCACTTGCCAATGTTCTTGTGGTAGTCGGTTGCCAGGCCGACGGTGGCGTTGGAGACAAAACGTGTGAGCGGGCCGGCAAAGGCAATTTCGTCGTCGCTCAGCAGGCCCGTGCCGACCTGAGCCACCAGAAATCCCAGCATGGCGAACACCGAACCAGCGCCTATCGGGCTGTGGCCGACACCGTGCTCGGGTTTCCCTTGGCCTTTGAGGTAGCTGATGACGCTTTGGGGCGCATAGATGAACGCACCAAAACGAGACCAGCGCCCACCCACCAGGCCCCAGACAATGCGAAACAGCAGCAGGGCCAGCACGGTGTAGCCAAACCGGAAATGCCAGACCATGGCATTGCCGCCGATGGTGCCGGTAATGGCCAGCCCAAGCACACAAGCCACCAGCGCCCAGTGAAAAAACCGCGTGGGGAAATCCCAGACGCGCACCTTGTGAAGGTTTTTATTGGTGTACATGCTCACTCCTCGTTTTTTTGGTTGTTCTATGCAACGGTGCCCTTTATACGGCCTCGCTGCCACTTGGTGCTTTCCCGTAGCGCATAAGTTCCTGCGGAACTTATCAGGTCTGGCTAAACTCAGCCCTATGGCAACAGGCAAAGTGTGTTGCCATTGCCCCATCTTAAGAAAAAACCTACGAGGAAACCCATGAAAGCTTTTGCCTGTATCGCCGCGGCCGCCACATTGATGGCCATGGCTGCTCCGGCCTCCGCGCAGTTTGCCAAACCCGAAGATGCCATCAAATACCGCCAGAGCGCGTTGTTTGTCATGGGCCAGCACTTCGGGCGTGTCGGCGCCATGGCCAACGGCCGTGTGCCCTTCGACGCCAAGGTTGCAGCGGACAACGCAGAAATTGTGGCCGAGATGGCCAAGCTCCCGTGGGTCGCCTTTGGCCCCGGCACCGACAAGGGCGGCAACACCAAAGCCAAGCCTGAAATCTGGGCCGAACAGGCCAAGTTCAAGGAAGGCCATGAAAAGCTGGTCGCAGAGACCGCCAAGCTGGCCGCCGCGGCCAAGACCGGCAACCTTGACAACCTGAAGACCGCTTTCACGGCGACGGCTGGCAGTTGCAAGGCTTGCCACGACGCATTCCGTAGCCAGTAGCCCCCTGTTGAAGCTCACTTCGTGTAGCTTCCTCTCCCCCTCAGGGGAAATAGGTTCACCCCTATCCAAGCTCACTTTGTGTAGCTTGTTTCCCCCTCCAGGGGGCGAGGCCTGCGGTCTGGCAAAGCCAGTCCCGCGGCCTCTGCTTGAAGGGGCAAACGAAAAAGCCGGTTCAACGAACCGGCTTTTTCTTTTCTTGGGCGCCCGCCTCAGGTCTCTTTGAGAAGCTTTTCGATCAGCTGGTGCAGCGCCGCAAAGTCGGGCTCGCCCACGTACTGTTTGACGATCTCGCCGCGCTTGTTAACCAGGTAGGTGGTGGGTGTGAGCTGCACATCGCCCCATGCTTTGGCCACTGCGCCGGTGTTGTCGATGGCCACCTTGAAAGGCAGCTGGCGCGTCTGGGTGTAATTGACGACATAGCTGGGTGGGTCGTAGCTCATGGCCACGGCCAGCGTATCGTAGCCTTGGGATTGGTATTTGTTGTAGGTCGAGATGACCTTCGGCATTTCTGCCACGCAGGTCACACAGCTCGTGGCCCAGAAATTGACCAGGGTGACCTTGCCTTTGAGGTCGGCGGTGGTTTTTTTGCTGCCGTCCAGCAACACAAAGGTCGACTCCGGCGCGGCCTCGGCGCCGCCACATCCCGGCAGGCAGGCAAGGGCCGCCACAGCCAAGATACCGGCCAGTGCCGTGCGGCATACTGTCAGGCGGGATGTCAATTTCATTGGAAGGACCTCATCATGCTACGTCGCAATTTTAACCAGGCCGGCGTCAGCGCGTTGGGCGCACTGATATTGGCCACTTACCACCAGGCCCACGCACTCTCGCTCGGGGACTTGTCCGGCATCAGCAATGCCGACGCCAGTGCCGGCCTGAAAACAGCCCTTGAGAAAGGCGCTGTCGCCGCAGTCGCCCTGCTGGGCAAGACAGATGGATTCCTCGGCAACCCAAAAGTTCGCATTCCCCTGCCCGGATATCTCGAAGATGCGTCGAAATTGCTAAAAAACTTCGGCCAGGGCAAGCGGATCGATGAACTGGTGACGTCCATCAACCGGGCCGCCGAAGCTGCCGTGCCCATGGGAAAGGACCTGCTGGTCAATGCGGTACGCACCATGAACGTGAATGACGCGAAAAACATCCTGACGGGCGGCGAAACCTCGGTGACCAGTTTCTTTGCCGAGAAAACCCGCACCCCGCTGGGCGTGAAGTTTCTGCCCGTGGTGACCAAGGCGACCGAAAAAGTCGGCCTGGCCAACAAGTACAACGAATTCGCCGGCAGGGCCGCCGGCTTTGGCCTGGTCAAGAAAGAAGACGCCAACATCCAGCAGTACGTGACCGGCAAATCGCTGGACGGCCTGTACCTGATCATCGGCGAGGAGGAAAAGAAGATCCGGCAAGACCCGGTAGGCACGGGCAGCGCCATCCTCAAGAAGGTCTTCGGATCCATGAAATAACGGGTTTTCTGAAATATTGCATCGGAAATTGGCTTCCAGCCCATATAGGGCGGGCGCAAGCAGCTATCAAAAAGTGAGCAACATAGAGGGCAGGGCAGCGGGATCTGGTTCAGGAACAGAGACGGCGTTTTCATGGGGCGGCGGCTCCGAAAAAACGCATTTGCTTACATGCGGTTGGTAAATATGACCACGCGGGAAATGCCTTAACAGCCTCGCCGATAAACGTGCTCTGATGAGGTTGCAGCGAACGGTCTGGAGCGGCTGCAGATACTGCGGATCACCGACGGTATGTGAAGAATGCCGCTCAAGCCACCAAGCTGGGTTATGCAGGCTTCGTCCCGTGGCTGGGGGGCAACGGATGGACGCCGGCATGAAGCGCCGCAACATCAGCAAATCCGGACAATTGCCGAAACATGGATTTATCATCAAGACGGACAGCCACCGCTTCTCAGTGGGTGGCAACCTTGCGGTTCACGCTTCGGGGTTGCGTCCGGTACGGATTCGCGCTTCGCACTCCCGCACGAAACCCACGAGGTGAGCCATGAACGAGCACCCCGATCCATGCCCCAGGGGCGCCAGCCCAGCCCCTTTTGCCGCCACGGTATCGGCGGTCACGGGATCTGGTGTGCGGCGGAAGTTCTTGCTGGTTGTGCTGACGTTCGTCTCCCATGCCGCCTTCGCGGCCTCCTTGCTCAATGAGCCCATCCAGCCAATCCCCCTCACACTGAAGCAGGACCCGGCCCGTGCCGAAATCGGGCGGCAGCTGTTTCACGATCCACGCCTGTCCGGAAATGGCCGCGTGTCCTGTTTCAGCTGCCATGACCTGACCAAGGGCGGCGGTGACGGCCGTGACCGCTCCGTCGGGCTCAACGGCGGGCTGACCGGTGTCAATGCCCCCACGGTGTTCAATGCGGCGCTCAATTTCAGGCAATTCTGGAACGGCCGCGCCGAATCGCTGGAGTCCCAGGTGGACCATGTCATGCTGAACCCGATTGAAATGGGGTCGAAGTGGGAAGAAGTGGTTCGCAAGATAGCGGACGACGCGAAATACAAAAGCGCGTTTGCTGCCGCCTACAAAGACGGCGTGACCAAAGCCAATATCCAGAACGCCATCGCGGCATTCGAGCGGACGCTGATCACACCCAACTCACGCTTTGACAAATATTTGCGTGGCGACGCCAACGCCATTACCGACGCGGAGAAGGTGGGCTACGCCAAGTTCAAGCAATACGGGTGCGTTGCCTGCCACCAGGGCGTCAATGTGGGCGGCAACATGTTCCAGAAGTTCGGCGTCATGGGCGACTATTTCGCAAAGCGGGGCAACCCGACGGAGGCCGATCTTGGCCGGTACCTCGTCACGAAGGTGGAAAGCGACAAGCACGTCTTCAAGGTGCCGAGCCTGCGCAACATCGCGCTGACGGCGCCTTATTTTCACGATGCCTCGGCCAAGACACTGGAAGATGCCGTCGATGTCATGTTCAGGTACCAGCTCGGGCGCGTTGCCTCCAAAGAAGACAAGGCGTCCATCGTCAAGTTCCTCAATACGCTCACCGGCGAACGGGACTTCAAACCGTGAAAAAAAAGAATCAACTTGCCCTGGCGCCTATGGCGGCAATCACCGCCGTGCTGCTGTCCATCCTGGTGTTCCTGTATAGCAAAACCCAAAGCTTTGACGAGTCGCACTACTTTGAGGATATGGCCGTGTTGCGCCATCTGAAGCAGCTGGACGCGCAATGGGAGCTGGATGTGCTGAAGTCCAGGATCGGGATCAACACGCACTACGATGCGCTGGCCGACAACCAGGGCGGGATGGCCCGGCTCATGGAACAACTCGAGTCGGGCACCCACGCCCACAAGCACGATGCATCCGGGCAGGTGGACAAGCTCGCGTCGCTGGAACGCGCCGTGCAGGACAAAGCCGCCCTAATCGAGCAATTCAAGTCGCACAACTCTGTGCTGCGAAACTCGCTGGCCTTTCTTCCCACCGCAGCGGAAGATGTCCAGCAGTCGCTCGGGCCCGGCCGCGGTACCACAGAGCTGGCGCTCCGGCAGATTTCGTCTGGCGTCAGCAGGCTGCTGCTCGCGAGCATGCTGTACAGCCAGAGCCCGACCGACGAAAAGGGTGCCGAGATAGAAGAAGAACTGGGCCGGCTTGACGGCAAGCTGCGCCATACTCCGCCGGGCATTGCCGACAGGCTGGGGATCTTCCGCGCGCATGTCCAGACCATCCTGCGCGAACAAAAAACAGTCAATGAACTTCTCGCGGGTATTTCCTCGGCACCGACCGCCAAATTGCTCGATGCGGCCAACGATGCATCAACGATCGAGCAGCAGCGCGCGGGGGTGGAGGGCGAGCGCTACGGCCGCTACCTGCTGATTTTCTCGGCGGTGCTGGTGGCCCTGCTGCTGTATGCAGCCCTTCACGTGTTTCGCAGCCATGCCGTGATCCGGCGCGTCAACACGGAACTCCAGGCGGCCAATGAGCACCTCGAACAGCGCGTGCAGGAACGGACGCAGGAGCTGCGCCAGGCGCAAAGCGAGCTGATGACCGCGGCGCGCCAGGCGGGCATGGCAGAGATCGCCACCAATGTGCTGCATAACGTGGGCAACATCCTCAACAGCGTCAACGTCTCGGCCGACCTCATCGGCAGCACCTTGCACAAATCCAGGGTGCAGGGGCTTTCCCGGGGCGTGCAGCTGATGAACGAGCATGCCGGGGACCTGGCCCATTTTCTGGTTCATGACGAGAAGGGCAAGATACTGCCCGGCTATTTGAATGGAATCTCCCAGACCCTGGTGCAGGAGCAGCAGGGCATGCTCAAGGAGCTGGAACTCCTCACCAGAAGCATCGACCACATCAAGGACGTCGTCGCCACCCAGCAGTCGCACGCAGGCGGAAGCAGCATTGTTGAACCGGTGCAGATCTGTGACCTGGTGGAGGACGCCCTGCGAATGAACGGTGTCTCTCTGGCGCGCCACGGGGTCACTGTGGTGAAGGAGTTCGCGCAGATGCCAGAAGCATTGCTGGACCGTTCCCGGGTGCTGCAGATTCTCGTGAACCTGATCAGCAACGCCAAAAATGCCATGGCGGGTATGTCGGCCGCATCGCACCAGATCACATTGCGGGTGGAGCCTGTTGGCGAGTCGACCTTGCGGGTCTCTGTCATGGATAAGGGAGAGGGGATACCGGCGGAAAACCTCACGCGGATTTTCTCGCACGGATTTACGACGCGCAAAACAGGCCACGGCTTTGGTTTGCACAGTTGCGCGCTGGCGGTCAGCCAGATGGGCGGGACACTTTCCGCTCACAGCGACGGGCCGGGTCTGGGGGCCACCTTCACACTGGAGCTGCCAATGGATATCGCGCAGACCAAATCATGACGCAGCTACAGAACCAGCGCATCCTGCTGATCGACGACATGTTGTCGATTCATGAGGACTTTCGCAAAATCCTCGCGGCGAAACCGGTGGCGCGTGATCTGGACGTTGCCGAAACCGAATTGTTTGGTGAGGTCACGCAGATTTCCTACGGTGATTTTGAACTGGACTCCGCTTATCAGGGCGCCGAAGGTGTGGCAATGGTGGAGGAATCCATCCGGGCCGGGCGGCCCTATGCCATGGCTTTTGTGGACATGCGCATGCCGCCGGGCTGGGACGGGGTGGAGACCATCGAGCGGCTTTGGGGTGTTGATCCGCATGTGCAGATCGTGATCTGCACAGCCTACTCCGACCATCCCTGGGAAAATGTGCTGGCGCGGCTGGACGTGCAGGACCGCCTGCTGGTGCTCAAAAAGCCATTCGACATGATCGAAGTCAGCCAGCTCGCGAGAACACTGACCGCCAAATGGGAGCTGGCGCGGCGCGCGGCAGCACAGGTGAGCAGCCTGGAAGACACCGTGCAGGATCTCAGGGCAACCGAAGCGGCTTTGCGCCAGTCCAACAAGGAACTCGAAGCCTTCTCGTATTCGCTCGCGCATGACTTGCGCTCTCCCCTGAACTCGATTGACGGCTTCAGCCATTTGCTGCAAAAGGCCGTCAGCGGTGATGCGGCGGAACGCGCGAGGCATTACCTGAGCCGGATACGCGAGGGAGTCAGGCAAATGGGTGAGCTCACGGATGGCCTTCTGCTGCTGGCCCAGGTGTCCCGTACCAACCTGAAGATCGAGACAGTCGACCTCACGGCAATAGCCGAGCGCGTGCGCGGTGACTGCCAGAAACGCAATACCGCGCGGGATGTGAAAGTCCACATAACGCCCAACCTTACCGCTGTGGGTGACTCCGCGTTGCTGTGCCAGGTAATGGAAAACCTTATTTCCAACGCATGGAAGTTCACCGCCCATGCCACTGCCCCCGAGATCTGGGTTGGGGCGCAGCACCCCGACAACGAAAGTACGATTTATTTCGTCCGTGATAACGGCGCCGGGTTTGACATGACCTATGCAGACAAATTGTTCGGTACCTTCCAGCGCCTGCATTCGCCGGGCGAGTTTGCAGGAATGGGAATCGGGCTGGCAAGCGCTCACCGGATCATTTCCCGTCACGGCGGTCGCATCTGGGCCGAAGGCGCGGTGGGGCAGGGCGCCACATTCTTCTTCACCATACCATCGCCTGTGCGGCAACACTCGCCCGATGAAAGCCCGGCTGATGCGAAAAAACACAGGAGCCAGCCATGACTCAACTGCAGAACCGGCGCATTTTGCTGATCGACGACATGCCGTCCATCCACGAAGACTTCCGGAAAATTCTTGCGTCCAGGCCGGTTGCGCATGACCTGGATGATGCCGAAGCCCTGTTGTTTGGCGACGCCGCACCGGTGTCCGATGATGGCTTTGAGCTGGACTCGGCCTACCAGGGACGTGAAGGTCTGGACAAGGTCGAGGCATCCGTTCGGGCCGGGCGGCCCTATGCCATGGCCTTTGTGGACATGCGCATGCCGCCGGGCTGGGATGGTGTGGAGACCATCGAACGGCTCTGGCGTGTAGATCCGCAGGTACAGATCGTCATATGTACTGCCTACTCCGACCACGCCTGGGAAGACGTGTTCGCGCGGCTGGAAGCCCGGGACCGGCTTTTGATTCTCAAAAAACCGTTCGACCCGGTCGAGGTCAGCCAGCTGGCAAGAATGCTCACGGCCAAATGGGAGCTGGCGCAGCAGGCCGCAGCGCAAATGAGCCGCCTGGAGGAAGCTGTTCAGGTGCGCACCCGCGCCTTGCATGACAGCGAATCGCAACTGCGCCAGATCACGGACAGCGTGCCCGCCTTGATTGCCTATATCGACGCCGAACAGCGCTTTCAGTTCCATAACCTTGCCTACGAGGAAGTTCTTGGCCTGAAGCACGGCCAGATCCACGGCAAGACCATGCGCGAACTGATGGGTGACGAGCTCCACGAAAAAGAGCGGGGCAAGATTGATGAGGCGCTCGCTGGTTACGCGGCGCAATACGATCGCACGCAGGCCACGTCAGATGGCCAGCTGCGCGACTACGTCATGCAGTACTTTCCACGCTACGGCGAAAACGAGGACGAAGGCAAGGTCGTCGGCTTCTTCTCGCTGGGCACCGACGTGACCGAGCTCAAGCGCATTGACCGCATGAAGAGCGAGTTCGTCTCTACCGTCAGTCACGAGTTACGCACCCCGCTGACCTCCATTCGCGGCTCACTGGGTCTGATCGCCGGAGGCGTGGCCGGGGATTTGCCGGCCATGGCCAAAAACCTGGTCGGCATCGCCACCAACAATTGCGAACGGCTCATCAGGTTGATCAACGACATTCTGGACAGCGAAAAAATCGAGTCCGGAAAAATGCGTTTTGACTTCCAGCAGATGGAACTGCAGCCTTTGCTGACGCAAGCCCTGACGGCCAACGAAGGCTTCGCAGGCCAGCACAACGTCAAGCTGGTTCTGGATGCCCCGTCAGAAGCGGTAAGGGTCAGCGTCGACAGCGACAGGCTGACCCAGGTCATTACCAACCTGTTGTCCAACGCCGTGAAATTCGCGCCGGCCCAGTCCCGCGTGGAAGTCCGGCTGCTGTGCAAGAGCGGCAGGGTCCGGGTGGAAGTCGCCGACAGCGGCCCCGGCATTCCCGAAGAGTTCCGAAAGCGCATCTTTCAGAAATTCTCGCAAGCCGACACATCGGACACCCGAAAAATGGGGGGCACAGGCCTGGGCCTGAACATCTCGCGCGCCATCGTGGAGCGGATGGGTGGCCAAATCGGGTTCACGACGGAAACCGGCGTTGGAACTGTTTTCTTCTTTGAGCTGCCCGAGGCGGTGCCGGCGCCGATTCAAACCAGCATCAGGTCCGGCGCGGCGACCAGGCCGCTCATCCTGGTCTGCGAAGACGATCCCGACATTGCCCGCCTGATCAACCTGATGCTTGATAAAGGCGGCTTTGACTCGGACATGGTGCACAGCGCAGGGCAGGCGCTGGAGCAAGTCATGCTGATGCCCTACGCTGCCATGACGGTCGACCTGAACCTGCCCGACCAGGACGGCATCAGCCTGATCCGGGCACTGCGCCGCGAAGAGGCAACGAAAGACCTGCCGATCGTGGTGGTCTCGGCCAATGCTGAAGAAGGCGAGCTCGAGTTCAATACCCAGCCACTGGCGGTTTCAACATGGCTGGAAAAACCCATCGACGAGAACCTCCTGATCCTCAGTTTGCACCGTGCCATCGGCAACATGGCCGAGGGCCGGCCGCGCATTTTGCACGTCGAGGACGACCTCGATATCCAGCGCATTGCCGCGGCCATTGCCCAGGACTTTGCCACCTTTGAATTTGCCGCCACGCTGCGCGAGGCACGCGACCAGCTGGCGCGCCGCCGCTACGACCTGGTGCTGCTCGACCTGACGTTGAAAGACGGCTCGGGCTGGGGGTTGCTGGACACCATTGAAGCGCTGGACATCGTGCCGCCAGTGGTCGTGTTTTCTGCGCACGATGTGGAGTCAAAGCAAAGCCAGCGCGCCGAAGCTGTGCTGGTCAAGGCACACACCTCCAACGAAGAACTGATTCGAACCCTGCAGCGGGTGCTCGATGAAAGCCTCTGGGGAACGGTTCACCCACCTCTGAGTGCCTAGCTCACCCCCGTCCAGGCTCACTGCGTGTAGCCTGTTCCCCCCTTCCAGGGGGCGGCGCCTGCGGCCCGGCAAAGCCGGTTCCGCGGCCCCCGCTGGTGAAATACCCCCGGTGGTAGTGCCCAAAGAATTCTTCAAGCCAGCACGAGCCGCGGGACTGGCTTTGCCAGACCGCAGGCGGGCGGCCCCCTCGGGGGGCAGCGACCCACACGAAGTGGGGGAGCGTGGGGGCTCTACTTCTTTTGACTGGCGCGGTAGACCTGCATCACCGTCGCGAAGTCGCGATCAAAGTTGATGGGCAGGAAGGTGTCGTTGCCGGGAAGCTGCTTTTTCAGTGTGGGCGAGAAGCTGTAGCTGAACGAGCATTTCTTCACGCGTGCCTGCAGTTCGGGCGATACGTCCTTGCTCATGGTCCAGGTTTCCGTCATGAAGGGCGGGCTTTCCCAGATCGTGCGAATGCTCGAGCCTTTGACGTCGCCCTTGACGACCATGCGCTGGTACAAATCGCTGGCCACGGCTGCGGCCGGATAAAAACCATGCATCACGCCCGTGACGGAGCGCTCGTGGCCGTTGGAGAACACGACTTCGTAGTCCTTGTCCGGCGTCAGGCCCAGCGCCGGGAACAGCGCGCGCGGCGCGAGGTTGCCCGAGTTCGAGGTTGGCGTGGTGTGCGCGATTTTCTTGCCGATCAGATCCTTGGGCTCCCTGTACGGGCTGTCGATGCGGGTGATCAGAATCAGCTTGTAGGAGTTGCGCACGCCGCTGGCCTTGTTGCCGGGAACGCCAAACGGCGCCGGCTGGCCGGCGGTGACCAACTGCGCAGCCAGGCCGGGGTTGACCTGTGCCAGCTGGACCTTGCCGGCCGAGATACCTTCAATCAGCTCTTTTTCACCGAGGATGTCGATGTTGCTGGTCTTGTCCATCGATTCGCCTTGCGCGTTTTGCAGGTCGATGTTTCCGCAGCGTGACAGGTGGCTGAAGTAGTCGCCCCACAAGGCCATGGTTTCGCTCTTGCCGTAGGTCTTGGGCATGGCCACGACCATTTTTTCGCGTGGGCCGGAATATTTTTCGGGCGCAGGGGTAGCAGCCGCAGCTTTCGCCTTGCGTGCAGGCTTCGCCTCGTCGGTCTGGGCTGTTGCCGAACCCAGGGCGCAAGCGGCGCTGGCCAATATTGCTGCGTGGCGCAGATAAAACTTCATGTTGATCACTCCAGTTGTCTATGAAACAGATACGTAGGAATGCTGTTTGTGTGTCCTTGGCCGCACAAACCGCGTTCCCAGCCCAATCAGTGTGCATGACGGTGCGTCAAAACGAACTTTTTGTTACATTCGAATGAATACCTTCGTGACATAAATCAGCGTATCTGCTTCACAGGCTGTTGTTTTTTCATTGAAAAGACGGCCCTGGCAACCTGTAAGCGCTTGGGAGGCGGCCAATACTGCGCCTCAGGATGCCCGTGCTGTGCGACAGGGGGTGAAGGCCTCAAGCGGCGAGGGAGGCGTCGATTTTCCCGAGCAGCCATTGCAGCCCGGCCAGGTGCTGCTGGTCGTGGCTGCACAGGTAATGCACCAGGCTGCGCAACGTGAGCGCGCCGTAACCTTCGAATTCCGCCGTGCGGCCAAGTTGCTCGGGCGTGATGCCCGACAGCATGGCCATCGTCCGGGTGCGTGCTGCCCGAAACGCCGCGAAGACTTCCTGCGCATCAGCTGCCGCGTAGTCGCGTTCCTTTTCCAGTACATAGCCGTCCAGTGATTCCAGCACGGGGCTGGCCTCTGACAAGGTGCGCTGAAATCGCACGTGGTAGCCGTCAATCTCGATGTCCCTGACGTGGCAGATCTGCGCGAGGGCCGTGAAATGTTCGCTCGGAATGCCTTCCCACGACGGCGGCGTCCAACCCTTGTGGCTTTCAGGAATCGCGTCGTAAAACTGTTCCAGCTGGCGCGGAAAATCCGCCATGGCCTGAAGCGTTGCAGGGTTCAGGGGCAGGGCAGGGCTCATCAGCCGGCCTTGCGCAGCGAAGGCCACAGCACCGCCTGCGCCACGATCACGTTCTCGCCATTGAAGGTCGCCGCCGGCGAGCCGTAAAGCTCGTAACCCATGGCAAGCACTTCACTCACCCGACGGCAAAAGCTCGCGTCATCCGGGCCGGTAAGGAGCCTGTAGGTGGGAAGACCGTCGGGGGGCGTGGTGGCGGGTGATGTCATGGCGGCAAGCAGCTGATGAACGGAGGGCGATATTACCGTTTCCGCCCACCTGCTGCAGGACGCCGTGCTGCAGACCCCCTTTTCAGGCCTTGCTCAGGCCTTCGCCATCCCCGGCAATGCCATTACACGCCCCGGCGCCGGCATCCCGGTAAACGCAAAGTCGACTTCCGGCTCGCGCCCGCTCACGATGTCCGCAATCGCCGCGCCCGAGCCGCAGGCGTGCGTCCAGCCCAGCGTGCCGTGGCCCGTGTTGAGGAAGACATTGGAGGCCTTGCTTTTGCCGATGTAAGGCACGTTGCTCGGCGTGGCCGGGCGCAGACCCGTCCAGAACTGCGCGCCCTCGCCGTCCGTCATGTCGGGAAAGAGTTGTTTTACACGGCGCACGATGGCGTTGCAGCGCACCAGGTTCAGCTCGGTGTTGTAGCCGTTGAGCTCGGCCGTGCCGGCAACGCGCAAGCGGTTGCCAAAACGCGAGAACACCAGCTTGTACTCGTCATCCGTCAGGCTGACCTGATAGGAGGCCGCCTCGTTGATGACGGGCAGCGTGACCGAATAACCCTTGGCCGGGTAGATGCGCAGGCTTTGCCCCAGCACCTTGGCCCACTGCGCGCTGAAGGCGCCCAGGCACATCACATACGCGTCGGCTTTCAGCATCTCGACCTTGCCGCCGGCCTCGCCGCTGCCCATCGCCACCTGCACGCCGTTCAGCTGCCCTTGCTCGGCGTCCAGGCCCAGCACCGTGGTGTTGTACAAAAATTTGACACCCGCCTGCTCGCAGCGCGCGGCCAGCGCGGCGGTAAATGCGCGGGCGTCACCCGATTCATCGCTGGGTGTCATGCTGCCGCCCACGATGCTGCCGCGGCATTGCGCCAGCGCGGGCTCAATCGCCACACACTCGTCGGCCGTCTTCATGTCGAGTTCGCAGCCGTGCTCGCGCATGATGCGCGCGGGTTCCTGCGCCGCGTCGTACTCGGCCTGGCTGGTGTAGAAGTGCAGGATGCCCTTGGTTTGCGCGTTGTACAGCAGGCCCAGCTCGGCGCGCAGTTTTTGCAGCGCGCCGCGGCTGTACATGCCCAGGTTCACGATCTGCTTGATGTTTTGTGCCGTGCGCGCGGGCGTGCAGTTGCGCAAAAACTCCAGTCCCCACAGCCACTGGTTCACATCGGCGCGCAGCCTGAAAAGCAGCGGCGCATCTTCACGCGCCAGCCATTGCAGCACTTTCAGTGGCGCACCCGGGTTGGCCCAGGGCTCCGCGTGGCTCACAGATATTTGCCCGCCGTTGGCAAAGCTGGTTTCCATCGCGGCCGCGCCGCGCCGTTCGACCACCGTGACTTCGTGCCCCCGCTGCGACAAATACCAGGCCGTGGTGATACCCGTGACACCCGCACCCAAAACCATGACTTTCATGGCAGTTCCTTTTCATTCAAGCAGAACATTGCAGTAGCGCAAGCGCCGTGCCAGGGGTTGCTGTTGAATCGGAAGAATCGTGGCAACCGCCAAGCCATCACATGCTTGCGGCCGCTTCCACTGTCCTTGTTACCTGAGAGATTCAGCCGCTGCTTTTATGTCGATGACAAGCTTCGGCTTTGCTCCTTCGGTGCGCTGCACCTTGCGTGCGGCGTCTCTCCAGACGGCTGTGTGTTTCCGGGCAGTACGGGACCTGAGCGATTATGGAAGTTTGCGCCTTCGGTGGCTGCCTTGGGGGGCAGCGCTCTCCTGCTTGAACGGGTTTGAATTTACCACCGAAGCCTGTTTTTCCAAGCGTGAATAGGGCGTTCAGTACAGGTCTAGCGGGTTGATTCAGGCGCTTAATAGTAGGAAGCAGGGCGGCTCAGCCTTCGCTCGCCGCCTTCACAAACGCGGCTTTGGCATCGGTATAGGCCTCGCGGTCACCCGGGTGCCGGGCCGCCAGTTCCGCCTTGAGCGCGGCATACCGCGCCGCCAGCGCAGGGTCCGAACGCAGGGCGTCGCGAAAACGCAGACGCTGCGCCCACACCTCGCCGCCGTGCACCACCAGGTGCAGATGATGCGTGCGCCGCCCCTCTGCCCAGCGCATCAGCCATTTGCGGTCAGACAGCGAGGCATTGAATTCAGCGGAGGTCGTATAACCGTTGGCGCACAGCGGCGCCAGAAGCGCTTCAGCCGCCGCGATAGATTCCACACCGGCCAGCATGTCAATCACCGGTTTGGCCGCCAGGTCGGGCACGGCCGTGCTGCCGATGTGCTGGATGTCGATCAGGCGGGCCGGCAGCTGGGGGGAGAGCGCAAGCAGGCGGTCCCGCTCAGCCACAAACTGCAGGGGCCAGGCCGGGTTGTAGGCCTGCAAGACCACTTCCTCGTGGATAGCGGCAAGCAGCGATTCCTGGTCAGTCATGCGGGGCGTGGCTGGTGGGTTGTTGTGCAGGGGCGAAAAACGCTGCGCGGCACGCCAGAATCGTTTGTGAGGCCACTTTTAGGGCATTTTGAGCATGAAAAAGGCCTTCAGCCCAATAAGGACGGGCGCGAGCAGCTACTAAAACAATAGCAACCAGAAATCCCCACGGCTGCGAATGGGGCGATCTGCATTTCATTTACCTGAGCGCCAGCACAGCTTTGCGCGCCTGTGCCAGCCGCTCTTCCAGGTAAGCGCCATAAAAGTCGGTAGACGCCAGGCCAACCAGCCGTTCCGCCAGGTCTTGCCCGGCCGGGCCCAGAAACAGCACCGTGGGGGTAAAACCGGCCTTCCATGCCGCAACCTGGGCGGCGGCTGTCGTCACCTGGCCGTCAAAGCCGGTCAGCGGCGTCGCGCGGTCGCTGATGTTGAGCTGCCAGGCGTGCAGGCTGCCATCGCGTTGCCCCGGCAACAGGTAATTGCGCCGCACCAGTTCGCAGAAGGGGCAGCCAGGCAGGCTGACCAGCAGCACCAGCGGCTCATTTTTAAGGGCGGCGATTCCAGCGGCCGCCGGCAAAGAGGCCGGCACAGGCAAGGCCGTGTCTTTGGCCAGCGCGAGCTGGGGCACGGCCAGCCCGGCTGCCAGCACGGCAGTGAACTGGCGGCGGCCCACCGGGCTCATTCAGCGCTTTCCAGCAAAATCTTCGTCAGCGCAGCCGGTTCGCTGATCATGGGGTCATGGCCGGTTTTGATTTCGACCACGCGCGAATTCGGCAGCCATGCACCGTCCCAGAACTTGGCGTCCTTCACGCGCAGCCGGCTGGGTTCAATCGTGGCCAGTGCGGGCTCGGTGCAACTGACGAAAGTCCGCGGCACAGCGGCTACGCGCTTCACATCAAAGTCCAGCGGTGCCTGGTAGGTGTTGCCGGGGTGCGGCGTCTGCCGGCGCTTCACCCATTCGCGGTCGGCATCGTGCAGGCCGAACACCTCCGGGTCGGGTGCCGGAAAGCTGAAGCTGGGTGAAGCCTGCGCCGCCGCCATGCGCTGCTGCTGCGTGGCGCTGGCCTGCGTGCTGCTCCAGCTCTCGCCGGGCTTGGGCACCACCGCATCCACATACACCAGGTGCTTGATGCGGTCGGGCATGCGGTCAGTGACGGCCGTGCCGATCATGCCGGCATAGGAATGCACCGCGAGCGTCACCTCATGCAACTCTTCCGCCTCGATCAGGTTGATCACGTCGTTGATGTGCGTGTCGAGGTTGATCGTGGGTGAGAGCAAATGGGCGCGCTCGCCCAGGCCGGTCAGTGTCGGCGTGAAGACCTTGTGGTGGTCCAGCTGCAGCGCCTGCGCCACCCGCCGCCAGCACCAGCCGCCATGCCACGCGCCGTGCACCAGAACAAAATTGTGTTTCATTGCGTCACCTCCTTGTTAAAGGTTGCTGCATCAAATGGTCTTGCCGCTCTTCAGTTCAGATAGCTGGGCGTCTGAATAGTTCAGCACCTCGCGCAGCACTTCGTCCGTATGCTGGCCCAGCAGCGGCGGCGGCAGGTCGGTGCGCACCGGCGTGGCGCTCATGCGGATGGGGCTGGAGACCAGTCGCAAATCATCCTTCACCGGGTGCTTCCACTCGGTCACCATCTTGCGGGCCTCGATCTGCGGGTCAGCGAACACCTCTGCCAGGCTGTTGATGGCGCCGCACGGAACCTTGGCTGCTTCCAGCGCGCCCAGCCAGTCGGCCTTGCTGCGTGTCTTCATCACCGCTTCCAGAATCGGCACCAGCTGCCCACGGTTCTGCACACGGTTGCGGTTGGTGGAAAACAGCGGGTTGGTCGCCAGCTCCGGAATGTTGGCCACGGCGCAGAACTTCGCATACTGCGAGTCATTGCCCACCGCCAGAATCAAATGGTCCTTGCTGCCGTCAGCCGCGGGCGCTACTTCAAACACCTGGTAAGGCACGATGTTCTGGTGCGCATTGCCCGCCCGGCCAGGCGCCTTGCCGCTCACCAGGTAGTTGGCGCCCAGATTGGCCAGCATCGCCACTTGGGTATCCAGCAGCGCCATATCCACCTGCTGGCCTTCACCGGTTTTCTCGGCATGGCGCAACGCGGCCAGTATCGCCACCGTCGCATACATGCCCGTCATCAGGTCGGCCACCGCCACACCCACCTTCTGCGGCCCGCCGCCCAGGTCGTCGCGCTCACCGGTCACACTCATCAGCCCGCCCATGCCCTGAATTGCGTAGTCATACCCCGCACGGTCCGCATAAGGCCCGTTCTGCCCAAAGCCCGTGACCGAGCAATACACGAGGCGCGGGTTGATGGCTTTCAACGAGGCGTAATCAAGCCCATAGCGTGCCATGTCGCCTACTTTGAAGTTCTCCACAAACACATCGCAATGGGCAGCCAGCTCCCGCACCAGTGCCTGGCCCGCAGGCTGCGCAATGTCGCAGGTCACGGAACGCTTGTTGCGGTTCGTGCCCAGGTAGTAGGCAGCTTCAGTGTCCGCCCCCCGCGCGTCCTTCAAAAACGGCGGGCCCCAGGTGCGGGTGTCGTCACCCGTGCCGGGCCGTTCAATCTTGATGACATCCGCGCCCAGGTCAGCGAGTGTCTGGGTACACCAGGGGCCTGCGAGTACGCGGGAGAGGTCGAGGACGCGGATGCCGGATAGGGAGTTCATGTTTGCCATTTTGCCTTTACATCGGGGCGGTGTGCGGCGCGTCCAGGTCATCGGGGACTTCACCGATTCAATATGTCAGTGTGTGTGCCTCAGGTTGATGTAAGCTGTTTTTCCATGAAAAAAACAAAACTTCAAGGCCGCGCCATTTTGCAGGGCGTTATGTCCACCAGCAATATTGGACGATGGCTCCAGGACAGGTTTCGGAGGGGCTTCGATGCAATTAAATCGACCTCGTGTGCTGGCTCTTGATCTTGAGGGAACTCTCATCTCAAACGCGATGAGCCAAATTCCACGACCTGGTCTCTTTGAGTTCTTGTCACGCTGCCATGAGTTGTTTCCTCGCGTGGTGATGTTCACCACAGTCAAAGAAGAGCGATTCAGAACCATCGCAAAGCTCCTCGTGGAAGAGAGAGTCGCACCGGAGTGGTACGCAAGCATCGAATACGTCAGCTGGCAGGGCAAGACCAAAGATCTCAACTTCATTCCTGGAGTTGACCCACAGGACGCGCTGCTGGTCGATGACTTTGAGAAGTATGTTCATCCTGGCCAGGAGTCGCAGTGGCTGCAGGTCGAATATTTCGACTACCCGTATGAAGCCACGGACACGGGGTTGTCAAAAATGTTGGCAGTATTGGAGCAATACGCTGATATATCAAAAAGCTAGACCTCCTCATGCGCGAAATGCCATCACTCTATCCACTTAGTCGCTCGATCCGGCGTTTCTGGAACCCCGTCGAGGGCCGTTACTGGACCTATGAACGTCCATCCGTCATTGAGGCGACGTGCAGTCAGTGTGAAGCGCCTTACCTGTTCAATCCGGATCCTATTCCCGCCTACCCATACAACCCTGAGAGCAGCGGTTATACGGTTCTGAAAGGCGAAATCTGCGGCTCAATAGTTGGTCGCGGCGCATGTGGGAAGTGCGGAAAGATTGCAACGTCTCTCACTTGGCCAGAGGCCGCTCACATCCAAATCAAAGTTGCGGAAGGCATTCTTTGGTCCTGGAACACCGAGCAACTTGTAGTGATTCGAGCGCATGTTGCCGGCAACAAGGTCCTGTTGCGAAGAATGCTCATGAATGACTGGCGCCTATCAAGAATAATCGGGCGAATTCCCACGTTCGCCACGCTTAAACGCAATCGCTTCAAAATTCTCAACTCAATTGATCGGTATCTCAGAAAGCGATTTGCCTGAATCGGATCAACACGACAGTCGAGAAGATCGCCACAAGCAGGGAACACTTTTCATGATGAAGAAGACCACCCCAGCCGCGAGTCCTGATGCATACGTCGCGGCCTTGTCCGGCTGGCATCGTGCGACGGTTGAGCAACTACGGGCAGCTGTCCTGGGTGGCGCCGCTTTGGAAGAAGTCATCAAGTGGGGTCATCTGGTCTATCTGTCGAACGGGCCGGCGCTGCTGATCCGAGCAGAAGAAAACCGCGCGTTGTTCGGTTTCTGGCGTGGGCAGCGCCTTCGCGAGATGGACCCGCTGCTCAAACCCGGCGGCAAGTACGAAATGGCGACGAGAGAGTTTCACGAGGGTGATGAGGTCAACGCGGCCTTGTCGCGACGTCTCGTCAGAGAGGCGGTGCGACTCAACAAGACGTTTGGCGATCCTACGAAGCTTTAACAGCGAACCATCCCGTGAAATCTTTGAAACCCTTGTCTCCAAGAGTCTTTGCGATCCTCGTTCTGGTGATCGTCGGGTGCATCTATGTTGCGCTGCTCAAACCCGTCGCCTGGCTGGTGGATGCAGGTTACTTGCGACCCGGACGCGGGCGCGGGTTGCAGGCCATACCGCTCTATTTCATCCCTTACTTCGTCATTCAGCTGGCCACGGGTTTGACCTTTGATCAGATTTGTGACGGGTGGCAACGCCTTTCAAGTCTTCTCAAGGTTGTTGCGGCAGTGGTCCTGGCTTGCACCGTTGCCGCCGTTGTCTTTGTTTATCTGACTTTTCTGGCGTAAGCGCGACTTAAACGACGAGCCACACGCCGTCGGCTCAATAAGTCTTGTACGGCAAGAACTTCCCCGACAACACCACATTCACCCGATCCCCTTTGGGGTCAGGCTGCCGCACGATGTCCATGCTGAAGTCGATCGCGCTCATGATGCCGTCGCCGAATTCTTCGTGGATCAGTTCCTTGATCGTGGTGCCGTAGACGCTGACGATTTCATACCAGCGGTAGATCAGCGGGTCGGTGGGTACGGGTGTGGGCAGTGAGCCTTTGTAGGGCACGACTTGCAGCCATTTCTGCTCTTCAGCCGTGAGACTAAAAATCTTGCCGATGACTTTGGCCTGTTTGGCGTCGAACGTCATCTGGCCCAGGCAGCCGGCGGTTGTCCACTCTTTGCTGAGGCCCACCTTCTTGGCGACGGATTCCCAGGTGATGCCTTTGCTGACTTTGACGGTGATGATTTTTTCGGTGATGTCGTTGCGGTTCATGGTTTGCTCCTGTATGTGAGATGGGTGAAGTGAAAAGCGGGAATAGTCAATGCGCTTTGGCGCGCGTGACCAAAAAGTCGACGATGTGGTTGCGCAGGTCGTAGTAGCCGGGCAGGTGGTGGAGGCCGGCGCGCGTGCGTTCTCGTGGCAACGGGTTGATGACTTCTTCGGCGATGCGGCCTGGGGCGTAGACGCCTTCGTTGTCGGCGCCGTTGCTCATCAAGAGGATGCGGTCGGCCAGCAAAATGGCTTCATCCACGTCATGCGTGATCATGAAAACGGTTTGCTGCGTCTCGCGCACGATGGCCATCAGTTCGTCCTGGATGGTGCCGCGCGTCAGGGCATCGAGTGCGCCGAAGGGTTCGTCGAGGAGCAGCATCTTGGGCTGGATGGCAAAGGCGCGGGCAATGCCTACGCGTTGCTTCATGCCGCCTGAGAGCTGCGACGGTTTTTTGTCGATGGCGGGTGTCAGGCCCACCATGGCGACGAACCTTTCCACATGCGCATTGACTTGTGCCGAAGTCCAATCGGCCCAGCGTGACACCACCGCAAACGCGATGTTCTTGCGCACGGTGAGCCAGGGCATGAGGGCGTGGCTCTGGAACACCACGCCGCGCTCCAGGCTGGGGCCGCCGATCTCGCGGTTTTCCATGAAGATGTGGCCGGCTGTGGCGCTGTCCAGCCCGGCCAGCACATTGAGGATGGTGGTCTTGCCGCAGCCCGAGTGGCCGATGATGCAGACGAACTCGCCCTTGCTGATGGTGAAGGACACGTCGGCAAATACCGGCCGGGCGGGCGTAAAGGCTTTGCTCAGGCCTTCGATCTTGAGGAATCCCTGCTGCATGTTGTGTTCTTTCATTGGCGTGGCGACAGGGGCGCGCGCAATAGGCTCACTCCACATAAGTGACGACCTTCTGTAGTTGAGCGAAGGCCAGGTCCAGCAGCATGCCGACGATGCCGATGACCAGGATGGCGAAGATCACGTTGGTGAGTGAGAGGTTGTTCCACTCATTCCAGACGAAGTAGCCAATGCCGGTGCCGCCCACCAGCATTTCGGCGGCGACGATGACCAGCCAGGCGATGCCCATGGAGATGCGCATGCCGGTCAGGATGGTGGGCGCCGCCGCCGGCAGGATCACCTGGAAGGCCTTGCGCAGGGGGCTCACTTCCAGCGTGCTGGCCACGTTGAGCCATTCACGTTTGACTGAAGCCACACCGAAGGCGGTGTTGATCAGCATGGGCCAGACCGAGCAGATGAAGATCACAAAAATGCCCGAGATCGATGAGTCCTTGATGGTGTAGAGCGCCAGCGGCATCCACGCCAGCGGCGAGATGGGTTTAAGCACCTGGATGAAAGGGTCAAACGCCCGGCGCAGCAGCGGCGACATGCCGATCACAAAACCCAGCGGCACCGCGACCGCACACGCCAACAGAAAGCCCAGGCCCACGCGTGCCAGCGAATGGCCGAGCTGGATCAGGATGCCCTTGTCGTTGGGGCCGTTGTCATACAGCGGGTTGGACACCTGCTTCCAGATGGCTGTGCCCATCTGGCCCAGTGTGGGGAAGCCGGTGGTCTTGGTGTTGCCCGGGTCCTTGCCCATCATCTTCTGGTACTCGATCTGTTCGGCGCTCAGGCCCGCGGTGCTGGCCGCGGGCGTGCCGGGCGATGGCAGCGTGGCCATGTACCAGATGCCGAGAAAGGCCAGGAAGATCAGCAGCGAGACCAGGCCCGCCTTTAAATTTAAAGATTTCATGGTGAGACAAGAGGTGAGCGGGCTTGGGTCGCCAAGGAAAACCAAGCCGGGGCCGCGGAACCGGCTTTGCCCGGCCGCAGGCGCAGCGGCCCCTTTTGTGATGAAAGGGGCAGGGAAAGGCCGCAGGCAACACGAAGTGAGTGACCGTGGGGGCTCATAATTTGTTGATGGCGAAGCTCTTCACGTAATCGTCAGGCTTGGCCGGATCAAACTCCTTGCCCATGACCTTGAACTTCTTGTAAGCGCCTTCAGGCGGCTTGAAGCCGGCCAGCGCCATCTGCTTCTTGGCATCCGTCAGCATGAAGACCTTTTCGGCGATCTGTTTGTAGTTAACCTCACCCTTCACATAACCCCAGCGCTTCATCTGCGTGAGCATCCACACCGCCATGCTCTGCCACGGCACCGGGTCGAAGTTGGCGCGGTCCGGCACGTTGCGGATATTGCCCAGGCCGTCGGCGAATTTTCCGGTCAACACCTGCTGCAGCACGGCCTCGGGCTGATTGAGGTATTGCGTAGGCGCGATCACCTTGGCGATCAGGTCGCGGTCTTTGGGCTGGCTGGCCATGAAGGAGGCACCCAGCACCGCGCGGTACAGCGCGGCAAAGGTGTTGGGGTTCTTCTGGATGAACTCGTCGCTGACGCCAAAGGCGCAGCAGGGGTGGCCGTCCCAGATTTCCTTGGAGAGGATGTGGATGAAACCGACCTCGTCGTACACCGCGCGCTGGTTGAAAGGATCCGGGCCGAGGAAGCCGTCGATGTTGCCGGCGCGCAGGTTGGCCACCATCTCGGGCGGCGGCACCACCCGCAGCTGCACGTCGGTGTCGGGGTTCAGGCCGTTCTCGGCCAGGTAGTAGCGCAGCAAAAAGTTGTGCATGCTGTACTCGAACGGAATCGCGAACTTGAAGCCTTTCCAGTTCTTCGGGTCGCGATTCGCCTTGTGCTTCACATGCAGCGTGATGGCCTGGCCATTGGTGTTCTGGATGCTGGCCACATTCATGTTGACCTGGTTGGAACCGAGGCCCATGGTCATTGCCAGCGGCATGGGTGACAGGAAGTGGGAGGCGTCATGCTCCTTGTTGATCATCTTGTCGCGTATCAGCGCCCAGCCGGCGGTCTTGTTGAGCTGCACGTTGAGGCCTTCTTTTTTGTAAAAGCCCAGCGGGTCGGCCATGATGAGCGGGCTGGCACAGGTGATGGCGATGAAGCCGATCTTCAGATCCTTCTTTTCCAGGGGCACGCGGTCTTGCGCCATGGCCTCCAGCGCGCCGAGCGGTAGCACCGAGGCAATCGCAGCGCGCGCCGTGTTGGCGCCCACCGCGCGCAAGAAGCTGCGGCGCACGCTGTCGACGGGGAACAGCGCCTTCACCAGGCTGGCTTCCATAAAGCTGTGTGAGAGCGCTTGCGGGCTGGCGGCAGACGCATCGGCGGCATGGTGATCGGCCGCGCTGTGGTCCCTGCCGCAGCTGCATTTGAGCATCAGGGGCTGGTCGGCGTCGTAGGGAGAAAAGAGGTCAGACATGGCGCGCACCTTTCTTTGGAAGATGCGGCTGTCTTGCAAGCAGCGGGCCAATTTTGGCCAATTGGGGCGAAAGCGCGGCAGGTGCCGCATTTCGCTGTGGATGCCATGACAGTGTGTAGGGCACTCACTACAAAAACCGGCGCAGCGGAGTCGGCATGCTGCCTTTTCGTGCGCCGGCGCAGGCGCTTAATGGTTTTTTGAACCTTCAGCAGCTTCGCGCCTGCGCACAGCGGCGCGGCGGTGCCGTCACCGCACCAAATCCGCGCAGGGCACCGCCCGGTACCCTGCGGTGGGGGCGATCACGCCGGGGAGGAGATTTCGCCCAGGGACTGGCCAACGTCTTCTTCGTCCTGCCCCTTGACCGCGATGTCGCCAATCGAAATGATGCCGACCAGGCCATCCGAGGCATCAAGCACCGGCAGGCGGCGTATCTGGCTGGTAGCCATCTCGGCGAGCACCGTGTCCAGGTCGTCGCTTTCGCGGGCGGTGCGCACGTCTTTGCTCATCACCTTGCTCAGCGGCGTGTCACCGTCCAGGCCCTGCGCCACGGCGCGCACGACGATGTCGCGGTCGGTCACGACGCCCAGCAGTTTGTCGCCTTCGCACACGGGGATCACGCCCACGTCGAGTTCGTCCATCGCTTTCGCGGCCGAAGCCACTGTGTCAGTGGAGGCCAGGGTTCGCACATTGCGGGTCATCACGTCGGTGACGGTTGTCATTGAAATACTCCTTGGGTTGAGCCGGCGGCGCCGTCTGCAACCAGCATGCAGCGCTGGTGGGTGCTTTTTAATCAGCGGGCACCCAAGCGGCCGTAGGACAAGGCCGCGCCAATTGCGCCGTCAGGAGCTGGCAGATGTTTTTGCGTGGCGTTCGGCGTACAGCGCCAGTTCCACGTCATTTTTGGCGCCGGTTTTTTCAAGAATGCGCAGCCGGTAGGTGCTGACGGTGTTGGACGCCAGGCCCAGTTGCGTGCCGATCTCGCCGACGGACTTGCCGGCCGTGAGCAGGCGGAAGACCTGGTGTTCGCGGTGCGACAGGGCTTCAGCGCCGCTGCGCCCGCCGTTGCCACCGACTGCGCTGGCCAGCGCTTCGGCCGTGGCGGCTGAAACGTACATGCCACCAGCCGCCACCTTGCGCACCGCGGCAATCATGTCGTCGGGATTCGCGCTTTTGTTGAGGTAACCGGCCGCACCCAGCTTGATGCAGCGCACCGCGTATTGCTTTTCGGGGTAGGTGCTGAGCATCAGCACCGGCAGGCGCGGCCAGCTTTTTTTCAGGGCCTGCAGCACATCCAGGCCGTCGCGCTCGGGCAGGGCGATGTCCAGCAGCACGGCACTCAGGCCTTTGTCGCCGCCCAAAGCGTCGACCCGCCGCAGGATGTCGGGGCCGGTTTCCGCTTCGGCCACCACTTCGATCTCGGGCGCGTCGGCCAGCACCTGCTTCAGGCCCTCGCGCACGATGCGGTGGTCGTCGCCGATCAGGATTTTGAGGGTGCTCATAATTGAATCCGAAGGTGAAAGAGAGAGCCATGGCCGACCTGGCTGGTGATCTCCAGGCTGCCGCCCAGGTGGCGTGCGCGCTCCCGCATGCCCATCACGCCGTAAGCATTGGCTGCTTCAAAGGCGGCGGCTTCGGCGCCGCGGCCGTTGTCCTGCACGGCGATGCTGATGTCTTTGGCCGTGGCCCGTATGGTGATAGCTACACGACTGGCGGCTGCATGGCGGCCCACGTTGCTGAGCATTTCCTGGAAGATGCGAAAGACGGCAATCGCCGAAGGCTCGGGCAGCGGTGCGGCGTCGGCCACGTCCATCTGCCAGTCCAGGGCCAGCTCGGCCGACTGCACAAACTCATGCGCCTGCCAGTCCAGCGCCGCCCACAGGCCTTGGTGGTCCAGGATGCTGGGGCGCAGGTCGGTGATGATGCGGCCCACGTTGTCGACCGCGTTTTCAATCAGCCGGCCCATGTTCTGGCATTTGCTGCGCATGGTGTCGCGCATGGCCTGCGCGTCGCCGGGTTCGCGTTGTTGCTGTTCGCCCAGGCGTTTGTCGAGCCAGCCCACATCCATCTTCAGCGCCACCAGCAGACTGCCCAGCTCGTCATGTACCTCGCGCGCGATGCGCGTGCGTTCTTCCTCGCGCACAGTGTGGGTGTAGGCGGTGAGCTCGCGCAGGTGTTGCAGCGCTTCAGACAAGGCCTGGGTGCGTTCGCTCACGCGTTGCTCCAGCACCGCATGCGCCTGGCGCAGTGCGTCCTCGGCCTGGCGGCGCGCAGAGATGTCGACAAAGGTCACCACCGCGCCCTGTACCACGCCACCTTCGACGATGGGGTGCGACGAATATTCGACCGCAAACGCACTACCGTCCTTGCGCCAGAAGAGTTCTGTGTCGATGCGGCAGGGCAGCGCTTTGCGAAAGGCGTTGAAGATGGGACACAGGTGCTCGGGGTAGTGCGCGCCGCCGGCATGGGAATGGTGCGCCAGCTCATGCATGTTGCGGCCCAGCACGTCGGCGGGGGCATAGCCCAATTGCTCGGCGCCGGCACGGTTGATGAAAGTGCAGCGGCCGTCCATGTCGATGCCGAAGATGCCCTCGCCGGTGGACTCGAGCAGCTGCGATAGTTTGTCGCGCCAGACGGGCTGATTGGTGCCGGGAAGGTGTGCAGGCGAGGGCATGGCGTAGTTCGGTTAACCGCCGTAATCCGTAAATTCGGTAAACATCTTGTCAGGGCAACGCCCGCCTGAGCCACTGCGCTCGTAGTAGTTCCAGCGGTAAGCCATTTCCGTGTTGTCCTGGCAAGCCACGCCCTTGTACAGCTTGCCGTAAGTGGCCCTTGCGCCTGAGGATGACCGGAAGCTGTCAAGACTTTCAACGACCAGCACACCATCTTTGGGATAAACCTTCAGCACGCCGAAAGACGCATTGCTCGGTATGTCGTAGTCCACATAGAGTTCGGTCCGCTCAGGATTCGGGCGCGCTTTCTCTACCAATATAAAAACCGCCTGTTGCTGCTCAACCAGCTCCTGCTGCGTCAGGTGGATAAACGATTGGGACTGGATTTTTTTGCCGAATTTCAGCGCAGGTCCCAGCACTAGCAGGGGTTTTCGCTCGCCCGTGGCGGCAGGGTTGAACCGGTGTTGAAGCGGCTTTTTAAACCGGTTAACGACAGCCGAGAAAATTTCGTCGTCGCTAAAATTTTGATTCTGCAGCTCCAAAGCCCAGACAGGGTTTGCAGCACATAGCAGCAGAGCAGCCAGTAATCGGTGTGTTTTGAAATCCATCATCATTGAACGGTTGTGATTGTTGGACCGCATCATGGCATGGCAAGGCCTGAGTTCTTTCCATACTGCACATGCGGGCATGAGCAAACATCGTGCCCAGCTTGGTGCGTGGCCGGGACTGTATCAACCCAAAATCGGTACTGAAGCGGGCTGGACGGAGCGGCTTGCCCTAGGTTCGCCCCAAAACGGGCTGCTTTTTTTGATTCCCTGTAAAGTCCAAGGCATGCTTACGATTTCTGGAGGCGCAGCGCACCTCTCGCCGCGGCCGGTCGCCGCCTTTTTCCTGTCAGTGCTGGTTTTGCTCGTGGCCTGTAGCCCCACGCTGAACTGGCGCGAAGTGCGGCCCGAGGGCACGCGCCTGGCGCTGCTTTTGCCCTGCAAGCCTGACAAAGCCGAAAAGGTGGTTCCACTGGGTGGCCCGGCAACTACCTTGCGCATGCTGGGTTGTGATGCCGGCGGCGCCACTTTTGCGGTGGCGGTGGCCGACCTCGGTGACGCGTCAAAAGCGGCGCCCGTGCTCGCACAGTGGCAAAGCCTCACGCTGGCCAACATGAAAGCCGGGCTTGCGCCGCAGGTGTCGCCGCTCAAGTTACCCGGGGCTGCCGCCTTGCCGCCGGCCTCGCTGGTCAAGGCCGGGGGGCAGGGCCCCGACGGCAAACCGGTGAGCGGGCAGGCCGCCTATTTTGTGCAAGGCTCGCAGGTGTTCCAGGTGGTGATGTATGCCCCGCGCGTCGCGCCCGAGGTGGCCGAGACATTGTTCTCCAGCCTCAAGTTTGAATAAAGTGGCTTGCCTTTCATGACCAGCGCAGAAGCTTCCTTGCCGACCTCCCCGAATACCGCTGCGCCGGCTGCCAGTTCCCACCCAGGCCGGCTGGATGCGAAAACCGGCGCCATTGTTTTCCTCGCGTTTGCCGCCGCGTATTTCTGCTCGGCGCTGGTGCGGGCCATCACCGCCACGCTGGCGCCTGTGCTCACGCAGGAGTTTTCGCTGCATGCGCGCGACCTCGGCCTGCTGGCGGGCGGATATTTCCTGGGCTTTGCCGCCACGCAGCTGCCGCTGGGCACCTGGCTGGACCGTCATGGCCCCAAGCGCGTGATCCTGTGCTTTCTGGCGCTGTCGGTGCTGGGCTGCCTGGCCTTTTCGTTGAGCACCAGCTTTGCCTGGCTGTTGGCGTCGCGTGTGCTGGTGGGCATGGGCGTCAGCGCCTGCCTGATGGCACCGCTCACGGGTTACCGCCGCTGGTATGAGCCGGCCACGGTGCTGCGCGCCAATTCGTGGATGCTGATGACCGGCTCACTCGGCATGCTGGCGTCTACCCTGCCGGTGCAGTGGCTGATGCCCTTGACGGGCTGGCGGCCCCTCTTCTGGATACTGGCCGCGATGATCTTGCTGTCGATGGCCGCGCTCGCCTGGGTTGTACCGACTTGGCAACTCAACAACAAGAACGAAAAAGCCCCCACGCTCCCCGCTTCGCGTGGTTCGCTGCCCCCCGAGGGGGCTGGCCTTGCTCGGGGCGGCCCTTCGCTGCGGCCGGCCGCCTCCAGTGACGCGCACACGGAGGAAGCCGGCTACGCGCCTATCTGGCGCAGCCGCTACTTCCGCAAGATGACGCCATTGGCATTTTTCAATTACGGCGGGCTGGTGGCTGTGCAAACCTTGTGGGCCGGCCCCTGGATGATCAGGGTCGCGGGCTATACGCCGCTGGAGGCGGCGACCGGCCTCTTCTATATCAACGCCTGCATGCTGGTGACCTTCTGGAGCTGGGGCATGGTGAACCCCTGGCTGTCGCGGCACGGCTGGGGCGCCACCCGCCTGATCACCTGGGGTGTGCCCTTCAGCCTCACCGTGCTGGCGGTCAATATCGCGGCCGGCACCTCCACCGGATGGCTGGGCTGGGCGCTGTTTTGCATGGGTTGCAGCGTCATGGGGCTGGCGCAGCCCGCGGTGGGCATGGCGTTCAAGGCCTCGCTCGCCGGCCGGGCGCTCTCGGCCTACAACCTCATGATTTTCGCCGGCGTGTTCACCGTGCAGTGGGGAATCGGCTTGCTGATTGACGTCTTTGCCGCCATGGGCCTGGCACGGGTGGCGAGCTTTCAGGCGGCGATGTCCGTGTTTTTGTGTTGTTGTATCGCCTCATATGGGTATTTCCTCAGTGTGAAAGCTGATAATTCACCGCAATGAACGGCATTTTCATCATTGCTCACGCTCCTTTGGCCTCTGCCTTGCGCCAATGCGTGTTGCATGTGTTTCCGGACAACGCAGCGGGTATTTCCGCGCTGGACGTGCAGCCCAACATGCCGCCCGAAGAAACCCTGGCCCAGGCGCGCATCATGCTGACGCAGCTCGGCACCTCGCATGCCCTGGTGCTGGTTGACGTGTTCGGCGCCACGCCCTGCAATGTGGCGCAAAAGCTGGTGGACGGCGTTCATTCCAAACTCATCACCGGCATCAACCTGCCCATGCTGCTGCGCACCGTGTCTTACCGCCACGAGTCGCTCGATGCGCTGGTGGCGCGCGCGCTGATCGGCGCCACGCAGGGCGTGATGCAGGTGGCCATCACCGCGCCGCAAAATCAGGTACGCCGAAATCATGATAAAGACCAGCACGAGCATCAACAATAAGCTGGGCCTGCATGCCCGCGCCTCCGCCAAGCTCACCAAACTCGCCGGCAGCTTTGGCTGCGAGGTCTGGATGAGCAAGGGCGAGCGCCGCGTCAACGCCAAAAGCATCATGGGCGTGATGATGCTGGCGGCCGGGCTGGGCAGCACCGTGGAGGTCGAGACCAACGGCAACGACGAGCAGGCCGCGATGGACGCCATCCTCGCTTTGATCGCCGACAAGTTCGGCGAAGGGGAATGAATGGCCCCCACGCTTTTCACTTCGTGTAATACGCTGCCCCCCGAGGGGGCCGCCCCGCCTGCGGCCCGGCAAAGCCGAAGGTGCCGCCCCCACGGTCGCTCACTTCGTGTGCTCCCTGCCCCCCGAGGGGGCCGCCCGCCTGTGGCCCGGCAAAGCCGGTTCCACGTCTCGGACTGGCTCGAAGATACCGTCGTGCAGGGAGTTGTTGCATGACTTTTTCAGTCCACGGCCTGGCGGTCTCGCGCGGCATTGCTATCGGCCGTGCCGTGCTGGTGGCCTCCAGCCGCGCCGACGTGGCGCACTATTTCGTGGACGATGCCAAGACGGCGGACGAGATCACGCGGGTCAGGGTGTCGCGCAATGCGGTGATGGAGGAAATCACGCGCCTGCAGCAGGACCTGCCCAAGGACGCGCCGCACGAGCTGGCTGCGCTGCTCGACGTGCACCTGATGCTGCTGCAGGACGAGCAGCTGATCAGCGGCGTGAAACACTGGATCGTCGACCGCCACTACAACGCTGAGTGGGCGTTGACCACGCAGTACGAAATCATTGCGCGCCAGTTCGACGACATGGAAGACGAGTACCTGCGCGAACGTAAGGCCGACCTCGAGCAGGTGGTCGAGCGCATCCTGCGCCACATGAAGGGCGTGGCGTCGCCGGTGCAGCCCGCGGCCCAGGCCGGTGCCAGCCGCAAGCAGTCGCAGCAGGATCTGTTGCTGGACGACACGACGGACGTGCCGCTGGTGCTGATTGCGCATGACATTTCCCCGGCCGACATGCTGCAGTTCAAGCAGAGCCTCTTTGCCGGCTTTGCCACCGACGTGGGCGGCAAGACCTCGCACACCGCCATCGTGGCGCGCAGCATGGACATCCCGGCGGTGGTCGGGGCGCGCAGTGCCAGCCAGCTGATCAAGCAGGACGACTGGGTCATCATCGACGGCGAGGCCGGGGTGTTGATCGTCGACCCGTCGCCCATCATCCTGGCCGAATACGGCTTCAAGCAGCGTCAGGGCGAGCTGGAACGCCAGCGCCTGAACCGGCTCAAGCACACGGCCGCGCTGACCATCGACGGGCAGAAAGTCGATCTGCTGGCCAACATTGAAATGCCCGAAGACACGGTGGGCGCGGTGGCTGCGGGTGCTGTCGGCGTCGGGCTGTTTCGCAGTGAATTCCTTTTCATGGGCCGCAGCGGCAAGCTGCCCGACGAGGAAGAGCAATACCAGGCCTACCGCAAGGCGATTGAAGGCATGCACGGCCTGCCCGTCACCATCCGCACTGTGGACATCGGCTCCGACAAGCAACTGGATCGCCACAAGGCGCAGGACACCCACCTCAACCCGGCGCTGGGCCTGCGCGCGATTCGCTGGAGCCTGGCCGACCCGCCGATGTTTTTGACGCAGCTGCGTGCCATTTTGCGCGCGGCCGCGCATGGCAAGGTCAACCTGCTGGTGCCCATGCTGGCGCATGGCAGTGAAATCCGCCAGACCATGGCGCTGATCGACCGCGCACGCGCGTTGCTCGACAACAAGGGCGTTCCGTACGGGCCGGTGCGGCTGGGCGCGATGATCGAAATCCCGGCCGCGGCGCTGACGCTCAAGCTGTTCCTGAAGTACTTCGACTTCCTGTCCATCGGTACCAACGACCTGATCCAGTACACGCTGGCCATCGACCGCGCCGACGAGGCGGTTTCGCATCTGTACAACCCCTGCCACCCGGCCGTGCTGCGGCTGATTGCCGACACCATCAACGAATGCAACGCGCAGGGCAAGGGTGTCAGCGTTTGCGGCGAGATGGCCGGCGACGTCACCATGACGCGCCTGCTGCTGGGCATGGGTTTGCGCAGCTTTTCCATGCACCCGTCGCAGATCCTCGCGGTCAAGCAGCAAATCCTGCGCGCCGATGCCGCCAAGCTGCAGCCCTGGGCCGAACAGGTGCTGGCCTGCGAAGAGCCGGCGACGATGCTGCAAGGTTGAGGGCTGTCGGGCTGTCATTGCTATTAAAAACATAGCTGCTTGCGCCCGTCTTGATTGGGCTGGAGCCCGAAAACATTGCTAAATTTAGCCCATCTGCCCATTCAGGGCGGCTGAAACAAAGCGAAACACGCCGCAACCGCGCTGCAAACAGCCCGGGGCCTCCCGCGGGCACCATGAGGAACCTTCACTTCTTCTTCGAGGCTCCTCATGAAACATCACGTTAAAAAAATCCTGCTCGGCCTTTTCGGCGGGGCGCTCATCGTCGGCAGCCTGGGTGCGTGCTCGCACGGCGGCCATGGCTGGCGCGGCGATGCCGGCTCCCCTGAGGCGCGCGCCCGCATGGTCGAAAAAATCGGCTCGCGCCTGGACCTGGACGCTGCGCAAAAGCAAAAACTCGCCGTGCTGGCCGACAAGCTGCAGGCACAGCGCGCGGCCCTGCGCGGCAGCAGTGAGCCACGGGAAGCCGTTCGCGGCCTCTTTGCCGGCAACAAGCTGGACCAGGCCGGCGCCAAAAAGCTGATCGAGGAAAAAACCGCCGCGATCCAGTCCGGCAGCCCGGAAGTGATCGCCGCAGCGGCGGACTTCTTTGACAACCTCAAACCTGAGCAACAGCAAAAAGTGCGCGACTTCATGGAGCGCGGCCGCCGCTGGGGCTACCGTGGCTGAGGCACTTTTCTTCCCGGCAGGCCGAACGGCGGCAACCGCTGTGCGCCGCATCGCCAAGGTGGCTGCCCCGGGCAGCGCCAACGGCGGGGTGCGCCTGATGCTGCGCGCCGAAGGGCTGGTGGTAGTGGCCGCCGCTGCGGCGGCCTACGCCCAGTTCGGCGCGGGGTGGGGCTGGTTTGCGGCGCTATTTCTGCTGCCCGACCTGTCTTTCCTGGCTTACCTGGCCGGGCCGCGTGTGGGGGCTGCAGCCTATAACGCCATGCATTCCTACCTGGGCGCCGTCGGCCTGCTGGCGGCCGGGGTGTTGGGTGCGGCCCCCATGCTGGTGGCGGGTGGCCTGGTCTGGTGCGCGCATATCGGCTTTGACCGCCTGCTGGGTTACGGGCTCAAGTACGGTACGGGGTTCGGGCACACCCATCTGGGGCGCATCGGGCCCAAAGATCCGTGGTGAATAGCGCCTTTCTCCGCTTCAAAGGAACCCGATGCTGAAATCGCTGGCTTGCAGCCTGTTCGTTGCTTTGGCGTCGATCGCCGGCGTGGTGGACGCCACTGAACTTTCCGGTGGCGCCGGCTTTCGTTTGATTCAGCTTCCCGATCCTGTCACGCAGCAACCGATGCAGGCGGCGGTGTTCTATCCGGCAGCACCTACGTCTGAAACAGCCCGGATGGGGGCTGTCGTTGTGTCTGCCGTGAAGGATGCGGCGCCGATGGGTGTGCACCATCCTCTGGTGCTGCTCTCGCACGGCAATGGTGCCGGCCGGTTCAGTCACCACGATACTGCGACATTCCTCGCGCGTCATGGCTACGTGGTGGCCGCAATCGAGCATCCGGGCGACAATTTTCGCGACAGCAGCGGGGTCGGCACCGATCGGGTGCTGATAGGAAGAGCGCTGCAACTGTCCGCACTGCTGGATTTCCTGTTGCAGACTCCGGCCTCTGCGGGCCTGATCGATTCCCGGCGGGTGGGCGTCGCGGGCTTTTCGGCAGGCGGCTATTCGGCCCTCTTGCTGGTAGGTGCCAAACCGAAGTTCGAGCTGCTGAGTGCCTATTGCAAAGCCTTGCCGGCAAGTGTTCTATGTGCCGGTGGCGGAAAGGTTTCCCTGTCGTCTCCCCCGCTGATCGCGAAGACCGACGACCGCATCCGCGCCGCGTTCGTCATGAGCCCGCCGGGAGCCTTCTTTGACCGCGAAAGCCTGTCGCAGGTCTCGAGGCCGGTGAATCTGTACGCGGCCGGCGCCGATTCCGTGCTCCCGGCCAGGGAGAACGCGATCAAAGTGAAGGAACTGCTTCCCTCATTGGCCCGATATACCGAGATCCCCGCTGCCGACCACTTCGTGTTTCTCGCGCCGTGCACGTCGGAGATGCGCGGCGTCGCGCCCGCTCTGTGCACGGATCCACAAGGCGTCAATCGGGCTGCTGTGCATGACAATGTGAACCGCGATGCATTGATGTTTTTTCAGGAGCAACTCCAGGTCGATGCGAATTTTCCGAAGCGAATGTAGCCAATCCTATGCCCCATATCCTGCTGATCGACGACGACGAGCACCTGGCTGCGCCGCTGGCCGCCTACTTTGCCCGTTTTGACTTTGTGCTCGAAAGCGCGCTGCGCCCCGGTGAAGGCCTGGCCATGCTGCGCGCCGGCGCGTATGACGCGGCCATCCTGGACGTCATGCTGCCCGAGATGGACGGTTTTGCCCTGTGCCGCGAGATCCGCAAGGAAAGCGACATCCCCATCGTGATGCTGACGGCCCGCGGCGACGTGATGGACCGCGTGGTCGGGCTGGAGCTGGGTGCCGACGACTACCTGCCCAAGCCCTTTGAGCCGCGCGAACTGGTGGCGCGCCTGCAGACCATTTTGCGGCGCCAGCGCAGCGCACCGGCTGCGGCCACCCAGCGCCATGTGTTCCAGGGGCTGGTGATCGACGTTGAAACGCGCGAGGTGCTTCGCCTGGGTGAAAAGGTCGAGCTGACCGGCACCGAGTTTGAATTGCTGGCCCTGCTGGCGGCCGAGCCCGGCAAGGTCTTCAACCGAGACGACATCCTCAACCGCCTGCGCGGCCATGAGGCCGAGCTGTACACGCGCGCCGTCGACATCGTGGTGAGCCGGCTGCGCAAAAAACTGGAGCCGCTGGACTGCATCAAGACGCTGCGCAACGCGGGCTATGCGCTTGCCGCCGGCAAGGCGGGTACGCCATGAGGCGGTGGAAAACACGCCGGGACTGCCGGGCCCGCGAACGCTCACGCCCCGAGCGCTGGCGCCATCGCTGGAAGCATTCGCTGCGGCTGCGGCTGATCACCGTGTTCCTGCTGCTGGCGCTGGCCATGGGCGCGGTGTTCATGAGCGGCATGCAGCGGGCGTTTTCAACGGGCTGGCGCGACGCGGCCAAGCCGCTGATCAGCGACTACATGGACCGGCTGGTGACCGACCTCGGTTCGCCGCCCGATGTGGGCCGCGCCCAGGCGCTGGCCGCGCGGCTGCCGATTTCCATCCGCATTGAAGGGCCGCAGGTCAACTGGCAGTCCCATCCCGACAGGCCCGACCGCAAGGTGTTCGACGCCCGCGCCAAAGACTGGCTGAGCCGGACCACGCCCGACGGCCATCGCGTGATTTTTGGCCCCGGCACCGCGCCCTGGCAGACGGCGCCCCACGGGGTGTTTGGCTGGATCACGCTGGCGCTGCTGCTGGGCTTGCTCATAGGCGCGTATGCCTATGTGCGGCGCCTGCTGCGCCCGCTGGACGACATCCGCGCAGGGGCCGAGCGTTTTGGCCGCGGCGAGTTCGACACGCCGATTCCTTTGCGCCGCCGCGACGAACTCGGCGACCTGGCCGGGCGCATCAACACCATGGCGCATGACATTGAAGGCATGCTGAATGCCAAACGTGCCTTGCTGCTGGCGCTGAGCCATGAACTGCGCTCCCCACTCACACGCGCGCGGCTCAACGCCGAGCTGCTGCCCACCACGCCCGAGGGCACCGGTGCCGGCGAACGCGAACGCGAGGCGCTGCTGCGCGACCTGGGCGAGATGCGCGACCTGATCAGCGACCTGCTGGAAAGCGAGCGCCTGGCCAGCCCGCACGCCGCGCTGCAGCGCGAGCCGGTGGATCTGGCGGCGCTGGTGCGCGAGACCGCTTCCGAGGTGCCGGGTGCGTCGGAGATGGTGCTGGACCTGGCGGCCGGCCTTGCGCCGCTGGCGCTGGACCGCATGCGCGTGCGCCTGCTGGTGCGCAACCTGCTGGACAACGCACTGCGCTACAGCAGCGGCGCCGGCAGGCCGCCGCAGGTGTCGCTGCAGCCGGCGGGCGGCGGCGTGATGCTGGAAGTGCGCGACTTCGGACCGGGCGTGGACGCCGCGCAGCTGGCACATTTGACCGAGCCCTTTTACCGGACCGACGGCGCGCGCCAGCGCGCAACGGGCGGTGTGGGACTGGGCATGTATTTGTGCCGGCTGGTGGCCGAAGCACATGGCGCCGAGCTGCAGGTGCGCAATGCGGAGCCGGGCCTGGCCGTGTGCGTGCTGTGGCCTGCTATTGAATCAGGAGCTGCTCGCGCCCGTTCTTAAAGGGCTGCAGGCCTATTTGACCCTTGTTCCCAGCAGCGCAGCGCCGATGATCATCACCGCCGCCAGGGCGATGCTCCAGCTCAGCGCGCGGCCGCTCACCCCCATCAGCAGCGCAGTCGAGCCCAGCGGCGTGAGGTAGCTGAGGATGCCGATCTGCTGCGCGTCGCCCAGCTTCAGGGCCTTGTCCCAGAGAAAGAACGCCGCGCCCAGCGGCCCTGCGCCCAGCACCGCCAGCAGTAGCCAGTCTTGCGCCGACAGCGTGGCGGCAGGCTCCAGCGCCCAATGGCACAGCAGCGAAAGCACGCCTGAGACCAGGCCGAAGAGGCCGATGGCCGCGGTGGGAAAGGTCGGCACGCGTTTTGTCAGCAGCGAGTAGCTGGCCCAGATAAAGGCCGAGCCCAGCGCCGGCAGGTAACCCCATGACCAGCCTGCCGCGGAAGCCGCACCGCCACCGCCCGCGCCCAATATGGCAATGGCGGCGCCGGCAAATCCCAGCAGGCCCGCAGCCACATGCACAGCGCGCAGCTGCACGCCACGAAGAAACAGCGGCGCCAGCACCACGATAAAAAGCGGCCAGAGGTAGTTCACCAGGTTGGCCTCGACCGCCGGCGCATACCGCAGCGCGATGAAAAGCAGGAAGTGATAGCCGAAGAGGCCGTACACGCCGAGCGCCAGCGTGGCGGTGGGAATCTTCCATTGCGTGCGGTCCCGCAGCACAAAAGGCAGGGCCAGCAGGCTGCCGGTCAGCAGCGCAACGCCGGTGAGCAGAAAGGGCGGAACGTGTTTGAGCGAGACCCCGAGCGAGGCAAGCAGGGTCCAGAGGGCGATGGCGCCCAGTGCGTACAGATTGGCTGGCATGGCGGCAAGCATAGGGGGCCGCAACGTGGGCGTCGTCGCAGGGCAACGCTTTGTTGTCGCGCAACGACGGTTTCAGGGATTCAGGCGTATGTCCTACGCGCAGACCAACATCCGGTAACGAGCTTCACGTGCGAGGGGCGCCGCAGACACCTTGCCCGTACGGACTTCAGTTGCAATGGCATGGCAGATTTCTCCGAAATCGCATGAAACCCAAGGAGACTCACCATGAAAAAGCTTTCCATCCTCTTGCTGGCGCTGGCCGGCATGGCCGCCCTGTCGGGTTGCGTGGCTTACCCGGTAGCCTATGACAACGGACCGCAATACCGTGTCGTGCCCGCCCCTGCGCCGGGCTACGGCCCCGGCTACCGGGGTGACCGCGATGGCGACGGTGTGCGCAACCGCTACGACCGCCGGCCGAACGACCCGAGCCGCTATTGAAAATCCGTAAAGGTCAGGCGCTGCCCGGCCCGGCGCGCCGCATCGCGGCCGTCAGGGCTGAGGGCGACTGGTAGCCGCAGTGCAGCGCGGTGTCGGCCACGCTCATGCCGCGGCTGCGCAATTGCACGGCCAGTGCCAGGCGTTGCCGGCGCAGCCACTGCATCACACTGATGCCGGTCTCGCGCCGGCAGCGCGCGGCAAACTGCGTTGGGCTTAAGAACACCTGCGCGGCCAGCTGCGCGACGCTCAGTGGTTCATGCAGGCGCTGCTGTGTCCAGGTGGCCAGCTGTCCCCAGTGGATGGGCCGCGCGTAGCGCAAGGGCGTTGATGCGGGTGTTGTGGGTTGCCAGGCTTCCAGCAACAGCGCCGGGCCATGGCGTTGGGCCAGGCCACCGGGTTGCTGCAGTGCTTCGGCCAGGTAATGGGCCAGTGCCAGCGCTTGCCCGGTTTTGGCGGGGTCCGCTGCGCAACGAGCCCAGTCCGCGTGCGTGGTGTCCAGCACCAGGCAGCGGCTGCCATCACGTGATTCGAAGTCATGCCTGTCGCCGGGTGTGATCACGCAGCCCTGGCCGGCGGCAATGCGCCGCCCGCGCCCGCGTACTTCCAGTTCCAGCACACCACTCAGCCCCAGCAGTACCTGGAAGTGCTCATGCGCATGGCTGCCGTGCGACGCGCCGTAGTGGCGCAGCGACAGGGAGCCTTGCGGCAGGGTCATGTTGCGGGGATTAAAGAGCGGCGATGGCCGCGTCCGCCTTGTCGGCCACGCCTGCCGCGTGGGCCTGCTGGTCGGCGTGGTAACTGCTGCGCACCATGGCGCCCACGGCCGCATGCGTAAAGCCCATCTTGTAGGCTTCTTCTTCAAACATCTTGAAGGTGTCGGGGTGCACATAGCGGCGCACCGGCAGGTGGCTGGTCGAAGGCGCCAGATACTGGCCGATGGTCAGCATGTCGATGTTGTGCGCGCGCATGTCGCGCATCACCTGCAGAATTTCTTCGTCGGTTTCGCCCAGGCCGACCATGATGCCGCTCTTGGTCGGCACGTCGGGGTGCAGGGCCTTGAACTTTTTGAGCAGGTTCAGGCTGAAGTTGTAGTCGCTGCCGGGGCGCGCTTCTTTGTAAAGGCGCGGCGCGGTTTCGAGGTTGTGGTTCATCACGTCGGGCGGCGCGGCCTTGAGGATTTCAAGCGCGCGGTCGTCGCGGCCGCGGAAGTCGGGCACCAGGATTTCAATGGTGGTGCCGGGCGAGAGTTCGCGGATCTTCTGGATGCATTCGACAAAGTGGCCGCTGCCGCCGTCGCGCAGGTCATCGCGGTCCACGCTGGTGATCACCACGTATTTGAGCTTGAGTGCTGCGATGGTTTTGGCCAGGTTCAGCGGCTCGTTGACGTCCAGCGGGTCGGGCCGGCCATGGCCCACATCGCAGAACGGGCAGCGGCGCGTGCACTTGTCGCCCATGATCATGAAGGTGGCCGTGCCCTTGCCGAAACACTCGCCGATGTTGGGGCAGCTGGCTTCTTCGCACACCGTGTTGAGCTTGTTCTCGCGCAGGATCTGCTTGATCTCGTAAAAGCGCGTGGTCGGGCTGCCGGCCTTGACGCGGATCCAGTCGGGCTTTTTGAGCATTTCGCCCTGCACCACCTTGACGGGGATGCGCGACAGCTTGGCCGCGGCTTTTTGCTTGGCCAGCGGGTTGTAGTCTTCCTGGCTCTGGATGTCGCGAACAACAGGATTGACGGTTTCTGGGGTGCTCATGGTGTATTTCTTTGAAGGAATGTGCTCAGGGCGCCAGGTAGGTGACGAGCTTGCGGCCCAGCACATCCGCGGCTTCCTGCCAGCTTGCCGATACCCCGATTGTAGAAAGGTCTGTGGTTTTGAGCCCCACATACCCGCAGGGGTTGATCCGCGAGAAGGGTTCCAGGTCCATCGCCACATTGAGCGCGACCCCGTGGTAGGTGCAATTCCGGCTGACTTTGATGCCCAAAGCGGCGATCTTGCCCAGGCCGCGAAAAGGGTCGGCAGGGTGCATCGGGCCGGTCAGGGCGGCGTGAGAGGCCGGGTCGTCCAGCCGCACATAAATGCCGGGCGAGCCGGCCACCCGGTGCCCGGTGACGCCGAAATGCGCCAGGGTCTTGATGACGGATTCCTCGATGCGGTAGACGTATTCCTTGACGTAATAGCCGGCGCGCTTCAGGTCAATGAGCGGGTAGGCCACCACCTGGCCGGGGCCGTGATAAGTCACCTGGCCGCCGCGGTTGGTCTGCACCACCGGGATGCTGCCGGGGTTCAAAACATGGTCGCTCTTTCCCGCCAGCCCTTGGGTGTAAACCGGTGGATGCTCACAAATCCATAGCTGGTCGCGCTCGTCCTGATTGGGTTGCAGCCCGTTTTCTCTTGAAAAACCGAGGTTGCGCGCCGCCGTGAAGGCCTGCATGGCTTCATAGGTGGGCAGGTAATCAACCCGGCCCAGGTTGCGCGTCAACATAGTAGAACGGCCGCCGCGCCGGGCCGCCCCAAGCAAGGCCAGCCCCCTCGGGGGGCAGCGACCCGCGCAGCGGCGGAGCGTGGGGGCAGCATGTTGGCCTGCATGGCTTCATAGGTGGGCAGGTAATCAACCCGGCCCAGGTGGCGTGTTTCAGCCTGCATATGCGCTTATCCCGGATCCTGTTTAGAGCACGACCTTGACCATCGGGTGCGTCGACAGCATGCGGTAGAGCTCATCAAGTTGCTCGCGGCTGGTGGCTGTGACAGTGATGGTGACGCCCAGGTATTTGCCGCCCTTGCTTTCACGCAGCTCGATGGTGGAGGCGTCGAAGGCCGGGTCGAACTGGTGTGCGATGGACGTGATGGCTGCCACCATGCCGTCGACCTTTTCACCCATCACCTTGATCGGGAACTGCGAGGGATATTCGATCAGCGATTCCTGGCGCGAGGGCTCCGTGCCGGGAACACCGATGATTTTGGGGATGTTGGGGGAAGTCGTCATGGCAATGGGTCCTTTCAGGCCGCTTTGGCACGCTGGTATTGGGCGTACAGCTTTGCATAAATGGGGCCAGGTTTGCCTTTTTCCACTCCGTGGCCGACCGCCTGGCCGTCCAGCAGGGTGATGGGCAGAACCTCCTTGGTGGCCGACGAGAGCAGCAGCTCGTCCGCTGCCAGCACTTCGGCGCGGGTGATGCGGCGCAGCTCAAAAGGAATGCCCGCCGCGCGGCACATCTCTTCGATCAGGCCAAAGCGGATGCCTTCGAGCACCAGGTTGTCCCGGGGTGGCCCCATGACTTTGCCGTCCTTGACGATCCAGACATTGCTGGAAGCGGCTTCGCTCAGGTAGTCGCCGCGGAACATCACGGTTTCGACCGCGCCGGCGTCGACGCTGATCTGGCGTGAAAACACCGCGCCCAGCAGGCTGGTGCTTTTGATGTGGGCTTTTTCCCAGCGGAAGTCGTCGGCGGTGACGCAGGCGACGCCGTTTTCGCGCGCCTGGTCGCTGGGCAGCTTCATCGGGTTGCACATCACAAAGACGGTGGGTGTCAGGCCCGGCAGCATGGGATGGTCGCGCATGGCCACGCCGCGGGTGATCTGGATGTACACCAGTTGATTGCCTTTTTCGGCTGGGGCGCCCGTGGATTGTGCGCAAGCAGCTATCAATTTAAGAGCAATATCCAGCCACCCGGTACGGGTCAGCGGGTTGGTGATGCGCAGCTCGGTGAGGCTGCGTTCCAGCCGCGCCATGTGCTGCTCAAAACGAAACGGCTTGCCTGCATACGCCGGCACCACTTCATAAATACCGTCACCGAAGATGAAGCCACGGTCCATCACGCTGATTTTGGCGTCCTTGAGCGGGGTGAATTCGCCGTTGAGGTAGCAGGGGGTGTCGGGAAGGGCGTTGGCGGGAAGCGTGGTCATGGGTCTGTTTGAAAAGGAAATGAAAGTGCGTCGGAACGGCTGCTGGTGGACGGCCTGTACCGGATTGTCTAACGTCTGGCCGTTTGCCGGCGGCGGCGTTTGAACCAGATGCGAACGCGCCAGCCCAGCTTGACCAGCAGGTAGCCGGTAATCGAGCCCAGCACGGCAAAGATGCCCATGCCCAGGATGGCAGGCCCGCCGAAGGAGGCTGCCCACGCCACGATGCCTGCGCCTTCCGAGATGCGGATGGGCGGCGGTGCGTCCAGCAGCAGATCGCCCACCTGATAGGCCAGCCAGAGCCAGAAGCCGACGGTGAAGGGGTTGGTAATGAAGGTGATGCCGGCGGCCACCGGAATATTGGCGCGCCACCAGACGCTGTGGGCGGCGGCCGCCACGGTTTGTGCAAATGGCAGTGCAAATGCCCAGAATATGCCGATGGCCACACCGCGCGCCACGGCCTCGTGCTGCAGCCGCCACAGCTGCGGCTCCAGCAGCCGGTGGGCCACCGGTTTGAGCCACCGGTTTTGGGCCAGGACTTCACGTGTCGGCACGGATGCTTTCAGCCGGTCCGTCCAGTGCCGGTGTTGCGGCGCCTTCTTTTTAGGGGCGCTCATGGCAGGCGGTGTTCAAGATGGCCGGTTCGCTCCGGCATCAGGCAACAAAGATAACGGCGGCGATCGCCAGCGCGCCCAGCACCAGGTTGACCATGGCCAGGGTGGCGATCTGCCCGACGCGGCGCCCACCCTCGGGCCAGTCGGACGCGCTGACAGCGAGCTTCAGGCGCCGGAAAGGGCCGAAATACAGATGTCCGAACAGCGCGAACATCAGGAGGCCGATGCCGAACATCAGGTGCCAGCCCAGGGGGGCGGTTTTCATGCCCGCGGCCAGCAGCATGGCCAGGCCTGTCACCAGCAGGACGCCGATGGTGACCCAGACCAGAGCGAAAAATCGCTGCATGACCTTTGCGATGAGCGGCAGGCGTTGGGGTGGCGCCAGCTGTTCGGCGACGGCAGGCCGCAAGGCAAACAGCATGAAGACCACCCCGCCCAGCCAGGCAATGGCGGCGGCAATGTGCAGGAATTTCATCAGGGCGGGCATGGCATCTTTCGGTGGGTGGAAGGTGACGGATGCGGGGGCTTGGGCCATCGTGGAGCATCACGTGCAACTACGTAGGAGGGTCGGCGCGCCGTAGTCGCCGGACAATTGTGAACCACCCGCTGCGAGCCGCACCCAAATGATGCGAATCGCCCCTAATTCATATGCAAGCCGGGGGTTTTGTCGGATACGCAGGGGTTTCTACGTATAATCAAGGGCTTTGCTGATAACTGCCCTGTAACTTTTCCGTAATTTGTGACGACCAAAATGGCAAATTCGGCAAAGTCAGCGACAAACCCGGGAAACGCGGGTGTGACAGGGCGGTGTGTCACAGAAGAGATGGAGACTGGCGATGAGGGTTTCAAGCCCTTGACGCGTGAAGAGGCCCAAAAGCTTCGTGAAGCGGATCCCTCGGTTTCCCCTTGGGTGGTATTGGCGGGGCAAAGTGTGGTGGGTCTTGTGGTGGCGCTGGCCGCCTGGGGATTGACCGGAGGGCAAAGTGCAGGCTGGTCCGCCCTTTATGGCGCGCTGGCGGTGGTCATCCCGGGTGCGTTGTTTGCGCGCGGCCTGACCAGCAAGATGTCTTCAATGAATCCGGGCGCTGCGGTGGCTGGATTTTTTTTGTGGGAAATGGTCAAGATTGGCCTGACGGTAGCGATGTTGTTCGCTGCTCCCCGAATGGTTTCGGATTTGAGCTGGCCGGCAATGCTGGTTGGCCTTGTAGTGACAATGAAGGTGGTCTGGCTGGTGCTTTGGTTCCAGTCCCGGCCGAAAAAGTTGGCGTAATCCATTTTCAAGAGTTGAAAAGAGTTCGTAAATGGCTGAATCTTCCGGAAACGCTTTGACCGCTGGTGAGTACATTGGTCACCACCTGGTCCATCTGCAAAACCACAAACAGACAGGCATCGTCGACTTTTCCGTTGTCAATTTCGACACGATTTTCTGGGCCGTCACTCTGGGTGTGATCGGTATGTTCGTGATGTGGCGTGTGGCCAAAAGCGTGCACGCCGGCGTTCCCGGCCGCCTGCAGGCGGCTGTTGAAATCCTGCTCGAAATGGTGGACAGCCAGGCCAAGGGCATCGTTAAAAACGCCGAATCGCGCAAAGCCGTCGGCCCACTGGCGCTCACCGTATTCATCTGGATTTTCCTGATGAACTCCATGGACTTCCTGCCTGTCGACCTGTTTCACACAATTTTTGCTGTGACCGGCCTCGATCACAGCATTCACAACTTCCGCGTGGTTCCCACAGCCGACCTCTCGGCCACGCTGGGCATGTCCTGCGGCGTGCTGCTGGTTTGCCTGTACTACAACGTCAAGATCAAGGGTTTTGGCGGCTGGGTGCATGAGCTGTTCTCGGCCCCGTTCGGCGACAAATGGTTTTTGTATCCCGTCAACTTCCTGATGCAGATGATCGAATTTGCCGCCAAGACCGTATCTCACGGCCTCCGGCTTTTCGGCAACATGTACGCGGGCGAACTGCTGTTCATGCTGATCGCGCTGATGGGTGCAGTGGGCTTCGGCTCCGCAACCGGTGTGTTCCTCTTCATCGGCCATGTGCTCGCGGGCACGGGCTGGGCAATCTTCCACATCCTGATCGTTGCGCTGCAGGCGTTTATTTTCATGATGTTGACGCTGGTCTATGTGGGGCAGGCCCACGACCATCACTGATTCTCACGAATCAGTTTCCCCTGGTTTTCTGGTTTCCGCTTTCTTTTTTTATTTTTGTTAGTTAGTTAAATCCATAGGAGCATTAAATGGAACACGTACTCGGTTTTGTCGCTTTGGCCGCTGGCCTGATCATTGGCCTGGGCGCTGTCGGCGCATGTATCGGCATCGGCATCATGGGCAGCAAATACCTCGAAGCCGCTGCACGCCAGCCTGAGCTGATGAACGAACTGCAGACCAAGATGTTCCTGCTGGCCGGTCTGATCGATGCTGCTTTCCTGATCGGTGTGGGTATTGCCATGCTGTTCGCATTTGCCAACCCGTTTGTGTTGAAGTAAATCGCACGCCTTTCTAGACAACCTACAGAGGTGCCGCTGTGAGTATTAACTCCACATTCTTTGCGCAGCTCGTCGTGTTTGCGATTCTGGTGCTGTTCACGATGAAATTCGTGTGGCCACCAATTGCAGCTGCGCTCGACGAACGCGCCCGGAAGATCGCCGACGGCCTTGCCGCTGCCGATAAAGCCAAGTCTGAACTCTCCGTTGCCAACAAGCGCGTGGAAGAAGAACTGGCCAAATCGCGCAACGAATCGGCAGTGCGCCTGGCGGAAGCCGAGCGCCGCGCCCAGGCCCTGATTGAAGAGGCTAAAGCCCGCGCAACCGAAGAGGGCAGCAAGATCATTGCCGCCGCCAAGGTTGAAGCCGAGCAGCAAACCGTCAAGGCCCGCGAGACCCTGCGTGAGCAGGTCGCCGCACTGGCCGTCAAGGGTGCAGAGCAGATTCTGCGCAAGGAAGTCAATGCCGGTGTGCATGCTGACTTGCTGGGTCGCCTGAAGACCGAACTTTAAGCGAGCGTAAAACATGGCCGAACTAGCCACCATTGCCCGTCCCTACGCTGAAGCGTTGTTCAAGGCCTCTGGTTCCGACCTGGGCGGCACTGCCGTCTGGCTCGATGAGCTCGCAGCCATTGCCGCCAACGTGCAGTTGCAGCAATTTGCGGGCAACCCCAGCGTGACGGTAAACCAGACGTTTGACGTAGTTTCCGGGGTGGCCAAAACGAAGCTGCCGGAAGCCGCCAGGAACTTCCTGCGAACCGTGATCGAGAACGGCCGCATTAGCGTCCTGCCGGAAATCGCCGCACAGTTTCGCGCACTGAAAAATGCGCAAAGTGGTTCTTCGGACGCCACCGTTTACAGCGCATTCCCGCTGGAAGGCGCCGCATTGGCCGATTTGGCAACAACGCTGGAGAAGCGGTTTGGCCGCAAGCTCAACCTTTCGGTCGAGCTTGAGCCGGCGCTGATCGGTGGCGTACGTGTCGTGGTGGGTGACGAGGTGCTGGACACCTCGGTCAAAGCCCGTTTAGAGCAAATGAAAGTGGCGCTGATTTCCTGAGCTTGCGCTCAGGCGCGCCCCGGTTTTTAGCCAACAACATAGAAAGAAGGAAAGAGTCATGCAACTCAATCCCGCAGAAATTTCTGAACTGATCAAGAGCCGCATCGAAGGCCTGACAGCCAGTGCCGATGTCCGCAACCAGGGCACCGTGGTGTCTGTGACCGACGGTATCGTCCGTATCCACGGCCTGTCCGATGTGATGCAGGGCGAAATGCTGGAATTCCCCGCAACCGCCGACGGCACGCCTACTTATGGCCTGGCGCTGAATCTTGAGCGCGACTCCGTCGGCTCCGTGATTCTGGGCGAGTACGAGCACATCGCCGAAGGCGACACCGTGAAGTGCACGGGCCGTATTCTGGAAGTGCCTGTGGGTCCTGAGCTGCTTGGCCGTGTGGTCAACGCACTGGGCCAGCCGATTGACGGCAAAGGCCCGATCAATGCCAAACTCACCGACGTGATTGAAAAGGTTGCGCCCGGCGTGATCGCCCGTAAATCCGTTGACCAGCCCCTGCAGACCGGCCTGAAGTCCATCGACTCCATGGTGCCCGTCGGCCGCGGCCAGCGCGAACTGATCATCGGCGACCGCCAGACCGGCAAGACGGCCGTGGCCATCGACGCCATCATCAACCAAAAGGGCAAAGGCGTTTCCTGCGTCTACGTCGCGATTGGCCAGAAGGCTTCGTCGATCAAGAACGTGGTGCGCTCGCTCGAGCAAGCCGGCGCGATGGAGTACACCATCGTCGTGGCAGCTTCCGCTTCCGAATCGGCCGCCATGCAATATGTGAGCGCCTACTCTGGCTGCACCATGGGTGAATACTTCCGCGACCGCGGCGAAGACGCGCTGATCGTGTATGACGATTTGTCCAAGCAGGCCGTGGCTTACCGCCAGGTCTCGCTGCTGCTGCGCCGTCCGCCAGGACGCGAAGCCTACCCCGGCGACGTGTTTTATCTGCACAGCCGTCTGCTCGAGCGCGCAGCTCGCGTGAACGAAAAATACGTTGAAGACTTCACCAAGGGCGCCGTCAAGGGCAAGACTGGTTCGCTGACCGCACTGCCGATTATTGAAACGCAGGCCGGCGACGTGTCCGCTTTCGTGCCAACCAACGTGATCTCGATCACCGACGGCCAGATTTTCCTGGAAACCAGCCTGTTCAATGCCGGTATTCGTCCCGCCATTAACGCCGGTATCTCGGTGTCCCGCGTCGGCGGCGCTGCCCAGACCAAGCTGATCAAGAACCTGTCCGGCGGTATCCGTACCGACCTGGCCCAGTACCGTGAACTGGCTGCCTTCGCGCAGTTTGCTTCCGACCTGGACGAAGCCACCCGCAAGCAGCTGGACCGCGGTGCCCGCGTGACTGAGCTGCTCAAGCAGGCCCAGTACTCGCCTTTGTCCATCTCCAACATGGCCGCTACGCTGTTCGCAGTGAACAAGGGCTTCATGGACGACATCGAAGTCAAGAAGGTCCTGGCTTTCGAGCACGGCCTGCATGCCTTCCTGAAGGACAAGAACGCGGCCCTGATGGCCAAGCTCGAAGCCAACAAGGCCATGGACAAGGATGCTGAGGCTGAACTGAACGCGGCTGTGGCCGAGTTCAAGAAGTCGTTTGCCTGATCTCGCCTGACCTCATCGTCAAGCAAGTAATTAAGCAACCCTCAGGAACCCCTTAGGAATCCATATGGCAGCAGGCAAGGAAATACGCGGCAAGATCAAATCGGTGGAAAACACCAAGAAGATCACCAAGGCCATGGAGATGGTGGCCGCCTCCAAGATGCGCAAGGCGCAGGAACGGATGCGCGCTGCCCGTCCTTACAGCGACAAGATCCGCAACATTACCGCCAACCTGAGTCAGGCCAATCCCGAATACACCCATGCGTTCATGGAGTCCAACGACGCCAAGGCCACCGGGTTCATCGTGGTGACGACCGACAAGGGCTTGTGCGGCGGCATGAACACCAACGTGCTGCGCGCCGTGACCTCAAAGCTCAAGGAAGTGCAGGCCGCCGGCCATGATGCGAAGGCTGTGGCCATCGGTAACAAGGGCCTCGGTTTTCTGAACCGGGTCGGTGCCAAGGTGGTGTCGCATGCGACGCAACTGGGCGACAAGCCGCACCTGGAAAAGCTGATCGGTCCCGTGAAGGTTTTGCTCGACGCATACAGCGAAGGCAAGATTAATTCGGTGTACCTGTGCTACACCAAGTTCATCAACACCATGCGCCAGGAGCCTGTGGTTGAGCAACTGTTGCCCCTGACGGCTGCGCACCTGCAGGCCGACAAGGACCAGCATGGCTGGGACTACATTTACGAGCCTGACGCACAGACCGTCATCGACGATCTGCTGATCCGTTATGTGGAAGCGCTGGTGTACCAGGCCGTTGCCGAGAACATGGCGTCCGAGCAGTCTGCCCGCATGGTGGCCATGAAGGCCGCAACGGACAACGCCGGCAGCGTGATCGGCGAACTCAAGCTGATTTACAACAAAACGCGTCAAGCGGCGATCACGAAAGAACTTTCGGAAATCGTTGCCGGTGCTGCAGCGGTCTGATCGTGGTTTAGGCCGCCACACCCGATTTAAAGATTTAAAGAAACGAAAGAGGATTCAATCATGGCTCAAGCTCAAGGCAAGATTGTTCAGTGTATTGGTGCGGTGGTTGACGTGGAATTCGCGCGCGACCAGATGCCCAAGATCTATGACGCGCTGAAAATGGAAGGCTCCGCGCTGACGCTGGAAGTCCAGCAGCAGCTGGGTGACGGCATCGTGCGCACCATCGCGCTGGGTACCTCCGACGGCCTGCGCCGCGGCAACATGGTTTACAACACCGGCGCCAACATCACCGTTCCCGTGGGCAAAGCCACGCTGGGCCGCATCATGGACGTGCTGGGCGCGCCCATCGACGAACGTGGGCCAGTGGATCAGACCCTGACCGCACCGATTCACCGCAAGGCGCCTGCCTACGACGAACTGTCGCCATCGCAGGAACTGCTGGAAACCGGTATCAAGGTGATTGACCTGGTTTGCCCGTTCGCCAAGGGCGGCAAGGTGGGCCTGTTCGGCGGCGCCGGCGTCGGCAAGACCGTGAACATGATGGAACTCATCAACAACATCGCCAAGGCGCACTCGGGTCTGTCCGTGTTTGCCGGTGTGGGTGAACGTACCCGCGAAGGCAATGACTTCTACCACGAGATGGCCGACTCCGGCGTTGTGAACCTCGAGAACCTCGGCGAATCCAAAGTGGCCATGGTCTACGGCCAGATGAATGAGCCCCCAGGAAACCGTCTGCGCGTGGCGTTGACCGGCCTGACCATCGCCGAATCCTTCCGTGACGAAGGCCGCGACGTGCTGTTCTTCGTGGACAACATCTACCGCTACACGCTGGCCGGTACCGAAGTGTCCGCACTGTTGGGCCGTATGCCTTCCGCCGTGGGTTACCAGCCTACGCTGGCCGAAGAAATGGGCCGCCTGCAAGAGCGTATTACCTCCACCAAGGTCGGCTCCATCACTTCCATCCAGGCCGTTTACGTTCCTGCGGATGACTTGACCGATCCGTCTCCTGCCACGACCTTTGCCCACCTGGACTCCACCGTGGTGCTTTCGCGTGACATCGCTTCGCTGGGTATCTACCCCGCTGTCGATCCGCTTGACTCGACCAGCCGCCAGCTCGACCCGAACGTTGTGGGCGAAGACCACTACGCCACGGCCCGTGCTGTGCAAGGCACGCTGCAGCGCTACAAAGAACTGCGCGACATCATCGCGATTCTGGGCATGGACGAACTGGCTCCTGAAGACAAGCTGGCCGTGGCCCGCGCCCGCAAGATCCAGCGTTTCCTGTCGCAGCCTTTCCACGTTGCTGAAGTGTTCACCGGCTCTCCCGGCAAGTACGTCAGCCTGGCTGAAACCATTCGCGGCTTCAAGATGATTGTGGCCGGCGAGTGCGATCACCTGCCGGAACAGGCGTTCTACATGGTCGGCACGATTGACGAAGCTTTCGAGAAGGCGAAGAAGGTCTAAGGGCTCAGGCCCTGCAACTTTTTTCCAATAAGGAGCGTTTATGTCAACCACCATTCACGTCGACGTGGTCTCCGCGGAAGAGTCCATCTTCTCCGGTGAAGCGCACTTTGTCGCCTTGCCCGGCGAGGCCGGCGAGCTGGGCATTTACCCGCGCCACACCCCGCTGATCACCCGTATCAAGCCGGGTGCCGTGCGCATCGAAAAGGCCGATGGCAGCGAAGAGTTCGTGTTCGTGGCCGGCGGCTTGCTCGAAGTGCAACCGAACTGTGTCACCGTGCTGTCCGACACCGCGATTCGCGGCAAAGACCTGGACGAAGCCAAGGCGATGGAAGCCAAGGCTGCTGCTGAAGAAGCGTTGAAAAACGCAAAAAGCGATATCGATATTGCCATGGCCCAGTCCGAGCTCGCCGTCATGGCCGCCCAGATTGCCGCTTTGCGCAAATACCGCCAGAAAAAGTAATAAGCTTCCATGCTTCAGGAAAAACCGGCCAAAGGGCCGGTTTTTTTCTGGGCGCTTCGATTTGGAGAAATTCGAATCAGTTTGGCCGCTCATGCAGTTGGCGAAGCGCTCACAGTCATTCCTGAAAATGACGAAGATGCTTGTTTTATGCCCCTCGGTGCAGCGGGCCAGCCGCCCGGCCACCCGAATCCTCCATTGAAGCCTTTACGGATGTTTACCTTGGGGCGGCCGATATCCGCACGCGTACGCGGGCGAACGGCTGATCCGCTGGACGCCGACCATCCGTGGGTCGAGGACGGAGGGCGCGGCGGTTGCTTTATCGAGAAGGTAGTGCAATCGGCGCGCAGCGAGCAGAAGCGGACGTCGATGAAGTAGCTTCCCGCAGCCATGAGTGGCTGCGGCGCGACGTTCCCATTGCACCATGCGGAAACCGGGCGTGCTTCCGCTATTTGGGCGAAAAAAGGCCTCCAGCCCATACAGGGTGAGCGCAAGCAGCTATCAAATAGGGAGCGTTTTCCGAAAAAACGCTTGGGCTGAGCCAGCAAGGTAACAACTGGACACGCTAAATGACAGCCATGGCCCGGGCTGCTCCCTTATCGTTGTGACGGGTTCAAGCCAGCAACGAGGTGCGAAATGGACAGTCTTTTAGACAGCCTGATATGGGGAGAGGAAGCGTCGCCCGAGCGTCGGGCCAGGCGCGTGCGCAAGGCCTGGCTGACGCGGGTTGTGCTCGCGGCAGTCGCCCTCTTTGTGTTGGTCGTGGTTCTGGCGCCCTGACGTGCCGTTATCGGCGCCCGGCCTGCGATACCCTGCCAACCGGCTATTGCAGCCAGGGCGCGTCGGGCAGTTCGTTGGGATTGTTGGGTGCGTCGCCCTGCGTGCCATCGATGGCAAAGTGCGCCATCAGCAGTGCCGAGGTTTCTTCCAGTGCCTGTGTCAATCCGTCCTCGTACCGGTTCTCCCTGAACGCCTGGGCCATGCGCGCTACCATGGCCTGCCACTGCGCCTGATTCACATGGCGCGCCACGCCGCGGTCCGCCACGATTTCAATGGCGTGCTCGGCCAGCAGTAAATAAATCAGCACGCCGTTGTTGTGTTCGGTGTCCCACACCCGCAGCTTGCCAAACATCGTGAGGGCGCGCTGGCGCGTGAGCTGGCCGATGGACTGGTGGTTGCCCAGCCGCCACAGGTAGCTCATGGGCAACGAGGCCTCCACGCATATCCGTATTTCGCCGCTGTGCCGCCGCTCGCTGGCCGCCACCCGGCTGGCGAGCCGGTTGAGCATGTCGGGTGCAATCGCGCGCTGGGCGTCGGAGGCATCCAGCCAGAGGTGCTTGAGGATGGTCTTGAGTTTGTTGAGCATGTGCCTACCAGTCCCCTGATGCGCCGCCGCCGCCGAAATCACCGCCACCGCCGCTGCTGAATCCGCCGCCGCTGCTGCTGCCTCCGCCCCAGCTCCCTCCGCTGCTGCCGCCAAAGCCGCCAGTGGTCCAGCCGCCCGAAGAGCGGCCGCCACGACCCAAGGCGCCCAGACTGGCAATCAGCGCAAACACCATGCCCGCCACAGTTGCCAGGCCGGCCACGATCAGGCTGCTGGTGAACACCCAGGCCAGCACGCCGACGGCGCCGCCGGTGGCGATGGAACCCAGCTTGCGGCCCAGCAGGCCGGCGGCCAGGCGCCCACCAATCGGAACAGCAAAAAACAGGAACACCGCGAGGTCGGTCCACTCAAAGCCGCTGTCAGCTGTGCCCGAAGAACTTTTCTGCTCTGGCTCCGGGAGTTTTTCGCCGCTGATCAGCGCCATGATTTGGTCGGCCGCGGCATTCAGTCCACCGGAAAAGTCGCCCTGTTTGAAGCGCGGGGTGATGGTGGTGTCGATCACCTGGCGCGCCGCGAGGTCCGGAATGGCGCCTTCCAGCGCCTTGGTGGTTTCGATACGGACCTTGCGGTCGTTCTTGGCCACGACCAGCAACAGCCCGTCGCCTACGCTCTTGCGCCCGATCTTCCAGGTGTCGCCTACACGTTGTGCATAGGCGGCAATGTCTTCGGGTTGGGTGCTGGGCACGATGAGCACCACCACCTGTGCGCCGCGGCTCTGTTCAAACGCAGCGAGCTTGGCTTCCAATGCCGCGCGTTGCGTGGCATCCAGCGTACCGGTGCTGTCCATGACATGCGCCGTGAGTGCCGGCACCGGCTGAACGCCTTGCGCCCATGCCGCAAGGGGCAGCCACACGGCCAGCAACAATCCCGCCATCCAGCGGAGGAGGCTGCTGCCCAATATCCGACCCGCTAGTTGCTGCACGGCAAGTTCTGCAGAAACTTATTTCTTGGTGAAGTCCACCACCGGTGGCGCGGAAATCTGCGCCTCATTGGCCACGGTGAAGTTGGGTTTGACGTTGTAGCTGAACATCATGGCCGTCAGGTTGCTGGGAAAACTGCGTGTCAGCACGTTGTACTCCTGCACAGCCTGAATATAGCGGTTGCGTGCTACCGTGATGCGGTTTTCGGTGCCTTCCAGCTGCACACGCAGGTCGCGAAAGCCCTGGTTGGCCTTGAGGTCGGGGTAACGTTCACTGACCACCATCAGGCGGCTCAGCGCGCTGCCCAGTTCGCCTTGCGCTGCCTGGAATTTCTGGAAGGCAGCGGGGTTGTTCAATGTTTCCGGCGTCACCTGGATGGAGGTGGCCTTGGCGCGTGCTTCAATCACCTTGGTCAGGGTGTCCTGTTCAAAAGCGGCCTCGCCCTTGACCGTGGCCACAATGTTGGGCACCAGGTCGGCACGGCGCTGGTACTGGTTCAGCACTTCAGACCAGGCCGATTTGGTTTGTTCGTCGAGGCGCTGAAAGTCGTTGTAGCCGCAACCCGTGAGGAAAAGGCCCAGCATGCTGACCAGAATCAGGTTTAAAAAGCGGGATTTCATGGTGATGTCTTTCGAAAAATGCAAGCTGCAACACTAACATAGTCGAATGCCGATGGCGTCTCATTCCCCCAGCTCCGTGCAGCCATTGCAGGCTCTGCAGGCCAGCCTGCGGCCCCTGGCGCCGGCGGCTGCAAAACCGCGCCTGATGATTGCCGGCGCCACGGGCGTGCTGGGCAATGAAGTGCTGCGCCGCCTTGTCGGCAGCGGCCGTTATGCGCACACCGAGGTGCTGGCTACTGAAACCATGACCACCGGGATGGCCGGTGTGGGGATTGTGCTGGCAGGTGATGCTTCAGTGATCGAGGCATGGCCCGCGCGGCCTCAACCGGTTCATACCGGTCTGGTCATGTTTGAACCGCCACGGCTTTTTTATGGGCGTGAGCGCACGCTATGGACGCCGGCGCCGGGACAACTGCCGGCGCTGGCCCGCTGGTTGAAACGCTGTGGCGCACAGACACTGGTTGTAGTGGTGCCCCACGCTTCGGGGCGTTTACCCGATGCCCTCAAGCGCGGACTGGCCGACCTCGATGAGCAAGCAGTGGCTTCGCTGGGTTTTGAACGCGTGTTGTTGGTGCGATCGGCGCGCAAGACCGAAGGTATTGCGGGCGCCAATTTTTTCGAGAAGACGGCGTCATGGATGCTGTCGACCCTCAGGTTCATGATTCCCGCGGCCGAGCAGCCGGTGCGCCCCGCCAAGCTGGCGGAATTTATCGACGCCGCGCTGCAGGTTTTGCCGCCGGGCACCCATGTGGTCGCGCCCGAGCAGCTTTGGCAGGCTAACCAGAGCGGCGAAAACGGCCGGCGCGCCGGGCCGCAAGACAACAGCATGCAAGGTGTCGTACGCTCGTGGCTTGCTGCAAGGCTCAATCCCGAGCAGAATTCACCACCCAACGCCAAGCCGGACTGACGCCTTCCCATGCCCAAACCCAAAGTCCCGCCCGCCAGCAGCGGCAACGCCGATGACATCGAGGCGGCTTTTTATGAGGCGCTGCAAAGCGGCGACATCGAAAAGCTCATGGCCTGCTGGGGCGATGACGACGACATCGTCTGTGTGCACCCGGGTGGCGCCCGGCTGGTAGGCCCGGCGGCCATACGCGCCACTTTCGACGCCATGTTTGCCAATGGCACCATCAATGCCCAGGCCATCAAGGTGCGAAAGGTCGAGACCATGAGCGCCTGCGTGCACAGCGTGCTGGAACGCATCGAAGTGCTGACCGATGAAGGGCCACGGCATGCCTACGTGATTGCCACCAATGTGTATCACAAGGGTGCGCAAGGCTGGCGCATGGTGGCACACCATGCCAGTCCCGGCACGCCGCGAGAAATGCAGGAAGTGTCGGAAACACCGACCGTCCTGCACTGAAGGGCCTGCGATGAAATACGCAGCACCCTGGTGGCTGCCGGGCGGCAATTTGCAAACCATCTGGGCTGCGCTGCGGTCACGCCGTTACCTGGGCCGCGCGCCCATATTTCGCCGCGAGCGCTGGGATACCCCCGATAACGACTTTGTCGACGTTGACTGGATGCTTGATGGAAACGAGCCTTCGTCGGGGCTTTTGGCGATTTCTCCGGCGGGAAGCGAATCCATCGAGATGAGCCGCAAGGACGCGCGCAAGGAAGTGCCACTCCTGGTGGTATTTCATGGGCTTGAGGGGTCATCTGCCAGCCACTACGCCGAAGCGCTTGCCGATGTGGCCCGCGAGCGTGGCTGGGGCTGCGCCATTCCACACTTCCGGGGGTGTTCCGGTGAATTGAACCTGGCGCCGCGGGCCTATCACTCAGGAGATTTTGCAGAGATCGACTGGATACTGCGGCGCTTTGCGCAGGCCCATCCCGGGCCGGTCGTTGCCGTGGGCATTTCATTGGGCGGCAATGCGTTGATGCGCTGGGCCGGCGAGCTCGGCGCAGAGGCCCGCCAGGTGGTTAGCGGCATTGCGTCCGTCTGTTCGCCGCTGGACCTGACGGCCAGTGGCTGGGCCATTGGCCGAGGGTTCAACCGGCAGGTCTACACCCGCATGTTCCTGAGAACCATGGTGCCGAAGGCGCTGAAAAAACTGGAGCAGCACCCAGGCCTTTTTGACCGCGACCGATTACTGGCCGCGCGCGACTTGTACGCTTTCGACAATGTATTCACTGCGCCTGTCCATGGGTTCAAGGATGCGGATGACTACTGGCTGCGTGCCTCTGCCAAGCCGCATTTGCGCAGCATTGCCGTGCCGGCGCTGGCCCTGAACGCGTTGAACGATCCCTTTGTGCCGGCCGGCAGCCTGCCGCAAGCCGCAGAGGCCGGCAGCCGTGTCACGCTTTGGCAGCCGGCGCAGGGCGGGCATGTCGGGTTTCCTTCGCCACCATTTCCCGGCCATGTGCGTGTCATGCCGGAGGCGGTTACCGGTTTCCTGGCTGCGCATCTTTGATGCTTACCCATAACCCTGCCCACATCGCACCTGCCGTGTGCAGCGCAAAATAGCGGTATGGATGACATCGTCAGGCAGGCCATTGCCAAATGGCCCAATGTTCCCGACTGCTACGGCTGGCTGGGACTGGACGCACGTGGCAACTGGTACATGCGTGATGAGAGGGCCCAGGCCGCCGGGCCTTTTGGTGGCGCACCTGGCCTGGATGCCGCGCGCCATGCGGCCAGCAAGGGATCGCTGCTCAGGCACGACAAGCTGATCGATTTCATTCAGCGGAATTATGAAAGCGACGCTGCCGGCCAGTGGTTCTTCCAGAATGGGCCACAGCGCGTGTATGTGGAGCTCGAAGCGACGCCGCTGATCTGGCGCGTCGCCCCCGCACCTATGTTTGAGGTCACGGCCCATTCCGGCCAAACGGCGCGGCCGCAGCGCTGCATCGCGGACGAATCCGGCAGGGTCTACCTGGAAACCGACCTGGGTTTTGGCCTCGTTCATACCCAGGACATGACGCATGCGGCTGACGCGATAGAGCAGGGCCTGTGGGTGCCCGAGGAAGTCCTGGCCAGCAATTTGTCGCGCCTGTTCGGCTATGTGCGAAGCCCTCAATTGCTACAAAAAAAGTAGCTGCTTGCGCCTGTCATGCTTGGGCTCCAACCCATTTCCCTTTGAATTTCTCATCAAGATTCCATTAAAAAAGCCGGTCATTGACCGGCTTTTTTTGGGCTGGATTTCCTTGCTGTGTTTACTTGGACGCATTGACCATGTACTGCACCACGGCCTTGATTTCGCCATCGGGGGCGGCCGAGCCGCCCTTGGGTGGCATGGCACCCTTGCCTTTGACAACGCTGGCCGTCAGAGCCTCGACACCTGTGGAAATCCGGGGAGCCCATGCGGCCTTGTCGCCCAGCTTGGGTGCATTGGCAACGCCGGCCACGTGGCAGGCCGCGCAGACCTGGCCGTACAGCGCAGGTGCGGCACCACCGGCAGCAGCCGGTGTTGCACCGGCTGCCGGCGCTGCCGTCTTGTTGGCTGCAGCGAGCGCGGCGACCACATCTGCCGACGGTGCGGCGGCGGCTGCGGCTGCAGGTGCCGTAGCGGCGGCAGCTGCCGGGGCGGCTGGCTCTGCAAACTTGCCGCCTGCGGCAGCCGTCATGTAAACCACTGCACGGCCAATTTCGACGTCTTCAAAATCACCGCCGCCCTGGGCTCCCATGGCGCCCTTGCCCTTGAGGGCCGAGTGCCAGAGCGCGTCAAAACCGGTCTTGATACGGGCTGCCCAGGCACCCGTATCGCCAAACTTCGGCGCACCGGCTGCACCCGTGCCATGGCAAGCCACGCACTGCGCCTTGTAGACCTCTTCGCCGGACTTCAGCGGACGGTTGGCGTCACGGATTTCAACTGCGCCGATTTTCTGGATGCGCTGCGCAACGGCCTTGGCGCCTTCGTCCGCACCCGCAGCTGGCTTGTTGGCCGAAGCGACGTAATACACCAGGCCGATGATGGCGAAAACAGGAACGACAAAAGAGAAAAAAACCGCAGCCAGCAGTTGCTGGGGCGTCTTGATGGGGCCAGTATGGGCTTCTTCGTGGGCCGTGGTGTGGTCGTTTGCGCTCATGGCGTCCTCAAAAAACTAAGAATCGGGGGGCTATCGCGTGGTGATATGGCGCTCTTGGGCAGCGCTTGCTCAGCAACCTCACATTATAACTGGGGGCTTGCAGAGGCCGAGGAGAGTCGTTACCGGCTGGTAGAATCGGAAACGTTGTGCGGCGTGAAGCGCCCGCGCAGTGCAAATTGCCCTGACTTCGCGCCCTCGGCCGCGAATTCCGGCGCGAACCGTTTCCAGCGTTGCGGCTGTAGCTCAGTGGATAGAGTATTGGCCTCCGAAGCCAAGGGTCGTGGGTTCGATCCCCGCCAGCCGCACCAATCATTGTCTTTCTATCGCATGCCTTGTTGTCCATCCGCGAGATCTCAAGGCGTACAGGCCTGGCTCGCAACACAATAAAGAAGCACCTGCGGTCGGAAGAGAGCGAGCCCAAGTACCCAAGGCGGGTCAGCTCCAGCAAGCTCGATCCCTACGCCGAGAAGCTGGCCACTTGGCTGGTAATCGAGGCAACAAAATCGCGGAAACAGCGGCGCACTTTGAGGCAGATCCACACAGACTCAGCCTAAAAAGGAGAAAACCAAGAACTTATCCATATGGTGAGCACCTTCTGCTCGCAAAGAGTGTGGGTCAAGATTCGATGGAAAACTCGGGTCAGACTTCAGTGCAATTCAACAGGGAGACCCTCGAACGGTCGTGGCGAGTGACAAGGCCGGGCGGGACGGTGGTGTCGATCGTCGATCACACGATACAGTCGCGTGGAGATATCCACGGCGTCTTCGCATTCTTCAGCGGGGATGCCGCGGCATTGACGCTGATTCTCAAGCGCTTCGACGACAAACGGCTCCAGGTGATCCTCGACACAATCCATCCGCTGGATGACGCCCGCGCGGCGCTTGAGCAGGTGGCCGGCGGTCATGCGCGCGGCAAGGTCATCATCCGCACGTCGCGCTGATCCGCGAGGCAATGGCGCCTCGGGACCTTCCGTCAAAAAACGCACGCTCAGCGGCTAACCCCTTAGAGCGCACGGGGTTAGCGCCAGACCGCATTCCAGCGGTGGAGTCGAGATACGTCCACGCCGAATTTGCGTGGAACCGATGCCTACCCGGTATCAATCCAGTGGCCAACGTCCGTTGTTATGTGTCGCGCAGATCCTGGCTGCTGGATTCTTGCTCATAAGATACTTTTAAAGTATTGATGTACCAGAATCAAGATATTTTACAGGTAGCGGTTGTCTTCCTAGAATCGCCAACAACACCGTAAGTTGCAAGTTATTACAACTGATCTTTCCGGTGGATCTCCTAAAAAAAGGCCGTGAAGGGAAACGCTGGATTTGTGATCCATTTATAGTGCTTACGCCGGGAGCGCCCGGCATTCGAGCACAACGCGTCAAGCCTTTCGATGTCTGCATTTTTGACAAAGCGAGATACAGGTATGACACGTGCTCGAAACAGGTGGTTACAACTGGTGGTGGCAATGGGCCTGGCTTTCGTTGGCGCGCGTCTTTTCGCTGCAGCTGATAAAGCCGCCGGCGAACCGCCCAGGGAGCAGGTAATTGACCTGGAAGCCGCGGGCACCGCTTATCCCTTTGCGGTCTATTCCAACATTGACTTGCGCCAGCCGGACGCCGGGATCAAGCGTGCGGTCATTTTTGTACATGGCGTGCAGCGCGATGCCGACCGTTATTTTGGCGTGGGCCTGGGCTTGCTGGAAGCCGCGCGGCTGGACGCATCAAGCACGTTGCTGCTGGTGCCCCACTTCCTGACGGCATCAGACACTTCGCCTGACGGCAATATCCCGCTTTGGCGCGGTGGCAACTGGATGCAGTGCCAGCCTTCCCGGGGCAAGGAGGCTATCAATTCCTGCGGCGTGCTGGACGATATCGCCCGCTACCTGAGCGCGGGCAAGCGTTTTCCCGTACTTAAGGAAATCGTTTTCATCGGCCACTCGGCCGGTGGGCAGCTAATGCAGCGCTATGCCGTGCTCAACAACAGCGAGGAGGGGTTGCGCAAGTCGGGCATCCGCGTGCGGTATGTGGTCTCCAGCCCGTCTTCCTATTTGTACCTGGATGACAGCCGTCCGGAGGGTGGGAGCTTCAAGCCTGTGAACAGCATCCTCTGCCCCGGTTACAACAACTTCCGCTACGGCCTGGGCAACATGGTTCCCTATGGGCAGGGCCTGGACGGCGAACAGTTGTTCAAGCGCTATGCGGCGCGCGAGGTCCTCTACCTGGTGGGCGCGCAGGACAACGACCCAGCCTACGAGTCACTCGACAAATCCTGCGGGGCCGCCATGCAGGGCACGGACCGGCTGAATCGGCACAGGAATTACATGCGCTACGAACAGTTTTTAGCCCAGAAATGGCAGACACCCGTGACGCGTGCGGTCATGGTGGTGCCGGACGCGGGCCACGAAGCGGCCGAAATTTTTGAGTCCCGCGGTGTTGCTGCAAAAATTTTCCATGCCGCCGGCAACTAGCGAATAGCGAATAGCCGGGACAAACAGAGACAAGCCGAACGAGCACAACAAGAAAAAAAGAAGAAGCACAGAGACGCGCGGATACAACACCAAGACAGAAGACGAAAACCATGATGGAACCCTCACGCCTAGCCGCACCCCGGCGAAAAATCCTCGCATCGCAGATCTGCGCAATGCTGGCCGCCGCACCTTTTGCCGTCCATGCGCAGACGCCGCCCAGCGCCGGTACTCTTTTCGACGCGAACCGGCAACAGCTCTCGCCAACGGAAAATGCCGGCCCGCCGGCGGCGGTGCAGCGTCCTGCGCGCATCGAAAAAGAGGTGGAAGGCAGTGATGAGGGCCAGAGCCCCCCCGCCGGCGGAACGGGCATCCAGGTCACGGGTTTTGTACTGAGCGGCAACCGGTCTCTGCCGGCATCCGAGCTGCAAGCCCAACTGCAGGAGTTTGTCGGCCGCGAGCTGGACTTCGCCGGGCTGGGCAAAGCCGCCGCCAAAATCACGGCCTACTATCGCACCCGGGGCTACCTGGTAGCGCGCGCCTATCTCCCCGCACAGGAAATACAAGGCGGTGTGGTTGCCCTCGGCATCCGTGAAGGCGTCATCGGCCGGGTGGTGGCCGAGCCCGATGCCAACGTGCGCCTGGACCCGGACCTGATAGGTCGACATCTCGCGGGACTACAGCCGGGCGAGGTGATCCAGGAAAGCGACCTCGAAAACACGCTGCTGCGGCTCTCTGACATCGCCGGTGTGACGGTCAAGGCTGTGTTGCGGCCTTCGGCAGAACCGGGCGCCACCGACGTCATCGTCAAGGTCAGCGAGATGGGGGCGATCACCTCGCGCGTGAGCATCGACAACGGTGGCAGCTATTACACCGGTGCCAATCGCCTGTCCGCCAACCTGAGCCTCAACGACGCACTGGGCATGGGCGAAAGCTTCAGCCTGAATACGCAGCAAACTTTTGAAGGCCTGCGCATTGCAGGCGTTGGTTATGTGCAGCCCCTCGGCACGACAGGGCTGTCGGTAGGCGCGAATTTTGCGGGTCTGCAATACAACATCGGCAAAAACCTCAAGGAAGTAGAAGCCAGAGGTGAAGCCCGCGTGAGCACGCTGTTTCTCAACGCGGCGTTGCTGCGCAGCCGGCGCGCCAACATGAATCTGTCGCTGGCGACGGAATACCGACATTTCCAGGACACGACTGGCGGCACGACCGTTGAAAAGTCTGCCAACCTGATGAGTGCGGGCCTGTCTGGCGACTGGCGTGACGACTGGACAGGCGCGTCGGCGAACAACAGCTGGAACGCGCGTTTGGGTATGGGGCATCTGAAAAAAGAAACGCCCAACGACGCAGCACTGGACCGCTTCACGGCCAATGCGGCAGGCGACTACAAAAAGCTCAACCTGTCGTTCAGCCGCCTGCAGCAGCTTGGCGGCGGCTACTCCCTGCTGGGCTTGGTCACCGCGCAGTACGCCGACAAGAACCTGGACGCGTCAGAGAAAATGAGCCTGGGCGGCTCCGGCGGCGTGCGCGCTTACCCTGCCGGCGAAGCCGCGGGCGACCAGGGCATGCTGGCGCGTCTGGAACTGCGCAAGACCCTGGGTGTTGTCGGCAACTCCGTCGTGGAAGGTGCGCTGTTCGCCGATGCGGGGCGTGTGACCATTAACAAGAAGCCGTGGGACAACAGCGAAAACCGCGCGAGCCGCTACGGCTATGGCGTGGGCCTGAACGTCTACAACAAGGACCTGGTGTTCAATGCCAGCATCGCGGTGTCGCCCGGCGTCAATCCAGTCAGCGAACCAAAAAGCGCGCGTCGCCTGTGGCTATCGGTGTCGGGTTCACCCCAGGCCTTCACGGGCCTGGCCTCCAGCAGCGGCAGCCGGGGCGAGGATTTCGAGGAGGCGGAAGACGGCATGCGGCTGTACGGCTCACTGGGCATCATCCCCGAATACGTGAGCCGCTCAGGCGCGACGCCTGCGGCGCCCGCCGACCAGAGCAAGCTGGCCACGCCCAATGGGCGCAACATGTCGGGCTTCTGGCGTGCGCGCGACAATGTGTCGTATGTGGGCGCGCGTGGCGGCATCCCCATTTATGAACAGTGGAAGGCGCTGTGGCAGCTGGAGCTGGGCCTGTCACTGAGCGCGGGCGCGGCCGGAGACGACGCGACCCCGAACTGGACACACAGGCAAGAGCTGCGTAATACCGGCGTGGCTGTCGCCCATCCAGATGCTGGCACCGCGATGTACGGCAACTGGGACATGCCGCTCAAGGAAAGCGCCTCTTCCTTCGACCCCTTCGGCGCGACCACCAGTGCGGCGCACTACAACATCATCGGTTCACCGGGCTTCGCCACCAGCATCACTAAAAACTCCGGCCCGGTGGGCACGGCGGCGGTGGAAAACAACGACGATGCCGCTTTCAACCGCCGCCAGGCCGGCGTGTTCGGCTACTGGACGCCCAAGATGGGCGGCTTCCAGCTCAAGCTGGCTTATTCGAACAACGGCATGAAGGCCGCGCCGGACGTTGATACAGGCTACCTCTACGGCGGCAGCCTGTCGTATGAGAGTGGCGGTTTCTCCGCAGTGGTTGCGGCCGAACAGCACGTGAACTACTTCGGCATTGCCAGCCTGGGCCGCAATGCACGCGGGGTAGGAACCAACACCCACGTCACGCAGGGCACCTCGTCCAATGACTACAGCGTGCGCTACGGGGTGGCCTACGATTTCGGTGATACCAAGGTTTCGCTGATCGCCGACGAACTGAGCTATGCCGAGTCCGGTGTCATCAACACCAGCGTCACTTCAAGCGACCTCTCCAGCTACCGCCGCCGTGCCTACATGGTCGGCGTATCACACAAGATAGGTGCCTGGCAGTTGCGCGCCAGCCATGCCAAAGCCTTCGCAGGCGACTGCACCATGATTTCCGGCAACGGCGTGAACTGCTCGACCGAAGGCATGGGTGCGACCTCGCAGGCCATCGGTTTCTCCTATGCCTGGAGCAAGCAGCTCAGGATTTTCGGGCAGTACGTGCTGCTGCGCAACCAACCGCTGGCCAATTACAACTACGCCGTTGCCGGCGTGTTCGGCAGCGCAGGCGCAGGCACCACGATCCGCGCGATCGGTTTCGGTATCAACTACACGTTCTGAGGGGCTCGCATGACATACCACTCTTCCCCGGTTTTCCCACGTAAAAGCCGCCCGACGCTGACACCGCTGAGTGCAGCCATCCTGTCAGCGCTTTGCGCCATTTACCCGGTACGGGGATATGCGCTGGACGCCAGCGCCTTACCTACCAATGGTCAGGTCACAGCTGGCAGCGGCAGCATCAGTCAGAGCGGCAACGTCATGAACGTGGTACAGGGCAGCGACCGGATGGTCGCTACCTGGAACACTTTCAACATCGGTAGCGCGGCCAAAGTCAATTTCGCGCAGCCCTCGACCTCGTCGGTGGCCCTCAACCGCGTCACATCCAGCGATGCCTCGCAGATCATGGGCCAGCTCAATGCCAACGGGCAGGTCTATCTGATCAATCCCTCGGGCATCCTGTTCGGCCAGGGTTCAGCCGTCAACGTTGGCGGGTTGGTGGCCAGCTCGCTGAACATCTCGGACGGCAACTTCATGGCCGGCAACAACCGCTTTGAAGCCGGCAGCGCGGGCGGCGCCGTGATTAACGAGGGCAGCATCGTGGCGGCCGACGGCGGGTACGTGGCGCTGCTGGGTGTGCAGGTGCGCAATGTGGGTAGCATCACGGCCCGTCTGGGCAGCGTGATGCTGGGCGCCGGCAAGAATATCACGCTGGACTTTAACGGCGACGGCCTGATCAATATGCAGGTCAGCGACCCCTCGCTGGGCGCCAGCGTGGTGAACCAGGGCCTGCTCAAGGCCAACGGTGGCCTGGTCGTCATGTCGGCCCGCTCCGGCGACGCGCTGATGTCCAATGTGGTCAACAACGAAGGCGTGATCGAGGCGACCAGCCTGCAGCGCCGAAACGGCACGGTCCTGCTTGACGGCGGGGAGGCAGGCATTGTCGCCTTGAGCGGCCGTGTCGACGTCTCCGGCCGCGATGCCGGCGAAACCGGCGGCAGTTTCAAGGCTTTGGGTCAGTACGTCGGTGTATTTGACGGCGCGCGCATCGATGCTTCCGGCGATGCCGGTGGCGGCGCGGTGCTGGTGGGCGGCAACTACCAGGGCAGCGGCACCGAGCGCCAGGCCGTCGGGACTTACATGGGCGAAGACGCCCGCATCAACGCCGACGCGCTCAGCAGCGGCGACGGCGGCAAAGTCATCCTGTGGTCCGCCGGCAGCACGCAGTTTCACGGCGGCATCACGGTGCTGGGCGGCGGACAGACCGGCAGCGGCGGCCTGGTTGAGACCTCGGGCCACAACCTGGAGGCGACGGGTTCGGTGGATATCAGCGCGGCCTCCGGAAAAGGCGGAACCTGGTTGATCGATCCCTACAACATCAACATCACGAGCACGGCGAGCGTCGGCGCGACCGGGAGTTCCCCCTTCACCTCCAGCGGCGCAGCCAGCTCCAACCTGAGTTCGGCCGTGCTCAACGCCTCGTTGTCCGAAGGCGCCAACGTGGTGGTCCAGACTTCTGCCGTCGGCGGCACCTCGGGCGACATCAACGTGCTGGACAACGTCAAGGGTGTGGGCAATGCCTCGTTGACCCTGCAGGCGCATCGCAACATCATCATCGGCAGCCGCACCATTTCCAACGGCACCGGCAAAAGCCTCAACGTTTCGCTGATCTCCAATTACGGTGACACCGGCAACGGCTCGGTGGCCTTGACGGGCAGCACCATTACCACCAACGGCGGGGCCATTACCATCAGCGGCGGCAGCAACCCGCTGACCGGCTACGCCAGCACCAACCAGAGCAGCGCCTCGGGCGTGGCAATCACCGGTGGCACCGTGCTGAGCACGGGCGGCGGCAACATCACGATACGCGGCGCCTCCACCTCGACAAGCTCCAGCACCAGCGCTGTGAATATCTCCGGCGCCACGCTCAATGCTGGCGGCGGCAACATCTCCATCCTGGCCAATGTCGCCAGCGCCAGCGCGACCGGCGACGCCTTTGTGCTCACCGGCGGCAGCAATGTCCTCACCAGCGGCGCCGGATCCATCACGGTGGACAGCACCAACCTGGGCAGCGGCAACGGCACGCGCATCTTCAGTACCAACAACACCATGGCCGCCAGCGGCTCGGGCAACCTGACGATCAGCGGCAACGCAACGACCGGCTTCGGCGTGCTGATCTGCTCGACAGCCAGCACCTCCTCGCAACAACTCACCGTGGGCAGCGGTAACCTGACCGTGCAGGCCAACGCCAACGGTTTTGCCGGTGCCGGCCGCGGCGTCTACCTGGCGGCCTCGGGCAACGGCGCGGTGGTGCTCAATGCCACGGCGGGCGGTGCCATCACGCTCGGCGGTAGCAGCACCGGCAGTTACGGCACGGTGCTCAACTCGACGGGTTCCGGATCTTCCATCAGCATCTTTTCGGACGGTAACATCACGGTGGCCGGCAACACTTCGGGCGGCACGACGCCGGCGCTGGGTTTGCTAAGCTCCGGCGTTGGCACCAGCGCGGCCACCGCCTCGCAGGTCAACATCAGCAGCACGGCCGGCGCACTCAAGCTGCTGGCCAACAACAGTGTGGTCAACCCCACTACCGGCTCATTCAAGGCCGTGTCGCTGGACGCCAGCGGCGCCTACGCCAGCATCAACCTGGGCACGCAGTCGGGCGCGCTGACGCTGGACGGCACCAGCTACTCGGGGCGCGGCGTGGACATCGCGCCCTCCGGCGCCAACGCGGCGATCAACATCACGACCGGTAGCGGCGCCATTGCCGTCAACGGCAACAGCACGAGCAGTTTCGGCGGCTACGGCATCTTCCTGAACTCTACCGGCAACGCGAACGGCGTCAATGTCACCACCGTGAGCGGCGACATCACCTTCCGGGGCGATTCCGTAGGTACATCGGACGCCATCTCCCTGGGCGGTAGCGCATCCAGCACCAACTCGGTCAACAACATCTCTTCGCAAGGCGGCAACATCACGCTGGTCGGCAACTTCCACTCGCCGAACGCCGGGGAGCTCGACCACGGCATCGCCATCCAGAACGTCGCCAACCGCATCCAGACCACCGGTTCGGGCAACGTGACGCTGGTCGGTAGCGCAGCCGACCAGGGCAATGGCGTCAGCATCTATGGTGGCGGAAAGGCCCTGGTCAGCGTCGAGAACGGCGCGCTCGCAATCACCGGGAGCAGTGTTTATGGCGACGGGGTGGGCGTGCTGACTGGTAACAATGTCATACGTGCCACTGGAGTCGGTTCAGTGAGTGTGGCTGGCAGCTCGATCTATGGCAGCGGCGTCACCATCTACCCGTCGACGGCGACCAGTTCCGCCGCCATTTCCACGGTGTCGGGCAAGCTCTCGATCACGGGCAACAACAGCGCGGCGTCTGCTGCGCCGGCAGTCCTCCTGCGCACTGCGGCCTCGGGTGCCGCCAATGGCGTCAGTATCACGTCGAGCAGTGGTGATATCGACGTCCAGGCGGCGACAGCCGGCTCCGGCGAGGGGCTATCCATCGTTGGCAGCAGCGCCAATGCCTTCAATACCATCAGCACGGGTGGTAATGGAAATCTTCGCGTATCGGGTTCCGGCGGCGGCTACGGGGTGCGCATAGACGGCGGCACCAACAAGCTGCAGGTGGAAAACGGCGTTTTGCTCATTAGCGCCAGTGCGCCGAGTGGGAAGCCCTTCAGCCAGTCTTCGGACGCCACGACGATCGCCGCCACCGGATCCGGTGTCGTGCTGCGCAATCTCGGCGGCAAGATGAGCAACAGCCTGACCAGCGCCGATTCGGCCGCTGCGACCGCCGCACTGCAGTTGGATATGGCCGGCAGCGACTGGATGGCGCCCCTTGCCGGCGACACTGCATCCCCGCCCTCCAGTGGCGGAACGGACAGGCTCACCATTTCCGTGGTGTCGTCCAATGCCAATCTCAATGCATCCGCCGCAGGCAAAGAAGATGCAACGCCTTGAACCTGCGTCCGCCGCGGCGTTCACTGGCTCCATAATGCCGCGCCGCGCCGGGCGGCTGGTGCCGGTTCTGCTGTTGCTGGTATCGCTGTCCGCTTTGGCCGTCGCCGCCGACAAGAAGGCCGGGCAAGCCGAGCACGACAACTTTCATTTCCTCGGCGAGATGAACAAGGCCTCAACCGTGATGGTGGTCGAGACAAAAATCGTCCCGCCTGAGCTTGGGAAAAAAATCGCACGGGCTATTGAACAAGTGATCAGGGAAGGCAACCAGTCGGGTGCCAAGCGCCCGGGTGACTATTTGCAGTATGAGCCGTTGATCCTGGCGTTGGCCGGCCCCGACGGTTCGCGCATGCATTCAGGCCGTAGCCGCCAGGACATCCTGTCCACCACGCGACGCCTGATGCAGCGCGAGCGTGCGCTAGTTCTAATGGATGCGATGATCCAATCGAAAGCGCAACTACTGGCTGTGGCCGAGAAGAACCTGGACACCATCGTGCCGGCCTATACCAACGGCGTGCAGGCCCAGCCCACTACTTACGCGCACTACCTGCTGGCCTTCGCCTCGGTCTTCGGGCGCGACAGCGCGCGACTGAAGGAGGCTTATGCGCGCCTCAATATGAGCCCGCTGGGCGCGGGCGCGCTCGGTACCTCGAGTTTTCCGGTGAATCGTCAACGCCTGGCGGAGCTGCTGGGTTTTGACGGCGTGGTGGAAAACTCCTACGACGCGGCCCAGCTCGGCGCGCTCGACCAGGGCGTGGAATTGGTGGGCCTGTGCAGCAACGCGGCGCTGATGATAGGCCTGCTGGCGCAGGACATGCACACCCAGTACCACCAGACCGCTCCCTGGATCACCATCCAGGAGGGGCGGCTTACCGGCACGAGCAGCATCATGCCGCAAAAGCGCAATCCTTATGCCCTCAACGTGCTACGGCTGCAGGCCAGCGAGGTGGTGGGCGGCGCCTTCACCTACCAACTGGAGGCGCATAACGTCACGCCCGGCATGCCCGACTACAAGCGCGACCAGGTCGAGAAAACCCTGGACCTCACGGCCAATGCCTTCGTGAAGCTGGCTGACCTGATGAACCACCTCGTCATCGATCGCAACCGCGCGCTGCAGGAAGTTGACGCCGATTACTCCACCACCACCGAGCTGGCCGACATCCTGCAGCGCGACGCCGACGTTCCCTTCCGGGTCGGCCACCATTTCGCCTCGGACCTGGTCAACTACGGCCGCGCCAACAAGCTCAAGCCCGCCGAGATTCCCTTCGACGTCGCCAGGCAGTTGTATGCAGAGGCGGTGAAGACCTCTGATTTCCCACGGGCGGAATTTCCGCTGACGCAGGAGCGCTTCCGTACGTCGCTGACCGCGCAGAACATGCTGGCCTCCAGCAAGGGCCTGGGCGGTCCGCAGCGCACGGAGACCGTCAGGATGCTGGCGGCCGAGAAGAGCCGGTTAGAGCAGGACGCCGCCTGGCTCAAGGCGCAGCAGGACAAGCTCGCGCGTGCCCAGTACAACCTGGACCGCACCTTTTCCGGGCTGGTCCAGTGAGTTTCACGGCGGTAGCGGTGATACTGGCGCTGTCGGCCTGACGGGGCCATCGACAAGGGCACCATGGCTGACGATATTTTTTCGCTGGAGAACTTCGAATACCTGTGCTACTCCCGCCAGCAGGAGCCGGCTGCGCGAGAGCTGGTCAAGCTGCTGCTGCTCATAGACAGGAACTACGGCAACCTGGACGGCAACTTCGCGCTCAGCCTGTCGGCCGCTATAGGTGCGCAGGAGCGTGACGCGCACGGCCTGACCCGCCTCACCAGCGCCATCTCGGCCCTGTTTTCCGACCCGACCTTCCATGTCTCGCCCGGCGGCTTCGGCCAGCTCATCAACTTCCAGCGCTGGTTGTCGGCGCTGTTTGCCGCCAGCGCCTTTGTCCATTGCGACCATATCCTGAGGTCGCTCAATTTCCTGGGCTCCGGCGCACCGGAGTTCCACGTGAGCGAACGGGACCTCGTGAAGTTCTGCATCCTGTATTCCCCCGAATCGGAAATCCCGCTGGACGTGGAATTGCTGTGGCGGCAGAACAAAAAGCTGGCCGCCGCGCTGTTCACGGCCCTGCTGTCGCCGCGCTTTCTCGGCTCGCCAGCTGCGCACTCCAAGCGGGAGGCGCTGCTGGCCTGGCTGCCTGCCCACCTCGAAGAAATCGAAAGCCTGGACATCCTGCCGGTAGGCATCCTGCACGACGTGTACATGCACTGCAGTTACGCCGACCTGCCCGACCGCCATGAGATCAAGCGCCCCATCAACCGGCTGGTTCGCAAGAAGCTCGAGGCGCTGGGCCTGGGGCGCGTTGCGCCCGCGCTCGCCGCGCAAAGTGCGGACAAGCCCATCATGCTGGTACTGCTCGAGTGGTTCTCCGGTGGGCATTCGATTTACCGCACGCATTCCAGGACTTTGGAGGCCGCTCGCCGGCATTTTCGCCTGGTGGCCATTGCTTACCCCGGCAACATCGACGAACTGGGCCGGGCGGTGTTTGACGAGGTGATTGATTTCGCCGCGCCCAATGACATGATCGCCTGCCTGCGCCAGCTGCACGCGCTGGCCGGCTCCCTCAGGCCCGCCGTGTTTTATATGCCCAGCGTCGGCATGTTTCCCATCACCATGTTCGCGGCCAATCAGCGCCTGGCACCCGTGCAGGTGGCCGCGCTGGGCCATCCCGCCACCACGCATTCCGACCGTATCGATTACATCAGCGTGGAAGACGATTTTGTCGGCGATCCCGCCTGCTTCAGCGAAACCCTGCTGCGTCTGCCGAAAGACGGGCAGCCCTACCGCCCGTCCGCCATCGAAGTCTCGCTGGCACGGCCGCAGCGGCAGGACGCGGCCGTCGTCAACATCGCCGTGGCCGCGACCACCATGAAACTCAACCCGAAGTTTTTGCTGGCCTGCCAGAAGATACGCGCGGGCACGCGCAAGCAGGTCCACTTTCATTTCCTGATCGGACAGGCAACCGGCCTGATCTATCCGCAGGTGCGCAGGTTGATACGCCGCTATCTGCCGGACGCGGAAATCTACGCGCACCAGCCCTACCCGGACTATCTGGCTATCTTCAGCCGCTGCGACATGTTCCTGAGCCCCTTTCCCTTCGGCAACACCAATGGCATTACCGATGCCGTGACGGTCGGTTTGCCCGGCGTGTGCAAGACAGGGCCGGAAGTGTTTGAACACATCGACGAAGGGCTGTTCCGCCGCCTGGGCCTGCCGGACTGGGCCATCGCCGACAGCGTGGAGGGCTACATTGCCGCCGCCGTTCGCATGGCTGACAACTACCCGGAACGGGCTGCACTGTACCGGCAGCTGGAGGGGCCCGAGTGCCTGAATACCTTGTTCGAAGGCCGTGCGGAATGCCTGGGCGAACGCCTGTATCAGATCTGGTCGGCGACGGCGGACGAGGAGGAGGCCTTGCCCGACAGGGCCTGATGCATCGCTTGGCGGTCCAGGGCTTTTTCCCAGGCACACACGACGACGCAGGCCACGCAGTTGCCGAGCATGTTGGTGAGGGAGCGGCATTTCATCAACCGCTCTATGCCCAGCAACAGGACAATGCCCGCGATCGGTATGAGGTTCTGGCTGGCCAACGTCGCGGTCAGGGCCACAAAGGCCGAACCGGCGACGCTGGCGGCGCTCTTGGATGTCAGCATCGCGATGCCCAGCAGTGACAGCAGTGACCAGAAACCCAGCTCGACATGCGCCACCTGCGCCAGGAAGATCGCCGCCATGGCGATATAGATGTTGCTGCCGTTCAGGTTGAAACTAAAACCGGTCGGCAGCATCAAGCGCGCCACCGGTTTGGCGCAGCCCATTTTTTCCATTTTTCCGACCAGACTCGACAAGGCGGCTATTGACGAAGTGGTGAAGAAGACCAGCAGCAGCTCTTCTTTGACATAGGCGACCAGGCGGAAGATGTTGCAACCGGCGGCGCGCGCGAGAAGGCCCATCACCACGAAGATAAACAGGATGCTGACGAGATAAATCGCGGCGAGAAAATGCAGCAGTGGCAACACCGAGGACATCCCGTAACGGCCAATCATGAAGGCGACTGCACCGAATGCAGCCAGTGGGGCCAGCTTCAGGACCATGCCGACCATGCCGAGCCATACTTGCTGCACCGCTTCGATGAGCTCCAGCAGCTTGTGCCCGCGTTCACCCGCGCGCGCCAGTGCAATGCCCGACAGCAGCGCCAGCAGCAGGATCTGCAGGTTGTTGTTGCCGGTGAAGGCGCTGGCAAATGTCGGGGGGATGATGTTGAGCAAAAAGTCGGTTGTGCTTTCCGCGGCCTTTGCAGGCGCAGCGCGCTGTGCGACGTCAGCCGCAAAATCTGGCGCGAAACCCTTGCCGGGCGTTAGCAACAAGGCGCCCAACATGCCCGCCAGCAGCGAGATCAAGGTCATGGCCTCGAAGTAGATGATGGCCTTGACACCCACCTTTGTGGCCTGCAGCCGGTTGCGCATGCTGGCGATACCGGACACCACCAGGCAAAAGATCAGCACGCCGATCAGCATGCTGATCAGGCGCAGAAAGCCGTCGCTGAGGGGTTTCATCATCGCGCCGACTGAGGGAAAAAAATTCCCCAGCAGGATGCCGGCGGCAAAGGCGAGAGCCATTTGCGCAATGGGATGGCAAAGCGTTCTTCTGATTTTGATCATCGATCACCCAGTCTACGGGCGGCTTGGCCGCCACGGCGCGGGGGCCGCGCCATACGGTTGTTTTTTGCGGATGGACGGCGAGTATCAAGACGCGAAGGTGTCACGCATCGTCGCGGGCATATACATAAAATCCGAAAATACGATCCCCGATACCTAAAAAAGATGGGCTGACACCATGGAGCTGAGACATCTGCGCTACTTCCTGATGGTTGCCGAGGAGCAGCATTTCACGCGCGCCGCCGAGCGGTTGAATATGCAGCAGCCGCCCTTGAGCCACCAGATCCGGCTGCTGGAGGAAGAACTGGGCTTCGAATTGTTCCGCCGCCACCCCAAAGGCGCGGCGCTGACGGCCGGTGGCGCGGTGTTTTTGCAGGAAGCCCAGGCCATCCTGCGCGGCGTCGAGCAGGGCGCGGCACGCGCCGCGCGCGCCGCACAGGGCTTTGAAGGCACGCTGGCCATAGGCTTTACCAGCTCTGCCGCGGCTCATCCTTTGATTCCGGGGATCATCCGGGCCTATCGCGGCGCCTATCCCGATGTGCACCTGGACCTCAGGGAAGCCAATGCGGCGGAATTAACCGAGGGCATAGACAGGGGCAAGGTCAATATCGCGATTCTGCGTACGCCCGTCAGCCATCCGCGCGGTGTGAGTTTTTTTTCCTTGCTCGAAGAAGAGATGCTGCTGATTCTGCCGGTGGGCCATGCGCTGGTGGCGGGCGCCGCCAAGGGCAAGATGCCGGTCATTGATCTGAAATCCCTGGCTGATGAGCAGTTCATTCTGGTGCGCAGACACGGCGCACCAGGCATGTATTCGGATCTGATCGAAGCCTGTGAACAGGCGGGCTTCACGCTCAGGATCGCCTCGGAGGTGGAGCGCATGCTGACCAATATCAGCCTGGTCGCGGCGGGCGCGGGCGTTTCCGTGGTTCCCGCATCCATGAAGGATTTTCACCGTGAGAGCGTGGTGTACTGCCGTATCACCAATGCCAGGCCCGCGCTGGTGGCGCCTATCACGCTGGTGAGCCGGGAAGACAGCAACTCGCCGGCCGAAAAGAATTTCCTGGATCTGGCCAAAATATTTGCGCGGCAGCACAAAGCCTGAGTGCGTGCGGGTACATGGACACCAAACATCTCGGCCCCCAGGCGGGCTCAGTACAAAATGAGTCGGCGAGTTTGCTTGGGGCCTAGTCCAATCCGTTGAATCCCGGCTTCGAGCCGTTGCCCTGCACCATGGATACCAGAAACAATGACAGCGGCAGTCCAGGCGTCCTCAGTGGGTGCGGCATGATGCAACAATCCGTGATTCGGCCCGCGTAGTGACGATCAGTTGGGCACAACTTTAAAGCAGAGGCCACGGTGCCACACACGGGGAACATTCTGGCCGGGATGGAGTCCCAAGTCTTGTGATCAATTCAATTTCAGGCAGGAGTAACCGTGAGGGTATTTAAATTAGTTTCCGGTCTTGTTATCGCGGCGCTGTGTGCCGCCGGCTGCGCGTTGACAGCGATAAAGCCCGGCATGACCCGTGAGAACGTCATCGCGCTTCGCGGAACGCCGTCCCGGGTGGTGCCGCTGGATGCGGGAACCCGGCTGCAGTATTCGGGCCAGCCGCTTGGTCAGTTCGCCACGATGGTAGATCTGGATGCCGCCGGCAGGGTCATCGGCGTCCGCGAGGTTCTGACGCCAGCAGAGTTCTCAAGAGTCCAGCCGGGCAAGTGGACGCGCTCGGATATGGAACGCGAATTTGGCCGGCCGGCAAAGATTGACCGTGTAGCGTCATGGTCCGGCGACATCATGACTTACCGCTGGCGAGACAGCGATCAACCCATGTTTTTCTGGGCTTACCTGGACGGCAACAACGTGGTGCAGCGCATCGGGCAAGGCATGGAATTTCCCATGCGAGTCAATGATCGCTGATGGGCGTATTGCACGCTAGTCGGGTGTTGCGGAGCGGCCGATATCCGGCCACCGGTGATGCAGATACACCCAGGCAAGCAACCCGATGCACATCATCCCGAGCGAGACTGCCGCCAATGCCCGGGTGGAGTGCATTGCGAGCGGGGCGATGACACCGGCAACAATGCCGTTGGCGGTTGAGCCCACGAAGGCCTGAAGGGAAGAAGCCATGCCGCGCCGTTCAGGATAGAGGTCCAGCACGAGCAGCGTGACGACCGGCACCATCAGCGCCCAGCCGAATGCAAACACTGCGATCGGAAAGAGGGACCACGAAGCATGCGGGGCGAACAGCATGTTGGCAATCAGGTTAAGCACCGAGGTGACCAGCATGATGACAAAGCCGTGCCGTATTTGCTGCTTGGGGGCAATCTTTCCTGCCAGGCGGCCGCTCAGCCATGCGCCGGACATGATGCCGGAGATTGTCAGGATGAAAAACCAGAAAAATTCGGTAGGCTGCAGTGCCAGGTGTTCCCCCAAAAAAGCGGGCGCTGACAGCACATACAAAAACATGCCGTTGAATGGCACGCCGCTGGCCAGCGCCAGCAATAAAAAGCGGGGGCTGGAACCCAACTGCCAGTAGCCCCGCATCAGGTGCCTGACTTCAAACGGCTGGCGGTCCAGCGGCGGAAGTGTCTCGGGCAAGAACCGGAAGTTGGTAGCCCACAGGATCACACCCACTCCCGTCAGAAACCAGAAGATGCTGTGCCAGCCCAGATGCACAAAAAGCCAGCCGCCGACGATGGGCGCCAGGGCAGGGGCTACTCCAAAATAAATGGTGACCTGGCTCATGACCTGTTGGGCCTGAGCCGGCGGGTACATGTCGCGTATGACGGCGCGCGACACCACAATGCCCGCACCTGTCGACAAGCCTTGTACGGCCCGGAAAAAAACCAGTTGCCCGATGCTTTGCGACAGCGCGCAGCCGGCCGACGCCAGGGTGAACAGCGCGATTCCCCACAACACCACTGGCCGGCGGCCGAAACTGTCGGCCAGCGCGCCGTGAAACAGGTTCATGAAAGCAAAGCCGAACAGGTAGGCCGACAGCGTTTGCTGCATTTCTACCGGTGATGCTCCCAGCGACTGCGCCATGCCGGAAAAGGCGGGAATGTAGGTGTCGATGGAAAACGGCCCGAGCATCCCGAGCACAGCCAACAAGGCGGCAAGCGTCCAGCGTGGGGCGCGCCAGAGTTCGTCGGCGTTGGGGTTCATTCTTTTTTCAGCTTGAGTGCGGTGTCATAGAGCTCGTTGCGCCCCACGCCGGTGATTTCTGCCGCGACTTTTACAGCAGTCTTGAGCGGCAACTCCGCCAGCAACAACTGCAGCACCCGTGTGCCATCCTCAGCGCTGTCGGCAGCGGCGCAAGGATGCAGTACCAGTGCAAATTCACCGCGCGTACGCTGGGCGCCAGCAGCCAGCCAGCCGGAAAAATCCTGCGCCGGCACGGTCGCAATTTCCTCGAATTGCTTGGTCAGCTCACGGCCAACGGTGACCAGGCGGCCTTGCAGCACCGCCAGTGCTTTCGCAAGCGCCTCGATGCGGTGTGGCGCTTCCAGAATCACGATGGCCCGGGTATCAGTTTGCAGCTGCTGGATGGCCTGGTCGCGTTCGCCGGCCTTGCTCGGGAGGAAACCGGCAAATACGAACCCGGTATCACCGCCGTGGCTGCTCAGCCCGGCCACGCTGAGCACCGCAGTGACACTGCTGGCGCCCGGCAAGGGCATGATGGCCAGTCCCGCCGCGCGAACAGCGGCGACCAGGCGGGCGCCGGGATCGCTCACGGCCGGCGTGCCGGCGTCGCTGATATAGGCCACGCGCTCACCCCGCTGCAGGCGTTCAATCACCAGGCCTGCGGCCTCTGCTTCATTGTGTTCGTGCACCGCCAGCAGGGGCTTGTCGATTCCGTACTGCCGTAGCAGGGGCTGCGAATGCCGCTTGTCCTCGCAGGCTATGGCGTCTACTAGTTGCAGTACTTGCAGGGCGCGCAGGCTGATGTCGGCCAGGTTCCCGATCGGGGTCGCCACCACATAGAGCGCACTTTCCGGATAATGCTGCATGCCTGCTGCGGCGCGTGCCGCATCCAGAGCCAGGTCGAAGGAAGCGTTCAATGTGGTTTTCCAGAAAACAGGTTGCCGGGACGGTGTCAAAAGCGACAGCCCTTCAGGCCCAAGCCTCGCCCGGGCAGATTACCACCAAGTCGAGGGGCGATGCTGCGGAAGCTGCCGCGCAAGCCTATCTGGCCAAGGCCGGGCTGATGCTGGTCGATACCAATTATCGGACGCCGGGCCGCGGGGGCGGCGAGATCGACCTGGTCATGCGCGCACCCGACGGTACCTTGGTGTTTGTGGAAGTGCGCCAGCGCACCGGCGTCTCGCACGGCGGTGCCGGCGCCAGCATCAGCCCGGCCAAGCAACAGCGCATCATCTTTGCCGCGAGGCACTATCTCATGCGTTTCGCCAGCCCACCGCCTTGCCGATTCGACGTGGTCCTGGTCAACGGGCCGCAGGACGACGGGGCGGCCCCTGACATTGAATGGCTGCCCGGGGCTTTCGACGCGTCCTGAGCGCCGGGAATGGATGGCGGAATTTGTAACCATCCATCGCCAGCTTGGGCAAACCCCTCCGGGACCGGCGGCGCAGTCCGACCCGCTATCATTGACCCCATGCTTGAACAACGTATCGAACAGCAGTTCATTGACAGCGCCGACCTGAAATACCAGGCGGCACAGGTCCTGTCTAAACCGATTGCGGCCGCAGTGCAGGCCATCCTGGCCAGCGTCACCAGCGGCGGCAAAGTCCTGGCCTGCGGCAATGGTGGCTCGGCTGCGGATGCCCAGCACTTCGCTGCGGAGTTTGTGGGGCGCTATGAGCGCGAGCGGCCCGAGTTGGGTGCGATTGCGCTGACGACCGACAGCTCCATCCTCACCGCCATTGCCAACGACTATGACTTCACGGTCATCTTCTCGAAGCAGGTGCGTGCCCTGGGCGGCGCCGGCGACGTATTGCTGGCCATCAGCACCAGCGGCAATTCGGCCAATGTGCTGGCCGCCATCGAAGCCGCCCATGAGCGCGAGATGACCGTGGTGGCGCTGACGGGGCGCGGGGGCGGCAAGATGACCCATGCCCTGCGCGAAACCGATGTGCATATCTGCGTGCCGCATGAGCGGACTGCGCGTATCCAGGAAGTGCACCTTCTTGTCCTCCATTGCATTTGCGATGGTGTGGACACCCAGTTACTTGGCGATCAGGAGACCTCTGTATGACATATGCCCCGTTGAAACGACTCACTCTGGCCATTGGTACATCGGTATTGCTTGGCAGTGCCCTGACAGCCTGCTTTCCTTTGGTGGTAGGCGGCATGGCTGGGGGGGCGCTTGTTGCCACCGACCGCCGCACGTCGGGTGCGCAGCTGGAAGACGAGGGCATTGAATTGCGGGCGGCCAGCCGGATTCGCAGCAACGTGGGAGACCGTGTACATGTCAACTTGACCAGTTACAACCGCCAGGTGTTGCTGACGGGTGAAGTGCCCAGCGCGCAAGACAAGCAGCTGGTCGAGCAGATCGTTTCGCGTGTGGAGAATGTGACCTCGGTGGTCAATGAGCTGGCCGTGATGGGCAACGCCACCCTGACACAGCGCTCGTCCGACACCCTCGTCACCGGCCGTGTCAAGGCGATGCTGGTGGATGCCCGTGACTTGTCGTTGAACGCCTTCAAGGTGGTGACCGAGCGTGGTACGACCTACCTGATGGGACGTGTGACACAGCGCGAGGCGGATCGCGCCACCGAAGTGGTCCGTTCCACCCCGGGCGTGCAAAGAGTCATCCGCATGTTTGAAATCATCAGCGAGGAAGAGCTGGCACGCATGCTGCCGTCAAAACCCGTAGAGCCGCCCGCCGGCGCCAAACCCGCCGGGAGTTGACGTTAGTTAGGGGCTGGCAGTGCTGGCCTCTGCAGCATTGCCGTTCTGCTTTCCACCCGATTTTCCGGATTCGACCCAGTTTCTATTTCAGGCGCTTGATCAGGCTCGATGTGTCCCAGCGCTGGCCGCCCATGGCCTGCACGTCGGCATAAAACTGGTCGACCAGGGCCGTCACGGGCAGGCGCGCACCGTTGCGCTTGGCTTCGTCCAGTACCAGGCCCAGGTCCTTGCGCATCCAGTCCACGGCAAACCCGAAGTCAAACTTGTCGGCCACCATGGTTTTGCCGCGGTTGTCGAGCTGCCAGCTTTGCGCTGCGCCCTTGCCAATCACGTCCAGGACCTGGTTGACATCCAGACCGGCCTTCTGGCCAAACGCCACCGCTTCGCTCAGGCCTTGTACCAGGCCGGCAATGCAGATCTGGTTGACCATCTTGGTAAGTTGCCCCGCGCCGCTTGGGCCCATCAGCGTGAAGGCTTTTGAAAAAACCATGCCCACTGGTTTCGCGGCCTCAAATGCTGCGGCGTCTCCGCCGCACATCACTGTGAGCGCACCATTTTGCGCACCAGCCTGGCCACCCGAGACGGGTGCATCTATGAAGTGCAGGCCGATCCTGGAGGCCGCCGCGGAGAGTTCACGCGCCACATCGGCCGAGGCCGTGGTGTGGTCCACGAAGATAGCGCCCGGTTTCATGCCGGCCAGCGCTCCATCGTTACCCAGTACCACGCTACGCAGGTCGGCATCGTTGCCCACGCAACAGAAAATGACGTCTGCGCCTGCAGCCGCCTCGCGCGGTGTGGCGGCTGCACGGCCCTTGAACTCGCTCGTCCAGGAGGCAGCCTTGGCGGCGCTGCGGTTGTAGACCGTGACGTCGTGGCCCGCCAGCGCCAGGTGCCCGGCCATCGGGAAGCCCATGACACCGAGGCCCAGGAAGGCGACAGTACGTGAATCGGAAGTTTCGTAGGTTTTGGGGTGAATTGATGACACAGTTAAATCTCTTGAGGCCCGTCGGGCAAGGGGGTTTTGCAGCAATGATTATGGCTTGATTGCGCGCTTTGCCCAGTGAACCTCCCTGTTTTCCCATGAAGGAGCAGCTTCACATTCATGGCGCATCTCAGCGCGTTGGGGGGTATGCAAAACAGGCAGTCCTGCCCCATTTATTAACTGAATTGCATCATGCCGTTTCCAAAAGACCAGTTCTCACGCGACGTCTCAACCAGATTGATGATGACGTCGGCCGCACTAAAGCTGCAATTCGACGAGATTTGTTTTCCGATTTCCGAGAAGAGCGCCTTCTTCATGTCCAGCGATCGACCGGGGGCGCAAAATATTTGAATAAAAACCACGTGGGCGGAGTGCGTGACCCCAAGGAATTCTTCGGAGCAAATGAGCTGGCGCGGTGTATGACGCGTGAGCGTCTGGAAGCGATCCGGCCCCGGCACATTGAAAGTGTCTACCAGGGCTTGATGCACAAGGCCCGACACGGCCGAAAGCTCTTCGTCCGGCGTGCTGTCAGGAAGGTCAATTCGTACGAGAGGCATGAAGTTTCCTGTGGGTTTAATCGGTTGTTGTGCTGTGCGGAGAGACGGAGGTGAATGGGGGGCAGTGGTGAGTTCCCGCGCTTGCTAGCCCGCGGCAGCTCCAATGGCCATTCCCAGGTCGGCGTTGGTATAGGCTTTGCCGGCAATTCCCCAGGCACCCTCCACCGCATAGGTCACGTTGACGAAGGTGCGCTCTCTCGGATGTTTCCCCGCCTTGAGCTCGTCAATGATGTCTGTTGCCGCCTTGACGAAGTTGTTTTTCACCGACTGATCGGGGAAGGTGACAGAAGGGACCTTAACCTCTATGACCGCAAGTGACTGGGGTTTGCCGCCGGCATAGCTGTGCTCTTCAGGGTAAATGTCGACATGCCCGATGACTGCAGGAGTCATGAAGGCGTTTCCGCTGAGGCCGTGTACCTGCAGCAAGGCGCCTGCAACTCTGGAGAAAACCTCGCGCTCGCCGGCCGGCGTTAAAAGTCCCTGCGATAGCTGGATGGAGATGGGCATAAAAATCCTTTGAAGAGCGACGGCGCAACATGTCCGTGCGAAGTGAACTGTGCCCAAGATGGCGCCGGCTGGAAATCCCCCCGAATGCATAATGCTTGTGTCAAATCTGCACAAGCATGAAAAACCTCAGCCTTGACGACTTCTCGCTGTTTGCGCAGCTTGCATCTGCCCAGTCGCTCTCGACAGTAGCGAGGGAACGCAACGTTGCGGCCAGCCATATGTCGCGTTCGCTCGCGCGCATGGAGGCTCAATGCGGCCTGCGGCTGATGCACCGGACCACTCACAGCCTCTCTCTCACTGACGAAGGTGAGGTCTTCCTCGAATATGCCCAGCGCATCCTTGCCGAACACAGGCAATTGCAAAACAGCTTCGCCAGCCGAAGCTGCTCAGTGGTGGGTACGGTGCGCTTGAGCATCAGCCAGATTCTTGCTGAATATGTACTGATTCCCCGGCTGGGCAAGCTGCGGGCCTTGCACCCGGAATTGAAGCTGGACCTGCATCTGGATGATCGCCTTGTCAGCATGGCCGATGAGGCGATGGATATCGTCGTGAGGGCGGGTGTTGCACCTGCGCAGACGGCCATTGCCCGTAATCTTGGAAGCCATGGGCGTGCTTTGTACGCCTCACCCGTGTATCTCAAGAAGCATGGCGTTCCGCGTGCGCCGGCAGATCTTCAATTGCACAGCCTGATATCAAATACCACTTCGATTACCCACAATCAATGGACCTTCGAAGAAAACGCGGTCGTCACCCCACTCGCGGTGCAGGGGCGGTTGCGCGTCAATAGCAGCGCTGCGGTGGTTTCACTTGCCTTGGCGGGAGCCGGCATTGCCCGGATCAACGACGTTATCGGCCGCGAGCTGGTGGCGCAAGGCCGGTTAAAGCCAGTGCTGGCCCGGCACACGGTGAGCGATGTCTATTCTATTGATGCGGTGATTCTGGCCGAACGCCATCGGGCTCCCAAAATCCGGGCCACGATCGATTACCTTCAGGTCTGCTTCGCGGCCTTTAGCCCTTCCAACTCAGCCCTTGGCCGGAACGACGCCGGCAGTTCAGCGGCTTAGACGATAGCGAAGTTTTCCGTGCCTGCAGCCAGGTCGACGGACTTGGCACGCTGCGAATTAAGCTTGATCTGCAGGCGCAGGTCGTTCACCGAGTCGGCGTTGCGCAAGGCATCTTCGTAGGTGATGAAGTGGCTCTCGAAGGCGTCGTACAGCGCCTGGTCGAAAGTCTGCATGCCCAGGTTGCGGCTCTTTTTCATGATCTCCTTGATTTCGGAGACTTCGCCCTTGAAGATCAGGTCGGAGATCAGCGGCGAGTTGAGCATGACCTCCACCGCCGCAAAACGGCCCTTGCCGTCCTGCTTGGGCACCAGCCGCTGTGAAATCATGGCCTTGAGGTTGAGCGAGAGGTCCATCAGCAACTGGGTGCGGCGCTCTTCGGGGAAAAAGTTGATCACGCGGTCCAGCGCCTGGTTGGCGCTGTTGGCGTGCAGGGTGGCCAGGCACAGGTGGCCGGTTTCCGCAAACGCGATGGCATGTTCCATGGTTTCGCGATCGCGGATCTCACCCATCAAAATCACGTCGGGCGCCTGACGCAGCGTGTTTTTGAGGGCTGCCTCCCAGCTGTCGGTGTCCAGGCCCACTTCGCGTTGCGTGATCACGCAGTTCTTGTGCGCATGGACAAATTCCACCGGGTCTTCGATCGTGATGATGTGGCCGAACGACTGCTCGTTGCGCCAGTCGACCATGGCCGCCAGCGTGGTCGACTTGCCCGAACCGGTAGAGCCCACCAGAATGGTCAGGCCGCGCTTGCTCATCACCACTTCCTTGAGCACCTGGGGCACACCCAGCCCGTCGATGGTGGGCAGCACGGCGGGAATCGTCCGCATTACCATGCCGACCTTGCCCTGCTGGATGAATGCATTGACCCGGAAACGCCCCACGCCCGGCGGCGAGATGGCGAAATTGCATTCCTTGGTGCGTTCGAATTCGGCGGCCTGCTTGTCGTTCATGATGGAACGGGCAAGGGCGAGCGTGTGGCCGGCGTTCAGCGGCTGCGGCGACACTTTGGTCACCTTGCCGTCGACTTTCATGGCCGGAGGGAAGTCGCCTGTGATGAACAGGTCACTGCCATTGCGGCTGACCATGAGTTTCAGCAGATCATTGATGAATTTACTGGCCTGGTCGCGTTCCATTTGCGACTCCTTTCAAACAAACTCTGTCGTTGCCGGAAACTCGGCAGGATCGGTGACGGTGGTTCTCTCTTCAATCAAGCAGGGGCCGCGCAACCGGCTTTGCCGGGCCGCAGGCGCAGCGGCCCCGTACGTAAGGAAAGGGGCAGCGCGCCGTAGGCTCGAAGTGACAAGCGTGGGGGCCATAGCTTCTAGCCGGGGAAGTTTTCCGGGATTTTTGCCTTGCCGCGGGCTTCGGCAGCAGAAATCACATTGCGCTTCACCAGTTCGGTCAGGTTCTGGTCGAGCGTCTGCATGCCCACACTGTTGCCGGTCTGGATGGATGAATACATCTGTGCGACCTTGGCCTCGCGGATCAAATTGCGGATGGCGCTGGTGCCCAGCATGATTTCGTGTGCGGCCACGCGGCCCGCACCGTCTTTGGTTTTGCACAGCGTTTGCGAGATCACGGCCTGCAATGACTCGGACAGCATGGAGCGGATCATTTCCTTTTCCTCGGCCGGAAACACGTCGATGATCCGGTCGATGGTTTTCGCGGCGCTGGACGTATGCAGCGTGCCGAAGACCAGGTGGCCCGTTTCAGCGGCCGACATAGCCAGCCGGATGGTTTCCAGGTCACGCATTTCACCCACCAGGATGGCGTCCGGATCTTCCCGCAGGGCCGACTTCAGCGCGGCGTTAAAGCTCAGGGTGTGTGGGCCAACCTCACGCTGGTTGATCAGGCATTTTTTGGATTCGTGCACGAATTCGATAGGGTCTTCCACCGTCAGGATGTGGCCGTACTCGTTTTCGTTCAGGTAGTTGACCATGGCGGCCAGTGTGGTCGACTTGCCCGAGCCGGTGGGGCCGGTGACCAGCACCATGCCCCGCGGTTTCATGGCCAGGTCGCCAAAAATCTTGGGGGCGTTGAGCTGTTCCAGTGTCAGGATTTTGGATGGAATGGTCCGCAGCACCGCACCGGCGCCGCGATTCTGGTTAAAGGCATTGACGCGAAAGCGCGCCAGCCCGTCAATTTCAAAGGAGAAGTCGACCTCCAGGAACTCTTCGTAGGTTTTGCGCTGGGTGTCGTTCATGATGTCATACACCATGGAATGCACCTGCTTGTGGTCCAGCGGATCGATGTTGATGCGCCGCACGTCGCCGTGAACCCGGATCATGGGCGGCAAGCCTGCCGACAAATGCAAGTCAGACGCCTTGTTCTTGACGCTAAAAGCCAGCAACTGCGTGATATCCATCCCGGGACCCTTTGAAAATGGTTTTCAAACTAAGTTTACAGTTCGATTATGACCACGATTGTGCGCAATCTCCAGCTTGTCCGTGACCGGATAACCACGGCCTGCGTAGCTGCCGGGCGCAATCCGGCGAGCGTACGGCTGCTGGCGGTCTCCAAAACCTTCGGTGCGGACGCCGTGATCGACGCCGCGTCGGATGGGCAGCGCGCCTTCGGCGAAAACTACATCACCGAGGGCGTAGAGAAAATTGCCACCCTCCGCGCCTGGCAAGGCGCTGAGGCACAGGGCGCTGCGATTGCGCTGGAGTGGCATTGCATTGGCCCGGTTCAGAGCAACAAGACCCGTCTCGTGGCTGAGTATTTTGACTGGGTGCAGTCGGTCGATCGCCTAAAAATCGCCCAGCGGCTGAGCGAGCAGCGGCCGCCCGGTTTGCCGCCGCTCCAGATCTGCCTGCAGGTCAACGTGGATGACGGCGCCAACAAGTCGGGCGTGGCGCCTGAGGATGTCCCGGCGCTGGCGCAGGCGGTTGTGCAGCTGCCGCACCTCACCTTGCGCGGCTTGATGGCGATACCGGAGCCAGCTATCGATTTTGTAGCTGCCTGCGCTGTCCACGCGCGGACAAAAGCCATTTTTGACGAAATCAATGCTTCAGGTGCGTTGCCTGCACCCATGGATACCTTGTCAATGGGCATGACCGCTGACCTGGAGGCGGCGATCCATTCGGGCAGCACCATGGTGCGCGTAGGCACCGCTATTTTTGGGGGGAGATAGCCCCCACGGTCGCTCACTCCGTGTAGCTTCCTGCCCCCCGAGGGGCCGCTGCGCCTGCGGCCCGGCAAAGCCGGTTCCGCGGCCCCTGCTGGTGAAGACATGCCCTGCTTCGGGGGCCGTTTCTATTTCTTGGGAGGAGCGATGGGTTTGATGTTGCCGCAATCAGCCGACAGCCATTTGCCTGCAGCATCCATGGTCATCTTCTCGGGCTTGCCTTTGACGGTGGTCGTGGTGTTCATCTTCATCGTGTAGGCGGTGTCGCCGTTGAAGGTCATCACACCTTCGCCGCTGGAGGGCGGTTGGGTGCACACATAAGAAATCTTCATGGTGTTGCCGCTGCGCGGCGACTGGGTGGTTTTGCAGTCGCCTTGCTGCTGCTGGGGCATTTCGTTGCGCTCGGCCATTTCCTTGGTGATGCACATCTTCATGCTCATGCCACCGCCGGCGCCGGCCCCCATGGACATGCCCTGTTTGCCCATCATGTCCTGCATCTGCTTGCGCTGCTCGGGCGACATGCTGGCCAGCTGCTTTTCCATGTTGGCCATGGCTTTTTCCATCTCGCCGGAGCTTGACTGCATCTTGCTCGTCATTTCCCACAGGCCCGGTTTGGTGGTCTGTGCAGAAACCCCGGCGGACAGGACCAGCGTGACAACAGCAAGGGTGGCTGGAAAGGGGGTAGAAAGCTTCATGGGTGTTCCTGGTGAATGGCAAACAGGGGATGAGCCCGCATTATTGCCAGCATGGGCCGTTTTGCAAGTTTCGATGTCGTCAGCGCATGAATTTTCCGCCGCGCCCGATGATGGTGAGGTCGGTGAAGCGGGAGCCCTCGTGACTTTGGGGGCTGTAGTTCACCGTGAAGCCACCCATGTTGTAGTCGCGCATGGACTCCAGCGCCGTCACCAGGCTCTCACGGGTCAGGTTCTTCCCCGCAGCCCGACGCAGGCCTTCGGTAAAGACCTTGGCCACCAGAAAACCTTCCATGCTGGAGAAGTCAAAGTCCTTGTGGCCGCCCTCGGCCATGCGTTGCTGGTACTCACGCACGATGGCCGATGAGGGTGTGTAAGGGAAGGGCATCACCTGTGAAATCGTCACGCCCGCCCCGGTGTCGCCCAACTCCTCGGCCAACGCCTTTGAGCCGACAAAACTCACGTTGAAAAACTGGCCGCCGTAGGCCTTGGCCCGTGCCTGCCTGATCAGCGCGGCGCAGGACTTGTAGGCACTGATCTGGATCACGGCCTCGGGCGTGACCTTGAGTATTTCTGCCAGCGGTGCGGCAACATCCACGCTGTTGCGCTCGACCGTGACGCTGGCAGCCGGCTTGAGGTTGCGGCGGGTCAGCGCCCGCATCACGCCTTCCAGCCCGGCCTTGCCATAAGAGTCGTTCTGGTAGAAGACCGCGATTTTGGTGATACCGACGGTGCTCAGGTGCTGCACGATGCGCTCGGTCTCGTCAAAGTAACTGGCGCGCACGTGGAACAGGTTCCGGTTGAAAGGCTCGCGCAGGCCCTGTGCGCCGGTGAACGGACCCACCAGCGGAATGCCTGCCGCGTTGATGGCCGGCACCGCGGCCAGGGTGGTGGGTGTGCCGACCGAACCGATCAGCGCGAACACCTTGTCTTCTTCGATCAGGGCCTTGACCGCGGCAGCGGCCTTTTCAGGTTCATAACCGTCATCCCGCGAAACCAGCTTGAGGGTGCGGCCATTGATTCCGCCGGCGGCGTTGACGGCATTGAAGTGCGCCAATATGCCCAGTTGCATGCGCTTGCCCAGCTCGGCGGCGGGGCCGGTCTGGGCGGCGAATTGCCCGACGCGTATTTCGGTATCCGTCACGCCGATTTCCGCCGACTGCGCAGCGGCGGCGACAAGCACCCCCAGCATTGCGCCCAAACGCCACCATGGCTTGTTTTTCATCAGGGACCTCCGTTTTTTTCGTGGTGATGGTTTTTTCACCATCTGCATATGCAACTTCATGCATATGTGCACTGCAAGGTAGTCCAATGCGCATGGCTTGGCAACGCGGTTAGTCCGGGTGCGGCTGGATTTGAGCGGGAATCCGTGAGAAAAGTGCCGCTAACGCGGCCTTTTCAGGCGGGCAGCAGATGCCCGGCCTAGACCCCCAGCGCCAGCCGGGTGGTATTTTTCACCTCTTCCATCACCGCGTAGGTGCGGGTTTCGCGCACGCCCGGCAGCTGCCACAGCACGGTGCCGGCAAAAGAGCGGTAGGCCACCATGTCGGCCATGCGGGTTTTGAGCAGGTAGTCAAAGCCGCCGGCCACCATGTGGCATTCGGAAATTTCAGGGTGAACCTGCACCGCGGCCTTGAAGGCTTCAAACACATTGGGCGTGGTGCGGTCCAGCAGCACTTCGACAAACACCATCATTCCGGCGCCCAGCTTGAGGGGGTTGAGCAGTGCTTCGTAACCCAGGATGTAGCCGTCCCGGCTCAAACGCTGCACGCGGGCCAGCACGGCCGTGGGCGACAGCGCCACGCTCTCGGCGAGCTTGAGGTTGGAAATCCGGCCGTCCTGCTGCAGGACATTCAGGATTTTCAGGTCAATGCGGTCAATTTCGGGTGAGGCTTCAAACATGTGTAGTGAATTATTCGGTAAATTTCGTAAATTTAGCGGGAAATTCTGCTGAATTCAACAGAGCATCATCGTATTGACTGAATAACCGCCATTTACCGTGAAAACCTCCATGAACCATCTGCCTGCATCTCCGCGCCTGCCCTTCCCATACCGCCCCGAAGCCGGCATCGTGGCCGCGCACCTGCAGCGCCTCGCCGGGGCGCTCGACTGGGCGGCGGCGGCGCACTCCGCCCAGCCCTGGGTGCAAGCCGTGCGTGACAACCCGCCGCCCTTCTGGGCGATGGAAAGCCTGCTCAAGGAATACCCGATCTCCAGCGCGGAGGGCCTCGCCCTGATGCGGCTGGCCGAAGCCCTGCTGCGCGTGCCGGACGCCGAAACCGCGATTGCCCTGACGGCCGACCAGCTCGGCCGGGCCGATTTCGACAGCGCCGGCGATGGTGTGATGGCCCGCCTGTCGGCCTCGGCGATCGCCATGTCCAAGATGTTCCTGCCCGAAGGCGGGCAGCCCAACATCATGAGCAAGCTGGGCGCGCGCACCGTGGTAGCCGCGACCTTGCGCGCCGTGCAACTGCTGGGCCGGCAGTTTGTGCTGGGCCAGACGATCGGCGGCGCCATGAACGAGGCCGACGATTCCCGGAAGAAAATCCCCAATTTGCGCTTCAGTTACGACATGCTGGGCGAGGGTGCGCGTACCGATGCCGACGCGTTGCGCTATCTCGCCAGTTACACAAACGCTATCGAATCAATAGCTGCTGGCGCTCGTCCAGTGGGGGCTACCGAGCAAAACGACGGTATATCCATCAAGCTCAGCGCGCTGCATCCGCGCTACGAAGACGCCCAGCGCGAACGCGTAATGGCCGAGCTGGTGCCGCGCGTCTGGGGGCTGTGCGAGCTGTCGGCCCGGGCCAATATCAACCTCACCATTGACGCCGAAGAGGTCGACAGGCTCGAACTTTCGCTGGACGTGTTTGAGGCCCTGGCCGCCCTGGTGGCAAAGCACCACCCACAGTGGCAGGGCTTTGGCCTGGCCATGCAGGCCTACCAGACCCGCGCGCTGGAGCTGATCGAGCACATCGCCGCCATTGCCCGCAAATACAAGCTGCGCCTGATGTGCCGCCTGGTCAAGGGCGCGTACTGGGATTCGGAAATCAAGCGTGCGCAGGAGATGGGCCTGCCGCACTACCCGGTGTTCACGCACAAGCACCACACCGATGTGTCTTACCTGGCCTGCGCGCAGGCTTTGCTGGCCGCGCCCGACGCCATTTACCCGCAGTTTGCCGGCCACAACGCCGCCACCATCGCCGCGATTTTGCAGATGGCATCCCGCAACGCCGTACCGTTCGAGCTGCAGCGCCTGCACGGCATGGGCGAGGGTGTGTTCCGCGAAGTGCTGAAGAACCCGCTGATCAGCTGCCGCGTGTACGCGCCCGTGGGTGCCCACCGCGACTTGCTGGCTTACCTGGTGCGCCGCCTGCTTGAGAACGGCGCCAACTCCTCGTTTGTGCACCAGCTGGCCGACGAGTCGGTCGGCATGGGCGAGCTGCTGACGTCGCCGCTGCGGCTGGAGCCCGAATCTTCGCTGCCGCTGCCACCCGCGCTGTACGGCCCGGCCCGGCCCAACAGTCTGGGGCTGGACCTGACGGTACAAAGCATGCGCGCACCGCTGCTGGCCGCGCTGGCGACCACGCAGGTTCCCGTGGTGCCGGAGTTTGATGCCAAATCGGCCACCAGCGCAATAGCGACGGGCGCAAGCAGCTATCAAAAGTGGAGCAAAGTGCCCGTTGCCGAGCGTGCCGCCATCCTGCGCCGTGCTGCCGCCGCGATGGAGCAGCAGATGCCGAAGTTCTGCGCATTGCTGGTGAAAGAGGCCTTCAAGACCTGGGGCGATGCGGTGTCTGAACTGCGCGAGGCGGTGGACTTCCTGCGCTATTACGCGGGCGAGGCCGAACGCATCATGCAGCCGGTGGCGCTGCCCGGCCCCACAGGTGAAACCAACGAGCTGCGCCTGTCGGCGCGCGGTGTCTGGGTCTGCATCAGCCCCTGGAATTTCCCGCTGGCCATCTTCACCGGCCAGGTTGCGGCGGCACTGGCCACCGGCAACGCTGTAATGGCCAAGCCCGCCGAGCAAACCCCCGGCGTGGCCTGGGAGGCTGTGAAGTTGCTGCACCAGGCCGGCGTGCCCGAAGGCGCGCTGCAGCTGGCGCACGGCCCCGGCGACACCGTGGGCGCCGCGCTGGTGGCGGCACCGCAGGTGGCCGGCGTGGTGTTTACCGGCTCCACCCAGGTCGCCAAGATCATCAACCGCGCGCTGGCCGCCAAAGACGGCCCCATCGTCCCGCTGATCGCCGAGACCGGCGGCATCAACGCCATGCTGGTGGACAGCACCGCCTTGCCTGAGCAGGTGGCCGACGCGGTGGTGCAGAGCGCGTTCCGCTCCGCCGGCCAGCGCTGCTCGGCGCTGCGCCTGCTGTGTGTGCACGAGGGCATCGCTGAGCACGTGATCGAGATGATCAAGGGTGCCGCGCAGGAGCTGGTCGTGGGCGAGACGGCCGACCTGGCGACGGATGTCGGCCCGGTGATCGACCGCGAAGCCTTTGACAACATCCAGAAGCATCTTCAGCGCCTGAATTCAACGTCAAAAGTGCTTGTAAGCCATGCAGAACGGGCGCAAGCAGCTCCTGATTCGATAGCAAATGCCATCCCCCCCGCAGCCTTTGAAGTGCGCAGCCTGGCCGAAGTGAAAGACGAAATCTTCGGTCCTGTGCTGCAGATCGTGCGCTGGGGCAGCGGCGAGCTGGCCACGCCGGAGGCCGTGATCGCGCAGATCAACGCACTGGGCTACGGCCTCACGCTCGGCATCCAGACCCGCATCGACTCGCGCGCACAGGCACTCGCGGCCAGCGCCCACGTCGGCAATATTTATGTGAACCGCAACATGATCGGTGCGGTGGTCGGGGTGCAACCCTTTGGCGGAGAAGGCCTGTCCGGTACGGGCCCCAAAGCGGGTGGGCCGCATTACCTGTATCGCTTTTGTGCCGAGCAGACTGTGACGGTGAATACGACGGCGGCGGGAGGGAATGCGGCGCTGCTTGCCGGAGGGGCTTGACGGCGGGTCGTTGCTTGTTCCGACGGGGCGCCTTCCTCTGAATCCTGCTGGCCGGGGGTTGCCCGGCATGCAACTCACTTTCTTTTGCTTCGCCAAAAGAAAGTAAGCAAAGAAAAGGCGACCCTGGTTCCTGCGTCCCTGCGCTGCGCTCCGGGCAACCTGCGGTGCTCGGTCCAGCCGGGGTCAAAAACAACTCGCCTTCGGCTCAAACAAGTTTTTGCCCTGATCCGTCTGGACCTCCGCTCCTCGGCGCATACACAAGGGGGGTGGAAACAGAAATACCGAACAGCCAACAGCCGAATACCGGAACCCGAACACCTGAAGAAACAAGGACACGCCATGGCGTGTCCTTGTCGGTATTGGAGTTGGTATTTGTCTTCGGTCCCTGCACCCGCTAGCCCCTTCTGTATGCGCCGAGGAGCGCAGGTTCAGGCGGATCAGGGATCGCGATTGTCTGAGCCGTAGGCGAGTTCGAGCGAGACCCCGCCTGAACCGAGCACCGCAGGTTGCCCCGGAGCGCAGCGCAGGGGTCGCAGACAGCAGGGTCGCCTTTTCTTTTGCTTACTTTTCTTTTGGCGAAGCAAAAGAAAAGTGAGTAGCTGCCGGGCTACCCCCGGCCAGCAACACTCCGCAAAGGGCGCGGCCACAACATCACCAACCGTTCGATCAGGCGAGGGGCCGCCCCGCACAAACTTCCCGAACACACCCCCGCAGCCACCGATGCCCCGGATCCGCATCCAGCCGCGGATGCCAGAGCAATGACACCGTGATCTCCGGCGTGGAGACCGGCAGCGCAAAACTGTGCATTCCGGCGCGCAGGTTCCCGGTGTGCCGTTGGGGAACCGTGGCGATCAGGTCGGAAGACCGGGCCAGTGCCAGTGCCGCCGCAAAACCGCCGACGATGGTGGCGATCTCCCTCTCGAGCCCGAACGGCTGCAAGGCTTCATCCACCGGCCCTTTGCCCTGGCCCCGCCGTGAGACATCGATATGCCTGCCGGCGGCGTAGCGGGCGGGTGTGATCTTTCCCTCGCCCAGCGGGTGCCCCATTCGCACGACGCCGATGAACCGGTCCCGGAACAAGGCCTGCACCCGCAGCTCCGGTGCCGCCGTCTTTCCCACCACGCCGGTTTCCAGGTCAACGGTCCCGTCGCGAAGAGGCGTGCTGTCCTTGTCGAGCTTCTGTACGAAGCACAGCCGTACGCCGGGTGCTTCATTCGCAACGCGTGCAATAAGCTCTGGCCCGAAGTTCTCCACAAAACCTTCACGCGTGCGCAGCGTGAACGTTCGGACCAGCTGTTTGAGCTTGAGCTTTTTGGCGGGGCGCAGCACCGCTTCTGCGTCTTGCACAAGCTGACTGACGCGCTCACGGAGTTCGACGGCGCGCGGTGTGGGAACAAGGCCGCGCCCAGCCCTGACCAGCAGCGGGTCGCCGGTCGTTTCGCGCAATCGGGCCAGCGCCCGGCTCATCGCTGACGGGCTCAGCCGCAGGCGCCGGGCTGCGCCCGCCACGCTGCCTTCCGCGAGCAGCACATCCAGGGTGACAAGAAGGTTGAAATCAGGCGCAGCCATGCATCGACCATAGCGCAATTTGGCCGTCACATGGCGTTAAACGCACTCATAAAGTGCAAATGGTGCGTCTTCCGCCATGCCAGGTAAAGAACTACGCTCCTAGAGAGCTCCATTTCGGGGAGCCACAACCCCTTTACCTGCTTACCCGCTTGCCTGCTTTGCTCACTGGACTATCTTGACCACTCCTCTCACACCCACCCGCTTATCAAAAAATGCCAACGCGGAACCGGCGCCGCCGGTCCGATGGGTGCTGGCCAGCCTTTCACTGTCCATGCTGCTGTCCTCGCTCGGCACCAGCATCGCCAACGTGGGTTTGCCGGCGCTGGCTCAGGCGTTCAACGCCTCTTTTCAGGAAGTGCAGTGGGTGGTCCTGGCTTACCTGCTGTCCATCACCGCCCTGATCGTCAGTGCCGGACGGCTGGGGGACCTGATGGGCCGAAGGCGGTTGCTGCTGGCCGGCATCTTCCTGTTCTCGGTGGCCTCGGTCCTGTGCGCCATCGCGCCCACGCTCTGGCTGCTGGTTGCCGCCCGGGCTGTCCAGGGCCTTGGGGCGGCCGTGATGATGGCGCTCACCATGGCGTTTGTCGGCGAGGCGGTTCCAAAGGCCAGAACCGGCAGTGCCATGGGGCTGCTCGGCACGATGTCCGCTGTTGGCACCGCGCTGGGTCCATCGCTGGGCGGTGTCCTGATCGCCGTATCAGGCTGGCAGGCCATATTTTTTGTCAACGTGCCGCTGGGTATCCTGACTTTTTCCCTGGCGCGTCGCTACTTGCCTGCTGACTGTAAGGAACGGAAGAAGGATCGCCCCCATTTTGATCACTTGGGCACACTGCTGCTGGCCCTGACGCTCGCAGCCTACGCCTTGGCCATGACAACAGGGCGCGGCCATTTCGGTCCGCTCAACATGGCGCTGCTGCTTGCGGCTGTTATCGGCGTCGGCCTCTTCGTGTTCGTCGAGTCGAAAGCGAAATCCCCTCTGGTCCGGCTCGCGATGTTCCGCGCTCCAGGCTTGAGTGCAAGCCTCGGCATGAACGCGCTCGTTGCGACCGTGATGATGGCGACGCTTGTCATCGGCCCGTTTTACCTGTCCCATGGCCTCGGGCTCAACGCCGCGCTGGTCGGCATCGTCATGTCGGTCGGCCCCGTCATTTCAGCATTGAGCGGCGTTCCGGCCGGCCGCATGGTGGACCGCCTGGGTGCTCCGTTCATGGCCGTCGCCGGGCTCATCGCCGTGGCTACCGGTGCAGCGGCGCTGGCCGCGCTTCCAGCGATGTTCGGTGTTGCGGGCTACGTGGCCGCCATCTTCATCCTGACCCCGGGATATCAGCTGTTCCAGGCCGCCAACAACACCGCCGTCATGACGGACATTCCTTCGGACCAGCGGGGTGTCATTTCCGGCATGCTCAACCTGTCGCGCAATCTGGGGCTCATGACCGGGGCCTCCGCGCTGGGGGCCGTGTTCGCGTTTGCCTCGGCGGCGGACATCACGACCGCGGGTGCCGGCGCTGTTGCCACCGGCATGCAGGTCACGTTCGCGGTTGCGGCGGTGCTGGTTGCCATCGCAATCGCCATCGCTGTCGGGGGCCGCTTGCGCGTAAAACCCAGGCTCAGCCGGTAACTTTTTCTTCCTTCGTCACCAGCCAGATCCCATAACAAACCAGCAACAAGGCCAGGCCGTTTTTCCACTCCAGGAAGCGCTCATCCAGAAACACCGCCGACAGCAGTGTCCCAAAAATCGGTATCATGAAATTGAACACGGTGATCATGCTCACGCGGTTGTACTTCAGCAAAATCGTCCACAGCGAAAACGCGGCCGACGACAGCACCACGAGGTAAACCATCAGCAAAGTGGACTTGAGCGTGAAGCCCGACAGCGTGCCGCCGGTGGCAACACCGATCAGCAGCAGGGCAAGGCCGCCTATGGCCAGTTGCCAGCCCGTCAGCACCACCGAGTCCACGCGCTGCGACACCTTCTTGCCGTAAATGCTGGCGGCCGACAGCACAAAAGCGGCAATCACCACAAAGCCTTCGCCGAGCAGCGTGAAATCGAAAGCCAGCAGGCCTTCGCTGAAGTTCACCACCATGACGCCGGCAAAGCCCACCACGCAACCCAGCACCTTGTTGAAACTGAGCCGGTCATTCTTGTAGATGTAATGCGCCAGCAGCACGCTGAAGAAGGTGCCCGTTGCATTCATGATCGAGCTCTTCACGCCGGTGGCATACGCCAGGCCGATGTAGAAGAAGACGTACTGCAAGCTCGTTTGCGTGAGTCCCACCAGCGTCACCTGGCCGAAGGTGCGGCGGTCCAGCTGGAACACCGGTTTTTTACTGATGGCCGCAAACACCAGCAGCACCAGGCCGGCAAAAATAAAGCGCCAGCCCGCAAATACCAGCTTGGAGGGAATGTCGTTGGCCGCAATATGAAACAGCGCATAGCCGTTCTTGATGGCCGGGTAGGCGCTGCCCCAGAGCAGACAGCACAGCGAGGCCAGCAGAAAAACCACTTTGCGCCGGGTGAAAAAAGTGGAACTGTTCAAACCGGGATTCCGTGAAAAGAAGGCCGCGTCCGGACGCGGCAGGGAAACTCAGAGCAGGCGCGCCAGGTACCGTCCGGTATGGCTGGCCGTATTGGCCGCGATGTCTTCCGGTGTGCCGACACCCACCACCGTGCCGCCGCCGGCACCGCCCTCGGGCCCCATGTCGATCAACCAGTCGGCCGTCTTGATGACGTCCAGGTTGTGCTCGATCACCACAATCGTGTTGCCTGCGTCGCGCAGCTGGTGCAATACCTTGAGCAGCAGGTCGATGTCGGCAAAGTGCAGGCCGGTTGTCGGTTCATCGAGAATGTACAGCGTGCGGCCGGTGTCGCGTTTGCTCAGTTCCAGTGCAAGCTTGACGCGCTGCGCCTCGCCGCCCGAGAGCGTGGTCGCGGCCTGGCCCAGCTTGATGTAGGACAGGCCCACGTCGAGCAGGGTGTGCAGCTTGCGCGCAATCGTCGGCACGGCCTTGAAGAACTCGGCAGCCACCTCGACGGTCAGGTCCAGGATCTGCGCGATGTTCTTGCCCTTGTACTGCACTTCCAGCGTTTCGCGGTTGTAGCGCATGCCTTTGCAGACATCGCAAGGCACATACACATCGGGCAGGAAGTGCATTTCGACCTTGACCACGCCGTCGCCCTGGCAGGCTTCGCAGCGGCCGCCAGCCACGTTGAAGCTGAACCTTCCGGCGCCATAGCCGCGTTCGCGCGCCGTGTTCATCTCGGCCATCAGTTCGCGGATCGGTGTGAAGAGGCCGGTGTAGGTGGCCGGGTTGCTGCGCGGCGTGCGGCCTATGGGCGACTGGTCGACGTTGATGACCTTGTCGAAATGCTCGATGCCTTCAATGGCTTCGTGCGGCGCGGGCTCTTCGTGGGCGCGGTACAGCGTGCGCGCCACGGCGGCGTACAGCGTGTCGTTGACCAGCGTGGATTTGCCCGAGCCGGAGACGCCCGTCACGCAGGTCAGCAGGCCCACCGGGAATTCGACGCTCACGCCCTTCAAGTTGTGGCCAGTCGCATTGATAACGCGCAGCACCTGCATGTCGCCCAGCGTGGCCTGGTGCACGGCCTCGCGCGCTGCGCGGCGTTCGGCGGCCGGGCTTTGCGGAAAGCGGGAGATCTTCTTTTTTTCGATGGCTTCCACAGCCTTGACCGTCGGCAGCCAGGGTGTGCGGCGTTTGGGCACGGCGATCTTCAGCGTTTGCGCCAGGTACTGGCCCGTCAGTGAATCAGGGTTGTTCTTGACTTCGTCAAATGTGCCTTGCGCCATCACGCGCCCGCCGTGGATGCCGGCGCCCGGTCCCATGTCGATCACATGGTCGGCCGCGCGGATCATGTCTTCGTCGTGCTCGACCACCAGCACGCTGTTGCCGATGTCGCGCAAATGCTTGAGCGTGCCGATCAGGCGGTCGTTGTCGCGCTGGTGCAGGCCGATGCTGGGCTCGTCGAGCACATACATCACGCCGGTCAGGCCCGAACCGATCTGCGAGGCCAGGCGTATGCGCTGCGACTCGCCACCCGACAGTGTCTCGGCGCTGCGGTCCAGGCTGAGGTAATTGAGCCCCACGTCGTTGAGGAACTTCAGGCGCAGGCCGATCTCGCGCACTACCTTGGCCGCAATTTCGGCCTTGGCACCCTGCATTTTCAGCGCGTTGAAATACTCGAAACTCTCGCGCAACGTTGAGTGGCTGATTTCATAGATCGCCTTGCGCCCGGGTTTGGTGCCATCGGTCACCGATGCGTCAACGCCGTCTTCAGGCGCGCTCACCAGGTACACGTGGCGTGCCTCGGTACGCAGGCGCGTGCCTTCGCAGTCAGGGCAGGGCTGCACGCTGCGATAGCGGGACAGTTCTTCGCGCACGGCGGCGGAATCGGTTTCGCGGTAACGACGCTCGAAGTTGGTGATGACGCCTTCGAAAGGATGCTTCTTGGCGATCTTCTTGCCGGCAAAGTTGCCCGAGTCCATCACATAGCTGAACTTGATTTCTTCCTCGCCCGAGCCATACAGGACAACCTGCCGCACGGTGTCGGGCAGGTTCTCAAAGGCAGCGTCGATGTCGAATTTGTAGTGCTTTGCCAGGCTTTCCAGCATCGAGAAGTAGTAGCCGTTGCGGCGATCCCAGCCCTTGACGGCGCCGCTGGCCAGGCTCAGCGACGGGAAGGCCACCACGCGCGCCGGGTCGAAAAATTCCATATGACCCAGGCCGTCACAGGTGGGGCAGGCGCCGACGGGCGAGTTGAAAGAGAAGAGCCGCGGCTCCATTTCGCTCAGTGAATAGTCGCAAACCGGGCAGGAAAACTTCGCGCTGAAGAGGTGCTCTTTGGCGGTGTCCATTTCCATGGCAATCGCTTTGCCGTCGGCCAGGCGCAGTGCGGCCTCAAAGCTTTCGGCCAGGCGTTGCTGCAGGTCTGCGCGCACCTTGATGCGGTCAATCACCACATCGATGTTGTGTTTTTCGGTTTTCTTGAGCTTGGGCAGGTCGTCGTACTCATAGGCCGTGCCGTCGACGCGAAAGCGCACATAGCCTTGCGACTGCATCTCGGCAAATACGTCCACAAATTCGCCCTTGCGGTCACGCGCCACCGGCGCCAGGATCATCAGCTTGGTGTCTTCGGGCAGCGCCAGCACCGTGTCGACCATTTCGCTGACGCTTTGGGCCTGCAGCGGCAGGTCGTGGTTTGGGCAATAGGGCGTGCCGGCCCGCGCAAACAGCAGGCGCAGGTAATCGTGAATTTCAGTCACCGTACCCACGGTGGAGCGCGGGTTGTGCGAGGTGGCTTTCTGCTCGATGGAGATCGCGGGCGACAGGCCTTCGATCATGTCCACGTCGGGCTTGTCCATCAGCTGCAGGAACTGGCGGGCGTAGGTAGACAGGCTCTCAACGTAGCGTCGCTGGCCTTCGGCGTACAGCGTGTCAAAGGCGAGAGACGACTTGCCCGAGCCGCTCAAGCCGGTAATCACCACCAGCTGGTTGCGCGGAATATCGAGGTCGATATTTTTCAGGTTGTGCGTGCGCGCGCCGCGGATGCTGATCCGCTGGGCCGCAAGTGCTTTGGCAAGGTATTTGCTGTCGTCAGGAGAGTTCAAGATGTGGCAGCCGCAAAACTCTCCATCATAGACCGAAGCACCGTTTCAAGCACAATAGCCGGTTGGGCAAGCCAGGGGCAGCCGGGGCTTGCCGCTCCAGCCGGTCAATCCCGGGTTATTGCCCTGTTTTGGAGCTTTTCTAGCTATTTTTTGGCCGCTTTTGCCCTTTTAATCCCCTTGATTGCGCCTACAGCCCCCATGTCGTTTCCCATGACCGCTACCGAGCGGCGCGCCAGCGTTTCGCTGGCTTCGATCTTTGCGCTTCGCATGCTCGGCCTCTTTTTGGTGCTGCCGGTGTTTGCGCTGGAGGCGGCCAAATACCCGGGGGGCGATGACCCGGCCCGGATTGGCCTGGCCATGGGTATTTACGGCCTGACGCAGGGCATCCTGCAAATTCCTTTTGGGATCGCCTCGGACTGGTGGGGGCGCAAGCGTGTCATTGTGGCCGGCCTGGTCATTTTTGCGCTGGGCAGCCTGATCGCCGCCTGGGCGCCCGACCTGAACTGGCTGATCGCCGGCCGCTCGTTGCAGGGGGCGGGGGCCATTTCGGCTGCCGTTACGGCGCTGCTGGCCGATTCCACCCGTGACGAAGTGCGTACCAAGGCCATGGCGCTGGTGGGCGGCAGCATTGCCCTGATGTTTGCGCTTTCGCTGCTGGCCGCGCCACTGCTCGCCGGTGCTATCGGCCTGCACGGGCTGTTTGCCCTGACTGGCGCGTTGGCACTGGGCGGCATTGCCGTGGTCGTCTGGTGGGTGCCACCCGAACCGGTGGAGCACGTCAGCCGGCCGCGCGGCAGCGTGGCGGAGGTGCTGAAGGACACCGCGCTGCTGCGGCTGAATTTCGGCGTGTTCGTGCTGCATGCCGTGCAGCTGGCCATGTGGGTGGCGATTCCGGCTTTGCTGGTGAATGCCGGACTCGACAAGGCCGCGCATTGGCAGGTCTACCTGCCGGCGGTACTGGCCTCTTTTGGGGTGATGGGGGCTACGCTGTTTCCGCTGGAAAAACGGGGCTACCTGCGCGCCGTGTTCCTGGGGGCTGTCGGCCTGGTCCTGCTGGTTCAGCTGGGCTTGCTCTGGGTGGCATCGTCTACCTCGGCGCCGGCCAGTCTGGGCATCCTGGCCGTGCTGCTGTTCCTGTTTTTTTGCGGCTTCAACGTCCTGGAAGCCACCCAGCCCAGCCTGGCCTCCCGGGTGGCGCCAGCCCATGCTCGCGGCGCGGCGCTGGGGGTTTACAACACCTTGCAGTCGCTGGGGTTTTTTGCCGGCGGCGCGGTGGGCGGCTGGATCACCAAGGTGCATGGTGCCCAGGGGCTTTTTCTGTTGTGCGGCGGCCTGATGCTGGCTTGGCTGCTGGTGGCATGGCCCATGCGGGCGCCCGGACGCCATGCGGCCGCAGCGGCCCCGGGCGGCGAGGCTTTACCGGGCCGGCCAGTTAAACTGTGAGTTATTCATAAATAGCAGGGCCCCGCCCTGTAGATCAGCTCAGGAGAACCTCTCATGGCATCCGTCAATAAAGTCATCGTCGTCGGCAATCTGGGCCGGGACCCCGAAATGCGCAGCTTCCCCAGCGGTGACCAGGTCGCCAACGTCACCATTGCCACCACCGACAAGTGGAAGGACAAGCAGACGGGTGAAATGAAGGAGGCCACCGAATGGCACCGCGTGGTGTTCAACGGCCGTCTGGCTGAAATCGTCGGCCAGTACCTGCGCAAAGGCTCGCAGGTCTATGTCGAAGGCAGCCTGCGCACGCGCAAGTGGACCGACAAGGACGGCCAGGAAAAGTACACCACCGAAATCCGTGCCGACCAGATGCAGATGCTCGGCAGCCGCCAGGGCATGGGCGGCCCCGGCGGTGATGACGGTGGCGGTTATGAAGCACCGCGCCAGTCCGCACCTGCGGCACGCCCGCCGGCCGCCGCACCGCGGCCCGCCCCGGCAGCCAAGGCCGCCAGCGGCTTTGACGACATGGACGACGATATCCCGTTCTAAATACGAAAAGTCATTGCCGATGAAGGCCCACTCTCCGAGAGGAGCGTGGGCTTTTCGTTTGCAGGCGTCCGGATGATCAGCTCATCGCCTGACGAACAAGCAGCGTGTCCGTGAACTGCTCGAAGGCCACGACCTCCCCGCCCTGCAGGTGCCAGACATGGGCCACACGGGCCTGCATGTCCTTTCCCGTGGCGCGGTAAATGCCGCGGTAGCTTCCCACCCCGACGACGTGCTCACCACCGTCGACGAGGCTTTGCAGTTCGAAGCGATAACCGATCCAGTCCCTGCCCAGCACGGCAAAGACGTTGTCGACAACCGCTTGAGGCCCGACCCAGGTACCCGCGCAGGGGAAGCCCGCCATCTCGGTCCAGCGTACCTGGGGCGAGACATGGGCCATCATCTCGCCGATGTTTCCCTGGGCCGAGGCCGCGTAGTGGGCACGGACGATGTCGATATTCGACATCATGGTTTCAACCCCACTTCATCTCGCCCTTGGCGACTTTGGCGCCAATTTGCAACGCCACGCCCATGCCGGCGTTCGGGTAGCGCCGGGTCATGGCCGCGATGAGGGCACCGCTGTCGGCGGCCTTGGCCAGCACTTCCTCGAAAGCCACGAGGTAGTCGCGCGTGTATTGGATCGCGCTTGCGTCCACCGCCGCCGTGACCGCCATGTGGCCGGGGACCACCACGGCGGGTTTGCGCGCGGCCATGGCGTCAAGCGTCTTCACCCATGCGGCGCGGGCCTCGGCGCCCTGTGTGTCGGCGGTCCATACATGGACGCCGGAGAACAGCAGCACGCCGCCAAAGATGGCGTTCAGCGAAGGCACCCAGATGTAGCGGCGGTTGGCCAGGCCATCGGCATCGGCGATTTCGAGGGTCTGGCCTTCCAGGGTGAGGCTGCGGCCGTCGAAGGCTTCGGGCATCACGATGTCCGCCAGCGCCTGTGGGCCGTTTTCCTTGAGCTGGGGGCCCCAGGTTGCCAGTTTCTTTTCAACGTTGCCCTTGATGGCCGCTATCGTCGCCGGTGCGGCGATCACCTTGGCGCCGGGAAACGCCGCCTTGATGGGCGCCAAGCTGAAGTAGTAGTCGGGATCGCTCTGGCTGATGTAGATGGTCGTGAGCTTTTTGCCGGTGGCCTTGATGGCCTCGGCCAATGCCTTGCCGTCGGGAAGCGTAAAGCCCCCGTCGATGAGGACAGCCTCGCGTTCGCCGGAGATCAGTACCGGGGCACGGAAGAATCCGTGTTCGCCGGCGGGAAAGTGTTTCCAGGTCAGGTTGGTATTTGCAGCCATAGCGCTTTTCACTCCTAAGATGGCCGTCGCGACAGCCGCGCCGGCTACAGTTTTGATTGCTTCTCTTCGTGTTGTCATGGTTTTTCTTTCTAACGGTTAACTCAAAAGGGATGGCGGAGATGAGGGTGGCAGGGGCTGCTGCCGGAATCAGGCGGCTTCCAGTTCACTGATCAGCGCACGCGGGTTGGAATAGAAAGCCGCGTGATTCACGATCCAGCGCTTGGCGCCCGACTCGGCAATCAAGGTGGGCACACCCTGCGCGCCGAACTCCCGCATCAAGGCCTGCGCGCGGTCCATGCGGGCCCGGTTGGCGACGAGAAGATCTTCGTCGGGCTGCGCCACCATTGCGGCGGCCTGCTCAAGGCCGAGTCCACACAGCACGCCGGCCAGCGTTTCCAGTGAGGTCGTGTCCTTGCCATCCACATAGCGCGCGCTCTGTACCGCCTTGAGGGCTTCCAGTTCCCGGCTCGGTGCCGTCAATGACACGGCGGTCAGTGCCACCGTGGCGGGGCCGCTGTCAAACAAGCGTTGGCGATCACCGAGAACCTGCTCGCGGTACTGCCCGGTGAAGCGCTGCCCCGTCAGGCGCTCGATGCGCTGGTCGTTGGACCAGGCATAGGCAGCGAAGTCACTGTTCATGGGCCGTGCGCCCTCGCCCGCGAACAGCCCGGTCGGCAGCAGTTCGATGCGGACGGCGGGAGTTTCAGCCAATGCCGAGAGCGCCGGCATGGCGCCGTAGCACCAGCCGCACAGCGGGTCGAACAGGTAATAGAGGGTCTTGGTCATGGGTTCTTTGCTCACTGGCTGTGATCGTAGGCACTATCTATTGACTGTTAAAGACATCTCTGATAAACACAATGTATGTTTAAAGCAAACAATCAAGACGAAGGCGGCCTCGGCGCGCTGGGGAACCTGAGGCGCCTGGCCTACTTCGCGGCTGTGGTGGAAACCGGCTCCTTCACCGCGGCTGCGGATCGCCTGGGGATCACCAAGGCGGTGGTCAGTCAGCAGGTTGCGCGGCTGGAGCGCGAATTCCGGACATCGCTGCTCGTCCGCACCACACGCAAGGTGCAGCCCACCGAACTGGGGCAAGCCTTCTACCTGCGTTGCGCGCTGATCTTGCGCGAGGCCGGGGACGCCTTCGACGACCTGGCCGAAACCTCAGCGGAGCCGTCCGGCATGCTGCGGCTCACCGCCCCCTTCGACTATGGTGTCGGCGTGGTGGTGCCGGCTATCGCCGCCTTTACCCGGCGCTACCCCGCGTGCAAGGTCGATGCCGTCCTCACCGACCAGACGCTGGACCTCATGTCGGGCAACATCGAACTGGCGATACGTGTCGGTTGGCTTGCTGAAACCAGCCTGCAGGCGCGAAAAATCGGTTCTTTCCGGCAACTGCTCGTGGCGTCGCCGGCCATGAAGCCGCAAGTGGCGCGGCTTACCGCGCCGCAAGACATCGCCGGCCTGCCCTTCATCGCCAACACCGCTCTTCGCGACCACCTGACATGGAATTTCTCGCTCAACGAGGGTGAGCGCCAGGCCGTTAGCGTGCAGGCCTCGATTTTTCTCGACGCCACGCTTGCCGTGCGCGAAGCCGTGTTCCAGGGCGCGGGGCTTTCGGTGTTGCCGGACTATGCGGTAGCGGGTGATCTTGCGGCCGGCCGTCTCATCCAGGTCCTGCCGCAATGGCGCCTGCCTTCCGGCGGTATCCATGCCGTGTTTCCGGCCGCGCGCTTTCGTCCCGCGAAGGTCCGTGCCTTTGTCGACTTGCTGGCAGACAGGGAACAACAACGGCAGGCCGTCAGCGCGTCAAATGAAAGCTGACGCCCAGCCTGGCGCGTGGTCGACATGGCGACGATATTCCGCTCCGAGGATTGGTATTATTTTGATAGCTGCTCGCGCACGCTTGTTGTGCTCTGCAGCTATGTTTCGTTTAAGCCTGCGCTGAAGGTGCATCGCGGACGACCAGGACAGGCACCGGCGCCAGCCTCAGGATCTGCTCGGCGCCACTGCCCAGCAGCACCCGTCCCAGGCCGCGCCGGCCATGGGAGCCGACCACGATGAGATCGGCGTTCCAGAGTCTGGCCGCCTCGGCCACCGACTCTCCCAGGCGTTTGCCCGGTTCATCGCAAAGCACCTGGCTTGCAGTGACTCCGGCCGACCCGGCGATGGCCGTCGCATCCGTCAGGACTTTGGCGCCGCTTTCGCGCATCATGCCGACCAGATCGGCTGACCAGGTGCCATAGGGGTCGACTCCACCCAGGTAGGCCGCCTCATTGAAGGCGTGCAGCAGCCGTACGCTGGCGCTGGTTTCCCGCGCCATCGCCAGGCCGGCGACAAGGGCCTTGTTGGAAGTGTCGCTGCCGTCCACGGGAATCAGGATTCGCTTGAACATGGTGAATGCCTCATGTGAGTTGAAACGTCATCCATGGTGGCGATTTTTGGGCCCCGGATATTGATACTGGTCAAGTGCGGATTGGTTTGCGGTGGAGGGCCGGCGTCTCTTCGCCGACGGTCTGGCAGGCCAAACAGAACGCTGCGGCCGGCAGGGCTTCCAGGCGACGGAGGTCAATCGGCTTGCCGCATTCCGTGCATTGGCCGTAGTGGCCCTCCTGCAGGCGGCGGCGGGCTGCAAGCACCTGGGCCAGTTCTTCCATGGCGCGTGCCGCATCCAGGGCCGCCATGTCGAACTGCGACTCCCGCTCGGCCAGATCCTTGAAGTCCCGCACCTCCCCGCTGCCGGCTTCCTCGGCCGCGAGTTCCTCCTTGCCGCCGGTATCCAGGGTGGCCCTTAGCTCGGCTTCGCGCCGGGCCAGGATGTTACCGAAGTGTCCTGCAAGTGAATTGTCGTAATGCTTCATGAAGGGGCCTGAAAAAAGTGGATGGTCTTTGTGTCTGCTCCAGCCGTGATTTTCATGAAGTCCCAACAAACTGGTGTTGATCTGGCGCAAGCAGCGATGAACCAGGGCCGTGCCCTTCGGTGTTGAAAATCGCGCTTCCAATCCAGTATGAAAACGCGATTGCACGCCAGTTGCGCCAGGTCAAATGCCTTGCCGCCCGGCCTGGCCATCATGGGTGCCCTCAACTCCGTTGAAAGGCACGCCATGAAAACCAGAATCTTTGTGATCGCCGCGGCTGTCGCCTCGTGTGCCGTGGCTTACGCGGCCGGTGACGTCAGTGCACAAGCGCCTGAGAAGGCGCAGGCGCGTGCCGGAGCCTCCAGTGCGCCGGTGGGTGTGGCCGCGCGTTCAAAGGCGGCGGCACAAAAGGCCGCACAGGAGGCGGCCGACTCCGCGCGTGCAGCGGCCGACCTGGTCAAGCTCACGCTGCAGTTGACTGAAACCGCCGCCCAGGATGCTTCGCAACGGGCCGCCGCAAATATCCGGGAACAGGCGCTCAAAGCGGACGAAGCCGCAAGAAGGGCTCGCGAGAAAGCCGAGCAAGCCTCCGCCACCGCAACCGACAGCATGAGGAAACTGACGGCTAAAGCCGCCGAAGCGGCCCGGAGGGCTGCGTCCGCCGTGCGCGCGGCGTCGGGGCGCGCCGAGGAAGCGCTGCGCAAGTCGGACCAGCCCGATCAGGCGGAAACGCTGAAAGCCATGAAGGCAACGCAGGATGCATTAAGAAGCGCGGAAAAAGCTGCGCAGGAGTCGGCCGAAGCCAGCAAGCAGGCGGCGGATAAGGGCGCAGACTCAGGTCCGAAAAAATAGGGGGATTTCCCCGAGGACCCGCTGAAAACATGACTACTGCAGTTCAAGCACTCGGCCTCCCGTGCGAGCCGACACCCGAGGCCTTGGGGCTGAGCGGCGAGGAGGCCGCTGCGCGTCTCCGGATCGACGGGCCCAACCTGTTGCCCGGAAGCGAGCCCCAAGGCTTCTGGCGAATGGCCCTGGGGGTTGTCAAGGAACCCATGTTTTTGATGCTGCTCGCGGCAGGTACGGGCTATTTGGTGCTGGGTGATACGGCCGAAGCCATCTTTTTGCTGGCCTCAGTTTTCCTGATTGTTACGCTGACTTTCTTTCAGGAGAAAAAAACACAGCGGGCGCTTGAGGCCTTGCGCGAACTGTCGGCGCCGCGCGCGCTGGTATTGCGGGGCGGCAGGGAGCTTCGCATCGCCTGTCGCGAGGTGGTCTGCGGGGATGTCCTGCTGCTGCGCGAGGGCGACCGTATCGCTGCGGATGCCGACTTGCTGGAAGGGGCCCTCGAGGCCGACGAGTCGCTGCTGACCGGCGAATCCGTGCCCCGGCCAAAGCTGCCGCATCCGCAAACCGGGCGCGGCGATGAGCCCGATGGCGAAGGCGGCGCAGCGCTTTACGCCGGCACCGTGGTCACGCAGGGTGCGGGCCTGGCCCGGGTGCATGCCACCGCGGGCCGCACCGCGATGGGCCGCATCGGCGTGGCCCTTGCGACCACGCAGGCCCCGGCCTCCAGGCTGTACCGGCAGTCGCGGCGCATCGTGCGGGGATTCGCCGGCGCCGGGCTGGCTGTCGCCGCGCTGCTGGTGCTGCTCGCCTGGCTCAGGGACGGCCAGGGTTTTGTCGCCAGCCTGCTGCCGGCGATTGCCTTTGCGATGGCGGTGCTACCAGAGGAGATTCCCGTCGTCCTCGCGGTGTTCCTGGCGCTGGCGGCCTGGCGATTGTCCCGGCAAAAAATCCTCACGCGGAGGGTTGACGCCATCGAGGTGCTGGGCGCGATCACGGTGCTGGCCGTGGACAAGACCGGCACCCTGACGCAGAACCGCATGGCGCTGGTCGAGCTGGCGGGCACCGATACCGTGTTCAGGTCCGGCGGCGATGCGCAGCTTCCTCCTGCGGTCACGGAACTGCTCGAATGCGCCATGCTGGCCACGCCGCTGAAGCCGTTCGACCCCATGGAAAAAGCCATACGTGCTCTCGGAGACGCACGTCTGGGCCCGGATTCGAAAGCGCGCCAGGGCACCGCACCGGCGTGGCAATATGCACTCACGCCGCAGCTCCTGGCCGTCACCCACGCCTACGGCAGCGAGATCCCGGGGCGTTATTCCCTGGCCACTAAAGGGGCGCCGGAGGTGGTCATGGACTTGTGCCGGCTCCAGGGACCTCAACGCGAGGCGGTGCAGCAGCAGGTGCAGGACATGGCGGCAAGAGGCCTGCGCGTGCTCGGTGTGGCGAGCGGTGAGTGGACGGATGCCGCATTGCCCGAAAGCCAGCAGGCCCTTACGCTGCGCTTTGCCGGCTTGCTGGGCCTGGCCGATCCATTACGGCCCACGGTGCCGCAAGCCGTCCAGGATTGCCGCGAGGCGGGCATACGCGTGATCATGATGACGGGGGACCACCCTGTGACGGCCAGTACGATCGCCCGCCAGGCGGGCCTGTCCAATCCCTCCGACGTGCTGACCGGCGCGGACATCGATGTCCTGGACGATGCCTCGCTGCGGACCCGTTTGAGGAGCGCCGCCATCTGCGCCCGGCTCAGGCCCGAGCAGAAGCTGCGGCTGGTGCGCGCGTTGCAGGCCGACGGCGGTACGGTGGGCATGACGGGCGACGGCGTCAACGATGCGCCCGCGCTCAAGGCCGCCGACGCCGGGATCGCCATGGGCGAGCGCGGGACCGACGTGGCGCGCGAGGCTGCGGCCCTGGTGTTGCTGGACGACAGCTTCGCCAGCATCGCCACCGCCATACGCCAGGGCCGCCACGTCGACGACAACATCCGCAGCGCCGTGCGCTTCATCTTCGCCGTGCACGCGCCCATCGTGGTGCTTGCTTTGGTTCCCGCCTTGCTTCGCTGGCCCGCCCTGTTGCTGCCCGCGCAGATCATCCTGCTTGAACTGATCATCGACCCGGCCTGCTCGATATTGTTTGAAGCGCAGCCCGCGGATCCTCAACTGATGCGCCGTCCGCCCAGGCCTGCCGCAGATTCGCCGTTTGCCTTGCACAACATGACCTATGGCCTGTCGCAAGGCTTAGGGATAGCCTTGGTTCTGCTCGCGGCCAATTGGTACTTGCTGGAGCAGAGGTGGCCCGCTGCCGAGATACGCACGACGCTGTTCGTGAGCCTTGTTGCAGGGCTGCTTCTTCTGGTGCTGGTTCATCGCCATCCGGTGAATATCCTCAGGAACCCATGGCTGCCGCGTTTGGCCGCGGCGGTGGCCTTGCTTCTTTCGCTGGTGCTGTGGCAACCCTGGCTGCGAGGGGTTATGGGCTTTGTGGCGCCGTCCGGACGCGCTGCCGCCTGGCTGTCGGTGATTCTGGGCGCCATGACGCTGTGGCTCATGGCATTGCGCTACGTTCAGCGGCGCCGCAGCACGTAACCCGGAGGGAAGGGCTTCACGCAAGGCGCCGCTCTTGATTTACGTCAAGGGGTGAGTTTGCTGTCCGCCATACCCTTTGCTGGTGGCCGATGCCTGCGCAGCGCCCGGCCGACCGCCGCTTTGTTGCGCGCAACCATCCGAAGAGCAGAACCATGTCCGAGAAAACTCTCATTGTTTCGTATTCCAACACCGGAACGTCGCGCTGCGTGGCCGATCTCCTGTCTGGAAAATTCCAGTGGCGGGTGCGACCAACGATTTCGTTACTCGGGACCGTTTGAGCACATGGCCTTACTACAGCAATTACTTGTTCCGGTTGACGGCAGTCCGACTTCCGTCAAAGCGCTGGAGACCGCGATTGAACTGGCGCACCTGAACGGGGCGCGCCTGCGGCTGCTCTACGTGATCGATGAGCTGGATTACGTCAACGGCTTCGAAACGGCCAAAGCGTACTATGAGCAAACGCTCCCGTTCATGCACACCGAGGGTGAAAGGCTGCTGGCGCAGATGCGCAGCCTGGCCGCCAATAAGGGCGTGGCATGCGACAGCGTGCTGCTTGAATCGGGTGCCGGCCGTCTTTGCGATGCGGTCGCCGAACAGGCCAGGCAGGTTCATGCCGACATGATCGTTCTGGGCTCGCATGGACGCCGCGGTCTGGACCGCATCCTGATGGGCAGTGACGCCGAGCAGATCGTGCGGCACAGCCCGGTTCCGGTGCTGGTAGTGAAAGGCTGAATTTGCAAGAGCCTGTTCTCAGCCCGCAAGGCCACCGTCGGGACTCACCTCTGTACCGGCACGGCCCGCCAGCATTTCCTCAATCTGGGCCAGCGAGCCTATCAAAGCCTTCTTGCCGGTCTTGAGCACAAAGCCGGTGGCAGCCTGTACCTTGGGGCCCATGGAGCCTGCGGGGAAGCTATGGCCCAGCAATTCCTGTGGCCTGATCTTGCCGATGGCGTGCTGTGCGGGCGTTCCCCAGCCCAGGTAGACGGCATCCACGTCGGTGGCGATCACCAGGCAGTCGGCCCCCAGTTCCCGCGCGAGCAGGGCGCCCGTCAGGTCCTTATCGATCACGGCATCGATGCCTTGAAGAGAATGCCCGCCGGCGGTGTGCACCACCGGGATGCCGCCACCCCCCGCGGCGATCACCACTGCCTCATGCTGCAGCAGCCAGCTGATCGGGTCCATGCCCAGCACACGCGTAGGGAGAGGCGAAGCCACGACGCGCCTGAAGCCTGCACCGTCCGGCGCGACATGCCAGTGCATGGCTTGCGCAAGCCGTTCGGCTTCCTCCTTCGTGTAAACAGGTCCTATAGGTTTGGTGGGCTTCCCGAAAGCCGGATCGGCGGGGTCGACTTCCACACGCGTAAGCAGGGTGACCACGGGGCGGCCGGGTGGAAGGTGGTTGGCAAGTTCCTGCTCCAGCAGGTAACCGATCATGCCTTCGGTTTGCGCACCCAGTACGTCAAGCGGATAGGGCGCCACTGCCGCGTAGGCCGAGTTCTGCAGCGCCAGCAGGCCTATCTGGGGCCCGTTGCCGTGAGTCACCACCAACTCATGACGAAGCGCGACGCGGGCCAGTTGGGCCGCCACGCTCCGGATGTTTTCCAGCAGGTTCTGCGCGCTGAGCGACTGGCCCCGGCGCAGCAAGGCATTGCCGCCCAGTGCCACGACCAGCTTCATGCGAGCGTGGCCACGAGCACGGCCTTGATGGTGTGCATGCGGTTTTCCGCCTGCGTGAACACGATGGACGCGTCGGACTCGAAGACCTCGTCGGTCACCTCTATTTCGCTGAGGCCGTAGCGTTCGTGGATCTGGCGCCCTACCTCGGTGTCCAGGTTGTGGAAAGCCGGCAGGCAATGCATGAAGCGGGTTCGTGGCTTGCCGGTGGCCTTCATCAAGGCGCTGTTGACCTGGAAGGGCAGCAACTGCTCAATCCTGAGTTTCCACGTGTCGTCGGGCTCACCCATGGACACCCAGACGTCGGTGTAGAGAAAGTCCGCGCCCTTGACCGCTTCGGCCGGATCGTTGCTGAGGGTGATGCGCGCGCCTGTTGTCCTTGCCAGTTCGCGCATTTCGCTCACCAGCGCGGGCGGTGGCATCAGCGCGGAGGGTGCGGCGATACGAACGTCCATGCCCATCTGCGTGCCGCCCACCAGCAGCGAGCAACCCATGTTGAAGCGGGCGTCGCCCAGGTAGCAAAAGGACAGTTCGTGCAGCGGCTTTTCGCCGAACTCCTGCATCGTCAGCAGGTCTGCCAGTACCTGGGTCGGGTGCGACTCGTCCGTGAGCCCGTTCCAGACCGGGACGTGCGAGAAACGCGCGATTTCTTCCACCACCGTCTGGTGAAAGCCGCGGTACTCGATGCCGTCATAGAGCCGGCCCAACACCCGGGCCGTGTCCTTGAGAGACTCCTTGTGCCCCAGCTGCGAACTGACCGGGTCGATGTAGGTCACATGGCCACCCTGGTCGTGCACGGCGACTTCGAAGGCGCAGCGCGTGCGGGTGGAGGCTTTCTCGAAAATCAGCGCGATGTTTTTGCCCTTGAGGCGCGCGAGCTCATTGCCCGCGTATTTTGAGCGCTTGAGCTCCGCAGCCAGGTCCAGCAGGAAACGGATGTCGCGTGGAGAAAAATCCTTGAGGTCCAGAAGGCTGCGGTTGTGAAGGTTGAAGCTCATGGGTAGCCGTCTTTCGTGGATGCCTCAATGGCGGGTCAGGTGGCGTCACGCTCAATCGGGCAGGACATGCAGTGGCTGCCGCCGCGGCCGCGGCCCAGCTCTCCGCTGGGGATGGTGATGACCTCTACACCGGCCTTTCGCAACAGGGTGTTGGTATGGGTGTTGCGGTTGTAGGCCATGACAACGCCGGGCGACAGTGCCAGCACGTTGTTGCCGTCGTCCCACTGTTCGCGCTCGGCTTCATAGGCATTGCCGCCGGTGGCGACAACGCGCAGCTTTGCAATACCCAGCGCCTGGGCGAGCACGTCAAGAAAGGGGCCGGTTTCTGCCCTGACATCCAGTGCGCCGGCTTCGTTGCCGGGTCTGAGGCTGAACACGCGTATGGCCTGCACGATCTCGGGAAACACTGTCACCAGGTCGCGGTCGCAAAAAGTCAGCACCGTGTCCAGGTGCATGGCCCCGCGCGACTTGGGCAGCTGGGCGGCCAGCACCCGGGTCGCGGCGCCGCGGGCAAACAGGCTGCGCGCCAGCTGGCTCACGGCCTGCGGCGAGGTGCGCTCGCCCATGCCGATTAGCACCAGGCCCTGGCCCAGAGGCATGACATCGCCGCCTTCGAGCGAGGCCTGCGCGTGCGGTTGGCCGGGATCACCCCACCACTCGGCGACCTTGCCGGCGAACGCAGGGTGAAAACGGTAGACGGCCGCCATGAGCAGGGTCTCCTGCCGGCGTGCGGGCCAGTACATGGCGCCCAGCACCACACCGTCGCCTATCCAGCAACTGCTGTCGCGCGTGAAGAGGGTATTGGGAAGGGCGGGCAATAACAGGTCGGAGGCGCTCGCGCACGCGGCCGTAAGACCCGGCAACTTGAAGGGCAGGTCCGCCGGCGTCAGCCCGCCAATCAGGAACTCGGCCAGGCGGGCCGGCGGCAGTTCTTGCAGCCAGGGTCGCAGCACGGCGGCGGCTTCCAGGTCGATGCCGGTCAGCTTGCGGTCCAGCAGCCAGTCGCGCACCGCTGGGTCGCTGACGGTGACTGCGAGAAGGTCGTGCAATTCCAGCACTTCCACGCCTTGCTCCGTCATGGCGCTGGTGAACGCGTAATGGTCGTTTTTGGCCTGCGCGACCCACATCACATCGTCGAACAGCATGTCCTGGCAGTTCGCGGGCGTCAGGCGCATGTGCGCCAGGCCCGGCCTGCAGACCAGTACCTTGCGCAGCCGACCTGTCTCTGAATGAACGCCGGCCATCACAGGCTCAACTGACCGGTGGCGAGCATCCAGCCGGCCACCGCTGCGAGCGCGAGCACGGCTGCGAGCATGGCTTTCTCGCCAGCGGTAAAGGGCTGTTTGTTGCCCTGCCGTTTGGCGATGAAATACAGGGCCGCGCCGGGGGCGTAGAGCAGAGCGCTCAGCAACAGGTATTTGGCGCCGGCGGCATACAGGAGCCACAGGCAGTACACCGACGCGAGCGCGGCCACCGGCAGGTCCAGTGACCCGCCGGCGGTGGCTTCCCTCGTTGGGCCCTCACCGCGCAGCAGCACCTTCAGGCCGTAAAGCGCGCTGAACAGGTAGGGCAGCAAAATCATCGCGGTCGACAGCGAGATCAGGGCCAGGTAGGAAGCCTTGGAAACCAGCGTGACGATGAGGAAGATCTGAACCATGGCGCTGCTCAGCCACAGGGCATTGGCCGGCACGCCCTTGCTGCTTTGGCGGCCCAGCCATTCGGGCATCACGCCGCTGTTGGCCGGTGTGAAAAGCGACTCCGCAGCGAGCAATGTCCAGGCCAGGAAGCCACCGCCGACGGAAACGATGAGGCCGACATAAATCAGCACAGCGCCCCAGGTGCCCACGGCTTTCTCAAGCACGCTGGCCATGGAGGGATTCTTCAATCCGGCAAGTTCGGGCTGCGTGAAGATGCCCAGGGACAGCAACGAGACGGCCATCAACAGTGCCAGGCAGATCAGAAAACCAATCACCGTGGCCTTGCCGACGTCCTTGCGCTGCCGCGCGCGCGCCGAATAGACACTGGCGCCTTCGATGCCGATGAACACCCACACCGTCACCAGCATGGTGCTCTTGACCTGGTCAAGTACGGAGCCGAGTTTGGCGCTGCCCCAGAAGTCCAGGCTGAAGGTGGGCGCCTGGAAAGCGGCGGCGGCCAGCACAATGAACAGCAGCAACGGAATGACTTTGGCGACTGTGACAATCGCATTGACCCAGGCGGCAGTATTGATGCCGCGCAGCACCAGCGCGTGCACGATCCAGAGGACTATCGACGCTCCGGCCACGGCCGCGGGCGTGTTGCCTTCGCCGAAAGCTGGAAAGAAATAACCGAGCGCACCGAAGGCGACCACCAGGTAGCCGACGTTGCCGATCCAGGCGCTGATCCAGTACCCCCAGGCGGAGTTAAAGCCGATGTACTCGCCTGACAGCGCGCGGGCATAGGCATAGACGCCGTTGTCCAGTTCGGGCTTGCGCAGGGCCAGCATCTGGTAGACGCGCGCCAGCACCAGCATGCCCACGCCCGTGACCAGCCAGCCGATCAGGATGGCACCCGCGCCGGCGCCCGCCGCCATGTTTTGCGGCAGGCCGAAAATGCCGCTGCCGATGATGGAGCCCGTCACCAGCGCGACCAGCAGCCCCAGGCCCAAACCGCCCTGCGCCTGGCGTGTGGTGGGAATAGCCCGCGGCGGCGACACGGGGGAGCGGGTATTTGACAGTGTGTTCATGGCAGGCCTTCCGTAAAAGATGATCGGCTACTTGACCAGCAGCACCGGCACGTCAACGTCCGCCACTACCCGCTGGGCAACGCTGCCGAGCAGGGCGCGGCCCAGCAAACCATGGCCATGGGTGCCCATGACCAGCATGTGTACCTTTTCACGCTTCACCGCCTGCGCGATTTGTGTGGCCGGTGTGCCGGCGACCCAGGAGGCCCGGAAAGTGATGTCATGGCGTTTGAGAAAGAGTTCTATAGGCTCCAGCACTTTCTGGGCTTCGTCGCGGTGGTAGGCATGTACCGTGGCGGCGCCCACCATGGACTTGACGCGTGGAGGAACAGCGATCTGTACATTGAGCACGATCAACTCCGCGTCGGGCCCCATCAGGGTTTCGTGCGTGACCAGAAAGGCGAGGGCTTTTTTTGTGAACTTGCTGCCGTCAACGGCCAGAAGGACTTTCATGGTTGTCTCCGGAAAATGGAAAAAAATGAGACGGCGCGCGCTCAGCGCAGGACAAGGACGGGGATGCTGCTGTGCGTGAGCACCTGCTGGGTCTCGCTTCCGAGCAGGATGCGAGAGAGGCCCTTGCGGCCGTGCGAGGCCATGACGATGAGGTCGCACTTGTTCTTTTTGGCTGCGGCCAGGATGGCGGTGGCTACGAGGTCGGACTTGGCGATCACGGATTTGGCCTGGACGCCCGCAGCCTCGGCGGCCTTTTGCGCCGCGTCGGCAATGGCCTGACCCTTGCCGGTCCATTCCTTTTCAATGCGCCCGACTTCCTGCGGCGAAATTGTGGCGCCGCCCTCAAAGTAGCTCATGGGATAGCGCGGCACGACGTTGAGCGCCACGAGTCCGGCATCCAAAGACACGGCAAGGGCGATGGCGTCCTTGACCGCTTTTCTGGAAAGCGTCGAACCGTCGGTGGCAACAAGAATGCGCTTGTACATGGTGGGTTCTCCTGTGTTGATTCGTTTGCAGTCTAGGAGCGCCGCGGCGGCCCGGGTTTGATCCATATCAAGGGCGCGGCACCTGATTCCGATCCTCTGTTCCGGCATTTTTTGATGAGATCTTTCGATGCCTGCAGAACTGCATTGGCCGGAAGATGTCCGATGCCATAAGTGACTGTGCGCGCTGCATCGGGAGGTGTCTGTTCGCCAGCAGACTTAAGCCACAGTGCCAAACAGCCAGCCGACACCCGCGGGAGTGCCCATGGCCCTTGCCCTGGATTGCAACCGTGCCGCGCCGTGCCAAGCCGGGCTTGATCCATGTCAAGGGCCCGGCACTCGGTGCTGGCTAAGCTTTCGCCATGCAAGCCGTCCCTTCACTGCCAATGTTTCCCTCTGGCTCCGTGCAGCCCGTCGCCGGCACTGCGACGGAGTGGGCAGTGCTCGACGAGTCGGCCGAATGGGAGGGCTTTAGCCGGCCGGTCGCGGGGCGCGAGGGCTGGTGGGAGTCGTACCTGGCGCTGGAGGGCATGCACTGCGCGGCCTGTGCGCTCACGGTCGAGGAGGTTTTGCGCAAGCTGCCCGGCGTGGATACGGTCCAGGTCAACGGCGTGACTGCCACGGCGCGGCTTCAGTGGCATCCGCAGACCACGCAGCCTTCTCTCTGGATTGCAGCATTGCGCCAGGCCGGCTACGGCGCCTTGCCGGCAGGCGATCTGTTGCTGGCCGGCCGCAGGGTGCAGGCCCAGCGCGTGATGTTGTGGCGATGGCTGGTGGCGGGTTTTTGCATGATGCAGGTCATGATGTATGCGGCGCCGGCCTATCTGGCGCCGGTGGGCGAGATCACGCCCGACATCCAGGCGCTGTTGGGCTGGGCATCCTGGGTGCTGACCCTGCCGGTGCTGCTGTTTTCCTGCTGGCCGTTTTTCGCGGCGGCGCTGAGCGACTTGCGCCGCTTGCGCATCGGCATGGACGTGCCAGTGGCACTGGGCGTGCTGATCGCCTTTGGGGCCAGCACGGCCGCGACCTTTGACCCGGCGGGCCCCTGGGGTGACCATGCCTCGTACGACTCGGTGCCCATGTTCGTTTTTTTTCTGCTGTCGGGCCGACTGCTGGAGCAGCGCCTGCGCGACCGCACCGCCGGGGCGCTGGATGCGCTGATGCGCCGCCTTCCGGACAGCGTGGAACGGCGGGAAGCTGACGGCAGTTTCCGTGCGGTGGCCGTGCGTCGCCTTGTCGCCGGCGACTTGATTCGGGTGCTGCCTGGTCAGGCTTTCCCCGCTGATGGGGCCGTTGAGGGCGGTGAGAGCCGGGTCGACCAGTCGCTGCTCACCGGCGAATCCAAACCCCTGCTGCGGCGGGTGGGCGACGGTGTCATTGCCGGCAGCCACAACCTCACGGGTGTGCTGCAGGTGCGCCTGCTGCGCGTTGGGCCGGAAACCCGGTACGCCGAAATCGTAGCCCTGATGGAACAGGCCTCGGTCGAAAAGCCCGGCCTGGTGCAACTGGTGGACCGCATCGCCAGTCCTTTCCTGGTGGCCGTGCTGCTGGCGAGCGCCGCCGCAGCCGTGTGGTGGTGGCCTTTTGGCCAGGCTCATGCGATGGCGGTCGCGGTCGCGGTGCTCATCGTGACCTGCCCTTGCGCCCTGTCGCTGGCGACCCCGGCGGCCATGCTGGCCAGCGCGGGCGCACTGGCCCGGCGCGGCGTGCTGGTGCGCAAACTGCAGGCGCTGGAAAGCTGCGCCAGCATCGACACCGTGATCTTCGACAAGACCGGCACGCTGACGGAAGACCGCATGCAAATCGTGATGGCCCATGTGCCTGCCGGTGTGAACCGCGACGAGGCGTGTGGCTGGGCGGGTGCGCTGGCCAAGCACTCGCTGCATCCGGTCTCACGCGCCATCGCCGCCCGCTTTCCCGCGGCGGACTGGGTGGCCAGCGAAGTGGAGGAGGTTACCGGACGGGGTCTGCGCGGCAAGGTCGCCCGGCTGGACGGCAGTGAGCCGCGTTACCTCTGCCTGGGGTCGGCTTTTTTTTGCAGCGTGCCTGTGCCGGGCCGGGATGTGCCGGTGTTGCAGGCCCATCTGTCCGATGGCGAGCACTACCTCGCAGGGTTCGAGCTTGACGAAGCGATGCGGCCCGACGCGGCCCGGGCCGTGGACGACTTGCTCAAACTCGGTGTCCGCGTCCAGCTGCTTTCGGGCGATACGGGCCAGGCGGTTGCCCACCTTGCGCGCCGGGCCGGCATCGAATGGTGCTTTGGCGAATGCACGCCGGAGGTCAAACTGGAACATGTGCGCCGCCTTCGGCGCGAGGGCCATCGCGTCATGATGGTGGGTGACGGCATGAACGACGGGCCGGTGCTGGCCGTGGCTGATGTGTCCCTGGCCATGGGCCAGGCCGTGCCGGTGGCTCAGGCCAGGGCGGATTTCATCATGACCGGCAACCGGCTGCTCACGGTGCCAGCCCTTGTCGCGCAGGCGCGGCGCACCCGGGCGGTCGTGCGCCAGAACCTGTTGTGGGCAGCGGTTTACAACGCGACCTGCGTACCGCTGGCGGTTTTTGGCTATATGCCCACATGGTTGGCCGGCTTCGGTATGGCGGCCAGCTCGCTGCTGGTGGTGGCCAACTCGGCCAGGCTGGCGCGCACCCCGCCGGAGAACTAGATGGATATCCTGTTCCTGTTGATTCCACTCTCAGTCGTGCTGGCCTTGCTGATCATCGGAGCGCTGGGCTGGGCGGTATGGCGAGGTCAGTTCGAGGCGCTTGAGCAGGAAGCCGAGCGCATTCTTCACACTGATTGACTTGCATCAAATGGCGCGACCCACGCCGCATCGACACTTTGAAGCATCAAGACAAAAGGTGCTTCATGAACGAAGAAACGACACGAGGGATCGCCTATCACGACAAGGTGGTTCGCCAGTTTTCACTGGCAGCTGTGCTCTGGGGTGTGGTCGGCATGGCAGTGGGCCTTTTCATCGCCGCGCAGCTGGCATGGCCTGAACTCAATTTCGGCATTCCCTGGCTCAGTTACGGCCGGCTCAGGCCGCTGCACACCAATGCCGTCATCTTCGCCTTCGGCGGCTGCGCATTGATCGGCAGCAGCTACTACGTGGTCCAGCGTACCAGCAGCGTGCCGCTGTTTGCACCGCGGCTGGCAGCCTTTACCTTCTGGGGCTGGCAGCTGGTCATCCTGGGCGCCGCGATCAGCCTGCCGCTGGGCTACACCACCGGCAAGGAATACGCCGAACTCGAATGGCCCATCGACATCCTGATCACCCTGGTCTGGGTGTCCTATGCCATCGTCTTTTTCGGCACGCTGGGAATCCGCAAGGTTCGGCACATCTACGTGGCCAACTGGTTTTACGGCGCCTTCATTCTTGCGGTGGCGGTACTGCACGTGGTCAACAGCGCGGAGATTCCGGCCGGCTGGATGAAATCCTATTCCGCTTATGCGGGCGTGCAGGACGCGATGGTGCAGTGGTGGTACGGCCACAACGCCGTGGGTTTCTTCCTCACCGCCGGCTTCCTGGGCATGATGTATTACTTCATCCCCAAGCAGGCGGAGCGGCCGGTCTACAGCTACCGCCTGTCCATCGTCCACTTCTGGGCGCTGATCTTCACCTATATGTGGGCGGGCCCGCATCACCTGCACTACACGGCCTTGCCTGACTGGACGCAATCGGTGGGAATGGTGTTCTCGCTGATCCTGCTGGCGCCCAGCTGGGGCGGGATGATCAACGGCGTGATGACCCTGTCGGGCGCCTGGCACAAGCTGCGCGAAGACCCCATCCTGCGCTTTTTGATCGTGTCGCTGTCCTTCTATGGCATGAGCACCTTCGAGGGCCCGCTGATGTCCATCAAGACCGTCAATGCGCTGTCGCACTACACGGACTGGACGGTTGGCCACGTGCATTCGGGTGCCCTGGGCTGGGTGGGGTTGATCTCCATGGGCACGCTGTATTACATGATTCCCCGCCTGTTCGGGCAAAAGCAGATGTATTCGGTGCGCGCCATCGAGGTGCATTTCTGGACGGCCACCGTGGGCATCGTGCTTTACATCGCCGCCATGTGGATCGCCGGCGTGATGCAGGGCCTGATGTGGCGCGCCATCAACGCCGACGGAACCCTGACCTACACCTTCGTCGAGTCGGTGAAGGCCACCTATCCCTTCTACGTGGTGCGCTTCTTTGGCGGGCTTTTGTACCTGGGCGGCATGGTGCTGATGGCCTGGAACGTCTGCATGACGGTGGCCAAGGGCCGCCCTGTCCGGGTGCCGGTGCCGGCGCTGGCTCACGCATAACAAGAGAAGAAAGCACATCCCATGAAAGACGAAACCCCCTCTGCGGCCGGCTTCTCGCACGAGAAGATCGAAACCAACAACTTCCTGATGATCATCCTGATCCTGCTGGTGATCGCCGTGGGCGGCCTGGTGGAAATCGTGCCGCTGTTCTTCCAGAAGTCGACCACCGCGCCGCTGGAGGGCGTGAAGCCTTATGGCGCGTTGCAGCTGGCCGGCCGCGACATCTACCTGCGCGAGGGTTGCTACAACTGCCACTCGCAGATGATCCGCCCGTTTCGCGCGGAGACGCTGCGCTACGGCCACTATTCGGTGGCCGGCGAATTTGTTTATGACCATCCCTTCCAGTGGGGCAGCAAGCGCACGGGTCCCGACCTGCACCGCGTAGGCGGCAAATACACCGACGAATGGCACCGCATCCACCTGAACAACCCGCGAGACCTGGTCCCTGAGTCCAATATGCCGGCCTATAGCTGGCTGGAGAAGAAGCCCGTCGACCCCGCCGACATGGCACCCCGCATGACAGCACTGCGCAGGGTGGGCGTGCCTTACACCGACGCCGAAATCGCCGAGGCCGCTGGTGTGGTGAAGGGCAAGACGGAAATGGATGCCCTGGTGGCCTATCTGCAAGTTATGGGCAAGGCCCTGAAGTAAAGGAGAGAGCCATGGACGTCAACACGCTGCGCATCATCGCAACCCTGCTGTGTTTTGCCACCTTCATCGGCCTGCTGATGTGGGCCTACTCCACGCGCAACCGCACGCGGTTTGAAGAGGACGCAAAGATCCCCTTCCTGCAGGACTAGGGGGTAACGCCATGCAAGACCTCTTCACCGGTTTTTTATTCACCGCACAACACATCGGGTGTGAGCCATGAGCGATTTCACAGACAACTTCTGGTCCTGGTATGTGGCCGCGCTGACCTTGATCGGCATCGTCGGCTCCCTGGTCTTGCTGTGGGCGACGGCCCGCAAAAAAATACCCCAGAGCAGCGACAACACGACGGGTCACGTCTGGGATGAAGACCTGCGCGAGTCCAACAACCCGATGCCGCGCTGGTGGATGTGGCTGTTCGTGATCAGCGTGATCTATTCCCTGCTTTACTTGGTCGCCTATCCGGGTCTGGGTGCCTATCCGGGTGAAATGGGCTGGAGCACGCGCGGCGAATACAACACCGCGATGGACAACGCAGACAAGGAACTTGCGCCGCTGTACGCTGGCTTCACCGCCAAAAGCGCGGACGAGCTCGCCGGCGATGCCGATGCCATGGCGGTGGGCGAGCGCCTCTTCATGAACAACTGCGCCCAATGCCACGGCTCGGACGCGCGCGGCAGCAAGGGCTTTCCCAACCTCGCCGACAACGACTGGCTGCACGGCGGCTCAACCGAGAAAATCAGGGAGACCCTGACCTTGGGCCGCAAGGGACAGATGCCGCCCATGGCAGCCGCTGTAGGAACGCCTGACGATGTCAAGAATGTGGCGAACTACGTGCTGAGCCTGTCAGGCGGCCCACACGATTCACTGCGCGCACAACTCGGAAGGTCCAAATTCACCGCCTGCGCGGCCTGCCACGGCATGGACGGCAAGGGCAATACCGCGATAGGCGCGCCCAACCTGGCCGACGACATCTGGCTGCACGGCTGGGGAGAGCAGGCCATCGTCGACATTGTGAACAAAGGCAAAACCAACGAAATGCCTGCGCAGGCCGGCAAGCTCACGGAAGCGCAGATCCATGTGTTGACAGCTTACATCTGGGGGCTCTCCAACAAAGCCGCTGCGGCAAAACTTTGAGGCGACAGTGACCCAGCTGCCTTTGCGAAAAATCATTCCCATCGTGCCGGCGGCAGAGCCGGCAGGGGAGTCGCTGTACGAGGCGCAAAAGAAAATCTACCCGCGTTCCGTGAGCGGGCTGTTTGCGCGCTGGCGCTGGGCATTCGTCATCTTGACGCAGCTGTTTTTCTACGGCTTGCCGTGGCTACAGTGGGGGCAGCGCCAGGCGGTGCTGTTCGACCTGGAGGCGCGGCGCTTTTACCTGTTCGGTTACGTGCTCTACCCGCAGGACTTCATCTACCTGACCGGCCTGCTGGTCGCCAGCGCTTTGTCGCTGTTCCTGTTCACGGCGGTGGCGGGCCGCCTGTGGTGCGGCTTTGCCTGCCCGCAGACGGTATATACCGAAATCTTCCTCTGGATAGAGCGGAAGGTGGAAGGTGACCGCACCGCCAGGCAGCGGCTGGACGGTGCGCCGTTCTCGCTGGAAAAGCTGGTCAAGAAGTGGTTCAAGCACATCCTCTGGATAGGTGTGGCGATGTGGACCGGCTTTACATTTGTCGCTTATTTCGTGCCGGCCCGCGAGCTGATCCTGCAGTTCCTGCAGACCAAAATGGGTGGCTGGGAAATCTTCTGGGTCTTGTTTTACGGTTTCGCCACTTACGGCAATGCCGGCTTCCTGCGCGAGCAGGTGTGCAAATACATGTGCCCCTATGCGCGCTTCCAGAGCGCGATGTTCGACAAGGACACGCTGATCGTGAGTTACGACCCGGCGCGGGGTGAACCGCGCGGCGCCAGGTCGCGCCACGCCGACGCCTCGGCATTGTCCCTGGGCGCATGCGTCGATTGCACTCTGTGCGTGCAGGTTTGCCCGACGGGCATAGACATTCGCGAGGGCCTGCAGTATGAGTGCATAGGCTGCGCGGCATGCGTGGATGTGTGTGATGGTGTGATGGACAAAATGGGTTATGCGCGGGGTCTGATCCGCTTCACCACCCAGAACGCGCTCGCCGGAAAATGGGGTGCTTCACGCATGCTGCGGCAGGTGCTGCGCCCGCGCGTGCTGGTCTATACGGCGCTGCTCGGCGTGCTGTGCCTGACACTCCTCTGGAGCCTGGTGGCGCGCATGCCGTTGAAGGTCGACGTCGTGCGGGACCGCGCCGCGCTTTCGCGCATCGTGGCGGGCGGGCGGCTGGAAAATGTTTACCGGCTGCAGATCATGAACGCCACCGAGCAGCCGCAACGCTACACGATTGCGGCCGCCGGACTGGAGGGTCTGACGGTCGCCTCTGAGGCCGAAGTCAGCGTGGGCCCCACCGAATCCCGCTGGGTCGCAGTGCGGCTGCAAATTCCCTACGGCTCGACGCAGGCCGGCTCGCACGCCATCGTGTTCCGTGTCGGCGATGAAAGCGGGCGTGCCCACGTCGAAGAAAAATCCGTGTTCCTTGTTCCGCGATGAATCGCGATGAAAGGCCCCTCATGACTACCATTCCCACCCAAGCCACTCCATGGTGGAAGCACGGTCATGTCTGGCTGGTGATTTCAGGGCCCGCCGCCGTGGTCGTGGCAGGCGTGGTGACAGCCTTCCTGGCCGTCAAGTACCCGGATGCCGTGATAGGCGGACAGGAGCCGGCGCGAGCCTCGCGGACCAATGCGCTGCATCAACCCAGGGCGCTGGCGCCTGCCCTGGAGGGGCGCAATCACGCGGCCACACCCGACAAAACACCCCGTCCCTGATCGCCTGCAACGCAAAGAGGAGACTCCATGATTTCAGCCAACAAGATACTGGGCATCGCCTGGCCGGCTTTTCTGTCGGCCTGCCTGCTGGAACTGCTGCTCTTCGGATTGTTCGACCCTGAGGAAATGCTGCGTTACGGGCAACCCGCGGGGCTGTCCCGGCTGGCGCTGCAGACCGCCGCCTTTTTTGTATTCTGGCTTGCCTGTGCGGCGTCCAGCGCCTTGACGGTGCTGCTGATGGGGCCTGCGCCGGCTTCCGCAGAAAGGGCCGGGCGGTAAGATCGGGTTCCACTCCCGAAGCTGCCCCATGTCCCTGTTTCCCCATGTCGGTGACGCGGTGCCCAAGCGCCGGCGTTCCATGGCCATCGCGCTGGCCGTGATGGCAACCCTGACGCTTCTGGCCGCCGTCCATCTGGCATCCAGCCCGCAGTCGCTGCCGGGCCTGCCGCTGGTTACGGCGCTGGCCGCCGCAACTTGCGGCATCGCCTGGCTGCTGGCCGGGCGTGACGCGGCGCGAGACCGCATCGGCAAGCAAGCGCTGGAGGGCGCGGACGCGAGGCTGGCCGGCCTGCTGGATTCGGCCATGGACGCCATCATCACCGTGGACAGCAAGCAGAACGTGCTTTTGTACAACAAGGCGGCCGAGAAGATATTCGGCTGGCCCACGCGCGAGATGCTGGGTCAGCCGCTCACGCGTTTGATTCCACAGCGGCACCAGGGGGCGCACGGCGAGCAGGTCAGGCGTTTCGGTCAGACCGGCACGACCTCCAGGCGTATGGGGGACGGCACGGTGCTGTACGGACGAAGATCCAGCGGCGAGGAGTTCCCGCTGGAAGCTTCCATCTCGCAGCTCGATACCGCGCATGGCAAGCTTTACACAGTGATTCTGCGCGACGTGACCGAGCGCGTGCGCGCCGGCGAGGAACTGAGCGCCTTCGCCTCGGCGGCCCACGCCATCCGGGAAAGCGAAAAAACACGGATCGCGCGCGAGTTGCATGACGAACTCGCGCAGTCGCTGACGGCGATCAAGATGGACGCCACCTGGATCCGGGAAGCCTTGCCCCCGGACACGGGTGCCGTGCGGGCCAAGCTCGACGACATGCTCGGCTTGCTGGACACCACGGTGGCCGCCACGCGCCGCATCGCGTCGGATTTGCGGCCGCTGCTGCTGGACGACCTGGGCCTGGTGCCGGCCATTCAGTGGCTTACCCATAATTTCACCCAGCGTCACGGCGTGGCGTGCAAGCTGTCGCAGGACGAGGAGGTTGAGCTGGCCGAACCGTATGCCACGGCGGTGTTTCGCATCGTGCAGGAGTCGCTCGTGAATGTGGCCAAGCACGCGAGTGCGTCGCAAGTCGATGTACGCATAGCGAGGACTGACGCGGCCGTGATCCTCGAAGTGAGCGATGACGGTGCCGGGTTCGTGCCGGACGCCCCGCGCAAGCCCGGCTCGCTGGGTCTGATGGGCCTGCGCGAACGGGCCCGCCTGCTGCAGGGGACGGTGGACATAGACACCGCGCCTGGCCAGGGAACCCGCATACGGGTCAGCATCCCGGTGCCCGAAACAGGAGACATCACGTGATCAGGATTGTGATTGCCGACGACCATTCCATCGTGCGGGAGGGGCTCAAGCGCATCGTGTCCTCCATCGAGGACATGGAGGTCGCCGGCGAGGCCGGCAACGGGACGGAAGTCATGCAGCGCGTGCGCGAGCTGGCCTTCGACGTGCTGGTGCTGGACCTCTCCATGCCGGGGCGCAGCGGGATGGAACTCATCAAGCTGATTCGCGGCGAAAAGCCGCAGCTGCGCATCCTGGTCCTGAGCATGCACCAGGAGCTGCAGTACGCCGTGCGCGCCATCAAGAACGGCGCCAGCGGCTACCTGACCAAAGAGAGCGCACCGGACCAGCTGGAGCAGGCCATACGCAAGGTGGCTTCAGGCGGCGCCTTCATCAGCGCCGAAGTGGCCGAGCAACTCGCGCTGGGCGCGATGCCCGGCAGCCAGGCGGTTCCGCACGAAAGCCTTTCCAATCGTGAGTTTGAAGTGCTGCAATTGCTGGTGGCCGGCATTTCCCTGACGGACATCGGGACGAGGCTGAACCTGTCGGTCAAGACTGTCAGCACCCACAAGACCAACCTCATGCAGAAAATGGGCTTGCAAAACCAGAGCGAGCTGATCCGCTATGCGCTCAAGCACGGACTGACCGAGCCGCTGGACCCCTAAGAACCTGTTCACGGTCTAAACGGGGGCCGTCGCGGAAGGCGCCTTGTGTTGACGAGGGTCAACACAGCCGCGGGCGCATCTCCCTACAGTCAGGGTATCCAAACTTTGCACTGGAGGTGTTCCATGAGCAATGAACTCAAACAACTGCTGGTCCACGCCGACGCCTCGCCGCAATTCGCGCAACGCCTTGAATTTTCCTGCCGGCTTGCCGCGCAGTACGATGCCGGTATCACGGCACTGTATGCCTCGCCTTCGGCCTCGGAGGCGCTTCCCGTCGCCTCCGGCATGGGCCCCGGCCTGGCCGTGAGGCGGGAGAACGTGCAGGACACCGAACTGGCGCGGGCGCGTTCGGTGTTCGAGCAGCTCAGGCCCGCGGGGTTGCCGGCCGCCTGGGCTGAAGTTCATGAATTTCCGCTGCTATCGGCCTTTGCCGGACAGGCGCTCTATGCCGACCTGCTGGTGCTGGGCCAGCACGGCCCGGGCGAGGGGTGGTCCACGCTGATGCCGGCGGATTTTCCGGAGGCTGTGATTGCCCTGAGCGGCCGGCCGGCACTGGTGCTGCCCTACACGTCGGCAAAGCCGGGTTTGCCGGGCAATGTGGTGATCGCCTGGAAGCCCACCCGCGGAGCCGCACGCGCGGTGACCGCGGCCCTGCCCATCCTGCGCAACGCAAACTCGGTGCATATCCTGAGCTGGGGCGTTGATGCCGGGGCGGCTACGGGCGCAGGTCCGAATATCGTCTCTTACCTGAAGGCCCACGGTGTCCAGGCCAGCTGGCACCGGGAAAATGTGGAAGGCGCGGAACCCGGGAACCTGGGCGACCTGCTGCTGTCGCGCGCATTCGATCTGCAGGCGGACTTGCTGGTGATGGGCTGCTATGGCCGCGCCCGCGCCTATGAATGGGTATTGGGCGGCGCATCCCGGACCGTGCTTAAAAGCATGACGCTACCCGTGTTGATGGCGCATTAAGCGGGCGCGCTGGTCGGTATAGGCTCGGAAATTTCCGAGTCTGGATCGGAGCGCCGGTGCCGGCGAACCAGCCTTATCCGAGCCGGCTTTTCAGCAAAAGACGATGTCCCTGCCGCGCCGCCTGCGCGACAGTAAGGGCATGCAACACACCGCTTCACCCACCCGGGTCTTTCTGGCCGACGACTCCGCGCTGAGCCGCCGCAGCGTTGCCGAAATGCTTACCGCCCGGGGCGTGGTGGTCGCGGGCCAGGCCGATACGCCGGAGTCTGCGGTCTCGGGCATCCTGGCGACGCAGCCCGATGTGGTGGTGCTTGACGTGCAATTCGAGAAGGGCACGGGCATGCAGGTGCTGCAGTCCGTCCTCAAAGCCACGCAAGACATTCCTTTCATCATCCTCAGCAACCATGCCGAGGCCGCCTACCGTGCGCGCTACCTGGCTGCGGGTGCTGCCTGCTTTCTCGATAAACACGCCGAGTTTTACCAACTCGGGGACACCGTGGCAATGCTTGCGCAGCCGCGGCGTGTGGATCAATCCGTTTCTTCCTCCCAATCCAAGGAGTCATCATGCCCGTAGCCTGTTCATCCACCAGCGGCACTTCATCCGTCGGCGGCATTTCTTCCGCCGCCATCCTGCCGCTGAAGACTCACTGCTCGAACTGCAACCTGCGCGACCTCTGCCTGCCTTGCGGCATGAAGCCCGCCGATGTGGATGGGTTGGACGATCTCCACTTCAGCCGGACCAAGGTCAAGGCGGGGCAGACGCTCTACCATGAGGGCCAGGCTTTCCGCAACATTTACGCGGTGCGCATTGGCACCTTCAAATCCAGCCTCACGCTGGCAGACGGCCGTGAGCAGGTCAGCGGCTTCCAGATGGCTGGTGAGCTGATGGGCCTGGACGGTATCGCCAACGGCGCGTATGCCAGCAACTCCACTGCACTCGAAGACACTGAAGTCTGCACCATTCCCTACGACCAGATCAGCGGCCTGGCTGCGACCAGTGCCGACATGCAGCAGGCCGTCAGCCGGCTGATGAGCCGGGAAATCGTCAAGGAGCACAGCCTGATGATGCTGCTGGGCAGCATGAACGCCGAAGAGCGGCTGGCCGCCTTCCTGCTCAACCTGTCACAGCGGCTCAAGTTGCGCGGCTACTCGGCCAGCGAGTTTCATCTGCGCATGTCGCGTGCCGAAATCGGCAGCTACCTGGGCATGAAGCTGGAGACCGTGAGCCGCACCTTTTCCGCCTTCCTGCAGCAGGGCATCCTTGAAGTCGACAAGCGCCACATCCGCATCCTTGACCACGCGGCCCTCAAACACGTCTTCGACACGCGCGTTCACTGACAACCTGTTTACGGCTTAAACGGGTTCGGCCATCCCTTGCGAGGTTGGGCGGCCGGAAAAATCCGTCCATTGCCGCCGCTCGAAGTCGTAAAGCTTGCAGCGGCGCGCCGTGTCGAAGTACCAGTGCCAGGAAAAAGGCTGTACGACGATGTGCCCGGGCAGCCTGGCCTCCAGGACGGCCTGGGCCTGCTTCAGGCGGTACAGCGGCACGCCCATGTCGACGTGGTGGGCGGTGTGTTCCATGATGTGGTGAAGCGCCGCGCCAAAAAACGAGTTGAAGGTCAGGTGCACAGTGGTGGAGACAAAGGGGTTGGCGTCCGACCAGCTTTTTTTGTTGTCGTACCAGGCGATCTGGGTGTGCGTGTGGTGCACGTAGACCACAAAGCCTATCAGGCCGTTCCACACCAGCAGCGGCAGGAAAAAACCGACGGCCAAAAGCCAGAGCACCGACTGGCCGGTAGACCCTGCCGCGATCACAAGGCCTGCGATCCAGGCTGCGGCAGCGGCAGTGACCAGCAAGCTGTCCGCAACAAAAATGCCGCGCCGCGTAGGCATCACGGCTTTGGACGGGAAGTAAAGCCGCTTCCACCAGATTTCCACGAGGTAGTAGAGCCATGGCGCCCAGCCGCTGCGGTAGGCGCACTCCAGCCATTGTTTCCAGACGGGCATGCTTTCATAGGCCTCAAGGGTCGCGGGCTGCCAGACGAAATCAAAGCCGCTGAGGTTGGTGTAGCCGTGGTGCACGATGTTGTGCCCGACATCCCACAGGCTGTAGGGTGTGAGCGACGGCAGAAAAAGCAGGCGGCCCAGCCAGCGGTTGAGTTTGCGATGCGGGGTGAAGCTCTGGTGGCATGCATCGTGGCCGAGGATGAACAGCCTGGCGATCATGAACCCGGCCAGCAGGGCCATGAGCACCTGGATGGCAGGGTGGCTCGCGAGCACCGCCCCGGCCATGCATGCGGCGAACAGGGCAAAGTCCGTCAGGGCCAGCGTCAATGCGAGGCCGGTGTTTTTGGTCGAGATGGGAAGAAGCCAGGAGCGCAGGACTTTTCGGTGCGGGAGGGCGGTGGCTTGATTTGCCTGGATTGCTTGTGACAGGGACATGAGATGAAGGGTTGGCAGCCGGGGCCGCCGACCCGGGGCAATGAGGAAGCCGCCAGCTTACGGCGCGGCCTTCGCGGGGATTTGACGCAGGTCAAGGACAGGGCAAACCGCGCTGCCGGCCGCAACTTGCGCTGCGTTGATCCACATCAACGCAGCCAGGGCGGCAGGGCGGCACAGTGGAGGCCTCACTCTCTCAACCACGCCATGCCCGCTGTATTACCCCAGGCCCTCAAGCGCTTCGACATCTCCGGTCCGCGCTATACCTCCTTTCCCACGGCGGACCGTTTTGTCGAGGCCTTTACCGCCGTCGATCACGGCCGCGCGCTGGACGACAGGCGCGCGCGGGCCGAGACATCGGCGGCGCCGTTGTCGCTGTATGTGCACATCCCGTTTTGCGAATCGTTGTGCTACTACTGCGCCTGCAACAAGATCATTACCAAGCAGCACAGCCGCGCCACCGCCTACCTGGGCTATCTTGAGCGCGAAGTGGCCCTGTACACGGCGCGCCTGGGGCAGGGGCAGCCCGTCAGCCAGCTGCACCTGGGTGGAGGCACGCCGACTTTTTTGTCAGACGCGGAACTCGCACAGCTCATGGACATGCTCAGACGCCACTTCGACATCGTGGCCGGCGCGGAAATGGCCATCGAGGTGGATCCGCGTACGGTGGACAACACGCGCCTGGCCGCGTTGGCCGCCCTGGGCTTTAACCGCCTGAGCTTCGGTGTGCAGGATTTTGACCCCGATGTGCAAAAAGCCGTACACCGCGTCCAGCCCGCCCAGCAGGTGTTCGCGCTGGTCGCGCAGGCGCGTGCGCTCGGGTTTGAATCCATCAATGTGGACCTGATCTACGGCCTGCCGCGGCAGACACAGACGTCTTTCGCACGCACCATACGCCAGATCGAGGAACTCAGGCCGGACCGAATTGCCCTGTATGCCTATGCCCATTTGCCGGAGCGTTTCAAGCCGCAGCGGCACATCGCAACTGCGCTGCTGCCTGCGGCCGAGGACAAGGCCGCCATGCTGGCCGAAGCGATGCAGCGTTTGCAGGGCGCGGGTTACCGCTACATCGGCATGGACCACTTCGCGCTTGAGAACGATGCGCTGGCCGTGGCCAGCCGCGAGGGCCGGCTGCACCGCAACTTCCAGGGTTACAGCACCCAGCCCGACCGCGACCTGGTGGGCCTGGGCGTATCGGCCATAGGCGCGGTCGGCGCCACCTACAGCCAGAATGCCAAAACCCTGGAGGAATACTGCGACCTGCTCGACCAGGGGCGCTTCCCGGTCACGCGCGGCCTGGCGCTGAGCCGGGACGACCTGGCGCGCCGCGCGGTGATCATGGCCATCATGTGCCAGGGCCAGGTGTGGTTCGAATCGATAGAGCTCGCCTGGATGCTGGATTTCAAGACCTACTTTGCGGCGGAACTGGAGCGCCTGCGCGAATTGGAGGATGCCGGGCTGGTGCTGCTTTCCAGCACCGGCATCGAGGTGACGCCCGAAGGCCGGTTCGTGCTGCGCGCGGTCGCCATGGTGTTTGACCGCTACCTGCAGTCCGACCTCAACCGCAGCCGTTTCTCGCGCATTATCTGATCCAGCGCAGCCTATGTCTTACGCCCTCGCCACCACGGCCTTGCTGATGGGAATTGCCGGCGGGCCGCATTGCGCCGTGATGTGCGGCGCTGCCTGTGGCGGCCTGCGGCGCCTGGGCCCGCAGCAGCAGGCGCATTCACCGCTGGTCTTTCAGGCCGGGCGGCTTGTCGGCTATTCAAGTGCGGGCGCGGCGGCAGCGACGGCAGTGCAAAGTTTTGCGTGGATGACGGAACAGGCCGCAGTGATCAAGCCGCTCTGGGTGCTGTTCCATCTGGCCGTGCTGGGCTGGGGAATGATGCTGGTGGTGAACGCCAGTCAGCCGGCCTGGGCCGACCGGGCAGGGCGCTCGGCCTGGTCCAGGGTAGGCGCCGTGGCCGCATCGCGCGGCGGCATGTTCTCGGTGGGCGCGCTGTGGACCTTCATGCCCTGCAGCCTGCTTTATTCGGCGCTGCTGGTGGCATCCCTGAGCGGCGGACCACTGCAAGGCGCGCTGGCCATGGCGGCTTTTGCCGTGGGCAGCGGCGTCTCCCTGTTGCTGGCTCCGCGGCTGCTGGCCGGGTTGCGGCGCGCCGGCAACGGCCTGGGCGGTCAACTGGGCATGCGTCTGGCCGGTGGGGTGCTGATGCTCGCCGCCGTGTTCGGCTTGTGGGGCGACATGATGCATCGCATCGCGCAGTGGTGCGGGCTCCTCTGAAGCTGCCCGCTTGCCGCTGGCTTGCGCATTGCTTCAGGCGAGGGGGATCGACTCCAGATAACAGGGCAGGTGGCAGGGCCAGTGCAGCTCGCGTTCGATGCGCTGGCGCATGGCATCGGCCGCGGCCGGCTCGCCGTGGGTGATGAAAGTTTGTTTCGGCGCGGACTTGAAGCCGCGCAGCCAACCCATGATTTCAGCGGCATCCGAATGGGCCGACAGATCATCCAGCATCGCCACTTCGGCGCGCACCGGCACGTCCTGGCCGTGGATGCGCACCGAGGGCGCGCCGCCCGCGATGAGCGCGCCGCGCGTGCCGCCGGGCTGGAAGCCGGCAAACACGATGGTGTTGCGCTTGTCGGGCGCGAAGGCTTTGAGATGGTGAACCACACGTCCGCCGGTGGCCATGCCGCTGGCGGCAATGATGACCATGGGGCCGTGCCTGGCATTGAGCAGGCGCGACTCCTCCGGTGACTCGACGATGTGAGCGGTATGTGCCATGGCTTCGCACTCCGCGGGTGTCAGCCGCAGTTCGGCCTTGTGCTTGAGGTACACCTGCGTCGCTTTGGCCGCCATCGGGCTATTGAGGTACACGGGCAGTTTTCGCGTAATCACGCCTTGGGTTTTGAGGATATCAATGCAGTGCAACAGGCTTTGCGCGCGGCCCACCGCGAAAGCCGGGATCACCACCACGCCACCGCGTGCGGCCGTGCGGTTGATGACCTGACCCAGCGCCAGCAGAGGGTCGGAGTCCTTGTGCAGGCGGTTGCCATAGGTGGACTCCACCACCAGGTAGTCGGCGCCGTCCATCTGCGAAGGCGGCTTGAGCACCAGGTCGTTGGGGCGGCCTATGTCCCCGGAAAACAGGATGGAGCGCGAGCCGTTGTCCAGCCGCACGAACGACGAGCCCACCATATGGCCCGAAGGTGTCAGGCTGGCGTTCAAGCCCGGCGCCGGGTGCCAGTGTTTGCCGCTGGGCACCGGGTGCAGCAGCTTGAGGCAGCGCAGCGCGTCCTCGCGCGTGTACAGCGGCAGCGCCGGCGTGTGCTTCGAAAAAGCGTGGCGATTGGCGTATTCGGCTTCCTCTTCCTGCAGGTGGCCAGCGTCGGGCAGCAGGATGCGGCACAGGTCGGCCGTGGCCGGGGTGCAGAACACCTTGCCTTTGAAGCCCTGGCGCGCCAGCAGTGGCAGGTAGCCGCTGTGGTCAATGTGGGCATGCGTCAGGATCACGGCGTCAATGGACGCCGGGGCCACAGGCAGGGCCGACCAGTTGCGCAGGCGCAATTGCTTGTAGCCCTGGAACAGCCCGCAGTCGACCAGCACCGTGGACTCCCCGTACCGGATCAGGTATTTGGAACCTGTCACGGTATCTGTGGCGCCGAGGAATTGGATCTTCATGTCTGCAGCGTAGGTGAAAAAGGTGTGCGGGTATTTGATGTGGCGCAATATCCAGCACGTTGCAATGCCTCGGGGAAACCCGGACAGAAGCCGGTCGAAGCGGATTTTGCTATTGATTTAATAGCTGCTTGCGCCCGTTATGCATGGAGTTCAAGCTGTTTTCTTTCAGAGGCGGCGGCCTGACTCCCGCCTCCTGCCGCCTTCCAGTGTGACGAATACAGCATGGCGCTCGCAGGTCTCGCCATGGCCACGCGCGCGTCTTGCGCCTGCCGCGGCGCTGAGGGCCAGCGCCGCGAAGGCGCGGGCCGCCACAAAGGCCAGGAAGGCCGTGCCGCTCAGGGGCCGGGCGAGCAAGGCACTGACGAAGGCCGGGCGACAAGGCTCCCAGTGCAGACTCGCGCCCTGCGCGGTTCCTGCGGATTCAACCACCGCGTTCTCGTTGGCGCCAAGGCGCACGCGCTGGCCGGCTTCGATGAAATGATCGTCGGGATCGTTGTGGAGCGTCAGCCAGAGCCGGCCGTGCAGCACCGTCAGTTCGCCGCCGCGCCGCGGCAAACGCAGCACCTGGCCGGGCACCAGGCGCCGGATGCCGTTGAGCGATACGGCGCCGTTTGATTTCGCATTCATCATCAGCCTCTTTGGATGTGGCCACCGCCGTCATGGCCCGGCAAGGGCGTGCAGCGCGGGGTTGTCGATCTGGCCGGCAAGCAGCTTCGCCGCGGCCGCGCTTGCCCCGTCGCCGAGCGCCGCGCGGTGCAGGCAGGCGCGCACCGTCAGTTCGCGCATGCCGCTACGCGCAGCGAGGTCCTGCATCTCGTTGACCCAGGCCGAGGCCTGGGGCATGGCTTGTGCCACAGCGACATCACACAGCGCGTCGAGGGCATATGCCTTGGCCCACAGGTAGGCATCAGGAAGGCGTACGCAGCGCGCCAGGGCGTCGGCAAGGATTTCGACGGCGCGCTGCGGTTCCCCGCGCGCCATCGCCACGCGCCCCAGGCCTCGGCCGGCAATGCCTTCCCAGCACGGGTCGCCGAGCTGGCAGCCGAGCGCGAAGGCATGCTCGAAGCGGCTCGCGGCGGCATCCACGTCGCCGCGCAGCAGGTCGATTTCGGCCCGCAACGATTGCGGCCACGGCACAAAGGCGGTCCAGCCTTGCCGCGCCAGTGCCACCGAGCGGTCCAGAGCGTCGGCAGCGCCCTCGGGTTCGCCGTGCAGCAGCAGCGCGCGGCCCAGCATGGAAAGCGCGTAGGCAAGTTGCCGGCTGTCGCCGACGGCTGCAGCCAGCGCCTCTGCTTCGCGCAGCTGGCTGATGGCGGCCGTGTAATGCGCAGTGTCGCTGAGCGCAGCGCCGTGCACGGTGGCGATGCGCGCTTGCTCCGCCGGATCGCCGGCTGCCATCGGCGTCGCGCGTTGCAGCCAGGCCAGCGTGCGCTCATAGCGGCCGCGCAGGAATTCGACGTAGCCGAGTTCGCGGCACGCGGCAGCGGCGAGTGCCGGCGAAGCCTCGTGGCCGACCTCCAGTGCTTCGTGAAGCGCCGTGGCGCCTTCTTCGTCGCGTCCGCGGGCGGCATGCACCAGCGCGCCACCCAGGGCCACGCGGGCGCGCGCACGCAATGCCGCGTCGCCGGTGGCATCGGCTTCCACGATCGCGCGGCGCAGGCATTGCAGGCCGGCATCGAGCGCGCCGGCGCTGATGGCGGCTTCACCGGCTTCGAGTTGCGCCAGCGCCGCCGCGCGCCCGGTGGCGGGCCGCGCGGTGGGCGCTGCGGTGAGCGTGCGCAGGGCCGCGTCCAGCGTGGCGCCGGGTTGCAGCCCGAGCTCGCGCTGGAACAATTCACGGCAAGCTGCGGCCTGGCGCGCGGCGCCCACGCCGTCACCCGCGGCCGCGAGGCTGCGCACCAGCAAAGCCTGGTAGTTCTCGTCGAGCGGGTTGTGCCGTACCAGCCGGCCGGCCAGTGTGGCTGCTTCCGCCACGGCGCCCGCGGCCATGCGAGCCAGGGCGGCTTCGCGCAGCACAGCCTCGGCGGCGGCCTGAAGGTGGCGGCGCTCCGTGGCGAGCCAGACCTCGAAGGCCGGGCTGCCCGAAAAATTCATGCCTTCCAGCAACTCGTGATCCAGGCCGGGCACACACAGGGCTTGCGCCCAGCTGCCCGACAGCACGGCGCCGAGGTCGACGTAGGTGGCAGGCTCCAGTGATAGCGCCAGCAGATCGCCGCGCAAATCCGCGGTGCCGAGCAGGCGTCGCAGCTCGCTGAGGTTCCAGCGCAGGGCGGCCAGCGGATCTTCGGCATCCTCGAACAGCAGCTGCGCCAGGTGCTTGCGGCTGACCGGCGCGTCGCTGCGGACCAAGTAGGCGAGCAGGCCCCAGACTTTGTGCCCGCGTGGCGCCGGCACGGGCTGGCCTCCGCGCTCCGCCCGTGGCGGGCCGAGCAGGTGGATGGCCAGCCCCAAAGGCGGCGCGTCGTTCGGGGCTGGCGAATTCACCGGTGGGCCTCAGGCTTCGGCGGTGGTGGGGTCTATGGTGGTGGTGACTCGCGAGACAGAGTCCGCCGGAAAGCCGCCTCTGCGCGCGTGTTCCCTCACGAGTTCCTCGCTGGCCGCGTTGTAGATGCAGTACATCTTGCCGCCCGTCACGTAGCTTTGCACCCACTGCACGTCGGGCCCCAGTTCCTGCAGCACGCCGCAGGATTTCTGGGAGATGGATTGCAGCTCGGCGGGCTTCAGGGCCCCGAGTCCGGGGATGGCACGTTCGATCACGAATTTGGGCATAACAGGCTCCGTTAAGTTAGTGGAGACCCGAAGATAGGCAGTGTACGTGTGAGCCGGCGTGTGAGAAAGACACCCGCGTCGAATCAATAAGGGGAATGGCGCGGTGTCGGCCTATCCGATTTGTACCCGTTTTCTTACAAATCGACCGGAGCGGATGCGCTGTTCGTGGATAGCATCGGAGTGTGTGCTCCCTGCCCGGCTGCTGCAACATCCCCCACCTTCAAAAAAACATGATGAATCGCTCCCCTTTGCTCCTTTTGCCACACCGAGTTCTGCGCGGAGCTGCTATTGCGGCTGCCGGGCTGTGCGCGGCCCTGCCGGCCTTTGCCGGCGGCAACACTGAGCCGCTCACCGACATCCTTTCTTCGCCGGGCAGTGCCGGGCTGGGCCTCGTGACCCGGATCGAGCGTTCGCCCTACAAGGATGCCGGCACGCGCTACGACCTGTTGCCGCTTTACCTGTATGAAGGTGAGCGGCTTTTCCTGCATGCCAACCGGGGCGGCATCAAACTGCTCAACGGCACCGAACGGCGCCTGGACCTTTTTGTGGAGCAGCGCCTGGAGGGCTTCCCAACCGAGCGCCTGCCCGCCAGCCTGGCCGGCATGTCGCCGCGCGACTCGGGCCTGGACCTGGGCCTGGCCTACCGCTGGCGCCAGCCCTGGGGAACGCTGCAGGCCGAGCTGGTGCATGACATCAGCAACACCTACAAAGGCAACGAGTTCCGCCTGGGCTACACCTACGACTGGCGATCGGGCCCCTGGATGTTGCGCCCCAGCCTGACCGTGGGGGTGCGCGACGCCAGGCTCAACAATTATTACTACGGCGTGCAGGCCAGTGAGGCAACGGCCGGGCGACCCGCCTATGCGCCGGGTGCGGGTGTGCAGACTTCGATTGGCCTGTACGGCTCCTATGACCTCACCGAGCGCTGGCGCCTGCTGGCCGGTGTATCGGCCACCTTGCTGGACAACAAGACCAAGAACAGCCCCATCGTGCAAAAGAGCGTGCTGCCCGCCGTGTATGTCGGTGCGGCCTATGACTTTGGCGGTCACAAGCGCGAGTGGGCAGAAGAGGGCTCGCCCACTTACTTCAAGCTACTGTACGGCAAGTCAACCGAAGACGGCTGCCACCTGGCCAAGATCATCACGGCACAGTGCCTGTCTACGGCGAAGGTCAATTCGACCCGTATCACCGGCATTCAGGTGGGCAAGCCCTTCCTGAACAATGTGAACGGCTGGCCGCTCGACTTCATCGGCTATGTGGGCCTCACGCACCACGATGAGCGGGGCCTGCAGGCCAATGGCGTGCAACTGGACCTGTTCATGAAAGCCGTCTACTCGGGCTTCCCATGGAGCGACCGGGTCAAGACGCGGCTGGGCCTGGGCGTGGGCGTGTCCATGGCACAGCGGGCTCCCTACATCGAGTCGTCCAGCCTGGCGGCCAACGGCAAGTCGGCCTCGCGCATGCTCAATTACCTGGATCCGACCATTGATGTGAGCCTGGGCGACCTGATCGGCTACCGGCCGCTCAAGGACACCTTTATAGGCTTTGGTGTGTCGCACCGCTCCGGCATTTTTGGCTCGTCGCGCCTGCTGGGCAATGTCAACGGTGGCTCCAACTACATCTACACCTACGTCGAAACAGCACTCTGAGATCTATTTGCTATTGATTTAATAGCTGCTTGCGCCCGACCATAAAGGCTTGCAGCCTGATTTGATGAAAATCAGGCGTAGGCTGCCCGGGCCGGCGTGGCCGGCTGGTTCTGCACATTGCTGGCGGCAATCACGCCGCCACCCAGGCAGACATCGCCCTGGTAAAGCACAGCTGACTGGCCCGGCGTCACCGCCCACTGGGCATCGGCAAACACCAGTTCGCAGGCCGCGCCGGTAGCGCCGAGCAGTTCGCAGGGCGCGTCGGCCTGTCGGTAACGGGTCTTGGCGGCCATGGCGCCGGGCGCCGGCGCGTTGCCGGCCACCCAGCTGCAGTCCTGCGCCTGCAGCACGGTCGATTGCAGCCACGGGTGGTCATGACCCTGCACCACCCACAGCGTGTTCGTTTCAAGGTCCTTGCGCGCCACGAACCAGGGTTCATGCTCTCCCACGCCGCGCAACCCGCGTGCCTGCACGGCCTTGAGCTCGGCTCCCTTGGCTTTCACACCACCTATGCCCAGGCCCTGGCGCTGCCCCAATGTATAGAAGGACAGGCCCACATGCTCACCGAGCACGCGGCCCCTGTCGTTCTTGATGGGGCCGGGTTCTTTGGCGATGTAGCGATTCAAAAATTCGCGGAAAGGCCTCTCGCCGATAAAACAGATGCCCGTGGAGTCTTTTTTCTTCGCGTTGGGCAGGCCGATCTCGTCGGCAATGCGCCGGACTTCGGTCTTGCGCAGTTCGCCCACCGGGAAGAGCGTCTTCGACAGCTGTGCCTGGTTCAGGCGGTGCAAAAAGTAGCTCTGGTCCTTGGCCGGGTCCAGGCCCTTGAGCAGCTCGTGCAGGCCGGTGGCTTCGTTGTGGCGAACCCTGGCGTAATGCCCGGTCGCGATTTTTTCGGCGCCCAGGCGCATGGCATGGTCCAGAAATGCCTTGAACTTGATTTCGGCGTTGCACAGAATGTCGGGGTTGGGCGTACGGCCAGCCTGGTATTCGCGCAGGAACTCGGCGAAGACGCGATCCTTGTAGTCGGCTGCGAAGTTGACGTGCTCGATCTCGATGCCGATCACGTCGGCCACGGCGGCGGCGTCGACAAAATCGATGTTGGATGAGCAGAACTCGCTGTCGTCGTCATCTTCCCAGTTCTTCATGAAGATGCCGATAACCTCGTGCCCCTGCTGCTTGAGCAGGTGCGCCGTCACGGCGGAGTCCACGCCTCCGCTCAGGCCAACAACGATCCGTTGCCGCTTGCCGTCGGGGTTGTGTGTGTTGATTTGCGGGGTGCCCATGGCTCTATTGTAAAAAGATGAAAGCGTTTGCGCCTGTCTGGGCTTTTCGGCCCTGCTGGCCGTCCGGCCGGCGGCACAATGGAATGCCCTTTCTTGCAGGAGCTGCCACTTTGCAACGACGTCAATTTCTTTCCCGCACCGGGCAGGCCATCACGGCCGCCGGTATCGCCACCGGTCTGCCATGGCTTTCGTCACTGGCCCAGGCCGCGGGCCTCAAACCCGTGGGCAAGGCCCAACCCTTCGACTACGCGGTGCTCAAGGGCCAGGCGCGCGATCTGTCGGGCAAGCCCTACCGGCCCCGGTCGGTGGCATTGCCGGCCGGTATTTCGGATTTGACCTGGGACCAGCACCAAGCCATACGCTTTCGGGACGACCATGCCTTGTGGGGCGATGACAAGCTGCGTTTCGTTGCGAAGTTTTTCCACCTCGGCCTGTACTTCAAGACGCCGGTGCGCATGCACGAAGTGAGCAACGGCCAGGCACAGGAGCTGGCCTATGACCCGGCCATGTTTGATTACGGGAAAAGCGGCGTGCGGGGCGACAAGCTTCCCGCCGATCTCGGTTTTGCCGGCTTCCGGCTGAATTTCCACACCGATCCGGTGCGTGACGTGGCGGCCTTCCTTGGCGCAAGCTACTTTCGCGCGGTAGGCGGTGAATGGCAGTACGGCCAGTCGGCGCGGGGCCTGGCCATCGACACGGCGCAAACTTTCCCGGAAGAGTTTCCGGATTTCATCGGCTACTGGCTCGAAAAGCCGGACCCGAAAGCGGCCTCACTGACCGTCTACGCCCTGCTGGATTCGCCGAGTGTCAGCGGCGCCTACCGCTTTGTGATCACGCCGGGGGACACGCAGATCATGGACCTGGACGTGGCGCTGTATCCGCGCAAAACCATTGACCGCATGGGCATCGCGCCGTGCACCAGCATGTTCCAGACAGGCGAAAACGACAAACGCATGGGCTGGGACTGGCGCGGCGAAATCCACGACACCGACGGTCTGGCCATGCACAGCGGCACGGGCGAATGGCTATGGCGCCCCTTGACCAACCCGGCGCAATTGCAGTTCAACGCCTTCCAGGACGAGAACCCGCGCGGCTTTGGCCTGATGCAGCGCGACCGCAACTTTGACCACTACCAGGACGACGGCGTGTTCTATGAAAAACGCCCGAGCCTGTGGGTTGAGCCCAAGGCGGGCTGGGGTGCGGGCGCGATACAGCTGGTGGAAATCCCGACCGTGGATGAAACCTTTGACAACATCGTGGCCTTCTGGAACCCCAGGGACAAGCCGCAGGCAGGACAGGAGTTGCTGTTTTCCTACCGGCTGCACTGGGGGGGCCAGCCGCCCGCCGTGCAAACGCCGCTGGCGCGCTGCGTGGCCACACGTACCGGCCTGGGCGGCGTGGTCGGGAAAAAGCGCACGGCCTTCACCTGGCGGTTTGCGGTTGATTTTGCCGGCGGCGATTTTTCGTTACTGAACCCCGGGGCCCAGGTCAAAGCCGTGGTTACCGCTTCGCGCGGCACGATTGAATTGACGTCGGCCCGGCCACTGGACGCCATCAAGGGGTGGCGCGCCATGTTCGACGTGCGCCCCGACGGAGACAGCGTGGCACCCATCAACCTGCGCATGCATTTGCAGGTCGACGGCCAGTCATTGACGGAAACCTGGTTGTACCAGTGGACGCCGCCGCCCGTGGCGCAACGAATTCTTTATTGAGGCCGGCGCTGGCCGCAAGCGGGAAAGGGGGTTCCGGTTGGCGCCGCCAAATCATCCACGGCTGCGGTGCTTCCTACTTCTGGCTCAGCGGGGTATGCACGCTGGCATCCGTGGTCACCAGATCAAGCGGGAAGCGCCTGCCTGCCAGGTAATCTTCCATGCAGGTCAACAATAGGGGGCTTCGGTGCATGTGAGCGCTCGCTCTTATTTCGTCGGCCGTCAGCCAGACCGTGCGCACAATGCCTTCATCCAGCGCCTGGCCCGCCACGTGCTCGCCCAGTTCGCCGCAGAACGCAAAGCGCAGGTAGGTGATGTCTTCGGATTCTTCCTGCCCGATGAGGGCCCGCTCAAAGCGGGAGAGATAGACACCCACAATGGCGGTGGGCGTGAAATGGAAGGCGGTTTCTTCCAGCGTTTCGCGCACGCAACCCTCAAAGGGACTTTCACCGGGATCCAGGTGGCCGGCGGGGTTGTTGAGCTTCAGGCCGTCCCGCGTTTCCTCTTCGACCAGCAGGAACCTGGAGACGCCGCCCGTCTTTTTTTCAATCACCGCAGCGACCGTGACGCTGGGCTTCCATCGTTTAATCATGCGCCGGATTATCCGTGGCCTTGATGACCGGGGTCTTGACCGGCCGGCCAGGTGTGTTGGCCGGCCGGAAATCCGGCAGCGAAACTCTCGCGCAAATGTGCCACCAGGCATTGCACCGCCTTGGGCACTTGCTGCGACCAGGGCCTGAGGGCGTAAATGCGCTCGCCGAAAAATCCCTGCACCTGCCACTCAGGCAGCACCTGCACGAGCGGCGACGTCGACGGCGCCGCGCTGCCACCCGCGGGTGCACTGAAATCCGGCAGCAGGCCGATGCCCAGGCCCGCCACCAGCGCTTCGCGCAGCACTTCGCTGTTGTTGGCCTTCAGTGTGCCCGTGATGTTCACGCCAACCTGCTCGCGGGATTTGCGTTTGCCGCTGCGCACGAAGGTCCAGCTCGCGGTGTTGTGGTTGCCCAGGTAGAGCAGGCAGTCGTGCGCGGCCAGGTCTGACGGCTGCGCAGGCACGCCGCGGCGCGCCAGGTATCCGGGGCTGGCCAGCAGGATGGAGCGCGTTTCGCAGAGCACCCAGGCCACATGGGTGTCGGGCGGCGCATTCGTGTGACGTATCGCCAGGTCGAAGCCCTCATTGGCAAGGTTGACAAAGCGGTCGGTGAGTTCCAGTTCGATATGGATTTCGGGATAGCGTTTGAGGAAGGCAGCCACGCAGGGCGCCAGGTGCTGGCGCCCCAGCGCGACAGGTGCTGTCACGCGGATCAGCCCGCGCGGGGTTCCCACCAGGTCCTTCACGGCGGAATAGCTTTCGCTGATGCGGTTAAACGCCGGCTGCATGTCGTTGACCAGTTGCTGGCCGGCTTCCGTCAGGCCTACGGAGCGTGTGGTGCGCCGCACCAGCGTCACGCCGGCGGAGCGCTCCAGCTCACTGATGCGCATGCTGGCCGAGGCCTTGGACATCCCGAGGCGGCGCGCCGCTTCGGTAAAACTGCGTGTAGCCGCCAGGATGGTCAGCAGGTGAAGGTCGGCGACGAGGGGCGATAACTGGTCGGAAGACATGGAGGTCGAGATGGCCTATTGTTCAGAAATATGAACAATGTAATCACAAAACAGGGCATTATCAATTCGGCTGCGCAGCCCTAGACTGCGGTTAAACCCACACCGCCGGCCCGGCGCCGTACTTTTCAAGGATTGCAAATGTCTTTATCCCCCGCTGCCTCCGCTTCACAAGCCACCATCGGCCACTACCTGAATGGCCGTGTCGCCGCGCCGTCTTCCGGGCGTAGCCAGGAGGTTTTTAACCCTGCAACGGGCGCCGTGTCGGGTCATGTCGCGCTTGCCAGCACGGCCGAGGTCGATGCCGCCGTGGCGTCAGCCCAGGCCGCATTTCCCGCCTGGGCTGACACACCGCCGCTGCGCCGCGCGCGTGTGCTGTTCAAGTTCCTGGAACTGCTCAACCTGAACAAGGACAAGCTGGCCCACATGATCACCGCCGAGCACGGCAAGGTGTTCACCGACGCCCAGGGTGAGGTTTCGCGCGGCATCGACATCGTGGAATTCGCCTGCGGCATTCCGCAACTGCTCAAGGGCGACTTCACTGACCAGGTTTCCACCGGCATCGACAACTGGACGCTGCGCCAGCCGCTGGGTGTGGTGGCTGGCATCACGCCCTTCAATTTCCCGGTGATGGTGCCCATGTGGATGTTCCCGGTGGCGATTGCGGCGGGCAACTGCTTTGTGCTCAAACCCAGTCCCATCGACCCCAGCCCCAGCCTTTTCATGGCCGACCTGCTCAAGCAAGCCGGCTTGCCCGACGGCGTCTTCAACGTGGTGCAGGGCGATAAAGAGGCGGTCGACGCCCTGCTGGTGCACCCGGACGTGAAGGCCGTGTCCTTTGTTGGCTCCACACCGATCGCGAACTACATCTACGAAACCGGCGCACGCCACGGCAAGCGCGTGCAGGCCCTGGGCGGCGCGAAGAACCACATGGTGGTCATGCCCGACGCCGACCTGGAGCAGGCAGTGGACGCATTGGTCGGCGCGGGGTACGGCTCGGCCGGCGAACGCTGCATGGCGATCTCTGTGGCTGTGCTGGTCGGCAATGTGGCCGAAAAACTCATTCCCATGCTGGAAGCGCGCGCCAAAACACTGGTGATCAAAAACGGTGTGGAGCTTGACGCTGAAATGGGCCCCATCGTCACATCGGCCGCGCACCAACGCATTACCGGCTATATCGACACTGGCGTGAAGGAGGGCGCCAAACTGCTGGTGGACGGCCGCACCTTCACGGGCGCCAAGGCCGGTCCGGGTTGCGGCAAGGGCTTCTGGATGGGTGGCACGCTGTTTGACCACGTCACGCCCGACATGCGCATCTATAAAGAAGAGATTTTTGGCCCGGTGCTGGGCTGCGTGCGCGTCAAGGACTTCGCCGAAGCGGTGGACCTCATCAACGCCCATGAGTTCGGCAATGGCGTGAGCTGCTTTACCCGCGACGGCCATGTGGCGCGTGAATTCAGCCGCCGCATCCAGGTTGGCATGGTGGGCATCAACGTGCCGATCCCGGTGCCCATGGCCTGGCATGGCTTCGGTGGCTGGAAAAAGAGCCTCTTTGGCGACATGCACGCCTATGGCGAAGAGGGCGTACGCTTCTATACCAAACAAAAGTCCATCATGCAGCGCTGGCCCGAGAGCATCGGCAAGGGCGCCGAGTTCGTGATGCCGACCGCCAAATAGAAATAGCACGCCAGCCATCAAGGCAGACCGGCCCCAACCGCCATGTATTGGTGCGCGGGGCTTTTTTTATTGCGTGGCTTGACTCGGGTCAAAAACTGTAGACTGCCCTGACAAAAAATTGCAGGAATCTCATGTAAGCTTCATGACAGGTACAAAAGCGGATACGCAGACAAAGACACCGAGACAGATCGCGCGCAAGCCCGCCTGCGGGCTGACGTCAACCAAACCAACACCAACGTACTGAGGAGAGACCCATGCTCATTGGGGTACCCGCCGAAATCACGGCCGGAGAAACACGCGTCGCCATCACGCCTGAAACGGCCAAAAAGCTCAAGGCACAAGGGCATACCGTCCGTGTGCAGTCCGGCGCCGGGGTGGCTGCCAGCGTTCCCGATGAGGCCTACACGGCGATCGGCGCAGAGATCACCGACGCGGCGGGCGCTTATGGCGCTGATATTGTGCTCAAGGTCCGCTGCCCGCTGGACAGTGAAATGGGCCTGGCCAAAGCCGGCGGTGTGCTGGTCGGCATGCTCAATCCTTTTGATGCCACTGGGCTGCAGCGCCTGGCTGCGGCCAAGCTGACGTCCTTCGCGCTGGAGGCCGCGCCGCGCACCAGCCGTGCGCAAAGCATGGACGTGCTCTCGTCGCAAGCCAATATCGCCGGCTACAAGGCAGTGATGATGGCTGCTGCCGAATACCAGCGCTTCTTTCCCATGCTGATGACGGCGGCCGGCACGGTCAAGGCCGCGCGAGTGGTGATCCTGGGCGTGGGCGTGGCCGGCCTGCAGGCCATTGCTACCGCCAAGCGCCTGGGCGCGGTGATTGAAGCCAGCGACGTGCGCCCGAGTGTCAAAGAGCAGGTCGAATCGTTGGGCGGTAAATTCATCGATGTGCCCTACGAGACTGACGAAGAGCGCGAAGCCGCAGTCGGTGTGGGCGGCTATGCCAAACCCATGCCGCCGAGCTGGCTCGAGCGGCAAAAAGCCGAAGTCGCCAAGCGCGTGGCGCAAGCCGACGTGGTCATCACCACAGCGCTGATCCCGGGCCGCCCGGCGCCCGTGCTGGTCACCGAAGACATGGTCAAGGCCATGAAGCCCGGCAGCGTGATCGTCGACCTGGCCGCACCGCAAGGCGGCAACTGCCCGCTGACCGAACCCGGCAAGACGGTGGTCAAGCACGGCGTGACGCTGATCGGCCAGACCAACGTGCCGGCCCTCGTCGCGGCGGATGCCAGCGCGCTCTATGCCCGCAACCTGCTCGACTTCCTCAAGCTCATCATTACCAAGGAAGGCACGCTCAATGTCGACCTGGAAGATGACATCGTCGCGGCTTGCCTGATGACGCAGGGCGGCGAGGTCAAGCGCAAATGAAGCCGGTTGTTCGTCTGCTGGTGCTGCTGGCGGCTTTTGCCTCGCAAGGCATATTCGCGCAATCGGTAGGGCGCACGGAGATCAAGGATTTGCCCAAGGGCTGGAGGCAACTGGCGACGTATGAGCTCAAGGGGCTTTCGGTGGACAGCGGGACCAAACAAAATATTCCGATGCAGGGCAGCACTTTTGTGAGCGAAGCGGGCAATATGCTGCTGGTGATCGAGAGCACGACCGGCGGCCATCGCACCACTCTCAAGTGGCTCACCATGAAGTGCCCTGCCTCGAGGGAGAACTATTTCACCAACGACTATGGTTCGAACCAGAGCCCCCGCGATACGAGATGCCTGGTGGTCAATGCCCGCTACTCTGACAAAAAATACCTGGAACAGGTTTCCCCGCAGGCTGCCAGCGCAGTTAAAGAAGAAAACCTGAAATTTGAAAAAGGCCAGCTTATTCGCACCTGGAGCGGCTTGAGCGGGGGCACCTATCTGAAGGTCTACCTGTTCAAGAACTCGCCATTCAAAACGGCTTCAGGCGCGGATGCGAGCGAGCAGGAGCTGGTTACCTTCGGCGAATCGCTGCAAAAGGCAGTTTACGACTCCACCCTGTCACTGGGCGGTGAACTCCCGCTTCAATTACTCAACACCATCAAGTAACGCATATGGACATCGTCTCCCCCACCATCATCAACCTGATTATTTTTGTACTGGCCATCTACGTGGGTTACCACGTGGTGTGGACCGTCACGCCGGCCCTGCACACGCCGCTGATGGCAGTAACCAATGCGATTTCGGCCATCGTGATCGTGGGCGCGATGCTCGCGGCCGCGCTGACTGAAACGCCGCTGGGCAAAACCATGGGCGTGCTGGCCGTGGCGCTGGCGGCGGTCAACATCTTCGGCGGCTTCCTGGTGACGCGCCGGATGCTGGAGATGTTCCGCAAGAAAGAAAAGAAAGTTGCAGCGCCCGCTGAAGGAGCCACCAAATGAGCATGAACCTCGTCACGCTGCTGTACCTGGTGGCCTCCGTTTGCTTCATCCAGGCGCTCAAAGGCCTGTCACACCCCACCAGCTCGATCCGCGGCAACCTGTTCGGCATGGTCGGCATGGCGATTGCCATGCTGACGACGGCAGCGCTGATCGTTGAAATTTCAGGGGGCAAAGCCCTGGGCATGGGTTACGTTCTGTTGGGTCTGGTGGTCGGCGGGGGCTATGGTGCCTGGCGCGCCAAGACGGTCGAAATGACCAAGATGCCCGAGCTGGTGGCTTTTTTCCACAGCATGATCGGCCTGGCCGCGGTCTTTATCGCCGTCGCTGCGGTTGCCGAGCCCTACGCGTTTGGCATCGCCCCTAAAGGCAGCCCCATCCCCACCGGCAACCGGCTGGAGCTGTTCCTCGGTGCGGCCATCGGCGCCATCACCTTCAGCGGCTCGGTGATCGCTTTCGGCAAATTGTCGGGCACTTACAAGTTCCGCCTGTTCCAGGGCGCGCCGGTCCAGTTTGCAGGCCAGCACAAGCTGAACCTGGTGCTGGGCCTCATCACCATCGGCCTGGGGCTGGTATTCATGTTCACGGGCAGCTGGCCAGCTTTTTTCGCGATGCTGGCGCTGAGTTTCGTCATGGGCGTGCTGATCATCATCCCGATCGGCGGCGCCGACATGCCGGTGGTGGTGTCCATGCTCAACAGCTACTCGGGCTGGGCAGCGGCCGGTATCGGTTTTTCGCTCAACAATTCCATGCTGATCATTGCCGGCTCGCTGGTCGGCTCGTCGGGCGCCATCCTCTCGTACATCATGTGCAAGGCGATGAACCGCTCCTTCTTCAACGTGATCCTGGGGGGCTTCGGCGGTGAGGCCGGCACGGCCGCCACCGGCGCCAAAGAGCAGCGCCCCGTCAAGTCGGGCTCTGCCGACGACGCTGCCTTCATCCTGGGCAATGCGGAGACCGTGATCATCGTGCCCGGCTACGGCCTGGCGGTGGCGCGCGCCCAGCACTCGGTCAAGGAACTGGCGCAAAAGCTCATCGACAGGGGCGTCAACGTCAAGTACGCGATTCACCCGGTGGCAGGTCGCATGCCCGGCCACATGAACGTCTTGCTGGCCGAGGCCGAAGTGCCTTACGACCAGGTGCATGAAATGGAAGACATCAACGCCGAGTTCGGCCAGGCCGACGTCGCCATCATCCTGGGCGCCAACGACGTGGTGAACCCCGCTGCGCACGTCAAGGGCAGCGCCATCTACGGCATGCCCATCCTGGAGGCCTACAAGGCCAAGACGGTCATTGTCAACAAGCGTTCCATGGCGGCTGGCTACGCGGGCCTGGACAACGAACTCTTCTACATGGACAAGACCATGATGGTGTTCGGAGACGCCAAAAAGGTGATCGAAGACATGGGCAAGGCCATCGAGTAATCGCCAGCTGCCGGGTTTTCCCGCGGCGCACGCCGCGGGCCTCTACCGTTTTAGAGAGCTTTCCCTCCTGATTTCCCGGGTTTCCTAGGGAAAACGCAATAGCCACGAAGAGGGCACGCCATGAGAATCCATGGCAGTAAGCAACACGTAATGGAGAAGACAAACATGAATGCAGCGACCCTTGACCGCCCATGGCTCAAAGCCTATCCGCCGGGCGTTCCTACCGATATCGACGCGTCCCAGTACCCGTCGCTGGTCGCATTGATGGAGGAAAGCTTCAAGAAACACGGCAGCCGCGTCGCCTACAGCTTCATGGGCAAGGACGTGACCTTCGGCCAGACCGACAGCCTGTCGCTCGCCTTCGGCGCCTACCTGCAAAGCCTGGGCCTGGCCAAGGGTGACCGCATTGCCATCATGATGCCCAACGTGCCGCAGTATCCGGTGGCCGTGGCCGCCATCCTGCGCGCCGGCTATGTGGTGGTCAATGTGAACCCGCTGTACACGCCGCGCGAACTGGAGCATCAGCTCAAAGACTCCGGTTCGAAGGCGATTGTCATCATCGAAAACTTCGCCAACACGCTCGAGCAGTGCATTGCCGCCACGCCCGTCAAGCACGTGGTGTTGTGCGCCATGGGCGACCAGCTGGGCATGCTCAAGGGCGCACTCGTCAACTATGTGGTGCGCAACGTCAAGAAGATGGTGCCGGCCTTCAACTTGCCCGGTGCCGTGCGTTTTAACGACGCTGTGGCGCAGGGCACGCGCCTGACGCTCAAGCGGCCCGACATCAAACCCGACGATGTGGCCGTGCTGCAATACACCGGCGGCACCACCGGTGTCTCCAAGGGCGCCGTGCTGCTGCACCGCAACGTGATCGCCAATGTGCTGCAGTCCGAAGCCTGGAACAGCCCGGCCATGGCGGCCCTGCCGGCCGGCGAGCAGCTCACGTATGTCTGCGCGCTGCCGCTGTATCACATCTTCGCGTTCACCGTGAACATGATGCTGGGTATGCGCACCGGCAGCAAAAACATCCTGATCCCCAATCCGAGGGACCTGCCCGCCGTGCTCAAGGAGCTCTCCAAGCACAAGATCAACAGCTTCCCCGCGGTCAACACGCTCTTCAACGGCCTGGCCAACCACCCCGACTTCAACACGGTCGACTGGTCGCACCTGAAGATTTCGCTGGGCGGCGGCATGGCGGTCACGAGTTCGGTCGCCAAGCTGTGGCTTGAAAAAACCGGCTGCCCGGTCTGCGAAGGCTATGGCCTGTCGGAGACCTCGCCGTCTGCCAGCTGCAATCCGACCAACAGCAAGGCCTTTACCGGCACCATCGGCGTGCCGATCCCCGGCACCTGGTTCAAGCTGCTTGACGATGACGGCAACGAAGTGCCGCAAGGCCAGCCCGGCGAGATCGCCATCAAAGGCCCGCAGGTCATGGCCGGCTACTGGCAGCGCCCGGATGAAACCGCCAAGGTCATGACACCCGACGGCTACTTCAAATCAGGCGACATCGGCGTGGTCGATGAAAACGGCTTCTTCAAGATTGTCGACCGCAAGAAAGACATGATTCTGGTGAGCGGCTTCAACGTCTACCCGAACGAGATCGAAGACGTGGTCTCCAAGCTCGACGGTGTGATGGAATGCGCCTGTGTGGGCGTTGCCGACGAAAAATCCGGCGAAGCTGTGAAGCTGGTCATTGTCAAAAAGAACCCCGACCTGACAGAAGCCCAGGTGCGCGAATATTGCAAAACCAACCTGACCGGCTATAAACAGCCCAAGGTGGTGGAGTTCCGCACCGACCTGCCCAAGACGCCGGTCGGCAAGATACTGCGCCGCGAACTGCGCGACAAGAAATAAACGGCAAGTTTCAGAGCTCGCCGCGCTTGCGCGGCAGGTTTTCTAGAGGGCAGCGCAAGCTGCCCTTTTTTCTGCGTTCCCGGTGTTGAAAGCGCAGGCAAAATCAGGCCATGACTTCCGTTGACACCTTCCCCCGCGCACCCACCGCCATCCTCAGCGCCCTTGCTGAAGAGCAGTCCGGCCTGATTGACCTGCTGGAAAACGCGCGGCAGGTGAAGCACGCTGGCCGCGAGTTCTGGCTTGGTGCCCTGCACGGGCACCCGGTCGCGCTGGTACTCGCGCGCATCGGCAAGGTGGCGGCAACCACCACGGCGGTGGCGCTGATCGAGCACTTCAAGGTCGGCCGAATTGTTTTCACCGGTGTGGCCGGCGGGCTGGGCGAAAGCGTGAATGTAGGCGATGTGGTGGTGGCCGACAGTTTTGTGCAGCATGACATGGACGCCTCACCGCTGTTTCCCCGGTATGAGGTGCCGCTGTATGGCAAGACGGTTTTTGAAAGCAACGCGGCTTTGACGGCGTTATTGCACACGGCGGCGCTGGCTGCCGGTACGGTGCCGGCGTATCCGTCTGCGCGCGTCCACCGCGGGCTGATGATCAGCGGCGACCGTTTTGTCTGCGGTGCGCAGGAAGCCGACGGTATCCGTGCAGCGCTGATTGCAGCAGGCCACACGCCGCTGGCGGTCGAGATGGAGGGCGCCGCCGTGGCGCAGGTCTGCCATGACTACGGCGTGGCGTTTGCGTCGGTGAGAACGATTTCCGACCGCGCCGACGACACCGCGCACGTGGACTTTCCGGCATTTGTGGCGGAAGTGGCCAGCGTCTACGCGCGCGCCATTGTTGAAAAGTTGCTGCCGACGATTTCCGCCTGAGCGATTGCTATCTATTTAATAGCTGCTCGCGCTCGTCTTTATTGGGTTACAGGCCGATTTGATGCAAAATTCAGCGCCCAAAACGATCCAGAACGCGGCAGCCGACCTTATTGCAGCCAACCACGCTTCCTGAAGTACCACATGGGCACCACCGCGCTGGCAATCATCAGTCCCAGTGCATATGGGTAGCCATATGCCCATTCCAGTTCGGGGAAGTAGCCCTTGAAGTTCATGCCGTACACGCTGGCGATCAGCGTGGGCGGCAGCAGGGCGACGCTGGCCACCGAGAAGATCTTGATGATCTTGTTCTGGTTGATGTTGATAAAGCCGACCGTGGCGTCCATCAGGAAGTTGATCTTGTCAAAGAGAAACGCGGTGTGCGAATCAAGCGAGTCGATGTCGCGCAGAATCTGCCGCGCTTCCTCGAACTGCTCGGCATTGAGCATCTTGCTGCGCATCATGAAGCTGACGGCGCGGCGTGTGTCCATCATGTTGCGGCGGATGCGGCCGTTCAGGTCTTCGTGGCGGGCAATGGCGCCCAGCACTTCACCGGCCAGGGCATCGGTCACGTCGCCCGACAACACCTGCGCGCTGACTTTTTCGAGTTCGACATAAACGCCTTCCAGGGTGTCGGCGGAATATTCGGCGTCGGCATCAAACAGCTTGAGCAGCACCTCCTTGGCATCCTCGATCAGCCCCGGGGCGCGGCGCGCGCGCATCCGCAGCAGGCGAAACACCGGCACGTCCTCGTCGTGGATGGAAAACAGCACACCCTTGCTCTTGAGGTCGTCGTTGACCAGATTCAGGATGAATGCCACCCGCACGGTGCGCGGCTCTTCGTCGTCGGCAATCAGGAAGTCGGAGCGGATGTGCAGCTCGCCGTTGTCTTCCTCGTAGAAGCGCGCGGACTCTTCAATGTCCTCGTCCATCGCGTCTTCCGGAATGGACAACCCGTAGTACTGCTTGATCCAGCGTTTTTCTTCGAGGGTGGGAGACTCCAGATCCACCCAGATGGGCTGGAATTTGGAGAGTTCTTCCAGGGATTCGATTTCTTCCTGGAAAAGCCGGCCGTTGGCCAGCGTGAAAATATTGAGCATGACTGACTGCCTATCGGTTCAGGGGCCGGCACAAGGCGAACGCTCAGGCCTTGCGCGAAAGCGCGGTAAAAGGGCGGTGGGATATGGCATCGCTTTCAACCCCCTTTTCAACGTGAGCCTTTGCAAGCCTGGCGTCAGTCTGCGGTGTTGAAAGCTAGCAACTAGGGCTGCTTTCCAAGGATTTCTCCGTAATGAATAAGCGGCGATTATGGCATTTCACACCTGGTTTATCCACCGCTTGCGCTACATAAAAAACTCGATGAGCTCGTTCTTCCGCGCGTAAGCGTCCTGTTCGCCCAGCGCCATCAGCGCCTTGACAAACCCCGGCTCGAAAAGCAGGTAGCTGGCCAGTGCTGCGCCTCCCGGACTGCCTTTGGCGCCCAGCGCACCCAGGCCGGCCAGCGCGTTGTAGGTCCCCCGCGGTAATTCGCCGGCGTGGGCTTGCGCCAGCGCGTCGAGCGACTGCGACGGAGCAATCGCCAGCACGTCAACGGGCCGGTAGGGCATGACAGCCGCGATTTCGCGCGGCATCTGCCGCACGGTTTTGCTCACGCGCTGAGCCTGCTCCACGTCGGCCTGCAGCGTGTCCTGAAACACACTGGCCATGGCATGGCCGGCAATGGCGCCCAGCGTGGGCCGGCCGCTCACGTTCGGCCCGTTGCTGCCGACGAAACCGGCGCGTTCGGGTTGCCCCACGCCGATCACCAGCACCTTGCTGGCCCCAAGGTGCAGGGCGGGTGAGAGCGGGGAGCTCTGGCGCATGGAACCATCGCCAAAGAACTCGCGGTGGCCGTCCACCCAGAGCGGCGTGGAGGGAAACAGGAAGGGGATGGCGCTGGAAGCCATCAGGTGTTCGATGGTGACGGGCTGGAAGTCTGCACGCCGCCCTGGCCGGCTCCAGAGATCGGCGTGGCGGCTGGCGGCCATCTGGCAAAACGTCCAGTGCACGCCGCTGCTGTAGCTGGAGGCCGTGATGGCCAGCGCGTGAAGGGTTTTATCCTGCAGCGCCTGCTCGATATGGCCCAGCGAAATGGCATGGTGCAAGGTGTCGACCAGCGGTGTGTTGTCCAGCAGGGATTGTTGCGCCCGCACCTGCTGCGACAAAAACAGCGCCGCCGCAATGCGGCTTGAGCGGATCCACGCGGGAACCTTGAGCTGGTAAACCTGCGATGAGCGCAATGTGGTCCAGAAATTGGCCAATCGGCCGAACGCCTGCAAGCCTTCACCCGCATGGCTTGCCAGGAAGGCCGCGTTCAACGCACCGGCTGACGTGCCCACCAGGATTTTGAACGGGAATTTCGGGTCGGCCGCACCGCCCTGCACGCTGAGCATGGTTGACAGGGCGTGAAGCACTCCCGCCTGGTAGGCCGTGCGTGCGCCGCCGCCCATGAGGACAAGGGCATTTTGCGCCTCGTCAGGGCGGGTTAACGCAGAAGAAATGATGGTCTCAAGCGACATGGCCGGGCCGGGTATGCGGCGGACGTGGTGAAAGCGGGCGGGGCATGAGCTTGATCGGCTGGTGTTATGGTTTTTTCGCCATGGGGTGCTGTTTCAGTCTTTGCCATTGCCTCATTGATGGGCCGGGCCGGCTGCGGGCAATTGTGTCAGCATGATGCCGCCGCGAAAGACTTCCTGCAAGTCCGCTGGCTTGGTCGCTACACGGCTTGACTTGGTAAAAAGCCAGAAAAATCAAAGGCCTTCAGGCGCTGCCAGGGCGGCACGCCAGCACGCAGCGCATGCAGTGAAATGGGGTCAAGGGGTTTTTCATAAGGTTTCATTATTTATTGCGGCGCAAGGTTGCAATTGCGGGGCATCGGGCGCATAGTGAATCCAAGAGAGTGTCCCCGTCCGCTGCCCCGCCCGCCAGGGCCCGGCAGTGTTTTCAACCCAGCTCCAACCTTGGAAAAAGGAGTCTCTTTATGAACTTGACGATCAGCGGCCACCATCTTGAAGTTACCCCCGCGCTACGCGGTTATGTGACAAGCAAGCTGGATCGGATTACCCGGCATTTCGACCAGGTAGTAGACGTAAAAGTCCTGTTGACAGTGGACAACATGAAAGAAAAGGAAAGACGCCAGCGGGCCGAATGCAATGTGCATGTCAAGGGCCGCGACCTGTTTGCCGAGAGCTCCCACGCTGATCTTTACGCCGCAGTTGATGAATTGACAGACAAGCTGGACCGTCAGGTTGGGCGTTACAAAACCAGAACCCAGGATCACCACCACGTTGCTGCCAAGCGCCAGGCCTGAGGGTCTTTTCGGGCTGTCCCTTTTTAGAGTGCGCGGCTTCTCCTCGAAGGGCCGCATTCACCGGTGGCGTGCAGACGGAAAAACCTGCATTGCACGTTTTCTGTCGCGGCGAATTTGCAGGGCATCTGCAGGCGCGCCAAACCAGACGCCGAAGCCGCTTGTGGCGCCAAGCGGCTTTTTAATGCCTTTTTTGCGGTCAACCCGCTGCAAAGTGCATAATTCGGCGACTAAAAGATTGTTATGAACCGTCTTTCGCAAATTTTGCCCCCCTCCCAGGTTCTGGTCAGCGTTGAAGCAACCAGCAAGAAACGCGCTTTCGAGGAAGCCGGTCTGCTGTTTGAGAACCAACATGGCCTGAACCGCGCATTGATCACGGACAGCCTGTTCGCCCGCGAACGCCTGGGCTCCACCGGGCTTGGCCATGGCGTGGCGATTCCGCACGGCCGGATCAAGGGCCTCAAGGCCCCCATGGCGGCCGTTTTTCTGTTGCAGGCGCCTATTGGCTTCGATGCGCCGGACGAACAGGCCGTGGCACTGCTGATTTTTCTGCTGGTTCCTGAGGCAGCCACTCAAAAGCACCTCGAAATTCTTTCGGAAATTGCCGAATTGCTCAGCGACAGCTCCCTGCGCGAGCAACTCAAGACCAGCACCGATGCCGCTGCGCTGCACAACCTGATTGCTTCCTGGCACTCCGTCCACGAAGTCAGTTCCTAGATGTGGTGTTGCACGGTTGCACGCTGTCCGGCCCGGCAGGGTCTTGAACAGGAAAAGTACAAGGCCGCATGAAGCCCACCGTTGTCAGCGCTGACGTTTTATTTGAAGACCACCGCGCCGCCCTGAAATGGGAATGGGTTGCCGGCCTCGGGGCCTCCGAGCGGCGTTTTGACGAAGTTGCCGTGCGGGCTGCACGCTCCGGTGCTGACCTGGTCGGCTACCTCAACTACATTCATCCCTACCGCGTGCAGATCCTGGGCGAACGCGAGGTTGCTTACCTCACGAATGCCAGCCCTGAGGACTGCGCCCGGCGCATTTCCCGCATCATCACGCTGGAGCCGCCGGTGCTGATCGTCGCCGACGGCCAGACTGCGCCGGACACGCTGCTGTCCATGTGCGAACGCGCCCAGTTGCCGATGTTCGCCACACCCGAATCGGCGGCTTTCGTGATTGACGTGCTCAGGGCCTATCTGTCCAAGCATTTTGCCGACCGTACTTCCATGCATGGCGTGTTCATGGACATCCTGGGCCTGGGGGTCATGATCACCGGTGAATCCGGCCTGGGCAAAAGCGAACTGGGGCTGGAACTGATTTCGCGCGGACACGGCCTGGTGGCCGACGATGCGGTAGACCTGTACCGGATCAACCAGACCACGATTGAAGGACGCTGCCCGGAACTGCTGCAGAACCTGCTGGAAGTACGCGGCATCGGCCTGCTCGACATCAAGGCCATTTTTGGCGAGACGGCGGTGCGCCGCAAGATGCGCCTGAAAATGATCGTGCACCTGGTGCGCCGCGAGACGCTGGAGCGCGATTACGAACGCATTCCGTACGAACCGCTGACGCAGGACGTGCTGGGCATCCCGGTGCGCAAGGTCATCATCCAGGTGGAAGCCGGCCGCAATATCGCCGTGCTGGTCGAGGCCGCCGTGCGCAATGCGATCCTGCAGCTGCGCGGCATCAATACCTACCAGGATTTCGTGGAGCGGCACCGCCGCGCCATGGAACAGGACGACTAGAAGGCGCGAATAAACCTACTGCGCAACCCGATCTTGCACCTGCGGTCCTCGCCGTACGCAAGTACGGCTCCGGTCCTCGATGCAACCTCGGGCTGCTCGCTACGGTTTCTTCACACCTTCTACGCCGCAGTTTTTATTTGCTATCGAATCAATAGCTGCTTGCGCGCGTCAATAAAGGGCTGTGGGCCTTTTTGATTTGAATTCAGGCGTGATGATGCCGTACCGGCGCGCCGTTGCGGTTGGGGCACTTGTCCTTGGTGCAGTTGGCGTAGATCGACAGTGAATGATCGGCAATGGTGAAGCCCTTGGCTTTGGCGACGGCATTCTGGCGTTTTTCGATCTCGGCGTCGTAGAACTCCTCGACCTTGCCGCAATCGAGGCAGACCAGGTGGTCGTGGTGCTGGCCTTCGTTGATCTCATAGACCGCTTTGCCCGATTCGAAATTGCTGCGGTTCAGCAGTCCGGCCTGCTCGAACTGGGTCAGTACCCGGTAGACCGTGGCCAGGCCAATGTCCGAGCGGTCTTCCAGCAGCACCCGGAACACATCTTCGGCTGTCATGTGGCGCTGTTTACCCGCCTGGAAGATCTCCAGGATTTTCAGGCGTGGCAGGGTTGCCTTGAGGCCGGTGTTTTTCAGTTCGTCGATGTTGCTCATGGGAAAACTCTCTGGGTGAAACCGCTGTGTAAAGCGGTGGTGCGACCCTTCTGGGCAGGTGCCGGCCGGGGGCCCCCAGCCGCTACAATGAACGATCATATCGCTACACCCCCTCACTATGTCAGCCATGCCTGCAAATCATCGTTACAGCGCCAAAACCGCTTTCCTGCTCCTGGCCTGCACGGTGCTGGCGTCCTGCAGCAGCCTGAGCAATATGAGCAGCAGTTCGATCAACCCGGTCAACTGGGTCACGCCCTACAAGGTGGACGTCATTCAGGGCAATTTTGTTTCCAGGGAGCAAGTTGAGCTGCTTCGCCCCGGAATGACGCGTGAACAGGTCAAGGCCATCATGGGAACGCCCCTGATGGCCAGCCTGTTTCATGGCGACCGCTGGGACTACGTCTTTACGCTGAAGCGCCAGGGCGTGGAGCCCCAGTCGTACAAATACACCGTGTTTTTCAAGGGTGACCAGCTGGAGCGCTTTGAAGGCGACGCCATGCCGAGCGAAACCGAATTCATTGCCAAACTGGGCAACCGACGCAAACTGGGCGATGTGCCCGTGCTGGAAGCCACCGAAGAGCAGCTCACCAAGGCTTCCACAAAGGTCAAAGCCATTCCGGCAGCGGCCACTTCGGCGCCCACCAGTGCACCGGCGGGCTCTCCGTCTGCCTCCTATCCGCCGCTCGAAAGCCCGAAACAGTGAGCGGGGCCGGCTCAATCCAGGCGACCCAGGCCAGACGGCACCGGGTCGCGGTAGCGGGCGCCAGCGGCCGCATGGGCCAGATGCTGATTGAGGCCGTCGGCGCCAGTGCCGACTGCCAGCTGACCGGTGCGCTCGATGTGGCTTCCAGTCCCGCCATCGGCAGCGATGCCGCCGCGTTTTCGGGACGCATGAGCGGCGTCCTGATCAATGCCGATCTTCGGCAGGGCCTGAAAGATTCCGGCGTACTGATCGATTTCACGCGTCCCGAAGGCACGCTGGCCCATCTGGCGGCTTGCCGCGAGCTGGGCGTCAAGCTGGTCATCGGTACCACCGGATTTTCCGACGCGCAGAAAGCCGAGATAGCTGCTGCGGCCAAAGACATCGCCATCGTCATGGCTCCGAACATGAGCGTAGGCGTCAACGTCACGCTCAAGCTGCTCGAGATGGCGGCTCAGGCCCTGTCTACCGGCTATGACATCGAAATCGTCGAGGCGCATCACCGCCACAAGGTAGATGCGCCGTCCGGCACCGCACTCAAGATGGGTGAAGTGATTGCCGGTGCGCTGGGCCGCGATCTCAGGGATTGCGCCGTGTATGCCCGCGAAGGCGTGACGGGCGAGCGCGACCCGTCGACCATCGGTTTTGCGGCCGTGCGCGGCGGCGACGTGGTGGGTGATCACACCGTGATGTTTTTGGGCACCGGCGAGCGTATCGAAATTTCCCACAAGTCATCCAGCAGGGCCAACTATGCCCAGGGCAGCTTGCGTGCCGCGCGCTTCCTCGATTCGCACGCCAGCGGTCTTTTTGACATGTTTGACGTGCTGGGCCTGAAAAAATGAATGCGGTGCCGGCCACGGCAGTTTCGGAGGCTTTAACCTGATGGACTTCTTCAGCCTGATGACCCAGGGCGGCATCGTCAGCCAGCTGGTGGCGGCCTTGCTGTTGGCCATGTCGGTCGCGAGTTGGGTCGTGATCCTGTGGAAGGCCTGGCTGCTTCAGCGTGCCGCCAAAGACGTGGCACGCAGCACCGCTGCTTTCTGGCAGTCGACCTCTGTAGAACAAGCCCGGGAGAAAGTTGCCGCCTTCGACCGCGAGGCGCTGGTGTTGCCTCTCATTGTTGCCACGGACATCCAGGCCGGCGGTACGCTGGCGTCGGCGGGCGACAAGTCCCAGCAACTCACCCGCGTGTTGCGCGACGCCCTTCATGACATCCTGGACAAGCTGCAGTTCGGCCAGGTGCTGCTGGCTACCGTCGGTTCTACCGCACCCTTTGTGGGGCTGCTGGGTACGGTCTGGGGCATTTATCACGCGCTTGTCGGCATCGCTTCAGCCGGCCAGATCACCATCGACAAAGTCTCCGGCCCCGTCGGCGAAGCGCTCATCATGACGGCGGCAGGCCTGGCGGTAGCGATTCCGGCCGTGCTGGCGTACAACATTTTCGGCCGTCGCGTCGGCCGTATCGAGGCCGACCTCGAAGGCTTTGCACGCGATTTGCGCGAGTTACTCGCACATAAGGGCTAGCTAATGGCTTTCGGCCGCCTCGAACGTACCCAGGGCCCGCAGCCCATGAGTGACATCAACGTCACGCCGCTGGTCGACGTGATGCTGGTGCTGGTGGTCATTTTCATCATTACAGCTCCGCTGCTGGCCAGCACCATCCGGCTCGATTTGCCGAAAACCGAGGCGGCCAAGCCGGCAGATGTGCCGAAATTCGTCACCCTGGTGGTCGACAGGGCCGGCCAGGCTTTCCTGAATGACAAGCCCCTGGGCCTGGATGAGCTGGCCCGCCGGTTGGCGGAAACTGCCGGCCAGAATCCCGACACCGAAGTGCAGTTGCGCGCCGATGAAGCCGTGCCTTACGGGAAAGTCGTGGAAGTCATGGGCGTGGCGCAAAAAGCCGGGCTCAACCGCATCGGCTTTGTGGCAGCCCCGCATGGCGGGGCCACGCGCCTTTCACGGCCTCCATTTTGTTATCCCGTTTTCGCCTTCCCGGTTCTCCATGCAAGACAAATACAACCACCTCGACGTTGAGCGCGACGCTCAAGCCCACTGGACCGCTGCCGACGCTTACCGCGTGACGGAAGACGCCAGCCGCAAGAAATACTACGCCTGCTCCATGCTGCCCTACCCCAGCGGCAAGCTGCACATGGGCCATGTGCGCAACTACACCATCAACGACATGCTCACGCGCCACCTGCGCATGAAGGGCTACAACGTGTTGATGCCCATGGGCTGGGACGCCTTCGGCTTGCCGGCCGAAAATGCCGCCATGAAAAACGGCGTGCCGCCGGCGAAGTGGACCTACGACAACATCGCCTACATGAAAAAGCAGATGCAGGCGATGGGGCTGGCCATCGACTGGAGCCGCGAAGTGGCCACCTGCGATGCGAGCTACTACAAGTGGAACCAGTGGCTCTTTTTGAAGATGCTCGAAAAAGGCATTGCCTACCGCAAGACCCAGGTCGTGAACTGGGACCCGGTCGACCAGACTGTGCTGGCCAATGAGCAGGTGATTGACGGCAAGGGCTGGCGCACCGGCGCCGTGGTGGAAAAGCGCGAGATCCCCGGCTACTACCTCAAGATCACCCAATACGCTGACGAACTGCTTGATAGCGTCAGCCACAAGCTGCCCGGCTGGCCCGAGCGCGTCAAGCTGATGCAGGAAAACTGGATCGGCAAGAGCGAAGGCGTGCGCTTTGCCTTTACGCACGACATCCAGGATGCCGCCGGCAAGCTGATCGGCGATGGAAAGATGTACGTCTTCACCACGCGTGCCGACACCATCATGGGCGTGACCTTCTGCGCCGTGGCGCCTGAGCATCCGCTGGCGCAGCACGCCGCCGCAGCCAATCCCAAAATTGCCGCTTTCATTGAAGAATGCAAGGCCGGCGGCACGACCGAAGCCGAGCTCGCCACGCAGGAGAAAAAAGGCGTGCCCACGGCCCTCTTCGTCACCCATCCGCTCACCGGCGACAAGGTCGAAGTCTGGGTCGGCAACTACGTGCTCATGAGCTACGGTGACGGCGCCGTGATGGGCGTGCCCGCGCATGACGAACGCGATTTTGAGTTCGCCAAAAAATACAAGCTGCCGATCAAGCAAGTGGTCGACGTCAAGGGCCAGACCTACAGCCTGGATGCCTGGGCCGACTGGTACGGCGACAAGCAGCAGGGGGTCACCATCAATTCGGGCAAATACGACGGCCTGGGCTGCAAGGCCGCAGTCGATGCCGTGGCCGCCGATCTGGCGGCCAAGGGACTGGGCGAGAAAAAAACCACCTGGCGCCTGCGCGATTGGGGCGTGAGCCGCCAGCGCTATTGGGGCACCCCCATCCCCATCATCCATTGCGAGGAGCACGGCGCGGTGCCGGTGCCTGAAAAAGACCTGCCCGTGGTGCTGCCGCAAGACTGCGTGCCCGACGGATCAGGCAACCCGCTGCACAAGCACGCGGGCTTTCATGCCGGTGTGGTCTGCCCTGTCTGCGGCAAACCCGGCCGCCGCGAGACCGACACCATGGACACCTTTGTCGATTCGTCCTGGTACTTCATGCGCTACTGCGACCCGAAGAACGGCGACAAGATGGTGGCCGAAGGCGCCAACTACTGGATGCCGATGGACCAGTACATCGGCGGCATCGAGCACGCCATCCTGCATTTGCTTTACGCCCGCTTCTGGACCAAGGTGATGCGTGACCTGGGCCTGGTGAAGGTCGACGAGCCTTTCACCAAGCTGCTCACGCAAGGCATGGTGCTCAACGAGGCCTTCTCGCGCGTGACCACCGGCAAGCAGTATTTCTGGGCGCATGAGCTCGATATCGTGCGCGACGAGCACGCCAGGGTGATCTCCGCCACTTCCAAGGCCGACGGCTTGCCCGTGCCTTACGAGGGCTGGACCACGATGTCCAAGTCCAAGAACAACGGCGTCGACCCGCAGGACCTGATCGAAAAGTACGGCGCGGACACCGCCCGGCTCTACACCATGTTCACTGCGCCGCCCGACACCACGCTGGAGTGGAACGATGCGGCGCTCGAGGGCTCCTACCGCTTCCTGCGCCGTGTCTGGAATTTCGGTGTCAAGCTTCATGCTATGAATTCAGGAGCTGGTGGCGCACAGTCATCGGGCGCTACAGCCTCATTTGACAAGGAAACCAAGGCGCTTCGCCTGGAGATCCACACCGTACTGAAGCAGATCGACTACGACTACCAGCGCATGCAATACAACACCGTGGTGTCGGGCAACATGAAATTGCTCAACGCGATGGAAGACTTTAAGGGCGCCTCGTCGGCCGGTGCCACTGCGGCGCTGCACGAAGGCTTTGGCATCCTGCTGCGCTGCCTGTACCCGGCCACGCCGCACCTGGCGCATGCGCTCTGGTCGCAGTTGGGCTACGCTGCGCAGCACGGCGGGCTGCTCGACGCCCCATGGCCTGAAGTGGACGCCAGCGCCCTGCAGCAGGATGAGATCGAGCTGGTGCTCCAGGTCAACGGCAAGCTGCGCGGCTCCGTCACTGTTCCCGCCGGCGCCGACAAGGCCACCATCGAGGCCGCCGCGCTGGCGTCGGAGGCTTTCACCAAACAGGCTGCGGGTGCGCCCGCCAAGAAGGTGATCGTGGTGCCAGGCCGGCTGGTCAACATCGTCATTTAGGTCATTGAGACCGCTTCAAAAAAACACACAGAAAGCAAGCCATGCAGCGTCGCGCATTCCTCACACTGTCGGCCTCAGCCGCCGCACTGACCTTGAGCGGATGCGGCTTCGCACTGCGCAAGGCGCCCACCTTTGCCTTCACTACGCTTTATTCGGGCTTGGCCGAGACTTCGCCGCTGGGGGTGGAACTCAGGCGCTCACTGCAGGCGACGCGCAAAGTGGAGGTGATCACCGAGGCCCGCAGGATCAATGAGGCGCAAGTCATCCTCGATGCACTGGGCGATCAGCGCGAAAAAGTTATCCTGAGCCGCAATGCCTCGGGCCAGGTGCGCGAGTTTCAGCTGCGCCTGCGCTTTCGCTTCAAGCTGCGTACCCTGGCGGGCAAGGAACTCATCCCCGACACTGAAATCATGCAGCAGCGCGACATCAGCTTCAATGAGTCGGCGGTATTGGCAAAGGAGGCCGAAGAAGCCCTGCTGTACCGCGATATGCAAAGCGATGTCGTCCAGCAGATCATGCGCCGCCTGGCGGCGGTGACGGAACTCTGAAGCCCCTAGCCCATCAGGCCCGCATCAGTGTGCTTTTGCCGAACAGGCTCTCGATGAGGTCCACGGCCACCTCGGCCGTGCCGTTGCGCACGTCCAGTGCCGGGTTCAGCTCCATCACATCAAGCGAGCCGAGCAAACCGGTGTCGGCAATCATCTCCATGCACAGCTGCGCCTCCCGGTAAGTAGGGCCGCCCTTGATGGCGGTGTCTACACCCGGTGCGATCGACGGGTCGAGGAAGTCCACGTCAAAGCTCACATGCAGGTGGGTGTTGGCGTCCATGCCCGAGAGCGCTTTTTCCATGGCGTGTCGCATGCCCATCTCGTCGATGTAGCGCATGTCGAACACCTCCAGGCCCTCTTGCCGCACAAAGCGCTTTTCGCCCTCGTCCACGCTGCGGATGCCGATTTGCCGAATCGCCTTGGGGCTCATGGCGGGCACCGTGCCGCCGATGCTGGTGAGCTCGGCCGGGCCGTGGCCGCACAGCACAGCCACGGGCATGCCGTGCACATTGCCGGTGGGCGTGAGGGTGTTGGTGTTGAAGTCGGTGTGGGCGTCCAGCCAGAGCACGCGCAGCGTTTTGCCGGTGTTACGGCAGTGGCGCGCCACGGCGCTGATCGAGCCAATCCCAAGGCAGTGGTCGCCGCCCAGAAGAATAGGAAGGTGGCCGGCTGCCAGGCTCTGGTACATCGCCTCATGCACCGACTTGTTCCAGGCGACCACCTCGTCCAGATGCCGGTAGCCCTCGTCGGGCGGCAGCCAGGGGTTGGTGGGGCCGGCGAGGTTGCCGGTGTCGACCACCTCCAGGCCCCGGCCGTGTAGCGCTTCGCGGATGCCCGCCACGCGCAAGGCTTCAGGGCCCATGGACGCGCCGCGGCTGCCCGCGCCGATGTCGGTGGGAGCGCCAATCAGTGCTACGGAAGTGGTCATCAACGGGCCATTTCAGGAATAGAGGAATTACGCGGCGCCTTGGCGGCCGGCGCTGCAGCCGGAGCGAGCAGGCCAAACAGGTCTTTGGGATTGTCCAGGTGCGGCACCAGGTCGATCTGGCGGCGATTGGCTTCGTCTGCCAGTTGCAGCTTGTGCAGATAGCGCAGCGCCGAATAGTCTTCCAGCGCGAAACCGACCGAATCAAAAATCGTGACTTCTGCGGGCGATGCACGCCCTTTGGCCGTGCCCTTGAGCACGTCGGCAAATTCCGCCACCTTGAAGTCTTCCGGCATTTGCTGGATCTCGCCTTCGATGCGCGACTGCGGCTCGAACTCAACCACCACGCGCGCGTCCTTGCGCAGCAGGATGTCGGCATGCAGCTCGGTCTTGCCGGGGCAGTCGCCGCCCACGGCATTCAGGTGCATGCCGGGTTGGATCATCCCGGGCGTCAGGATGACGGCGTTGCGTTTGTCGGCGGTGATGGTGGTCACGATGTCGGCTCCTTGCACGGCGTGGTCCGCAGACTGGCAAATCGTCACGCTGAGACCCTGCAGCCCCATCGCATGCAGGTTACGGGCCAGTTTATCGCTGGCTGCCGCGTCAATGTCAAACAGGCGCATCTCGCGTATGCCCAGCATGTGGTGAAAGGCGATCGCCTGGAATTCGCTTTGTGCGCCGTTGCCGATGATGGCCATGACGCGGCTGTCAGGGCGGGCCATCCACTTGGCGGCCAGCGCCGACATAGCCGCCGTGCGCAGCGCGGTGGTGATGGTGAGCTCTGACAGCAGCAGCGGGTAGCCGGTGTCCACATCGGCCAGCACGCCGAAGGCGGTTACCGTCAGCAAACCCAGCTCGGTGTTTTTCGGGTGGCCGTTGACGTACTTGAAGGAGTACTGGTGGCCGTCGCTGGTGGGCATGAGTTCGATCACGCCGTCGGGCGAGTGGATGGCGTGGCGCGCCGACTTGTCAAAGTCGTTCCAGCGCCGGTAGTCATGCTCGATCTCGCCGGCCAGGCCCTCGATAAAGGCTGCAGCGCCGCGCTGGCGGACGATTTTCTGAATGCTTTCAATGCCAATGTAGTCAACCATGTGGGGCTCCCGGTCTTATGTTGATTTCCATTGTCCGCAGCCGCTGCGCCAAAGAAAAGTCAGTAAGTTGATCAAATTAATGACTTGTTTGAGCAAATAGCCAACTTTAGTTGGCGTTTCGACAATAAAATCGCTTGATGGACGACACCGACCGCCAATTGCTTTCCCTGCTGCGCGACGACGCCCGGGCTTCGGTGGCCTCTATCGCTAAGGTTTTGCGCGTCTCGCGCGGCACGGTGCAAAACCGCCTGGCCCGGCTGGAGGCCGACGGCACCATCACCGGCTACACCGTGCGCCTGAAGCCCCAGGCCGAGGGCCACCGCATACGCGCCTTCATGACAGTGGCGGTCGAAGGCAACCGCACGGACGCGGTGCTGGCCGCCCTGCGCGGCGACCCGGCCGTGAGCGCACTGCACACCACCAACGGTCGCTGGGACATGGTGGCCGAGCTGCAGGCCGACACCCTGGAAGCCTTTGACCGTGTGCTGAGCCGCATCCGCCTGCTCGAAGGCATTGCCAACACCGAGACCAGCCTGCTACTGTCGACCACCAAGCTTTAAACTCCCCTCATGAATCTGGCCCCCGCCCAACTCCAGGAACACCTCAAGCGCGGTTTGAAAAGCCTGTACACCCTGCACGGCGACGAGCCGCTGCTGGTGCAGGAGTTTGCCGACGCGCTGCGCGGTGCGGCGCGCGAACAGGGCTATACCGAGCGCACGGTGCACACCGTGGCCGGCGCGCATTTCGACTGGAGCGAGGTGCTGGCCAGCGGCGGTTCGCTCAGCCTTTTCGCCGACAAGCAGATCGTCGAGATCCGCATCCCCAGCGGCAAGCCTGGAAAAGACGGCTCCGTCGCGTTGCAGCAAATCGCCGAACGCGCACAGGGCGACGACTCCACCCTCACCCTGGTCATGCTGCCGCGGCTGGACAGCATGACGGCCAAGGGCGCGTGGTTCGGCGCGCTCGAAAGCTTCGGCGTCACCGTCAAATTCGATCCGATAGACCGGCGCAGCCTGCCGCAGTGGATTGCCCAGCGCCTGCAACAGCAGGGCCAGCGCGTGGCCGCCGGTGAAGAAGGGCAGCGCACGCTGCAGTTCTTTGCCGATCGGGTGGAAGGCAACCTGCTGGCCGCGCACCAGGAAATCCAGAAGCTGGGACTGCTGTACCCGGCCCAATCCGGCGGCAGCGACGGCGTTCTCACTTTCGATCAGGTTGAAAACGCCGTGCTCAACGTGGCGCGCTACGACGTCTTCAAACTTTCTGAAGCCGTGCTGGGCGGCCAGTCGGTGCGCGTGGCACGCATGCTCGACGGCCTGCAGTCCGAAGGCGAGTCCGAGGTACTGGTGCACTGGGCGCTGGCCGAAGACATCCGCAGCATGAAACGCGTGAAAGATGCGATTAGCGCCGGCCGCCCCATGCCCATGGCGCTGCGCGAAAACCGCGTCTGGGGCATCAAGGAAAAGTTGTTTGAACGCGTGCTGCCACAGATCGGTGACACCACTTTGTCCAATCTGTTGCACGCCGCGCACAAGGTTGACGGCATCGTTAAAGGCCTCAAGCAGCCCGACTGGCCGGCCGACGGCTGGCAGGCGTTGCACCGGCTGGCCGGTATGGTGTGTGAGCAATGCGCCATGCAGGGGCAGGGCCGTCCCAGGCAGGCATAGTCCCCCGCGCACCGGGCCCGCGTCAGAGGCCTAAAATGGTGTGATGAACGCGCCTGACTCCCACAAAGCCCTTTCTTCGTCCAGCGACCTCGCCAGCGATGTCCCTCGACTGATGGAAGCGCTTGGGTCCAAGGCAAAAGTGGCTTCAGCCCAGATGGCACGGGCGCAAGCAGCTATCAAAAACAGAGCGCTTGTGAATCTGGCCGCCTTGCTGCGCCAGAATGTGGCTGCGCTGGAAACCGCCAACCAGCGTGATATTGAGCGCGCCACGGCTTCAGGTCTGGCCGGGCCCATGCTGGACCGACTCAAACTCAGCCCCAAAATCATCGAGACCGTAGCCGTTGGCTGCGAGCAGCTCGCCGTGATGCCCGACGTCATTGGCGACATCATTGGGATGAAAGAGCAGCCCAGCGGCATCCGCGTGGGGCAGATGCGCGTGCCCATCGGCGTGTTCGGCATGATTTACGAGAGCCGGCCCAACGTGACGATTGAAGCCGCGTCGCTGGCGATCAAGAGTGGCAATGCCTGCATCCTGCGCGGCGGCTCGGAAGCGATTGAATCGAACAAGGCACTGGCTGCGCTGGTGCAGCAGGCGCTGACCGACGCCAGCCTGCCTGCTGACGCGGTGCAACTGGTGCCCACCACCGACCGCGAAGCCGTGGGCCATTTGATCGCCATGCCGCAGTATGTGGACGTGATCATCCCGCGCGGCGGCAAAGGTTTGATCGAGCGCATCAGCCGCGACGCCAAGGTGCCGGTCATCAAGCACCTGGACGGCAACTGCCATGTGTATGTCGACGACCCTTGCGACATCGACATGGCGGTGAAAGTGGCCGACAACGCCAAAACCCAAAAATACAGCCCCTGCAATGCCAGCGAAGGTTTGCTGGTCGCGCGCGGCGTGGCGGCGCAGTTTCTGCCCAAAATCGGCGCCATCTACGCCGCCAAAGGCGTTGAAATGCGCTGCGATGCCGAATCGCAGGCCATTCTGGCTAGCGTTAAAGGCGCCAACCTCAAGGCTGCCACCGAGCAGGACTGGTACGAGGAGTACCTCGCGCCCATCATCAGCATCAAGGTGGTGGCGGGCATTGATGAAGCAATCGCCCACATCAACCAGTACTCCAGCCACCACACCGACGCCATTCTCACGCGCGACCACATCAATGCCCAGCGCTTTCTGCGCGAGGTGGATTCAGCCAGCGTCATGGTGAATGCGAGCACCCGCTTCGCCGATGGATTCGAGTTTGGGCTGGGCGCCGAAATCGGCATCAGCACCGACAAGTTCCACGCGCGTGGACCGGTCGGGATTGAGGGGCTGACGTCCCTCAAATATGTGGTGCTGGGCCAGGGCGAAGTCCGTACCTGAAGCCATGCCGGGCTGAGAAGTCGGCCCACGGATTTTTGGATGGCTTGCGTTGGCGTTACCCCTTGTAACCCCCGTAGTTTGTCCCAATCTCCCTAAAATTCGGTCAGATATAACCGAAGCAAATAACAGATTCCCTCATCGAAAGTGGCCGCATGGTTCCGCACCTCATCACCGCCCTGAACGGCCCTATCAACGAACTCGAACAACGCGTCCTGGACTCCACGCCGGCGATTGAGCGCTGGTTTCGGCTGGAGTGGATGGAGCACACGCCGCCGTTTTACAGCTCGGTCGATATCCGCAACGCCGGCTTCAAGCTCGCCCCGGTCGACACCAACCTCTACCCCGGTGGCTGGAACAACCTGACGCCCGAAATGCTGCCGCTGGCGGTGCAGGCCGCCATGGCCGCGATCGAAAAGATCTGTCCCGAGGCGCGCAACCTGCTGGTTGTGCCCGAGAACCACACGCGCAACAGTTTTTACCTGTCCAACGTGCTGCAGCTCAAGCGCATCTTTCACCAGGCGGGCCTCAATGTGCGCTTCGGCTCGCTGAGCTCCGACATCAAGGAGCCCACCACGCTGAACCTGCCGACCGGAGAGACCATCACGATCGAGCCGTTGATCCGGACCGACCGCCGCTTGGGCCTGAAAGACTTCGACCCCTGCACCATTTTGCTGAACAACGACCTGTCGGCCGGCATCCCCGGCATCCTCGAAGACCTCAACGAGCAGTACCTGTTGCCGCCACTGCATGCCGGCTGGTCGGTGCGCCGCAAGTCGCGGCATTTCAAGGCCTACGAAGAAGTTTCCAAGCGTTTCGGCAAGCTGCTGGGCATAGACCCGTGGCTTATCAACCCCATGTACGCCCAGTGCGGTGAAGTCAACTTTGCCGAAGAAACCGGCATGGACTGCCTGACCACCAACGTCGATGCGCTGCTCACCAAGATCAAACGCAAGTACAAGGAATACGGCATCAACGAAAAGCCTTTTGTCGTCGTCAAGGCGGACAACGGCACCTACGGCATGGGCATCATGACGGTGCGCGACGTGAAAGACCTGGACGCGCTGAACCGCAAGACGAAAAACAAGATGAGCACGACGAAAGACGGCCAGCCGCTGTCCGAAGTGATCATCCAGGAAGGCGTGCTGACCAACGAGCGTGTCAACGACGCCGTGGCCGAGCCCGTGGTCTACATGATGGACCGCTACGTGGTGGGCGGCTTTTACCGCGTGCATGCGGAGCGCGGTGTGGACGAAAACCTCAATGCGCCCGGCGCCAGCTTTGTGCCGCTGGCCTTTGCCGACAGCGGCCGCCTGCCGCAGCCCGGCGAGAAGCCCGGCTCCAGCAGCCCCAACCGCTTCTATATGTATGGCGTGATCGCCCGACTGGCGATGCTTGCTGCGAGCTATGAACTCGAAGCCACCGACCCGGACGCCGAGGTTTACGACTAACACCCCTATCGTTCTCACTTCGCTACGCTTCGTGTAGTGCCGTTTCCCCTTGCAGGGGACGCCGCAAGGCATCCGGCAAAGCCGGCCTGCCTGCGGCTGCTTGGAAAGTCGGGGAACTGATGCACCCGCGACGGTCCGAACTGTGAGTCTTTTAGGCCTCTAGCCCAAACAGGCCGTGCGCAAGCAGCTATTAAAAAAGTAGCGCCAAAAACTCGCCTGTTGGCGCTGGCTTACCCAGCGCCTGCCGGCCCGTTTTGTTACAAGTTGTTGCGGTGCAACAAAATCGGGATTAGTTGGATTTAGGGGTGTCCGCCGACTTGCAAGCCGGGTACCTGGGCGCAAAATAGCGTTCCCAAAGGTAACCATTCCCGCCGCTTTGGACCCGCTTGAACGGGCCGAGCGCAAAGACGGGAAGTTTTTGTGTCCAGTAAAAAATCATCACTCGCGGCGCTCACCCTGGGCGCCATTGGTGTCGTCTACGGCGACATCGGAACCAGCGTCCTGTATGCCGTCAAGGAAGTTTTCGGTTCCGGGCATGTTCCCTTTACCCCAGACAACGTCTACGGCATCCTGTCCATCTTCTTCTGGACGCTGACCGTCATTGTCTCGATCAAGTATGTGGCGCTGGTGCTGCGCGCCGACAACAACGGTGAAGGCGGCCTGATCGCCATGTTGGCGCTGGCCTCCACCGCAGTGAAAGACAAGCCCCAGCTGCGCAAGACCTTGCTGATCGTTGGCATCTTCGGCACATCCCTGTTCTATGGCGATGGCGTCATCACCCCGGCCATCTCGGTGCTGTCGGCCGTCGAAGGTCTGGAAGTCGTCTCGCCTGCCTTCAAGCAGGGCGTGATCCCGATCACCCTGGTTATTTTGTTTGCCCTTTTCGCGGTGCAAAAGCACGGCACGGCGGGCATTGGCAAATTTTTCGGCCCCATCACGCTGATCTGGTTTGCCGTGCTGGCGTTGCTGGGCATTTCGCAGATCGTGACCCATCCCGAAATCCTGGTGGCAGTCAGCCCGCACTACGCGGTGATGTTCATGTGGGCCAACCCCGGTACCACCTTCATCATTCTGGGCGCCGTCGTGCTGTGCGTAACCGGCGCCGAGGCGCTATACGCCGACCTTGGCCACTTCGGCAAAAAACCGATTCGCCTGGCCTGGTTCTCGGTGGTCATGCCTTCGCTGGTGCTCAATTACTTCGGCCAGGGCGCGCTGCTCATCGGCAACCCTGCCGCGGTGAAGAACCCGTTTTTCCTGATGGCACCCGAGTGGGCGCTGCTCCCGCTGGTGGGCCTGGCCACCATGGCCACCGTCATTGCCTCGCAGGCGCTGATCACCGGCGCCTTCAGCGTGACCAAGCAGGCCATCCAGATGGGCTACCTGCCGCGCCTCAATATCCAGCACACCAGCGTGCGCGACACCGGCCAGATCTACATGCCCTTCGTCAACTGGGGCCTCTTCATAACGATCGTGCTCGCGGTGGTGATGTTCCGCTCGTCCAGCAACCTGGCGGCCGCTTACGGCATCGCGGTATGCACCGACATGCTGATCACCACCATCCTGACTTTCTACGTGATCCGTTACGGCTGGAAGTATCCGCTGAGCCTGTGCATCGCGGCCACCGGCGTTTTCTTTGTCGTTGACTTTGCGTTCTTCGCTTCCAACCTCATGAAGCTGTTTGCCGGCGGCTGGTTCCCGCTGGTGATTGGGGGTGCGGTCTTTACGCTGATGATCACCTGGAAAGAAGGGCGGCACCTGCTCAATGAAAAGCTGCGGGCCGATGCGATCGATTTACCCAGCTTCCTGGACGCCGTCTTCGTCAGCCCGCCGGCCCGTGTCGAAGGCACGGCCGTATTCCTGACGGCCGAGCCCGGCAGTGTGCCCAACGCGCTGCTCCACAACCTCAAGCACAACAAGGTGCTGCATGAGCAAAACCTGTTCGTGACGGTGCGCAACCATGAGATCCCCTGGATCGGCATGAACAAGCGTCTCGAAATTGAATCATTGGGCCACGACTGCTGGCAGGTCAATGTGCACTACGGCTTCAAGAACGACCTGGACCTGCCCAAGGCCCTGCAGCAAATCAAGGGCCGGGGCTGCGAGCTGGAGTCGATGACGACCAGCTATTTCCTCTCGCGCGACACGGTGATCCCGACCATCGGCAGCGGCATGGCACCCTGGCGCGAGAAGCTGTTTGCGCAGATGCACCACAACGCCAGCGGTGCAGCGGACTTCCTGAATCTGCCCAACAATTCCGTGGTGGAGCTGGGCAGCAAGATTGAAATCTGAGCATTTACTCAAGAATTAGGCCTTGAGGCCAATAGTGACGGGCGCAACCAGCTATTGAATTGATAGCGATTGTGCTTCTTCCGTGGCTCGGGCAGCTTTCCCGGGTCTCTGCCCTGGCCTGCTGCCAATCCGGCGCCCGGATAGCAGAAAATACTGTCATGACTCTCAACGCTGCCAACCCCACACGCTTCTGGTCCGACTTGAAGAGTCCTGACTTTGCCGGCATGGATTTGACCCGCTGCATTGCCGTACTGCCCGTGGCGGCTATCGAACAGCACGGCCCTCACCTGCCGCTCAATGTGGATGCGACGTTGGTGGAGGGCGTAATTTCCGCTGCCCTGCCGCATTTGCCGCAAACGCAGCCGGTGCTGTTCTTGCCCACCCAATCCGTGGGCTTTAGCCCCGAGCACACCCGCTTCGCCGGAACGCTCACGCTGAAAGCCGAGACCGTGATCCGGCTCTGGACCGAGCTGGCCGAATCCGTTGCGCAAACGGGTGTCAGGAAATTGGTGCTGCTCAATTCGCACGGCGGCCAGGTTGGCTTGCTGGATGTGGTGGCGCGCGACCTGCGGGCCCGGCTGGGCATGCTGGTCTACAGCGTGAACTGGTTCAACCTGCCGCTCACAGGTGAGGATGGCAAGTCCGTGAATGATTTGTTCAGTGCCGAAGAGCACCGCTTCGGCATCCACGCCGGCGAGATCGAAACCTCCATGATGCTGGCGCTCAAGCCGGATCAGGTCGACATGGCCAAGGCGCAGAACTTTCATTCCACTTCGCAGGACAGGGCGGCGAAGTTCCGCACCCTGGGTGACGGCCGCAGCGCCAAGCTGGCCTGGCAGATGCAGGACTACAACCCGCAAGGCGCGGTGGGTAACGCCGCCGCTGCCACCGCCGACAAAGGCCGTGCCTTGCTGGGTGCCGCGGGCAGCAGCCTGGCGCGGCTGCTGGTGGAGATCGACCAGTTGCCGGCCGATACGCTGAGCGATAAAACCGCGTTCTAGGCTTTTGCAAGCAGGCATTTAGCGCAGGATCACGGTCTGGCGCTTCCACGCGGCGTCTTGCGAGCGTGCGAAGGCCGCCAGCGTTCCCGGGTCACCGGCCTGCTTCTCGGCCGTCAAGCTGTCCATGCGCGCCACCTCGAAACTGCGGCGCAGGCGACCGGCAATGCGGGTCTCGCGGGCCAGCAGCATCTGCGGCGCGCCGCGCACCCAGCCGGCAAATTCCACATAGCCCAACTCGGGGCCGTTACTGGCGGGCGGCAGCACCTCAATCGTCCATTGCCCGGATTTCTTGCGAAACACCCACAGCTCGCGCCAGGCGTCCAGCGGCTGCACCGCGAGCGCCAGGGCCTGACCGTCGGGATGCGCATTGGCGGACGCGGCCCACACAATGCCGTAGGTGCAGCGCCTGGCCACGGCGTCCTTGCCGGGTTTGCCGTCGGCCTTGTTTTCATACAGCGCCACGCAGGTTTCGCCGGCCTGGCCCGTCTCGGTGGCTACCGTCAGTTTGGCGAAGCGGGGAAGCGCGGTTTCAGCACCCCATCGTGAGGCGCCCACGCGAATCGCTGCGTCGTTGTAGTCCTGCCTGTCGTTGTCTGTCAGCTCCAGCTTGTTCACCGCCGCGAGTTCCGCCCGGGCGCGCTGTGCGGCTGCCGTGGGCGCTTCAGCCCGGCGCGCCTGCTCAAATGCCAGGCTGGCGTGCACGCCGGCACGGCGCAGGCGCAAACGGTTTTTGCTGACTTCAGACAACTGGGCGAACTGAGCGGCGCTGACTTTGTCCAGCACTTCGGCGCGCCACTGGTCTTGCACCAGGCGTTCCTGCGGGTGCAGGTCGGGGCTCATGCAGTCAGGGCGGGTCACAGCCAGCGCGGCACGTGCGCGCTGCTCGGCGTCGGATGGCAGAGCCAACACGCGGCGAAAGGCTTCGCCGTTGTAGCAAAGCTGCATGCTTCCGTTCTGCTCATAACCCTTGAAGTTCACGCCATAAAAGGAGGCCACTTCCATGTGCGCAGAGATTATGTCGCTGGTGGCCTTGCCGTGCTTCATGGAGGCGCGACGCGCCAGGCGTTCGGCCATGGTGCCCAACGCATCAAAGGCTTCCGCGCCTATGGCGTCTGCCTGCGCGGCCTTGAGGTAAGCGGCCGTGTACGCAATGCCCAGGGCTTCAGCGCCCGGGCTTTCGCGCAGGAAGCGCACCACCGAGAGGAGCTGCGGCGCGTCCTCGGGCTGCAGCGAGACCGTGCGCACCTGGCTGATGTGGATAAAGCCCGCACGTTCGCGCCTGTGGTCGTAGACCTGCAGGTAATCCATGCGCTGGCCGCGGATCTCGAGCGCGTCGCCTTGCCACAGGGCCGCCTGTTGTGCGGCCGAATCACGCGGCGCGGCGCGCAGGGTGGCCTGGTCCTGCGTCACGATGGCTAAAGTCAAAAGTGCGGTGGTGATCATTATTCGGCCTCTTCTTTGTCGTCGTTGTCTTGCGTGCCGGCGGCGCGCGGCGCTTGCGCCACGGTGCGGCCGGCCTTGGGCGCGCCGCCCAACAAACCCGCACCCACAAAGCCGCCGCTGGTGGAGGGCGGGGCGATGATCACGGTGATCTTGTCGCTGAGCTTGTCGGCCATGGTCTTCTGGATCAGCAGCGGGTGCCGGGTGATCAGCACGCCTTCACGCGCCATCTGCTCGCTGTTGATCTTGCCCACGCGGTCCAGCCGGTAGGCTTCAGCGTCCGCCAGTTTCTGGCGCGAATCGGCCTCGCCAGAGGCTTCAATACGCCGGGCCTGCGCGCTGCCCTCGGCCGTGCGGATGCGCGACTGCTTGTCGGCTTCGGCTTCCAGCTGGCGCTGCTCGATCTGCTTTTGCTTGAAGGGCAGGACATGCTTCATGGCTTCTTCCTGCGCCTTGGCTGCAATCACCTGTTCGCTGGCAGCGGCCTGCGCATTGGTTTCACGGCGTATTTTTTCGGCCATCGCGTCCAGCTCGGTTTCTTTCACGCGCTTTTCCTTCAGGGCCAGGGTGTAGCGCATCTTCTCCGTCGCAAGCTCTTCGGCCAGCAGCTTGTCCATGCCCTGGCGGTAATCTGCGGGCAAGTCGACCTTGCCCATTTGCACCGTACGCAGCAGGATGCCGTCGGCCGCGAGCTTGGGTTTGAGTTCAGCTTCGATGAGCTGCTGGATCTCGGCACGCTTGCTTGAGAAGATCTCCCGCACGGTGTAGCGGGTGAAGGTCTTGTAGATCACGCCTTGCACAGCGGGCTGCACGATCTGGCCCGCGATGTCGTCGGGCAGGTTTTTCGACAGCGCGTTGACCCTGGCTGGGTCCAGCGCATAGCGCACCGTGAGGTCCACGCCCAGCGACATGCCTTCGATCGACTGGAAGGGTGAGGGGCCGTCGGCCCGGCTGCTGCCTTCGGGGCGATAGACCTGATCGCGCAGCGAGAAGGTGCGCACTTCGTGCAAGCCGGGCAGCAGCAGCAGGGAACCTTCGCGGAATTCGTCGACGCCGCCGGTCAACTGGTTGGTGCGAATCGCCACGTCGCCGCGCGCCACCGACTCCATGGGAGGGTGCACCCACAGCAGGTAGCCGACCGCGCCCGCCGCGGCGGTGGCGATCATCAGGCCGCTGGCGCTGGCGGCGCGTTGCACCCCACTGGAAGCGATACGGTGGGTGCTGCGCACCCCTCTGGAAAAGATGGCGCGGATGCGCAGGGAAATACGGCTAAGGCGTGGGTTCATGATGGGCTCCTCCGGTTGGTTTGGCGAGAGGCGCGGATTGCGCTTTCTCTGGCCTCCATTGTTCGAATCGGGCCCGGAGCATTCAATGCGCCTGCGCGGTGTCTTTGCGCGGTTTGGCGGCGGCAACCCTCCGCCAACGGAAGAAACACTCACACGGCCTGGCGCAGGCCACACCCATAATGGCGGCACCCCATCCTCTTGAGGCCTCATGACCAAAATTGCCGTAATCGAAGACGACCTGCCCATGAGCAACCAGCTCAAGGGCTGGATTGAATCGGCCCGTCCGGGCATCCAGGTCGACCAGTGGTTCAACCGCGACGATGCCGAGGCCGCCGTTGCCCGCGAAGGTTATGACGCCGTGGTGCTGGACATCGAACTGGGGCGCGAACGCCATGCCGGCGTGGCCATCATCAACGCCATCAACAAGCAGCGGCAGGGTACGCCCGTGCTGGTGGTGTCCGCCATGCCGGCCGCCATCTACCGCAGCATCATGAAAGCCCTGGAAGCCTGGGACTACCTGCAAAAAACCACGTTTGAGGAGGCTGACTTCATCGAAACCTTCCTGGACATCCTGCGGACCGCCAAGGCCAAACCCGCAGGCAGGGCGCCAGCCGGCGACAGCCAGGAGCTGCAGCTGGACCCGCTGCGCCAGAACACCGCCATCTGGCGCGGTCAGCGCGTGAACCTGCCGCTGACGGCGCAACGCATCCTGGCGGCGCTGCACGCGCGCCGCGGCGAGGTCGTGAGTTACGACGACCTCTACCAGGTGGTCAAGAGCGGCCGCAACCGCGACAACATCCGCAAGCACGTCAGCACGATTCGCGACGCGTTCAAGGAAATCGATGCGGCCTTTGACGGCATTGAAAACATCCCGATGCGAGGCTTTCGCTGGGCCGAGGCGCCGGAGCCCCCGCGCGGCAGAGGCAAGGCGTGAAGCTGCCCACCCGCCAGGACGTCGAGCGCCTGCTGCCGGCGCGCGTGCCCTTCGGCCTGCGCGTATTTTTTCGCGGCGCTTTTTTTCTGCTGGCGATGGCCACCGTCGCCTTGGCCATCGCCGTGTTGCAGGACGAAAAGGAGCGCAGCTACCGAAATTACCAGGACGGCTTTCGCAAGAACCAGGCGCAGATCGCCGCCAAGCTGCGCCATCCCACGGGCCAGCTGGTGCTGCTCAACCCCACGGCTTACGAGCATGAGGTGACGCCGCTGCGCCCGTTGGTACTGCCTTTTTCGGCCCTTGATTTCGACGATCGCAACAAGGCCCAGCAGGCAGTGGAGATGGCGGGCTGCCTGGTGCAATACCCCGATGCGGCGTCGATGTGCGTGGCCGTCGGCAACAACCCCTTTGCCGGCGGTTTTCTCTATGCCGTCGGCAGCTTCAACAGCGGGCCCCTGGTGTCGCACACCTCCGGAACGCTGGATTTAAGCCAGGCGCATCGCGCCCGCATCACGGTCGACATGCGCGGGCAGCGCTACCGCTGGATCGCGCCTTTCCAGGCCATGCAGGCCATGGACGAGGGCCGCAACGCCTCGCCTTTTGCCAATGCCAGGGGCCGGCTGGTGGGCTTTGCCGATGAGGGCCCGATCACACCGGCCAGCCGGCCCGTGCGCGACTTCCGCGGCTGGCTTTGGCAAGACAGCCGCTGCGTGGACGGCACGCTGGCGGCAGACCCTGATTGTGCCCGGCGTGCCTTTGTCAGCGTGCGCCTGCCGGTTGAGCTGTTTCGAGAAGCACTGTTTGCCAAAGGGCCTGCGGGCATCGTCTGGCCGCCGGCTGACCTGGACCAGATCAAGGTGCAGGTGGAAATGCTGGCCCCCGGCGAGGGAAAGCCCCTGTTCGACAGCAATGCCGGGGGCGCCACCGCGCCTTTTTCATGGTCTGAGCTGACCCCTTTGCTGCTGCCCGGCGAGAAGCTGCGCATCCGCAGGATGGGCAGCGCGGGTGTCAGCTCGGACGTCGTGTCGCTGTCCGGCGCGGAGACGACGGAGCGGTCCTCGCCCCTGATTGCGTGGTTGATACGCCGGCTGCAAGTGGATGGTTATGACGCACCCGTCACGAGCGCCGACATCATCAGCACGCCGCTCGGGCGTTATGAGCTCACGCTGACCGGTGACATTCGCAGCGTCAACAAGGCCCTCACGGCCGTGGCCACCCGCGTGTCCTGGTTTGTGGGCGGCATGCTGCTGGCCATCTTTGTGACCTGGCTGGCCATTGAGCTGCGCATCATCCGCCGCATCACCGAACTCACCCGCCGCGCCGCCACCGTGTCCAAGGGCGTGCGCGCCAGCGACAACCTGGCGACGGTCGACCTCACCGACCTGCGTGGCGGCGACGAGCTGGGTGTGCTCGCCGGCGGCCTGCAAGACCTGCTGCAGCGCGTAAATGAAGACGTGCGCCGCGAGCAGATTAGGGTCGCCCAGGAAAAAGACACTTGGCACGCCGTAGGTCATGAAATCATGTCGCCGCTGCAATCGCTGATGGTGCTGCACGGTAGCGTCGACGACCCGGCGCACCGCTACATCAGCCGCATGCAGCAGGCCGTGCGCGTGCTGTATGGCAGCGCGTCGCCCAGCGAAGCTTTTGAATCCACCGCGCTCAATGTGCAGACCCTGGACGCCAATGAGTTTCTGAGCCATGTGGCGCGCAACGCCGCGGCCGCGGGCATTCCCGGTGTGGCCTTTGATCCGCTGGCCCAGCCGGTCAGAGTGCGCGCCGACGAGTATTCGCTGGAAGATGTCGTGTCGCATGTGCTGCGCAACGCTGATCGCTACCGTTTGCCCGGCAGCCTGATCCGCATCACGCTGTCACAGCAGGCGCAGGAAGGCACTGCGCCTGAGGCCGTGATCACCATCAGCAACCTCGGCCCGCAGATCGAGGTCGGCTTGCTGGACAAGATTTTCGAGTACGGGGTGTCCGACCAGCCCGACACGGGCGCAACAGGTCAGCGTGGGCAGGGCCTGTTTGTCGCCAAAACCTATATGGCCAAGATGGGGGGCACCATCACCGCGCACAACCTGGACAGCGGCGTTTGCCTGGAGTTGCGCCTGCAGTGCGCTGTCGGCTGATCCCTGATCCATTGCCAATTCGCTGCGAGAGTAGGCGCGCCGCCGCAGACAGTGCTTAGGGCCTGCCAATGCCATTTATGCAGATGCGTTGCGAATCAAAAAGGCCTTGAGCAAGGCGCAAAACGCAGGCAGGGTAGACCCCGTCAAGGCTTTGCAACGCCGCGCAAGGCCTTTTTGATCGCAACCCGGAGGGAATGGGGTGAAAACGGCGCCACTCGGCGTTGCGCTTCTAGCCAGACAAAAGTCTGGGCGTCGTCGCGCGCCTTGATTGGCACCGTTTTCACCCCATTCGCATTTGCATAAATGGCATTGGCAGGCCCTGGCACGGCAAGGCGGCGTAACGACCTATCGCAGCGAATTAGCAATGGAATAAAAATCAAAGCCCCCAGTGAGCGGTAACTCGCTGGAGGCCTTGTCTTGCCAGACGGACCGGTAAGCCCGCTGCCATGGAAGAAAGTATCTCCCGGGAGTGGCCGAATAATTTGCCTGATTTGCTGCTGAATTTTCCATAAACAGATAAAAAATCTGTGAAATTGGAAATTTCAGATAAATTAGCCGAATGGATACTTTAGACCGGAAAATCCTTCAGGTTTTGCAGGCCGACGCGCGTACCAGTCTGCAAGACATCGGCCAGGCCGTGGGCCTGAGCCCTTCGCCCTGCTGGGGCCGCATCAAGAAGATGGAGGAGGCCGGGGTGATTGAGGGCTATACCGTGCGGCTCAATGCGCAGGCGCTGGGCCTGGGCGACACGGTGATGGTGCAGGTCACGCTCGACAGCCACTCCGACAACACGCTGGAAAAGTTCGGTGAAACGCTGGCGGCGATTCCCGAAGTGATCGAGGCTTATCTGGTGTCCGGTGAATACGACTACCTGCTGCGCATTGCCGTGCACGATACCAAGGACTACGAGCGCCTGCTGCGCGAGCGGCTCTACAAGATCAAAGGCATACGCCACAGCAAATCCAGCTTTGTACTGCGCACCCTCAAGAAGGCCGATTTGCCTCTATTGCCAGGCTGAGCCAGACGAAGGTCAGCGCTGACAGCGGTCGGTGGGGCCGGCTGACAGCTGCGCGGACCTCACCCGCCCACACTGACGAATGCCCCGCACCCTGCAGGGGCGCCGGCGTTGCCGCCATTTCTTCAAGGGGTTTTATGCGATCGATTGCCTGTCAACGCGTCTGGCATGTTCTGGTGCTGTGCGCGGCATTCGCCTGTACGCTGGCCGCGTGCGGCGACACCGCCCTGTTGCCGCCGGAGGCCGGGATGGGTGCCAATCCAACCCTGCCCAAACCCAACAAAACCCTGTTTCCTACGGTGAACATCGCGCCGGCCAAGGGCTGGCCCGAGGGGGCTATGCCCACGCCCATGGCGGGCCTGGGCGTGACGGCCCTGGCCAGCGGCCTGGAGCATCCGCGCTGGGTTTACGTGCTGCCCAACGGTGACGTGCTGGTGGCTGAAAGCAATGCGCCGCCCAAGCCGGAAGACGAGAAATCGGCTCAAGGCCTCCGCGGCTGGTTCATGAAAAAAGTGATGGGCCGGGCCGGCGCCGGGGCGCCCACGGCTAACCGCATCACTTTGCTGCGCGATGCCGACGGCGACGGCAAGGCCGAAAGCCGCAGCGTGTTTCTGGAAAACCTCAACTCGCCTTTCGGCATGGTGCTGGTGGGCAATGATTTTTACGTGGCCAACACCGATGCCGTTGTGCGTTTCCCTTACCAACCGGGCCAGACCCGCATCACGGCGGGGCCCGTCAAGGTGGTAGACCTGCCGGCCGGCCCTATCAACCACCACTGGACAAAAAACATCATCGCCAGCCCGGACGGCAGCAAGCTGTATGTCACCGTCGGCTCCAACAGCAATGTGGGCGAACGCGGCATGGAAGCCGAAACCGGCCGCGCCGCCATCTGGGAGGTCGACGCCAAAACCGGCAGCCACCGCGTGTTTGCCTCGGGCCTGCGCAATCCCAACGGCATGGGTTGGGCACCCGGCAGCGGCGCACTCTGGACGGTGGTGAACGAGCGCGACGAGATCGGCAGCGACCTCGTGCCCGACTACCTGACTTCGGTGCGTGATGGTGTGTTTTACGGCTGGCCCTACAGCTATTACGGCCAGAACGTGGACGACCGCGTCAAGCCGCCGCGTCCGGACCTGGTGGCGCAAGCGGTTTCACCCGACTACGCACTGGGCTCCCATGTCGCGCCATTGGGCATGGTGTTTTCAGAAGGCAATGCGCTGCCGCCATCACTGGCCACGGGAGTTTTTATTGGTGAACACGGTTCCTGGAACCGTGTGCCACACAGCGGCTACAAAGTGGTGTTCGTTCCGTTCCAGAAGGGACTGCCGGCCGGTTTGCCGGTGGATGTTCTCACGGGTTTCCTGAGCCCCGAAGGCCATGCCTACGGTCGGCCGGTGGGCGTGGCGATGGACAAGCGCGGCGCGCTGCTGGTGGCCGACGATGTGGGCAATGTGGTCTGGCGGGTGAGCGGTAGCCAGCTGAAATAGAAGGTTTGGATTTCTTAAGGGAAAAATACCTGAAACCCTTATGTGATGAGCGCGAGCAGCTATTAATTTAATAGCGATTATGCTGCCTGAATCGCATCAGGCTGTCGGCAACACCATGTCGGCGGTGCCGGGGCAGACCCAGCGGGGGTGTTCCCGCGAGGTGTCTATGCACCCGCCCGATGCATACACGCCCTTGGGTTCACGCATGCGCAGCATCAGTTCCAGGATTCGCGCCGTCTCGGCCGGGTCGGCGCTGGAGGCCTTGACGCCGGCTTCCACAATGCTTTCATTGATACGCAACTCGCCGGCTTCGTCGGTGTAGGTGGCATGCCGCCAGTGAAACAGCTCCAGGCATTTGGCCGTCAGCGTGTAGGGCTGCTCGCGCTTCCAGAAGTTGGTGAACTGCCCGTTGCCGATGTAGAACACCCAGGAGCCTTCATAACCCGAAACGTCCGAGGAGTGTTCATCGGGGTTTCGGAACCATAGCCGGTCGCCGGGCACGTAATACTTGGGCGGCAGGGGTTGCTCCATCGTGCCGTATTCGCGCAGGAACACGTCATGGAATTTGCCCGACATGATGGCGCGGCGCTCCCAGCGCTGCTGCAGCGCGGCCAGCAACGGCGGGTTGCAGGTTTCGAGTTCCTGCGCGATGGCCAGCAGGATCACGTATTCGGTCGCGCGGTAGCAGGAGAAGGAATACAGCTTGCCCGAGGCCTCGGGTTGGGTGGCTTTTTCCAGGGCGGGAATCAGCGCGTGACCGGGCTTGACGGTAAAGCCAGCGTCTTCCGAGTAGACCCAGCAATCCTCCGGCCGGTTGACTTCGGTGGTGTGGAATTCCAGTGCAGTCTTGCGTGCGGCCAGCACGATGTTGCGGCGTATGCGCACTGCCGATGCCAGCTCCGCATGGCTGGGAAACTCAAAGGCGACCGGGCTGAGCAGCATGGCCAGAAGAATCTCCCGTTCCAGGTCTTCGCTGTCATTCAGCGTATCCAGCTGCAGCCGTTCCGCCAGGCCCAGGGTGTCCAGGCCGGGCGCCCATTGTGCGGCGAGGCCGTCCGGCAGGCAAAAGCTTCTTGCAGCGGCGGCCCCCGGGAAAATCTCTGTGGTTTCCACGGCGTCCTGCAGCCCGAGCTTTTCAAGCTGCACCAGGAAACTGTATGTGGAAGCCGCCAGCGCGCCGGTTGTTTCACCGTGAAGGTGAATTCCGACAGGACGAAGGCTGGGCATCAGGGCGGCGGTCATGTTGCCGCAAAGTATCTTTGCTTGTGGTCGATTCGGCAATGGCGGAAAAACCACGAAGCCGGCTGCTCGCAGGCGCGTTCAGGCGTAGGTAATCCAGCTTGCGTGTTCGGGCGCGTCCAGGTGCGGCAAGGTGTTGTAGGTCACCAGCATGTGCCGCTTGGGCGTAAAGGCAAACTCGGTAAGTGAGCAGTTGCGTATGCGCAGGTTCAGTTCTATCGTGGTTTCAGGGCTGGTGCCCAGCACATGGCCCACTGCGGTCGAGATGGGCCCGCCGCTGGAAACCAGCAGCACATTTCCGGTGTAATTGGCACGAATGTGGTCCAGGACAGAAGTTACACCCTCAACAAACCCGGTGTAGCTTGGCATGCCCTGGGGGGTGACGACGCCGGCCATCCACTGTGCCAGCCCGTCACGCAGCAGCCGGAAGTGGCCGCGGTATTCCTCAGGTGTGGCGGGTTTTTCGAGCTTATGCGGGTGGATGGCGCCGATGACGGCGTGGCTGTCATATTCATTAAGCCCGGGGCGCTGTGCGGCTTGCATGGTGATACCCATGCCTTCACAGATCCCGGCAAAGGTATTGATCTGCCGCTGCAGCGTGCCGGTGAAGGCGGCGTCAAAGGTGATGCCCTTGTACTTGAAGTACTCGCCCAGACGCACGCTTTGCTGGCGCCCCATGGGGCTGAGCACGTCGTAGTCGTCTTCGCCAAATGAGGCCTGGCCATGGCGCACGAGGTAGAGGGTTCCCATGGGCAAATTGTGGCGCGCTGCCCCCCTGCGTTTAGTCTCGCGCGCGACTGGGTGTTCGAGTGTCGAGGCCTCAGCCAAAAAACGCAGCCCCGCCAGCAGGGGCCGTGGAACCGGCTTTGCCGGGCCGCAGGCGCAGCGCCCCCTCGGGGAGCAGCGCACTACGCGAAGCGAGAAGCGTGGGGGCCGGCAGCTAGCACCTTGGCGACAGTCGCCGTGTCCACATTCCCGCCGCACAAGGTGGTGCCCACCACCAGACCTTTGAGCTGGCCGCGCTCCTGCATGGCCGCAGCAAAACTGGCCGCACCCGCGCCTTCGGCCACGTTGTGTGTGTCGGCATAAAGGTCGCGCATGGCCTGGGCTACTTCGTCGTCCGTCACCTTCACGACGCGTTCCAGATGCGGCAGCAAAATATCAAGTGCTGCCTGGTCGGCGACGCGGCAGGCCATGCCGTCGGCCAGGTAGGTGGTCACCGGTGCTTCAATCACGCGCCCCGCGGCCAGCGAGTCGGCGTAGGTGGTGGCGTGCGCGCTGACCACGCCCACGATGCGCAGCTTGCGGCCCAGCGCCAGCTTGGCGGCAACGGCCGAACACGCGCCCGAGCCCTGGCCTATCGGCACATACACCACGTCGAGTTGCGGCACCGCCAGCATGAATTCCCACCAGTAGGTGCTGACGCCGCGCAGTAAATCCGCATGAAAACTCGGCACCATGTGGGCGCCGCGTTCGGCAGCCAGCCTCTTCGCAAACTCGCGGCTTTCCTGGAAGTCATTGCCGTGCTCGATCAGTGTGACGCCCAGTGCGCGCATGGCGGCGTTTTTCTCGACCGAATTGCCGTGCGGAACCACGATGGTGCAAGGCACGCCGTGGGCGCGCGCCGCCCAGCCTATGCTCTGGCCGTGGTTGCCGCGTGTGGCGCTGATGGCTTCTCGCGGCAGTTCGCCGCGTTGCCTGAGTGCCTCAAAGTAGGTGAGTCCGCCGCGCAGCTTGAACGCACCGACCGGTGTGTGGTTCTCGTGCTTGATCCAGCAGTCGGTGCCCAGCCGCTGGCTTGAGAGGCCCCAGCGGTACTGCGGCGTGGCCTGGAATTCGCGGTAGACGACTCGCGCCGCGTCTTCAATCTCCTGCAGCGAAGGCAACATGCTGTTCCCCAGCTCCGGCGCGTGGTCGAGTACGGCGCTCATTGGATGGCCTCCGCTCTGCGAGCTGCGGCATTCGCCCTGGGAACGGCCCGGCGGCTCATGCGGCCACCCGCTTTTCAGTCAGCAGGCGCAGCGCCAGCAAGCCCAGCACGGTACCCATCACATAGCGCTGCACGCGCATCCAGCTGATGTTGCGGTTGAGGAAACCGGCAATCGCCGCGGCGAAGCAGATCAGCACCGTGTTCACACCCGTGCTGACGCTGATCTGCACGGCGCCCAGCGTCAGGCTTTGCAGCAGCAGGTCGCCGCGTTCGGGGTGCAAAAACTGCGGAAAGAAGGAGAGATAAAACATGGCGACCTTGGGGTTGAGCAGGTTGGTCATAAAACCCATGAGGAAGAGCGTGCGCGGCGGGTCGTGCGGCAGCTCGCGCGTTTCAAAAGGCGCCAGGCCTCCGGGCTTGACGGCTTGCCAGGCCATCCAGAGCAAATAGGCCGCGCCCGCCACCTTGATGGCATCAAAGGCCAGCGGCACGGCCAGCAGCAGTGCGGTTAGCCCGAACGACGCGGCCAGCAGGTGCACCACAAAACCCAGCGCCACGCCGCTCAGCGAGACCAGCCCGGCGCGGGGGCCCTGGCACAGCGTGCGAGAGATGCAATAAATCATGTTGGGCCCGGGAGTGAGCACCAGCACCAGGGCGGCAAGGGCGAACCATGCAAGTTCTGTCGTGGTAAACATTTCAGGCTCCTTTCGATTCAAGCGTGACCAGGCCGCGTGGCGTTTGCAGCGTGGCAATGAGATTGGGCGGGCCCTGCGAGAGGCCTACACCCGAAAGACCGATAACCTCGTAACCACCGCGCAGCGCGTCGGGGCGCGGGTGGCTGGCGTGCAGCGATTGCAGCGTGACGCCCGACGGCGCCATGTCATCGGCCGGGTGCGCATCGCCCCACTGGATCAGCGTGGGTAGCGCGCCGTAGAACAGCCGCTGGCCGTCTTCGCGCACGGTGATCTTCCAGCTCAGCAGGCCTTGCGGTGTCATGCGCGAGACGTCCAGCGCCTCACCGCGATCCAGCCCCAGGCGGGAAAGCGCCCGCACCGCCGCGGTCACACGGGGCGTCGAGGCGACAAAGTGCGCGAGCTGCGGGCCGGTCTTGCTCAGCCGCAGCTGCAACTCATGATCATCCAGGTCAAACCAGCGTCTGGCCGGTGCCACACGTGGGGTTTGCTTGTCCGGATTGATTGCAATGATTTCGAAATAGGCGCGTGGAAAGGCCGGCGACGCCACTGTGAAAAGCCGGTTGTGCGTGCCCATCAGCGGATGCTCGCCGCCCGGCCCTGGCGTGATGCCCAGCACGCGTTCGCACCACAGCACGCCTTCGGCCAGGTTGGCCGCCACGACCACGAGGTGATCGACCTGCGAGGCCAGTGGTGGAGATGCGGTGGTGGTTTCCATGATGAGCCTTTAGATCGTCACGCTTCCGTCGATGCAGGTGACCGATTCGCCGCCCACCCAGACCTGGCCAGCCGCATCGCGCTCGATATGCACCTGACCGGCGCGGCCCAGGTAGACACCTTGCGAGGCGGTATAGCGCTCGGGCGCGTGGCCTTCGGCAATCAGCCACTGGGCCAGGCTGGCATTGAGGCTGCCGGTGACGGGGTCTTCGTCGACACCGATGGGAGAGGCGAATGCCCGAACTTCGAAATCAGGGGTCGTTTCAGGTGCGGAGGCTGCGAACGCCTTGGCTTCGCGGTTGGCGCGTGCAATCAGCGGCGCGGTTTCCTCACGTGGGTAGCGCGCCACCACGCCGACTTTGGTGCCCAGCTTGGCCAGCGCCTTGTGATCGGGCGCCAGTTGCAGCACGGTCTCCGGGCTGTCTAGCAGCAAGCCCAGCCACATCGGGCCGTTGTCCAGGCACTGGGCGGCGAGGATGCTTGTCGCTTTTAATCCCAGCGCGCCGGCTACCTGCGCCAGCAACGCGGGGCTGGGGGCAGAGCGCTTCAGGGCCGGCGCGGCAAATGCGAGGCGCCTTGTGCCCGTCTCGCGGCGAATCTTCACCAGGCCTGCTTTGCACTCCTGCACGATAAAGTCTTTGCTGTGCGGTTGCCCACCGGCTTCCAGCCAGCTGTGGCAACTGCCCAGCGTGGGGTGGCCGGCAAAAGGCAGTTCGCCGCCGGGCGTGAAGATGCGTACGCTGTAATCAGCCGTGGCGTCTGTGGGTGGCAACAGGAAAGTGGTTTCCGAGAGGTTGGTCCACTTGGCAAAGCGCTGCATTGCGGCGTCATCCAGGCCGCTGCCGTCCATCACCACGGCCAGGGGGTTGCCGAAGTAAGGGGTGGGTGTGAACACGTCGACTTGCTTGAATGCGCGCTGCTTCATGGGGTTTCTCGGTTTTCCAGGGTAGGTTTGAAGATTTATGACAAAGGCAGGTCCAGCACGCCGCGCGTGGCGGGCCGTGCCAGGAGGTTTTGGTACCAGCGGTCCAGGTGGGGCCGAATGGGCCGCGGCTGCGGCAAGCCGAACCACCGGTGCATTTCGCAGCCCAGCGGGATGTCGGCCATGCTGAACTGGTCGCCGCCCATGAACGCATGGTCAGCCAGATGTGCGTCGAGCAGTGTTAGCAGCGCTTCGGTGGCGGCTACGGACTGCGCAATCAGTTCTGTATTGCGCTGCTCCGCAGGCGTGCGGATCCATTGCACGAAAGCCGTGCGTCCGGCCGGGTTGAAGGTGGTCTGCTGCCAGTCCATCCATTGCTCGGCTGCAAAGCGTTGCGGCAGCGCTGTGGGATAAAAATTGCCTGGCGAGTGCTTGGCGCACAGGTAGCGCACGATGACGTTGGATTCCCAGATGAGCTCCTCACCGTCTTCCATCAGCGGCACCAGCGCATTCGGGTTCTTGCGCCGGTAATCGGCCTCCTTGACGATACCGAACTGGCCCCCGGCGTCGGTTCGCTGCATCGTGAGGCCCAGCTCCTGCGCGGCCCACACGACTTTTCGCACGTTGATGGAGCTGATGCGCCCCCAAAGATGAAGCATGTCAGCCCCTTTCGCGTTCATCATGCTGCCGCGCGCAGTTGAGGCACGCCGGCAGGTAGTTGCTCGCGTATGGCCGCAGCCAGCGCGGCGATGCCGATGTTGATCTGCTCGACGCTGGACGTGACGAACGAGAGGCGCAGCGTGCGGGCGTCGGCATGGTCGGCGTAGAAGGCCCAGCCGGGCACAAAGGCCACGTTGCGTTCCACGGCCTTGGGCAGCAGGTCGATGGCGTTCATGCCTTCAGGCAGGCGCACCCACAAAAACATGCCGCCGGCCGGTGTGTTCCAGCTCACACCTTCGGGCATGCCCTGCTTCATCGCGGCCAGCATCGCGTCGCGCTGCGATTTGTAGAGCGCGCGTATGGTGGGCACGTGGCGGTCCAGGAAATTGTCTTTCATGGTCTCGACCACCATGCGCTGGTTGAAGCCTGGCGTGTGCAGGTCGGCGGCCTGCTTGGCCTGCAACAGCTTGGGGTAGAGCGACTTGGGCGCAACCATGAAACCCAGGCGCAAGCCGGGGGCCAGAATTTTTGAGAACGAGCCCATGTAGACGCAGCCTTCGGGGTTGCGCGCGGTGAGCGGCAGCGGTGGTGGGGTGTCAAACCACAGGTCGCCGTAAGGGTTGTCCTCAACGATGGGCAGGCCCAGGCGTGCGGCTTCGGCGCTCAGCGCGGCGCGCCTCGCCTCGCTCATGGTGCGACCGGTCGGGTTCTGGAAATTGGGCAGCACGTAGAAGAAACGCGCGCCGGCGGCTTTGCTGGCCAGGTCAGTGATGTCCACGCCTTCGTCATCGCTGGCCACGCCGACGATTTCGGGCTCCATCGGTGTGAAGGCTTGCAGCGCACCCAGGTAGGTGGGTGTTTCCACCAGCACGCGGCTGCCGGCGTCGATCAGTATCTTGGCGATTAAATCCAGGCCCTGTTGCGAGCCGGTGGTGATCAGCACCTGCGCCGGGTCGACTTCCCAGGGCAGCACTGCGGCCACCATCTCGCGCAGCGGCGCATAGCCTTCGCTGGCCGCATACTGCAGCGCCGCATGGCCGTCTTCGCGCAGCACCTTGTCACAGGCTTCGCGAAAGGCGGCGACCGGAAAGGTCTTGGGCGAGGGCAGGCCACCGGCAAAGCTGATGATGCCGGGCTTCTCGGTGACCTTGAGGATCTCGCGGATCACCGAGGGGTTCATTTTTTTGGCGCGCTGCGCTTGGGTCCATTCCATTTCACTCTCCTCCTGATGGGCTGTCAAAGACAAGCCTGTTCACAAAAACCTTCTGCAAGGCATTTAGCTAAATGCGCTTCCGACGGCAGCCGGCGGCAGGATGAATCAATGCGTTCATTCTGCACCTCTCCCTCGCGCCTGCATGGCATGAATCAGGCTCACGGCCTGCGGCGCCACGCTTCCTGGAATTCCCCAGTAATCAAAGACGCCGCCGTCGGCCGCATGGTGCCCGCAGACGACAAACACCCCCGTTCCCAGCTGCTGCTTGAACTCGCTGGCGAGCCAGCCTACAAAGCCGCTGTTGGGAATATCACGCGCGAAATGCAGGCACACCACGGCGTAGCGGTCCTCGGCTTTTGCTGATGCAGATGCGGGCAGCAGAGCGCTCCAGACTGCATGGTCACGTACCAAAGCGAGCGCTTCGCTGGCAGGGTTTGCCACCAGATGTACGGGAAACTGCGTCAGAGGAAATTCGGCGAAGGTGTAGTCGCCCGGCAGCATATCCACGCGCGCGTGCGCCATCACGCGCAAAAGCCGTTTGCGTGTTTGTTCGGGTGTTTCCGGCGTCACGTCCATCAGCTTGGTCCCGCTGTCGTCACGACGACGCGCCGGAGGTCTCCGGCATCATTTGCTGCTCCTGCATATTCGCTTTCAGGTGCGCAAGTCCCCGTGCGACGTATTCTTCCTTTTCACCGACCGGGGCAAAGTAGTGCAGCACCTCACGGGCTTCGTCAATGCCCTTCAGCCGGGCAATCAGCCATGCGGAAATGTATTGCGCGGACATGCAGCCGCCCGCGGTTGCCAGATTGCCCTTCGCAAAGAAGGCCTGGTTCAGAATGCTCACCCCGGCTGCCTGAACCCAGGGCTTGCTGGTCAAGTCCGTGCACGCCGGCATTTGGCCGACAAGCCCCAGCTTGGCGAGCAAAAATGTTCCGGAACACTGCGCTGCGATGAGTTGCCTTTCCGGATCAAGCTGCAGCCGGCCGAGGATGGAGGCGTCGTTGGCAACCTCACGCGTTTTCATTCCGCTGCCGATTAATACGGCATCGGCCTGGTTGGCTTCCTTCAGGCCGATGTGCGCATCGATGGTGAGGCCGTTCATGGACGTCACCCGATCGGTAGGACTGGCAATGCTGACCCTCCAGTCAGCATCACCCCGCAGCGAAATGCGGCTCAGCATTCCGTAGGCAATCAAGGAATCCAGTTCGTTGAATCCGTCGAAGGTAAGGATGGCGATGTGCATGAAAGCTTTCCTGGTGTGGGCTGGAGAACTATTTCACTGACAGAAAAAGTTGGCGGTGTGGCGGTGGCTTGTGCTGGGTCAGTCCACGATAAACAGTTTGGCACCCGAAGGCGAGGTCGACCGGTGGGCTTCGGCGCCGTCTGCCACCTGGTAGCTCATGCCGGGCAACAGCACGTGCACACTGCCGTTGTCCAGTTCCGTATGCAACTCGCCTTCCAGGCAAAGCAGGATGTGGCCTTTGCTGCACCAGTGGTCGGAAACATAGCCGGGCGTGTACTCCACCATACGCACGCGCACGTCGCCAAACTTGCGAGTGCGCCAGAAGGCCTTGCCTTCCAGGGCGGAATGTTCGGTGCGCTCCACGTTGGACCAGTCGGTGGTGCCGAAGGGAATTTCGTTCATTTGCATGCTGCTTACTCCGTGACCGACACGATGGCTTCGATTTCCACCGCAAAGCCGCGCGGCAGTGAGCCCACGCCGACCGCCGAGCGCGCATGGCGGCCGGCCTCGCCGAATACCTGTACCAGCAAATCAGAACAACCGTTGATGACTTCGGTATGGCCCATGAAGTCGGGCGTTGCGTTGACCATGCCCAGCAGCTTGACCACACGGCGCACGCGCGAAAGCTCACCCAGGGCGGCCTTCATGGTCGCAATCAGGTTCAGCCCGACTTCATGGGCATGGTTGCGGGCTTCCTCCGCGTTGACCTCGCGCCCGACCTTGGGGACCACAGCCAGGTCCTGCCTCAGCGGCGAGCCTTTGCCCGACAGGTACAGCATGGAGCCGTCGAGCACCCAGGCATCGAAGTTACCGCGAGGGGTCACGACGGGCGGCAGGATCAGGCCGAGTTGCTGCAGGCGTTGTTCGGGGGTCATCGATGGCTCCTTGTTGTAGGGGATATCCTGGAAAACAGTGCAAAAGCGGCGGGCTGCCTCAAGCCCGCTTCATGCCCGCTTCCGCTGGTTGGGTGTGATGTGCGCAATGGTGCCGTCACCGTAAGAACGCAACACCTGGGAGATGACGATGTGAAAACCTTTGTACCACTGGGTGTACTGGCGTTTGGCTTCCAGGTGCTTGGGATGTGCTGAAAAAACGCGCAGCGATTCTTCTGTTTCCCAGAAGTAAGTGGCATTGGTCAGCACGCCGTCCGGCGAGCGCCAGGACTCCGAGCCCAGGTAGCCCGGCGTGGCGTGGGCGGCTTCTTCGATCAACGCGTCCAGCGTGTGGAACCGTTCGTCGTAGGTGCCGGGTTCAAAGATAAAGGCGGCTGAGTACATCACAACTTTCTGGTGTTGAGCAAAGGGCCCGATTTGGCGGCTTGCACGCGGGTGCCTGACTGCACCGGCATTTTTTTACCGATGAAAACGGTGGCAATCACGGCCAGCCCAAAGCCAACGGTGACCGCGTCCAGGTGCTCGCCAAGCAGCGGCACGGAAAACAGCATGGATAAGAACGGCTGCACCAACTGCACCTGGCTGACACGCACCGTGCCACCCAGCGCCAGGCCGCGGTACCAGGCGAAAAATCCCAACCAGGCCGAGAACACCGCCACGTAGGCAAAGCCGGCCCAGGCGCTGACCTTGAGGGGTGCCTCGGGCCAACTGAGAAGAGACAGCGGCAAGGTCAGAGGCAGCGAGAGCACCAAGGCCCAGCAGATCACGTGCTCGGCCCGCATGTGCTGGGACAGCCGCGCACCGTAGCCGTAACCGACGGCCGCGCACAAACAGGCGGCCAGCAACAAAAGGTCAGCAAAATGGATGGACATGCCGCCCGCGCTGTTTGAACGCAGCATGGCAAACAAAACCACCAGCGCGCTGCCCAGCGCTGCGCACAGCCAGAAGCCGGCAGACGGACGCTGGCGGTGCAGCAGCGCGCCCACCGCCGCGGTGGCCAGGGGCAGCACGCCGAGGATGACGCTTGCATGCACGGCTTCCACGTAACGCATGGCAATCGAGGTGAAGAGCGGAAAACCAAACACCACGCCGCCTGCGGTGATGGCCAGCGGCAGCCAGTCCTTTCGCTGCGGCAGCGGCGCGCGGGTGGCCAGCAAAAACGCCGCCGACAACACGGCCGCCACCGTGGCCCGCCCGAGCGCGATGAAAACGCCGGACATCTGCGGTGCATCCGGCGTGCCCACGGCCAGGCGTGTCATGGGCAGCGTGACGGCAAAAATCACGATGCCCAGCAAGCCGAGCCATAGCCCTTTGTTTGTGTCGGCAGATGTGGACTTCATATAAAAAGCATCCAGATGGCGGTGGCCACGAGTACCAGCGCCATGGCGCGGTTGAACCACCGGAGCCGTCGTCCGCTGCCGGAAGGGCCGGTCAGCCACTCGCGCAGTAATGACCCTGCGAGCGCGTAAGTGAGGTTGCTGACAAAAGCGTACGCCAGCATCACAGGCAATACGATGGCCAGCCGCGCGGCCGGGGCCTCGCGGCCGGCAATCCAGCCGCTGACGATGGCCAGCGCCAGCATCCACGCCTTGATGTTGACAAACTGCAGTGCGGCGCCTTGCCAGAAAGTGACGTTCAGGCGCGCCGCGTCCGCCTCGCTCAACTGGCGCGACTGCGAAATCTTCCAGGCCAGCCACAGCAGGTACGCCACGCCGATGATCTTCACGGCCCAGCTCAGCAAGGGCACGGCGAGAACCAGTGCGCCCAGCCCCAGGGCACACACCAGCAGCAGCACGCCCCAGCCGACCGGCACCGCGCAGACAAAAGGCAGTGCGCGTTTCAACCCATGGTTGGCTCCCAGTGCGGTTGACAGCGTCGTGTTGGGTCCCGGCGAAAAGCTCATCGCCGTTGCCAGCACCAGTAAGGCCGTAAATTCTTGCCAGTTCATGTTTTCAACTTTATAGTTGAAAGCAATACACCACCAGTACAGTTGTTGGTACAAATTCCCAAACTGTATTGGCCAAATTGTCAGCACACATGCCGCCTGCAGGGCGTGCCAAGGCCACACCATGTTGATGAAAACCGCTTCTCAGTCCCTGACCGAACAGCTGTCGGCGCGCTTTGCCGAGCGCATCCGTAGCCGCCTGTTGGCTCCCGGTGCGCGCTTGCCTTCTGTGCGTCTGTGTGCCGAGCAGCAGGGTGTGAGTGCCTCCACCGTGGTGGCGGCCTACGACCAGTTGCTGGCGCAAGGCCTGGTGGTGGCGCGCAAGAACCGCGGTTTTTTTGTCCGTGATACTTCGCTTAATGCGGTGCTGGGGCAGGCTCCCAAAGCGCCGGCAGCTATAAAAAATATAGCAGATGCAAAAACTGGTACGACCGCGGGCCACGCCCCCCTGGGCGCCTGGAGCACTGCGACCTGGATGGCCACGCGCCAGGCGCCGGTGGATGCGACGGCGCTGATCCGCGGTATGTTCCACAAGGTCAGCAACAAGCCGCAACCCGGCATGGGCGTGTTTCCACCAGACTGGCTCGAAACCACCTTCATGCCGGCCGCCGTCCGCAAAGTCACCAGCGTCAGCGCGCTGCGGGACTTTTCGCTGCAGTACGGCGAACCCATGGGCGACAGCGGCCTGCGCCGTGCGCTTTCGCAAAAGCTCAGCGCGCTCAATGTGCACGCCGCGCCCGAGCAGATCATCACCACCGTCGGCGCCACCCATGCGCTCGACATTGTCAGCCGCACGCTGCTGCGTGCCGGGGACTGTGTGATGGTGGAGGAGCCCGGCTGGGCGGTGGAGTTCGCCCGGCTGGACGCTTTAGGCATGCGCATCCTGCCGGTACCGCGCCGCGCCGACGGCCCGGACCTGGCGGTGATGGCCCAATACTGCGAAATCCACCAGCCCAAGCTGTTTGTCAGTGTCAGCGTATTCCACAACCCGACGGGCTACTGCCTCACGCCCGGCAGCGCCCACCGCGTGCTGCAGTTGGCGATGCAACACAACTTCCACATTGTTGAAGACGACACCTACAGCCACCTGGCGCCTGAGCATGCCACGCGGCTATGCGCCCTCGATGGGCTGCAGCGCACGATTTATGTCAGCGGCTTCGCCAAGATTCTGGCACCCGGCTGGCGCGTCGGCTTCATGGCCGCACCCCCCGACCTCATCGAGCGCCTGCTGGACACCAAACTGCTGGCCACGCTAACCACGCCAGCCCTGCTGGAGAAGGCGCTGGCCTGGTGCATAGATCAGGGGCAGTTACGCCGGCATGCCGAGCGTATTCGCACCCGGCTTGACGGCGCGCGTGCACGCAGCGTCAAATTGGCCCTGGCTCACGGCTGCACATTTGCTGCGGAGCCCGCCGGCCTGTTCGGCTGGGTCGACACGGGCGTCGATACCGATGCGTTGTCCCAGCGCATGCTGGACGAGGGCTACCTGATTGCGCCTGGCGGCTTGTTTCACGCGGCGCGCAAACCCAGCACATTGATGCGCATCAACTTTGCAACCACGCAGGAGGCTGCGTTTTGGAAGGTGTTTGCGCGCTTGCGTGATGCCGTGAGGTAACTTTCCTCCTTCTTTCGCGGCTTGCCCTGGCAGCGCAGGGCCGCCCACGAAGAAGCGAGCTTGGCGCCGGGTTCGGGCCGCTTGTCTTCGCCACGCTGCCCGCCGGGAGCGGCCGCGACTACGCGGTTATGTCTTCCCCCCGCCATGCTCCGCGTTGGAGTTCACCTGGCTTGTTGCGCCTGGGGAGTTGCTCTTCACTCCCTTTTCTCCTTGTTTTCCTCATCCTCCGGCTTCCCATTGGCGCTGCCCGGCTACCCATCCCCTTTCCAAAATGACACTCGGCTTGACCGCTAATCTGATAGTCGTTTCCGTTGGTTACGAATTAACTCTAATTGATCGGCTACAGACCCGGTTTTAGTTAATTTTCATTAATTTTTTCGAGGCTTCGGGGAGATTTTCAATGTTTTAAGATGTAACTTTCTGTTTTAATTACTATGATTAAAGGTTGAAATTCAACTAAATACGGACATTTATGCGATTTTTCTCACGAAATTTTTGTTTTTATTCACATCTATTGCATCTGTGTGAAGTAATCGAGGCTCTAAAAGTTGATAAGTAACATAAAGTTACGTCTCAAACACATATCGATGCGCATATGTTGCCGGCCCTACATGGATCTGCCTCCGAGCCAGCCATTTGCCGAGAGTCACGAAAGGACTTTACCCATGAAATCTGCCCTGAAACTTTGTATTTTTGCCGTCGGGCTGGTGTTTGGCCAGGCCGTGCTGGCCCAAGCCTCGCCGGTGTCTTCCCAGCTCCTGGCGCAGCGCGTGGAGATGGTGGGCGGCAAGCCCGTGCTCAAGCCTGCCGGCGATGGCAAACCGGGGGATGTCCTGCAGTACAGCGCAACTTACCGCAATACCAGCGCCGCTGCAGCCGGCAAGCTTCTGGCAACCATACCGGTGCCTCCGGGCACCACCTTTATCGCGGCAAGTGCCGAACCTGCACAGGCTCTGGCCTCAACGGACGGAAGCATCTTTGCACCCATGCCGCTGACGCGCATGGTCAAGCAGGCCGACGGCAGCGTGCGCAAAGAGCCCGTTCCCCTGGCTGACTATCGCGCCTTGCGCTGGGAAACCGGCACCTTGGCCGCAGGCGCCAGCACCGTGGTCAGTCTGCGTGTGCGCATCGATTCACCTGCAGCCGCACCGACTGCGAAACCGTGATGACGGCCAGCTTCCCTCGCAGCTGCGCCTCCCGCCATGCGGGCGGCGCATTTCGCCTTTCCGTTCCCCGTTAATTGTTTGTTGATTCACCGTTGTTAAGTAGCCAGGAGAAAAAGCCATGTATGCCAATCCTTCGAGTCCGCAGCCTTTAGGGTTGCAGCACTTCTTCACCCACTGGATTGTGGGATTGTTTGTCGCGCTTGCGCTGGCTCTGGCCGGCCTGGCGGCCCATGCCGCGCCGCCGCCCGCGGGCACGTCCATCAGCAACCAGGCCTCGGCCACGTACTCGGATGCCTCCGGCATTACGCGCACGGTCACGTCGAACGTGGTGCAGACCACGGTGCAGCAGATTGCGAGCTTGACCCTGGCGGCCAACGGCGCGCAGAACGCGACACCCGGCAGCGTGGTGTACTACCCGCACACCCTGACCAACACGGGTAACGGCACGGACACGTTCAACCTGACCACCAGCAATACCGGTGGCTTCTCGATGGCCAGCGTCCAGATTTTTGCCGACAACGGCAGCGGCACACCAACGGGCCCGGCGATCACTTCGACGGGCGCACTGGCCGCAGGCGGCCTCTTCAAGTACATCGTGGTCGCCACCTTGCCGGGCACGGCTACGGCGGCACAGACCAACACCATCACGGTGACCGGCACCAGCGTATTTGACCCGACGAAAACCCAGTCGAACACCGACGTGACCACGGCCACGACCAACGCAGTCGTCACGCTGACCAAGTCGGCCAGCGTATCCAGCGGCTCCGCCGGCACGGCCATCACCTACACCCTGACCTACACGAACACCGGTAACAGCACGGCCACCGCCGTGGCGATCACCGACGTTCTGCCGGCAGGCCTGACCTATACCGCGGGCTCTGCACGCTGGAGCGTGACGGGCGCCACGGCGCTGAGCGACTCTGGTGCCTCCAGTGGTTCTGCACCCAACACCCTGACTTCGGGCTACACCCTGGGCACCAAGACCCTGCTGGTCACGCTCAACCAGGTAACGGCTGGCCAATCTGGCACCATCAGCTTCGGCGTGACCGTGGCCGGGGGAACTGCACCCGGTGTGCTGAACAACACCGCCACGACGTCCTACAACAACGGCGCTACCACGGTAACGGGCGGCTCCAATACGGTGCCGTTCACGGTGCTGCAGACCGCCGCCGTGACGCTGACCGGCACCACGGTGCCTGGCCCGGCCGCGCCCGGCTCGACGGTAAGCTTCACCAACACGGTGACCAATACCGGCAACGGCTCCGACACCTTCAACATGACGCTGAGCACGGGCAACTTCCCGGCCGGCACGACCTTCCAGCTGTACAAGAGCGACGGCGTCACGCCGTTGGTCGATACGAATAGCGACGGCACGGTTGACACCGGCCCGCTGGCCGCAGGCGCCACCTACAACGTGATCCTCAAGGCCACGCTGCCGCCGAACGCGACCAACACCGGTGCGCCTTTCATCATTACCAAGACGGCCACCTCGGTGTTTGACCCGACCAAGACGGCCACCACCAACGACCAGTTGACCGCCGTGACTGCCGCGGCAGTTGATGCGACCAACAATCTGCCGACCGCCGTGGGTGTGCCCGGCGTGGGTGTGTTTGCCAACGGTGAAGGTGCCGCGCAGGTCACCAACACGCTGAACCCGGGCGCTTCGACGGTCTTCACCATCGTGGCCAACAACACCGGCCCGTCGCCGGACAGCTACAACCTGGGCGCCAGCACGGTGAACACCTTCGCCAGTGTGACGCTGCCCGCTGGCTGGACGGTCAGCTTCCGCGCCGACGGCGGCGTTGGCAACTGCTCGACCACCGGCGCGACCATCACCAACACCGGCTCCGTGGCCGCCGGCGGCAACGTAGTCGTCTGCGCGGTGGTGGGTGTGCCGGCCGGCTTTGCGGCAGGCACCACGCAGCTGTATTTCCGCACGCTGTCGCCCACGTCGAACGCTTCAGACACGCTGCATGACGCGGTGATCGTGAGCGCCGTGCGCTCGGTCACGCTGACGCCCAATGGCGCCGGCCAGACCTACCCAGGCGGCTCCTACGTCTACAGCCACACCTTGACCAATACCGGCAACGTGCTGGAAGGCAACGGCACGGTCAGTACGCTGACCCTGGCCGGCGCCGACAACCAGGCCGGCTGGACTTCCGCGCTGTACTACGATGCCAACGCCAACGGCGTACTCGACGCGACCGACCCTCAGATCAGCAGCACGCTGCATGCCGCGGGCGTCCTGCCTGCGGGTCTGGCTCCCGGTGCATCGATCACGGTGTTCAACAAGGTGATCGCTCCTAGCGGCGCAACCCCCGGTGCAGTGGACGCCACGACCATCACGGTCACGACCACCAATGGCAGCTACGCGACGACGGTTCCTGCCGTGGCTACTGCGGTTGACAGTACGACCGTGATCGCCGGCAACCTGACGCTGACCAAGGCGCAATCCCTGGACACGGCTTGCGCTGGCGCCAACGGTGGCACGGTCTACGCGGCAGCTACCCTGAGCGCCCGTCCCAACCAGTGCGTGCTGTACCAGATCACCGTAACCAACGTCGGATCCGCGAACGCGACCTCCGTTGTGGTGTCCGACGCGACACCTAGTTACACCACCCTGAGCAGCGCTGCGGCAAGCACGGTAGGTACCGTGACCGGCCCTTCCGCAGGCGCAGCGGGCACCGTCACCGCGACGATCGGCACCCTGACCCCTGGTCAGTCGGCTGTCGTGACTTTCGGTGTACGCATCAACCCCTAACCCGGGACTGACCTCAAGCGCGGGAAGCGAAAGCTTCCCCGCTTTTCAAAGGGCACGGCCGCGTGCCCTTTGGAAAGCGACGCCCTGTCGAAAACCGAACAACAAGCCCATCAACCATGCTTCCTCGCCCGCTGCGCAAGCTGCTGATCTCCTGCATGTTGCTGCTCTTCTGGGCAGCAGCACAGGCAGCGCCGACCCCGGCGGGGACGGTGATCAGCAACACGGCGACGGCGACTTTTGTGGACGCGGCGACGGGTCTGACGGTTCACCTCAACTCCAACACCGTGAACACCACGGTGGCGACGCTTGAGGCGCTCACGCTGGCATCCAGCCAGAACCTGTTGATCGGCGTAGGTTCGTCATTCACGATCAACCATAACCTTGCCAACACCGGCAACAGCACGACGAACTACCTGATCACGGCCAGCGTTTCCGGCGGCAGCGCCTTCACACCGCTCAATGTCCAGGTGGTGCTGGACGTCAATGGCAACGGTCTGGTGGATGCGGGTGAACCCGTGGTTCCTGCCGGAAGTCCCGTGATGGTTGCCGTTGGCGCCAATGCCGGATTGCTGATCACGGGTCAGATCCCGCCGGGCGCGACGCCTGGCCAGACGGCCCAGATTACCCTGAGTGCGTTGAGCCAGGTCCAGGGGGCCAGCGCGACCAACACCGATACGATCAATCTCACCAATGGTGCGGCAATCCAGGTCAGCTATTCAGCCTCGTCGGCCACCGCTACTCAGGGTGGTGCTCTCAGCTTTACCGCAAGGGCCATCAACAACGGAAACATGGCGGCCAGCCCGGCGAATGTGCTTGTCAATGGCGCACCGGTGGCGCTTTTCATCCTGCGCGCCCCGGTGCCGGTCAACACGGCCTTTGTCTCGGCCCTGCCGTCTACCAGTCCCGGTGCCCAGACGCTGTATCACCTGCTGGGCGGAGCGACCAACAGCTATGTCACGGCAATACCCGGTGGTGCCACGGTGGACGCCGTTGCCTGGGGCATTGCCGCGTTGCCTCAGGGCGGATTGTTCCAGGGAACATTTAATGTCAGCGTGAACGCCAACGCGTCTGGCAATGTGTCGGGCACGGCCTATGCGGACTGGACTGATGCCGCTGCACCGTTGACCACCACCAGCAATATGGTGGTGCTGCCGTTGCCGGCATACGCGGCAGACATCCTTTTCTACAGCAACGCTTCTTATGCCAACCGGACTGCCCTCGGTACGCCGGGCCATCCACTGTTTGTGCAGGCCAATGCCGCTGTGTGCAACGCTGACTCCACGACAGTGGGTACGGTGCCGATCACGCTGGTGAGCCGGCTTACGGGAGATTCAGAGACCTTTACGGCTGTGGAAACCGGCCCCAACACCGGCATCTTCCGCATCATGCCGAACGTTCCCACAGCCAATGCGGCGACGCACATCGTGGCTTCCGGCGACGGCATACTGGAAGTGCTGCGAAACGACACGGTGACGGCCACGATTTCCTCCTGCGGCGGCATCACCGTCTCGGCGACGACCACGCTGCTGGTGGATCCTTCCGGCATCGTGTTCAACTCATCCACCAACCAGCCTGTTGCCGGCGCCACGGTAGCGCTGATCGACGTCACCGGTGCCGGCAATGGCGGGGTTCCCGGTGGGCCAGCCGTCGTGTTCCAGATAGATGGGGTAACGCCGGCTCCCAGCGTTGTCGTGACAGCTGCCGACGGGTTTTATGAATTTCCGCTGGTGGCCAACAGCACATACCGGCTGGTAATCACCCAACCGGCGGGCTTCACCTTTCCATCGCTGCTTCCTGCCGGGGTACAGCCTGCGGGTCGGCTGATCGATACACCGGGCTCTTACGGAGGCAATTTCGTCGTGGCGGGTGCGCCTGTGCATTTCGACGTACCCCTGGATCCTGGTGCGAATGCGGGTGGCCTGTTTATCCAGAAAACAGCCAACAAGAAGACAGCAGAAATCGGGGACTTTGTCGACTATTCGATCAAGCTCAATAACGTCAGTGCGGGGGCGCTCCCCGGTGTTGTGGTCAGCGACAGCCTGCCAGCCGGCTTTGCCTATGTGCGCGGCACGGCACGGCTCAACGGCGTGCCCCTTGCAGACCCTTCAGGCGGTGCGGGTCCCAGCCTTCAGTTTGCGGTGGGTGCCATTGCCTCCGGCTCACAGCCGACGCTGACCTACCGTGTGCGCGTCGGCGTGGGCAGCCAGGGCGGCGACGGTATCAATACGGCGCAGGCCGCCAGCGGAGTGGTGCGGTCCAACCGGTCCAGCGTTCGCGTCCAGGTCGTTGGTGGTGTGTTTTCCAACAAGGCCTATGTGATCGGCAAGGTGTTTGCCGATTGCAGCCGTAATGGTGTGCAGGACGCTGGCGAACCGGGTATTCCGGGCGTTCGGATTTATCTGGAAGACGGCACCTATGCCGTGACGGACGAGGAAGGCAAATACAGTTTCTACGGCCTCGAGCCACGCACCCATATCGCCAAGATCGACAGCATCACATTGCCTGCAGGTGCTTCGCTCCAGGTGCTCAACAACCGGAATGCCCTGGATGCAGCCAGCCGTTTTGTGGACTTGATCAATGGCGAACTCCACAAGGCCGACTTTGCCATCGCCGAATGCACGCCTGCCATTCAGGAGCAGATCGCGCTTCGCCGAAAGGCCTTGGGCAATCCGTCGGAGATCGCCCAGGCTGCAGGCCAGTTGCTGCAGTCCAGCCGTGCAGCCTCGGTGGACAGCCGGACGCTTCCCTCCAGTGGCGTGCTCGGTCTGCCCGGAGCACAGAAAAACAATACTCCCGCAGGTTCGGTGGCACCGCTGCCGGGCACCCTGGGCGCAGTGGGCGATCCGGGCGGACCATACGCGCCTAACGCCCAGGGGTTGCCCAAACCTATTTACACGCCTTTGGAGGTCGCGTCGGAGTCTGTGCCACCTTCCGCGGTTTCCGCTGCCGAATCACTACAGGCAGTCGTTCCACTGGAAGATCTCCTGCCGGAGCTCAATGGTGAAACGGGTTTTGTCGGGCTGGTCAACGAGCAGGTGTTGCCTTCAGCCCAGACCCGCGTCCGGGTGAAAGGCCCGCTAGGCGCCACGTTGGAAGTCACCCTCAATGGGCAACTGGTACCCGCCACGCAGGTAGGCAAGAAGAGCAGTCTTGAGAAGAACCGCGTCGTCGCCTGGGAATACATCGGTGTTGACCTCCGCCCCGGCCGCAACACGCTGGGCGTGCGCGCTGTTGACGGTTTTGGCAATGCGCGTGGAACCGCACAAGTCACGGTTCTGGCTCCGGGAACTTTGGCAAGAATCGAAATCGATGCGCCGAAACAGCTGATTGCTGACGGCGCGACTGCCGTTCCCGTCACCATCTCCCTGCGCGATGCGCAAGGGCTGCCGGTGGTTGTGCGTACCCAGGTGACGCTGCAGGCAAGCCTTGGCCAGTGGCAGACTCCCGACCTGGATGCACGCCAGCCCGGCACGCAGGTCTTTGTTGAAGGTGGTGAGGGCCGCTTTTTGCTGTTGCCACCAGCCCAGCCCGGAAAGGCGGAGCTTGGTATTGCCAGTGGCACCGTCAAGTCTGTGGCGGCCATCGAGTTCATGCCCAACCTGCGGCCCATGATTGCGGCCGGTATTGTGGAGGGCACCCTCAACCTGCGCAGCCTCAATCCTTCCGCATTGCAACCTGCGCAGAGCGGCGATGTTTTTGAACGGCAGATCCGGAGCACGTCGCGCAGCTTTGCGGGCGGCAAGGGCGAAGCGGCTGCGCGGACTGCGCTGTTCCTCAAAGGCAAGGTGCTCGGTTCTTCACTGCTGACGCTGGCCTACGATTCCGACAAGCCTTCCAATACGGCGCTGTTCCGCGATATCCAGCCCAACCAGTTTTACCCGGTGTATGGCGATTCGTCGGCGCGTGGCTTTGACGCCCAGTCCACCGGCAAGCTCTACGTGATGCTGCAAAACGGCACCAACTACGCACTGCTGGGCGACTATTCAACCCAGAGCGACAACGCCGCACGTCAGCTCACGCAATACGCGCGCGCCCTGAACGGTGTCAAGGGCCGTTACCAGGAAGGCGCAGTGACCGTGGAAGGCTTTGCAAGCCGCACGGCGACGACGCAGCTGGTGCAGGAATTCCGCGCCAATGGCACTTCCGGGCCGTTCCGGCTCAACATCAACGGTGTGGTCAATAGCCAGCAGGTCGACATTCTCACGCGCAGCCGCAGCCAGGCGTCGGTCATCGTCAATGACACACCGCTGGCGCAGTTCACCGACTACGAAATCGAACCTTTCAGCGGTCAGCTCCTGCTCAAGACCCCGGTTCCGAGCGTGGACGCCGACCTGAATCCGATCTTCGTGCGGGTTAGCTATTCGGTGGACTCGGGCGGCCCCAAACATACGGTCGCCGGCGCCGATGCGCGCCTGGAAGTCCTTCCGGGTATATCGCTCGGCGCGACGGCGGTGCAGGACACCGACCCCGCCAATCGCCAGAATCTCAGCGGACTGAACGTAACGGCGAAGCTGGGCGAAAAGACCGTGGCCACCGGCGAAATCGCCCGCAGCAGTACAGACCTGCAGGGCAACGGCTCAGGCCAGCGCGTGGAAGTCCGCCATGACGACCAGGCGCTGCAGGCGCGTGTCTGGGGTGCGCGCACCAGTGCGGGTTTTTACAACCCCAACAGCGTGCAGTCGGCCGGCCAGTCTGAATACGGCGCAAAAATCGGTTATGCAGTGGATGACAAGAACAGGCTTGTCGCTGAAGCGCTGCGCACTGCCAACAGCGTGACAGGCGCGGCACAAACCGGCGCGGACCTGAAGCTCGAACACAGCCTGCCCGGAAATGTGAAGGTGGAAGTTGGCGTGCGCTATAGCAGCGCCAACACCGCCGCTGCGCTTTCCGGTCCGGCCTTGCCTGGCAGTAGCGTTCCGGTGACGCCTTCCGCCACGGCGCTGGCTTCAGGCTCGTCCGAGGAGGTGGGTTACACCACGGCGCGGGTCAAGGTGACGGTGCCGGTTCCGGATGTGCCCCAAGCCGACGTCTACGGCCTGGCCGAATACGCGATCGACGGCAGCGGCGGCCGGGAGGTCGGCGTCGGCGGCAACTATGCCATCAATTCCACAACGCGCCTGTATGCGCGCCACGACTTCATCAATAGCCTCAAGAGCATTTACACGCTCAATGCGTCGACTTCGCAATACACCACCGTTGCCGGCCTCAACACAGAACTGCCGGACAGCACGCAGCTGTTCAATGAATACCGCATGGGTGACAGCATCAACGGCCGCAGCAGTGAAGCAGCCGTTGGCCTGCGCAGGCTCTGGCGCCTGGACAACGGCGTCGGCCTGACAGCCAGCTTGCAGCGTATCAAGCCGTTGTCGGGTGTGACTATCGACGACTCCAGCGCCGTTACCATCGGAGCCGACTACACGGCCGCGGCCACCTGGAAAGCGTCCGGCCAGGTGCAGTGGCAGACATCGGCCACTTCGAGCAGCTGGCTGCTGACGGGCGCGCTGGCCAACAAGCTGGACGAAAGCTGGACCCTGCTCAATCGCGGCCTCTACAGCGAGCTGACCAACCTCGGCGCCACGGGCGGCAAGCGTGAATTGATTACAGCCCAGTCCGGCGTGGCCTATCGCCCGGTGAGCACTGACGTGTGGAATGCGCTGGGGCGTATCGAATACAAAAAGGACTCGGACAGCACCCTGGGCCCGGGTGTCAGCCGCGATGAGTCCGGGCTGATTCTTTCCACCCACCTCAATATCCAGCCCAGCCGCAGCTGGGTGACGAGCGCACGCTATGCCGCCAAATGGGGCCGCGACAAGTCCAACGGCATTAGCAGCCGCTCCTTTACACAGTTGATCGGCGGCCGCTCCACCTGGGACCTTACCGAGCGCTGGGACGTCAGCCTGCAGGCCTACCGCATGTGGGGTAACGGTGCTGCGGAGACCGCGGTGGGCGTGGAAGTCGGCTACCTGGCGTGGAAAAACATGTGGGTGTCACTGGGCTACAACATCAAGGGTTTCAGGGCCGCTGACCTGGCGGGCGAAGCCTACACCCAGCGCGGTGTCTACCTGCGTGTACGCTTCAAGTTTGACGAGAATGTGTTCGAACCGGCTGGCACGGCCACTGCCTCACCTTCCAACACGGCGGGTCCCAAATCATGATGTTCTTTCAGCGTCCAGGCGTTTCCTCTTTTGCCCGTGACTTGCGTCCGCAGTCGTGCACGGCGGGCCGCATGGCATGGGCCGCCGTCATCATGCTGGTGGCTGCGCCGTGGGCAATGGCGCAGACGACCTTTAACTACACAGGCGCGTTGCAAACCTATACCGTGCCGGCGGGTGCTGGCGGCGTGATCATCCAGGCCAACGGCGCTGGCGGCGGCAGCGGCGGCAATGACTTGAACGGCGACGGCGGCGCCGGCGCCGCGGGTGCACGGGCCACCGGCACTTACTACATCGCTCCCGGCACCGTGCTCAATGTGGCCGTCGGACAGGGTGGCCGGCCCGGCAACACATCGCAAGGTGCTTTTACCTGCGCCAACGCGGCGGGCGCGGGCGGCCTTGCGGGCGGTGCTCCGGGCTGGGCCGGCGGCTCCGGTGGCCAGGCCGGCTGCAGCGGCTGGTCCGGCGGCGGTGCCGGCGGCGGTGCCGCCAGCGTGGTGGCCACGGCCGCCAATGCCAGGCTGATCATCGCCGGCGGCGGTGGCGGCGGGCAGGGCGGCGCGCTCGACGTGCCGGGCCGCGCCGGCCTGCCGGCAGCGATAACGATCGGCACCTTGCAAGGCGGGGCCGGCACCGCCGGCACGACGCGTATCGGCGACGGTTCCGGCGGCGGCGGTGGTGGCGGCGGTTGTGCGGCCGGTGTGGGTGGCGCGGAACTGGTGGACAGCAGCGGTGCCAACGCCACCCGCCAGGCCACGGGAGGCGGCTCCTGCCGCGACACGGTGCTGATTTCAGCCTTCACCGCGAGCGCCTCGGCGGGCGGCGCGGGCGGCGCTTCCGTCACCGGCACAGCGCCGGGTACCGGCAATCCCGGTGGCGACGGCTCCGTGACCATCACGCCCATCTACCCCACGCTGACCGTCACCAAGTCGCAGCCCAGCCCTGCGTTGCAGGTGGGCATCAACAGTGTCTACACCCTCACTGTGGCGACCACCACCACGACACCGGCCTTTGTCGCGCGGGTGGTGGACCAGCTCCCTGTCAACATGACCTACGTCAGCAGCAGCGGCACCGGCTGGACCTGCTCGACCGCGGCCAATGCCGGCGGCACGCTGGTGACCTGCAATTTCGTTGGCACCATCACAGCCAGCGGCGGCACCTCGACGCTGCAGATCACGGCAAGACCGACGAGCAACATCACGGTCACCAACTACACCGCCGTAGACCCGGCCGGCGGCACCAGCCCACCGACCCCGACCACTTGCACGGCTGCCAACACGCCGAGCGCCGGCTGTGCTGCGCCCGTGGTCAGCGCAGTGGCCCTGGGTTTCGGCGGCAACGTTTACAGCGACCCCAACCACAACAGCAATCTGGACGCAGGCGAGGCCGGCATAGGCGGAGCCAGCGCACTGTGGGTCAAGCTTGCGCCACGCACGGGCGGCACCTGCACGGGGCCGGCCACCGTGGCTGCCTCGGTCAACCTGACCACCGGCGCTTACAGCTTCACCAACATACAGCAGGGCAACTATTGCCTGATCGTGGATGGCAATAACACCCTGAGCGACATCGCGGCTGCGTATCCGGCCGGCTTGATCGGTACGCAGAACCCCACCGGCGTGATTCAGTTCAGCATCGTGGGCGCGCCGCCCCCACCGCAGAATTTCGGCCTGTACAACGGCAGCACGCTGAGCGGCAACGTGTTCGCCGACAACGGCGCGGGCGGCGGCACCGCCAACAACGGCGTGAAGGCCGGGACGGAGCCCGGCCTGGCCGGCATTACCGTCAATGCCATGCAGGGTGCGACGACGGTGGACACCGAACCCACGGCCAGCGATGGCAGCTTCATTCTGTGGATTCCCGGTGCCACCAGCGGTACCGTGGTCCTCACGCCCGTGCTGCCGTCCGGCTATACCGCCACCGGCGGCTCGGCGGGCACCACGGGCGGCACTTACACCCGCCCCAGCGTGAGCTACACCGCCGGCTCCGGCCTGACCCGGACCGGCATCAGTTTCGGCATGGTGGCACCCAACACCTTGGGTCCCAACGGCGCACAAACCGCCCAGCCCGGCACGGTCGTGTTTTACGCCCACACCTACACCGCCGGCACCGGCGGGCAAGTCACCTTCTCGATGGCCAACACCGCCACGCCGGCCAGCCCTGCGTGGAGCCAGGTGCTGTATCAGGACAGCAATTGCAACGCGGCGCTGGAGGCCAGCGAGGCGCAGGTCACCACAGCTCTCACCGTCACCGCCGGGCAGACCGTCTGCCTCATCGTCAAGCAGTTCGTACCCGCAGGCGCCGGGCAGGGGGCGCAGAACAGCGTAACCCTGAGCGCCGCTTTCAGCTACACCAATGCCAGCCCGGCGCTCAGCGTCAGCACCCTGCTTGTCACCGATATCACCACCGTCGGCCAGGCTGGCGACCTGTCGCTGGCCAAGCTGGTGAGCAACGTCACCCAGGCCATTGCAGCGGCCACCAGCGTGAACGCCAGCCCTGGCGACACCCTTCAGTACACGCTGACGGCCACCAACAACGGCACGCAGGCGCTGTCCACGCTGTTTGTGAGCGACTCGACACCGGCGTTCACCGGCTTCGTCTCAACCGCCTGCCCGGGCGTGCTGCCGACGGGTATTACGGGCTGCGTTGTGACCACGCAACCGGCCGTGAACGCGCAGGGCGCGCTGAAGTGGACTTTTACCGGTTCGCTGGCCTCCGGGGCCCAGATCGTTGTCACTTATCGCGTCAAGGTCGACCAGTAAGCTTGTTGATGAGGAAGAAGGCTGCTGCCCTGGGACAATTGGTTGATGGTCTTCTCGTTCCGGCCAATAAGGACGGGCGCAAGCAGCTATCAAATTAATAGCTGCTTGCGCCCGTCCTTATTGGCCCCGGAGCCGGATTCTTCATCAATATTCCCGCTGATCGGACACGCTTGTCAGGCGGCTTTGGGCTGTGACCGGGCATTCCGGTCAGGCACTCTTGCCGCGCATGATGGCAGCCGATACATCCGCGGTTGTTTCGGCATAGCGCTTGAACTCCATGGTGTAGGTCGCACGGCCCTGCGTGAGCGAGCGCAAGGTGGTGGAATAGCCGAACATCTCCGACAGTGGCACTTCCGCGCGTACCAGCTTGCCGCCGCCGCCCGCGATGTCTTCCATGCCCTGCACCATGCCGCGGCGTGATGAGAGGTCGCCCATCACGTTGCCCATGAAGTCCTCGGGCATTTCGACCTCGACCGCCATCACGGGCTCCAGCAGCACCGGCTTGGCGCGGCGCATGGCTTCCTTGAAAGCCAGGGAGCCGGCCATGCGGAAAGCGTTTTCGTTGGAGTCGACGTCATGGTAGGAGCCGAACACCAGCGTGGCTTTCACATCGACCACCGGGTAGCCCGCCAGCACGCCGGCCTTGAGCGTTTCGACAATGCCTTTGTTCACGGCCGGAATGTATTCGCGCGGGATCACGCCGCCCTTGATGGCGTCGACGAACTCATAGCCCTTGCCAGAAGGCTGCGGCTCCAGGTTGATCACTGCGTGGCCGTACTGCCCGCGCCCGCCCGACTGCTTGATGAACTTGCCTTCGACATCGTTCACCGCCTGCCGGATCGTTTCACGGTAGGCCACCTGCGGCTTGCCCACATTGGCCTCGACGCTGAACTCGCGCTTCATGCGGTCGACCAGAATTTCCAGGTGCAACTCGCCCATGCCCGAGATGATGGTTTGGCCCGACTCCTCGTCGGTGTGCACGCGAAATGACGGGTCCTCCTGCGCCAGGCGGTGCAACGCGATTCCCATCTTTTCCTGGTCGGCCTGGGTCTTCGGCTCCACGGCTTGTGAGATGACGGGTTCAGGGAACACCATCTTCTCCAGAATGATGACGTGGGCCGGGTCGCATAGCGTGTCGCCGGTGGTCGCCTCTTTCAGGCCCACGGCGGCGGCGATGTCGCCGGCGTACACCTCCTTGACCTCGTTGCGTTCATTGGCGTGCATTTGCAGGATGCGGCCCAGGCGCTCGCGCTTGCCCTTGACGGGGTTGTAGACCGTGTCGCCGGCCTTGACCACGCCCGAGTAAACGCGAAAGAAAATCAGTTGACCGACATAGGGGTCAGTCATGATCTTGAAGGCCAGCGCGGAGAAGGGCTCGTCGTCTTTCGGATGGCGCTCGGCCTCACCGTCGTCTTCGGTATGGCCCAGTATGGCAGGCACGTCTACAGGCGAAGGCAGGTAGTCGATCACCGCGTCCAGCATCGCCTGCACGCCCTTGTTCTTGAAGGCGCTGCCGCACAGCATGGGCACGATCTCGTTGGCGACCGTGCGCTGGCGCAGGCCCTGCTTGATCTCGTCTTCGGTCAGCGGCTCGCCTGCCAGGTATTTGTTGAGCAGCTCGTCGTTGGCTTCGGCGGCCGCCTCGATCATTTTGGTGCGCCACTCGTTAGCGGTCTCCACCAGGTCTGCCGGGATCTCACCGTACTCGAAATGCAGGCCCTGGCTGGTGTCGTCCCAGATGATGGCTTTCATCTTGACGAGGTCGACCACGCCCTGGAAGTGGTCCTCGGCGCCGACCGGAATCTGCACCGGGACAGCCACGCCCTTCAGGCGCTCGCTGATCTGGCGCTGCACGCGGAAAAAGTCCGCGCCCACGCGGTCCATCTTGTTGACGAATGCCAGGCGCGGCACCTTGTATTTGTTGGCCTGGCGCCAGACGGTTTCTGACTGCGGCTGCACGCCGCCCACGGCGTCATATACCATCACCGCGCCGTCGAGCACACGCATGGAGCGCTCCACCTCGATGGTGAAGTCCACGTGGCCGGGAGTGTCGATGATGTTGATGCGGTGCTCGGGGTAGTTGCCGGCCATGCCTTTCCAGAAGGCAGTGGTCGCTGCCGAGGTGATGGTGATGCCGCGCTCCTGCTCCTGCTCCATCCAGTCCATGGTGGCCGTACCTTCATGGACTTCGCCGATCTTGTAGTTCACACCGGTGTAAAACAGGATGCGCTCGGTCGTAGTGGTTTTGCCGGCATCAATGTGCGCACTGATGCCGATGTTGCGATAACGCTCGATAGGGGTGTGGCGGGGCATGACGAACTCCTTTTTGTGCCGGCCAGCGCGTGTTGGAGTTGTGGCGTGGCCGGGCTCGCCAGTTTGCGCCAAAGCGCCGGTTTTTGCTCGGTTTTCCCCGAGCACCCACGTCAGGTGTGGGCCCTGCCGTCAGCCCGCAGCAGCATTTGCGCCATAAAGGCAGGCAAAGGCCTGCCGTCGGACAGCAGGTATTTCGCCATGGGGATCACCGTGCTCTGTACCGAAGGCCGCGCACTCATCCTGTCGCGCCATGCCAGCAGCAGCGGCGTAGCCGGTGTGAGGGGCGCGCCCTGGCGTTCGCCAAACACCATCGCCATATACAGCGCGATGTCGGCGAACGAGAAGGTTTCCATCATGAACTCCCGGCCAGCGAGGAGCTTCTCAAGCCGTGTGTAGAAGTCCTGCGCGCCGGCAATCGCAGTGACGGCTTGCGGGTCGTTCAGGTCGTGCTGCAAGCCCATGAGCCGGATGATATGGGGAAAGTAAACCTCGTCCGACATATGTTCCATCTGCCGGGCTCGCGCACGGGCGGCAATGCTGACGGGCCACAGCGCAGGCTCGGGCTGCAGGTCTTCCAGGTACTCCAGGATCTGCGTCGAGTCGAACAGCTCCAGGTCGCCATGGATCAGTACAGGTACCTGCTTTTTGGGATTGATGCGCACTACCTCCGGGTGCTTGGGCGAGTAGCCCTCGGTCTGCGTGAAGGGCACCATGACGATATCCAGCGGTATGCCTTTTTCAAACGCGGCGATCTGCACCTTGGCGCCGAACATGCTGAGGCGGGCTGAATAGAGACGAATCGCGGGCGTTTTTTCTGTAGGAGTGTGTGGCATGGGTGGGTGAGTTTCGTGGTGATGGGCGTTTGTTCAATGACTATGACGTGGAGGGCGGCGGCTCTCGGTCAAACAGGCCGGGTGCGCCGCCGATCTCGGCGCCTTCAATCAGTAGCATGCGCAGCTTGGTCGAGACACCACCAGGTGCGGAAAAGCCGCCCGACTGCGCGCCAGCCGCCAGAACGCGGTGACAGGGCACGATGATGGGAAACGGGTTGTGCCCCAGCGCCTGACCCACGGCACGCGCCGAGCCGGGTTCACCAAGCTCGGTGGCGATGTCGCCGTACGTGCGGGTCTTGCCTGGAAGAATCTCCTGCGCAATCGCGTACACCCGTCGGTTGAAAGAGGGGACGTGACGCAGATCCAGTGTGCAAAAGCGCAAGTCACGGGCCTCACCCGCCAGCAGGGCTGTCATGGCATCTATGGCCAATTGCATGCCGCGCGGCGGCGCGGCAGGAGCCAGCTGCGCAAACTCCCTGTGCAAACGGGACAGCATGCGACTCTCCGATGTTTCGGGCAGCCGCACGGCTGAAATCCCGTGTGCATTCCACACCAGCGCGCACTGCCCAACGGCAGTGCCAAAAAGTGCGAAGGCGTGAAGTTCACTGTCAGCGGCCATGGTGTCCGACATGCTACACGCGACCGGTATCTGGGGTTTGAGGCGTTTCGACATTGGAAGATCGGCGCTGCGACGGCAGCAAAAAAATCCATCGCATGTACCGAAACGAAGTGAGCGAATCTCCAGCGCCAATTGGATGGAGTTTCCTCATGTGTTGCTGGCCAGACGTAGGCGCGCGTAAGGTCTGTTGTTCTTGCCGCATCGTCAATGCAAACTGGTGAATGTAAGAATTAATTTCGTTACCTATCTTGCACACCACTGAAGCTTTTAATTTTCTGCAGACGTACCATGCGTTCTTTTTGAAGGAACTCACAATGGCAACACCGTTCTTTGGCAAGCGAGAAAACGAGACACCAACGGGCTTGCGTCATGGCCCGGGAAATGGTTATGGGACCACGGGCACGTCCAGTGCTTCCGGCGCGCTGCAGTCGGGTGCATCGTCCTCAAATGTGAACCAGCAAAACACCGCCAAGGCGGTCAATGAAGCGCCTGCGAGCACGGGAAAAGAAGGCGGCAGCAAGTTGACGGTCGGCCCCAACATCAAACTCAAAGGCGTGGAGATCACGGACTGCGATACGCTGGTGGTCGAAGGCCTGGTGGAGGCCACCATGGATTCGCGTGTGATCCAGATTGCCGAGCAGGGGGCGTTCAAGGGCTCCGCAGAAATCGACGTGGCGGAAATCCGTGGGGAATTCAACGGCAACCTTACAGTGCGGCAGAAACTGGTGATTTACTCGACCGGGAAAGTCACGGGCATCATCCGCTACGGCAAGCTGGTGATTGAAGAGGGCGGCCAGCTCTCAGGCGAAATCCTGTTCGGTGCGCTGGCTGCGGCCAAGCCGGCGAGCGTGGTCAAACCAGGTTTGCAGGCGGTGTAGGAGACTTAAAGCAACAACAGGGCGCGTTTCTAACGCGCCATCGAAACCTCCACATCACCTCCCTGTTGCTCGCGGCAGGAAGGTGATGCGGAGTTTTTGTATTTGCGGTTCGGGCTACAGCCACCGGAACGCCAGCGGTATCAGTGCGGACGCCAGAACCACCTGCAGGCCCAGCGCCAACCCGGCGTAAGCGCCTGCGTCGGCGTTGACCTGCAAGGCCCGCGCGGCGCCCAGCCCGTGAGATGCCGTGCCCAGCGCAAAACCACGCGCGGCCCAGCCCGCTGCGTCTACGGGAATTCGCAGGGCGTCAAACAGGTATTTGCCGCAGAGCGCACCCACGAGGCCAGTGACCACGGCAAACACAGCCGCCAGGGCGGGGATCCCGCCGATCTTTTCCGCAATACCCATGGCGACCGGTGCGGTGACAGATTTGGGCGCGAGCGACAAGGTAACTTCGGCGGGCAAGCCTGCGGCCCACCCCAGCAACAATGCCGATCCGCTGGCCGCAGCACCACCGGCCAGGGCGGCAAGCAGCAGCCGGCCCCAGCGCCTGCGCAGTTCTTCGCGCCGCAACCACAGGGGCCATGCCAGTGCCACCACCGCAGGGCCGAGCAGAAAATGGATGAACTGGGCGCCCGCAAAATAGGTGGGGTAAGGCACGCCGGTGGCCAGCAGGGTGCCGGCCAGGCAAATGACCGTCCACAACACGGGATTGGCCCAGGGCGCTTGTCCGAGACGAGCGTAAACGGCTTGCGCGAGCACATACACCACGAGCGTCGCGGTCAAGCCAAACAGGGGTGTGGCCGACAGGTAGACCCACAACTCCACAAATTTAGGCATGTGGAGGCTCCTGGGGAGGTGTGTCGCTGCGGTCCCGCAGCAGGTGCAGCATTAGCACAGTCACGAGCAAACCCGCCAAAGTGGACGCCACCACGACCAGCAGCATGCGTGCGCCGTACTGGCTGACCAGTGAAAGATGGGTCATCACCCCAACGCCGACAGGTACAAAGAGTAACGAAAGGTGCGAGAGCAGGAAGTCTGCGCACACTGCCACAGGGCCGCGCACCGTGTCTGACTGGAGGCCGAGCAGAAGCAAAACCATGCCAATCACGGGGCCCGGAAACGGCAGGGAAAAACCGCGAGAAAGAAGTTCCCCCGCGGACTGAAAGACGAGTAACCAGGCCAAACCCCGCAACGCTGTCATGGCATGGTTTCCACGGCAGGTGAGTGCACTCCCGATGCGAGGGCATCGCCCGGAATTGCCGGAATGGTCATGGCAATATTTATTCTGGAAAGTTTAAGGACTGGCAAAAAGATCCCCTTGCGGCCACTCCCGTACCGCATTGGCTGCGCCCCACAGTGCCTGGTCGATATCTTTGAAGAAGGCGCGGCGCCCGGATGGGTCCGGCCTGGAATTGAAGGCCACCACCCATGCATAGCCTTGCCGGGTCCGAAGTGCCAGGGTCTGCAGGCCCGGCTGGCTGCCTGTGTGCCACCAGTTATCGCCCTTGTCACTCCTGACGACGTGGATGCCTGCCGCATAAAAGCTGCGCGGATTGCCATCTTTTTCCAGCGTCGGCTCGCTGCGCATGGTTTGCAACGATTCCTCATTCAGAAGGCGTTTTCCCCGTGCACCGTCGATCGCCAGGAAAAACTTCAGCACATCTGTTGGCGTCGCGATCCAGGCGCCAAGTGCGTCCATGTTTTCGACGGAGTAGGAGCCGTAAGGACTGGGTACATTCGCGTTCGTGACACCCGGTGCGCCCCGCTGCAGCGGCTCTCCGGGATACGCGTAGTACTTCGTCTCGCCCTGCCGGCTCTCGGTGCTGCTTGCGACCTGGAAGCCTTTGCCGGTGGACGGCATCAGAAACTCCCGGCTGCTGAAGGCGCGGTAGGATTCGCCGGTGACGATTTCCACAACCCTTCCGAGCATGCAGTAACCGGTATTGGAATAGGCGAAGCGCTCGCCGGGCGTGAAGTCCAGCTTGTCCTGCAGGGAATCCCGGATGATCGCATCGCAGGTGACGGGCGCAACGCCTTGCCGGCGGGCTACGTCCCTGAGCCGGGGCTGAAAAAACGGATCACCCGAGCGCTCGCGATCGAACCCGCCTGAATGCTGAAGCAGGTGCCGGATGAGGATGTCCTTGGCGCGCGGGTCAGCGGGGGAGCCGGACGCTATCCCGGCTCTCTCGAAAAGGGGCAGCACCGGGTCGTCCAGTTTCAGCTTTCCATCCTCTGCCAGCTTGAGCACCATGACCGCCGTCAAGGTCTTGTTGATGCTTCCCATGCGGAACAGGGTTTGCGGCGTCATGGCGTCCGGCTTGTCCCTGTCGGCATAACCGTAACCTTTGGCAAGGAGCAGCTTGCCGTCCTTTGCCACGGCCAGGCTGGCGCCCGGGACATCGTGTTTTTTCATGACCTCCAGCATGGCCCTGTCGAAGGGTTCGAGGTGGGGCAGTGACTGCCCTGCCTCGAGGCACCAGCCCCACTGCGGGACGAACGCCAGCAAGGCGACCGACAGGCCGCGAGAGAGTTGGCGGCGTATGGTGGGAAAACCGCTGGACGGTACTGCATGCATTTTTTTTGCTTGGGTTGTCCGCGCAATCTACGAGGTTGCCAGGCGACTGCGTCGTTCGCCTAAAAGCGCGGTAAGTCGGGGTGCTTGATCTGCCCGCCGCGTACCAGCATTTTTCCGTATTCGGCGCAACGGTTCAGCGTCGGGATCACCTTGCCTGGGTTGAGCAGGCTTTTGCTGTCGAACGCGCGTTTGACACCGAACATCTGCTCGTTTTCTTCAGCGGAGAACTGCACGCACATGGAGTTGAGCTTTTCCACGCCCACGCCGTGTTCGCCCGTCACGGTGCCGCCCATCGCGACACTGGTTTCCAGAATGTCTGCGCCGAAGAGTTCGCAGCGGTGCAACTGGTCGGGGTCGTTGGCATCGAACAGGATCAAGGGGTGCAGGTTCCCGTCGCCCGCGTGGAACACATTGGCGCAGCGCAACTGGTATTTCTTTTCCATCTCTGCGATAGCCAGCAGGATGTCGGTCAGGCGCTTGCGCGGGATGGTGGAGTCCATGCACATGTAGTCGGGGCTGATGCGTCCCGATGCGGGGAAGGCGTTTTTGCGGCCGCTCCAGAAGCGCAGACGTTCAGCTTCGTTCTGGCTCACGGCAATGGCCGTGGCGCCACAGCGGCGCAGCACATCGGTCATGCGGCCGATTTCTTCTTCAACTTCTTCCGGCGTGCCATCGCTTTCGCACAGCAAAATGGCTTCGGCGCTGAGGTCGTAGCCGGCGTGCACAAAGTCTTCCACTGCGGCCGTCATCGGTTTGTCCATCATTTCGAGGCCGGCTGGAATGATGCCCGCGGCAATCACGGCGGCCACCGCATCGCCGGCTTTACGCAGGTCGTCAAAGCTGGCCATGATGCAACGCGCCAGTTGGGGCCTGGGTATCAGTTTCACCGTCACTTCAGTGGTCACGGCCAGCATGCCTTCGCTTCCGATGATGATGCTCAGCAGGTCATAGCCTGCTCCATCGAGTGCATCACTGCCGAATTCAACTTCCTCTCCTTCAATGGTGAAGCCTCTGACCTTGAGCACGTTGTGTACCGTCAGCCCGTACTTGAGGCAATGCACGCCACCCGAGTTCTCGGCCACGTTGCCGCCTATGGTGCAGGCTATTTGGCTGGAAGGGTCGGGCGCGTAATAAAGGCCCAGCGGCGCGGCCGCTTCGGAAATGGCGAGGTTGCGCACGCCGCCCTGCACCACGGCCGTGCGGCTGATGGCGTCGAGTTTGAGAATCTTGTTGAACTTGGCCAGCGATAGCGTGACGCCCAGCTTGTGCGGCATGGCGCCGCCGGAAAGCCCGGTGCCGGCGCCGCGCGCGACCACAGGCACTTCCAGCGCATGGCAGCTCTTGAGCACGGCCTGCACCTGGTCATAGGTCTCGGGCAAAGCCACAACCAGCGGCCGCTGGCGGTAGGCGGTCAGGCCGTCGCACTCGTAAGGTGTGGTGTCTTCGTTGTTCCACAGCAGGGCATGAGCCGGCAACACCGCCCGCAGCGCTCGCACGACCTGCGACTGCCGTTCCGAGCGTTCAAGCTGGCTTTGCTGTTTGAGCGAGGCGGGGGCGTTCATGGTCTGTCTGGCTCCGGGGTTGAAACCAGACTGTAGGGCAAGCGGCGGCGGCCGGGTTGAAGAAATTTAATGCCGGGTGTGAAATGCCGGCCGCCAGAATCCGCTCAAAACGGGAAGAGCTTCAAGACTTCGTTCCCGGAGCCTTGCCGGCGCCGGGCGTGTCGTAAAACTTGACCTTGCCGGTCTTCACGTCGTACATGGCCCCCACGATCAGGATTTCTCCCTTTTGCTCCATCTCGCGCAGGATGGGGCTCTTCTCGCGAATCGTTTCCACTGTGAGATGCACATTGCTCTCCGCCACCATCTCGACAAAGGCATAGTTCTTGGACGTGCGGTCCTTGATGTCGGCGGAGACCAGGTTCGCGGCCGGCTTGATTTTGCCGATGAGTCCCGTCAGGTTGCCCAATTGGGCGTCGTCGCAAGCACCCTTGATGGCGCCGCAGCTGGTGTGACCCATCACCACCAGCAGTTTGGCACCCATGACTTTGTGCGCGAATTCCAGGCTGCCCAGGATGTCTTCGTTGACGATGTTGCCTGCCACGCGTGCGTTGAAAAGGTCACCTATGCCCTGGTCAAACACAATCTCGGCCGGTGCGCGCGAATCAATGCACGACACCACGCTGGCCAGCGGAAATTGGCCGTCCGCCGTGGCCTTCATTTCCTTGAGGTAGTTCTGGTGGCGCGGCTTGCCGGAAACGAAACGCGAATTACCGGCCTTGAAGCGCGACAGGATTTGCGTGGGCGTCACGGCTTCCTGGCATGCCTTGGCGTCCTGGATGGTACAGAAGGTGCCGGGTTTGACAGCCTTGGCTGCGGCGGCCTTGCCTTCGGCGTGAACCGCAGGCGAAAGTGCGAGCATGGAGAACAGGATGCCGGCCACGCCGGCGGCCAATTGATTTTTCCTCATAAGAATTTCCCTCGTTGAACAGGTTGGTTTTTTTGACTATGTGCAGTCGGCCGGACCCTCACCCGGTATCACTGCCAGCCCATCATAGGCATGAGCCGGTACGGACGCAAAACCACCTATCGGACGGCGTCAGGAGCGTTAATGCTGTTGCAAGTCAAAAGGCCTTGAGCAAGGCACAAAACGCTGGCGGGTACGTCCCCGTCAAGGCATTTGAAATGCCGAGTGGCGGCTTTCTCGCTAACGGCCCTGGGGTTCTAACCCAGGCTTTTGCGCAGCCAGTCGGCAAAAGCCGCGCATTCCCAGCGGTCCATGGTGCCGGTGCGCCAGCACAGGTAATGTGCGTGCGGGCTGGGAATATTACCGGCGAACACGGCGTTGCTGCCCAGCCGCACCAGCGAGCCGTTTTCCAGCCAGGGCGCGCCCAGTTTGAGACGTATCAACGCGATGCCCATGCCGGCCGCGGCGGCATCGCACATCAGACCGATGTCGTTGAACTGGGAGCCGTCGGCGGGTTCGGGCCAATCAAGTTTGTGGGCGGCAAACCAGGTGCGCCAGGGTTCCAGCGGCGAGCGCAACAGGCTTTCGCCTTCGAGATCTTCAGCCGCCTCAAAGGGGCCGTGTTCGCGCACAAAAGCCGGTGAGGCGAGTGGCGCGACCTCGTCCTTGCTGAGGCAGACGTGCTCCAGGTCCGCATAGCGGCCGGTGCCGAAGCGCACGATGAGGTCGGCATCCTCGGCCACCACGTCCAGCAGCGGGATGGACACCTGCAGCGTCAGGTCGATTTCAGGATAGGCATCGGTGAACTGGCGCAGGCGCGGAATCAGGATGGAACGTGCGAACGTGGGCGTGACCGCCAGCCGTAACTTGCGCTTGCCGGCGGTAGTACTTTGCCCGGCCGCACCGGGAAATTTCTGCAGTGTGGCCAGGCCTTCGCGCACATGCGCCAGGTATTCGCTGCCTTCGGTGGTCAATGAAAAATCGGCACGGCCAAACAGCTTGGTGCCTATGATCTGCTCCAGCTGCTTGACGCGGTGGCTGACCGCGCTGGGCGTGACGCAAAGCTCCTCGGCCGCCTGCGTCACGCTGCGCAACCGCGCCAGCGCTTCAAAGGTCAGCAGGCACTGAATGGGCGGGATTCGGGCAGGAGTAGCCATGTCTACTGGTGAACGCTACACGTCGTTTGCGACGCTTCTTTGCAAGCAGGGGCCGCGGGACCGGCTTTGCCGGACCGCAGGCGTAGCGGCCCCGGAGGGGCTGGAGCCTGCGGCTCCAAAGCTGCTTGAGCAGCTTTGGACAGGCGACAGAGGCGAAGCGTCTCGCGAGCCGCGGCCTGCAAGGCCTCGGAAGCTACACGCAGTGAGCGACCGTGGGGGCTCATGGTTATTTAAAGATGACAGTCTTGTGGCCGTTCAAAAGCACACGATGTTCACTGTGCCACTTGACGGCGCGTGCAAGTACCCGGCTTTCGGTGTCCTTGCCGCGGGCGGTCAGGTGTTCGACGGTGTCCTTGTGATCAACCCGGGTCACATCCTGTTCGATGATCGGGCCTTCATCAAGGTCTGCCGTGACGTAATGCGCCGTCGCGCCTATCACCTTCACACCGCGTTCATGTGCCTGGTAATACGGTCTGGCGCCCTTGAAGCTCGGAAGCATGCTGTGGTGGATATTGATGGCACGCCCCGAGAGTGATCCGCACATCTCGTTGCTGAGTACCTGCATGTAGCGCGCCAGCACGACCAGCTCGGCACCTTCTGCCTCGATGATCTCAAGCTGCTTCGCCTCGGCCTGCGCCTTGGTGGCCGCCGTCACCGGGATGTGATGGAAAGGAACGTTGTAGCTTGCAGCCAGCTGGTAAAAATCTCGGTGATTGCTGATGATGGCGCGCACATCCAGCGGCACCATGCCGGACTTCCAGCGAAACAGCAGGTCGTTGAGGCAATGGCCGTCGCGGCTGACCATGATCACGGTACGCATGGCTGCTTCTGTCGAGTGAAGCTTCCACTTCATGCTGAAAGGTGAGGCGAATGCTTCGAGTTGCGTCTTCAGTTCTTCCTGGGTCAGCTGGTCGCAGGCAAACTGAACCCGCATGAAGAAAAGGCCGGTGTCATGGTCGTTGTATTGCGCGGCTTCTTCAATATTGCCGCCGTTCTGCAACAGGAAACCAGAGACAGCGTGAACAATGCCCATACGGTCCGGGCAGGACAGGGTAAGGATATAAGCGTGATTCATAGGGGGTGAATTGTCGCAGGTGAAGGCTGTGTCTGCCCGGCCGGCGGGCAATTGAAGGTGCAGGGCGGCGGCAAGAGTGCCAGAATGCAAGATCAAGCGCTGCTATCCCAGCTTCACACCTTTCGACGCAGGAAACCACCATGGCCTACCAGAATTTCAACATGGAGCACCAATGGCTCCCGTTCACGCCCAACCGCAGCTTCAAAAAAGACCCGCGCGTGTTTGTGGCCGCAGACGGCATGCATTTCACGACGCACGACGGGCGCCAGGTGATCGACGGTATTTCCAGCCTGTGGTGCGTGGGCGCCGGCCATAACCGAAAGCCCATCAACGAAGCCATCAAGAAGCAGCTCGATACGCTGGACTACGCGACCGCTTTCCAGGCCAGCAACGATCAGGCCTTCAAGGCCGCCGAGATCATCGCGGGTATGGCGCCCGGCGACCTCAACAAAGTGCTGTTTTGCAATTCGGGCTCGGAGGCCGCGGACACGTCGTTGAAGGTCGCGCTGGCTTACCACCGTGCGCGGGGCGAAGGCCACCGTAATGTATTCATCGGCCGTGAAAAGGGCTACCACGGCGTTGGCTTCGGCGGCATGAGTGTGGGCGGCATTCCGGCCAACCGGAAGGTGTATGGCGCCGCGCTGCTGCCTCGCGTGGACCACATGCGCTTCATCCATGACCCGGTCAACCACGCCTATATCAATGGTGCTGAGCCCGTGTGGCAGGAAGACCTGCTGCTGGAGCTGGAAAATCGCATCCTGCCGCTGCACGACCCGAGCAACGTGGCTGCCGTCATCGTCGAGCCGGTGTCAGGAAGCGCCGGATGGTACCTGCCGCCCAAGGGCTACCTGAAACGGCTGCGCGAAATTTGCGACAAGCACGGAATCCTGTTGATTTTTGATGAAGTCATCACGGGCTTCGGCCGCCTGGGTACCGGTTTCGGGGCGGACTATTACGGTGTGGTGCCCGACATGCTCAACTTCGCCAAATGCGTGACCAACGGTGTCATCCCGCTGGGCGGTGTGATCTGCTCCGACCGCATCTATGACGGCATGATGAACGCCAATGCCGGTGCGCCCGAGCACGCCGTGGAGTTCTTTCACGGCTATACCTACTCCGGCCACCCGGTCGCTTGCGCGGCCGCTATTGCGACGCTGGAGCTGTTCAAGGAAGAACAGCTGTATGAACGTGCCGGCCAGATGGGCAAGGTATTGGGCGACGCGATGCACAGCGGCCTGAAGGGCCTGCCCAATGTGATCGGTATTCGCAGTCTGGGGCTGGCCGGCGCGGTCGAGCTGGCGCCGGTGGCGGGTGTGCCGGGCAAGCGCGCCTATGACATCTTCATGGACTGCTTCCACAACGGTGTGCTGGTGAGGCCGGCGGCTGACAACGTCGTGGTCTGCCCGCCCTATATCGTCGAAAAAGAACATATCGACCGCATCGTCAATGTGGTCGCCGACGCCATCCGAAAAAACGCCTGATTCACCGATGGAAGAGCCTCAAAAGGCTCTTCAGGGTTTGGGTGCCAGCTGCTTCTGCAGGCCCGCGCAATAGTCGGTCTCCGGGAGCGGGGCCGTTGCCCACACAGCATCGAAAGCGTCTGCCCTCTCAGCATTGGCAGGGTTCCCGGCAAGCAGGCGCACTGCTTTGGCCTTTACGTCCGTCGGCAGATGTTGCGGCACGCCCAGTTGCCGGTTCGCATGGCCGCTTCCGGCCAGCAGCAGCACTGTCTTGCCGGGCAGCACGGCCTGACCCAAGGTATTGGCCATGGTGATGTCTTTGGCAATCTGGATGCGTGTCATGGGCGTGATCTGGCTCTCGGGCAACAGGTTGCAGTGGCCGAGACGGATCAACTGCTGCTGGGCCTTGAGGGCGGGGCCTGGCAAGCGCGTGTCAAGCCGGCTGTCAGCCATACTGTCTGGCATCTGCACCCGGGGCAGATTGGCGCCCATCACGGGGACACCGGCGCGCACGGCGGTCATCACGGCAGGCCCGTAGGCTGTCCAGGGCCAGCCCTTGTCGTTCCAGTTGAGCGCATTGCGCACCTGCTGCTCGGTGGCGCTGGGCCTGAGCGCGGAAGTGCTTGCACCCGTGTCGGCCATCTCAAGGGCTACCGCAGCCAGCGCCCCTTTGGCCGCCAGGGCGGCGACCACCTGCTGTTCGATTGTCTGGTGCTCAGCGGCGTCGTGCTGCTCCCCGAGGATCAGGACGTCGGCAGGGAGCAGCGCCTCCAGCCGGGTGGATGTCTGTGCGGCTTCGCTGCCCGGCGCCTGCAGGATGGGCGCTTCGGGCCGTCCCGCGCAGCCTCCCGCCAAAGCCGTCGTGGCGGCGCAGACAAGGCATGCCAAAGCACGAGGGGTGAGGAGATGGGGCATCGGTGGATACTACCGCTTCCAGGCCTTCCTTGCCCCATCGCACCGCCCAGTCCCGCCCGTGCGTGTCGTCCTGACCTTGTTGCCGGCCTGGGGTGCCGCTTCTCTGTGTATTGCGCTGCGCACGCCTTTGGCCTTTGCCCTGGATGATCGGCCGCCTTGCTGGCGGCGACGATGGTTTCAGTGCTGAGTGGAACCACGGCCCACTGGACGCCGCTGCGGAACGTCGGGCAATGGATCATCGGCTGCGCACTGGGCTGCACCTCACGCCGCTGGTGGTGCAGGCAGAAAGCCCACCAGGCGATTGATTGGGCAGAAAGACACACCCAGCGGGGGACTCTCTTTCAAGTAGGGGCCGCGGGACTGGTTTCGCCAGGCCGCAGGCGCGGCGGCCCCCTCGGGGGCAGGGAGCTACACGAGGTGAGCGATCGTGGAGGCGCTACTTCTAATGAAGCGATATCGGCGTGTTGGCAAGGCCGCTGTAGCCTTCCAGCGTGTCTTCGATTTCTTCCTGCGTGGGAGTATTTTGCGCCCAGGCGCTCAGGCGCAGCTGAAACATTTCAGCCCAGGAGCCGTCCAAGTAGACCTCTTTGCCGGAGCGCTTGTCCACAATTTCAAAGCCGTGACGGGCCAGTTGAGGCACTGCGGGCGCGGGCGCGGATTCTTCCGGTGCGTTCGCGTGAATCTGCATCACCACAAAAGAGTCTGAGTCGTATAGCATTTGCATGATTTTGTCCTTTCTCCTTACATAGCAACGATGGTGCCAAGTTCAAGAGGACAGGGTAAGCCGCAATACGCCGTATAAACAGGCAGAAAGTCACGTGAGGGCATTTATGGCAACTTGCGCAGCCGTTTTCAGAATTTATTCACGGCATTGTGTTGCTGGGCGACAAAATCGCCGTTGTGCTGCGTGATTTGTTGCGAACCGGCAAGCCGCCCAGGGGGCATACCAGACTTCGACTTTTTGGTCGAATTCGCGACGGGGTTGTCGGGTCAGCTAGAGGCGCCGAGCCGGCGCATAGCAGCGCAAGGGACGCAAGTTAAAGCAGGGGCGTGCGGACGTTGAGGAAAGAAAAGTCGATTTGGCGTGCCCCGCCCCTCTCATGGTTTGCTTAGCTCCGAAAGTTGCTGGTCGAGGAACTCCCCGTTGGACTGGGTGATCTTGTTGCGAACCGGCAGGTAACCCAGCGACGGGGCATACCAGACCTCGACTTTGGTATCGAACTCCCGCCGGGGCTGTCGGGTGAGTTTGAGGGTGTCGGTTTCGCCAAAAGGCAGGCGGAGTTTTTCTTCGGTCTCCACCAGGAAAGTCCAGGTATCGGCATCGCGTGGCCCGACGGTGTAAAACGAAATGGTGGATCCCACCGGAAACGCCGGTGGATTGGCGGCCAGCATGCCGGCCATTTGGAAAAATACGCTGGTGCGGTCCTGCGCACCCTTTACCCAGGGCGCCGTGGGTGTGTTGGCGCTAAAGATGATCAGGCCCTTGTCGGGTTCGAAATGCGCGGCGACCTCGCTGCGTGATTTCTCGAAATAGCGTGTGGGGGCGAGCCCCTCGGTATTGATCTGGCCGGCGCTGCCCACGCTGCGCGAGCCGAGACCCCAGGCACTGGCGTCGATGCGGGCTTCGTAACTGTCGCCGCGGTTTTGCCAGTTCAACTGAGCGGTCGCATGCCACGACAAGCCCCGCGCATTGCTGGTCATCTTGTATTCCAGGATGGTGCTGGCAGGCAGCGTCATGGCTGTCGCCGGCGTCAGGGCAGGGTCGCCGGTGGGCATAGACACAGGGGCACTGGCCGCCGCGATTGCGGGCGTTGGCTGGCCGGGCGTGCTTTCCGGACTTTCCGCCTGAGGCATGCTCGGTGCCACCGCATCAGGAGGCAGGTTTGCTATTAAATCAGTAGCTGGTTGCGTCGGACTTTCTTGGGCTACAGCGGGTTTCCTCTTCAAAGTATCTGGTTTCGGAGGTGGTAGGGAAGGCGTGGGGGCAAGCGCGGCCGGTGCAGGAGTTGATGTGATGCTGCGCGTTGCGAAAACCTGGCTGCGGGCGAAGGCGGCAGTTTGCTCGGGGCCGAATCGTACCGGCGATGACTTCAGCATCAGCGTGTGGACCGCCAGCACCCCTGCAGCCAGTGCTGCAAGCACACGCCAGCGAGGCGCCGAAGGATAGCGGTCGGTGGACGTGGTCACGCCTGTGTGAATCCAAGATCACCGGAAAGTTGCCGGGCGGCGGCGGCCAGCGGCCGTGCCACCGCGCCGTCCCAGTCCGGATCAAACGTTGCAAGCGAACCCAGCGCCACAATGCCGAGTGCGAGGTGGCCGTCGGCATCGAACACCGGCGCACAGAAGCCGGCTACGCCGGGCAGCAGGGTATTGACTGCGCGCGCCATGCCGCGGCGGCGGATATCTTCCAGCAAGGCATTCAGTTCGGCCATGGTGGCGGGAACATCTTTGCGCGCCAGCTTCTGGTTGCGTGCCAGTTCAGCCCTGACCAGCAGCGCCAGCCTCCCTTGTGGTTTGGCTTTGGCCTTGGGCAGGTTCGAAGACAAAAATGCGGCAAAGCACAAGCCCGTGGCGGACGACAGCAGCGGCATGACATCGCCCAGCCGCAGGTTGACCGTCACAGACTGCGGCGATTCTTCCCAGTGGACGAGGGTCGGTCCCTGGTTGCCCCAGACCGCCAGTGCGAGGGTCTGGCCGGTTTGCATCATCAGGCGCGGCATGAGCTGGCGGGCCAGCTTCACGCTGTCCAATCTCGAAAGGGAAGCGAGTCCTAACTTGAGCGCAGCCGGGCCGAGGTCGTATCGGGCGGTTGCCTCGTCCTGGACGACCAGCGCCAGCCGCTGAAAACTGACGAGATAACGGTGCGCCTTGGCCGCGCTCATGCCCGCGGCGGCTGCCAGGTCGCGAAGCATCAGTGGGCCGGGTGAGGTAGAGAGTGCCTCCAGCAAGCTGAAGCCGACCTCGACCGACTGGATACCCGCGCGTTGCGGCGGCAGGCTGCTGCGTGCTGTGGCGGGGGCGCCTGGGCTTGCTTTCATGGCTTGTCTAGAATTTCGGGTTAGCCGTCGGTCAATGAATGCAGGGATCGTAACGCGAGGGGGGCGCAATGCCGGCCGGTCGCCAGCCACGGCACAATTGGCCCTTCGGTAACACCGACAGCCACCAATCAGGATATTGATGAAACTTGCCACTTACAAAGACTCTTCACGCGACGGCCAGCTGGTCGTGGTGTCGCGCGATCTTTCAACAGCCCATTATGCGACGGGCATCGCGGGCAAATTGCAGCAGGTGCTGGACGACTGGAACTTCATGTCGCCGCAGTTGCAGGACTTGTACGAAACATTGAACCAGGGAAAGGCGCGGCACGCCTTTCCGTTTGAGCCATCGCGCTGCATGGCACCGCTGCCGCGCGCCTACCAGTGGGCCGACGGCTCGGCCTATATCAACCACGTGGAACTGGTGCGAAAGGCGCGCAATGCCGAAGTGCCGGAAAGTTTTTACACCAACCCGCTGATGTACCAGGGCGGCAGCGACGATTTCATTGGGCCCTGCGACGATGTGGTGGTGGCGAGCGAGGAGTTCGGCATTGACTTCGAGGCCGAGATCGCCGTGATCACCGGCGATGTGCCCATGCGCGCCACGCCCGAGCAGGCACTGGAAGGCGTGCGCCTGCTGATGCTGGCCAACGACGTGTCCTTGCGCAACCTGATTCCCGATGAGCTGGCCAAGGGTTTCGGCTTCTTCCAGAGCAAACCGGCAACCGCTTTCAGCCCGGTGGCAGTGACGCTGGACGAAGTCGGCGACGCCTGGGACAAAGGCCGCCTGCACATGACCCTGCAAAGCACCTGGAACGGCCGCAAGGTCGGTATGTGCGAAGCCGGCCCAGAGATGACATTCAGTTTCGGCCAGCTGATCGCCCACATCTGCAAGACCCGCAATGTGCGCGCCGGCAGCATCATCGGTTCAGGCACCGTCAGCAACAAGGACTGGAGCCACGGCTACAGCTGCATCGCCGAAAAGCGCGCCATCGAAACCATCGAGGATGGCAAGCCCAAAACCGAGTTCATGAAGTTCGGCGACACCATCCGCATTGAAGCCAAGGGCAAGGATGGGCTCTCAGTATTTGGCGCCATCGACCAAAAAATTGTCGAGAACGTCTGAGCTACCCCGAATAAAACCAGCAGGGGCCGCGGAACCGGCTTTGCCGGGCCGCTGGCGCCGCCCCCTCGAGGGGGGAACAGGCTACACGCAGTGAGCCTGGACGGGGGTGTTATCTTGAATAGGCCTTGCGTGAACCGTCTTCGAACACGGCGTCGTCACGTGAGGGCTTGCCCTCGTCGTCCCAGGTTCTCTCGCGCGTGATGCGGCCGCGCTCGTCGTAGCTCGATTCGGCCACCAGCCTGCCGGCTTCGTTAAAGCGCTGGTGCGTACCCTGGGGCAGTTGCCGGTAGCGGTTGGAGGCTGTGTAGCGGCCGGTGGCGGCGATTTTTCCGCTGTCGAAGAAGTCGGTAGTTTGCAGCCAGGCGGTGTCGCCTTCGCCACCGTACTCGGTTTTGCTGCGCGGCTGGCCGTTCAGGTAGTAAGTCTGGTCGCTGACCGGCTTGCCGGCCGACCAGCGCCTGTCGCGCGTCAGGGCGCCGCTGTCGGCGAACTCCTGCTCGCGTTCCTTGAACGAGGTTTTTGACGGGTTGGTCTCCAGCAGCCACTGGATTTCGCGGCGTTTCACGCCAGCGTTAGTGAAATAGCGTTCAGTGCGAATGTTGCCCGACACTTCATCCAGGTAATCTGGTTTTCCACCGTCACCCAGCGTTTCATGGCGAATGCGTTTACCGGCCAGGTAACTGCTGGTGCCGTTCAGCACGCCCTTGCTGCTGAAGAGTTCGATTTTTGAGGCGCCTCCCGAAAAACCGCACCAACGGGCGTCCTCGGCCGGCGCTGCCAGCAAAGGCTTGTCGCCGCAGCGCAAGGCCTGGAGCTGGCCGCGGTCATTGAATTCGGCATAGGCTTGCTCGACGCTGCCGCCTGCGCGCGGCCCGTAAAACACGATGCGCCGCAACTGCCCATTGGTGTGAAAGCTGCGCGCCAGGCCGGCCTCGGTGCCGTTGTCGTAGATGGAGTCGCGCAGCACCTGGCCGTCCGGTGCGAATTCACGCGCGCGGCCATGGCGGTTGCCGCGCTCGTTTTCGCCGTATTCCCGCTGTAGCTTGCCATTCTGGTAGTAGCGCATCAAGCCCATGAACTTGCCGCCCTGCAACTCCTGTTCACGTGTCAGCTGGCCCGAATCGCGGTCCTTGCAGCGCATGATGCCGGTCTTGCCGGCGGTGGTGCCACCGTGGTTGGGGTTGACGCTTTCGCCGTTGACTTCGCAGTCCTGCACCGCATGTGCCCAGACCGGGGCCAGCAGGCAGAGGCAGAGCAGGGCCAGCCGGTGCGCGGCAATCATGCGGCTCCCCCGGTCTGGGTGATGAACAGCCGTATGCCGCGCAGCAACATTTCAACTGAAATGGCCACGAGGATGAGGCCCATCAGGCGCTCGAAGGCCATCATGACGCGGTCGCCCGCCACCCGCTGGATCCGCTCGGACAGCACCAGCACCACAGCGCACACCGCCATGGTCACGCACAGCGCCGCGATCCATTCGAGCCGCCGTGCCGGCGCCTGGGACACCAGCAGCATCACCGTGGCCAACGCCGAGGGGCCGGCTAGCGCGGGAATCGCCAGCGGCACAATCAGCGGCTCGCCCTGCAGCGGCGCGGCCTCGGGCTGGTCCGACGGGAAAATCATGCGCAGCGCGATCAGGAACATGACGACGGCGCCGGCGATCTGCAGCGACAAATCGCTGAGGTTCATCAGGCGCAGGAAACCGTCGCCGACAAACATGAAAGCCAGCAGCAGCAAAAACGCGATCAGCACCTCGCGCAGGATGACGCGCATGCGCCGCTCCGGCGCCACACCCTTCAGGGCATTGACAAAAATCGGGATATTGCCGAACGGATCGGTGATCAGCAGCAGCAACACCGTAGCGGAAGCAAAGGTATAGGCCATATATATCTCAGGCCGGGTTGGCCGAGTAAAGGGCTTCAAGTGATTTGAAACCCTTGATCTCGATGGGGTTGCCAAAGGGGTCGCAGAAAAACATGGTCCATTGCTCGCCGGCTTCTCCTGCAAAGCGCACTTGCGGCTCCAGCACAAACTCCATGCGGGCCGCTTGCAGGCGCTGCGCCAGGGCCTGCCAATCGGCCAGGGCAAGCACCAGGCCGAAATGCGGCATGGGCACGAGCTTGTCGCCGACATGGCCGGTGCGCTCTGTCTTGAACGGTTCGCCCAAGTGAAGCGACAGCTGGTGTCCGAAAAAGTCGTAGTCGACCCAGGTAGGGGCCGAGCGACCTTCCGCGCATCCCAGGACCCCGCCATAAAACCGGCGGGCCACGTTGAGGTCTCTGACATTGAAGGCAAAGTGAAAGAGGCTTTTCATGGTGCAAGCTTATCAGGGCATTGCCCGAAAGAGACGCTTTTGCAACCTGGCCGGCAACAGGCATGGCGTCAGGCTTGCCGATGAATGCTATGAAATGGATAGCTGCTTGCGCCCGTCAATAAAGGTTCGTGGGCTTTTTTTGCTTGAATCTATATCGAGATCGATTCGACGCCGGTGTTTGCTTGCTGAAAACACAAAAAGCGGTTGACGCGCTGCTGCGGCGTTGCACAATGAAGGCGTGCGCTGGATCATCCAGCCGCCCGATGCAAATCGTGCACAACCTGCCAGGAGACATTCATGAGTGACGCGGACAATCCTTCCTTCCCCGGTTTCGGCAAGCTGGTGCCCGGCTTTGACTTTTTGCAGAACCTGGCCAAACAGGCGGCAGGCAGCGCCACACAAAGCATTCCGCAGTTGCCCAACCTCGGCAACTGGGTAGCGCCCACGCTGAATGTCGAAGAGCTCGACAAGCGCATCGATGAACTCAAGGCCGTCCAGTTCTGGCTTGACCAGAACGCCACAGCGCTCAAGGCGACCATCCAGGCGCTGGAGGTGCAGAAGATGACGCTGGCTACCCTGAAAGGCATGAACTTCAACATGGGCGACGTGGCCAATGCCTTCAAGCTCAAGGTGGCCGACAGCGTGGCCGGTGGCGTGCAGCGTGTGGCCGACAAGGCCCGCACGTTTTCGGGGCTGGAGGTCCCGCCAACGAGCTTTGGCGCGGACAAGCCGGCCGCCAAATCCAAGGCACCCGCCGCAGCCAAGGACGGCGCGCCGCCGGCCGGCGTGGTCGACCCGATGCAGTGGTGGGGTGCCCTGACCCAGCAGTTCCAGACGATTGCGGCAGATGCCATGAAGGATGCCGCCAAAAAAACGGCCATGGACACCACCAAAAGCCTGGCGACCGGCCTTGCCAAGGACGCGATGAAGACCGCCACCGGCATGGCAACGGGCATGGCCCGCAACATGGCGGAGTCCGCCGGTAAAACCGTGGCGGGCGGCGCACGCGCGGCCATGAACACGGCCCTGCGCAGCAGCCAGGCCTGGCCTACACCGGTCGCCGGCAAAACTGCCGCCAAAACGAAACCCAGGGCCAAGGCGCCAGCGCGTAAGGCTGCAACTAAAACCGCACGCAAAACCACGCGTTGATACAGGCTGGCTTTTCGCTGAATTTCACCAGGACCCCATGAAGCTTTTTCCCTACGGGCACGCCACCCATCCGCAATGGCAGATGGCGGCAGGCCTTGTGCTGGCGCAGCTGCGCGCCTACCTCGCATTGCCCGGCTACGCCAAATCGCCCACGCTGGCGCTGCTCTACATCACCGATCACTATGCGGCACATGCGCAGGACATTCTTGACCATCTGAGCGCCGAATTGCCCGACATCACCGATTGGAGTGGCACGGTGGGTGTGGGTATCGCCTCCAACAATGTCGAGTACTTTGACGAGCCGGCGCTCACGGTCATGTTGTGCGAGCTTCCGCACGACCAGTACCGTGTGTTCTCTGGAGTCTCGCCCTTGCCCCCGGCCAGCCTGGGAAGGTTCAAGGCGCATACGGCGCTGGTGCATGCGGACGCCACGACGCCCGACGTCGCCGAATTGATCGACGAAATGGCGCAGCGCACCGGCAGCGGTTATGTGTTTGGCGGCCTGGCCTCCAGCCGTTCCAGTACGGTGCAGTTTGCCCTCAGCGGGCATGGCAATGTCAAGGGGCAGGGTGCGGCCGGCGGTGTCTTCACGGGTGGTCTCAGCGGTGTGGCTTTTGGCCAGGGTGCGGCGCTGATGTCGCGCATTACCCAGGGGTGCAGGCCCGTGTCTGCGCATCATGAAATCACGGCCTGCGAGTCCAATGTGGTGACGGAGCTCGATGGACAGCCGGCACTGGAGGTGATGCTGGCAGACCTGGACGTGTCGCTTGATGAGCCGCGGGAGGCCCTGGCCAAAGTGCGGACCACGCTGGTCGGCCTGAGCCGCCCGGCAGACATTCCCCATGACGGCGCCGGGCGGCACGGCCAGTTTGGCGCAGAGGTGCTGGTGCGTCACCTGATCGGGCTGGATCCGGCGCGCAAGGGGATTGCCATTGCGGAGGTGCCCGTCGTGGGCATGAAGCTGGCTTTCTGCGAACGCAACATGGAAGCCGCGCGCGCCGACCTGGTGCGTGTGTGCGCCGAGATCCGTGAGGAACTGGAACCGGAAGAAGTCACGCTGGAAGTTGCCAGCGCCTTGAGCGCGTCAGAGGCCGAGTCCGCGCCGCATGCGGCCCGGCGCATTGCGGGCGCGGTGTACGTCAGTTGCTCCGGCCGTGGCGGCCCGCACTTCGGCGCGCCCAGTGCCGAACTGCAGATCGTGCGGAGGGCCTTGGGCGATGTGCCGCTGGTTGGCTTTTTCGCCGGCGGCGAGATCGCCCGGCACCACCTTTACGGCTACACCGGCGTGCTGACGGTGTTTACGGCGCCTGGATAGGCTTACCCCTATCGGACGCTCACTGCGTGTAGCGCCTTTTCCCCTTCCAGGGGACGGCGCTTGCGGCCCGGCAAAGCCGGTTCCGCGGCCCCCACTTGAAGTTGCCGTGGGACGCTATAAAACCTGAGCTTCCAGCAATTCAACAGGGTCGCCATAGCGCGCTGCCATCGCCACCACCGACGGGTCGCGCAGCGCGCACAAAAAACCGTCCTTGATCAAGGTCTGATTGCCTGCGGTCACGGTGCCGTCCAGCGTGATGAGGTCCATGTGTACGGGCGGCTCTTCCCAGTCAGGCATGACGCGGCGTATGTAGTCGCTGGGTTGCGCCAGGTCGATGCCGAAGTGCAGCGCGCCGGGCGCGTTCGAGCCGGCGGGGTACACCGTGTGGCGCGGCGCCTTGGGGTTGAAGCCGCAGCCGCCGCCTTCGATCATGCGGCCGCCGACCAGCATCTCGCGCAGGATCACCGCTTCTTCTGAAATTCCGTCGACCGAGGAAATCGTGTCGCCTTCAAAATGCACGGCGATTTTTTCCTCAAACGGTTTGGCAAAGCCGACAGCCCATTGCGGGTAAAGCACGCCCGCCATGGGCACCACGGCCTTGAAGTCGTTTTTGACCGAGTTGTGGTCCCACAGGTTGGGGCCGTGTGTCGGCAGGTAGTGCACATAGCAGCCGTCTTCCTCGGCCGTCATCTGGCCGCGCCAGCGGTTGGTGGCGAGCTGGTTCGCGCGCATCGCCTGCGTGAAGCTGATGCGGAAGTCGCTGCCCCGCGGATCGGTGAAGCGCAAGTCAAAATCGCCTTCGGCCGGGTAACGGCTGGCCGTTTGGCGGATGATCTCGCCGATGAGGTCGACCGGAAAGCGCGCCTGCGGCGTGTGCAGCAGATCCAGGTTGCGAAAATAGGTGATCTTGACCCAGCGCTGGCCGGCGCGGCGCAGGTTGATGCACAAAGGGTCGAGGATGGAGCAGAACCAGGTTGAGACCACAAAGGTGGCCTTCTTCAGCATGGCGTGTACTTCTTCGGGCACGGCAGTCACCTGCGTGCTCGGCTCCATGTAAATGCGCACTTCGGCGCCGCGTGACTTGGCAATGCCGATCACGGCGTCGATCACACGCGGGTCCAGCAACGGATCAGCCAGTATCAGGACCCGGTCCCCGGGGCGTATCGCCATCACGCGCGAGAAGTTGTCCAGCGCCTGGAAGAAGTACTTGGTGTCGGTCAAATTGACCGCAACCGGGATGGGAAGGCCAACGTAGGTGGAGATGGGGTTCATCGTGCTTCTGATGGAAATTGCATGCATAAATCAGTCTTGCAGGCTGAAATTCGCTGAATATTACCAGTAAATTCCGTTTTTTCTTAGCCAACTAATATAATTGCGTGCAATGGGCTCGGGCGGCGACCTGAACTGAATACCAGCAGGCCCCGCGGAACCGGCTTTGCCGGGCCGCAGGGGTCGCCCCCTTGAGGGGGGAGCAGACTACACGAAGTGAGTCTGAACGGGGGTGCTACCTACGGAGCGCAGCGAAGGCCTCGAACTCCCAGCTCCGCATCGCCAGCAGCAAGGTGAATCCTTCGCGGTCCTTGTCGCCCAGCTTCTGGTCGGTCTGGTGCTGTTGGGCAAAGTCCTGCGCCACTCGCTGCATGCGCTCAAGGAACGAAGGCGCCAGGCCGCGGCTGATGGAGCCATGTACCAGCAGCAGGCCTTCGCCATTGCCGTCAAATCCACCGGAAAAATAGTCAAGAAGGGCGTTTTCGCGGAAGTAGTCCATGACCGGCCCGTGCGGTCGCCAGCGGAAGGTCTTGGCGAGCTTGAGCCGGTAGCGGTTCAGCGGCTTGAGCTCGATGATGCCGATGCGGTCGAGTTGCGCGAGGTATTTGATGCACTCGGCTTCGGTCAGCCGGTAACTGGTGGTGATTTGCTCCAGCGTCCATTGCGACAGCACGCAGATGGCGGCCAGCAACAGCTTCTTGTCGGCCACCACGGCTTTTTCCTGTGCTTCGGTCAGTTCGGCCAGCAGGGGCTGGGTGTCGGCGATGCGCCTGGCCAGGTCGGCAAAGTCCAGCTTGAGCGCGCGGCAGATCGCGTCGATACGCGAGAGGGGCATGTCGCCCCTGGCCAGCATGCGCTTGACGCTTGACTCGGCCATGCCAAGTTTGACGGCCAGGTCGGCGTACGTCATGCGCGCCGCCTTGAGCTCTTTTTTGAGGGTGGTGATCAGATCTGCGGTAGTGCTCATAAGTATCGATTATCGGTACTTTAAGGCTGAGCGGCGAGAACTGGTTCTAATTTCGGTGCTTTTTCGGAAGATGGCCTGCACAGTGCGGCTTCATTCACACAGGAGCTGCCCATGCCAATCAGCCTGAAAACCGCCCACCGCCGCGTTGTGCCACCACCTTCCTGGTTCGCGCAGATGAAGGTATCGGGCTGGAAAGGACCGGCCTGCCGCCGCGAATGCGCGCTCGCCGGCGTGTTGCTTGCGATGCTGGCGGCGGCATTGCTGGGGCCGTCGGTGGCGCAGCCTTTGCACTATCACGACTTCGCCGACCAACGAGCCTGGGGATGGTTGCCGCATGCGATGGACGTCCTCAGCAACCTGCCGTTCGCGCTGTGGGGTATGGCGGGTGCCTGGGCCCTTGTGCGGGCGGTGAAGGCGCGGGCTGTCAGCGCCGCAGCCGCAGGTTTCGCAGGGCTGTTCTTTGCCGGCCTGGCCCTCACCTCCGTGGTTTCTGCGGCCTACCATCTGCAGCCGGGAGATGCCGGGCTGGTCTGGGATCGCGGCGGCATGGTGTTTGCCTTCGCCGGCCTGCTCGGGCTTGGCACCATGCAGGCCGTCAGCACCCGTGCCGGTATGGCGGTTGCTGCAATGGTCCTCGTTCTCGGACCGTTGTCCGTGCACCTGTGGTCGCAGACGGGCAATGTGCTGCCCTGGGCCGTTTTGCAACTCGGTGGCATGTTGCTGATTGTCGGCGTCGCCTGTTTGCGGCCCACGCTGGCAGGGCGGGTGTTGCCCATCCGCTGGATGCTGGTGGTGGCCATTTATGCGCTGGCCAAGCTGCTCGAGCTGGGTGACCACGCGGTGTTCGAATGGACGGGCCAACTGGTTTCGGGCCACACCCTGAAGCACATGGTGGCCAGTTGTGCTGCCTGGCCCGTCGTTGCGGCGCTTCTGGACGCCCGAAAATTCAAGGCAGAATCCACAGCAGCATTAAAAAACAGAGCAGGCAGGCCATCTCGCCACAGCTTGCCGCACAACAACTGAAAAGAGGAGTCAAGCATGCCTGTTGATATGGCCGCCGCGGTGTCGCCACCCCCCGTTCACGAGCATCCGAACCAGTTCGCGCTCCTCAAGCAGCGCCGCTTTGCCCCTTTCTTCTGGACGCAATTTTCAGGCGCCGCCAACGACAACCTTTTCAAGTTTGCCTTCACCGTGATGGTGACCTACCAGCTCAGCGTGAGCTGGCTGCCTCCCGCGCTAGCGGGGCTGGCCATCGGGGCATTGTTCATCTTGCCGTTTTTGCTGTTCTCTGCTACCAGCGGGCAGCTCACGGACAAGTTTGAGAAGACGCGCGTGATCCGCTTTGTCAAGAATCTGGAAGTGGTGATCATGCTGATCGCTGCGGTCGGCTTCATGAGCAGCAATGCCAATGTCCAGGTGCCCGTGCTTTTGGGTTGCACGTTTTTAATGGGGTTGCATTCCACGATATTCGGCCCGGTCAAATTTGCCTACCTGCCGCAGGCGCTCAACGAGCGCGAGCTGACCGGCGGCAACGGCATGGTTGAGATGGGCACCTTTGTGGCCATTTTGCTGGGCCAGGTGGTGGGCGGGCTGATGGTGGCCGTACCCCAGGTCGGGCCGGACTATGTGGCCATTGCATGCATCGGCCTCGCACTGGTTGGCCGGCTTGTCTCGCAGTTCATTCCGCTGACGCCTGCGACTGACCCGGGCCTGAAAATCAACTGGAACCCGGTGACAGAAACCTGGCGCAACCTCAAGCTTGCCAACGGCAACCTGGTGGTGTTCCGCTCCATGCTGGGTATCAGCTGGATGTGGTTTTTTGGCGCGGTATTCCTGAGCCAGTTTCCGAGTTTTGCCAAAGAGGTGCTGCACGGCAATGAACAGGTGGCGTCTTTGCTGCTGGTGGTGTTTTCCATCGGCATCGCGACCGGATCGCTGCTCTGTGAGGTGCTCAGCAAACGCCACGTCGAGATAGGGCTGGTTCCTGTGGGAGCCATCGGCATGAGCGTGTTTGCGGTTGACCTTTACTTCGCCTCGCGCGGCTTGCCGTCAGCGCCCGTCATGACCTTGGGCGCCTTCATGCCGCAGCCTGCGCATTGGCGCGTAATGATCGACCTGGCCTTGCTCAGCCTCTTTGCCGGCCTTTACAGCGTGCCGATGTACGCGCTGATCCAGCTGCGCAGCCAGTCCACGCACCGGGCGCGCATCATCGCGGCAAATAACATTCTCAATGCGCTGTTCATGATCGTCAGCGCTATCCTGGCCGGCGCCCTGCTCAAGGCCGGGTTCAGTATTCCGCAAATATTCCTGTTCGTTGGACTGGCCAATGCGGTGGTGGCGTTCTACATCTTCATGCTGGTGCCCGAGTACCTGCTGCGTTTTATCGCACTGATTGCTTCGCGCCTGGTCTACCGCTTCAAGATCACCGGCGACGACAACATCCCTGCCGCCGGCGCCGCCGTGCTGACCTGCAATCACGTCAGCTTTGTCGACCCGGTGCTGCTGATGGCCGCCAGCCCGCGCCCCATCTACTTTGTGATGGACCACCGCATCTTCAAAATGCCGGTTCTGGGCTGGCTCTTCCGGCTGGCCAAGGCGATCCCGATTGCACCGCGCACGGAAGACCCGGCGTTGTACGAGGCGGCTTTCGAAGCCGCCGCCAAGGTGCTGCGTGACGGCGACTTGCTCGCAATATTTCCCGAGGGCGGCATTACAAAAAATGGCGAACTGCAGGAGTTCAAAGGCGGCGTCATGAAGATTCTGGAGAATGCCCGGCGTGATGGTGTGCAGGTCAATGTGGTGCCGATGGCGCTGACCGACTTATGGGGCTCCTTTTTCAGCCGCGCCGAAAAAGGAGTCGCCATGACCAGACCCTTTCGGCGCGGGCTCTTCAACCGGGTGGGCCTGAATGTAGGCATGCCAATTGCTGCGGACAAAGTGGAGCCTTCGGATCTGAGGGCGAAGGTGGAACAACTTCTGGGACAGGACAAGACATGACTGCGCTTCAATTTTTCAAGGCTGGCGGCAGGCTTTCTCGCGGTGGCTTCTGGCTGCATGGCCTCATCGCGTGGATGGTTTTGTACCTGGCCTGGGCGGCCGCAGGGCCGGCCCCTTCGGTGGTGCTGGCCTGGCTCATCAATGGTCCGGTACTGGCGGCGCTGGTATTGCTCTGCATCCGCCGCCTGCATGACCGCAACCGTTCGGGCTGGTGGCTGCTGCTGGTCCTGGTGCCGGTGGCCGGTGCGTTGTGGCTGGCGTGGCAACTGGCTTTCAGGCGCGGCTTGCCGCAAGACAATCGTTGGGGCCCCGACCCATTGGCGCCGCGCGGCGACTATCTGGTGGTGCGGTAGAGGATGACGCGGGACCACCACATGCACAACAACACTTTGATCGTGAACGATGTGACCGGCCTCAACCCGGTTGCCGTCTGGGCCATCAGCAAACCCAAAACCGTGGACGAGGTGTGCGATGCCGTGCGCCGTACCGATGGCCCGCTGTCGGTGGGCGGCGGGCATTTCAGCATGGGCGGGCAAACCGCCAGCCCCGGCAGCCTGCACCTGGACATGCGTGAACTCAACCAGATCATCCGCTTCTCGCCGATGGAGAAAACCATACGCGTACAGGCTGGCATTCGCTGGTGCGACATACAGCGCTTTGTCGATCCGCACGACCTGGCCGTGAAGATCATGCAAACCTATGCCAACTTCACGGTGGGTGGCGCGCTGAGCGTCAACTGTCACGGCCGCTACATGGGCCTGGGCGCAGTAGTGATGTCGGTGCGGGAGATCCGGGTGGTGCTGGCCGACGGCAGCGTGCAGGATGCTTCTCCTTCCGTCAATGCGGAACTCTTTTACGCCGTGATCGGCGGCTACGGCGGTGTGGCCGTGATCGTTGAGGCCGAACTGGACCTGGCAGACAACACCAAGGTCAAGCGACTGGCCCGCAAGATGAGTGCGGCCGAATACATCAGCCACTTCAAGGCCAAGGTCAGGTATTTTCAGGATGCTGTTTTCCACAATGCCGACCTGTACCCGCCGCATTACCGCAAGGTGCGCTCCGTCACGTGGGCGCGCACTGACGAAGCCACCACCGAGCCAAGACGTTTGCAGCAAGGCGGCGAAACCTATCCTGTGAACCGCTACTTTGTGTGGGCCGTGACCGAAACCCCCCTGGGTAAATGGCGGCGCGAATACCTGATTGACCCCCTCCTTTATCTTTTCCGCAAGGTGCACTGGCGCAACTTCGAGGCGGGTTACGACGTGGCGGAGCTTGAACCGGCTTCGCGCAAGTACACGACCTATGTGCTGCAGGAATACTTCATTCCGGTGGAACGGTTTGACGACTTCGTGCCGATCATGGCGGAAATCCTGCAGCGCTATCGCGTCAATGCGCTTAACGTGTCGGTGCGGCATGCGCGGCCCGACCCTGGCACCCTGCTGGCATGGGCCCGGGGTGAGACCTTTGCGTTTGTTCTCTATTACAAGCAGCGCACCCGCGACAACGCGATCAACCGCGTTTCGGTCTGGACGCGGGAGCTGATTGATGCGGCCATCCGTGTCGGCGGCAGCTACTACCTGCCCTACCAGCCGCATGCAACGGCGGAGCAGTTCCATGCTGCCTATCCGCGGGCCAAAGAGCTGTTCGCGCTGAAACGCAAGCTCGACCCGCAGTTCCGCTTGCGCAATGTGCTCTGGGACAAATACTACGCCCCCACACTGAACCCCACATTGAATGCCTCCAACACCTGAACGACAGGACCTGCCATGACCACCACCTCACCCGTCTCGGAATTTCGCGCCGTTTTCAGCGTCACCCGCTGGCACGACGGCTTTTACAAGTTTCTGCAGAACATCTACCGCCTTTATCCCGAGGACCGCTTTCACACACTGATAAAGAACACCTCGGCCGAGCTTGACAACGATGAAGCCATTTACCGCAGGCTCCAGCGTGAGCTGCCGAAGATCAAGCCCTTTATGGCGGACCTGACCCTGGCGTTGCCGGCGCTCTTCAAGCAGAAGAAGGAGATGGCCGACCAGACCCAGCGGCTCCTGGGCGACAAAAAGCAGGTTGACGGTTATGTGGAGATCGGCTCCACCGGCCGCTATATCAGCGAACTGAAGAAGCGCATCAAGGTCAATGGCCCCATTACCCTGATGAACGATGTGGCGCCCACCAACTCGCCGGTGGACATCGCCGAGCGCGGCGGCCTGTTAAAGATCGGCAGCTTTGTGCCGATGAACGACTATGACCCGCTGCCGGCGAGCATTCCCGATGCCAGCGTGGACCTGGTGACCTGCTATATCGGCCTGCACCACTGCCCGCTGGACAAGCTGGATGCCTATGTTGCCTCCATCGTGCGTGTGCTTAAACCGGGCGGCGTGTTCATCCTGCGCGACCACGACGTCACGACGCCCGAGATGTTTACGTTTGTCTCGCTGGTGCACACCGTCTTCAATGCCGGCCTGAACGGCGCATGGGAAACCAACCAGCGAGAGCTGCGCTACTTCCGTCCCGTCGCCGAGTGGGTGGCTTACCTTGGCGAACGTGGACTGAAGGACAGCGGCAAGCGCGAGCTGCAGGCGCACGATCCTTCCGACAACGTGCTGCTGGCGTTCACAAAATCCAGCGGGGCTGCCGCATGATGCGCTGGCTGCGCAATCTCGCGGTCGCAAGTGCGTTTGCCGTGCTCGTGGGTGTGACGCCGGCAGCCGGTCCTGCACCGGTTGCGGGGCCCGAGCATGTGCGCGGCGTCGAGCAGACGCTGCTCACTTACCCCGAGTGGTTCCTGGTGTTCAGCCCCTATGAGTACGGCGAGTTCATAGGTACCAGTGCGCCCAGCCGCTTTCCTTTTTATGGCCACATCGGCCAGTTCTGGGAAAGCTACAAAGCCGTCTTTGACGAGACGAGCCGCCGCGGGCTCGACCTCAACCCCGGCTATCACCTGATGATCATGGTGATAGGCACCAGCACGACGGTGGAATATGCGCTCAAGTCGGCCTATGAGACGCTCGTCGGACGGCTCGCCGAATCACTGGCCGGCCGGCCCACGCCCGAGGACAGGCATGCGGCCAGCGTTGCGCAGGACTATGTGCGGTTTATCCGCGTAGAGCCCTGGTACCTGTATGACTTCGACAAGGCGCTGGCAGGCCTTTGGCGCGATGTGCCTCTCACCGGGCCGGACATGGTCCGCAAGTGGGAGCGCCGTTTTGCCCTCACGACCGAATACCTGGTCAAGGCGGGTTATGCCCGGCTGATCAAGCTGGGTACGCAGACGATCTACGATGCGCCCTTGCCGGTCACTGCCGTGGTGGCAAAGCCTGTGCCGCGGGCCGACGCCGCGCTGCCGGAACTCAAAGTGCTCTCACCGAAGCCCGACGGTTCGGCCCTGGTCACCATCCCCCGCTATGAGGCATTCATGCGCTATGCCCAGGCATTGGCGGTGCAAGGCGTCAATTTCAGCGAGATCGCAGGCAATGATTCATTCATCCTGGTCAGCGTACTGGCGCCAGGCACCTGGGAGCCCACCAGCCCCGCCACGCCACTGCTGAGGCAACCCATCCTCACCCGGCCCGGCATCCAGCGGGTGGTGTTGACGGTGCCCGTCAAACACCTGGCCGAGTCGTTGCGCCAGTGGCAAGCCGGCAATCTGCAGGTGGAGCACATTTTTGACTATTAAGCGGCGAGAGCAGAAGCCAGGGCGCACCTGGCTTTTTTACCCGTGGCGCGTACTCATGGCGCTGGTGGCCTGCCTGTTGCTGGTTGTGGTTTTTTCCTGGGCCCGCATGCTGTGGGTTGAGGAGCACAGCCCGCGCGAGGCGGCACCCAGGGAAGGGCGCTGGCTGCATGCGCATGACGTGGACCTGTATGTGCAGGAATTCGGCGACCCGGCCGCGCCGCCCCTGGTACTGACCCACGGCACCGGCGCATGGAGCGGCACCTGGGACCAGAACGTGAAGGCCATGGCGGCCGCCGGCTATCGCGTCATTGCGGTGGACCTGCCGCCCTTCGGCTTCAGCACGCGGCCTGCTGCGCGCGACTACAGTCGCAACGCACAGGCGCGCCGCATCATCGGCTTGATTGATGCACTGAAGCTTGGCCCGGTGACACTGCTGGGCCACTCCTATGGCGGCGGGCCCGCGGCCGAAGCCGCCATGCTGCAACCCGACCGCGTGCGCCATCTCATCCTGGTCGACGCGGCAATCGGCCTGATGGAATATCCCGCACCAGCGAAAAGCGGCGGCGTGGCGGCGAGCCTCTTTGGCATTCGCCCGCTGCGCACGGCACTGATTGCCACGGTGGGCACTCAGCCCTTGTTCAGCGAATTCTGGTTGCGCCAGTTCGTGGCTCGCAAGGAGGTGGTCACGCCTTCGCGCACGGCAATTTATCGGCAGCCTTTCGTGCTGGACGGCTTCACCGCCAGCCTGGGCGACTGGGCCGCGCAATTTGCCAGCGAGAGCGGCAAGTCCTTGAGCGAGAAACCTGAAGGTTTCCGCGAGCTGCCCATGCCGCTGACCTTGGTCTGGGGGCAAGAGGACACGATCACGCCGCTGTCCCAGGCCGAAACCCTGCAGCGCCTGGTCGCCGGATCAAGACTGCTGGTATTGCCTGGCGTCGGCCACATTCCACAGATTGAGGATCCAGCGCTGTTCAACCAGCGTATGGCTGAAGTGCTCAAACCTTGATCGTTCGCGAGTGCCGCTTCTGCCGGCTTTACAGGTTTTATTTGCTATGAAATCAGGAGCTGCTTGCGCCCGATTAACGTGGCTTCCGGCTACTATTCGCTGAAATTTAGCCGCTCACACGACTGGCCGCCCAAAAAATGGGTAACCCGGGTCGTTGTAGCCGTGGCTGGACGCGTGGCCGGGCACGACCAGATCATCAATAAAGATTTCGTCGTCCTTGTCCAGCACCAGTTCCACCGCACCATACACATCTTCCAGGTGCGGCAGGGTGCGCGGGCCGACGATGACCGAACTGATCAGTGGATTGGTCAGCACCCAGGCTGCGGCGAACTGGCCGGGCACTTGTCCCCGGGCTTCGCAGCGCGCCTTGATCTTCTGCGCGATAACGAGTGACTCTTCGCGGAACTCGGTCTCCAGGATGCGCTTGTCGCCGCTGCCCGCGCGTGTGCCTTCGGCCGGCGGCTGGCCGGGCGGGTACTTGCCGGTCAGCACGCCGCGTGCCAGCGGGCTATAAGGCACCACTCCAATGCCGTAGTGGCCACAGGCCGGCAGGATTTCAACCTCCGGGCCGCGGTTGAGCAGGTTGTAGTACGGCTGGCACACCACGGGCTGCGGCACGCCCAGCGCTTTGCACAGGTGCACCACCTCGGCGATGCGCCACCCCCTGAAATTGGACAGGCCGAAGCTGCGGATCTTGCCCGCGCGAATCAGGTCGCCCAGCGTGCGCACCGCCTCCTCCAGGTTGGCGTCGTGGTAGTCACGGTGCAGGTAAAGAATGTCCAGGTAGTCGATTTGCAGCCTGGACAGAATGGCCTCGGTTTCCTGCACCAGCCAACGGCGGGAGTAGTGGCCTTCGTTGACAGCCTCGCTGACAGGGTTGCCCAGCTTGCTGGCCAACACCCAGTGGTTCCGCTGGCCCGCGAGAAGCTTGCCCAGGTCTTTTTCGGACTGCCCTTGGTTGTAGACATCGGCTGTGTCGATGAAGTTGAGCCCGTGCTCGCGCGCCGACGCCACGATGCGGCCTGCTTCTTCAAACGGTGTCTGCTTGCCGAACATCATGGTGCCCAGGCACAGGACGGAGACTTTGAGGTTGCTGTTTCCAAGGCGGCGGTATTGCATGGTCATCTTCGCAAAAAAAGTGAGCGGGATCGCTGATAGTGCCTGAGCCTGAATCTTTGCGCTGCACGTCGGCTATTTGGCGATTGCGGCCCCCCGCCATGAAGACTTGCTGTCTATATGTCGGTTTTCGATGAAGTACCTTTATTTGATGCTGATCGTACTAATTTAATGATCTTGTATCTTTAAACGAAACTTTTAAGGTATTCCGCTCCACACTGCCTCTACAAGCATGTGCTTGGGCCTTCGGGTTATTTATGAAGATCGACTCTTCCCTGTTCTCCCTGTCACGCCTGACGCGTCGCACGGCTTTGGCCGCTGCGGTGTTGGGTGCCACTGCCCTGACGGGCTGCTACGTCGTGCCGGTCCAACCCGGCCATCCGCCGGTTTCCTCCACGGTGTATGTCACACCGGCCATGCCGGCAAGCACGACCTTTGCGGCGCGGCTGTACCCGGCGAACGACGCTGCCCAGGCCTACGGCATGGTGGGCGCGGTGGTGACCAATGACATGAACGGGCGCGGCACCTTCACCACCAACATCAACGGTGAAAGCTTTAACGGGGAAGCTACGCGCATCGCGGGCTCTTCAACGCGTGAAGGAGTGGCCAACGGCTCCGGCAGCCGGGGCAGCTATATCAGCTGCCGCTACCAGATGAACTCGTCAACGATGGGGACGGGGCAGTGCAAGCTCTCCAACGGCGCGCAGTTCACGATGCACATCGGCGGTTGAATCAACTGAAGTGGCCGTCGTCATAACGACCGCAACAGCGGCGCCGGCTACTGCTGCATCTGCTCGACAGCGACGATCTGGGGCGCCGCCTTGAGGTGCCCCACATACCGCAGCGGCTTGTGAATCATGATGGAGGGCACATCGCCCTCCCGCATGTGCAGCAGGTCGCCGGGGTTGATCAGCCGGGGGTCGGCGTCGGTCAGCGGCAGGCCGGCGCTGCGGTAGGCCTCCAGGATGAATTGCGAACAGAAGAACTGGTCATTGCGACCCAGCCCCAGCTGCACGGCTGCGATGCCGCGAATACAGAAGTCGCGCACCATGGAAGGCACCAGCGGCAGCTCGCACATGCGGCGCTCCAGCGCAAAAGGCGCCTGCAGCATCACGCCGACATAGTTGTATTTCTTGCCTTCATGGCTGGCCGCGAAGGTGTTGATCTTGATGGCCTGTTCGGCGGTAAGGTCGGGATGGCGAAACGCCACCACCGTCGCCTCATCATTGAGCAGCGCGTCCATGCTGCGCACGCGGATACCCGAGCCCACGGCTTCGGCGATCTGCCGGTTACCCATATATATCGCAGCATGGCTGACCGGCGATAGCGTGATCAGGCGAATACCCACCGAGTTGATGCCGTTTTCGGCGGTAAGGATGATGTCGCCCGGCAGCAGGACATCGGGCCTGATCAGCTCTCCACCATTGCCCGGGTTCAGGGCCATGTTCTGAAAACCCAGCATAGGCGCACCGGTCTCCGCATGCGGCTTGATGGCCGTGGCGCAGCCGCCAAGCGCAAGGAGCAAGCCGCCCAGGACAGTCACCAGGGACAGCAGACGGGCCATCGCGGCCTGCGGTGAGGTTTTCGGCATGCGCAGGGCTCCAGTCAAATACGGGGTTGGAATGAACAAAACAAACAGCGGACGCTCAGGGCGCGGCGCGCTCGACCAGGTATTCTTGGGCATACCAGAAGGTTTCGGGCGACTTGAACGCGCCCAGCGTGCCTTCTTTTTCGTCCTGCCGTGAGCGCAGGTCCCAGCGCTGGTCGATGATGCGGCAGCCGTCGCAGGGCTTTTGCCCGGCACGCCGCTGCACCAGGGCGTAGCGCGTGTTCTTGAACAGCGCACTCACGTCTTCGTAGTCCACCGGCTGCGCGGCAAAGTAAGGAACGATTTTGGCGCCCGGGATGATGAACTCATAGCGCTCAAAGTGCCCGTTGAAATTGCTTGGCACCGACACGGACTGGCCTTTGAGCAATGCATCGGTATCGGCGCGGAAATGGCCCATGTCGCCGTTGAAGGGCAAGGTCACCCATGCGAGCGCAAAGAGTACGGCGAAGCTGCTCAGCGCAGCGATCGGACGCGTGAAGGCGGGCTTGAACATGCCTGCTACGCAAGCAAGCGTCAGTGCTCCCAGGAAGAGCCAGTAGAGCGGTGAGTACAGCCATGGATCCTGTGTAGCCCGCATCCCGCCAAAGCCGATCAGTCCCATGGCCAGCGCGCCGCCCAGGCAGATCAGCAGGGTCAGGCTGAACCAGATGCGCGAGATACGCTCCCAGTACAACGCGATCAGTACCGCCAGCGCGGGCATGGCGGGGATCAGGTAACGGGTGGAGCGCTGGGTGGGAACCATGAACACCAGCGCAAAGGCCAGCATCCAGAGCCACATGGCTTTTTCTGCATCACTGACGGTCTGGTCGGCGCCCTTGCGCTGCCGCCAGGCGCGCCACGCCGCCACAAAACAGCCCACGGCAACGGGTAGCAGGAAAAGGGCGTTGGAGAAGTAACCCGTCAATATCGTCAACACGCCGCTGCTGCCGCTCAACGCAATGGCAAAGTAGCCCTTGGACGAATTCATCTTGCCGGCATTTTCGCCGACGACGAACTCGCGCCAGACTTCTCCCGGTTGCGGGTCGATGGCAAACCACAATCCGAAGATTGCAAGTGCCAGCACGCAGATGGCTGTGACCTTGATGCCGTCGGTGATGATCCCGGGCCGGGAAATTGCCCAAGGGGCTTTTTGCGCACCCACCATCTGGTAACACAAGGCCAGGCCGAACCCGACCGGCACCACCATGACAAATGATTTGTAGAGGCAGCCTATGCCGATGGCCAGGCCGGCGAGCAATGGAAATTTCCAGCGCGAGGCCAGCAGCTTTGCCGGCGCCCAGGCAACGGCAAACATCACGCCAAACAGCCAGAAAGTTTCGGGCGCGCTGGTGAGGTAAGGCCTGCCATAGCGGTAGGTGCTGAAGAACGACAGGTACACGATGGCCGCGATGGCGCCCATCGTCAGGGCATGGCGGCTGTTGCCGGTTGCAGCGGCCCGGCCGGCCGGCTCTTCAGCACCGGTGACCGTGCCGGTAGCCGTGTTGCGAACGATCTTCCAGGTCAGCAGCCCGACCATAAGCGAAATTGCCCACGTATAGACCACGCTCGGCAGGCGCAGATTGAGCAGCGTCCAGTGCCCGCCCCATCCGCCGGCGACCATCGCCTGCCAGAACAGCACGGGTGGCTTGGTGTTGCGCATGAAATCGTAGGAGCTGACCAGTGGCAGCCACTTGCCGGTCGCAGCGGTCAGCCGGGCGATATGGGCATAGACCAGCTCGTCGCCGTTGCGCGGAATGTGGTCACCGGCCAGGCCAAACAGGTAAGCCAGCGCGACCAGTAGCGCCAGCGTTATCCAGATGCGGTGGGCCGGGATACGATTTTTCAGGGACTCAGGGCTTGTCATGGGTATCGGTGGAGGGCGGCGCAGCGCCATCGGCATCAGGGGTCACGATTTTCGCGCGCCGCCGGCGAAATGTCATGCGGTCATTGGCCACAAAGTTACACACGCTGGACAAGGCAATCGCCAGCACGTTGGCCAGGATGTAGTGCATGTACAGCGCCAGCCATTTGGTCAGCAGTGACTGCAGCACGATGGCCAGGCCGGCCGCCATGACGTACTTGGAAAACAGGAAAAGTGCCGAGTGATGCACCTCATGCTTGCGGTCGCGCCAGGTCAGGCGCCGGTTCCAGTAGAAATTGCTGATGGTGGCGATGGTTATGGCCAGCGCAATGGAGTAGTTCAGCCGGGAATGGAAGTCGGCAATGTGGCTGAACAGGAATTCCTGGGCAACGTACAGCACGGCGACATTTACCACCGTGCCGCTGGCGCCCACCACGCCGAACTTGATGAAGCGCCAGCGCGCCATGGGTTGCAGGCGCTCAGGCAGGCGGCTGATGACAGCCTCTGCTATGGATCGGAGTGTTGTCATCGGAATGGGGTCAGGGCGTTGCCAGGCACTCGCGCGCCTTGGCCAGTACGGCTTCGGGCGCAATGACCTTCAGGCACTGGTTGTCGCCGTCGCAATAGGACGAGCGGTGGTTATAGGCAGTGAGGCAAGGCGAGCATGGCCACTGGCTGTAAAAGGAATGGCACTGCGGTGTGAGCGGCGCATACAGGCCCGGGGTCTCGGGGCCAAACAGCATCAGTGTCCAGATGGGCGTGAGCGCCGCGAACTGCCCAGGCCCACCGTCGTTGGTGACCAGCAGGCGAGCCACATGAAAGAGCGCCAGCAGTTCGGAAATGGACCGCGTATAGCCGGTCAGGTCAATCACGGGGCTGCCCGGGAAGGCAGCCTGCACATTGGCCACCAGCTGCTGCGCCAGTACCTGGTCGTCTTTCAGGCCGATCACGGCCACGGCGCAGCCGTCGGCCACCAGGCCTTCACACAACGCGGTGTAGGAAGCCAGTGGCCAGGCCCGTATCGGCAAGATGCCCCCGCCCGGGTAGACCAGCACGAGAGGCTTGCCGGCAATCGCGGGAAAGTCCTGCGCCAATCGCGTCCGGATGCCTGGCACCAGCGCGGCATCCAGCTGTACGTGCGGCGGTGGTTTTCCGGTGCCTGCCGCGGCAAGATTCGCGGGCAGTTTGGATTTGGGAACGGCCGTGGAATCAATCGCGCGCGCCAGCGTCAGAAACTGGGCGCTGATGTGCTGGTAAGGGTTGTAGGGAACGGGCCGGTTGATGTGCGAGCCCCGATACAGGCCTTCCTGCGTGTGGCGGTGAAAGCCCACGCGGATGCGCGCGCCGCTGGCATACGACAGCAGGCTGCTGATCCGCGAGAACAGCTCGCAGTCAATCGCCACGTCAACATTCGCGCGCCGCAGCTCGCCAATCGCTTTCCATAAACTGGAGAGCAGGCCGCCCAGCGACTTGTCGTCCACCGTGTGCACGTTGGCCGGCTCAAGCACCTGCATGAGGTCGAGGATTTCGCGGTTTTTGCCGAAGAGCAGGGCATGCAGCGGCGCGTCGGGATACCGCTGCTTCAGGCGTGCGAACATGTCGTGGGCCAGCACCAGGCTGCCCATCTCCGACAGCAAAATTACCACGATGGCGCGCGGCGCGGGGTCGGCGCCGGAGCGGAATTGCCGCAGCACGGCATCAACACCCGATACCGCAGCACACAGCGGAATGCCGACCCAGCGGTCAATCCAGCGTTGCAGGTTGATGTTCATTACACGCCTCGCTGCCGGTCGGCGCGGAACTGCGCGGTGAACTCGCCAAAGCGCCCCGCATCGAGCGCATCGCGGACTTCTTGCATCAGGTTGAGGTAGTAATGCAGGTTATGGATGCTCGACAGCATGGGCCCCAGCATCTCGCCGCAGCGGTCCAGGTGATGCATGTACGCGCGGGAGAAATTCTTGCAGGTGTAGCAACTGCAGGTGGCGTCAACGGGCTGGTCTTCGGTCTTGTAGCGCGCATTGCGGATTTTCAGGTCGCCGAAGCGTGTGAACATATGGCCATTGCGCGCATTACGGGTCGGCATCACGCAGTCGAACATATCGACGCCGGCGGCCACGCCTTCGACGAGGTCTTCAGGCGTACCCACTCCCATCAGGTAGCGCGGCTTGTTTGCCGGCAGGCGATGCGGCGTGTGCGCCATGATGCGCTGCATTTCTTCCTTGGGCTCGCCCACGCTCACGCCGCCTATGGCGTAACCGGGCAGGTCCAGTTCAACCAGCGCTTCGAGTGATTCCTGGCGCAGGTTCTCAAACATGCCGCCCTGCACAATGCCGAACAGCGCGTTTGGGTTCTCAAGCTTTTTGAATTCGGCGATGCAGCGGCTGGCCCAGCGTAGGCTCAGCTCCATCGAGCTGCGCGCTTCGCCTTCGGTGGTGATATGGCCTTTGGTGTCGTAAGGCGTGCACTCGTCGAATTGCATCACGATGTCGCTGTTGAGCACGGTCTGGATCTGCATCGAGATTTCGGGCGTCAAAAAGAGCTTGTCGCCGTTGACGGGCGAGGCGAACTTCACGCCCTCTTCGGAAATCTTGCGCATCTCGCCGAGCGACCAGACCTGGAAGCCGCCGCTGTCGGTCAGGATGGGCTTGTTCCAGCTTTCAAACTTGTGCAGGCCGCCGAACTGCTGCATCACATCCAGGCCGGGGCGCATCCAGAGGTGAAAGGTGTTGCCCAGGATGATTTGCGCGCCCATGTCGTGCAGCGACTGCGGCATCACGCCTTTGACCGTGCCATAGGTGCCGACCGGCATGAAGATGGGGGTTTGCACCTCACCGTGGTTGAGTGTCAGCTTGCCGCGCCGGGCGTACGAACCGAGGTAGGCGCCGGCGCCTTCGCCAGCCGGAGCATCGGTCTTCAGAACTTCAAATTCGAGCATCTTGGGATTGTCGCAGGTGTATAGGGGTGTATCAGGCGCCTGCCAGAGGGGTTTTACGGGCCAGCAGCATGGCATCGCCATAGCTGAAAAAGCGGTATCGCCCGGCAATCGCATGGCGGTACAGCGCCATGATGTGTTCGTAGCCCGAAAACGCGCTGACCAGCATCATCAGCGTGCTTTTGGGCAGGTGAAAGTTGGTCAGCAGCAGGTCAACCACGGCAAATTCAAAGCCCGGGGTGATGAAGATGTTGGTGTCGTTGCAGTCGGGGCCGAATTTGGCGTGCGACTCCAGCGCCCGCACGGTGGTGGTGCCCACGGCCACCACGCGGCCACCACGCGCCTTGCAGGCGGCGATGGCCTGTTGCGTCGCTACGGGAACCTCAAAACGCTCGAAATGCATGGTGTGGTCGGCAATGTTTTCGGCCTTGACGGGTTGGAAAGTGCCGGCACCCACGTGCAGCGTCACGCTCGCGTGCTGGGTGCCGCGCGCTTCGAGTTGCGCCAATATGACTTCATCGAAGTGCAGCGCGGCGGTGGGGGCGGCCACGGCGCCCGGGTTTTTGGCAAACACCGTCTGGTAGCGCTGCTCGTCGTCCGCGGAGTCGGTATGGGTAATGTAGGGCGGCAGCGGCACGTGGCCGTGCTGCGCCATCAGCGCATACGGGTCGCTGCTAAGGCGGAAGCGGTACAGAGGCCCGCTTTCCTCGGGCCAGCGGCCCAGCAGCGTGGCGGTGAAACCGCCATCCATTTGCAGCACTGCGCCCGGCAGGGGCTTTTTGCTGACTTTCATGTGGGCGGCGACTTCATGGCCGGCATCCGCATGGGGCGACAGCACGCGTTCGATCAGCAGTTCCAGTTTGCCGCCGCTGGCTTTCTGGCCGAAGAGCCGGGCTTTGACGACTTTGGTGTCGTTGAAGACCAGCAAGTCGCCCGGCAGCAGCAGGCCGGGGAGTTCGGTGAACCGTCGGTCCACTGGCAGGTCTTCACGCCCGTCAAGCAGGCGCGAGCCGCTGCGCTGGGCGGCAGGGTGTTGGGCAATGAGTTCTTCGGGCAGCGTGAAATCAAAATCGCTGAGGCTGAAATGGGGCTTCATAAACCTAGAAACCGCAGTTGGATGCGCCCGAGTGTGCCGCCCGCGCTGCGCCAGGCAAGGCGCGACAACGCTGTGGGCTGTTGCCCACAAGGCGGAGCAACGCCGCATGATGCTGTGCGGGTGGCGCAATCGGGTGCATAGCGTTGTTATGCACAAGCTGAGTGCCAGCGAAGGGAGGGGTGACGGTATTCAAGCGGATTCTGAGAGGTTTACAAGCGGTCAACTGCGGTTGCTAGGTTGACGGCACAATTGTCCCATGTCGCCACCCGGTGCCTCCGTCCGAAAAACTGTCCCGCCTGAGGCCGCGGCCGGGAACACGGCCGCGCCTCAGGCCAAGGCTGAAAAAGCCTCGCCCAAATCACCCGCGCAAAAAGCGCTGGAGAAGCTGGGCCTGCGCCGCGACATCGATCTGGCCTTGCACCTGCCGCTGCGCTACGAGGATGAAACCCGCATCGTGCGGCTGGCGGACGCGCGGGACGGCGAGCTGGTGCAAATCGAAGGCCAGGTGACGCACAGCGAGATCGCCTTTCGCCCGCGCCGACAGCTACGGGTGACGGTAGACGACGGCAGCGATACCTGCGTGCTGCGCTTCATCAATTTTTACCCGGCTCACCAGAAAACGCTGAGCACAGGCGCCCATGTTCGGGTGCGGGGTGAAATCCGCGGCGGCTTTCTCAGCCGTGAAATGATCCACCCCAGCTTCAGGCTGGCCGGCGGCGAGCTGCCCGGCGCGCTGACGCCGGTGTATCCCACCGTGGCCGGACTGCCGCAAACCTACCTGCGCAAAGCTGTGCTCAGTGGTCTGGCGCGGGCTGATCTCCGCGAAACCTTTCCGCCCGAAGTTTTGGGTGGGAACAGGCTGCAGCCCTTATGGAACCTGCGCGAGGCGCTACAGTTTTTGCATCACCCCACGCCAGATGTCTCGCTGGCCACGCTGGAAGACCGCAGCCACCCGGCCTGGCAGCGGCTTAAAGCCGAAGAGCTGCTGGCCCAGCAACTGTCGCAGCTGCAGGCCCGGCGCATACGCGCAGCCATGCGCGCACCTTCGCTGGCAGGCCCACCCATGCGCGGCACGCAGTGCACGCTGCATGACCAATTGCTGGAGCGACTGCCTTTCCGGCTGACCGCCGCCCAGCAGCGCGTGTGCGATGAGATTGAAGCGGACCTGAAAAAAAATATCCCCATGCACCGCCTGTTACAGGGCGACGTGGGCGCCGGCAAAACCGTGGTGGCGGCGCTGGCTGCGGCACGCTGCATGGATGCGGGCTGGCAATGCGCGCTGATGGCGCCTACGGAAATCCTGGCCGAGCAACACTTCCGCAAGCTCATCGGCTGGCTGGAACCGCTGGGCATCAAGACCGCCTGGCTGACCGGCAGCCAGAAGACAAAAGAGCGGCGCGAGATGCTGGCGCTGATCGAGAGCGGGGAGGCGGGCCTGGTCATAGGCACCCACGCCGTGATCCAGGACAAGGTGAAGTTCAAAAACCTGGCGCTCGCCATCATCGACGAGCAGCACCGTTTTGGCGTGGCGCAGCGGCTGGCCTTGCGCATCAAGATGACTGAGGGCGGGCAGGAACCCCATCTTTTGATGATGACCGCCACACCGATTCCGCGCACGCTGGCGATGAGTTATTACGCCGACCTCGACGTCTCCACCATCGACGAGCTGCCACCCGGCCGCACCCCCATTGTGACCAAGGTGGTGAGCGACGCGCGTCGTGATGAAGTGATCGTACGCATACGCGGCCAGTTGGCGGAGGGGCGGCAGATTTACTGGGTCTGCCCACTGATTGAGGAAAGCGAGTCCATCGACCTGGTCAATGCCACGCAAACGCATGAAGCGTTGAGTGCGGCCTTGCCAGGCGTCAGCGTGGGGCTGCTGCATTCGCGCATGCCGGTTGCAGAAAAGAAGGCCGTCATGAGCCAGTTCACCGCCGGGAAAATGGGCGTGCTGGTGAGTACGACGGTGATTGAGGTTGGCGTTGACGTGCCCAATGCTTCGTTGATGGTGATCGAGCATGCCGAGCGCTTCGGCCTGAGCCAGTTGCACCAGTTACGCGGCCGTGTCGGGCGCGGCGCGTCGGCGTCGGCCTGCGTGCTGCTGTATTCGACCGGCGATGCGTCCCGACTCGGCGAGATGGCGCGCGAACGCCTCAAAGCCATGGCGCAAACCAATGACGGCTTCGAGATTGCCCGGCGCGACCTGGAAATCCGCGGGCCCGGCGAGTTCCTGGGAGCGCGGCAATCGGGCGCGCCGCTGCTGCGGTTTGCCGATCTCGAGACCGATGCCGCGCTGCTGGCCTGGGCACGCGAGCGGGCGCCGCTGATGCTGGACCGGCATACGGAACTGGCTCACCGGCACATCCTGCGCTGGCTGGGCGGCAAAGCCGATTACCTGAAGGCCTAAGCAACATCCGGCGATGCAGCGATTGAGAAAAGCAGCACAATAAGCCCATGACGCTGACCGAACTCAAATACATCGTCGCTGTTGCGCGGGAAAAGCATTTCGGCAAGGGCGCCGACGCCTGTCACGTCTCGCAGCCCACGCTCAGCGTGGCTATCAAGAAGCTGGAGGAAGAGCTGCAGGTCAAGCTCTTTGAGCGCAACGCCAACGAAATCACCGTGACGCCTCTGGGCGAAGAAATCGTGCGCCAGGCCCAGAGCGTGCTGGAGCAAGCCGACAACATCCGTGAAATTGCCAAGCGCGGCAAAGACCCGCTGGCCGGTGCGCTGCGGCTGGGCGTGATCTATACGATTGGCCCCTACCTGTTGCCCGATCTGGTGCGCCAGGCGATTGCGCATACGCCGCAGATGCCGCTGATGCTGCAGGAAAACTTCACCGTCAAGTTGCTTGAAGAGTTGCGTACCGGTGAAATTGACTGTGCCATCCTGGCAGAGCCCTTTCCCGACACCAACCTGGCCATCGCGCCGCTGTATGACGAACCCTTCATGGCGGCGGTGCCCAGCGCCCATGCGCTGGCGTCACGCAAGAGCGTGACGGCCGAGGAGCTCAAGAAGGAAACCATGCTGCTGCTGGGTACCGGCCATTGCTTTCGCGACCACGTGCTCGAGGTTTGCCCCGAATTTGCACGCTTTTCCAGCAGCGCCGAAGGCATCAGCAAAAGCTTTGAAGGTTCGTCGCTGGAAACCATCAAGCACATGGTGGCGGCGGGCATGGGCATCACGCTGGTGCCTCGACTGGGCGTGCCCAAGGAGGCTCTGGCAGAGCAGGCCGCAGCTGCCAGGAAGCCCGCCAAGGGAAAAGCCGCCGCAAGCCGCAGCAAGGTGGCGGCAGAGCAACCGTCGTTCATCAAATACCTGCCGTTTGACGGCGATGTGCCGAGCCGGCGCGTGGTGCTGGCCTGGCGCCGCAGCTTCACGCGATACGAGGCTATTGCCGCGCTGCGCAACGCTATTTACGCCTGCGAGCTGCCCGGGGTCATCCGCCTGTCTTGAATCCCGTCTATGACCGGCATTGACGGCGGCTGTTGCGGCCGTCGTCCTGATTTCGTTAAAGTTATCCCTGAATTTTAAAAAAGGAAACACCATGGCCAAGTCTTCCGCCAAACCTGCCAGTAAAGCCGCACCGTCCATCAACATCGGCATCAATGAAAAAGACCGCGCGGCGATCGCCAAGGGCCTGAGCCGCCTGCTGGCCGACACCTACACGTTGTACTTGACTACCCATAACTTCCACTGGAACGTGACGGGGCCGATGTTCAACACGCTGCACCTGATGTTCATGACGCAGTACACCGAATTGTGGGCAGCGGTAGACCCCGTAGCGGAGCGTATCCGCTCCCTGGGCCATCCCGCGCCGGGCTCGTACGCACAGTTCAGCAAACTGGCCTCCATTCCGGACGTACCGGTGGTGCCGCCCAAGGCGCTGGAAATGGTGCGCATCCTGGTGCAGGGCCATGAAGCCGTGGCACGCACGGCGCGCGAGCTGTTTCCATTGGCCGACAAAGCCAGCGACGAGCCGACGGCCGATTTGCTGACACAGCGCCTGACGGTGCATGAGCAGACGGCCTGGATGCTGCGTTCTTTGCTGGAAGACTGACGCGCTCCTCGCTTGTTGAAGCAAAAGCTTGACCTCTACCTTCAACTGATCCGCTGGAATCGCCCGGCGGGTTGGTTGCTGCTGCTGTGGCCCACCCTGTCGGCGCTGTGGGTAGCTTCGCACGGCTTTCCGGGCTCGCATCTGCTGGCCGTGTTTACCTTGGGCACCTTCCTGATGCGCAGCGCGGGTTGTTGTGTCAACGATGTGGCCGACCGCGATTTTGACCGCCACGTCAAACGCACGGCCGAGCGGCCCGTGACCAGCGGCGCCGTCTCCGTCAGAGAGGCGCTGTTGCTGGGTGCAATGCTGGCCCTGTTGGCTTTTGGCCTGGTACTCACCACCAATACCGTCACCATCGCCTGGTCATTTGCCGCGCTGGCGGTCACGCTGGCCTATCCCTTTGCCAAACGTTATGTCTCCATGCCGCAGGCGGTGCTGGGGGTCGCTTTCAGTTTCGGCATTCCGATGGCCTTTGCCGCCGTGCAGTCGCGCGTGCCGATGCTGGCCTGGGTGCTGTTGCTGGGCAACCTGTTCTGGGTGATTGCCTACGACACGGAATACGCCATGGTCGACCGTGACGACGACCTGAAGATCGGCATGAAAACGTCGGCCATCACATTGGGGCGGTTCGATGTGGCGGGTGTCATGCTCAGCTACCTGGTTTTCCTATCGATTTGGGCTGTAGCCCTTATGGATCGTGCGCAACCAGCTATTTATCTGATAGCGATTGGGGTGGCGCTCGGGCAGGCGCTGTGGCACGGCTGGCTGATCCGCAAGCGCGAGCGCGATGACTGTTTCAAGGCATTTCGCCTCAACCATTGGCTGGGTTTTGCGGTATTTGCGGGAATTGCGCTGTCTTACCTGGGCCTTTGAGCCTGCTGCGCCGAAACAGACTGCCACAAAAAAGCCCGCATGCGCGGGCTTTTTTTAATCCTGCCGTTGCCGGATCAAGGGCTCAGCGGAACTTCATCCGGCTAATTACACCGATTTTTTGGCTTTTGCCTTGGCCTTGTGCTTGACCTTGTGTTTGGCTTTTGCCTTGGCTTTGGCGGGAGGGGTTGCTTTTTCAGCAGGTGCGGCAGCGGGAGCTGCTGCGGGTGCGGCGGCCTGGGCAGCTGCTGGCGTGGAGATCACGGCCAGGGGCATGGCGAGGACGGCTGCGCTGATGAGGGTGGACAGTAATTTGTTCATGTGAAGCTCCGGATGTTGGAAAAGTTATGGTGCGGGTGTTGCCGGGTGAACTGTCCACGAAGGATCAGGATAGCCGTGACAGACGCCCTTCTTCAACGTCTTCCATCACAGGGCGGTTGACTTGCCCGGTGGTGGTCACCCGTGCTAATTCCCTGGCCCTGTGCCGCTGCGGCACAAGAATCATTCTGCTATCAAATAGATAGCTGCTTGCGCTCATCCATATTGGATTTCAGGCGGTTTTTTCTAAATCATTTCAGCCCGCGCCAAACTCATCACCTAATTCACCGGCACGTTGCCTTGCTGTGTGGATGGCACGCATGAACTGCATCTTGACGCGGTCCTGCTCCATGGAGGTCAGTGCGGCGTAGGTGGTGCCCCCTTTGGATGTGACCTGGGCACGCAGGGCCTGTGGCGTCTCGTCGGACGCCTGCAGCAGCGCCGAAGCGCCGGCAAAGGTGCCAACGGCAAGCTTGCGTGCCTGTTCGGGCGAAAGGCCCATATCCGTCCCGGCCTCGATCATGGCTTCCACAAAGTAAAAAACGTAGGCCGGGCCGGAGCCCGAAATGGCGGTGACGGCGTCCAGGTGGGCTTCTTCGGTGAGCCACAGGTAGTCCCCTGTGGGCTTGACCACTTTCTCGACGGCCAGCCTGTCGGCATCTGTCACGGCATCCCGCGCAAACAGCGCCGTCATGCCTTTGCCGACCAGCGCCGGCGTGTTGGGCATGGCGCGCACCACGCGTTCGGTGCCCAGCCAGCGCGCGATGCTGCTGGACCGCACACCGGCTGCCACGCTCAGGTGCAGGGCGGCCCTGGTATGAAAGCGTGTTTGCAGCGCTGCGTCCTTGAAAGTCTGCGGCTTTACGGCCCAGACCACCAGGCCGGCGCTGGCCAGTGGAGCGCCCGGTTTTTCATGCACCTGCACGCCGAATTGCCGGGTGAGCTTGTTGCGTTGCTCCTCAAAAGGCTCGACCACCTGGATCTGGCTGGCTGGCATGCCTTGTTTAAGCAGGCCGCCAATGACGGCGCTGGCCATGTTGCCGCCGCCTATGAAGGCGATGTGTTCGTTGCTTGCGCGGGAAGTGGAGGTCATGCGTTGTCAATCCAAAAATTCAAAGGCCAGCCACTGGCTGATTTGCCGGGAGCTGAAATTGTCGTCGCTAATGAAGACCAGGCTGCGATTTCCGTTGGGCAGTACCGGCCCCCAGGCCATGCCCTCCGTATTGTCCAGACGCTCCAGCCGGAGGCCGGGGCCCGGGCCGGTGAAGGCGGAAAAGTCGGCGATCAGTGTTTTGTCGACCGCGCGGTAGGTGCCGGTCTGCAGGACAGGCGTTGCGAGCGTGTCGGATCCCTGCCGCGTGTCGATGAGGTACAGGCGCAGCGAGTTACCTGCTTGCGGGCCCCATCCGGCCATATAGGCCCGCTCCAGCACCAGCATGCGGTCAGCGTCGAGCATCAGGATTTCCACCACGCCATTGTCCGCATGGGTGGCCGGTGGGACAGGTGCGCGCGGAATGGCGTCGGGCACATACGCGATTTGCCGCAATGCTTTCCCGCTGGCAAGGTCAATTTGGGTGAAGCGGCAGGGCCCGGCCTTCGCTTTCACCGTGGGTACGGGTCCATCTTGACGGAAAGCGTTTTCCATGGCGATCCAGGCTGTCTTGTCATCGGGTGTCAGCGCCAGGCCTTCCAGCGCCAGATTGACGCGCGGCCCCCGGATGAGATGAAACTCAAACATGGGCGGCAGCGTAAATTCGCGAACCATCGTGCCGTCAGCCCGGCTTTCGCGCAGCTCCGGCGCCACGCCCGCCAGGGAGTGCCCCTCACTGGTCCACAGCAGCGTCTGGCTGGTGGGGCGCCAGCGAATCGCCTCCGGGTCGGGAATCTGGATGCCCCGCAATACGGCCGCATACGCGTCGCCATCGCCTTCGCGCAGGGTGGTGACGCTCAGCAATTCCGGCTGGCCCAGGCTGTTCATGTCCAGCGCGATGCGTGCGGTGTAAAACCGCGCGGGGTTGATGTTGGAGGCGTCGTCGCTGATCAGGTAATACAGGTTGTTGGCGGCGTCGTAGTCAATGCCTGATAGCCCGCCCACCGTGGTGCCCTGGAATTGCAGGCGGTATGGAATGCGGGATTCACCAATCAGGCGCAGGCGTGTATGAGGCGGCGCGGTGGCTGCAGCTGCCGGCTGCGGTGCCCTGGCGCTGGCCAGACCCAGCACTGCGGCTGCGCTGGCCCCAAGGAGCAGCCGGCGCCTGGAGGGTGCTGTGGCATCTGTGACAGAAGGGTTCATGCAGCCAAGTCTAGCGGCCGCGCTTGTGGGAATTGTGACGGCGGTGACAAGCGCAGGGCGCGCAGGCCGCGCCGGGCATCCGTGCTTACTGCAGGACGGTTTGCCGCACTGCCTGTTCCCACCGCGCCATCAGCTCGGCGGCCCGGTCCGCGCCCAGCGTGGGCAAGAACTTGCGCTCGGCGCGCCACATGCCGGAGAGCTCGTCGGTGCTGCCATAGACACCACTGGAGAGCCCCGCCAGGTAGGCGGCGCCCAGTGCGGTGGTTTCAATCACGGCCGGACGGATCACCGGTATGCCGAGCAGGTCGGCCTGGAACTGCATCAGCAGGTCGTTGACGCAGGCCCCGCCATCGACGCGCAGTTCAGCCACGGGGGCCGCGCCGGCACTGACGGCGTCTCGGCTCATGGCCTGCAAAAGGGCGGCGCTCTGGTAGGCAATGCTTTCGAGCGCAGCGCGCGCAATGTGGGCCACCGTGGTGCCGCGTGTCAGGCCGGTGATGGTTCCACGCGCATCCGGTTTCCAGTAGGGCGCGCCCAGGCCGGTGAAGGCCGGCACCATCATCACGCCACCCGAGTCGGGCACGCTTTCGGCCAACCCCTGCACTTCGGCGCTGCCCTTGATGGCGTGCAGGCCGTCGCGCAGCCACTGCACCACGGCGCCGCCGACGAAGACGCTGCCTTCGATGGCGAACTGGGTTTGGGCTGTTACCTGGGCTGCGCTGGTGGTCAGCAGGCCGTTGCGCGAGGTTTGAAATTGATTGCCCGTGTGCATCAGCATGAAGCAGCCGGTGCCGTAGGTGTTTTTCGCCATGCCGGCCTTGAAGCAGGCCTGGCCGAAGAGCGCGCTTTGCTGGTCGCCGGCGACGCCGCCAATGGCAATGGCGTGACCCAGCAGGTCGGGCTTCACCTCACCGTAATGCGCGCTCGACGGCAACACCTTGGGCATGAGCGAGGCCGGGATGCCCAGCAGCTCCAGCAGTTCGTCGTCCCACTGGTTGGTATGCACATTGAACAGCATGGTGCGGGACGCGTTGCTGACGTCGGTGGCATGCAGCGCGCCGCCGGTGAGCTGCCACATCAGCCAGCTGTCGATGGTGCCAAAGGCCAGCTCGCCGCGCTCGGCTTGCGCACGCGCGCCGGGTACGTTGTCAAGCAGCCATTTGAGTTTGGTGCCGGAGAAGTAGGCGTCGATCAGCAGGCCGGTTTTGGACTGGATCAGCTTTTCCTTGCCCTGCTCGCGCAACGCGGCGCAAGTGGCTTCGGCGCGCCTGTCCTGCCAGACGATGGCGTGGTGAATCGGCTGGCCGGTTTTGCGGTTCCAGACTGCGGTGGTTTCCCGCTGGTTGGTGATGCCCAGTGCGCGGATGTCGCCGGCCTTGATGTTCGCCTTGACCAGCACTTCGCGCGCCGTCGCCAGCTGGGTGCGCCATATCTCATTGAGGTCGTGCTCGACCCAGCCGGGCCTGGGGTAGATTTGCGGCAGCTCTTGCTGAGCCAGGGCCACGATGTGGCCATGTTCGTCAAACACGATGCTGCGGGAGCTGGAGGTTCCCTGGTCGAGTGCGAGAAGGTATGTCATGCGCTGGAGTGTATGAAAGGGTGGCAGGCGCGCACAAGTGCGCGGGGCTCAGGAATGGGCCACTTCACAGTTGACGTCCGCCTCTTCCAGCAAGGTTGGAAACGGCTCGGGCGGGGGCATGTCGGTGAACAGCCGGTCAATTTGGGAGAGCGTGGCCAGCTCCACCATGGCAGGCCGGTTGAACTTGCTGCTGTCGGCTGCCAGCCAGACTTCGCGGGCATGCTCGATGATGGTCTGGGCAACTTTGACTTCGCGGTAGTCAAAGTCGCGCAGGGAACCGTCGGACTCGATCCCGGAGATGCCGATGACGGCGATGTCGACCCGGAACTGGCGTATGAAGTCGACCGCCGCCTCGCCCACGATGCCTCGGTCGCGCGCACGCACCACGCCGCCCGCCACGATGACCTCGCAATCGGTATTGCCGCAGAGGATGCCCGCCACATTCAGGTTGTTGGTGATGACCCGCAGCCCCTTGTGGTGCAGCAGGGCCTTGGCGATGGCTTCGGTGGTGGTGCCGATATTGAGGATCAGCGAGCAGTCGTTCGGAACACGCCTGGCCACTGCGCGCGCGATGCGGGCCTTGCCTTCGGCATGAAGGCTTTCACGCTGGCGGTGCGCAATGTTTTCGATGGTGGAACTGGGCACCCGCACGCCGCCGTGAAAACGCGTCAACAGGCCGGCTTCCGACAGGCGCTGCACATCCCGCCGGACGGTCTGCAGGGTCACGTCCAATTTTTCTGCAAGCTGCTCGACGGAGGCCGACCCGTGGGTTCGCACGACGTCAAGGAGCTTGATTTGCCTGGGATTGGAGTTCACGCGGATTCAAGTTTGAGGGAATCGTGGAGGTCTGGAAACTTTATATCGAAACAAAAGGAAACAGATAAGGGAAAACAAGTAGATAAAACAATCATAAAAGAAGAAAAATAGAAAAAAACCGAACTTCATTCCAAGTCTCGCCGGGAGCCTCTCTCTTGTTTATTGCTTCTTTTTGTTTGACTGCCGCCGCTTTGACACCGAGGCGTCACCGTCATTTCGGGCCGCTGCGGCGTTTGTGCCATGGCGTGGTGTATGGGAAGGGCGCGTGATGCAGCTGGCCCTGGACCGCATCAGCAAAAAAGTCGGGGCCGAACAATGGCTTTACGAGCTGAACCTGGCGCCGCGCAGCGGCGAAGTGACGGTGCTGCTGGGGGCGACGCAGGCCGGAAAAACCAGCCTGATGCGCATCATGGCGGGCCTGGATGTTCCTACGCATGGGAAAGTCCTGGTGAACGAAATTGACGTGACCGGCATGCCGGTTCGTGAGCGCAATGTCGCCATGGTCTACCAGCAGTTCATCAACTATCCCTCGCTGCGGGTGGCGGACAACATCGCTTCGCCCCTCAAGTTGCGCGGCGAAAAGAACATTGACCAGACGGTGCGAAAACTGGCCGAGCGCCTGCATATCGAGATGTTTCTGGACCGCTACCCTGCGGAGCTGTCGGGCGGGCAGCAGCAGCGGGTGGCCCTGGCGCGTGCACTGGCCAAGGGGGCTCCCCTCATGCTGCTGGACGAGCCATTGGTTAACCTGGACTACAAGCTGCGCGAGGAACTGCGTGAAGAGCTGACCCAGCTTTTTGCAGCCGGCGATTCCACCGTGATCTACGCCACCACCGAGCCTGGCGAAGCCCTGTTATTGGGGGGCTACACCGCCGTGATGGACGGTGGGGAGCTGCTGCAGTACGGCCCGACCGCCGATGTCTTCCACTCGCCGCGGTCCTTGCGCGTTGCGCGTGCCTTCAGCGACCCACCGATGAACCTGATGGCGGCACTGCCCTTGGCGCAAGGCCTGCAGCTGGCGGCAGGGCCCACCCTGGCGCTGGCCTTGCCCGATGCGCCGGCGCAAAGCCTGACCACCCTCACGGCCGGTGTTCGCGGGAGTGCCCTGCGCGTCGAAAAGCGTGAGGGTGATGTGGCGTTGCCGGGAAAGGTCGAGTTGGCCGAAATTTCGGGCTCCGACACTTTTGTCCACGTTGCCACGGCGGTGGGTGAGCTGGTGGCCCAACTGACCGGCGTGCATTACTTCGAGCTGGGTGCGCCCATCACCTTGTTTCTCAGCCCCGCCCAGGTGTATGTCTTTGATGCGACCGGTGCCTTGCTTTTGGCGCCAGAGCGCAAGGGAGGACTTGCATGAAGCACCTTTTTGCAACGACTTCTGTGCTGCGGAGGCCTTATGGCGCGTATTGATCTCGACCTGGCCCATGCCTACCGGCCGAATCCGCGCGAAGACAGCGACTACGCGTTGCTCCCGCTCACCATGAGTTTTCGCGATGGCGGCGCTTATGCGTTGCTGGGCCCGTCGGGCTGCGGCAAGACCACCATGCTGAACATCATGTCGGGCTTGCTGGTGCCGTCGCAGGGCACAGTCAAATTCGACGGGGTGGATGTGACACATGCGACGCCGCAGCAGCGCAATATCGCGCAGGTGTTCCAGTTCCCGGTGATCTACGACACCATGACAGTGGCTGAAAATCTGGCGTTTCCGCTGCGCAACCGCAAGGTGCCGGAAGATCAGATCAAAAAACGCGTCGGTGAAATTGCCGAGATGCTGGACATGAGCGGCCAGCTCAACCACCGCGCGGCTGGGCTTGCGGCAGATGCCAAGCAGAAGATCTCGCTGGGCCGCGGCCTGGTGCGGCCTGACGTGTCGGCCGTGCTGTTTGACGAGCCACTGACGGTGATTGACCCGCACCTGAAATGGCAGCTGCGGCGCAAGCTCAAGCAGATTCACCATGAACTCAAGCTGACCCTGATTTATGTGACACACGACCAGGTGGAGGCGTTGACCTTTGCCGAAGAGGTGGTGGTGATGACGCGCGGCCGCGCTGTGCAGACCGGCTCGGCCGATGCGCTGTTCGAGCGCCCCCGCCATACGTTTGTAGGCCACTTCATCGGATCGCCCGGCATGAACTTCTTGCCGGCCACCGTCGTCGGTGGCGCGCTGCGCGTCGCGGAGCGGCCGTTGGCGCTGCCACCTGAACGAGCCATGCCCGACGGCGAGCTCAAGCTGGGTGTGCGTCCTGAATACGTGGTGAAGACGGCGCCGGGTGACCCGGCGGCGCTGCCATTCACTGTCACGCTGGTGCAGGACATCGGAACCCACTGGATGCTGACGGCCCGGATCGGCGAACACACCCTGAAGGCCCGGTTGAACCCGGCTTCTCGCGCGCCGCAGGTGGGTGAGGAAGTCTGGCTGCAAGTGATGGGGCCGCATACCTGCCTTTACCTCAATGATGAATTGGTGGAAGCATGAGCGCAGCGCAGAATCGCTTCAAGCAAGCGTCCGCCCCCTCGGGGGGCAGCGTAGTACACGCAGTGACAAGCGTGGGGGTAAATCCATGAGCACCACAACCAAACCGGTGAATCAAAAAGCATGGCTGCTTGTCTTGCCGGTCATCATCTGTGTGGCGTTTTCCGCCATCCTCCCGCTCATGACGGTCGTCAACTACTCGGTGCAGGACATCATTTCGCCTGAGCGGCGCGTGTTTGTCGGAACTGAGTGGTTTGCATCGGTGATGCGCGACGAAGAACTTCATGCGGCCTTGTGGCGGCAGCTCACATTTTCGCTGGCAGTGCTGGCAGTCGAGATCCCCTTGGGCATTGCGCTGGCGCTGTCCATGCCCGCTCAAGGCTGGAAGGCCTCGCTGGTGCTGGTGCTGGTGGCGTTGTCGCTGCTGATCCCCTGGAATGTGGTGGGCACTATCTGGCAGATCTATGGACGGGCCGACATCGGCCTGCTGGGGGCCATGCTGCAGAAAATGGGGTTTGACTACAGCTACACCGGCAACGCCGTGCATGCCTGGGTGACGGTGCTGCTGATGGACGTGTGGCATTGGACGCCGTTGGTGGCGCTGCTGGGCTACGCAGGCTTGCGCTCCATTCCCGACGCTTACTACCAGGCCGCGCGCATCGACGGCGCCAGTAAATTTGCGGTGTTCCGTTATATCCAGCTGCCCAAGATGCGTGGCGTGCTGATGATTGCCGTGTTGCTCCGCTTTATGGACAGCTTCATGATTTACACCGAGCCTTTTGTGTTGACGGGCGGCGGGCCGGGCAATGCCACGACATTCCTGTCGCAATACCTCACGCAAAAAGCCGTCGGCCAGTTTGACCTGGGCCCGGCAGCGGCTTTCTCGCTGATTTACTTTTTGATCATCCTGCTGCTGTGCTTCATCCTCTATAACTGGATGCAGCGTGTCGGCACGCAAGAGAAGGAGGGCGTGGAATGAACTCACCAAACACTCCAAAATTTCAGGCGCGCACGCTGTTCCTGATCGCGTACATCTTGTTTGCGCTCTTGCCCATCTACTGGATGGTCAACATGAGCTTCAAGACGAATTCTGAAATTCTGTCGAGCTTCTCGTTCTTTCCCCAGGACTTCACCTGGAACAACTACAAGACCATCTTCACCGACCCGTCCTGGTATTCGGGCTATATCAATAGCCTGATTTATGTGGCTATCAATACCGTGATTTCGGTCACTGTGGCCCTGCCGGCCGCCTATGCGTTTTCGCGGTACAGCTTTTTGGGCGACAAGCATGTGTTCTTCTGGCTGCTGACCAACCGCATGACGCCGCCGGCAGTGTTTTTGCTGCCCTTCTTCCAGCTCTACACCACGGTGGGGCTGATGGACACCCACATCGCGGTGGCCCTGGCGCATCTGCTGTTCAACGTGCCGCTGGCGGTGTGGATCCTGGAAGGTTTCATGAGCGGCATCCCGCGCGAGATTGACGAGACCGCGTACATCGATGGCTATTCCTTCCCGCGCTTCTTTGTGCGCATCTTCCTGCCCCTCATCAAGGCCGGTGTCGGCGTGGCGGCGTTCTTCTGTTTCATGTTCAGCTGGGTCGAGTTGCTGCTGGCGCGCACGCTGACCAGCGTTAACGCCAAACCTATCGTCGCGACCATGACTCGCACTGTGTCGGCATCCGGCATGGATTGGGCGACGCTGGCTGCAGCCGGGGTGCTGACCATCGTGCCGGGCGCCATCGTGATCTGGTTTGTGCGCAACTACATCGCCAAAGGCTTTGCCATGGGCAGGGTCTAAAAGGAGTCAATATGTTTGAGTGGATGGCCTGGACAACGCCTGTGGCGATTTTTTTCACCTGCATCGTGTTGATGCTGGTGGGCATGACGGTATGGGAGCTGAAATCCCCGACAACGATGCGGCGCGGTTTTTTGCCGCTGGAAACCACCCGCGGCGACCGGCTTTTTATTGGCCTGCTCAGTGCGGCCTATGTCAACCTCATCTTTGTGGGCATCAGCGGCAAGCTGGCCGGGTGGCTGGGCCTGGACGGCGATCCGTCGATCTGGATCAGTTTTTTACTGTCGATGGCCCTGCTCGCGTTTGTCATGCGCAAGGGATAGAAATCAAAAAAGGAACCCGGCTCATATTCCCCGGAGCCGAACAAGCCTTCAACCACGGGGAGTGAACCAATGAGGAGACAAATCATGAAGATGCGTTATACGGCCCTGGCAGTGGCCGCAGTGTGTGCCATGGCCAGCCCGGGGTGGGCCGACGAGGCGGCTGCCAAGAAGTGGATTGACAATGAATTCCAGCCCTCTACCCTGAGCAAGGACAAACAGCAGGCGGAAATGAAATGGTTCATTGACGCGGCCAAGAAACTGCAGGCCAAGGGCGTGAAGGAAATCTCGGTCGTGTCCGAGACCATCACCACCCATGAATACGAATCGAAGACGCTGGCCAAGGCCTTCGAGGAAATCACCGGCATCAAGGTCAAGCACGACCTGATCCAGGAAGGCGACGTGGTCGAGAAGCTGCAGACTTCCATGCAGTCCGGCAAGTCGATTTACGACGGCTGGATTTCCGATTCCGACCTGATCGGCACCCACTACCGCTATGGCAAGGTGATGAACCTGACCGACTACATGGCGGGCAAGGGCAAGGAATACACCAATCCGGGCCTGGACCTCAAGGACTTCATCGGCACGAAGTTCACCACCGGCCCGGACGGCAAGCTGTATCAGCTGCCCGACCAGCAGTTTGCCAACCTGTACTGGTTCCGCGCCGACCTGTTCGCGCGCAAGGACTTGCAGGACAAGTTCAAGGCCAAATACGGTTACGAGCTGGGCGTGCCGCTGAACTGGAGTGCCTATGAAGACATCGCCGAGTTCTTCACCAACGACGTGAAGACCATCGACGGCAAGCCGATTTACGGTCACATGGACTACGGAAAAAAGGATCCATCGCTGGGCTGGCGTTTTACGGATGCATGGCTCTCGATGGCCGGTACGGCCGACATCGGCACACCCAACGGTTTACCCATCGACGAATGGGGCATTCGGGTGGCGGCCGACAAGTGCACGCCCGTCGGCGCCTCGGTGGCGCGAGGCGGCGCGACCAATTCACCGGCTGCTGTTTACGCGCTGACCAAGTACGTGGACTGGATGAAGAAGTACGCGCCCAAGGAAGCCACCGGCATGACCTTCGGGGAAGCTGGCCCGGTGCCGGCCCAGGGCCAGATCGCCCAGCAAATCTTCTGGTATACGGCCTTCACCGCCGACATGACCAAGAAGGGTCTGCCCGTGGTGAATGCCGACGGCACGCCGAAGTGGCGCATGGCTCCCGGCCCCAATGGGCCGTACTGGAAGCAAGGCATGCAGAACGGCTATCAGGACGTGGGTAGCTGGACCTTCTTTGCCGCGCATGACGAGAACAAGACGGCAGCCGCCTGGCTTTATGCGCAGTTCATCACCGCCAAGACCACCTCGCTGAAAAAGACCATCGTCGGCCTCACGCCGATCCGCGAGTCGGATATTCAGTCCAAGGCGATGACCGACATGGCGCCCAAGCTGGGCGGCCTGGTGGAGTTCTACCGCAGCCCCGCCCGAGTGGCCTGGTCGCCGACTGGCACCAACGTGCCTGACTATCCCAAGCTCGCGCAGTTGTGGTGGAAGAACGTGGCGCAGGCTGTGACGGGCGAAAAGACGCCCCAGGCCGCCATGGACACTCTGGCAGGCGAGATGGACGACGTGATGGGGCGCCTGGAGCGAGCCGGCATGGCCAAGTGCCCGCCTAAACTCAACCCCAAGGGAGATCCCGCCAAATGGCTGAGCGACAAGGCCGCCCCCTGGGCCAAGCTGAGCAATGAAAAGCCCAAGGGCGAAACCATCAACTACGACAAGCTGCTGCAGGCCTGGAAAGACGGGAAAGTACGCTGATCGGATGGCCGTGCGGTGCGCGAGCGCTGCACGGCTTTTTTTTCTGGATTCAGGTTATTGCAACAAGCGCAGGGTAAGCTCGGCGCACTTTTTACCAATGGGTTTGTATGGAAACGGGAAGCAAAGCCCATGACGACTGAATTAGCGCCCGCGCAGACGCGGCGCCAGGATTTAATGGCCCGGTTTGCCGAGCCGCACCACTACGACATCGCGATCATTGGCGGCGGCGCTACCGGCCTGGGAGTCGCACTGGATGCGGCCGCCCGCGGGTTTTCCGTCGTGCTGGTCGAATCGCACGACTTTGCCAAGGGCACATCGTCCCGCGCCACCAAGCTGGTGCATGGCGGTGTGCGCTACCTCGCGCAGGGCAATATCTCGCTGGTGCGTGAGGCCTTGCATGAACGCACCACGCTGCTGGCCAACGCGCCGCATCTGGCGCAGCCCTTGCCCTTTGTCATGCCTTCCTACAAGTTCTGGGAGGCGCCGTTCTACGGTATCGGGCTCAAGATGTATGACGCGCTGGCTGGCAAGGCGGGTCTGGGCGCCACGGAATTCCTGAACCGGCAAGAAACTCTTGCCTGCCTGCCGACAGTGCAGGCTCAAGATCTCAAGGGCGGCGTCAAGTACTGGGATGGCCAGTTTGATGACGCGCGGCTGGCGTTGGCGCTGGCCCGCACGGCGGCGCGGCAGGGTGCGTTGCTGGTGAATTACTGCGCGGCAACGGGCCTGATCCATGAGGGCGGCAAGCTGGTCGGCCTGCATGCGCGCGACCAGGAAACAGGCCGTACGTTTGAGCTCAGGGCAAATTGCGTGGTGAACGCGGCGGGTGTCTGGGTGGACCAGTTGCGGCTGCAGGATGGACAGGCCATAGGCCGCGACGCCAAGCCCATGGTGGCACCCAGCCAGGGTGTTCATATTGTGGTGGATCGCTCGTTTCTGCCTGGCGACCACGCCCTGCTGGTGCCCAAGACGGCCGACGGCCGGGTGCTGTTTGCAGTGCCATGGCTAGGTAAAACCATTTTGGGAACCACGGACACGCCGCGCCACGACCTGGCGCGTGAGCCGTTGCCTTTCCGGGAAGAAGTCGACTTCATCTTGCGCGAATCAGCCCGCTACTTGAGCCGGGCTCCCGGTCCGGCTGACATCAAAAGCATCTGGGTGGGATTGCGGCCCCTGGTCAAGCCGCCGGATGAGGATGCCGGAAGCACCCAGGCGTTGTCGCGTGAGCACACGGTGCTGGTCAGCAAAAGCGGCCTGGTCACGGTGACGGGAGGGAAGTGGACCACTTACCGGGCGATGGCGGAAGACGTGCTGGACAAATGTTTTGGCGCGGCGTTGCTGCCAACACGCGGGGCCGGCGTCACCACAAACTTGAAGTTAGTTGGTGCTCACGATTCGAATCACAAAATCAGCGAGGCGCCAGGGGCTCATCTGTATGGCAGCGAGGCGTCGGCCATGGAAAACCTGCCGGGTGCCAGCCGCGAGTTAGGCGGTGGGCTGACGGAGGCAATGGTGCGTTTCGCTGCGCGCCATGAATATGCCCGCACCGTTGAAGACGTGCTGGCACGGCGTTCCCGTCTGCTGTTTCTCGACGCGGCACTGGCCAGAACCCTGGCGCCGGAAGTAGCCACTCTGCTACAGCAGGAAAACGGCGTGGATCCCCAGCTGGACGAATTCCTGACGCTGTGTGGCCAATACCTCAGCCTGCCAGCCTGAATTGCCGCCAGTTGCCGTCCTGCAAAGGAGGCGGGCGAAATTGGATGCCCGGGCAGATTTTTGCTCTCTTTTTGATAGCTGCTTGCGCCCATCCCTATTGGCCAAAGGCCGAATTTAATGCCGAAAATCCGCCCGCGGCGTAAGCGCGAAGCGTGGCCGGTACCCGAGGGCTCCCCGGCTTCTGGAGGGACCGCTGCTTTATTGTGGGGATATTTTCACAACAAGCGGTTGACAGTGGCTTTTCGCTCAGTCATAATCGTGGGCTTCGCTCTAAAAAGGCGAGGAATTCTGCCTAACGGAAACACTACAAGTGGTTTGTGGTGTGGACGACGGGCCCAAGACTGATTGGTTGGTGATCTCAAGGGGTTGCCTTCCGGTGCAAGTTGGGAACACATTTAAATGATTCAAACGCAATCCAAACTCGATGTTGCTGACAACACGGGTGCCAAGTCCGTGATGTGCATCAAGGTTCTGGGCGGATCCAAGCGCCGGTACGCCAGCGTTGGTGACGTCATCAAGGTGAGCATCAAAGAAGCCGCTCCGCGTGGCCGCGTCAAAAAAGGCGAGGTTTACAGCGCTGTGGTCGTTCGCACCGCCAAGGGCATTCGCCGTGGCGATGGTTCGCTCGTCAAATTCGACGGCAACGCAGCAGTGTTGCTTAATGCCAAGCTGGAGCCAATCGGCACCCGCATCTTCGGACCAGTGACGCGCGAGCTGCGCACTGAAAAGTTCATGAAGATCGTGTCCCTGGCTCCTGAAGTTCTGTAAGGACTCGCCATGAACAAAATCCGTAAAGGCGACGAGATCATCGTGATCGCTGGTCGCGACAAAGGCAAGCGCGGCAAGATTTCGCTGCGCAAAGACGACAGCTATGTGCTGGTGGATGGGGTCAACCTGGTGAAAAAACACACCAAGCCCAACCCCCTCAAGGGCACCACCGGCGGCATCGTCGAAAAAAGCATGCCGATTCACCAGTCGAACGTGGCAATTTTCAATGCCGCTACCGGCAAGGCGGATCGCGTTGGCATCAAGCTCCTGGCAGACGGCAAAAAAGTGCGCGTCTTCAAGTCCAGTGGCGAAGAAATCAAGGTTGCATAACATGGCAAAGACCGCACCTGTACAAGCCGCTTCGCAGGCACGCCTGCAAGCCCAGTACCGCGAAAAAATCGCCCCCGGCCTGATTGAGAAATTCGGCTACACCTCGCCCATGCAGGTTCCCCGTATCACCAAGATCACGCTCAACATGGGTGTGAGCGAGGCTGTTGCCGACAAGAAGGTCATGGACAACGCCGTTGGCGACATGACCAAGATTGCCGGCCAGAAGCCTGTCGTGACCAAGGCCAAGAAGGCTATCGCCGGTTTCAAGATCCGCGAAGACCTGCCTATCGGCTGCATGGTGACCTTGCGCGGCGTGAAGATGTATGAGTTCCTCGATCGTTTCGTTACCGTGGCCCTGCCCCGTGTGCGTGACTTCCGTGGTATTTCCGGCCGGGCCTTCGATGGCCGCGGAAACTACAACATCGGCGTGAAAGAGCAGATCATTTTCCCTGAGATCGAGTACGACAAGGTTGACGCCTTGCGCGGCCTGAATATCAGCATCACCACAACGGCAAAGACCGATGAAGAGTGCAAGGCACTCCTCACCGCCTTCCGTTTTCCGTTCAAGAACTGAGGCGGGACATGGCAAAACAAGCTTTACTGCAACGTGAACTGAAGCGCGAGAAACTCGCCGCAAAGTTCGCCAAAAAATACGCTGAACTCAAGGCGACGTCCAACGACGCCAAGCGTTCTGACGAAGAGCGTCAGCTGGCTCGCCTCGAGCTGCAGAAACTGCCCCGCAATGCGAACCCGACCCGCCAGCGCAACCGCTGCGCGATCACGGGCCGCCCACGCGGTACTTTCCGTCAATTCGGTCTGGCTCGCGCCAAGATCCGTGAGTTGGCTTTTGCTGGTGATATCCCTGGTATCACCAAGGCAAGCTGGTAAGCATAGGAGAACCACAAAATGAGCATGAGTGATCCTATTGCCGACATGTTGACCCGCATCCGCAATGCACAGATGGTTGAAAAAGCCGTCGTGCTGGTGCCTTCGTCAAAAGTCAAAGTTGCCATCGCGCAGGTATTGAAGGATGAGGGCTACATTGATGGCTTCTCCGTCAAGACCGACGAAGGCAAGTCCCAGCTGGAAATCGCCCTGAAGTATTACGCAGGCAAGCCCGTGATTGAGCGCATTGAGCGCGTCAGCCGCCCAGGCCTTCGTGTTTACAAAGGCCACGGCGCCATCCCCCAGGTCATGAATGGCCTTGGTGTGGCAATTGTCACGACTCCGCAAGGCGTCATGACCGATCGTAAAGCCCGCGCTACCGGTATCGGTGGTGAAGTGCTTTGCTACGTGGCCTAACGGCGGCATTGAGGAGAAACTGAAATGTCTCGTGTAGGAAAAATGCCAGTGACCGTACCTCAGGGTGTGGACGTGGCCATGAAAGCAGACCAGATCAATGTCAAGGGTGCTCTCGGCACCCTGGCGCTGACGCAGAACGCGCTTGTCACCATCAAGAACGATGCGGGCAAGCTGACTTTTGTGCCGGCCAATGATTCGCGTGAAGCCAATGCCATGAGCGGCACGATGCGTCAGCTCGTGAACAACATGGTGACTGGTGTGACCAAGGGCTTCGAAAAGAAGCTCAGCCTGGTCGGCGTGGGCTACAAGGCCCAGGCTCAGGGCGCCAAGCTGAACCTGACCGTGGGGTATTCGCACCCTGTGATCATGGACATGCCTGCTGGTATCACCGTTGCAACCCCGACTCCCACGGAAGTGGTGATCAAGGGTTCCGACCGCCAGCGCGTCGGCCAGATCGCCGCTGAAGTTCGTGCTGTTCGTCCTCCCGAGCCTTACAAGGGCAAGGGCATCCGCTATGTGGATGAGAAGATCACGATCAAAGAAACCAAGAAGAAATAAGGAGCTGCATCATGTTGACCAAAAAAGAGCAGCGCCTTCGTCGTTCACGCCAGACCCGCATTCGCATTGCCACGCAAGGTGTTGCCCGTCTTACCGTGAATCGCACCAATCTGCACATCTATGCCAGCGTTATTTCTGGCGACGGCACCAAGGTTCTGGCTGCTGCTTCCACCGCGGAAGTGGAAGTCCGCAAGGAAATCGGCGCCTCGGGTAAAGGTGGAAACGTTGCTGCTGCGCAAGCCATTGGCAAGCGCATTGCCGAAAAGGCAAAAGCAGCAGGTGTTGAAAAAGTGGCGTTTGATCGCGCCGGTTTTGCGTACCACGGCCGCGTCAAAGCGCTGGCTGAGGCGGCTCGCGAAGCTGGTTTGCAGTTCTAAGCAGACTGGAATTAAGTATGGCTAAGTTTCAAGCAAAACAGCAAAACGACGCTCCAGACGATGGTCTGAAGGAAAAAATGATCGCGGTTAACCGCGTGACCAAAGTCGTAAAGGGCGGCCGTATCCTCGGTTTCGCCGCATTGACCGTCGTGGGTGACGGCGATGGCCGCGTCGGCATGGGCAAAGGCAAGTCGAAAGAAGTGCCAGCAGCCGTGCAAAAAGCGATGGAAGAAGCGCGTCGCAACATGACCAAGGTTTCGTTGAAAAACGGCACCATCCACCACAATGTTTTCGGCCATCACGGTGCAGCCAGCGTCATGATGGCGCCGGCTCCCAAGGGTACCGGCATCATCGCTGGCGGCCCAATGCGCGCCGTTTTCGAAGTCATGGGCATTACCGACATCGTGGCGAAGAGCCATGGTTCGAGCAATCCTTACAACATGGTGCGTGCCACCATGGATGCACTGAATAATTCCACGACCGCTTCTGAAATTGCGGCCAAACGTGGCAAATCGGTCGAAGAGATCTTCGGCTAAGGCGGCATTGAAATGACCAAAGAAACCAAAGTCAAAGTCCAGCTGGTTCGCAGCCCGATTGGCACCAAGGAATCGCATCGCGCCACTGTGCGCGGTCTGGGCCTCCGTGGCGTCAACAGCGTCAGCGAATTGCAGGATACGCCCGCAGTGCGCGGCATGATCAACAAGATCAGCTATCTGGTCAAGATTGTCTGAGCGGAGACTCAAAATGGAATTGAACGGAATCAAGCCTGGCCAAGGCGCCAAACATGCCAAGCGACGCGTCGGTCGTGGCATTGGCTCTGGTCTGGGTAAAACATCTGGACGCGGCCACAAAGGCCAGAAATCACGTGCTGGTGGCTACCACAAGGTCGGCTTCGAAGGCGGTCAAATGCCTATGCAGCGCCGTTTGCCAAAGCGTGGCTTCAAGTCGCATCTGCTCAAGTTCAACGCCGAGGTTACCCTGAGTGCGCTGGAGCAACTGGGCCTGGCCGAAGTCGATCTGCTGGCGCTGAAGACTGCTGGCCTGGTGGGTCAGCTCGCCAAGAATGTCAAGGTCATCAAGTCGGGTGAGTTGTCCAGGGCTGTCAAGCTGAACGGCATCTCCGCCACGGCGGGTGCCAAGGCCATTATTGAAGCCGCCGGCGGCTCTGTCGCTTAAATACCTGACTGGAAAATCAGTGGCAACCAACTCAGCTCAAATTGCGAAGACCGGCAAGTACGGTGATTTGCGTAACCGGCTTGTGTTTTTGCTGCTGGCTCTCGTGGTGTACCGCATTGGCGCGCACATCCCGGTGCCAGGGATTGATCCTGGCCAGCTCAAGGAGTTGTTCAAGGGCCAACAAGGCGGCATATTGAATTTGTTCAATATGTTTTCTGGTGGTGCCCTGTCGCGCTTTACGGTATTTGCCCTGGGCATCATGCCGTACATCTCGGCATCGATCATCATGCAGCTGCTGACGTACGTCGTTCCGACGTTCGAGCAGATGAAAAAAGAAGGCGAAAGCGGTCGGCGCAAAATTACGCAGTACACACGTTACGGCACGCTGGCCCTAGCCTTGTTCCAATCGATGGGGATTGCGGTAGCGCTGGAAAGTTCACCGGGTCTGGTGTTGATGCCTGGCTTTGGTTTCCGCATGACTGCCGTATTCAGCCTGACGGCCGGCACGATGTTCCTGATGTGGTTGGGTGAGCAGATTACCGAGCGTGGTTTGGGTAACGGCATTTCGATCCTGATTTTTGCCGGTATTGCGGCAGGCTTGCCGAATGCCATGGGTGGTTTGCTCGAATTGGTTCGCACCGGCGCCATGAGTATCCTGGTAGCCATCGTGATCGTCGCGGTGGTTGTGCTGGTGACGTATTTCGTGGTGTTCGTGGAGCGTGGGCAGCGCAAGATTCTTGTGAACTATGCGCGGCGACAGGTGGGTAACAAGGTTTACGGCGGACAGTCATCGCACTTGCCGTTGAAGTTGAACATGGCGGGCGTGATTCCACCGATTTTCGCTTCATCGATCATTTTGCTGCCTGCCACGGTTGTAGGCTGGTTTAGCGCCGGTGAAAGCATGCGTTGGCTCAAGGACATCGCCAGCACGCTGACGCCGGGCCAGCCAATCTACGTAATGCTGTATGCCAGTGCGATTGTGTTTTTCTGCTTCTTCTATACGGCGCTGGTGTTCAACAGCCGTGAAACGGCGGACAACCTGAAAAAGAGCGGGGCGTTCATTCCGGGTATTCGGCCGGGCGATCAGACGGCCCGCTACATTGACAAAATCCTGGTGCGTTTGACGCTGGCGGGTGCGGTTTACATCACATTCGTGTGCCTGTTGCCGGAGTTTTTGATTTTGAAATACAACGTGCCGTTCTATTTTGGCGGTACGTCGTTGATGATTATTGTCGTGGTGACCATGGATTTCATGGCCCAGGTGCAGAACTACATGATGTCGCAACAGTATGAGTCGTTGCTTAAAAAGGCGAACTTCAAGACGTCACTGGGCGGTTAACTGGGTATTTGATGGGATATGTCTAAAGACGATGTGATCCAGATGCAGGGCGAGGTTGTAGAAAACCTCCCCAATGCAACTTTCAGGGTGAAGCTGGAAAATGGACATGTTGTACTGGGACATATCTCGGGAAAAATGCGTATGCACTACATCCGCATTCTTCCCGGTGACAAGGTAACGGTTGAGTTAACGCCTTACGATTTATCGCGCGCACGAATTGTTTTCCGTGCCAAGTAGCACAGAGTGAAAGTTTAGGAGTAATAGAAATGAGAGTTTCAGCTTCGGTCAAGAAAATTTGCCGTAACTGCAAAGTTATCCGTCGCAAGGGCGTTGTCCGTGTGATTTGCACGGATCCGCGTCACAAACAGCGTCAAGGCTGATTTCAAGAGTTTTAGAGGACGAACATGGCTCGTATCGCTGGTATCAATATTCCGCCGCAGCAACACGCCGAAATCGGCTTGACTGCTATCTTCGGCATCGGTCGCACACGCGCTCGCAAAATTTGCGAAGCATGTGACATCGCTTACGCCAAAAAGGTCAAAGACCTGACCGATGGCGACCTGGAAAAAATCCGTGAGCAGATCGCCCTGTTCACCATCGAAGGTGACTTGCGTCGTGAAACCACGATGAATATCAAGCGCCTGATGGACATCGGCTGCTACCGCGGTTTCCGCCACCGTCGCGGCTTGCCGATGCGCGGCCAGCGCACCCGGACCAATGCCCGTACCCGCAAGGGCCCGCGCAAGGCCGCTGCAGCTTTGAAGAAATAATTGAGAGGTCGTCATGGCAAAATCACCAAGCAATAACGCCGCACAGCGCGTTCGCAAGAAAGTTCGCAAGAACGTGGCCGATGGTATCGCCCACGTCCACGCTTCTTTCAACAACACGATCATCACCATCACGGATCGCCAGGGCAATGCTTTGTCCTGGGCATCTTCCGGTGGTCAGGGTTTCAAGGGCTCGCGCAAATCCACCCCATTCGCAGCGCAGGTCGCTTCCGAAGTGGCTGGTCGTGCCGCCATTGAGCAAGGCATCAAGAATCTTGACGTCGAAATCAAGGGTCCTGGTCCAGGTCGTGAATCATCTGTTCGCGCTTTGGGCGCACTCGGCATCCGGATCAATTCGATTGCCGACGTGACCCCGGTTCCGCATAACGGCTGCCGCCCGCAAAAGCGCCGCCGCATTTAATTCCCCGTGCCCAGGCATCCGACGGTTGTTTCAGCCCGTCAGATACCAGGCATTTTTACCAAGCCCACCGCCGCAGGTTACGACCTCCGGCTCCTGCAATTTATTGCAGCAGATGACAAAAGGACACTCAAGTGGCACGTTACCTAGGCCCCAAGGCCAAACTATCCCGCCGTGAAGGCACCGACCTGTTCCTGAAAAGCGCACGCCGCGCCATCAGCGACAAGGCCAAATTCGACTCCAAGCCAGGCCAGCACGGCCGTACCTCCGGTACCCGTACTTCCGACTTCGGCTTGCAATTGCGCGAGAAGCAAAAAGTCAAGCGCATGTATGGCGTGCTCGAAAAGCAGTTCCGCCGTTATTTCGAAGAAGCGGATCGTCGCAAGGGCAACACCGGTGCCAATCTGTTGTTCATCCTGGAATGCCGCCTGGACAACGTGGTGTACCGCATGGGCTTCGGTTCGACCCGTGCTGAAGCGCGTCAGCTGGTTTCGCACAAGGCCATCACGGTCAATGGCGGATCTGTCAACATCCCTTCGTACATGGTCAAGGCTGGCGACATCATCGCCGTGCGCGACAAGTCGAAGAAACAGACCCGTATCACCGAAGCCCTTGAGCTTGCAAAACAGGTTGGCCTGCCCGCCTGGGTCGATGTGAACGCCGACAAGGGCGAAGGCACCTTCAAGAAGGTGCCTGACCGCGACGAGTTTGCCGCCGACGTCAACGAATCGTTGATCGTCGAGTTGTACTCACGCTAATTTTTCGTTCCTGCGATACGGGGCACCGTATCGCCAGGGTGTGCTTCGCCGGCCTTATCGGTGTAACGAACCGAGGGTATTGAGAGGAAGACTGCATGCAGACCAATTTGTTGAAACCAAAAACCATTAATGTTGAGCAGCTTGGCGCCAACCGTGCCAAGGTGACTCTGGAGCCGTTTGAGCGTGGCTACGGCCATACGCTGGGCAACGCGCTGCGCCGCGTACTGTTGTCTTCCATGGTCGGCCACGCCGCCACCGAAGTCACCATCGCAGGTGTCCTGCACGAATACTCATCCATCGACGGTGTGCAGGAAGACGTCGTCAACATCCTGTTGAACCTCAAGGGTGTGGTGTTCAAGCTCCACAACCGCGACGAAGTCACGCTGAGCCTGCGTAAAGACGGCGAAGGCCCAGTCACTGCCGCTGACATCCAGACTCCGCACGACGTGGAAATCATCAACCCTGAACACGTGATCGTGAACCTGTCGCACGGCGGCAAGATCGACATGCAGATCAAGGTGGAAAACGGCCGCGGCTACGTGCCGGGCAACCAGCGCCGCTATGGCGATGAGTCGCCAAAGTCGATCGGCCGTATCGTGCTGGACGCGTCGTTCTCGCCCGTCAAGCGCGTGAGCTACATCGTCGAAAGCGCCCGCGTTGAGCAGCGCACCGACCTCGACAAGCTCGTGCTGGAAATCGAAACCAACGGCGCGGTGACGGCCGAAGATGCTGTCCGTGCCTCGGCCAAGATCCTGGTGGAGCAGCTGGCTGTGTTCGCACAGCTCGAAGGTAATGAACTGGCCGCGTTTGACGCACCCGTTCAGCGCAGCTCGCAGCAGTTCGATCCGATTCTGCTGCGCCCTGTCGACGAACTCGAACTTACCGTTCGTTCGGCGAACTGCCTCAAAGCGGAAAACATTTACTACATCGGCGATCTGATCCAGCGCACTGAGAATGAACTGCTGAAGACGCCGAACCTGGGCCGTAAATCGCTCAACGAAATCAAGGAAGTGCTTGCATCGCGCGGCCTGACTCTTGGTATGCGCCTGGAAAGCTGGCCACCCGCCGGTCTCGACAAGCGTTAATTTGAACCACAAGATCCCGCCCGAAAGGGGATCTCGCACGGGCAGTACCTGATACGGCTGCCTGGATTTTAAAAAAGGAAACACTATGCGCCACGGACACGGATTACGTAAACTCAACCGCACCAGCGAGCACCGCCTCGCCATGCTGCGCAACATGATGAACTCGCTGCTTCAGCACGAAGTCATCAAGACCACCCTGCCCAAGGCCAAGGAATTGCGCCGCGTGGTCGAACCCATGATCACCCTCGGCAAAGAGCCTACTCTGGCCAACAAGCGCCTGGCATTTGACCGCCTGCGCGATCGTGATATGGTCGTCAAGCTGTTCGCAGAGATTGGCCCACGCTACAAGGCACGTCCCGGCGGCTACACCCGCATTTTGAAGATGGGCTTCCGCGTTGGCGACAATGCGCCCATGGCACTGGTTGAATTGGTGGACCGTCCTGAAGTGTCAGAAGACACTACAGCTGACACGGCCAAGGCAGAGTAAGCTACAATACACACATACCGCGCGGTGGAGCAGCCTGGTAGCTCGTTGGGCTCATAACCCAAAGGTCGTAAGTTCAAATCTTGCCCGCGCAACCAACACGTTAGCCTCTCGAGGCCAACAGCAAAACGCCTGCATCAAGCAGGCGTTTTGCTTTCCGGCTTACATCGGCGTTCAGCGATTCTGCTGCCAGTGACGTCGCCGGCAGTCGTTGCTTGCAGCAGGCCTGTATAGCTGTTGCTCAGTCCGGCACAGCCGCCGTCACTTCAATTTCCACCTGGGCGCGGTCTTCAACCAGTGCCGCAACCTCGACACATGTCATGGCCGGAAAATTCTTTCCCATGACTTCGCGGTAGACAACACCCAGTTCCTTGAGCCTGGCCACGTACTCGACACGATCCACCACATACCAGGTCATGCGGACCATATGTTCGGGTCCGGCGCCACCGGCCTTCAGCACGGCCGCAATGTTCAGCAGCGCCTGGCGCGTCTGCGCGATGAAATCGTCGCTCTCGAACTGTTGCTGCGCATTCCAGCCAATCTGGCCGCCGACAAACAGCAGGGCGCCGCGTGCAAGGATGCCGTTGGCATAACCTTTGGGCTCGGCCCAGCCGGGCGGTTGTAGTTTCTTGATCATGAGCTTCCTGAGGGTGTTTTTAAATAAGGTAACAGGGCGCTGCGCATTCGTTCGGGAAGCGGCAGGGGTTTGCCATTGGGGAGCTCTGAATAGACCACCACGCCATGCGCTTTCAGCTTGATGGCTTCGGCGCCGCCCGGCGTGGCTGGGCTGCCGTGGATCTCGTAGTGCATACCCATGCTGGCGTTGCCGAGGCGAGTCAGTTCCAATGTAATTTCCAGTGGGTCGCCATGGCGGCACATACCCAGAAATTCGACCTTCAAATCCACAATCGGCACGCCCGTGCCTCCGGCAATCAGAACATGCTCGGGAAAGCCGATATGCGCCAGGAAATCCTCTTGCACCTCATGCAGCAGATAGAGAAACTGCGGGTAAAAAACGATGCCGGCCGGATCGCAATGGTGAAACCTGACGAGCTTTTGCGCGGTGAATTTCATGATTCGCGCAGCTTGAAGCGTTGCAGCTTGCCGGTTTCGGTGCGCGGCAGTTTGGTAACGAATTCGATCTGACGGGGATATTTGAAAGGCGCAAGCGCCGCCTTGACGTGGTCTTGCAGGGCCTTTGCCATGGCGTCATTTGCTGCCTGGTCAGGCTTGAGCACAACAAAGGCCTTGACGACCATCCCCCGGTCGTCGTCGGGCAAGCCCACAACACCGCATTCAGCCACGGCAGGGTGCTTGAGCAGGGCATCTTCCACCTCAGGGCCCGCCACGTTGTAGCCCGCGGTAATGATCATGTCGTCGGCGCGCGCCTGGTAGAAGAAATAACCGTCGGCGTCCTGCATGAAGGCGTCGCCCGGGTAGTTCCAGCCGTCCTTCACATAGTTGCCCTGGCGCGCATCGTCCAGGTAGCGGCAGCCCGTGGGCCCCACCACCGCCAGCTTGCCGATGGCGCCGCGCGGCACTTCCGCGCCGGTGTCGTCCACCACCTTGGCGGTGTAGCCTGGCACCACCTTGCCGATGGCGCCGCGGCGCACGTCGGCGCCGGCTGCGGAGATAAAGATGTGGAACATCTCGGTCGCGCCTATACCGTCGATCATCTCAATGCCGGTAGCGTCCTTCCATAGCTGCCGCGTGGCGTCAGGCAGGCTCTCGCCGGCACTCACGCACATCCGCAAGCCGGGCACGCCGTGCTGTTTGGCGAACGCAGCCATCTGCCGGTAAAACGTCGGTGCCGTGTAGCAGACCGTTGCGCCGACCTGGTTGATCAGCTTGACCATCGCTTCTGGCGTATAGGCAATGGAGGGGTAGTAAACAGAGGCACCGGCCCACATCGGGAAAATCAGCATGCCGCCCAGGCCAAAGGTAAAAGCCAGCGGTGGCGAGCCGATGACGATGTCGTCCGGCTTGGCCTTGAGCACATGGCGCGGCCAGGCTTCGCAAGCGGCCAATACATCGCGATGTGTGTGCACCGCGGCTTTGGGCTTGCCGGTGGTGCCGGAGGTAAACGCCATCAAGGCGATGTCGTCGGCGGCTACCGGGCAGGGCGTGAATTCGCCGCCCTTCTGCGCCGACAGAACCGCGAGCGAGCCCGGTGCGTCCATCAGGTTGAAGGGCACGATGATGGGCAGCGTATCGCTTTGCGCTTGCGCCATCTGCAATTCCTCCAACAGGCCGGCATCGCACAAAGCCAGCGCAGGCCTGGCTTTTTCTATGATCTCGCCCAGCTCCTTTGCGCGCAGCAGCGGCATGGTCGCCACCGCTATCAGCCCGGCCTGCACCACGCCCAGCCAGGCCAGTGCCATGCCGATCGAGTTGCCGCCGCGCAGCAACACCCGGTTGCCGGGCTTCAGGCTGAAGTTTTCCGTCAGTACCTGCGCGATGCGGTTCACTCGATCCAGCGCATCGGCGTATGTCAAAGTGATCTTGTCCGAACGCAGCAGCGGCTTGCCTGCGTGTCCCTCCCGAAACGCCTTGTCGAACAAGGCCTGCACCAGGTTGGCCTGCGCCGGGATGCACAGCTCGGGCAGTGCGTACACCATGCGGGGAAGCTGCTCATACGGCGGCAAACGGTCGTGTACAAAGCGGTCCGTCTGTGCGGACGGTACCGCGGCAACACTTTCGATGGAGTCGGAGACGGAGGTGCTCATGATTGCAATACGGCCTTTCCAATGATGAGTTGCTGCACTTCGGTCGCGCCTTCGTAAATGCGCAATGAGCGTATGTCGCGGTACAGGCTTTCCACCTTGGTGCCAACCTTCACGCCCAGGCCACCATGCATCTGCAGCGCCATATCGATGACCTTCTGGGCGTTTTCGGTGGCCGTCATTTTGGCCATGGCCGCTTCGGCAGTGATGCGCGCACCGCTGCCCAGACGTTCGCTTTCGTCGCGCATCCAGGCGGCGCGATAGGTCAGCAGCGCGGCCGCATCGATCAGCGCCGCCATCTCGCCGAGCTTGGCTTGCGTGAGCTGGAAGTCGGCCAGCGTCTGGCCGAACATCTTCCGTTCCTTCGAGAAATGCACTGCCTCGGCCAGGGCACGGCGCGCCATGCCCAGCGCGGCAGCGGCCACGGAGGCGCGGAAGATGTCCAGCGTCTGCATCGCCAGCTTGAATCCGCCGTGCAGCGTGCCCAGCTGCGATTCCCGCGGCAGCTTGCAATGCGCGAACTTCAGCGTGGCCAGCGGGTGTGGCGCCATCACAGCGATGTGTTCGCTGCTGTCCAGGCCCTTGCTTTCCGCATCGACGATGAAGGCCGTAATGCCGCGCGTGCCGGCCTGCGGGTCCGTCTTGGCGAAGGTCACGTAAAAATCCGCGATGCCGCCATTGCTGATCCAGGTCTTGCTGCCGTTCAAGGCCCAGCCCTCACCCGTGTCTGTGGCGGAGGTCACCATGGCACCGGCGTCCGAGCCAGCGTCGGGTTCGCTCAGCGCAAAAGCCGCGATCCTCTTCCCGTTGGCTACCAACGGCAGGTAAGCCGCTTGCTGTGCCGGCGTCCCCGCCAGCGTGATCGCGCCACTGCCCAGCCCTTGCATCGCAAACGCGAAATCGGCCAGCGGCGAATGAAAAGCCAGCGTTTCGCGCAGGATGACGAGCGCGCGGGAATCCAATTTTTCAAGCGCGCCGCCCAGGGCGCCGTCCTTTCCCGCCGGCACGCAGTAGCGCAGCCAGCCGTTGGCGCCCAACAGACTCACCCACTCCCTGCAAGCCCTGCGGTCGTCGCTCTCGTCGATGTGCTGATCCGGCGTCCAGTCGGCCAGGCGCTGCGCCAGGTCGCGGTGAACCTCGTCAAAAAAAGGCAGCGCCAGATGGGCGGTGGTTGATCTCATGCGTGATCCTTGTCGTCCTGCCGCGCTCAGTCGCCGCGGAACACCGGTTTCTGTTTGGCTGAAAAGGCCTCGTACGCCCGTGTGAAATCTTGCGTCTGCATGCAGATGGCCTGGGCCTGCGCTTCGGCCTCTATCGCCTGGTCCAGTGTCATGGCCCATTCCTGGTGCAGCATGGTTTTGGTCATGCCGTGCGCAAAGGTCGGGCCGTCGGCCAGCTCTTGCGCCAGCTTTTGCGCCTGCGCCAGCACATCTTTCGGCTCGTGCAGCGCGTTGAAGAAGCCCCACTGCAAGCCTTCCTGCGCGCTCATGGATCTGCCGGTAAACAGCAGTTCCGATGCCCGCCCCTGTCCGATCAGGCGCGGCAGCAACGCGCAGGCACCCATGTCGGCACCGGCCAGGCCAACGCGCGTGAAGAGGAACGCCGTCTTCGCCTGGGACGTGCCCAGCCGCATGTCGGCGGCCAGCGCCATCATGGCACCGGCGCCGGCGCAAATGCCGTCAATCGCCGCGATGATGGGCTGCGGGCACAGGCGCATGGCCTTGATCAGGTCACCCGTCATGCGCGTGAACTCCAGCAGTTCGGGCATGGTCATTTTTGTCAGCGGGCCGATGATCTCGTGCACATCGCCGCCCGAACAGAAGTTGCCGCCCGCGCCGGTGATCACCACGGCTTTCACGTCGGTGGCGGTGTTCAGCGTGCGGAACAGATCGCGCAGCTCCGCGTACGAGTCGAAGGTCAGCGGGTTCTTGCGCTCGGGCCGGTTCAGCGTCAGCGTCGCGACGCCGGCGTCGAACGCATAAGCGAAATGCTCCGCCTGGTGATGGGCCAGCGCATCAAACTGCGCATGCATGGGGTTGGCCAGGCCGATGTAGTGTTTCATGTCGTTTCCAGTTTGCTGTCGGCCAGCAGGGCGTTGTGGTGTTGCTTGACCTTGCCCAGCAGTTTGTGCAGGGACTCCACCTCGCGTGGTGACAAAGCCTCAAAGGCCGCGACGATCCAGGCTTCATGCTCGTTGGCCATTTCGTCGAACAGTTTTCGTCCGCGCGGGGTCAGTCGGACGCGATAGGCCCGGCGGTCACCCTCCACATCCACGCGCTCCACCAGCCCTTCATTCACCAGCTGGTCGGTAATACCCGTGACGTTGCCGCCGGTCACCATCATGCGGCGCGACAGCTCGTTCATCTTCAGCCCTTCCGGGCTGCGCTCAAGTTGTGCCATCAGGTCAAAGCGCGGCAGGGTGGTGTCGAACTGCTCGCGCAATTGGGTACGCACCTGCTTCTCGACCAGCTGCGTGCAGGTCAGCATGCGCAGCCAGAGCCGCAAGGCCTCGGGGTGTTCGCTGTGACCTCTTGCTTCCATGTCCATGGCTTGTCTCCTTGATGATGCTACTTGTTGGTGCTATTTATTTGATAGCTGCCTGCGCCCGGTCTTCCTGGTCTGCAAGCTCTTTTTTCTTCGAGAGTTCGCGGTAGAGCTGGTCGCGCCCGCTCAGGTAGGGCAGAGGCCAGTCCACATGCCGGCTTTGCAGCCTGGCGGCCTCGTGCAGTGTCCAGGCGGGGTCGGCCAGGTGCGGGCGGGCAATGGCGCACAGGTCGGCGCGGCCGGCGGCGATGATGCTGTTGACATGGTCGACTTCCGAGATCGCGCCCACGGCGATGGTCTGTATGCCCACTTCGTTGCGGATGCGGTCGGCAAATGGCGTCTGGTACATGCGGCCGTAAACCGGCTTGGCCGCGCGCGTGGTCTGGCCCGACGACACGTCGATGAAGTCGCACCCTGCGGCCTTGAACATCCGGGCGACGGCAACGGCATCGTCGGCTGTGTTGCCGCCCGGCGCCCAGTCGTGCGCGGAGATCCGCACGCTCATCGGCAGATGCGCAGGCCACACTTCACGCATGGCGGCAAACACCTCCAGCGGAAAGCGGCAGCGGTTTTCCAGGCTGCCCCCGTACTCGTCCGTGCGCTGGTTGGTCAGCGGCGTGATAAAGCTCGACAGCAGGTAGCCGTGGGCGCAGTGCAGCTCGAGCCAGTCAAACCCGGCTTCGGCCGCGTAGCGGGTGGACTGCACGAACTCAGTCTTGACGCGATCCATGTCGGCGCGCGTCATGGCTTTCGGCGCCTGGTTGGTGGGGCCGTAAGCCACGGCGCTGGCCGCCAGAAGCGGCCAGTTGCCGGCGACGAGCGGTTCATCGGGGTGCTCCCAGCCGACTTGTGTCGAGCCTTTGGGGCCGCTGTGTCCCAGTTGCATGCCGATCCTGGCGCCGGCACCTGAGGCATGCACAAAATCCACGATGCGTTTGAAGGCCTTGGCCTGCATCTCGTTCCACAAGCCCGGGCAACCCGGTGTGATGCGGCCCTCTGCGCACGGTGCGGTCATCTCGACAAACACCAGCGCAGCGCCACCCAATGCGCGCGCGCCAAGGTGAACCAGATGGAAGTCCTGCGGCACGCCGTCTACCGCGCTGTAGGTAGCCATGGGCGAGACGACGATACGATTTTTCAATGAAAGCTCGCGTACCTTCAGCGGCAACAGCATGGGCGGGGGCGCCGGCTTGTTATCGGCTTGGCGTGCCAACCACTGCTCATAACCCTGCAGCCAGGCGGCATCGCGCACTCGCAGGTTCTCGTGGCTGATGCGCTGCGAGCGTGTGAGCAGCGAATAAAAGAACTGCTCGGCCTCCATGCCACTGTAGCGGTCCACGTTCTCAAACCACTCGGTGGAGTTGCGCGCCGCGTTCTGGATCTTCAGAACTTCGACTGAACGCAGCGCTTCATAGGTTTTTAGCGCCCCAGCAGCGTCGCCGTGCTGTGCGAAGCAGTTGGCCAGCTCAATCGCATCTTCGAGCGCCAGCTTGGTACCACTGCCGATGGAAAAATGCGCCGTATGCGCAGCATCGCCCATGAGCACGATGGGAACCTGTTTGCCGTTGATGGAAGCCTCATGCACCCAGCGCTCGCACACCACACGAGGAAAGCGTATCCAGATCGCCGAACCGCGCACATGCGTGGCGTTGTTCATCAGCGCGTTGCCGTCCAGGTATTTGGCAAACAGGCGCTCGCAAAATGCGATGCCGTCTTCCTGGCTCATCTGGTCCAGGCCGTGCGCCTTCCACACGGCCTCGGGTGTCTCGACGATGAAGGTCGAAGTGTTCTCGTCAAACTTGTAGGCATGCGCGGCGAACCAGCCATGCTCAGTCTGCTCGAAGGCGAAGGTGAAGGCGTCGAACGTCTTGTGCGTGCCCAGCCAGACAAAACGGCAGGCGCGCAGCTCCACGTCGGGCTTGAAGGTCTCCGCATACCGGTTGCGTATGCGGCTGTTCAGGCCGTCGCTGGCAATCACCAGGTCGGCGTTATATTGCGCCGCAATCGCCTGGTCGTCCTGCACATCGATTTCAAACACCAGGTCCACACCCAGCGTGATGCAGCGCTCCTGCAGGATGTTGAGCAGGCGCTTGCGGCCTATGCCGCAGAAGCCGTGGCCGCCGGAGCGCACCGATCGGCCCTTGAAGAACACCTCCACGTCATCCCAGTGGTTGAAGGCGTCGCCGATCAGCTGTGCGCTGACCGGGTCGGCCATGCGCAGGTTGCCCAGCGTCTGGTCCGACAGCACCACGCCCCAGCCGAAGGTGTCAAAAGGCCGGTTGCGCTCGACCACCGTCAGCTGATGCGCCGGATTCTGCAGCTTCATCAGCAGGGCGAAATACAAGCCTGCGGGACCACCGCCCAGGCAAAGAATGTGCATGAATGCGTACTCTCTGGATTAATTTAACCTTAATTGTTTAGGTTTAAACTAAATCCGTCAAGCGGGTTTTCCGGTGTTTTTCGCAACACCGGAAAACGGGTGTTACCGCAGCGGTGCAGAGGCATGCCGGTATTTACGGCTGCCCCGCCTGCCGGATATCAGGGGGCCTGAAAGCCTGCTGCCCGGTAAGTGAGCACCAGCGTATCCCGAAAACTACTGCCGGCCTGATCGTCTGCCGGCAGGATGGGCGTGGTCTCGTGAATGACCCGGGCATCGTCCAGCAGAAGCGCCGTCAGGGGCTCCCGCATCACAAAGCGCACACCATGCGGGCCGTTGGCATCGAACACCCGGGTTTCGCCGCCTTTGACGCCGTGCCGCGCCACCATCATCACCACCACGAAGTCCACGCCGTCGCGATGTGCGCCTTCTGGCGTGGGCCGGCCTACCCCGCCCGCGGTGTCGATGCGGAACTGGTGCGCTTCAATATGCCAGCGCCCGGCGGGTTGCACTTGCGCAAACAGCTTGCCCAGGTTGGCCAGCAGGTCCGTCCATGCCGGGGCTGTGGCTACCGCTGGCTCGACCGGGTCGAACCAGCGCTCGAAGCCGCCGTGCAGGGCGTTGTAGTCGGTGGGTTGCCAGTGGGCACGATGCGGGGTTTGCGTGAGTGTGCCTTCGGCCAGCTCCTGGACGAAGCAGGAATGGCGGCGCTTGCGGTAGTGGCCACCGTCTTTCAGATGAGCGTCAGGCGGCAAGCGGTTCCAGGAGTCTGTCAGCGCCTGCCAGCCTGATGTCCAAGCCGGCGTCGGCAGTTCCAGCGTGGCCGTCAGCTCGGCAGGGTTGAGCAGGCTCAGCCCGTCCTGGCTGAGCGCCTGGCGAGCCGACTTGGGGACAGTGGCGATATTGAACATGGGCCCTATTTTGCTTGAGCCGCGCGGCCGGCCCGGCAGCCGCAGCCGGAACCCCGTGGCCGCAACAGGTGAAACCTGCCTACATACAGAGCCCCGGAAACTTTCCATAATGGCCTGTCTGACTTTCCAACTAGAGGAGCAATCCAACATGCTTTACAAATTCAAATCCAAAGACGCCGGCGACGTGATCATGCTCGAAGCAAACGGCCGCAAAGTCCTCGAAATCATCGGCAAAGACCCCGCCCCCAAAGGCATCATCCTGCCCGAGCAAATGCCCGCCGCGATCGCCGCCCTGCAGGCAGCGATCGCGCACGAGGAAGCCCACGATGCCAATGCCGAGGATGGCGTTGTCCCCGGCGACGGGCTGGGTTTGCGCCAGCGCGCCGTGCCCTTTATCGACATGCTGCAGCGCAACCTGAAGTCGGGGCATGAGGTGGTTTGGGGCGTTTAGGCTCAGCAGTCGCGCCGGCCCATAAAAAAGCCCTGGTGACAGGGCTTTTTGCATGGTGAGTTGATATGCGCTCAGTCCACCTTCGCCCCCGAAGCCTTCACCACCTGCGCCCACTTCTTGTGCTCGGCGTTGATAAAGGCCGAGAACTGGGCCGGCGTGTTGCCGCTGGGAATCGCACCCTGCGCGAGGAGCTTCTCTTTCATCGCAGGCGTGCCCAGCGCCTTGGCGGCTTCCTGCTGGATGCGGTTCACGATGTCGGGCGGCGTGCCGGCGGGGGCGAGCAGGCCGAACCAGGAGCTCGCGTCAAAGCCTTTCATCGCCGGGCCGCCGGCCTGTTCTATGGTGGGGACGTCGGGCAGGGCGGCCGAACGCTCCGAGCTCGTCACGGCCAGTGCCTTGAGTTTGCCGGACTTGATGAGCTGCATGGAAGACGGCAGGTTGTCGAACATCACATCCATATCACCGCCCACCAAAGCCAGCAGCGCGGGACCGGATCCGCTATACGGGAAGTGCGTCATATAGGTTCCGCTCATGGTTTTAAACAGTTCGCCCGCCAGGTGAATGGACGTGCCGTTGCCGCTCGAGGCCATGTTGAAAGTGCCGGGCTTGGCTTTGGCCGCGCGTATGAAGTCCGTGACGTTGTTGATGCCCGCGGCTTTGGCTTTTTCGGTGTTGACCACCATGACGTTTGGCACGCCCGCGACCAGCGTGATGGGTGCAAAGTCTTTTTGCGGGTCGTAGGCCATTTTGGAATACAGCGATTTGTTGATGCCGTGTGTGCCCACGGTGCCCATGAGCAGGGTATAGCCGTCAGGCGTGGATTTGGCGACCACGTCGGCGCCAATGTTGCCGCCGGCACCGGCACGGTTCTCAACCACAAAGGGCTGGCCGAATGCCTTGGAGAGTTCCGGCGCCATGGCGCGGGCCAGGATGTCGGTGGTGCCGCCTGGCGCGAAGGGCACGACGATTTTGACGGGCCTGGCCGGCCAGCCGGCGCTTTGCGCCCAGGCGGAGGGCGTGGCCATAAAGGTGGCGACGGCGGTCAGCGCGGTGGCCAGGAAGGCACTGTAGCGACGGGAAAGAAAGGGCTTGCTGTTGTTCAAGAGGAGCTCCAGGGGATGGCCGGCGCGCGGCCGGGGGTCACATGAAGATAGCGTGCGTGGGTCCATGCTTCAAGAGGGTTTCAACCCAGCCACCCCAAAAAAGAAAAGCCACCCGGCGGGAACCGGGCGGCTGGCAATCCAACAGTCAACAGATCAGTCGGCGAACTTGCCGGCGGCATCGATCACGGGCTTGAGCTTGTTGATCTCGGCGGATACAAAAGCCTTGTGGGCGGCGGGTTCGACGCGCTTGTCGGTCACCACCACGGCGCCAAGGCCTTCCTGCTTCTTGATGAAGTCGGGGTCTTTGAGCGCCACTTTCAGCGCATTGTTGAGCTGGGTCATCACGGCCGGCGGCGTTCCCTTGGGGGCGTACATGCCATGCCAGATCGTCAGGTCAAAACCCTTGAGGCCCATTTCCTGCAGCGTCGGGTAGTCCTTGAGCAGCTTGTTGTTCTTCAGCGGTTTGGCGGTCGTGACCGCAAACGCCTTGACACGGCCGGCTTCAATCTGGCCGGTGGTGTTCGTGGTCTGGTCGCACATCATGTCGACCTGTCCGCCTACCAGTGCATTCATGGCTGGTGCCGTACCGCCGAAGGGGATGGTGGTCATCGCGTCTTTGGCGTTGATGGCTGCCTGCCACATCAGGCCACAGAGGTGCGATGCCGAGCCCAACCCTGCATGGGCGATGTTGAGTTTGCCGGCATTGGCGCGAATGTAGTTCTCGAAATCGCGGTAGTTGTTGGCCGGCAGCTGCGGTTTGCCGATGATGGTCATGGGCACTTCGTTGATCATGCCCAGGAACTCGAAGTCGTCCAGCACCTTGTAGGGCAGCTTGCGGTACAAGGCCGGCGCAGCCGCCATGCCGATGTGGTGCACCAGCAAGGTGTGGCCATCAGGTGTTGCGCGGGCTACCTTGGCCGCACCGATAGTGCCGCCGGCGCCGTTGACGTTTTCCACCACGAAGTTGGCGCTGCCGCCCATGGCTTTGCGCATGGCTTCGGCCAGGTCGCGTGCCACACGGTCGGTTGGGCCGCCGGCCGCGAATGGGACCACCAGAGTGACTGGCTTGGAGCCGGGGAAGGCGGGGGCTTGCGCGTGGGCTGCAAACATGGCCGTTGCAGCAGCGGCGAGGACTAACAGGCGTTTCATGAGCGTCTCCTTGTGATGAACGCGCCAAGTTTACGGTCCGCTTACTGCGCAAACATCGCGGGAACTACGTAAGGGCTAGCCCCCGGTCGCTTTGCGGGCAGCGCGCAACCCCGGGCTTTGGGAGTTCAGGCCAGCAGGGGCCGCGGGACTGGCTTTGCCAGACCACAGGCGCAGCGACAAGCGTGGGGCTCTACTTGTAACTACGTGCATCCTCAATAACCTTTCCGTCGTTGGGGAGACTTCCTGGGGTCATTAGCTGGACCGTTCCACGCAGTTTGGTGACGTCACGGATGGCGTCGCCGATACGCTGGTCCAGGCCATCCGGAGCGGACGCGGTTTCTACCTGGAAATGCATGTTGTCGCTTGCCATCTCTCCGCTGACGACCAGCCTGGCCTTGATCACTTCCGGAAAGCGCCGGGCGATATCGGCGACCTGTCCGGGGTGTACAAACATCCCGCGGACCTTGACGGTCTGGTCGGCTCTTCCCATCCAGCCCTTGATGCGCGCATTGGTGCGTCCCGTGGGGCAGGTGCCCGCAAGGATGGCGGAAAGGTCGCCCGTGCCAAAGCGAATCAGCGGATAGCCGGGATTCAGGGTGGTCACCACCAGCTCTCCCACTTCGCCCTCAGCCACCGGGTCACCCGTTCCAGGGCGCACGATTTCCACGATCACGCCTTCATCCAGAACCAGCCCCTCACGCGCTTCGGTTTCATAGGCAATCAGGCCCAGGTCGGCCGAGGCATAACACTGGTAGCCCGCAATGCCGCGCTCACCCAGCCAGTCGCGCAGGCTGGGGGGAAACGCCTCGCCTGAAACCAGGGCACGCGTCACGGTCGGCAGTTCCACCTTCATTTCGGCGGCCTTCTCCATGATGATTTTCAGGAAGCTTGGTGTGCCGATGTAGCCGGCCGGCCTGAGTTCCGCCATGGCGTGTACCTGCTGCTCCGTCTGGCCGGTGCCGCCCGGGAACACGGTGCAACCGAGGGCATGCGCGCCGGTTTCCATCATGGAGCCTGCGGGCACAAAGTGGTAGCTGAAACTGTTGTGAATCAGCTGGCCGGCGCGAAAGCCCGCGGCATACAAGGCCCTGGCCATGCGCCAGTAGTCTTTGCGCTTGCCGCCGGGCTCGTAAATGGTGCCAGGGCTGGCAAAAACATGGGGCATGTGCGCGCCGTAACGCAAGGCGCTGAAACCGCCAAATGCATTGCCACTGCCACCGGGCGCGCGCTCGGCCTGCTGGCGCTCAAGGAGCTCATGCTTGCGCGTGACGGGCAATCGCGCCAGTTCCGCGCGTGATGTGATGGCTTGAGCGTCAACGTCCTTGAGAATGGCGGTGAAGGCAGGCGCCCGCGTCTTGGCATGCGCGATCTGCTGCGGCAAGGCCGTCAGCAGCGCCGCCTCGCGTTCCGAAGGGCTTCGCACTTCCAGTGAGTCGTAATGTGTTGTCATTCGCGATCTTCCAAATCCTGTCAATACTCAGTACGTACGATGCGAACGCGACGCCGGCCGCGCCGTAGTTGCATTGACCCGCTCAAGGACACCATGCCAAACAAGGGCGGTCTTAAACCAGCCGGGGCCGCAGGCGCAGCGGCCCCCTCGGGGGGGCAGCGCAGTACACGAAGTGACAAGCGTGGGGGCCATTCAGGCCAGCCACCGCTTGCGGCGCTTGTAGCTCTTCACGTCTTTAAAGCTCTTGCGCTCGCCACCGCCCACGCCGAGATAGAACTCTTTCACATCCTCGTTGTTGGCCAGATCGCTCGCTGCACCGTCCATCACCACGCGGCCGCTTTCCATGATGTAGCCATAGTCGGCGTACTTGAGCGCCATGTTGGTGTTCTGCTCGGCCAGCAGGAAGGTGACCTGCTCCTTCTGGTTCAGGTCCTTCACGATGTTGAAGACTTCTTCGACGATCTGCGGCGCCAGGCCCATGGAGGGCTCGTCCAGCAGCACCATCGATGGGCTGGCCATGAGCGCACGGCCGATGGCGCACATCTGCTGCTCACCGCCCGACGTATAAGCCGCCTGCGAGGTGCGCCGGGTTTTCAGGCGCGGGAAGTAGTTGTAGACCTTTTCGAGGTTGGCCGCCACTTCAGCCTTGCTGCTGCGTGTGTAGGCGCCGGTCAGCAGGTTTTCCTCGATGGTCAGGTGGGCAAAGCAGTGCCGCCCTTCCATCACCTGTACCACGCCGCGTTGCACCAGGTCGGCCGGCGAAAGGTTTTCAATGCGCTCGCCGCGCAGCTCGATGGAGCCTTTGGTGACTTCGCCGCGCTCGCCCCTGAGCAGATTGGAAATCGCGCGCAGTGTGGTGGTCTTGCCTGCGCCGTTGCCGCCCAGGATGGCAACGATGCGGCCCTGCGGAACCTGCAGCGAGACGCCCTTGAGCACCAGGATCACGTGGTTGTAGATAACCTCGATGCCGTTGACGTTGAGAACGATGTTAGGTGTGTCCATATTTTTTCCTGACCAATTGGAAGGCCTGCGTGCAGGCCTTCCAATTGGCGGCTCGCGAGAGCCGCACCTCTCCCGCCAGGCGGGAGGATTGCAAGGCAAGGGCACCGTGGATCCGGCTTTGCCGGTCCGCCAGTGCCGCCCCTTGAGGGGGAGGCGGCGCAGAGCGCCGCCACGGGGGGGGCCTAGCTTTGGCAGTCAGCGGGTGTTCGCGCCGTCAGCTTTTTCTCTGTGGCGTACTTGGCGGCGGTCGACTTGACCAGGGGTTTGATAACCTGCTCATCGGCCTGCAGCCAGTCGGAAGTGAACTTCCACTCCTTGCCGTCCCAGGTATGGATGCGCGCCCATGCCGAACCCATGTGGTCGGTGCAAGAGGTGCTGATCGGGCGCATCACGCCGGCAAAACCCAGCGCGTCCAGCTTGGCCTGCGTCAGATTCAGGTTTTCCAGGCCCCAGCGCACTTGCTCGCCGGTCATGATTTTTCCCTTGCCGAAACGATCTTGTGCAGCGCGAAGGCCTTCCACGCCCAGCATCGCGCTCATGGCGCCACGCATGTAAAGCACCTGGCCGACTTCTTCCTTGGGGCCCGTGCCCTGGCCTTTGCCGTGCACCAGGGTCAGCATGTCTTTGGCCAGCTTGGAGTTCGGCTCGGCGCCGTGCTGCATCGTCACGGCGTTGTAGCCCTTGGCGCCTTCAGCCACGTCTTTCACGTCAGGCTCTGCGCCGGCCCACCACACGCCGTACATCTTCTCGCGTGGGTAGCCGGTGGCTTGCGCTTCCTTGATGGCGGTGGTGTTCATGATGCCCCAGCCCCACAGTGCAACGTAGTCAGGGCGCGACTGGCGAACCTGCAGCCAGGTGGCTTTTTGCTCGACGCCGGGCGCGGTAACAGGCAGCAGTTGCAAGGTAAAGCCGTGCATGGCGGCACGTTCCTGCATCAGCGGGATCGGTTCCTTGCCAAACGGCGAGTCGTGATAGACCAGCGCGATCCGCTTGCCTTTGAGTTTGTCGAAGCCGCCTTCCTTCTTGGCGATGGCTTGCAGGATGGCGTCAGCAGCAACCCAGTAGGTGCCTGCGATTGGGAAGTTCCACTTGAAGATGGATCCGTCCGCGCTCTCGCTGCGGCCGTAGCCCACGGTCACCACCGGAATTTTGTCGACGGGGGCTTTCTCAGTGATGGCAAACGTCGCGCCGGTAGACAGCGGTTGCACCAGCGTGGCGCCGCCGTTTTTGCCTTTCAGGCGTTCGTAGCATTCCACGCTGCGGGCTGTGTCGTAGCCGGTTTCACACTCTTCAAACGAGATTTTCACGCCGTTGATGCCGCCGCGCGCGTTAACCAGCTTGAGGTAGTCCACGTAGCCGTTGGCCCAGGGCACACCGTTGGGCGCGTAAGGCCCGGTGCGGTAGGACAGCACCGGGAAGAACTGCTCCTTCGCCTGGGCGAATGCGCTGGTCGCCACGAGGGACGAGGCGCCGGTGGCGAGGATTGCCACCGCCAACATCAATTTACGAATCTTCATTGTTGTCTCCTGGAAAATTTATAAACACCGTGAAAAAACTGACACCTCAGTAAACGACCTAACAATCCATTGCGCATTGGTGATTTCGAGTAATCCTTAACCCTATGAATAATTGCTCTGACGATCTCAATGTGGGAAAGGCCACAGCCGCAATTTTTGTTTGCCCACGGCCCACAGCTTGGCCAACCCGTGCGGTTCGACAATCAAAAACCACACGATCAACCCGCCGAAAATCATCAGTTCCGCGTGCGAGATGCCCGCCGTGGAGATCGAGATGCCCAGCCAGCCAGCAAGTACCGGCAGCAACTGGCTCAGCACAATCGGCAGCACCACGATGAAGGCCGCGCCGAAGAAGCTGCCCATGATGGCGCCCATGCCGCCGATGATCACCATGAACAGCAGGCGGAAGGAGTAGTCCACTGAAAAAGCGGCGGGCTCCCAGGCGCCCAGGTAAATGAAGGCCCACAGGCCGCCTGCGATGCCGATGATGAAAGAGCTGACCGCGAACGCGCTGAGCTTGGCGTACATGGGGCGTATGCCGATCACAGCGGCGGCGACGTCCATGTCGCGAATGGCCATCCACTCGCGGCCGATTGCGCTGCGCACCAGGTTTTTTGCCAGCAGGGTGATCACCACCACGATGGCCAGGCAAAACAGGTATTTGCTCAGTGCGCTTTCGATGGGCAGGCCGAACACCTGCAGGTTGGACACCGACACCGAACCCGAAGGCGTGTCCATCGTGAACCATTTGATGCGCAAAAACATCCAGTCGCTGAAAAACTGCGCAGCCAGCGTGGTCACCGCCAGGTACAAACCCTTCACGCGCAGGCTGGGCAGCCCGAACAGGATGCCAAACAGCATGGCGCACAAACCGCCCAGAATCAGCGCCGGAATCAGCGGCATGCCGGGTATGCGCACAAAAAAGTTGTAGGCCCCGTAAGCGCCGACGGCCATGAAGGCGCCCGATCCCAGTGAGATTTGCCCGCAATAGCCCACCAGGATGTTCACGCCCACTGCTGCCAGCGAGAAGATCAGGAAAGGAATCAGGATGGCGCGGAACAGGTAGTCGCTGGCCAGCAGCGGCACAACCACGAAGGCAAACGCCAGCAGCAGTCCGATGGCGATGCGGTCCTGCAGGATTGGGAAGATCTGCTGGTCCGCCCGGTAGTTGGTTTTGAACTGGCCGTTTTCTCTGTAAAACATAAAGGTGAGCCGCCGTTAGATCGCAATAAAAGAAGTTGTGCGCTGGGCTTTGCCGCGCCGTAGGCGCATCGGCCCCAATTCACATGTAAGGGGCAGCGCGCCGAAGGCTCGAAGTGACAAGCGTGGGGGCTTCATGTCTATACGCGATCGATGATTTTTTCGCCGAACAAGCCCTGAGGCCGAACGAGCAAGACACAAAGCGCAAGCACATACGCGAACCAGATTTCAATACCACCACCGACATAGGGCCCGAGAAACACTTCGGCCAGTTTTTCACCAACGCCCAGAATCAGCCCGCCCACAATCGCGCCAGGCACCGAAGTCAGGCCGCCCAGAATGACCAGCGGCAGCGCCTTCAGCGCCAGCACCGAGAGTGAAAACTGCACGCCCAGCTTGCTGCCCCAGATCACGCCGGACACCAGCGCGACGAAACCGGCAACGCTCCAGACAATGACCCAGATGCGGTTCAGCGGAATGCCGATGGATTGCGCGGCCTGGTGGTCGTCTGCCACGGCGCGCAGCGCACGTCCGGTGCTGGTGTACTGGAAGAAGGCGGCCAGTGCGGCCACAAGGGCGGTAGCGATCAGCGCGGCGACCAGGTCTTCCTGGTTCACCAGCAGGCCGCCCTGGAAGACACCTTCCAGCAGGAACATCGGATCCTTGGGCATGCCCACGTCGATCTTGTAGATGCTGGAGCCAAAGATGGTCTGACCAAAGCCGTCAAGGAAATAGGAAATTCCCAGCGTCGCCATCAACAGCGCGACACCTTCCTGGTTCACGAGCTTGCTGAGCACCAGCTTTTCAATCAGCCAGGCCACCACGACCATGATGGCCAGCGCAGCGGCGAACGCCAACGCGTTGTTGATGAACTTGCTGTCCAGTCCGGTCCACTGCGGTATCCATTCGGAGAACCGCGCCATGGCTAGCGCCGCGAACAGCACCATGGCGCCCTGGGCGAAATTGAAGACGCCCGAGGCCTTGTAGATAAGTACAAAGCCCAGCGCGACCAGTGAATACAGCATGCCCGACATGAGGCCGCCAATAATGGTCTCAAGAAATGAACCCATGTTATTGGCTCCCCCCTGTTGCGGGCTTACTTCGTGAGAACGTGTTGCACACCCCCGTTGCCGACTCACTTCGTGTAGCGGCCTCCCCCCTTGCAGGGGGCGCCGCTTGTGGCCCGGCAAAGCCGGTTCCACGGCGGCCGCTGGATCTGGTTTGTTGGTGTTTATGCATATTCAGTGGCTGGTTCCGAGGTAGGCCCGGATCACGTCTTCGTTGTTGCGTACTTCGTCGGGGGTGCCGTCGCCGATTTTTTTGCCGTAGTCGAGCACCACGACGCGGTCGGAGATGTCCATCACCACGCCCATGTCGTGCTCGATCAGCACGACGGTGGTGCCGAACTCGTCGTTCACGTCGAGTACGAAGCGGCACATGTCCTGTTTTTCTTCGACGTTCATGCCGGCCATGGGTTCGTCGAGCAGCAGCACCTGCGGCTCCATCGCCAGCGCACGGCCCAGGTCAACGCGTTTTTGCAAGCCGTAGGGCAGTTGCCCGACGGGCGTCTTGCGATAGGCCTGGATTTCCAGGAAGTCGATGATTTTTTCCACCGCCTCGCGGTGCATGATTTCTTCTTTTTCGGCGGGACCTATGCGCAGCGCCTGCAGCAGCAGGTTGCTTTTGATCTTTAGGTTGCGGCCCGACATGATGTTGTCGAGCACGCTCATGCCCTTGAAGAGCGCCAGGTTCTGGAAGGTGCGCGCCACGCCCATGACCGCCACCTGGTGGCTGTTCATGTGCTTGAAGGTCTGGCCGCGAAAGGTGATGGAGCCCTGCTGCGGCGCATAGACGCCGTTGATGCAGTTGAGCATGGAGCTTTTGCCGGCGCCGTTGGGTCCGATGATGGCGCGGATTTCATGCTCTTTCACATTGAAGGAAATATCGGACAGCGCTTTCACGCCGCCAAAACTGAGGCTGATGTTGTTGACGTCGAGGATGACATCGCCGATTTTTTTTGTCATGCTGCCCCCACGCTTGTCACTGCGTGTACTGCGCTGCCCCCCGAGGGGGCCGCCCGCCTGCGGCCCGGCAAAGCCGGTTCCGCGGCTCGAGCTGGTATCTGGGGGACTTGCTGTCGCTTGTTGTTCATGCTGCTGCCTTTACTGGCGCAAAAGTCTGGGTATCACTGATCTTCAGCGTCGCACTGACACTGCCTGATCGACCGTCTTCAAATTTGACGACGGTTTCAATGAACTGTTCGGTCTTGCCGCCATAAAGCGCATCGATCAGCGGCTGGTATTTCTCGGCGATAAAGCCGCGCCGCACCTTGTTCGTCCGTGTGAGCTCACCGTCATCTGCGTCCAGCTCCTTGTGCAGCACCAGGAAGCGGCTGACCTGTGAGCCGGCCAGCAGCGCATCCACGCTGAGGTCGGCGTTGACTTTTTCGACACATTCCTTGATGAGCTGGTAGACCTCGGGCTTTTGCGCCAGGTCGGTATAGCCGGCGTAGGGCAGGTTGCGGCGCTCGGCCCAGTTGCCCACGGCGTCGAAGTCGATGTTGATCATCACGCAGACTTTTTCGCGGCCATCACCGTAGGCCACGACTTCCTTGATATGCGGGAAGAATTTGAGCTTGTTCTCCACATACTTGGGCGCGAACATGGCGCCGTCGTTGGCGCCGCCCTTGATGCGGCCCACGTCTTTCACGCGGTCGATGATCTTGAGGTGGCCGCTGGCGTCGATAAAGCCCGCGTCGCTGGTGTGATACCAGCCGTCGGCGCTCAGCACCTCGGCCGTCGCCGTGGGGTTTTTGTAGTATTCCTTGAGCAGGCCGGCGGACTTGACCAGGATTTCCCCGTTGTCGGCCACCTTGATTTGCACGCCGCTGATCGGCACCCCTACCGTATCGGCACGCGCCTCGTTGTCCGGCTGCAGGCACACAAACACGGCGGTCTCGGTCGAGCCGTACAGCTGCTTCAGATTGATGCCGATGGAGCGGTAGAACGTAAAGAGGTCCGGGCCAATAGCCTCGCCTGCGGTGTAGGCCACACGCACGCGCGAAAAGCCCAGCGTATTGCGCAGCGGGCCATAGACCATCACGCTGCCCAGCGCATACAGCAGGCGGTCAAGCCCGCCCACCGGCTTCCCGTCCATCAATGCGGGGCCGGCGCGTTTGGCCACGCCCATGAAATAGTTGAACATGCCGCGCTTGATGCGGCCCGCGTCTTCCATGCGAATCATCACGGTGGTCAGCAGGCTCTCGAAAATCCGCGGTGGCGCAAAGTAATAGGTGGGGCCGACTTCTTTCAGGTCAATCGTCACGGTGCTCGCGCTCTCGGGGCAATTCACCACATAGCCGCAGGCCAGCCACTGCGCATAGCTGAAGATGTTCTGGCCGACCCACGCGGGTGGCAAGTACGCCAGCACTTCCTCGCCGGAGGTGAGTTTGTCGAAATCGGCGCCGGCCCTGGCGCGGTCCAGCAGGGTGTTGTGGGTGTGGACCACGCCCTTGGGGTTGCCCGTGGTGCCCGAGGTGAAAAACATCGCGGCCACGTCGTGCGGCCCGGCCTTTTCGACTTCAACCTTGAAGAAGCTGGGTTGCTTTGCGGCAAAGGCCCCGCCTTTTTCCAGCAATGCGTCAAGCGACTGCAGGCCGTCTTCGGCATAGTTGCGCAGGCCGCGCGGGTCGTCATAAATAATCTGCGCCAGCTGTGGGCACTGGGTGCGAATCTCCAGCAGCTTGTCCACCTGCTCCTGGTCTTCGACCAAGGCAAAGCGCACGTCGGCGTTGTTGATGGGATAGACGCACTCGGCGCCCACGGCGTCCTGGTAAAGCGGAATGGGAATGGCGCCCAGCGACTGCGCGGCCAGCATGGTGGCGTACAGGCGCGGGCGGTTGGCGCCGATGATCACCATGTGCTCGCCGCGCTGCAGGCCGGCTTCATGCAGGCCGCAGGCGATGCGCTCCACCAGCTGCGCCATACCGGCCCAGCTGTGCGCTTGCCAGATGCCGTACTCTTTTTCGCGCATGGCGGCGGCGCCCGGGCGCTCGGCTGCGTGTTTGAGCAGCAATCTTGGGAACGTGGTCTGCATTCGCTTTCTTGTCTCCGTTTTGTTGCGGCCTTCTTCGAGGAAAACCGCTGATATGGGATGAATAGTAGGACCAGCTTTGACGCTATGGTGTCATTGCGACGACAATTTCCGGGTAAGTCCTACTGGGGTGTGCCCGGGGTCGGCGCGGTTTATCGGATAAAGCGCCCGTCGCGCGAAACCATGGTGAGCTCCACAAAGCGCGAGGCATTGCGGGCCGAGTCGCTGAAGCTCACTTCAAAGCCGCCCAGGTCATAGCGCTTCAAATTCCAGGTGCCGTCGATGAAGCCGGCGCGTGTCGGGTTTTTGCCCGCACGCCGCAGCGCCTCGGCAAATACGCGGGCATTGATGTAACCCTCCAGCGCCAGGTGTGAAGGCTCCAGCGCCACGCCCGCGGCCTTCCACGCCTGCTGGAATTCGCGCACCATGGGCACCACGGTATTGCCCGGCAAGGGCACGACTTGAGACACGGCAATGCCGGTGGCGTCGTCACCCATGGCTTTGAGTGTGGCGGCCGCGCCCATGATGGATAGTGCATAGAGAGGCAGTCCCTTGCGCTGCACGCGTATTGCTTTCACGAAGTCGATGGTCGGCTTGCCGGCCAGGCCCACCAGCACGGCTTCCGGGTTGGAGCCCGCAATTTTTACCGCTGCCGGGCCGGTATCCGAGGAGTTGTTTTCCACCGTGACAATCGCGGTCGCTTCCAGCTTGTGTTTGGTCATGGAGCGCTGGGTGGCGTCGAACACTTCTTTGCCGAAGGAGTTGTTCTGGTAGACGATCGCGATGCGCCGGATGCCGATGGTTGCCAGGTGCTGCACCAGCTGCTCGGCTTCGTCGGCGTAACTTGCACGGATGTTGAACACGTTGCGCGCGTTGGCGGGGCGCGCCGACAGCGCACCGGAAAACGGTGCGAAGAAAGGCATGCCCGACTCGATCACCTGCGGCAGCATGGCCTCGATCATGGGTGTCCCCATGCAATTGAAGAGCGCGAAATTGCTTTTGTCGTCGATGAAGCCTTTCACATTGGTCAGCGCGCGTTTGACGTCGTAGCCGTCGTCGGCCACTGTGAGTTCTATCGGCCTGCCATTGACGCCACCCTTGGCATTAATGCTGGCAAAGCACGCTTTGGCGCCCTGGTGCATGGCCTGGCCCAGTTCGCCCAGCGGCCCGCTCAACGCGATGGATTGCGCGATGCGCACCGGGCCGGTGTCTTGCGCGTGCGCCGTTCCGTAGAGCGCGGCGGGTACGGCGGCAAGCGCGCCCAGCATGCGGCGGCGTGTCAGCTGTGTGTGCGGCCGGGCGGCGTGTGCGGGGAATAAATCGGGCGATGGGCGTGTGCGGTTGTCGGTCATGGCGGGTCTCCTGGCTGTCGTTATCGGCTTGTTGATTTGCTGTCTCAGCGGGGCCGATGCTATGCTTTGGATTGGCAATGAAATGTCTATCCGACGACAATCCAAGGGTTGCGCCCGCCCCGGACTTTCCCTGACCTTTCACTGACTTTCACCCGAATGTTGTGAGCCATGTCCACTGAACCGCCTCTTCACCAGCGCCGCAGGAACCCCACGCCCGACGAGCTGCGCGGCATTCCCTGGCTGCCCTTGCTGCAGCCTGAAGAAAGAGCACGTGCGTTAGCCGGGCTGCAGGTGGGCGACGCCGCGCCGGGCGACTATGTGTGCCGTGTCGGCAAGCCGGTGACCTACTGGTTTGGCGTGGTCGAAGGCCTGCTCAAGATGAGCAGCGACAACGAGCAGGGCATGACCATGACGTTCACCGGCGTGCCGCCCGGCGGCTGGTTCGGCGAAGGCACGGCGCTCAAGCGCGAGCCCTACCGCTACAACATCCAGGCGCTGCGCAAAAGCGTGGTGGCGGGTTTGCCCGTGGAAACCTTCCACTGGCTGCTGGACCACTCCATCGGCTTTAACCGCTTTGTGATGAACCAGCTCAACGAGCGGCTCGGCCAGTTCATCGCCGCGCGCGAAATCGACCGCATGAACAACCCCGACATCCGCGTGGCACGCAGCCTGGCCTCGCTGTTCAACCCGGTGCTGTATCCGGGCGTGGGCGAAATCCTGCGCATCACGCAGCAGGAACTGGCTTACCTGGTGGGCCTGTCACGCCAGCGCGTGAACGAGGCGCTCAACGCCTTGCAGGCCCAGGGGCTCATCCGCATCGAATACGGCGGCCTGCGCGTGCTGGACCTGGGCGCCCTGCGGTCCAGTGTTTTTTCAAGCAAATAAGGGCTGCAGGCCAATGGTGGCGAGCGCAAGCAGCTATTGAATTAGTAGCAAACGTGTTCGGTGGCTTGAACTGCCCGGGGAGCCATTTTGGGCGTTTGGGGTGCGGTTTGGGGCGCTTTTCAGGTGCCAAAAGTGCCTGCAGACCAATCAGAACGGGCGCAAGCAGCTATGAAATCAGGAGCGCTTGGTGTGACCAGTACAGCCGCCGTCCTCAGGAAAGAAACAAAATAAAGATGGAAACCGCTTCGACCACCCAATTGGCGCGGTTTGCAGCCTGGGCGTTTTCCTTGAGGATTGGCCAAAGCACTTCGCGTTGCCATGCCCACAGGTTGTAGGCCGCCGCCAGCAGTGCACCCGACAACCCGGCCAGCCATGAGTTGGTCAAGAAGCCGGCAAGGACGGCAATCACCAACAGGACGGATGTGAGGACAAATGTGCCGCCCGCAGCGCTGGCCAGAACATGCGAGAGCCCTCCGCACAAGGTGCAGGTGGCGGGGTTGCCTCGGCTGGAGAGACGTTTTTCCCAGGTTTTGATTCCGGCCTGGTGGCAATGGGGGCAGATGTTCATGGTGCTGAAGGGGTGGTTGCCGAAGTCGTGCCGGCAATCGCCCTGCACAGGTTCTCGCGTGCACGTGCTTCCAGTGTTTCGTGGAAATGCGCCGTGCTGTAGATCACAGGCCGGTCCAGAAAGCCCTGAAGGATCTCGCCCCGTTTTTGCCGGAACAGGGCCGCGGGCACAAAAGCGTATTCGTCCCGGATCTGCTGCTCGTATTCGGCAAACCTCTCCGCGCCGGCGCCCAGGATGGACAGGTCGATATCGACCAGCAACTGTTCGTCAGCCGAGGCCGGCAGCGCCGTATGGCGGGTGGCCATGACCAGGTCGTGAACGCGCTGCGCGGCGGCTTCAGCGGTGCCATGCGCCAGCAGCACCTCGCGAGCCCAGTCGGCGCTTTCTTCCTCGTTGTCGTGGCGTTGCGTGTCGTAAATCGCATCATGGAACCAGAGCGCCATCTCGACCTCTGCGGGCTGTTCGGCCAGGTCGCGGGCGGCCTCGAAATGCGAGAGGCATTCCCTGAGGTGCTGCACGGTGTGGTACTTGCGGTGCAGCTCTGAGTAGCGCGCCACCAGTTCGTCGAACACCGCCCGCCCGATTGGCCGGACGGCAAGGGCATCAGCGCAAAGCCGCCAGGATCTGGCCAGCAGGTCTGTGGGGTCAGGGGTTTGCATGGGCATGACTTTATCGTTTGGGAGTTTTGTGCGTGTGTGGGCGCTCCGGCGGGGCGGCAGGCGCGCACAGGGACTCGACCAGTCTCAGCGCCGGCAGCGACAGCTGGTCAAAGCGGCGCGCGCAGATCAGCAACTGCCGGTCGGCCCAGGTGTCGGTCAGCTTGAGGATGCGCAGCTTGCCTGCCTCCGCATGGCGTTCGGCCGCGATGGCCGGCACCACGGCCACGCCGACCCCGGCCTCCACCATGCGGCAGACCGCCTCAAAGCTGCGAAGCCGTATGCGGGTGCGCATGCGCAGCCCCAGGCGTACGGCCTGCAGGTTCAGGTGCTGTTGCAGCGCGCTGTCTTCTCCCAGGCCGACGAAGTCGTGGGTCAGGGCTTGCTCAAACAGAATCTGGCGCTGGCGGCCGAATCCGCTGCCGGGCGGGACCACCAGCACCAGCTGGTCGTGCCGGAAAGGTTTGGATTCAAGGCTGGAGACGTCGGCGGAGTCGGCCACGATGCCGAGGTCGGCCGTCTGGGCCAGCAGCTGCGACACGATCAGGTGGCTGGGGCGCTCCTCCAGGTCAACGTCGATGGCCGGATGGGTGTTGAGGAAATCCGCGAGTGCTTGTGGCAGGTAGTCGGTGATGGCGGCGGTGTTCGACAGCAAACGCACCTTGCCGGCCAGCCCGCCGGCATAGTCGCCGATCTCGCCGTGCATGCGCTCAAGCTGCTGCAGCATCAGCCGCGCATGGTGGGCCACGGCCAGGCCGGCCTTGGTCGGCTTCACGCCGGCGCGCAGGCGCTCCAGCAGCGGGACACCCAGGGCGTCTTCCATGCCGCGTATGCGTGCGCTGGCCGAGGCGAGCGCCAGGTGCGAGAGCTTGCTGCCCGCCGTGATGCTCCCTGTATCAACGGTGTGCAGAAACAGCCGAAGGTCGATGAGGTCAAAGCGAAGAGTGGCGGGCATGGGCTGCAGGCGTTTTAGCCTTCGGCAACGGCGAAGGCTGTAAACGGATATTACCGCTTGAGCGCCAGCGCGCCGCTGCGCAGAATCGGCGCATGAACTCGATGAACAACTTCGTGAGCGCAGGGAACGACACCCTCTTGATGGCCGCCGTCGCCGGCGTATTCCTGCTGGCCGGCCTCGTCAAGGGCGTGGTGGGCCTGGGGTTGCCGACGCTCTCCATGGGCTTGCTGGCCGGCGTGATGCCGCCTGCGCAGGCAGCCGTCATCCTGATCCTGCCTTCGTTGCTGACGAATGCCTGGCAGATGTGGGACGGCGCCGCGCTGGCAAGCCTGTTGCGGCGCCTGTGGCCGCTGCAGGCTGGCGTGATCGCCGGAACGTTGTGGGCACCGGTCAGCCTGGTCACCCTTGATGCGGACCTCGCCTCGGCAGGTCTGGGCGCCGCGCTGATCATTTATGCGCTGCTGGGGCTGTGCGCGCTGCCGCTGGTGGTCACGCCGCGCGGCGAGCGGGTTTCTTCCTTCGCTGCCGGCCTGGCGACCGGCGCCATCACCTCGGCCACCGGCGTGTTTGTCTTTCCGGCCGTGCCTTACCTGCAGGCCTTATCGCTCAAGAAAGACGAGCTGGTGCAGGCGCTTGGCCTGTCTTTTACCGTTTCTACTGTCGCACTTTTTCTGCGCCTGGTGATGGAGGGCTCTTTTGCCATGGGCAGTATGCCGGGTGGCTGGAGTTTGCTGCTGCCATTGCCCGCTGCCTTGTTGGGCATGGTCGTCGGCCAGAAGCTGCGCGGGCGAGTGGGCGAGAAGGGTTTCAGGCGCCTGTTTTTCACCGGTCTGCTGCTGATAGGCGTTTACATGGTCACCCGCAGCGCGATGCGATAGCCACGCCGGTGCGATGGAAAACCACAGCGAGGTTTCGCAGGCTATGGAGGCGCTCCATGCCAAAGCCGCGCGTCTGGTCTTGCTGTTGGAGGAAGCGGGCGATCAGGGTGATCCCTTGCTGCCTTTGGCCTCGTCCCTGCTGGACGACATTGACGCCCTGCGCGCGCTGCACCTGCGCGTGGTGATGCGGTCTCACGCATCGGCTTGAACAGGGTTTAAACCCCTAATTTTTACGCTTTCTTTATACCGGCTACCGGTCTTTCATCCCCGTTTTTACACGTCGGATCCGAAACTTCTTCCATCGTTTGTTGTTGGAGAAAGTCATGGATCTCGCGTTTATTCTTGGCGCCGCCGCCCTCTGGGGTGTGATGGTCTTGCTGGTCTGGGGCTTCCAGAAGCTTGAAAAATCCGAAGGAGGCCGTTCATGATCAGCCTCGACGTTTTGTACGGCTTCGGCGGCGTCTGTGCTGTCCTGCTGCTCACTTACCTCGTCTATGCGCTGATCTGCGCCGAGGAGTTTTGATGAGCAACGTGTCATGGGGGCTCCTCGCCCTCTTCCTCGGTGCGCTGCTGGTCACGGCCTGGCCGCTGGGTATCTGGCTGGCCCGCCTGTATTCCGGTAGCCTCCCCAACTGGATGCATAAGGCGGAAGCGCCGCTGTATCGCCTCGCCGGTACATCGGCCGATACCAACATGAAATGGTCGCAGTACGCGTTGGCCTTGCTGGCCTTCAACGCGCTCGGCGTGCTGGCTGTCTATGCCCTGCAGCGCCTGCAGGTCTGGTTGCCGCTCAACCCTGCCGGCATGGCCGCGGTGACGCCCGACTCGGCCTTCAACACCGCCGTCAGCTTTGTTTCCAATACCAACTGGCAAGGCTATGCCGGCGAGTCCACCATGAGCTACCTCACGCAGATGTTGGTGTTGGCTGTGCAGAATTTCTTCTCCGCAGCCACCGGTATCGCCGTGGTGTTTGCGTTGTTCCGCGGTTTTGCCGCGCGCGCGACCCGCGCCATCGGCAACTTCTGGGTGGACATCACGCGCATCACGGCCTGGCTGCTGCTGCCGTTGTCGCTGGTGTTTGCCGTCTTTCTTGTGGGGCAGGGCGTCATCCAGAACTTTGATGCCTACAAAGACGTGAGCACACTGGAAGTGACCAGCTATCAGCAGCCGAAAAACGGCCCTGATGGCCAGGCGCTGAAAGACGACAAGGGCAATCCCGTGATGGAGGATGCCAAATCCGACAATCAGACCCTGGCCATGGGCCCGGTCGCGTCTCAGGAAGCCATCAAGATGCTGGGCACCAACGGCGGCGGTTTCTTCAACGCCAACTCAGCCCACCCTTACGAAAACCCGACGGCGCTGAGTAATTTCTTTCAGATGCTGTCCATCTTCCTGATTCCGGCGGCGCTGTGCTTCGCCTTCGGCCGCGCGGTGGGCGACCAGCGCCAGGGCTGGGCCGTGCTCGCCGCCATGACGGTGATGTTTGTGATCGCGGTCGTGGCCATCACGCCCGCCGAGCAGGCCGGCAACCCGTTGCTCCCGCCTTTGGATGTGGACCAGACGGCCAGCGCGCTGCAGGCCGGCGGCAATATGGAAGGCAAGGAAACCCGCTTCGGCATCAATGCCTCCAGCCTGTTTGCGGTCATCACGACGGCGGCTTCTTGTGGCGCAGTCAACGCCATGCATGATTCCTTCACACCGCTGGGCGGCATGGTGCCCGTGGTGATGATGCAGCTGGGCGAAGTGGTGTTCGGCGGCGTCGGCACGGGCCTTTATGGCATGCTGATCTTCGCCATCCTGGCGGTGTTCATCGCCGGCCTCATGATTGGCCGCACGCCGGAATACCTGGGCAAGAAGATCGAGGCGCATGAGATGAAGCTGACCTCAATCGCCATCCTGGTCACGCCTGTCCTGGTGCTGGCCGGCACCGCCATCGCCGTATTGGCCGGCGCAGGCAAGGCGGGCATTGCCAACCCCGGTGCACACGGTTTTTCTGAAATCCTTTACGCGCTGAGCTCGGCCGGCAACAACAATGGCAGCGCCTTCGCGGGGCTGTCGGCCAACACGCCGTTCTACAACACGCTGCTGGGCATCGTCATGTGGCTGGGCCGCTTCGGCTTCATTGTTCCGGTGCTGGCTATTGCCGGTGCGCTGGCCGCCAAGAAGCGCCTGCCGGTCACGGCCGGCACCATGCCCACGCACGGCCCGCTGTTCGTGGCGCTGTTGATAGGCACCGTGCTGCTGGTGGGCTTGCTCAATTACGTGCCAGCCCTGGCGCTGGGCCCGGTGGTCGAGCACCTGATGCTGTGGCCAGGCCAATAACCGCGAGGCTCAAAGAGAAACCCATATGAGTACCAAAAAAACTTTAGTGCTGCTGGATCCCGCGCTGCTCAAGCCGGCCATCGTGGCTTCATTCACCAAGCTGAGCCCGCGTGTGCAGTGGCGTAACCCGGTCATGTTTGTCGTCTACATCGGCAGCATTCTCACGACCTTGCTGGGCCTGCAAGCCCTGCAAGGCCAGGGCGAAGCACCGGCCGGATTCATCTTTGCCGTGGCCGTCTGGCTGTGGTTCACCGTGCTGTTCGCCAACTTCGCCGAAGCGCTGGCCGAGGGCCGTAGCAAGGCGCAAGCGGCGTCGCTGCGGAGCCTGAAAAAAAGCACCTGGGCCAAGAAGCTCAAGGAACCCCGGCATGGCGCCACGTTCCTGCCGCAAGAAGCTGAAAATCTCCGGAAAGGGGACGTGGTGCTGGTCGATGCCGGCGACATGATTCCGCTGGACGGAGAAGTGATTGAAGGCGTGGCCTCGGTCGACGAAAGCGCCATCACCGGCGAATCGGCCCCGGTGGTGCGCGAGTCGGGCGGCGACTTCTCCGCCGTGACCGGCGGCACGCGCGTGCTGTCAGACTGGCTGGTGGTGCGCATCACCGTCAATCCCGGCGAGTCCTTCCTGGACCGCATGATCAGCATGGTTGAAGGCGCCAAGCGCCAGAAGACGCCCAATGAAATCGCACTCACGATTTTGCTGGTGGCGCTGACCATTGTTTTCCTGGTGGTCACGGTCACGTTGCTGCCGTTCTCCGTGTTCAGCGTGGGTGCGGTGGGGGCGGGCAAGGTGGTGAGCATCACCGCGCTGGTGGCGCTGCTGGTCTGCCTGATCCCGACCACGATTGGCGGCCTGCTGTCGGCCGTGGGTGTGGCCGGCATGAGCCGCATGATGCAGGCCAATGTCATCGCCACTTCGGGCCGCGCGGTCGAGGCTGCCGGCGACGTGGATGTGCTGCTGCTGGACAAGACCGGCACCATCACCCACGGCAACCGCCAGGCTTCGAGTTTTTTGCCCGCGCCCGGTGTGTCTGAAAAAGCGCTCGCCACCTGCGCCATGCAGGCCTCCTATGCCGATGAAACACCGGAGGGCCGCAGCATCGTGGCGTTGGCCCTGAAGCTGGCCGTCAGCCAGCCGGCCATGCAGGCCGTGACCGAGGTTCCCTTTACTGCGCAAACCCGCATGAGCGGAATGGATACCTTGAACCCCGATGGAAGCAAGCGGCAACTGCGCAAGGGCGCGGTCGATGCGATTCGCAAGCATGTGGAAGCACTGGGCGGCAGCGTGCCGGCCGAGGTGCTGCGCGCCTCCGACGAAGTGTCGCGCCGCGGCAGCACGCCGCTGGCTGTGGCCGACGGCAGCACGGTGCTGGGCATCGTGGAGCTCAAAGACATTGTCAAGGCCGGCATCAAGGAACGCTTCGGCGAGCTGCGCCGCATGGGCATCAAAACGGTGATGATCACCGGCGACAACAAGCTCACGGCCGCCGCCATCGCCGCCGAGGCGGGTGTTGACGACTTCCTGGCCGAGGCCACGCCGGAAGACAAGCTCAAGCTGATACGCGAGTACCAGGCCGAAGGCCGGCTGGTGGCGATGACGGGCGACGGCACCAATGACGCGCCGGCCCTGGCCCAGGCCGACGTGGCGGTGGCCATGAACAGCGGCACCCAGGCTGCCAAGGAGGCCGGCAACATGGTGGACCTCGACTCCAACCCCACCAAGCTGCTGGAGATTGTGGAAACCGGCAAGGCCTTGCTGATGACGCGCGGCTCGCTCACCACGTTTTCAATAGCCAACGACGTGGCCAAGTACTTCGCCATCATTCCGGCGATCTTTGTGACCACCTACCCGCAGCTAGCCGCGCTCAATGTGATGCGTCTGGGCAGTCCGTCGTCGGCGATTTTGTCGGCGGTGATTTTCAACGCCCTGATCATCATGTTCCTGATCCCGCTCGCGCTCAAAGGTGTGAAATACCGCGCTGTGGGCGCCGCTACGCTGCTGCGCCGCAACCTGCTTATTTACGGCCTGGGCGGTCTCATCGTGCCCTTTATCGGAATCAAGGCGATTGACTTGCTGCTGGTAGCAATGAACCTCGCCTGAACACCTGCATATCAAGGAATCCTCATGACAAATATTCTTCGCCCCGCAATTGTGATGTTCACCGTGCTGACCCTGGTCACCGGCGTGGCTTATCCCCTGGTGGTGACCGGCGCCGCGCAATCGTTGTTTCCGGCGCAGGCCGGCGGCAGCCTGATCCAGCGTGACGGCAAGGTTGTCGGCTCTTCGCTGATCGGGCAAAACTTCAGCGATCCCAAAAACTTCTGGGGTCGCCCATCGGCCACGGGGCCCATGCCTTACAACGCATCGGCTTCCAGCGGCTCCAACCAGGGCCCGCTGAATCCTGCGCTGGTCGACGCGGTCAAGGGCCGTGTCGAAGCGCTGAAAGCGGCCGATCCGGGCAACACGGCCCAGGTGCCGGTGGACCTGGTCACGGCGTCTGCCAGCGGGCTGGACCCGCACATCAGCCCGGCTGCGGCGCGCTACCAGGTGGCTCGTGTGGCTAAAGCACGCGGCCTGGCGCCTGAGAAGGTTCAGGCCCTGGTCGGGCAGCACACAGAGCAGCCCTTGCTGGGCTTTCTGGGCGAGGCCCAGGTGAATGTGCTGCAACTCAACCTCGCGCTGGAAGCGCTTCGTTAAGAGAAATTTCCATGAACTCTGATCTTCTGCGGGTCTTGTGTGCGCTGGCCGCCTTTGGCGTGCCGCTGGCGGTGGCCTGGTGGATCGCGGGCCGTAGTGAAAGGCAGGAGTCCGGCATGCCAAAAGATGGCGAGTCAGGCGAACAGGAAAAACACACCCGGTGTTACCCTTTGCGAGGCGATCTTTGAAACTTTTGAATCACCCAGGAATAGCGCAACGGCATGGCCAGTTTTTCCGACTCCCGCCCTGACCCCGACGAACTCCTTGACCGTCTGCGCGGCGAGGAGGAAAAAGCGCGCCGGGGACGTTTGCGCATCTACTTCGGTGCCAGTGCCGGCGTGGGCAAGACCTACGCCATGCTCAGCGCCGCGCAGCGCGAGCGTAAGGCCGGGCGGGATGTATTGGTCGGTGTGGTCGAAACCCATGGCCGCAGTGAAACCATGGAACTGCTGACCGGGCTTGAGCAACTGCCCTTGCAGGAGGTAGCCTATCGCGGGCACAGGTTGAAAGAGTTCGACCTGGACGCGGCGCTGGCGCGCAAGCCGGCACTTCTGCTGGTCGACGAGCTCGCCCACAGCAATGTGGAGGGCTCGCGCCATGCCAAGCGCTGGCAGGATGTGCAGGAGCTGCTGGAAGCCGGCATCGACGTCTGGTCAGCGGTCAATGTGCAGCACCTGGAAAGCCTCAACGGCACGGTGGGCGCCATCACCGGCATACGCGTGCATGAAACAGTCCCGGACACGGTACTGGACGGCGCCGATGAAATCATCCTGGTCGACGTCACGCCCGACGAGCTGATGGCGCGGCTGAAGGCCGGCAAGGTCTACCTGCCGCAGCAGGCCGAGCGCGCGGCGCAGAACTTTTTCCGCAAGGGCAACTTGATCGCGCTGCGCGAGATTGCATTGCGGCGCACGGCCGAGCATGTGGAAGACGACGTGCGCAGCTACCGCGTCGAGAAATCCATAGCACCGGTCTGGAACACCGAGGGCGCCATCCTCGCCTGCATAGGCCCGCGCGAAGGGGCTGAGCAGACCGTGCGCACGGCGGCGCGCCTGGCCGGCCAGCTCAATGTGCGCTGGCACGCAGCGTATGTGGAAACGCCGCGCCTGCAGCTGCTGGAGGTCGCCAGGCGCGACCGCATCCTGGCCGTCATTCAGCTGGCCGAAGAACTGGGCGCGGCCACGGCGGTACTGACCGGCAGCGATCCCGCAGCCGAACTGGTAGCGCAGGCGCAGCAACTCAATTGCGCCACGCTGGTGGTGGGGCGCCCGCAGCTGCCGGGCTGGCGCGCGCTGTGGGCCGGCTCCACCATGACGCGCCGGCTGGCGACGCTGGCGCCCACACTGGACATCGTGGAGGTGGGTCACGCCGACAGTGCCCGGCGGCTGACGCGCGCCGTGCAGCGTTCTGCGGACGATGATGCTGCCGCGGCCTGGCAGGAGAGCCTGCCGCGATACGCATGGGCTGCGGCCGGCAGCGCAGCCGTCACCGTGCTGGCTTTGCCCTTGCTCAGTTTTTTTGACCTCGCCAACATCGTGATGCTGTTTCTGCTCTGCACGGTGCTGGTGGCGCTGAAGTTCGGGCGTGGACCGGCGGCGCTGGCGGCTTTCCTCAACGTGGCCGCGTTTGACTTTTTCTTCGTGGCGCCGCGCCTGTCGTTTGCCGTCAGCGACGTGCAGTACCTGCTGACATTTACCGTCATGCTGGTGGTGGGCCTGCTGACGGGGCAGCTCACGGCGGGCCTGCGTTTTCAGGCGCGCATTGCGGCCAGCCGCGAGCGCCGCGCGCAATCGCTGTTCGAGCTCACGCGCGACCTGTCGGCGGCGCTGCTGAGTGAGCAGGTCATGGAACTCGGCGAGGCGGCCGCGCAGCGCAACTTCGGCGGACAGGCGCTGGTGATGGTGACCGACAGCCACGACCAGTTGGTGCCGCCAGAGAAGCCACCAGCGGATTTTGATGCCAGTGTGGCCGACTGGGTGTTTCGCAACGAACAGCCGGCGGGGTTGGCCACCGCTACCTTATCGGCCCAGGCATGGCATTACATCCCGCTCAAGGCGCCGATGCGCGTGCGCGGCGTGCTGGCGCTCAAGCCTGCGCAGGCGCGCTGGCTGCTGATTCCCGAGCAGATGCAGCAGCTCGAAACCCTGGCGCGGCAGATCGCCATCGCGCAGGAGCGCGTGCACTATGTGGAGGTGGCCCAGCAGGCGGTGGTGCAGATGGAGTCCGAGAAATTGCGCAACATGCTGCTCGCGGCGATTTCGCACGACGTGCGCACGCCGTTGACCGCGTTGATCGGCCTGGCCGACTCCCTGCAGCGCACGGCGCCGCCACTGAGTAGCGAACAGTCGCAGGCGGCGCGCGCCATCGCCGGCGAAGCGCGCCACCTGAGCGCGCTGGTCAACAACCTGCTGGACATGGCGCGGCTGCAAAGCGGTGCCGTTAACCTGAGGAGCGAATGGCAGTCTGTCGAGGAAATTGTCGGTTCGGCGATCCGCCAGGCGCAGCACGCGCTGGCCGGCAAGGCTGTCACGGCTGCGCTACCCGCCGATCTGCCGCTGGTCGAATTTGACGCGGTGCTGATGGAGCGCGTGCTCGTCAACCTGCTGGAAAACGCCGCCAAGTACGGGCGGTCGCCTATAGAAATCAGCGCAGAGGCGACGGAGCAGGCGCTGATGCTGGCGGTGCGTGACCACGGGCCCGGCCTGCCCGCCACCCTCAAGGGCCGCGAGCACGAGCTGTTCGAGAAGTTCACGCGCGGCGAGACCGAATCGGCCACGCCGGGCGTGGGGCTGGGCCTGGCCATCTGCCAGGCGGTGGTGCAGGCGCACCGCGGGCAGATCACAGCCGCCAATGCGCCGGGCGGTGGTGCAGAATTCACCATCACCCTGCCGCGCCGCCCGCCGCCGCAGGGCCTGCCCGAAACCGCCTGACCTTTCTTCCTCTTTGCCCATGTCCCACCCCACACCCGTTGCCGTTGTGATTGAAGACGAGCCGCAGATACGCCGCTTTGTGCGCGCAGCGCTGGAGGCCGAAGGCTGGCAGGTGTTCGAGGCGGACACCGGCAAGCGCGGGTTGACCGAGGCCGGCACGCGCAAGCCCGACCTGCTGGTGTTGGACCTTGGCTTGCCCGACGGCGACGGGCTGGAGGTGATTCGCGACGTGCGCGGCTGGTCGGCCGTGCCGATTGTGGTGCTGTCGGCGCGCGCCGACGAGGCCGACAAAATCGCCGCGCTGGACGCCGGCGCCGACGACTACCTGACCAAGCCCTTCGGTGTGGGCGAACTGCTGGCCCGGGTGCGTGCCAACCTGCGCCGCCCGCGCGCTGCCAGCGCTGACGGAACGCCTGACGAGCCGCTTTTTACCTTTGGCGATGTGGTGGTGGACCGCCAGGCGCGGCTGGTGCGCCGCGGCGGTGTGGAGGTGCATCTCACGCCGATCGAATACCGCCTGCTCACCGTGTTGATGACCAACGCCGGGCGGGTGCTGACGCATCGCCAGCTGTTGCGCGAGGTGTGGGGTCCCGCCCATGCCGGGCAGAATCACTACCTGCGCATTTACATGGGCCACCTGCGCCAGAAGCTCGAGGCCGATCCGGCGCAGCCCAAACACCTGCTCACGGAAACGGCTGTGGGATACCGCCTTTGGGTAGCCTGAGGGCCGTACCAGGCGGCATTTAAGTGCCAAATACGCCTGTAGCCCACGAATAACCTGCGCGAGCAGCTATAAAATAGATAGCAAATGACTGAACCTCTCAAACCCGGCCCGAGGCCTGTCGGCGGCGCCGTACGAATCCAGAAAGCCGCGCCAGCAGCGGCTGCACCAGGCGCACCGGCCGCCACCGTGCGGCTGAACAAACGCATGGCCGAACTGGGCCTTTGCTCGCGCCGCGAGGCTGACGACTGGATCGCCCGCGGCTGGGTGCGTGTGAACGGTGCGCCGGCCGTCATGGGGCAACCGGTGGCCGTGGATGCACGCATCGAGATTGACCGCCAGGCCGAGCAGCAGCAGCGCCAGCAGGTCACCATCCTGATCAACAAGCCGGTGGGGTATGTCAGTGGCCAGGCGGAAGACGGGCATGAGCCGGCCGTGGTGCTGGTGCAGCCGCAAAACCGCTGGCGCGAATGCAACAGCCGCATGCGCTGGGGCCACGAGCAGTTGCGCGGACTGGCGCCGGCCGGGCGGCTGGACATTGACTCCATCGGGTTGCTGGTGCTGACGCAGGACGGCCGTGTGGCGCGCCAGCTCATCGGTGAAGATTCGGAGATCGAAAAAGAGTATTTGGTGCGTGTCAGCTACAGAACTGAAAAAGGGGACGAAACCGCCAACGTGCAGGCCTTGTTCCCGCGCGAAAAGCTGGCCTTGCTGAACCACGGCCTGAGCCTGGACGGCCAGGCGCTCAAGCCCGCGCAGGTGTCATGGCAAAACCCCGAGCAACTGCGTTTTGTGCTCAAGGAAGGTAAAAAACGCCAGATTCGCCGCATGTGCGAGCAGGTGGGCCTCTTTGTCACCGGACTGAAGCGCGTGCGCATCGGCAATGTCAACCTGGGCCACCTGCCGGTCGGCCAATGGCGCTACCTGGCGCCGCACGAGCACTTCTAGCCTGCACGCTCGGGCTTACCCGAGCGTGCCCCTGTCCTACCCGGATGTGCGCCAACGGATGGCAGTTTCCCGTGTGCCGCGGCCTAAAGTGGGTTGTATGGCACTTATTACTTACCTGGTAGAAGACAACGAGATCGTTCTTGAGAACCTGATAGAGGCGCTCAAGGAGATTGCCGCTGTCCAGGTAACGGGCCACGGCGCCACCCAGACCGAGGCCACCCGCTGGCTGAAGCTTCACAACGGTGAGTGGCATCTGGCCATCGTGGACCTTTTCCTGAAAGAAGGCAGCGGGCTGGGCGTGCTCGCAGGTTGCCGCAATCGCGAGCCTTACCAGAAGGTGGTCGTTTTGAGCAACTACGCGACGGATGAAATCCGCAGGCGCGCCGCCGAACTCGGGGCCGATGCGGTGTTCGACAAATCCAGCGAGCTCGAAGGACTGTTTGATTATTGCCAGGAACAAACGACCTTGCACTAGACAGAACGGCACGCTGCAATGCGGCACTTTGCTGTCGCACGGCTAGCCTCTGTTAACGGTGTTTGCTGAAACCTGTTGCTATTAAATTGGTAGCTGGTTGCGCTCGCTCTGCTTGCCTTAACACCGCTTTTTATCTGTAAAACTGCCGCTACGGCACTACCCGCTGGCGCATGGGCGCCTATGGCGCCACAATCGCGCCATGAGCACACCAGAACGGCTTGACGCCACGGCAACCATCCCCAAACCCGGGTCTTTCAGGTTGCCGACCTGGCTACATGTTTCCGACATCCAGGGGCTGGCCCAGCTTGCCACGCAGGCCACCCTGGGCGTCACAGGCCTGGCAGAAACCGTGCAGGGCAATGTGTACAAGGCTGTTGCCGCGCCGTTTGGCCTGCTGGGTTCAAGGTTCGTCGACAGCGCGCCGGGAAGCAGCGGCGTCAAGCCTTCCGGCATCACGGGCTGGGTCTACGGCAGCATCAGGGGTGTCACGCGGCTGGCAGGAGGGGCGGCCAATGCGGTGTTGTCGCGGGCAGTGCCGCTGGCCGGCGCGCAGGCTTCTTCACCGCAGCGCGAGGCCATGCTTTCGGCCCTGAACGGCGTGCTGGGAGACCTGCTGCTGGACACCGCCAATCCGCTGGCCATCCGCATGAGCTTGCGCCATGAAGGCCAGCCGCTGGCGCTGGACCCGCAAGCGCTGGCCGCGCGGCTGCCGCAAGCGACGGGAAAGATCCTGGTGATGGTTCACGGGCTGTGCATGAATGACCTGCAATGGAGCGGCAACAGCGCGCTGCCGCAGGGCCATGGGGGGCAACTGGCGCGCGAGCTGGGTTACACGCCGGTGTACCTGCACTACAACACGGGGCTGCATACCTCGGCCAACGGCGAGCAATTTGCCGGCCTGTTGCAGCAGCTGGTCAAGGCCTGGCCGCAACCGGTGCAGGACGTGACGCTGCTGGTGCACAGCATGGGCGGCCTGGTTGCGCGCAGCGCCTGCCACCACGCAGCCCAGGCGGGCCACAGCTGGCTGCAGCAGCTCAAGGCCATGGTGTTTTTGGGAACACCCCATCACGGCGCGCCGCTGGAGCGGCTGGGCAGCTGGGTCGACGGCGTGCTGGGCAGCAACCTGGTGACGCGGCCCTTTGCCAGGATCGGCCAGGTGCGCAGTGCCGGCATCACCGACCTCCGCCACGGCAACGTGCTGGAAGCCGACTGGCGGCAGGCGGGGCGTTTTGAGCGTGGCCCCGACGTGCGGGAGGTCGTCCCCCTGCCCGCGGGCGTGGATTGTTATGCGGTCGCCGCCACCACGCTGTCAGCCGGCCGCGGCCCGCTGGTCCCGGTCAGGGAGGCACTGGCGCGCAAGATGGTGGGTGATGGGCTGGTGTCGCTGGAAAGTGCCCTGGGCCTGCATGAAGAGGCGTCCCGCACGCTGGCGTTTGCGCCGGAAAACCAGTGGGTGGCGCAGGGCATGAACCACATGGAATTGCTGGGCCGCCCCGAGGTGACGCGCCAGCTGGTGCAATGGCTGGGCCGCTAGCCTTCCTGGCGGCCGGGGGTTTTACGCAATCTGGTCAGGGGGTGACCAGGCTCACACTGACGGGCCAGCTGAAGTTGGCGGCCGGGGCGTCTGTGTTGGGTTTGCGTTCCTTCAGGCTGAAGGCGTGTTGGAGGGCCAGTTCAAAACGGCCAGGACGCAGTGCGCAGACCCGGTAGCCGCCATCAGCCGCCTCGACGCGTGTGCCCGCGCTGCCGCTGACGTTCATTTGCCAGCCGGCGACCTGTTCCTGGTTGAGCTGCAAGTCCATGCAGAAGCCCTTGCCCAGGGTCGATACCAGCACCATGCGCTGCGTGGCGGAAATGAGGGATCCCGTTGTGTCGGCAGAGAACAGGGCTGCCGGGTGGCTGTTTTCCAGGATACGAAGCACAGCCGGAATGACGATGGCGAAATCCAGCTTCGTGCTGGCCTGGGGTTTGTCAACACTCAGCATCTCGCCAGCACGTGAACTCTGCGCTACGCAGAACATGGCCACCAGCAGCGCCGACAGCGCCATGAGGCGGCTGAAAGACGTTGGGTAGGTGCGGCAGGAGGACATTGGGGCTGAACCAGAAAATGATTAAGTACGCCCTCATAGTAACTAAATTGATAAAAGTGATGCAAGATATTAATGACAGTAAATATGTGACTTATTTACCGATTTATCTGGTTTTTCAGCAAATTTCAGCTTGTTTTTGATTGTTTTATCAAATTTTGGCCGGACGGGGCCATTGATTTGTCAATTTTTGCGTTTGCGGGGGACTGCTGCTGCCCGGAACCCAGACGTTCTGAGGATAGAAGCCAGGTATCTCCGCTCACGTGGGCTCTCCGTGGAGCGCGGGAGGCGGTGTTTTCAGCGTTCGCGCTGCACGGCGAAGTCGAGCGAGTTGGTTTGGCGTACCAGGATGACCGTCTTCGCAGGATCGCGAAGAACCGGGCTCCAGGGCAGCGGGACGTTGTCCGGAGAAACTTCGATCAAATGCTCTCCGGCCGCGACGTAGGGAAACTCGTAGCGGCCCTGGCTGTCGGTTCGTGTCACATAGCGCCTGTCAAGGATGACGGTGACGCCAGGCACGCCGCCTTCGGAGGCTTCCCTGCGGCCATTGCTGTCTGCGTCGAAAAACACCGTGCCTGTCAGTCCGCCGGAGCCGGTTCCGGGCAGGCCGCCCAGCGGTGCCGTGGAAGTGCCGGCCCGGTCTTCGTAGCGCAGCAGCAGCTGGATGCTGCGGTTGGTCTGGGTGGTTGCAATGGCCTGCTGCGTTGCTGCCGTCAGGGCCGAGACCACCAGCGCCGGAAGCGGTTCCTGCCCGCGTGATTCGGTATACCGAAGGGTGAGCGACCAGCCGATATAAGGCTGCCAGCTCACCCCAACGTTTGCATTGACCGACTCGCCGCCGTCGCTGCGGCGTGCACCCCGCACCGACCCATCCAGCGACCATTGCGACCACGGCGACAGGGTGCCGAGAATGCCCCAGATCAGGCCTGTGGTGGGGCTGACATTGCCGCTCATCCGCTCCCATGCCAGCGAGGTGCCGAAAGTGGCCGGCAAGACAACCGGCCAGCTTTGGTCTACCCCGAGCCGGGTTGTCCGGACGCCGGATGCATTGGCCAGATCGGCGCGCCATTGTGTCTGGCCCCAGTCGCTGGCGCGGCTCCAGGACAGCTGCGCCGACTGGCCGGGGCTGGTGATGGCGCGAAAGCTCAGGGCCGCGCCCACCGAGTTGCGCGAATCGAGCAGGTAGCGGCCGTTGACGTTGATGAAGGCACTGCGTCCCGACGCACTGCTGCCTGCGCCGGCGCGGCTCACGCTGTCGCTCAGCTCGACCGCATACCCGGCTTGCCACTGCCGGGTGGAGGTGTCGGCCTGCCAGTAGACGCCTTGCAGGTCGCTGGCGAGAACTGTTGTGCCCCAGCGCAAATTGGGTTCAAAGCGAAAAACACCGGCTGTGGTGCGCCAGCGCTCGGTTCGCCATGCGGCGTCCAGCCAGAGGCCGGTCGCGACGCCGCCCTGCGTGCTGTCACTGCGTACCACGTTGGCCTGCATGCGCAAGCCGCCGACGCGATCGCTGGGCGACCCATAGCCGGTAGCCACTCCCGTGCCCCACGGCGCTGCGCCTTCCCAGGACGCCGCAGCAAAGTAAGCGCGGGTGTTCAGTGCGTTGCCGAAGCCCGCGCCGTCCGAAATGTTTTTGCCGTCGATCAGCTGGAATGCGGCGTCAGTGCGGCTTCCTGCCCCCAATGCGTCACCGGTGGGAAGGCGAAATTGCGCACCGGCAGACCCGATGCTGCCGCCGGAGGTCTGGAACCCGACGGCATCCAGCCCGCTAAAAAGGCCGGTACGTCCCGCGGCTGCGTTCAGGTCTACGGCGTCGTTCAGGTACCACTGTCCGCCAACACCCCGGATGGGCGTGGCCGGCACCGACACCCTCCCGGTACCGCGGGCGAGCCTGGTGCTGACGGTATTGATGTCGCCCGCGTTGTGGTTGGCAAACCAGCCGCCGTCCAGCGGCAGGGCGCGCTGGTCAATCCGCCAGGTGCTGCCGCTGTTTTGGGCCTGGTTGCCCGGCGCATTCGACTGCTGCTGGACCAGGTTGGCATTGATCGACAGTGCGCCGTGGTTCGGTGTGTCCAGGAAGCCGCCTATGCCCAACGCGCGGGATGTGGTGTCGCCACCGCCGCCGTTCTGCTTGAACAGGGAATAGTCAACACGCCAGCTTCGCGGCCAGCCGGCTTCGTTGTATTCGCTGGCCTTCAGCTGAAGTCCGCCGTCAGGGTCCGGCAGGCCCTCCATGACGCGGTCCACATAAGGCTGGCCCTCGGCGGGCGGAGCCGTTCCCTGGGCCAGGGCCGCAGCCGTCGCAAAACCGGCCCCAAGTCCCGCAAGGCCGAAGCGCCACCACTTGAGTGGCAAGGAAAAAGGGATGATCGGCGTGTGCGCTCGTCGCTTCATGGGGCGAAGCGCTGCTCAATACTTTGTGTTTGGCCTTTGCCCCATTCGAGCTTGCCGCGCACCGTGACGGGATAGCGGATTTGCGCCGCCGTGTCCTGGTCTCCCGGGCGAGTGGCGCTCAGTGGAATGGTGCGCGTCTCGCCGGGCAGTATGGGGGTGTTGGCCGGCGAGAATTCCAGGGAGGTATTGGACGCATCAGTGCCGTTCAGGAAGCCGGTGACACGGCCGTGGGCCGTGCCGCTGTTGCGGATCTGCAGGACGGGTGTGGGCTTGCCGTTCACGGTCTGCACGCCCGAGCCGGCCACGCTCAGCTCTGGTGTGGCGCCGCCAATGGCGATGTAAACCACCACGCCGAGACGGGCTGAAAAAGGAATAGGCGGGCCCGACTCCATGCGGGTAACCTGCTCCTGGCCTTCCAGCATGATGGCAAAGCGGCATTCACCGGGCTTTGCGTCGGGCGGCACGTTGACCTCAAAACGAAACCGGTAAGGACGTCCGCCCGCGATGGTGAGTTCGCGCCGCTCGATGGCCACCCATGGTCGGCAGCTGCCGGGCCCCAGTTCATCATTAAAAGTGACGGAGTTGTCCATGCCAAGCCGCCAGTCCGCTGTCCTGATGCTGAACGAGGTGGATGCTGATGATGCGTTGGTGATTTCCATGATCTGGCGCAGGCGCTCGCCGGGTTTGACTTCGAGTTCAAACCGGGGAGGCGACACTGCCAATGCAAATTCGCTTGCCATTGCGCCAGGCGCAACCAGGGCGAAGGCCAGACCAAGAAAGCCAGCCGCGCACCGTGGCAGGGCAGGTAACCGCAGACGGGTCATGGGGTGTCTACCTCGAAATAAAACTGCAGGGCTTGGGAAGACGTCAGCGCACGCCCATCGGTTCTGAGAATCAGCTCAACGGTTTCTTCCAGAGAGGCCGCGCCAACAACACCGTCAAAGATCAGGGTACGGCCGCCAGATCGCAGTGAGCCCGGCAGCAAACGCCCCTGGGTTCTCCAGGTGACAAAGATGGGCTCGCCCGCGACCGGGGCGAGCCCCATGTAAAGCCTGACCGGCTGGTTCAGCCAGCGAGAGAGGTTCAGGCGCAGGGCGACCCGCAGGCTGGCCTCCACCGAGTTGTCGGCCCCGCGGCCGGGAACCAGCTGCCGCCAGCGCATGGGGACGACGCTCTGGGTGGCCACGGTGCCGGTGTCATCCACGCGGGTCGTGGTGGCGGCTGCGTGTTGCGCAGTCAGTGCGTTGGCAAGCAGCAGGAGGGCGGCAAATCCGATGAGGTGTGACAGGCTGACCGGTCTTTTCATCATCATGGGGAGGTCAGGGTGTAGCTGACGCGTCCGGTAAAGGTGCCCGAACCCACCAGTTGGGTATTGGCGTAGTTGAACTGCAGGCAGCTTTCAAACCAGGTATTGCGTGTAACGCTGAGCAGCGTTTGCGATGCCCCGCCTACAAACGTTCCGCTGGGGATGGTGGGGGTCGGGTCTTGTGCGCCGCCGGAAACCCAGGAGATGGTATTGAAGGGAATGGTGTCGCCCGTGGCATTGACCAGAGAGGCCGGCGCGGTGGCGGTGAGTGTGGCGTTGGCGCCGGTGCCCGGTGTGCGGTAAAAGCCGCCGACGTAAACCTGCGCGGGCACCGTGCAAAAGGCAAAGCTGTCATAAGGGCTGGCCGTAACGGTGCTGTCGGTTGTCATGGCGCTGGTGCCGGCTCCGATGTTGGCTGCTGGAATGGTGACCGAAACACGGTTGATGGTGGAGTTGTTGCCGGGCGTGCCCCCGGAATTGAAGTTGCCGCCGGTCATGGTTCCTGCGCCCACCTGCAAAAACAATGACTTGGTGCCTGCTGTGATGGTGACGACAAAGGCCTGGGCGCCTGCACAGGCCAGAGCGCCGGCCACCAATGCGGCGACGCGCAGCACTTGCAACACACTGCTGCGAGCGGGTACGAAGAACAGGGATTGGGTGCGCATAAGTACCACTTTACGCTAACTAAGAAATATCAACAAAAAATAAAAATGGCCCCGACAAGCGGGGCCATTTAAGGATTTATGTAATCAGAGTTGTGTAGCGGTGTAGGTAACGCGGCCATTCTTGACGATGGTGCCGCCGTAGGTACCGGCTGCTGGCAAGGTTGCATTGAGGTAGGTGTAGGTCCACTTGCCTTCGACGCGGACAAGCTTGTTGGTAGCGGTCAACGTGGTGGCGGTACCGGCTCCGCCGCTTGCGCCCAGGTTGAATGC
>NZ_JBFUBS010000005.1:0-205352 GCF_056405635.1 Polaromonas sp. P1_F8 | reverse complement strand
GAAAAGGCGACCCTGGTTCCTGCGTCCCCTGCGCTTCGCTACGGGGCAACCTGCGGTGCTCGGCTCAGGCGGGGTCTCGCTCGAACTCGCCTTCGGCTCAGACAATCGCGATCCCTGATCCGCCTGAGCCTGCGCTCCTCGGCGCATCCACAAGGGGCAATCGGGAGCGGGGACCAATACCAACAAGGACACGCCATGGCGTGTCCTTGTTTCTTCAAGTGTTCGGGTTCTGGTATTCGGCTGTTGGCTGTTGGTATTCCTTACCCCACCCCTTCTGTATGCGCCGAGGAGCGGAGGGCCAGACGGATCAGGGCAAAAACTTGTTTGAGCCGCAGGCGAGTTGTTTTTGACCCCGGCTGGACCTAGCACCACAGGCTGCCCGAAGCGAAGCGCAGGGACGCAGACAGCAGGGTCGCCTTTTGGTATTCGCATAACTTCGCTTTGCGAAGTGAGCGAATCCCCACTACGTGACCTTTTGCTTACTTTGCTTTTGGCGAAGCAAAAGAAAAGTGAGTTGCCGCCGGGCAACCCCCGGCCAGCCGCCCTCAGCAAAAAGCACCCCGGTCGGACAAACCCAGAAACCGTCAACATACCGCCAGCGCCTCCAGACAAAGCCGTTTATGCGCCTCCCCACTGGCAGGTTTGATCTCCACCGAAGGCAACCTCAAGCCATAGTCCAGCGCGAGCTTGTCGGCCATCAACACCCAGGCACACAGCCGTGAAAGCTTTTGTTCAACACCCGCTGAGCCCGCATTCATGAAGTCCAGCCAGAGCTCATGCCGCTGGGCTTGCTGCGTGTCGCGTACGACCAGGCCGTTGCCTTGTTCATCGGCCTTGGCCGCTTTTTTCCAGACGATCAGTTTCATGGGGTCGCCGCGGCGGTAACCGCGTACGCCGTCAAATTCACCCGTGCTCTGCGCCAGAGAGGCCGCCGCTGCGCCGCCGGAGCGGGGTTCGCCCGGCGGCAGCGGTGGCGGGTGGGCTTCGGGCTGCGGATAGACCAGGATCTGGGCAGCCGGACGCCACACCGTCCAGACGCGAAAGGTGCCCAGCGGGTAACGGGTTTCAGCGGTCAGCGTCGGCAGCCGGTGCAAGCCTCGCCGCGGCGGCGTGAAGGCCACCTGCACCACGCTGCTGCCCTGCGCGGGAACGTCAGTCCACACCCAGTGTTGCTCGCCGCCCTTTTTTGCATCCTGTTTGGTGTCCACATCGTGCGGGTTCAGCACGCTCAGCCCGATGCCATGGCGCGCGGTACGCCTGGCGTTCATGAGTTTTACATCAAATGCGGCGGTAGCGCCCGCATAGTGAGCGGGAGGAGCTACCAAATTCATAGCAAGACCGCGCAGTGTGCCGTGGCAGACGTGCATGCCGACCAGTGCACTGCCGGCCAGCAGGAACGTCAGCAGGTAGCCCAGGTTGAGCTGGTAGTTGATGGAAGCCACCAGCAGCACCAGCAGTGTCACGCCCAGCATCAGGCCCGGGCGCGTGGGCAGGATGTACACGTTTCGCTGGGTCAGTGACACGCTGTCGGTGAAAGGCAGCTTGCTTTGCCACCACTTCTGGAAGCGCCCGCGAATGAATGCCAGGGGATTGGGAAGGGATGCCGTCATGGCCATGGCTTTTCGGGCGTGCCCCGCCGTCAGGGGAGAGGCACGGCGTCGAGCATGGCCCGCACCTGCTCTACAGGGCCGCGCCCGGCGTCGCTGACCGGGATGAGCCGGTGTGCGGCGGTTTGCGGCAGTACGGCGGCAATGTCGTCCGGCGCCACGTAGTCCCGCTTGCTCAGAAAGGCCTGTGCCTTGGCGGCCCGCATGATGGCAATGCCCGCGCGGGGGCTGAGGCCCTGCAGAAACCAGCGGCCCGAACGGGTCGCGGTGACCAGGTCCTGCAGGTAGTTCAGCAGCGGCTCCGACGCGTGAACCTGCACCACCATCTGCTGCAGCTCCAGCAGGTCGTGCGGTGCCAGCAGGGCTGGCAGCTTTTCGACCATGTCGCGGCGGTCGGCGCCGCGCAGCAATTCGCGTTCGGCGGCGCGGTCAGGGTAGCCCAGCGAAATCCGCATGTGAAAGCGATCCAGCTGGGATTCAGGCAGGGCGTAGGTGCCGAGCTGGTCGTGCGGGTTTTGCGTGGCGATCACAAAAAACGGCAGGGGCAGGGGCCGGGTTTCGCCCTCGACCGTGACCTGCTTTTCCTCCATGGCTTCGAGCAGGGCGCTTTGGGTTTTCGGGCTGGCCCGGTTGATTTCATCGGCCAGCAGGACCTGCGCGAAAACCGGCCCGGGGTGAAACACAAAACTTTCTTTCTGACGCTCGTAAATCGACACACCCGACAAATCGCTGGGCATCAGGTCGGCGGTGAACTGCACCCGCGAAAACTGCAGCCCGAATGAGCGTGACAGCGCATGGGCCAGCGTGGTTTTTCCGACGCCCGGAACGTCTTCAATCAGCAGGTGGCCGCCGGCCAGCAGGCAGGCCACGCAGTCCTGTACCTGTGCCGGTTTTCCCACGATGACCGTGTTAAGCTGATCAAGGAGTGCCTGGAGTTTTTCTGTGACTTTCATGGTGCCAACCATACCGTAATTTTTTACAAATTATTTCCCCATGAACGCGACTGGTTATTTCACGCACGCAGATTGCCGCAAGCATGAGATGGGCCCCGGCCACCCGGAATGTCCGGAGCGGCTCGACGCCATTGACGACTGGTTGCTGGCGACCGGCGTCAAGGACGCCCTGGACGCGCGAGAGGCCCCCCTTGCGGCGCTGGGCGACATCGAGCTGGCGCACGACCGCATGATGGTGGCGGCGATCCGCGGCCTGAGCGACAGCCTGGTCGATGACATCCGGGCCGGTGGGCCGGCCTATGCCCAGATCGATCCCGATACCGCGCTCAATGCGCACACCTGGAACGCCGCCCTCCGCGCGACCGGCGCCGTGCTGGCGGCCACCGACGCAGTGATGTCCGGCGAGCTTGAGAACGCGTTTTGCGCGGTGCGCCCGCCAGGCCACCATGCCTGCCACAACCGGTCCATGGGATTTTGCGTTTTCAACAGCGTCGCCGTTGCTGCCAAATATGCGCTGGAGCGCCACGGCCTCAAGCGCGTGGCGATTGTCGACTTCGATGTGCACCACGGCAACGGCACCGAAGACATCCTCAGCGGCGACGACCGTGTGCTGATGGTCAGCTTTTTCCAGCACCCGTTTTACCCATATACCGGCACCGAAAACCACGCCGGCAACATGCTCAACCTGCCCGTGCCGGCTTATACCAAGGGCATGGCCGTGCGTGAGCTGATCGAAGCGGCGTGGATTCCGCGTCTGGAAGAATTCAAGCCCGAGATGATTTTCATCAGCGCGGGTTTTGATGCGCACCGCGACGACGACCTGGGCCAGATGGGTCTGGTCGAGCAGGACTACGCCTGGATCACCCAGCGCCTGAAGGACGTCGCCAGGCGCCATTCCCAAGGCCGTATCGTCTCGTCGCTTGAAGGTGGCTACAACCTGAATGCGCTGGCGCGTAGCGTGGAAGCGCATATCCGCGTCCTGGCCGATTTGTAGGGCATTCATGAGTGCCGTATCTGCTGAGCTTTCGGCTCCCGTGCTTCACACGCATGACGCGCGCGGCGTCCACCGCCTGGTGCTGAACCGGGCGTCTACTTTTAACGCGCTCGGTGAAGACGTGCTGTCTGCACTACAGGCTGCACTGGATTTGATCGCGGCCGACAGCTCGGCGCGCGCGGTGGTCATCTCGGCTGAGGGCAAGGCTTTTTGTGCCGGCCACAACCTCAAGGACATGCGCGCCCGGCCCGAGCTGGCTTATTACCAGAAGCTTTTTGCGCAGTGCACGCGCATGATGCTCAGCATCCAGAAGCTGCCGGTACCGGTGATTGCGCAGGTGCAGGGTGTGGCCACGGCGGCCGGCTGCCAGCTGGTGGCGCAATGCGATCTCGCTGTGGCGGCCAGTAACGTCAGTTTCGGGGTGAATGGCATCGACGTGGGCCTCTTTTGCGCCACACCCAGCGTGCCGCTGGTGCGCAACATGCCCGCCAAGCAGGCCATGGAAATGCTGATGACGGGAGACTTCATCGCGGCCGACGAAGCGCGCGTGCGCGGGCTGGTCAACCGTGTCGTGCCGCTGGATTCGCTGGACGCCGAAGTCGAAAAACTCTTGCAGTCGCTCCTGTCCAAACCGCGCGAAGCACTCGCCATGGGCAAGGCGCTTTTCTACCAGCAACGTGAAACCGGCATCGAGGCCGCCTACCAGCTGGCGGGCCAGTCCATGGCCTGCAACATGGTCCATGCCGTGGCACAGGAAGGTGTGCAAGCCTTCATCGAAAAAAGGAAACCCCAATGGCCAGCGCCGGCGCCCTGACGACCCGTCCCGTTCCTCCCGTCCGCATTGATGCGCTGGATGACTGGTTTGCGGCACTGGCCCAGCCTACCGCCCTCACGGAGCTGGCCGCGCTGATTTCCTGCGCGTTGCTGGCCTGGCTGGTGGTGCGCATGGCGGGCCGCGCACGTATGGCGGTCGATGGGACTTCCATCCTTTTCGGGCGGCGCGTGATTGACGGCGTGCTGTTTCCGCTGCTGCTGCTTTTCTTTGCCAATGCGGTGCAGGTCCTTTTGGCGAGGACCTTTCCGTTGGCGGTATTCAAGGTAGCCATTCCTGTGCTGCTGTCGCTGGCGGTGATCCGCCTGGGGGTCAAGGTGCTGCAGGTGGCCTTCAAAGACGCGCCGCTCGTGCGGGCCCTGGAGCGCACCATTTCCTGGCTGGCCTGGATCGCCATGGTGCTGTGGGTCAGCGGCTTCTTGCCTGTGATACTTGACGAGCTCGACGACATCAAGTGGAAGGTCGGCAACTCGACGCTGTCGGTGCGCACCATGCTTGAAGGTGCGGTGACAGCCGGTGTGGTGCTGCTGATCACCTTGTGGATATCTTCGGCCATTGAGGCGCGCCTGCTGCGTTCAGCCACCGGCAACGAGCTCTCCCTGCGCAAGGCTGTCAGCAATGCGGTGCGTGCCATGCTGATGTTTGTCGGCCTGATGCTGGCGCTGTCGTCGGTGGGCATTGACCTCAGGGCGTTGTCGGTGCTGGGCGGCGCGGTAGGCGTGGGTGTGGGCTTTGGCCTGCAGAAGCTGGCGGCCAACTACGTGAGCGGCTTTGTCATGCTGGCCGAGCGCAGTGTGCGCATTGGTGACAACGTGCGGGTGGACACCTTTGAAGGGCGCATCACCGATATCAATGCGCGCTACACCGTGGTGCGTGCACCGTCCGGGCGCGAATCCATCGTGCCCAACGAGATGTTCATCAGCAGCCGCGTTGAAAACCTCTCGCTCAGCGATACGCAGGTGCTGCAGTCCACCGTGGTGTCGGTGGGCTATGACAGCGACGTCGAGCTGGTGATGGGCCTGCTCAGTGAAGCCGCGCTCAAGCAGGACCGTGTGCTGCGCGACCCTGGTCCCAGCGTCAATCTGACCCACTTTGGCGTCGACGGGCTCGAGTTCACGCTCAACTACTGGATGGTTGATCCCGAAAACGGCCAGCAGAACCTGCGCTCGCGTGTCAACCTCGCCGTCCTGGAGTCGCTGCGCTCGCACGGCATCGAAATTCCGTACCCGCAGCGTGTGGTGCATACCCGCGTGAGCATTTCGGAGAATGCAAAAAACGTGGAGGGCGAGAAGGGCGCTACCGGTGCCAAGCCTTCCTGAGCGCCCACAAACGGCCTGCGGCGCGCTTTTTCCCTGCCCGATCTCCTTTCGCTGCATCGGCAATTGACGCCTGAAAGACACCTGAAGGACAGTGGTTGGGCAGGATGCTCTAATTCGCTGTATCCGGCGCTCTATAATGAAAAATAGAACGATCGTTCTTTTTCTGCCTGGTTCCCCTGGATACCCTCCGGCGACCAGTTGAGCAGCCCGCATCAGGGGGCGCCGCAGCATAGAATGCAAAGCTTACGTTTACGTCAACGTCAATTCAGTCCCGATTTCATTTTGATTTCAATTCGTACTCAATCCATCAACTCTGGAGTCCTCTCATGAAGGTCTTGGTTCCCGTCAAACGCGTTGTGGACTACAACGTCAAAGTCCGCGTCAAATCCGATGGCACTGGTGTCGACATCGCCAACGTCAAGATGAGCATGAACCCGTTTGACGAGATCGCCGTTGAAGAAGCGACGCGACTGAAGGAAAAGGGTGTCGTAACCGAAGTCATCGCCGTGAGCTGCGGCGTGCTGCAGTGCCAGGAAACCCTGCGCACCGCCATGGCCATCGGTGCCGACCGCGCCATCCTGGTCGAAACCGCCGAAGAACTGCAGCCATTGGCCGTCGCCAAGCTGCTCAAGGCGCTGGTCGAAAAAGAACAACCCCAACTCGTCATCCTCGGCAAACAGGCGATTGACGACGACTGCAACCAGACCGGCCAGATGCTGGCTGCGCTGCTGGGCTGGCCCCAGGCCACCTTTGCCTCCAAGGTTGAAGTTGCAGACGGCAAGGCCAAGGTTACCCGCGAAGTCGACGGCGGCCTGGAAACCCTCTCGCTCACGCTGCCGGCCATCATCACGACCGACCTGCGCCTCAATGAGCCGCGCTACGTCACCTTGCCCAACATCATGAAGGCCAAGAAAAAGCAGCTCGACAACCTCAAGCCCGAAGAGCTCGGTGTCGACGTCAAGCCGCGTATCAAGACCCTGAAGGTCAGCGAGCCGCCCAAACGCAGCGCCGGCATCAAGGTGGCCGACGTGGCCGCTCTGGTGGACAAGCTCAAGAACGAAGCCAAAGTAATTTAAGGACTGATGACATGACCGCACTTGTTATTGCAGAACACGACAACGCCAGCATCAAGCCCGCCACCCTCAACACCGTGACCGCAGCCGCCCAGTGCGGTGGCGACGTGCACGTGCTGGTGGCCGGCAAGGGTGCTGAAGCCGCTGCCAAGGCCGCTGCCGCCATTGCCGGCGTGGCCAAAGTCATCCACGTCGAAGGCGAGCATTTCGCCCACGGCCTGGCCGAGAACATGGCCGCCCAGGTGCTGGCCATCGCGAGTGCCTACTCGCACATCCTGTTCCCCGCCACGGCGTCGGGCAAGAACATCGCCCCCCGCGTGGCCGCGACGCTGGATGTCGGCCAGATCTCCGACATCACCAAGGTCGATGCTGCCGACACCTTTGAGCGCCCCATCTACGCCGGCAACGCGATCGCCATCGTGCAAAGCCTGGACGCGACCAAAGTCATCACCGTGCGCACCACCGGCTTTGACGCTGCGGCTGCTACCGGTGGTTCTGCGACCATCGAGACCCCTGCAGGCGTTGCCGACAGCGGCAAGTCGACCTTCCTGGGCTCCGAGATCGCCAAGAGCGACCGCCCTGAGCTGACGGCTGCCAAGATCATCGTCTCCGGTGGCCGCGCCATGGGCTCCAGCGAGAAATTCAACGAAGTGCTGACGCCGCTGGCAGACAAGCTGGGCGCAGCTCTCGGCGCATCGCGCGCAGCGGTTGATGCAGGCTACGCCCCCAATGACTGGCAAGTGGGCCAGACCGGCAAGATCGTCGCGCCCCAGCTCTACATCGCCGCCGGTATTTCCGGTGCGATCCAGCATCTGGCCGGCATGAAAGACAGCAAGGTCATCGTGGCGATCAACAAGGATCCGGAAGCGCCTATCTTTAGCGTCGCTGACTACGGTCTCGAGGCCGACCTGTTCACTGCCGTACCCGAGTTGGTCGCAGCCCTGTAATCCGGTTTCAGGCCAGCGCGACATGAAAGCCAAGCAGCAACCCGGCCAATCCGGCATGAGGCGAGGCGCATGCATCGCCTTGATGCTGACGGGCTTGTTCCTCGCTGCGTGCGCGGGGCTTGATCGCAAAGTCGAACAGGTCAGCGTCAAGTCGGACATCAAGGAGCCTGTGACGTCTTTGGCCCTGGTTTTTGTGACCCCCGAGTGGGCCAACCAAAACCCGGATCTGGTCAAAGGCTACAGGCTCTCGGGTGTTCTCGATAACCGCCTGATGAACCAGAGCGTTGGGCACGCCGCAGACTTCATGCAACTCAACGGTGTTCCCGCAAAGTACGCAGGCACGTTCGGCCAGCGTTCCAATATCAGGGGCGTGCTGGGCGAATGGTCCGGCCAGGGTTACAACACGCTGCTGTTTGTTCCGATGGGCTCTACCGTCACCTCCCAGGGCCATGAAGCCCGCAGGGGTTCTACCCGCTACCGAGTGACGCTGTACAGCAAGAAGCTTGTGCCCATGCTGGAGTTTCAGGATGCGTTTTACGCTTCGGCCCCGGACTCGGGTCATGTGGACCTGATGGCGGCGGGCTGGCTCAATGCCCTGATGGACAACGGTTATGTCGTGCGGAAATCCGAAAAACTGGTGGAACCTCCAGTTCGTGATTTCTCGCCCTAGATTCGCGAGAGGCCGTGTGGCAAGCGGCCCCGGCTACGCCTGGCACAGGCCAAACCAGCAGACCACTGTGGCACAGCTTTTAATGGCCTTCGCCGCGCAATAAGTTAATTTTCGGAGACAAAACATGACATACAAGGCCCCCCTCAAGGACATGCTGTTTGACATCAAACACCTGGCCAACATCGAACAGATCGCGCAAATCCCCGGCTTTGAAGAAGCCGGCTTCGACACCGCGCAAGCGGTGCTCGAAGAATGCGCCAAGTTCAACGAGGGCGTGCTGGCTCCGCTCAACCGTGACGGTGACATCAATCCGTCGAGCTTTCAATCCGGCGAAGTCACCACCACGCCTGGCTTCAAGGAGGCCTTCCGCCAATACGTCGAAGGCGGCTGGCAAGGGCTGCAGCACCCGGCTGATTTTGGCGGCCAGGGCCTGCCCAAAACCATAGGCGCGGCGTGCGGTGAAATGCTCAATTCCGCCAACATGAGCTTTGCGCTGTGCCCGCTGCTGAGCGACGGCGCGATTGAAGCGCTGCTCACGGCCGGCTCCGATGAGCTCAAGGCGGTTTACCTCGAAAAACTTGTGAGCGGCCAGTGGACGGGCACCATGAACCTGACCGAGCCGCAAGCCGGTTCGGACCTCGCCATGGTGCGCAGCCGTGCCGAGCCGCAGCCCGACGGCACGTACAAGGTTTTCGGTACCAAGATCTTCATCACCTATGGTGAGCACGACATGGCCGAGAACATCGTGCACCTTGTTCTCGCCCGCGTGACCGGCGCGCCTGAAGGTGTCAAGGGCATCAGCCTGTTTGTCGTGCCCAAGTTCATGGTCGGCAAAGATGGCACCTTGGGCGCACGCAACGACGTGCACTGTGTGAGCATCGAGCACAAGATGGGCATCAAGGCATCGCCGACTGCCGTGCTGCAGTACGGCGATCACGGTGGCGCTGTCGGCTACATCGTCGGTGAAGAAAACCGCGGCCTCGAGTACATGTTCATCATGATGAATTCGGCGCGCTACGCCGTCGGCATGCAGGGCATCGCGATTGCCGAGCGGGCTTACCAGAAGGCCGTGGCCTTTTCCAAAGACCGCGTGCAAAGCCGCCCGGTTGACGGCTCCATCAAGGCCAGCGTGCCCATCATTCACCACCCCGACGTCAAGCGCATGCTGATGACCATGCGCGCCTACATCGAAGGCTGCCGCGCCATGGCTTCCGTGGCCGCCGCGGCTTACGACGCGACGCATCACCACCCCGACGCCGAGGTGCGCAAGCAAAACCAGGCGTTTTACGAATTCATGGTGCCGCTGGTCAAGGGCTACAGCACCGAGATGAGCCTGGAAGTCACCTCGCTGGGCGTGCAGGTGCATGGCGGCATGGGCTTTATTGAAGAAACGGGCGCGGCCCAGTACTACCGCGATGCCAAGATCCTGACCATCTACGAAGGCACGACCGCCATCCAGGCCAACGACCTGATCGGCCGCAAGACCTCGCGCGACGGCGGCCAGACGGCCAAGGCGATTGCCGGGCAGATCGAAAAAACCGAAAGCGAACTGCTCAAGCAGGGCAGCGCCGACGCGCTGGCCGTGGCCAAGCGCTTGAAGGCCGCGCGCGAAGCCTTCATCGATGTGGTCGATTTCGTGGCCGGCAACACCAAGGCCAGCCCCAATGCCGTGTTTGCCGGAAGCGTCCCTTACCTCATGCTCGCGGGCAACGTGGTGGCCGGCTGGCAGATGGCGCGTTCGCTGCTGGTGGCGCAAGAGAAAATCGCGCAGGGCGTTGACGTCGCCTTCATGCAGGCCAAGATCACCACCGCGCGCTTTTATGCCGACCACCTGCTGACCAAGGTGCCCGGCGTGCGCGACAGCATTGTCGATGGCGCAGACAGCGTCACGGCACTCGCGCTGGACGCGTTCTGACCCTGTACGCGCCGCTATTTATTTGATAGCTGCTTGCGCTCGTCAGTAAAGGGCTGTAGCGTGTTTTTGCTTAAATTCAGGATAACAACGGAGCCACCATGTCAAGACTGCCCGGCGCGCTGAACAAGCTGCCTTTGCCCATCATCGGTTCGCCGCTCTTCATCATCAGCAACCCGAAACTGGTGATTGAGCAATGCAAAGCCGGCGTGGTGGGCGCCATGCCCGCGCTTAACGCGCGGCCGGCAGCGCAGCTCGAAGACTGGCTGGCCGAAATCACCGAGACGCTGGCTGCCTACAACCAGGCCAACCCCGGCAAGCCCGCTGCGCCCTTCGCCATCAACCAGATCGTGCACAAGTCCAACGACCGGCTCGAGCACGATATGGAGATGTGCGTGAAATACAAGGTGCCCATCTACATCACCAGCCTGGGCGCGCGTGAAGACATCAACGCTGCCGCCCACAGCTACGGCGGCGTGGTGCTGCACGACATCATCAACAACAAGTTCGCGCGCAAGGCGATTGAAAAGGGCGCCGACGGCCTGGTGGCTGTGGCCGCCGGTGCGGGCGGCCACGCGGGCGTGAAGAGCCCGTTCGCGCTGATCCAGGAAATCCGCCAGTGGTTTGACGGCCCGCTGGCGCTGTCCGGCGCCATCTCTACCGGCGGCGCGGTGCTGGCCGCACAAGCCATGGGCGCCGACTTCGCCTACATCGGCTCGGCCTTCATCGCGACGGACGAAGCGCGCGCGGCCGACGCCTACAAGCAGGCCATCGTCGACGGCAACTCCGACGACATCGTCTACAGCAGCCTTTTCACCGGCGTGCACGGCAACTACCTCGCGCCGTCGATTCGCGCGGCGGGCATGGACCCTGAGAACCTTCCCGAAGGCGACGTCAAGACCATGAATTTCGGCGGCGGCGAAGGCAGCAAGTCCAAGGCCTGGAAAGACATCTGGGGCTGCGGCCAGGGCATTGGCTCTGTCAGCAAGGTCCAAAGCACCGCGGCCTTTGTGGACCAGCTCAGGCGCGAATACGAGCAGGCACGCCAGCGGGTCTGCGTTTAAGCGCCATCGCCACCTTTGAGCAGCGCTGCGCCTGAAATACCCGCCTTGACCACCGCGACCCGACGCTTTCCCGGCATGGATGCCCTCAAAGGGCTGGCCTGCGTCCTCATTGTTTTGCATCACCTGGCTTTTTACGGCCCGATGTCGGATGTGGTGCACCCGTTTGCACCGGCCCTGATGGACTGGCTTTACGACTACGGCCGCATGGCCGTGCAGGTGTTCCTCGTCGTGAGTGGTTTTCTGGCGGCGGCCTCGCTCGCGCCACAGGGCGTGGCCGTGTTCGGTGCACCTGGCCCCCTGATTTTTCGCCGCTACTGGCGGCTCGCCAAACCTTATGGGGTGGCGCTGGCCGTGAGCATGCTCGTGGCCGCGCTGGTCAGGCCCTGGTTCGCGCACCATTCGGTGCCGGAGGCTCCCACGGTGCACCAACTGCTTGCCCATGTCCTGTTGCTGCAGGACCTGCTCGGGCAGGACGCGCTTTCTGCCGGTGTCTGGTACGTGGCCATCGACTTCCAGCTCTATGCCATGGTGGTTCTCATTTTTGCCTTTGCCCGGCGGTTCCAGTTTCAGCCGCACAGCGGCGACGCAACACACACCACTTCGGTTTCCGCCCCACTGGGCGTGAGCCTCATCCTGTTGGTTGCCTTGGCTTCGCTGCTGTTTTTCAACCGTCTGCCGGCCTTTGATATCACCGCCCTCTATTTCTGCGGCTCCTATGCCCTGGGCATGCTGGCCTTCTGGGCCTCAAACCGCCTTGGCGCGCGGCGCAGCTTCTGGCTCGTGACCCTGGCGGTCATGGGCGGGCTGGCCCTGGCGCTGGATTTCAGGGGGCGCCTGGTCGTGGCGCTCGTTACCGCCTTCGGCCTGGCCGGGCTGGCGGTGCTTCAGCCACAGGCCTGGCCGGTGCAATGGTTGCAGCAGCGCCGGCTGGTGCAGCTGGGCCAGATGTCCTACTCCGTGTTCCTCATCCATTTTCCGGTGTGCCTGCTGGTCAATGCCGTTGTGAGCCGCTTCTGGCCCACGCAGCTCGCGGCAAATGTGCTGGGTCTGCTGCTGGCCTTCCTGATGTCGCTGCTGGCGGGCTGGGTGCTGTACCAGTCGGTGGAATCGCGGCCCTTGCCTTTCGGGCAGAAGTGGTTGAGGCGCTTTTATACGCGTTAAAAGCGGCTCTACGCCTTGCTGGACGAGCGCAAGCAGCTATCGAATTAATAGCAGTTCGCCCGGACCTGATATGCCGTTTCGACGGTCCGGCCCCCGGTTCAGCGCCTGAACATCTCCAGCTTCAATACAGCAGGCTCACCCAGCCATGAGGCATGTGTGGTGTGGTCGGCCAGGTCGTCACCGGTCAGCCCATGCACAAACACATCCAGCCCGTCGCGGTGTTCTTCGAGCCAGGGAATGACGCTGTCGAACGCCGCACGGTCAAATGCCAGCTGGCAACTCCAGCGCGGGTGCGGCCCCACCTCGCGTTCATGCACACGCCCCACAGCTATTCCGAAAAGTGTGCCGGCCTTTTCGCACAGGGCACGCGCCTGCTCAACGGTGCCGGGCCCGAAGTACACATGGGCGTGGTAGCGGGCATAAAGATTTTCGGGGCGCTGGATCATGGTGGAACGGAAGGGGAGGAGAGGGAAGGGAAAATGAAAAAGGGGCGTACCAATCACGCATTCGATGAGGCCTCAGGCATCCTCCAGAAACGTCAGGGTCGGTAGCGGTACACCGGGGTTTTCTTCGCGGGCTTTTGCGTGCGTCTGCTTCATGCGTTGCCGGCAATGCGCCAGGTCTTTCACCTGAAACAGAAAAAACACCTCTGCTGCGTCTTCCGCGTTTTGCCAGAGATGCTTCAGATACATGCCTTGCTTCGCATGTTCATCCGCATCTTTTTCCAGCTGCTGTTTGACGGCGGCCAGCGGCGCGCCGGTGAGTTTTGCCAGTACGTGTGCCATGGGATGTCTCCTGCTTTAAACCCATTATTGCGGGCACTGCTGCAGACATTTGCCAAAGGGTTTTTGTTTGAATATACTGTATTTATATACAGTATTTTTCTGCGGCCCTGCCGGGTACCACTACCTTCCACCGAATCTTGTTGCCCTATGTCCGACGCCGTCATTCCCCTCCATGCCATCAAGGGCCGGGGCACTGCTACACGCATGCCGCACCGGTTTGAGAAAGACGTGCGCAACGCATGGGACGACGGCTGGGGTACGCTGGAAGAAGGTGTCTCCAGCGAGGCGCCCCGGATCGAAACCACGATCACGATGGAAGACGCCCGCAGCGCCATCGTCGGCAACGATTCGCCCGATATCTTTTTTGACTACAGCATCAATCCCTACCGGGGCTGTGAGCACGGCTGTGTGTACTGTTATGCGCGGCCCACACACAGCTACCTCAATCTTTCTCCTGGGCTTGATTTTGAAACGAAGATCATCGCCAAGCGCAACATTGCCGAGGTGTTGCGCGCCGACCTGCGCAAACGCAGCTATGTTCCCAAGCTGCTCAACATCGGCTCGGCCACCGACTGCTACCAGCCCGCCGAGCGCGAGCTGCGACTGACGCGCAGCATCATTGAGGTGATGCAGGAAGTGCGGCACCCGTTCTCTTTGATCACCAAATCCAGCGGCGTGGAGCGCGACCTCGACCTGCTGGCGCCGCTGGCCGCTGACAAGCTGGCCGCCGCCTACGTGACCATCACCACGCTCGACGGCGAACTCGCGCGCAAGCTGGAGCCGCGCGCGGCCGCACCGCACCGGCGCCTGCGCACCATCCGCACGCTGGCAGAGCACGGCGTTCCAGTCGGCGTCAGCGTGGCGCCGCAAATCCCGTTTGTGAACGAGGACATGGAGCATGTGCTGGAGGCGGCCTGGGAGGCCGGTGCACGCAGCGCGTTCTATACCGTGATCCGCTTGCCCTGGGAAGTGGCGCCCATTTTCAAGGAGTGGCTGGAGCTGCACTACCCGCAGCGCGCCGCGCGCATCATGGCGCGCATCCACGAAATGCGTGGCGGCAAGGATTACGACAGCGACTTCGCCACGCGCATGAAAGGCCACGGCCTGTGGGCCGAACTCATCAGGCAGCGTTTTGAGAAAGCCTGCAACCGGATTGGCTTTAACCGCCAGCGCATTGAGCTGGACATGAGCCAGTTCCGGCCGCCAGCGGCTGCGGGTGCCGAAGGGCAGGGCAGGCTGTTCTGAGGGGGCACGTGTCAGTTCGACGCGAGGGCTATAGTCCAAAAAGCGTGTGCATCACGCCTCATGCCGTTTGAAAATAAAAGGAGTTCACCTTGGCGCTTGACTGGAAATATTCATCGGAAGGCATGGCCGATGCGGACTGGGAAGAGCTCTCCAATCTCTACCGCGTTGCCCCCTTGGGCGACAAGAAGCCTGTGGACCTGCAGGTCGTCTTCTCCAACAGCATGTTCAAGTGTTTTGTGTATGACGCCGGCAAGCTGATCGCTGCGGGCCGTGCGGTGGCAGACGGCAGGGACTGCTCTTACATCTGCGACATCGCAGTGGCGCCGGACCGGCAGGGATCAGGCATGGGCAAAGACATGGTTGCAGCGCTGGTGCGGCTTTCCAGCGGTCACAAAAAAATCATCCTCTACGCGGTCGCCGGCAAGGAGCCGTTTTACCGCAAGCTGGGCTTTCGGCGCATGCTGACCGCGATGGCGATTTTTGCGAATACCGAGCAGGCGATTCAGAGTGGTCTGATCGGCGACACCTGATTCTGGTGACCGGCGCTTCGCTAGCGCAGGTAGCTGCGGTTGAGGCGCACTTCGAGCTTCTTCTGCAGCGTTTCAAACGAGGCGCTCATCGCCCAGTAAATGCCCGCTGCCGCCAGATACAGCGGAAAGGGCTGAAAGGTCGTGGCAATCACTTCCTTGGTCGCCAGCATCAGTTCCCCCACGGCAATCACCGACACCAGCGAGGTGTCCTTGATCAGGCTGATCAGGCTGTTGGACAGGCTGGGCACCGCCAGGCGCAGGGCCTGCGGTCCGATCACGTAGCGCAGCGTTTGCGCTTGTGTCAGGCCCAGGCTGCGGGCTGCATTCCATTGGCCGTGTTCCACACCGTTGATCGCGCCACGGATGGTTTCCGACAGGTAGGCGCCCACGTTCAGGCTCAGGCCCAGGATGCCCGCGCTGATCGGGTCAAACTGGATGCCGATGCTGGGCAGGCCGAAGTAAATAACGAAGAGCTGCACCAAGAGCGGCGTGCCGCGCATGCAACTGACATACAGCGTTGCGAATTGCGAAAGTACCGGCACCTTGGCCAGTCGCGTGACGGCTACCACGGTGCCGATGATGGCGCCGAAGAAAACAGACGCCACTGCCAGCAGCAGCGTCCACGCCGCGCCCTTGAGCATCAGCGGCAAAGCGTCGCGCAGCAACTGGGTCAAGCCTGTCAGGTCCATATAGGTCTCCACAAATAAAAACCCCGGCGCAGAGCCGGGGTTGTTTCAGGCGCCGGCCCAGAAAAGGCGGCGCGCGGCTGATCGGATATTACTTCGCTTGTGCCGTTTATTTGGCGACAGGCGGCTTGCTAACGTCGCGGTCAAACCACTTGGTGGAGATCTTCGCGAAGCTGCCGTCGGCTTGCAGGTCTGCCAGTGCCTTGTCGATGGCGGCCTTGAACTTCGGGTTGTTCTTCACAAAAGGAATGCCGGATTTTTCAAGGTCACCCACGGGTGCACCGGGCTTGAGCGGCAGCTTGGTTTGCTTGACGATGTAGGGGATGAGCAGGCTGTCGTTGAGCGCGGCGTCGATGCGGCCCAGCGCCAGATCCTGCAAATACTCTTGCGCGCCGGGGTAGGTCTTCACGTCGATGCCGCCCACTTTTTTGGCGATGTCGGCGTAGTTGGTGCCCTGGCCCAGGCCGAGCTTTTTGCCCTTGAGGTCGGCCAGCGTCTTGAACTCGCGCTTTTCGTCCTTGCGGATGATCAGCTGCGGGGCCGAGATGGTGTAGGGCTCGGAGAAATCAAAGGTCTCTTTGCGCTTGTCGGTGATGCCCACCTGATTGATCACCACGTCGTACTTGCCGGCCTGCAGGCCTGCAAGGATGGCACTCCATTCGCTGGTGGAAAACTCGGCTTTGACGCCCAGTTTTTGTGCCAGCGCATTGGCCAGCTCCACTTCAAATCCGGCGAGCTGGCCGCCCTCCTTGTAGTTGAACGGCGGGTAGGTGCCTTCAAGTGCAACTTTGAGCGTGCCGCGCTGCTTGACGGTGTCGAGCAAATCGGCGGCGCTGGCGCTGAGTGCGAGCGTCAAAAGAAGTGTGGAAGCGATGGTGGAGGCGACAGCCTTGTGAATATTCATATTCAACCCTTGCATAAGAGAATTGTTATTGAGATGAAAATTGAATATTAAATCTGCCGTCACATTGGTGCATGCAGGGCGCCAAAAGCCCTACGGCGCATCCGGATGATCGCAGGCCGGCAGCCGCCGTGCAGATTCAGGGCTTGACGCAATGCGCGTAGATGTCGAGCGCGGCTTTGTAGACGCTGGTCTGCACATTCATCAGACCGAGCACCGAGTGAAAGTAGTTGTCGTGGCTCACCGGCGCGTCCAGCTGCTGCTTCAGGCACGCGGTGGTCAGCTTGTTGCGCTGCTCGAACTCGGGCGAGAGCCAGGTGATCCACGGCACGCGCTTTTGCACTTCAGGCGCAATACCGTAGGGCATGCCGTGCAGGTAGAGGTTGTTTTCGCCCAGAGACTCGCCGTGGTCGGCCAGGTACAGCAGGGCCGGCGCGCTGCGCGCTTCCTGTGCCTTGAGCCACTGGATGGATGACGCCAGCAATTTGTCGGTGTAGACGATGCTGTTGTCATAGGCATTGAGCAGGCCTTCATGGCTGCAGCTTTGCAGCGCGTTGTCGGTGCACTCGGGCAGGAATTTTTTGACGGCTTGCGGCGAGCGCTTGTAGTACGCCGGGCCATGGCCGCCCATCTGGTGCATCACGACCACCACGCCTTTGGCGCGGCGCTCGGCCGGCAATGCGGCAATGCGCTCGTCAATGCCGTGCAGCATCACTTCGTCAAAACATTCACCGCTGTCACACAAGCCCGGTACTTTGAGCTGTACTGTGTTGACGTTGGGAACGCGGTCGCACACGCCCTTGCAACCTGACTGGTTGTCTATCCACAGCACGGCCAGGCCCGCGCGCTGTAGCACGTCCAGCATGCCTTCGTAATTGGCCGGGCGTGAGTCATAGGCTTCACGCCCGAAGTTGGAGAACATGCAGGGCACCGACGCAGCCGTGCTGGTGCCGCACGACCATGCGTTGCGCAGGCTCACGACGTTCTCATTTGCGAGCAGCGGGTTGGTGGGCCGGCCGTAGCCGTTGAGCGAAAAGTTGGCGCTGCGCGCTGTTTCACCCAGCACCAGCAACAGCAGCGGTGGCTTGGTTTGGGCTGTGTAATTGGCACCGAGTTTTGCGTCTTCACCCAACGGCAACAGAGTGGATTCGTCGCGCTGGAAGGGCTTGGCCGCGATGGCGCCTAGCGCGTAGAAGGAATTGAGCGGATTGATGAGGTAGCGCACATGCGTGTAGTTGCGCATCACAGAGGCAATGCTCTGGAAGAACAAAAACACCACCAGCACCAGCAGCACACAGGCGCCGGTCAAGGTGGCGGCGTTGGTGAGTACCTGCCGCACTGCGCCTGCACGCCTGACTTTTTGCCGCCACAGGAAAATCATCGGCAGCACCGCTAGCACCAGCACCGTGGCTATCAGTCGCCAGTTCAGCAGGTCGCGTGTTTCGCGCACATCAGTCTGCAGCGTATTGATCATCATGGTCTTGTCGATGACCACGCCATAAGTCACCATGAAATAGGCACCGAAAGCGGCCGACAGCAGAAAGAGCGTGATGGCGGGCTTGAGCGTCCAGCGCCAGGCCAGCACGCTGAGCAGCGCGGTGGTCGCCAGCGCAATCACCAGCGCCAAGGCGATGCTTATGACCGCCGCCTGGCCCCCGGTAAGGCCCGGCAGGCGGGCCAGCTCGCGCCACAAGGCCATATTGCATACCGTGGCGATCCACAGGCTTGCAATGACCACCAGCCACAACGGCCGCATGCCGGCGTCTTGCCGCACAGTGGTCAGATGAACGGGCCGCGATGTGGAGGATGCGGAAGGGGAAGGGCGCAGCGGCATAGCGCTGGATTGTATTGGGGCGGCCTTAATGCAGGCTTAAGGCAGCCTCACAGCCTTCAATCAAGCGGCAACAGCCAACCCCAGTTGCCGCGCATGGTGCCGCAGGTGTTCGGCCATGAAGGTCGCGATGAAGTAGTAGCCGTGGTCATAACCTGCATGGCGATGCAACGCCAGCGGCTGGCCCGCCTTGGCGCAGGCGGCTTCAAAGAGCTCGGGGTACAACTGCTCGGCGAGGAATTTATCATCCAGCCCCTGGTCTATGCGTATGCCTCCGGGGTAGGGCGCAGCGGGCATCAGGTTCATCAAGGCGGTGGCGTCATGTTCAACCCAGTTTGATTCATCGCTGCCGAGATAGCCGGTAAACGCCTTGCGGCCCCATGGGCACTGGCTGGGCGCGCAGATAGGTGCAAACGCCGAGACCGATGTGAAAAGATCCGGATGCCTGAGCGCGAGCGTTAACGCGCCGTGACCGCCCATCGAGTGGCCGAAGATGCCGATGCGTGCTGCATCAATCGGCAGGGTGCCCGTCAGAAGCGGCAGCAGCTCTGCCGTGATGTAGCTTTCCATGCGGTAGTGCTGTGACCACGGCGCCTGTGTCGCATCAAGATAGAAGCCCGCGCCGCGGCCGAAATCCCAACTGTCGGTCTCGCCCTGAATTTTCGCGCCACGCGGGCTGGTGTCGGGCGCGATAAGCGCCAGGCCCAGCTCGGCGGCTACGCGCTGCGCACCGGCTTTGGTCATGAAGGTTTCTTCGTTGCAGGTCAGGCCCGCCAGGTAGATCAGCGCCGGCATCTTCTCCCCAGCCATGGCTTGCGGCGGCAGGAACACCGAGAACTTCATCGGCAGGCCAATCGCGCGCGAGTCATGCTGGTAAAAGCGCTGCACACCGCCGAAGCAGCCGTGTTCGCTGAGGAGTTCCAGTGGTGTTGTCATGTCGCTCAGTACAGGACGACACCGCGGATGGATTCACCGCTTTTCATTAAATCGAAACCCTTGTTGATGTCTTCCAGCGGCATGGTGTGCGTGATCAGGTCGTCAATATTGATCTTGCCTTCCATGTACCAGTCCACAATTTTGGGCACGTCGGTGCGGCCGCGCGCGCCGCCGAAGGCTGAACCTTCCCATTTGCGGCCGGTTACCAGCTGGAAGGGGCGGGTGCTGATCTCGGCGCCGGCTTCCGCCACGCCGATGATGATGCTGCGGCCCCAGCCCTTGTGTGTGCATTCCAGCGCCTGACGCATCACCTTGGTGTTGCCTATGCATTCAAAGCTGTAGTCGGCGCCGCCGTCGGTCAACTGCACGATGGCGTCGACCACGTTTTCGGTTTCCTTCGGGTTGATGAAGTGCGTCATGCCGAACTTGCGCGCCATCTCCTGCCGCGCGGGGTTAATGTCCACACCGATGATCTTGTCTGCACCCACCATCTTCGCCCCCTGGATCACATTGAGTCCAATGCCGCCCAGGCCGAACACCACGACGTTGGCGCCGGCTTCGACCTTGGCGGTAAAGAGCACCGCACCGATGCCGGTGGTGACGCCGCAGCCGATGTAGCAGACCTTGTCAAAGGGCGCGTCTTCGCGGATCTTGGCCAGCGAGATTTCAGGGGCGACGGTGTAGTTGCTGAAGGTGCTGGTGCCCATGTAGTGAAAGATGGGTTTACCGTCCAGGCTGAAGCGGCTGGTGGCGTCGGGCATCAGGCCCTTGCCCTGCGTGCCGCGAATCAGCTGGCACAAATTGGTCTTGCGCGAAAGGCAGAACTTGCACTGCCGGCATTCAGGCGTGTAGAGCGGGATGACGTGGTCGCCTTTTTTGAGCGTCGTCACGCCAGGGCCGACATCCACCACAATGCCTGCGCCCTCGTGGCCGAGGATGGCCGGGAAGATGCCTTCCGGGTCGGCGCCCGAGAGCGTGTAGTAGTCGGTATGGCAGATGCCGGTGGCCTTGATCTCGACGAGCACCTCGCCGAACTTGGGGCCTTGCAGGTCCACGGTTTCAATGGTCAGGGGCTGGCCTGATTTCCAGGCGACTGCGGCTTTGGTTTTCATGGTGTGTTGGGTTTGCGCTTGAAAGTGAGTGGGAATGAGGTTCTGTGCGTAGGTCACTATAAGCCAGTCACCATCGCTGAAGTCTCCCCTGAAGCCGTATCTTCATGGGCCCGATGTTTCATTTTGAGAAAAGCTGGGCCATACACCCGGGCTGTGTAGCCGACCCTAAGGCTGGAATATGCCGCGCATCGTGGGAGCGGAGCCTGCATGACCTTCTCTATAAATGAAAAAGCTGCCTGGCCCATTAAATATGGGCGCAAGCAGCTATTAATTTCATAGCACTTAGGTCTGGCGGGTGAAGCCCGCCACGGCTTGCTCAGCGGCCGGCTTCTTTCAGGTACTGCGTCCGGGCGGCGATGGCGGTGTCGGTGAAGTCGGTGAACACGCCGTCCACACCGGTGCGGTAGAAGGCCAGGTACTCGGCCTTGGCATCGCCCTGGTAGTCGCTGGCCAGGCGGCGCGACTCATTGCGGAAGGTGAAGGGATGAACGAACAGGCCTGCCTTGTGCGCATCGGCGACGAAGCTGGTGGCTGGCTGCGAGGTGGAGTCTGCATCGTTGAGCTTGCCATCACGGTTGATGTCGACCTGCTTGCCGTCGGCGCCGAAGGTGCCGTTGGTACTGATGATGTAGCGCTTCCAGGGGCCGATGCCATCGGCGTAGGTCTTGATCTCGGCCAGGCCCGCGGGTGTGACCATGGCGCTGAAGAAACGCTTGTCGCCGGCCTTGGTCCAGTCGTAAGGGCGGTCGCTCGGCACGGCAAAGGTCACGCGGCCGGTTTTCGGGTCAATGCCGTCGCCGTCGACGAGCTGGATCAGTTTCGTATTGAGGCCCTTGCTCTTCATGTACTTCAGGCTGCCGGGTTCAAACGACTGCACGTAGATGGGCGCGGTCTTGCTGTTCCATCCGGCAGCATTGATGATGGCGATCAGCTTGTCCTCCATCGGCAGGCCGAGTTCCCGGAAGTAGGTCGGGTTCTTGGTTTCCGGGTAGATCGCAATCGTGCGGCCTGTCTTGATGGATTGGGCCTTGGCCATGTCCACTACTTCCTGAAGGGTCGGGATCTTGTATTGGCCATTGAACTGCTGCGGGCGCTCGGCGTCGGTCGAGATCGCGCCCAGGGTGCGAATCTCAGCCAGTGTGAAGTCGTTGCTGAACCAGCCGGTCTGCGTTTCGCCGTCGACCTGGATGGTCTTCTTGCGTGAGGCGAATTCAGGGTGTTTGGCCACGTCGGTGCTGATCGCCAGATTGGGGTCGTGACGGGTGACGAGCACGCCGTCCCTGGTCACGACCAGGTCCATCTCGATCACGTCGGCGCCCAGTTCGATCGCGCGCACATAGGCTTCCATCGTTTCTTCCGGCACATAACCCGAAGCACCGCGGTGGGCGATGACCAGTGGCGCCTTGCCATCAAGGGTGGGCAGGCCTGCTTGAGATGTTGTGCCTGAGGAGGAGCAAGCGGTGAGTAGTACGCTGCTGCAAACAAGGGCGAGCAGGCTGCCTTGCTTCACGGCTTGGCGGGTCGATACGGTCATGGGTGTTTCCGGAGTTAAAGGGCTGATCGTATGTGTCTGATCACGACAGGCGTGTGACAGTGTGTAGCGCCCGGCCATAAAAAATGCCGGAGCAGGTCCGGCATTTTCTGGGGCGCGGGGATCAGGCGCTGAAGAAGCTCTTGAGCTTGTCGGCCCAGCCTTCTTCGCTGGGTGAATGCTTGGCTCCGCCTTTTTTCAGCGACTCGTCCAGCTCTTTGAGCAGCTTGCGCTGGTGCTCGGTCAGTTTGACCGGTGTCTCGACCGTGATGTGGCAATACAGGTCACCCGGGTAGCTGGAGCGCACGCCCTTGATGCCCTTGCCGCGCAGACGGAACTGTTTGCTCGCCTGGGTGCCTTCGGGAATGTCGATGGCCGCTTTGCCGGCGAGTGTCGGCACTTCAATTTCGCCGCCCAGCGCGGCAGTGGTGAAGCTGATGGGCACGGCGCAGTGCAGGTCGTCACCGTCGCGCTCGAAGATGTCGTGCTTCTTCAGGCGGATCTCGATGTAGAGGTCGCCGGGCGGGCCGCCGTTGGTACCCGGCTCGCCATTCCCAGTGGAACGGATGCGCATGCCGTCGTCGATGCCCGCGGGGATTTTGACTTCGAGTGTCTTGTTGTTCTTGGTCTTGCCCACGCCGTGGCAGGTCACGCAAGGTTCGGGAATCAGCTTGCCGGTGCCTTTGCACTGCGGACAGGTCTGCTGCACGCTGAAGAAACCCTGGCGCATCTGCACCACGCCGTGGCCATGGCAAGTGGTGCAGGTCACCACCTTGGTGCCGGGCTTGGCGCCGCTGCCGTGGCAGGTATTGCAGTCGTCCCAGCTGGGAATGCGAATCTGTGCGTCCTTGCCGTTAGCGGCTTCTTCGAGCGTGACTTCCATGGCGTAGCTCAAGTCGCCGCCACGGTAAACCTGCCGGCCACCGCCACGTTGTGCCCCGCCGCGCTGGCCGCCGAACACGTCGCCGAAGATATCGCCAAAGGCTTCGGCAAAGCCGCCAAAGCCTTCCGCACCCGGGCCACCGCGCATGTTGGGGTCTACACCGGCGTGGCCGTACTGGTCATAGGCCGCGCGCTTGTTCTCGTCGGAAAGCATCTCGTAGGCTTCTTTGGCCTCCTTGAATTTTTCTTCGGCAACCTTGGACGCATCCCCCTGGTTGCGGTCGGGGTGGTGCTTCATCGCGAGTTTGCGATACGCCTTTTTAATGTCTTCATCGCTGGCGTTTTTGGCAACGCCCAGCGTGTCGTAGTAGTCTTTTTTGGTGGCCATGGCAGGTCAGTCAGGAATCGTTGTTGTGAGGGTCAGCGGGAAACGCAAAAGCGGAAATCCTGGATTGCTCCCGGTTTTCCGCCTTTGCTGGCTGCCTTTGCCGTCTGCTTTTGCATGCAGTTATCGCGCCAATGCAGGGGTGCTTTGTAAAAAAGCGCTTAGCCCTTTTTGACTTCCTTGACTTCAGCGTCCACGACATTGTCGTCGACCGGTTTGGCTTCAGCCTGGGCGGCGCCCGCTGCGCCTGCGTCACCACCGGCTGCCGCCTGCGATGCCTGCATGTCGGCGTACATTTTTTCGCCGAGCTTCTGGCTGGCTTCCATCAGGGCCGTGTTCTTGGCGTCGATGGCGGCCTTGTCGTCGCCAGTGAGCGCTTCTTCCATGTCCTTGATGGCGGCTTCGATCTTTTCCTTCTCGCCGGCTTCGAGCTTGTCGCCGTATTCACCCAGCGATTTCTTCACGCTGTGCACCATGGCTTCAGCGTTGTTCTTGGCGGTGACGAACTCGACTTTTTTCTTGTCTTCTTCGGCGTTCAGCTCGGCGTCTTTCACCATCTGCTGGATTTCAGCTTCAGACAAACCTGAGTTGGCCTTGATGGTGATCTTGTTTTCCTTGCCGGTGCCCTTGTCTTTGGCGCCGACGTGCAGGATGCCGTTGGCGTCGATGTCGAAGGACACTTCGATCTGCGGCGTGCCGCGTGCTGCGGGCGGAATCCCCTCGAGATTGAACTCGCCCAGGCCCTTGTTGCCCGAAGCGATTTCGCGCTCGCCCTGGAACACCTTGATCGTCACGGCCGGCTGGTTGTCTTCAGCGGTCGAGAAGGTCTGTGCGAACTTGGTCGGGATGGTCGTGTTTTTCTTGATCATCTTGGTCATCACGCCGCCCATGGTTTCGATACCGAGGGACAGCGGGGTCACGTCCAGCAGCAGCACGTCGGTGCGGTCGCCGGAGAGGACCTGGCCTTGAATCGCTGCGCCCACGGCAACGGCTTCATCGGGGTTCACGTCCTTGCGGGGTTCCTTGCCGAAGAGCTCCTTGACCTTTTCCTGCACCTTGGGCATGCGGGTCTGGCCGCCGACCAAAATCACGTCATGGATGTCGGCCGCGCTGACGCCGGCATCCTTCATGGCGATGCGGCAAGGCGCAATCGTGCGCTCGATCAGTTCGTCGACCAGGCTTTCAAGCTTGGCGCGGGTCAGCTTGACCAGCAAGTGCTTGGGGCCGGTCGCGGGGTCGTGCGCAATGTAGGGAATGTTGACTTCGGTGGCCGGGCTGTTGGACAGCTCGATCTTGGCCTTTTCAGCCGAGTCTTTCAGGCGCTGCAGGGCCACCACGTCCTTCGACAGGTCGATGCCGCTGTCCTTCTTGAACTCGGCCACGATGTAGTCGATGACGCGCTGGTCGAAGTCTTCGCCGCCCAGGAAGGTGTCGCCGTTGGTGGAGAGAACTTCGAACTGCTTTTCACCGTCGACATCGGCGATCTCGATGATGGAGATGTCGAAGGTGCCGCCGCCCAGGTCATACACGGCGATCTTGCGGTCGCCCTTTTCCTGCTTGTCCAGGCCGAAGGCGAGAGCTGCTGCGGTGGGTTCGTTGATGATGCGCTTGACTTCAAGGCCGGCAATGCGGCCGGCGTCTTTGGTGGCCTGGCGCTGTGCGTCATTGAAGTACGCAGGCACGGTGATCACGGCCTCGGTAACGGGCTCACCGAGATAGTCTTCGGCGGTTTTCTTCATCTTGCGGAGGATGTCGGCGCTGACTTGCTGGGCCGACAGCTTCTTGCCGCGCACTTCCACCCAGGCGTCGCCGTTGTCGGCGGCCACGATGGCGTAGGGCATCAGCGCGATGTCCTTCTGGACTTCTTTTTCGGTGAACTTGCGGCCGATCAAGCGCTTGACGGCATACAGGGTGTTTTTGGGGTTGGTCACGGCCTGGCGCTTGGCCGATGCACCGACCAGCACTTCGCCGTCTTCCTGATACGCGACGATGGAAGGGGTGGTGCGCACGCCTTCCGAGTTCTCGATCACGCGGGGGGTGTTGCCCTCCATGACGGACACGCAGCTGTTGGTGGTGCCGAGGTCAATGCCGATGATTCTTCCCATGATGATTTACTCCTGCTTTTTTGATTCGTTAAAGATTGAAGGTGGGGCGGCCGGGGTGTTCAGTGCCGCTGGCCGCGGTATGGATTAACTATGTTGATAACTTGTGGGTAAGTTGTGTGGCTTCAAGGGCTTCAACAATGTTTTCAAGGTTTTTTAAGAGGTTTTTTACTTGGGGGCTGCCACCGTGACCAGGGCGGGGCGCAGCACGCGCTCGGCGATCAGGTAGCCTTTTTGCAGCACGTTGACCACGGTGTTGGCTTCCTGCTCGGCGGGCACCATGCTGATCGCCTGGTGCTGGGTCGGGTCGAATTTGGTGCCGGGAGTCGGGTCAATGGCGACCACCTTGTTGCGCTCAAGTGCGCTTTTGAGCTGCTTGAGTGTGGCTTCCGCGCCTTCGCGGATCTGCTCGGGCGTGACGTCCTTGATCGCCAGCCCGGCTTCCAGGCTGTCTGCCACCGGCAGCAGGCTTTCGGCAAAGCTTTCCAGGGCAAATTTACGGGCCTTGGCGACTTCTTCGTCGGCACGGCGGCGGGCGTTTTCGGTCTCAGCCTTGGCGCGCAGGTAGCTGTCGGCCAGCTCGGTGTTCTTGGCCTGCAGCGTGGCGACTTCGGCTTGTGCGACGGTCAGCGCGTCAAACTCGTTTGCAGCCTGCGCCGCTTCCAGTTCTTCAGGACTGGGCTCACCGCTAAGTGGTTGATTTTGTTCGGGTTGTGTATTGTCAGACATGCTCGAAAACAGGGTTGAAGCTGGTAATGTTTCCAGCTGGGGATGGCAAAGCCCTTTTCAAGACAGGGGCTTCGTTTTTGGTCCAGATAGTTTGGCTGCGGGTGTGCGGCCAGGGGTGTCCAGCGCAGTTGGGGCCCTGCCGTTCCTGTGTGGACCGGTGTGCCCCAGCCGTAGAAACTGGTTCGTGGCCTGAATTGTAGTGGCTGGACACTCATGTTCCCGGCCGGTGGGGCTGGTTCTGGCTGCCCAACGAATGGCGCCCGAATGCAGGCCTGATGCTATGTTATTGATAGCTGCTGGCGCACATTCCTGTTGGGCTGAAAGGCTAAAACGTCGAAATTTCAGGTGGAGACGGCAAAAACCGCTTCAAGGCGCTGCCGGTTTCTGCATGCGCATCATCAGCTCGCGCTTGTTGTCACGGCTGCGGTGGGCATGTTCGCGCATCAGGGCTTCGGCGCGCGCCCCTTCACCGGCCAGCAGTGCGGCCAGCACATCTTCGTGGTCGGTTTGTGCGCGCTGGATGAAGCCGTATTCCAGCAGCGGCAGGGCACCGTTCAGGCTGAGCGCTCCGGCGCCGGCCATCGGCGTTTTGCTGACGTGGGCCAGTGCTGAGAGTAATGTGCTGTTGCCGGCGGCGTGTGCCAGGGCGCCATGAAAGCGGGCGTTCATCGGGACCCAGCGGGCTGCGTCAATCACATGGCCGACGGCCCGTGCCTGCTCCAGCAGCAGACGGCCTTCCTCGACGCAGGCCTGCAGGGCCCCCCGGATTTCGGGCGCAATGCCGCGCTCGGCCGCCTGCCTTGCTGCCATGCCTTCCAGCACGCCCCGCACGTCGACTGCATTGGCAATTTCATCAACGCTGAATTGCCTGACGCGAAAGCCGCGTGTCGGCAGGCGTTCCAGCAAGCCTTCCTTTTCCAGCTCGCCGAGCGCAATACGGATCGGTGTGCGCGAAACCGCCAATTGGGCGGACAGCTCAAGCTCCACCATGCGTTCGCCCGGGGCCGCCTGGCCGCTGAGGATTCTTTGCCTCAATGTCTGCGTGGTGTAGTCAATCTGGGAGGACATAGGCTTAGGGGTGAGTGAACGAACAGTGAAAGTGGGCGAATTATTGCATGCAGTATCTTGATTTATTAGGGTTTATCAGGGAGATATATCAATTATTGCGTGCAATAAAATAAGATAGCTAAGTATTTCTTGCCTGTATGAACCATTCAACGCGCCGGTGGCGGCAGCGAGCCTCAGGAGACACCCATGAAGAATCTGCCCCGCTTCAATCGCTTGCGTAAGTTTGCCCGCACGGCGGCAGTCCGGCTGACTGCAGCTTGTGCGGCATCACTTGTCTTCAACGGCTTGTCAGTGGCATATGCCCAGCCGGCTGCAGCGTATCCCGGCAAGCCCGTCAAGCTCATCGTTCCTTTTCCGGCAGGCGGTGGTGGCGACACGTTGGCCCGACTGGTCATGCTGCGCGCGGCCAAAGAGCTCGGCCAGCCCATCGTGGTCGAAAACCTGGGCGGCGCCGGCGGAAACGTGGGCAGTGCAACAGCGGCCAAGGCGCCGGCCGATGGCTATACCTTGCTGTACGGCACCAACGGCACACATGCGATCAACCACGCGATCTACAAGTCACCCGGCTTCAACCCGACTCGCGACTTCGAGCCCGTGACCCAGCTCACCCGCATCGCCGCCATGGTGGTGGTGCGGCCCACGCTGCAAGTCAACTCCATGGCGGAACTCACCAGGCTGCTCAAGGCCAATCCGGGCAAATACACCTTTGGCTCCGCCGGCAACGGCACGACGTCCCACCTGGCCGGAGAAATCTACAAGTCGCGCGCGGGCCTGGCGGTGGTGCACATACCTTATCGCGGCGGCGCACAGGCCATGACGGACCTGATCGGCGGGCAGGTCGACATGATGATCGAGGTCATGCCGAATGCCGCACCGCAGGCGAAAAGCGGACGTGTCAAACCATTGGCGGTGACGACAGCCACGCGCGTGGCGGGCTGGCCCGATGTGCCGACTATTGCGGAGTCGGGTCTGCCCGGATTCGATGTCAGCGCGTGGGATGCGATTTTTGTTCCGGCCGGAACGCCCAGGCCCATCGTCAATCGCCTGAACGAAGCGATCCACAAAGCCCTGGCAGATCCGGAATTGCGCGCACAGCTGCAGTCGCGTGGAGCCGAGGTGGCGCCGGGCACCCCTGAGGAGCTGGCCAGGCATATTGCCGGCAGCATGACCCTGTGGGGTGATGCAGTGAAACGTTCCGGCGCTGCAGTGGATTAGGGCGGCGGGAAGTGCGTGGATGAACACCACATGAATACCTGTTGATCGGTAAAACAGCGCAACAAAAAAGCGACCTCGAAGGTCGCTTTTTTTTCGGGCCAGGCTGCCAGGTAATTTACTTTTTCTTGGTCTGACTGACGGCCCACTTGCCGGCAAATGCCTGCAGGTCGTTCAGACGCTTGAGCAGGTCGGCGCCCAGCGTGGTGACCGTGTAGCCGTCACTGCCGTGGCCCAGCAGGCCGGCTGCGCGCAATTCCTTGATGCGGGTATTGAGGGTGTTGGGTGTGATGCTGCCGATGCTGTCTTGCAGGAGGCGGAACGTCTGGGGGTGGCCGTCTTTCAGGGCCCACAGCACGCGCAGTGCGTAGCGTGCTTCCAGCAGTTCAAGCAATTGGCCTACCGCTGCATTTTCTTTGGCACTCATCAGGTTATCTCCTCGGGTCACAGTTTGGTCACAGGGGGTTGTTAAGCAGAAAGCTTCGAAAGCTTGGGGCCAAATATAACGCAAATTGCTGACTGCTACGAGTTTTATAGCTGCCCACGCCCGCTGCGGTTGGACTACAGCCTGAAACTCTCTTGGAAAACCCTGATGCGCCGGATGCGGCAATGGGCTTAAAGAACGCACCGGGTAAGCCCAAGCGCATCATTTCTACCTACATCACTGGGATCCGTGTTGCCGGATGAAGTGCTACAGCGCTGCCTGTTCTGGAGGACTCCATGATCGCTTCAATCACCTGTTGCACGCCAAGTGCGGAGCGCCCCGTCACGGCGGGCGCGCATCCATTCCGGACAGCGCGAATGAAATCCTGCAGCACGGCGCGATGAGCGGCATGGTCGAAGGCCATGGGGTTGGCGCCTCCGCCGGAGGCCTGGCGTGCACCAGCGGTCAGCGTCTTTCCGCTGGAAAAAACCGCCTGCATTTCACCGCCTTCCAGCGTCACGGTGCCCTGGATGAAGTTGAGTTCAATGCGCTCGGGAAAACCGGGGTAGGCCGCCGTGGTGGCCTGAACCACAGCGACCGCACCGCTGCCGTAGTGCAGCAGTGCGGCAGCCGTGTCTTCGCCCTCCATGCGATGCACTGCGCTGGTGCTGGCAACGCCTGTGACGCGCTCCGGCATGCCGGTGAAGCTGAGCAGCAGGTCGAGCGTATGAATGGCTTGCGTGATCAGCACGCCGCCGCCGTCCCGCGCCAGGGTGCCGCGTCCGGGCTCATCGTAATAACTTTGTGGCCGCCACCACCGGATCGACGCGGCGGCGCTGACCAGCGGGCCCATAGCGTAGTCACGCAGCAGTGCTGCCACGGCAAGGGCCGCGTCGCGCATGCGGTGCTGCAGCATCACCGCCAGCATGACGCCCGCGGTTTCGCAAGTCTCGACCAATGCGTTGGCCCGGTTCAAATCAATTTCGAGGGGTTTTTCGACCAGCACGTGCTTGCCCGCATGCGCAGCCTGCTGGACAAGATCAAGATGGGTATTGGGCGGCGTGAGAACCAGCACGGCTTTTACGCTGGCGTCTTCCAGAATATCTTCCAGGCGTGTGGTTCGGCGCGCCCCTTGGGGCACTTCTACAGCGGCCAGTCGTTCGGCGTTTCGCGCATAAACCCAGGCGACGTCTGCTTCGCTGGCCAGGTCTTCAAGACTTCGGAAGTGAGGTGCCGAGCCCAGCCCTGCACCAATGACGGCGAGGCGTAGCCGCGCAGGGCTGGGTACGGACAGCATGTTCAGTCAAGCTTGACGTTGGCCGCCTTGATGACTTGCGCCCATTTCTCGACCTCTGCCTTCTGGAAGGCGGAGACCTGCTCGATCGTCATGCTGGACGGTTGCATGCCCAGCCCTTTGAGGCGTTCCTGCATCTCGGGCTGCGCGGTGATTTTCATGATTTCATCGTGCAGCCTGTCAATGATGGGCTTGGGGGTGCCGGTGGGAACAAAAATGGCTTGCCATGAGGCAACCTCAAATCCGGGGACGGATTCGGCCACCGTGGGCACGTTCGGCATGGACTCCAGGCGCTTGGCGGAGGTGACCGCCAGCGCACGCACCTTGCCGCTCTGGATATGCGGACCTGCCACGACCGTGGTGTCGAACATCATGTCCACCTGCCCGCCGATCACGTCCTGGATGGCGGGGCCGCTGCCTTTGTAGGGCACATGGATGAACTGGGTGCCCGACTTGAAGCCCAGCAGTTCCAGCGAAAGATGCTGTGACGTGCCGCTGCCGGCCGATGCGGACGAAATGGTTTTGGGTTTGGCCTTCGCGGCGGCCAGCACGTCCTGCAGCGTTTTGTAAGGGCTGTTGGCCCCCACCACCAGCACGACCGGGTTGGTGCCGATGAGCGCCACCGGCGAGAAAGACTTGATCGGGTCGTAGCCCAGTTTCGGGTAAAGGCTCACATTGATGGCATGCGAGCTGACGGTGCCGCCCAGCATCGTGTAGCCATCTGCCGGTGCGCGGGACGCGACTTCCGAGCCGACGCTGCCGCCAGCACCGCCCTTGTTGTCAATCACGATGGTGGTGCCGAGTACCGGCCCGAGTTTTTGGCCAATCAGCCGGCCCAGGATGTCGGTGGTGCCGCCTGCAGGAAACGGCACGATGAAGGTGATGGGCTTGCTGGGCCATTTGTCTTGTGCGAGGGCGGGAAGGCCCAGCGCCGACAGGGCAGCGGCAGCAAGTGCGGAATGGATGAGGGAACGGCGTTTCATGGTGTCTCCTGTGTGTTGTCTGATGGTGTTGGCTGGAACTACTTACTTGATGGCCTGAATGCGCTCATACAGGCTCTTGGGCCAGGGGGCATCGGCTGCGGTCAGCGAAGGCAAGACCGCTGCGGCAAAAGGCGCGCGGTCTACCTTGTTGACGGTTTTGCCTTTCTTCTCGAACTCGGCGACCAGGCGGTTTTCGGCATCGACGATGTCCTGGCTGGCGCGGCTCGACGCCTCCCAGAGCACCTGGTCGAAGACCTTCTTGTCGGCCTCACTGAGTTTGGACCAGACCGAGCTCGACACGGCCGTGAGCAGCGATTCGGTGATGTGGCCGGTCAGGGTGATGTATTTCTGGACTTCGTAAAACCTTTTGGCCTCGATAGTGGGCAGCGGGTTTTCCTGTGCATCGACCGTGCCGTTTTGCAGCGCCAGGTAGACCTCGGCAAAGGCGATGGGCGTCGGGTTCGCGCCCACGGCCCTTGGGAACATCACAAAAAGTGGTGCGTCGGGTACGCGCAGCTTGAGGCCCTTCATGTCGTCTGGTTTGTTGATGACCTTGTTGGAGGTCATGTGGCGCAGGCCGTAGTAGGTGTAGCCTGCAATGTGCTGGCCGCCGGTTTTGCTGGCATAACCCTGAGCCAGCTCCTGAAAGATCGGGCCGTTACGGAATGCCTGGAAGTGCGCGTAATCGCGAAACACAAAAGGCGCGGCGGCGATCGACAGCGGCGGGTGTGCACGCCCGGCAAAGGCCGCGCCGGTGTAGATGATGTCGACGGTGCCCAGTGTCAGACCCTGGTTGATGTCGGTTTCCTTGCCCAGGGATGAGGCCGGGAAGACCTCCACCACATAGCGGCCGTTGGTCTTCTTCCTGATTTCGTCGGCGGCCCAGACCGCTTGCTTGTGAAAGGTCTCCGAGGTCTCGTAGACGTGAGCCCATTTGAGTTTGGTCTGGGCTGCGGCGGCGCCTGCGCCCAGCGTGCCGGCCAGTGCCAGCAGCGTCGCACCCGCAATGCTGCAAAGGGTTCTGCGTTTCATGTCTTGTCTCCTGATTGTTTTAGTGGCTCAGTGGGTATCGTTGGTGGGGAAAGGGCGCCGCGGTATACCGCCCCCGGCGCTTGGTGGATGCCCTATGCAAATGGGCATGGCAGGTTTCCGGAATCCTCTAAATTCCGGCGACCTGCTGGATTTATCGAACCATGCAGGGCATCTTGTTGTTGAATTTCCAGTCGGGGATCAGGTATTGCATGGCCACGGCATCGTCGCGCGCACCGAGGCCGTGCTTGAGATAAAGCTGGTGCGCTTTTTCCACTTCAGCCATGTCCAGCTCTACGCCGAGGCCCGGTGTTTTCGGCACTGCAACCTGGCCGTCCACAATTTGCAAGGGTGCCTTGGTCAGGCGCTGGCCGTCCTGCCAGATCCAGTGCGTGTCAATCGCGGTGACTTTGCCCGGCGCGGCCGCAGCCACGTGGGTGAACATGGCCAGGGAAATGTCGAAGTGGTTGTTGGAGTGCGAGCCCCAGGTCAGCCCCCATGTCTGGCAGATCTGCGCGACGCGTACCGAGCCTTGCATGGTCCAGAAATGCGGGTCGGCCAGCGGGATATCGACTGACTGCAGGTGAATGGTGTGCGACAGCTCACGCCAGTCGGTGGCGATCATGTTGGTGGCGGTCGGCAGGCCGGTGGCCCGGCGAAACTCCGCCATCACTTCGCGGCCGGAGAACACGCCTTCGGCGCCGCAGGGGTCTTCTGCATAGGCCAGCACATCGCCGCGGCCCTGGCAGATGCGGATGGCATCCTTGAGCAGCCACCCGCCGTTCGGGTCCAGTGTGATGCGCGCATCGGGAAAACGTTCGGAGAGGGCGATGATGGCTTCCATCTCTTCCTCGCCCCGCAGCACGCCGCCTTTGAGCTTGAAATCCTTGAAGCCGTACCGCTTGTAAGCCGCTTCGGCCAGTGCCACGATGCCATCGGCGTCCATGGCGGCCTCGTGGCGCAGGCGCAGCCAGTCGTCCTCTGCATCCGGCGCACTGCCATAGGCCAGGTCCGTCTGCTTGCGATCGGCCACATAAAAGAGGTAGCCCAGCATGGCCACCGAATCCCGCTGCTGGCCTTCGCCAAGCAACGCCGCCACTGGCACGCCCAGGAATTGCCCGAGCAGGTCGAGCAGGGCGCTTTCCACGGCAGTGACGGCATGAATCGCCACACGAAGGTCGAAGGTCTGGTTGCCGCGGCCGCCGCTGTCGCGGTCGGCAAAACGTGTGCGCAGGGTGTTGAGAATCTGGTTCCACGCGCCTACCGATTGCCCTTCGATCAGTTCACGGGCGTCTTCCAGGGTGTTGCGGATCTTCTCGCCGCCCGGTACTTCACCTACGCCGGTGCGGCCTGAACTATCGGTCAGGATCAGCAGGTTCCGGGTAAAAAATGGGCCGTGGGCACCGCTGAGGTTTAACAGCATGCTGTCCTGGCCGGCCACGGGAATCACCTGCACGCGAGTGATTCGGGGAGTTTGGGAAAGGGCGTGAGGGGCTGTTGCGGGAGCGTTTGAAGCGGGCATACCGGACTTGCTTGTAGGATGGTTGATAAAACAATTTATCAGTTATCGTACAACTCGTCGATTATTTATGCAACCAGATTTGTACCCAGAGTGCGGGGTGCTTGAGGTTCGGAAGGCTCTTCGGGTGGCTGCATGGTGTGCGCGTTATTGCCCCGGCGAAGCCGTTCACGGCTATTGGACAGGTGCGTCCGCATGGCGGCGCGTGCGGCTTCCGCATCCTGGTTGCGAATGGCGTTGTAGATGCTCTCGTGCTCGCTGTTGACCCGCTGCAGGTAGTTGAAGCGGCCTTCGGGTGCGCTGTGCGCCGTGTTGACGCGAGTGCGCGGAATGATCATGGTGCCCAGGTAGGTCATCAGGTCGGCGAAGTGCCGGTTGCCCGTGGCGCGGGCCACTTCCATATGGAACTGGAAGTCCGGTGGCACGGCGTCGGAGTCCAGGCTGATGGAGTCGTGAAAGGCGCGCAGTGCATTTTCCAGGGCCTTGAGGTTTTCTGGCGTTCTCCTCTGGGCGGCAAGGCCGGCGGCTTCGGTTTCCAGGCTGATGCGCAGCTCCAGCACCGAGATCACATCGGCCACGGTGGCAAAGTCCTCGGCGGTGATCTTGAAGTTGCCGGCGTCCTGCGGTTGCAGGACAAAGGTGCCGATGCCGTGCCGGGTTTCGACCAGCCCTGAGGCCTGGAGCTTGGACAGTGACTCACGTACCACGGTCCGGCTCACGTCAAAACGGGCCATGATTTCGGCTTCAGTGGGCAGTTTTTCGCCCGGCTGCAGGTGACCTGAACGGATGCTGGTGGCCAGATTTTCGACGATCTCACTCACCAGTCCGCGGGGGCGGCGCATGCGCAACGGCTCTTCGTGAAAGCCAACCGTAAGGCCTGCCTCGGAGCGACTAGGGGTTTTCCTTGAGTCCATTAAAAAACCATTGACAAGCTAGGGGGCGAACTGGAGAATTCCAAGTCATCAGACAACCTATGACTGCGATGTTCTTGGGTTGACTTTAACAAACTTCATAAAAAAGTCCAGTGTTTGCAATCACACCGGGCACAGATGTAAAAAATGACGATCAAAGTTCACGAAAAGCTCTTGTTGACCGGCGCGGCCGGTGGCTTGGGCAAGGCCTTGCGCGAGCGTCTGAAGGCCAATTGCTCGCTACTCCGGCTGTCCGACGTGCAGCCTTTCGGTGCTGCCGGGGCCAACGAAGAGGTGATTTTGGCCGACCTGGCCGACTCGGCCGCCGTGCACACCATGGTTCAGGGCGTGGACGCGATTGTCCACCTGGGCGGTGTCTCGGTAGAAGGGCCCTTTGGCCCCATCCTGCAAGCCAACATCCTTGGCGCCTATAACTTGTATGAGGCCGCGCGCAAGAACGGCGTCAAGCGCATCGTCTTTGCCAGCTCCAATCACGTCACCGGCTTTTACCGCCAGGACCAGACCATCAATGCCGACCATCCGCCGCGGCCCGACGGTTTGTACGGCCTGAGCAAAGCCTTCGGTGAAGATCTCGCGCGCCTGTACTTTGACCGCTACGGCATTGAAACCGCTTGCGTGCGCATCGGCTCTTCATTTGCCGAGCCCAAAGACCGCCGCATGCTGGCCACCTGGTTGAGCTTTGACGACCTGCACCGCTTGATCACCGCCTGCCTGACCACGCCGGTGCTGGGCCACAGTATTGTGTTTGGCATGTCCGACAACGCCGTCACCTGGTGGGACAACAGCCGCGCACGCCACATCGGTTATGTGCCGAAAGACAGCTCGGACATCTTTCGCGAGGCCGTCTACGCCCGAACCCCCGCGCCTGACCTGAAAGACCCGATCGCCCAGTACCAGGGCGGCGGCTTCGTAGTAGCCGGTCCTTTCGGCGACTGAGTGGTCAGGATAAACATGGGCGAGCCTCACGTCGAGCTGGTTCTGGATGCGCGCAATGGCACGGGGGAAAGCCCTGTCTGGCAGGCTGCCGAGCAGGCGCTCTATTGGGTTGATATTCCGGCGCACAGGTTGTGCCGCTGGAGCGTGGCCGAAGGCGCGCTGACTGAATGGGCCGCCCCTGAAATGCTGGCCTGCGTTGCCTCGATAGGTGCAACGCAAGACTGGATCGCCGGCACTGAAAGCGGCGTGTTCCGCCTGAGCCCACGCGCAGATGGCCTGCTTGGGTTCAACCCGCTTGCCACCGTGACCCATGCCATGTCCGGCATGCGCTTCAACGACGGTCGCTGCGACCGTCAGGGGCGCTTTCTTGCCGGTACCATGTTGATGAATATGGCCGCTGGCGCACGGGTAGGCTGCATTTATAGCTATCAAAAGAATAGCGAACTCAAAATGCTGCTGGACGGCTTCATCACGCCGAACGGCATGGCCTTCAGCCCCGACGGCCGTACCATGTACCTGTCGGACTCGCATCCGTCGGTACAGACCATCTGGGCCTTTGACTACGACACCGAGACCGGCACGCCATCCAACCGGCGCGTCTTTGTCGACATGAACCCGCTACCCGGCCGCCCTGATGGCGCGGCAGTCGACGCCGACGGCTGCTACTGGATCTGCGGCAACGACGCCGGCCTGATTCATCGCTTCACGCCCACCGGCAAGCTGGACCGTTCGCTGGCCGTGCCGGTCAAAAAACCTGCCATGTGCGCCTTTGGCGGCGCCGGGCTCGACACCCTGTTCGTGACGTCGATACGCCCCGAAGGCATCGACTTATCTGACCAGCCGCTGGCCGGCGGTGTGTTCGCGCTGCGCCCTGGCGTGCGCGGGCTGCCTGAGCCCGCGTGCCTGTATTAAAAGTTCCTGTTACCTGTTTTCCACCACCAACCCTAGAGGATGAGACATGAAGATTAAAAAAACATTGTTTGCAGTTGCTGCTGCACTGGCGCTGATGCCGCTGGCAAGCTTCGCTACCGAGTTCCGCTCGTCGGACATCCACCCCGACGGTTACCCCACCGTCGAGGCTGTCAAGTTCATGGGTGAGCGCCTGAAGGTGTTGACCAACGGCAAGCACAGCATCAAGGTCTACAACAACGGCTCGCTGGGCAATGAAAAAGACACCATCGAGCAGACCAAGATCGGCGCGCTGCCGATGGTTCGCATCAACGTCGCGCCGATGAACAACATCTGCCCTGAAACGCAAGTGCCGACCATGCCTTTCCTGTTCCGCTCTGTGGACCATATGCGCAAGGTGCTTGACGGCCCCATCGGCGAGGAAATCCTGGCCTCCTGTGCGCCCATGGGTTTTGTGGGCCTGGCCTACTACGACAGCGGCGCCCGCTCGCTCTACACGGCCAAAAAGCCTGTCCGCACACTGGCCGACGCCAAGGGCATGAAGATTCGTGTCCAGCAGTCCGACCTGTGGGTTGCTTTGCTGGAAGCGATGGGCGCCAATGCGACGCCCATGCCTTACGGCGAGGTCTACACTGCCCTGAAGACCGGCCTGGTTGATGGCGCTGAAAACAACTACCCCTCGTACGAGAGCTCGCGTCACTTTGAAGTGGCCAAGTACTACTCGATCACCGAGCACTCGCTGGCGCCTGAAATGCTGCTGTTCTCCAAGCGCATCTGGGACGGCCTGACGCCGGATGACCAGAAGGCCCTTCGCCAGGCAGCCAAAGAGTCGGTGCCGTACATGCGCAAGCTGTGGGACGAGCGCGAAGCCAAGTCCAAGGCCATCGCCAAAGCCGGCGGCGCCGAGTTCATCGAAGTGGACAAAGCTTCCTTCCAGGCTGCCATGAAGCCGGTGTATGACAAGTTCATCGTGGACGCCAAGCTCAAGGAATTGGTCAAGCGCGTTCAGGACACCAAGTAAGTTTTGAATGAAGCCACCGGGGGATGTCGCAAGGCGCCTTCCCGGGGGCTGCTTATTTTCCGATCATTCGCGATTTCTTCGACAGTTTTTTGCCGCGCTGCCTTTCGCCGCAACCTAACCATTTAAATGCCGGGTTCACGATCCGGGACAACCTTATGTATACAACTATTTGCCGCAAGCTGGCCCGGGCCTGCATGTGGCTGGGCATTTTTGGGCTGATCGCGCTCATATGCGCGGTGAGCTGGCAGGTGTTCGGCCGCTACGTGATGAACAACACGCCCACGTGGGCGGAAAGCCTGGCCCTGCTTCTGGTGCTGTATGTCACCATGTTCGGCGTGGCTGTCGGTGTCCGTGACGCCGGGCACATCGGGCTGGAGTCCTTGCTCATCCTGGCGCCGGACTGGCTGCGCCTGAAGATGGAATACCTGATCCACGTGCTGGTCATGCTGTTTGGCGCGGCGATGGCGTGGAACTGCGCCTACCTGGCGATCTCGGTCTGGAGCTACCGTTTGCCCACCCTCTGGATTTCCGAGGGCTGGAGGTATGTGCCGGCGTCCATTGCCGGTGTCCTTATTGTGATGTTCTGCATTGAACACATCATCGCGCTCGCCCAAGGCCGCGAAGTCGAACCTGCCTGGGGCTGAAAATCATGACCGTTGCTCTCCTAATCCTTTCCCTTTCCTTCACGCTGTTTCTGTTGCTGGGTGTTCCGGTGGCTTTTGCCATCGGCCTGGCGGCGCTTTCAACGCTGCTCTATGAAGGCTTGCCGCTGGCGGTGGGCTTCCAGCAGATGACCTCGGGGATGAGTATTTTCTCGTTCCTCGCGATTCCATTTTTTATCTTTGCCGGCGAGTTGATGCTCTACGGCGGCATTGCCGACCGCATCGTCAACCTGGCACGCAATCTGGTCGGCCACGTGCGCGGCGGCCTGGGCATGTCGAACGTGGTGGCCTGCACCTTGTTTGGCGGCGTGTCCGGCTCACCTGTTGCGGACGTGTCCGCCATGGGTGCGGTGATGATTCCGATGATGAAAAAAGAGGGTTACCACGCCGACTATGCGGTCAACGTGACGACTCATGCGGCTTTGGTGGGGGCGCTCATGCCGACCAGCCACAACCTGATCATTTACTCACTGGCCGCCGGCGGCAAGGTATCGATTGCCGCACTGATCCTGGCTGCGCTTGTCCCGGCCGCGATCCTGACGATCTGTAATTTGGCGGCAGCCTATCTGGTGGCCGTCAAGCGCGGCTATCCCGCGGGCACTTTCCCAGGCTGGTCCATCGTGGCCCGCTCACTGGCGGCGGCGCTTCCAGGTCTCTTCATCGTGGTGCTCATCCTGGGCGGCATTTTGTCGGGGGTTTTCACCGCGACGGAATCTGCGGCGGTTGCTGTGCTGTATGCGCTGGCGCTGACGATTTTTGTGTACCGCACACTGAAGTGGGAGCATTTCATCAAGGCAGCGACCAAAGCCGTCAAAACGACCGGCGTGATCCTGCTGCTCATCGGCATTTCGGCCACATTCGGCTACCTCATCAGCCTTTACGGCGTTGCTCAACTGACCGGCGAGATGCTGTCGCAAATTACCACGACGCCGTGGGTGGTGTTCCTGCTGATCAACATCATCCTGTTTGTGCTGGGCACCTTTCTGGACATGGCCGCCACCATCTTGCTGTGCACGCCCATCTTCCTGCCGATCGCCCAGCAATACGGCATGACTTCGGTGCAGTTCGGCATTGTGCTGCTGATCAACTGCGCCCTGGGTCTGAACACACCGCCGGTGGGCACCACGCAGTTTGTGGGGTGTGCGATTGGCGGAGTTTCCGTGGGCACCGTGATGCGAACGATCTGGCCGTTCTACGGCGCGCTGATCTTCGCACTCGCGCTGGTGACCTTCATACCCGCGTTCTCTACGTGGCTGCCCAGCCTTTACATGAACATCGGCAAGTAAAAAGTTCAGCATAAAAACGGAGACATTCATGACCACAGGAATTTCAGTTCGCCAGACCCTGATTCCCGCTGTTTTCGTCGCGGCCATGGCTGCCGTCGGCGGCAGCAGCGCGGCCACTTGGGTGTACGTCGCCAACGCCGACAGCCAGGAGATATCGGTGTTTCAGCTGGACCGCGCCGCAAGCGCCCTCAGGCCGGTGGCGAGGGTTCCTGTGGGCGGCACCGCCATGCCCATGGTGGTCAGCAAGGACAAAAAATTCCTGTACGTGGCCCTGCGCTCGCAGCCGTTTCGCGTTGTCACCTTTGCCATCGACGGCGCCAATGGCGGGCTGAAGAAACTCGGCGAGGCATCATTGGCCGACAGCATGGCCAACATCGACCTGGACGCCTCTGGCCGCTGGCTCTTTGCCGCCTCCTATGGCGGCAACAAGATCACGGTGAACAGCGTGGGTGCCGACGGCCTTGTCGGGCCCGTCCAGCAGATCGTTCCGACTTCGCCCAACGCCCACGCCATTCACCAGGACCCCGCGGGCCGTTATGTATTTGCCACCAGCCTGGGCGGCGACAACCTGTCGAGCTGGCGCTTCGACCCCAAGACCGGCCAGCTGAGCGCCAACGATCCGGCGCTGGTGAATGTGTCGCCGGCCAAAACCGGCCCGCGGCACTTCCTGTGGAACAAGGCCCAGACGCATGTCTACCTGCTTAACGAACTGGACGGCGGTGTGGATGTGTTTGCATACGACGCTGGCAAGGGCGCCATGCGCCATCTGCAGCGAAGCACTGTCATGCCGGCTGGTTTTACGGGCAAGCCATGGGCGGCAGACCTCCAGCTGTCCGCCGACGGACGGTATCTATATGGATCGGAGCGTACTTCCAGCACGTTGACCACATTCAAAATAGACCCTGCCACCGGCCTGCTGCAAACAGCCGGCACAACGCCCACTGAGAAAACGCCCCGCGGCTTTGCGGTGGACTCGAGCGGCAAGTTCCTTATTTCTACCGGCCAGGACTCCCATGCCGTGTCGCTGCATCCGATCGATGCGGCCACGGGTGTGCCTGCCGCCGGGGTGAGCCAGCCTGCGGGCAAGAACCCGAACTGGGTGGAAATCGTCGACTTCTGATGGAACCCACCAACGTCAACCCTCTTTTTATCCGCATGCACGGTGCGGACAACGTCGCCATTGTTGCCAACGACGGCGGCCTGCCAGCGGGCGCAGTGTTTGCCGATGGGTTGACGCTGATCGAACGCGTTCCGCAGGGCCACAAGGTGGCGCTGGTCGACTTGTCCAAGGGCGCGGCAGTGCTGCGTTACAACGTGCCCATCGGCTACGCATTGAAAGATATTCCCGCCGGCAGCTGGGTGCACGAACGCCTGCTGGAGATGCCCGACGCGCGCACGCTGGACGCGCTCCCCATCGCCACCGTGCGGCCGGCCCCCCAGCCCGCGCTGGAGGGTTACACCTTTGAGGGCTACCGCAACCCGGACGGATCGGTCGGCAGCCGCAACATCCTGGCCATCACCACCACGGTGCAGTGCGTGGCCGGCGTGGTGGACTTCGCCGTCAAGCGCATCAAGGCAGAGTTGTTGCCCCGCTTTCCCAATGTCGATGATGTGGTGGGGCTGGAGCACACCTACGGCTGCGGCGTGGCCATCGACGCGCCGGACGCCATCATCCCGATCCGCACGCTGCGCAACATCAGCCTGAACCCCAACTTCGGCGGTGAAGTCATGGTGGTCAGCCTGGGCTGCGAGAAGCTGCAGCCTGAACGTTTGCTGCCGCCGGGCACCATCCAGATCGTGGACGAACGCAACGTGGCCGATGTGGGCACGAATGCGGAAGCCGCGCTGGATGTGGTATGCCTGCAGTCCGAGAACCATGTCGGTTTCATGTCCATGATTGATTCGGTCATGGACATGGCACTGCAACATCTCGAACGCCTGAATGCGCGACGCCGCGAAACGGTGCCCGCCAGCGAGCTGGTGGTGGGCGTGCAGTGCGGTGGCAGCGATGCATTCTCTGGCGTGACAGCTAACCCTGCGGTGGGCTTCGCGACAGACCTGCTGGTGCGTGCCGGGGCCACAGTGATGTTTTCCGAGACCACTGAAGTGCGCGACGGTATTGACCAGCTGACGTCGCGGGCCAGCAGCCCTGAAGTGGCCGCTGCGATGATCCGCGAGATGGCCTGGTATGACGCGTACCTCAAAAAAGGGCAGGTCGACCGCAGCGCCAACACTACGCCGGGCAACAAAAAAGGCGGCCTCTCCAATATCGTGGAAAAGGCCATGGGCTCCATCGTCAAGTCAGGCTCCGCGCCAATCAGCGGTGTATTGGCCCCCGGCGAAAAAGTGAAGCAAAAAGGCCTGATCTACGCCGCCACCCCCGCCAGCGACTTCATCTGCGGCACGCTGCAGCTGGCCGCGGGTATCAACATCCATGTGTTTACCACCGGCCGCGGCACGCCCTACGGCCTGGCCGAAGTGCCGGTCATCAAGGTGGCCACGCGAAGCGACCTGGCCCGGCGCTGGCACGACCTGATGGACATCAACGCCGGCCGCATTGCCGACGGAGACGCCACCATTGAAGACGTGGGCTGGGAGTTGTTCCAGTTCATGCTGGACGTTGCCAGCGGACGCAAGAAAACCTGGGCCGAACACTGGAAGCTGCACAACGCCCTGGTGTTATTCAACCCGGCGCCCATTACCTGATGCACTGATGCATTGACGTATAGATTCAAAGATTCACTGCCTACCTGATCAACAGAGACCATCGATAAAAAGAGAGTTAACTCATGACACAAGCAACCCCTTATCAAAGTTTTCCCAACAGCTTCAAGCGCGACCTGCTGGCCGGCAAAAAACTGATCGGCTGCTGGTCCTCGCTGTCCAATGCCATCACCACCGAGGTGCTGGGCGTGGCCGGCTTCGACTGGATCCTGCTTGATGGTGAACATTCGCCCAACGACATGGCCACCTACATCCCGCAACTGATGGCCCTGAAAGACAGCCGCAGCGCGCCGGTGGTGCGCCCGACCTCAAACAACTCAGTAGAGCTCAAGCGCCTGCTCGATGCCGGCTTCTACAACTTCCTGATTCCCTTTGTCGAAACCGCCGAGCAGGCCGCCAGCGCTGTCGCCGCCACGCGTTATCCGCCCCAGGGCATTCGAGGTGTCTCGGTATCCCAGCGCAGCAACAAGTACGGCACGGTGCCGGACTACCTCAAGTCCATCAACGACCACATCTGCGTGATGGTGCAGATCGAAAGCATCGCTGGCACGGCGGCTGCTGACGAGATCGCCGCCACCCCGGGTGTCGACTGCATGTTTGTCGGCCCGTCCGACCTGGCCGCCGGACTGGGCCACCTCGGCAATGCCGGGCACCCGGAGGTGCAGGCCGCCATGGTGAAAATTTTTGCCGCCGCCAAGGCGCACGGCAAGCCGGTCGGCATCCTGGCGCCGGTGGAAGCCGACGCACGCCGCTACATGGAGATGGGCGCAACTTTTGTCGGCGTCGGCAGCGATCTCGGCGTGTTCCGTGGCGCCACGCAGGCCCTGCGCGACAAATACCTCGCCTGATTTTTCTGTCATCCCGGACCGCGCGGCCGGGGCCACCGCTATTTTTTACGAACAAGGAACATTTTTATGAGCAAGCTTGGTTTTATCGGCCTGGGCATCATGGGCGCGCCGATGGCTGCGCACCTGATTGCAGCAGGACACGAGGTTTTCATGAACACGCGGAGCAAAGTGCCTGCGGCGCTCTTGACCGGCAAGGGTAAGGCCTGCGACTCCATCGCCGACGTAGTAAAGCAGGCGGACATCATTTTCCTGATGTTGCCCGACACGCCCGACGTAGAGAACGTGCTGTTTGGCGAGGGCGGAGTGGCCTCGGTGCTGACCAAGGGCAAGACAGTGGTCGACATGAGCTCGATCTCGCCGATGGACACCAAAGAGTTCGCCAAGAAAATAAACGCCCTGGGTTGCGACTACCTCGACGCCCCGGTGTCGGGCGGTGAAGTCGGCGCCAAGGCTGCGAGCCTGACCATCATGGTGGGCGGCCCGCAGGCGGCGTTTGACCTCGTCAAGCCCTTGTTCGAACTGATGGGCAAGAACATCACCCTGGTGGGCGGCAACGGCGACGGCCAGACCTGCAAGGTGGCGAACCAGATCATCGTGGCGCTGAACATTGCGGCCGTGGGCGAAGCCCTGCTGTTTGCCAGCAAGGCTGGCGCCGATCCAGCCAAAGTGCGCCAGGCGCTGATGGGCGGTTTTGCCTCATCGCGCATTCTGGAAGTTCATGGCGAACGCATGATCAAGCGCACCTTTGCGCCGGGCTTCCGTATCGGCTTGCACCAGAAAGATTTGAACCTCGCGCTCAGCGGTGCACGTACGCTGGGTCTGGCTTTACCGCAAACGGCGGGCGCCGCCCAGCTGATGCAGGCCTGCGCGGCCAACGGCATGCAGGACCTGGACCATTCCGCTCTGGTGCGCGCGCTTGAACTTCTGGGCAACCACGAAGTCGCGTAACTCATCCGCATGAAGAGCCCACAGAGGCTCACAGCGCAGCTGGTGGAGGACACCGCTTTTTCATACATCCGGAGACGAACATGCCGATCAATCGACGAGAGCTTATTGCTGCTTCACTGGCTTTGGGGACTGGCGCTGCGAGCGCGCAGGCTTCATGGCCGTCCAAACCCATACGCCTGGTGGTGCCGTACCCACCCGGCGGTTCTTCAGACATCATCGCGCGCGCCATTGCGCAGCCTCTGTCCGAGGCGCTCAAGCAATCGGTCATCGTGGACAACAAGGCCGGCGCCAACGGTAACCTGGGCGCCGACATCGTGGCCAAGTCGGCACCCGACGGCTACACGCTGCTGCTGTGCGACACCGGCGCTCTGGCCATCAGCCCTTCGGTCTATCCCAAGCTGGGTTTCGACCCGACCAAGGACTTGCGTGGCGTCACGATGCTGGCCTACTCGCCGCACCTGCTGGTGGTTCATCCCTCGGTGCCCGCCAGCAATCTCAAGGAGCTCGTAGCGCTCTCGCACAAGACCGACCTGAACTTTGCGGTAACGGCCATGGGCAGCGCGCCGCACCTGGCCGGTGTCGCGGTCGAGCGGGCGAGCAAGGCGAAGTGGCAGTACATCCCCTACAAGGGCGGTTCGCAGGCCGTCAGCGATACGATCGCCGGCCAGACCCAGGTGTTGATGAACGGCATGCTGGCCACCTTGCCGCATGTGCAAAGCGGGAAGCTGAAGATCCTGGGTGTCTCCAAGAGCACGCGCATGCCGCTGATTGGCAATGTGCCGACGCTGGCGGAGCAGGGGCTTGCCAACTTCGAGTCGGGCACCTGGCAGGGCTTGCTGGTGGCCAATGGTACGCCGTCAGCCGTCATCAATCGCCTCAACACAGAGCTCATCAAGATCATCCGCAGCCCGGACATCCGCGCCAAGTTGGCGGGGCAGGGTGCCGAGGTAGTGACCATGACACCGGCACAGCAGGATGTGTTTTTCAATCAGGAGCGCAGCCGCTGGGCCAAAGTTGTTGCAGAAGCAAACATCAAACTGGATTGAAAAATCGTTGCGTGATTTAGTGGTGATATTGCCTGATATCTTGGGGTTGTGAGCGCGCATCCGTGGGAATATCGAGCAAGGGATTCAATCTTGAAAAGAAACGAGTCGGCCCATCAGAGGCTGGCCGTTATTAGCCACGCCAGGAGACAAAAACATGCGGACTTCATTCAAGGGGCTTTTGTGCCTCTCTTTTGCCCTATGCGCGAGCGCTACCATGGCTCAGACCAAGCTGCGGGCATGGAACATTCATCCCGATGGCTATCCGGTATCGGAAGCCATGAAGAGTTTTGTAGAGCAGGTGGCCAAGGGCACCAGTGGCCGCTACAACATCGAGCTTTTCAACAGCGGCACACTTGGCGACCAGCCCAAGGCCGTTCAGATGCTCAAGAGCGGCGAGATCGATGTGGCCGAGTTCAGTTCCGGTCCGCTGTCGGACGCCGTGCCGGGCATCAAGGTGCTGAACCTGCCCTTCCTGTTCACTGATTCTGCACACATGTTTCGCCATCTGGACGGCAAGCTGGGTGAGCGTTTTGCCGCCAACCTGAAGGCCGCTGGCTTCGTTGTACTGGGCTGGTACGACGGTGGTGGACGTTCTTTTTACTGCGTCAAACCCGTAGGCAACATCAGGGATCTGGCCGGTATGAATATCCGGGTGCAACAGTCCGAGGTTTATATCGAAATGGTGAAACTCATGGAGGCCAAGCCGGTGGCCTTGCCTTTCAAGGATGTGCTGGGCGCTCTGGAACAGGGCAAAGTGGATTGTGCCGAGAACAACCTGCCTTCATATGAGTCCACAGGACACTACAAAGTCGCAAAAAACGTCTACATGACCAACCACGTGATCTCGCCGGAGGCCCTGGTGGTGTCGACCAAGCTATGGGACAAACTCAGCAAGGAAGACAAGGCCGCGTTTTCGGAGGCCGGTGCAAAGTCCGCCATCCTGATGCGCGAACTGTGGAACAAGCGAGTTGCCGCTGCCCTGGAGACAACGACCAAACAGGGCTCGCAGTTCGTCAAGGTCAGGGACGCATCGCCCATGGTCAGGCGCATGGGGCCGCTGTACGGAAAATACATGGCCGATCCGACCACACGCGAAGAACTGCTGACCATTATTGCCAAGTGAGCAAGCTGAATACCGTGATGCTGCTTGATCCCGCGCGGTTTGTGCGCGAGATCGACGGCAAGCCCACCGCGTTGTTCACGCTGCGCAACGATCAAGGCATGACTGTCTGCGTGACAAACTACGGCGCAAAGATCGAGCAGGTACTGGTGCCGGGCCGCGATGGCCGTTTTGGCGACGTGGTGCTGGGCTACGACAGCATCGACGGCGTGATCGGCGGAGCGCCTTCGGTGGGTGCCTTCATCGGGCGCTATGCAGGCCGTATTGGCCATGCGCGCTTCACGTTGGGTGGCAAGGAGCATGTGCTGGCCGCCAACAACGGCCCACATTGCCTGCACGGCGGCATGAAAGGCTCGCGTTTTCGGGTGTTTGAAGCGGTGCAGCGCAGCGATTCCAGCGTTGAAATGCGTTATGTGTTTGCCGATGGGGAAGAGGGTTTTCCGGGCACGATGGAGCTGCGCCTGACCTACAGTGTGACCGAGGCGAACGAGCTGGTGCTCGACTACGAGGCGCTCGCGCTGGATGCCCCCACGGTAGCCAATTTCACCACGCATGCTTTTTTCAATCTCGAAGACCCGGGAAGTCGTAATGCGCTGGAGCACGAGGTCACGATTTGCGCCGGCCGCTATTTCGAGATGGCGCCTGACCTCATCGCGACAGGCAGGTTGCTGCCGGTGGAAGGAACGCCGTTTGATTTGCGCAAGCCGGTCGTGCTGAACAAGCGCGTGCGCGGCCCGCAAGCCGAGGCCGGTATCGGCCTCGTCGCCGGGTACGACGACTGTTTTGAGATTGACCGCTCAGCAACTGGTGACGGAGAACTGGCGCTGTGTGCCCGCGTGAATGCGCCCAACAGCGGGCGCACGATGGAAGTCTGGTCGACCGAGCCCACCATGCAGTTCTATACCGGCCTTGTGGCAGGCGAGCCGCTGGCCGGCGGGCCGGGCAAGGGCGGCAGGCAGTACGCGCAGCAGCAAAGCCTCTGCTTTGAGCCGCAGTGTTATCCGAATGCTCCCAATGTACCGACGTTTCCTTCCGCCGTGCATGAGCCGGGACAGAGCCGCCAGGGCCGCACGCTCTACCGCTTCAGCACTTCCTAGGCAAGCGCACTTCGCATGTCAGAATGCTCCGGCAACAAACAAGGAGCTGAGTATGCGATGGTGGAAACTGGCGTGGATATTCGGGATGGTGTGGGCGGCGCAGGCGGCGGGCATGCCCGCATGGGCGCAGCAGCCCGAACGCGTGCCGCCGCAGATCGTGAAACTGCCTCTGCTGATCGACGGTAAACAGTATGAGGTTGTCACCCATCTCTACAAGCCCGCGGGCGAAGGTCCGTTTCCGCTGGTGATCTTTTCCCATGGGCGGGCGCCGTCGCGCGTTGACAGGGCCAAGCTTGAGTACCCGGTACTGGTCGGGCACGCCAACTACTGGCTTCGCAAGGGTGTTGCCGTGGTTGCCCCGGTACGGCCGGGATACGGGGATACCGGGGGCTCCGACAGGGAGGACTCAGGCATCCGGTGGAGCAGCAAGGTTTGCACCGGCGATGCCGACTTCACGCGTGTGGCCAGCCACGCGGGCCAGACAGTAGTCGCGTTGCACCAATGGGCGCTGCAGCAGCCCTGGGTGCGCAAGGACAAGGTGCTTCTCGAAGGGCAGTCGGTGGGCGGCATGACGACGGTGTTGGTCGCGGCGCTCAATCTGCCGGGCGTCGTCGGCGCCGTCAATTTCGCGGGCGGCTCCGGCGGTAATCCGGAAGACTCCCCGGCCAGGAGTTGCAAGCCCGAGAACATGGGTAAAACCTATGGTGAACTCGGCAAGCTGGTCAAGGTGCCCAACCTGTGGCTCTACGCCGAGAACGACCAGTTCTGGGGAGCCGAGGCGCCCCGCGGATGGCACGAGGCCTTCAGGGCAGGCGGCAGCGACACGCAGTTCGTCCAGACGGGCCCGGTGCCAGGGCATGATGGGCATTCGCTGCTGACCTACGGTGGCAATATGTGGTCGGTGCCGCTCGATGCGTTCGTGCGCAAGGTAGGGCTGACGGCACCTTGAATTTCAAACGGGCATAAAAAAGCCCGGCACCTTCCGGGGCCGGGCTCTCAAGAGGCTTTGAGGAAAAAGCTGCTTACAGCGTATCGATAAAGCTGCGCAGTTTGTCCGAGCGCGAAGGGTGCTTGAGCTTGCGCAGCGCCTTGGCTTCGATCTGGCGGATGCGTTCGCGCGTCACGTCGAACTGCTTGCCGACTTCTTCCAGCGTGTGGTCGGTCGACATTTCGATACCGAAGCGCATGCGCAGCACCTTGGCTTCGCGCGGCGTCAGGCTGTCGAGGATGTCTTTCACCACATCGCGCAGGCCGGCCTGCATCGCGGCTTCCAGCGGTGCGGTGTTGGCGCTGTCTTCGATGAAGTCGCCCAGGTGCGAATCGTCATCGTCACCGATCGGCGTTTCCATCGAGATCGGCTCTTTGGCGATCTTCATGATCTTGCGGATCTTGTCTTCCGGAATTTCCATCTTGGCGGCCAGGATGCTGGCGTCCGGCTCAAAGCCGAATTCCTGCAAGTGCTGGCGTGACAGGCGGTTCATCTTGTTGATGGTTTCGATCATGTGCACCGGGATGCGGATGGTCCGCGCCTGGTCGGCGATGGAGCGCGTGATCGCCTGGCGAATCCACCAGGTGGCATAGGTCGAGAACTTGTAGCCGCGGCGGTATTCGAACTTGTCGACGGCCTTCATCAGGCCGATGTTGCCTTCCTGGATCAAGTCAAGGAACTGCAGGCCGCGGTTGGTGTACTTCTTCGCGATCGAAATCACCAGGCGCAAGTTCGCCTCGATCATTTCTTTCTTCGCGTCGCGCGAGTTGGACTCGCCTTCATTCATGCGCTTGTTGATGTCCTTGAGCTGGGCCAGCGGCACCACCACGCGGGCCTGCAGTTCGGCCAGCTTGGTTTGCAGTTCCTGGATGGGCGGCACGTTACGCGCCATCACCACCGACCACGGCTTGCCGGAGGCAACCTGCTTTTCAACCCATTTCAGGTTGAGCAGGTTGGGCGGGAAGTCCTTGATGAAGACTTCCTGCGGCATGCCGCATTTCTCGACGATGATGCGGCGCAGCTCGCGCTCTTTCTTGCGCACATCCAGCACCTGGCCGCGCAGCATGTCGCACAACTTTTCAATGGTCTTGGCGGTAAAGCGCACGGTCATCAGCTCGTCGCTCAGGGCTTTTTGCGACTTCACGTAAGTGGGTGTGCCGTAGCCTTCCTTGTCGTAAGTCTTGTGGACTTTCTCGAACAGGGTGGCGATCTTGTCGAAGCGGCTGAGGGCTTCCTTCTTGAGCTCTTCGAGCTTCTTGGTCAGGGCCTTGGAGCCGCCCTTGCCGTCGTCATCGTCCTCTTCGTCGAACTCGTCGAAGTCTTCTTCGGCCACATAGTCGTCGGCTTCATTGGGGTTGGAAAAGCCGTCGACCACGGTGGAAATGACGATCTTGCCTTCGCGGATTTCTTCGCCCAGACGCATGATTTCTGCGATGGTGGCGGGGCTTTCCGAGATGGCTTCCATCATCTTCATGAGGCCGCCCTCGATGCGCTTGGCGATTTCGATTTCGCCTTCACGTGTCAAGAGCTCAACTGTGCCCATTTCACGCATGTACATGCGCACGGGGTCGGTGGTGCGGCCGAACTCGCTGTCGACGGTGGACAGCGCGGCTTCGGCTTCTTCTTCGGCTTCTTCTTCAGTGGCAACCGTGGGGCCGGTGTTGTTCAGCAGCAAGGTTTCAGCGTCAGGCGCCTGCTCGTAGACGGCCACGCCCATGTCGTTGAGCATGTTGACCACGACTTCCAGCGTTTCAGCATCGACCAGCTTGTCGGGAAGGTGGTCGGAGATTTCGCCATGCGTGAGGTAGCCGCGTGTTTTACCGAGCTTGATCAGGGTTTTCAGGCGCAGGCGGCGCTTGAGCATGTCTTCTTCGGAGAGGACGGTTTCGTCCAGGCCGAATTCTTTCATCAGGGCGCGTTCCTTCGCCTTGCTGATTTTCATGCGCAGCGGTTTGACCTTCTCGGTCGTTTCCGCGATGGGTTCCCCGACGAGATCGTCTTCAATGTCGGACATGTCGAGGTCTTCCCCCGTCTTGACCGGGCCGGCAGCGCTCTTCGGCTTGCGGCCGCGCTTGGCGCCGGTGGTGGCAGGCGCGCTGCCTTCGGCTGCCGGGTTCTTGGGCGGGCGGCCGGGTTTCTTCTTCACGGGCACGTCGGCGGAGACGGCGAGGGGCTTGGCTTCAGGACTGGACTTGGTCGGCACGGCGGGGGCTTTCTTCAGGGGCAAATCGGAAATCGCGGATTTCAGGGGGGCTTTGCTCACCAGGGCATTGGGTTTGCTGGGTTTAACAGATATGGCGTGTTTTCCCGGCTTTTCAACCTTGCCGCTTTTGGCGGCAGGCTTTGCTGCAACTTTGGTTGCTGCTTTGACTGGAGGCTTGCCTGCGGGCCGGGCCGCAGCTTTGGGCGCTGCCTTGGCTTTGGGCTTGGCGGCAGCTTTGGGCTGCGCACTTTGCGGCTTCTTGGATGTGCTCGGCTTTTTCGGCTTGGCAGTAGGCATGGGACCTCCAGTTGTCGGGAATTGTTTTAAATATCGATCAGCTACCAGTAAACAAAAATGCGCCTTGGCGCCTGTACAAAGCACAGGCACGGTGACAAGAGTTCAGAGTCAAAACGAGAGGGCGGAAAACAGGCCGGGCAATGCCAAAGGCACATGGCGGCTTATTTTCCCGGGCAAGCTGTTTGGGCGAACATTTGGTGTGCAGTCCTTGCGGAAATTCCTGGGGGAAGTGGCCGTCTCATCTGTGAGTTCCCCGAAGTTTCAGGGTGGCCGGGCCGGAGGTGCTGCTGTCGCGCTTGCCGTCGAAAATCGGATTATACCCTGTTGCCTGTTTTTTGGGCGATTTATATGGCCCAGAAACAGGGATTTTCCCGGGGGCCGGGCGGGCTCAGCGGGCCGGGTCGGTGGCGGCGGTTTTGAGGCTGGCGGCCAGTTCCAGGTAGCGCTGCCGGGCGGCCGGGTCGGTGGCGGCCCGGGCGGCCAGCTCGCTCATCTCGCGCTGGCGGTGCAGGCGCAGGAGCTGGTCCAGGATGCTCCGAACCTCATCCCAGTCACTTTCGATGCCTTCGGGAATCTGTGCGATCTGCGCTGTGGCATGTCTTTCGTGAGGATGGCCGCGCAGCCCTTCGCGCAACGCGGCCCACGGCTGGGGCCCGTGCTCGTGCAGCTGACTCTCCAGCCAGATGAAAAGCGGGCCGTGGGGCTCAGGCAACTCGACCAGCAAGTGGTGCTCTTCAGTGCTGAGGCGATCCCAGGTCTGGGCCTCGGTCAGCAGCAGCCTGAGCACGCGGTCTTCACGGCTGGCCGGCAGGATACGGCCAGCCACGCGGCGCGGGGCCCGTGCGCTGAAGCTGCGTCCCGGCGTTGACGGTGCAGGGAAATAGCTGCCAGAGGGCTCGGACGAGGTGTAATCGGACTCCTCGCGAAAATCCGGAAGATAGTCCGCAGGGCCGGACATGTCCTGGGAAGCGCTTGATGTTGAGGATGATTCCGGCTTCTGGCCCTTATTGGACGGGCGCAAGCTGCTATTATTTTTATAGTTACCCTTGGAGGTCGCGGGTTGCCAAAGCTGCATCAGTTCGCGGCTGTCAATCAGTACCCTGTCGGCAATTTCAGCCAGCAGCTGGCGTTTCAATGCGCCGTCGGGCATCAGGTTCCACAGCGGGCGGGCATTGCTGGCCATATGGGCGCGGCCCTCGGCGGTGTCCAGGTCGCAGCCCTCGGCGGCGGCTTCCAGCAGGAAGCGGCTGAGCGGCACGGCCTTGCTGACATAGGCCGCGAAGCCTTCCTGGCCGTGCTCGCGGATGTAGCTGTCGGGGTCGTGCTCGGCCGGCAGGAACAGGAACTTGACGGTGCGCACGTCGGTGGCAAAGGGCAGGGCGGCGTCCAGCGCTTTGCGGGCGGCACGGCGGCCGGCGCCGTCGCCGTCAAAGCTGAAGACGACTGAGTCGGTGAAGCGGAACAGCTTTTGCACGTGATCAGCCGTGCAGGCGGTGCCCAGGGTGGCCACCGCATTGGCAAACCCCAGCTGCGCCAGAGCCACCACGTCCATATAGCCTTCTGTGACGAGGGCATAGCCGTGTTCGCGCAGGGCAGTGCGGGCCTCGAACAGGCCATAAAGCTCGCGCCCCTTGCTGAAGACCGGGGTTTCGGGTGAGTTGAGGTATTTGGGCTTGTCGTCGCCCAATACGCGGCCGCCAAAGCCTATACATTCCCCCTTGACGTTGCGGATCGGGAACATGACCCGGTCACGAAAGCGGTCATAGCGCTTGGCTTCGCCTGCCTGGTTTTCGTCGCCGGGCTCGCCGGTGATGACCAGGCCGCTTTCCACCAGCAGCGGGTCGTTGTAATCGGGAAAGACACTGGCCAGACTGCGCCAGCCTTCAGGTGCGTAGCCCAGGCCGAAGGTCTTGGCGACTTCACCCGAGACGCCGCGGCCCTTGAAGTAGTCGATAGCACGTTCCGAATTGCGCAGAGCCTTGATGTAGGCGACGCCGGCTTTTTCAAGCACGCTGGTGAGTGTGGCCTGCTGTTCGCGCATCTGGGCGGCGCGTGCCCTGTCTTGCGGGGAGACGTCGTCTTCCGGCACTTGCAGGCCGTATTGCTGGGCCAGATCTTTCACGGCTTCGACAAAGGTCATGCCGCCGTGTTCCATCAAGAAGCTGATGGCGTTGCCGTTTTTGCCGCAGCCAAAGCAGTGATAGAACTGCTTGGAGGGGCTGACACTGAAAGAGGGCGATTTTTCGCCATGGAAGGGGCACAGCCCCATGAAATTGGCGCCGCCCTTTTTGAGCTGCACATAACGGCCCACGATGTCCACCACGTCGGCGCGCGCGAGCAGCTCCTGGATGAACGATTGGGGGATGGCCATAAAGCAATTATCGCCCCCACGGTCGCTCACTGCGTGTAGCTCCCTGCCCCCCGAGGGTGCCGCCCGCCTGCGGTCTGGCAAAGCCAGTCCCGTGGCTCATGCTGGTTTGAAGAGTCAGTGGCACAAGCAGTGGGGTATTTCACAAGCGGGCAGCCGTGGAACCGGCTTTGCCGGGCCGCAGGCGCCCCCCCCTGCAAGGGGGGAACAGGCTACACGCAGTGAGCCTGGACGAGGGTGTGCCGGTTCAGTCGCCGAGCACCAGCCCTTCACGCCGCGGGTCAGCGCCGCCGAAGAAACCGTCGGGTGTTTTCTGGATCGCCTGCAGGCCGCTGGTCATGGTTTGCTCGCGCACTTCGGCGCCGCGGCTTCGCAGCGCCTCGACGGTCGCCGGCGAAAAGCGCTTTTCTTCCAGGATGCTCGGGCCGTTGAGTGAGGCGAAGTTGGGCAGGTCAATCGCCTGCTGGGCGTTCAGGCCCCAGTTCAGCGTGGCATACAGCGTCTTGGCGGTGAAGTGGATGATGAGCGCACCGCCGGGGCTGCCGCCACTCATGACGAGCTGGCCCGAGTTTTTATCAAACACCAGCGTGGGCGCCATCGACGAGCGCGGGCGTTTGCCGGCTTGCACGCGGTTGGCCACGGGCTTGCCTTCAGCGTCTGTTGGGGCAAAGCTGAAATCGGTGAGTTCGTTGTTCAGCAAAAAACCGCCGGCTTTGCCGGTGCCGCCGTCGGTCATCAGACGTGAGCCGAACTGGTCTTCAATCGTCGTGGTCATGGCGATGGCGTTGCCATAGCCGTCGATGATGCTGATGTGCGAGGTGCCGTACTCGGGCTGGTCTGGCATGGGTGCGTAGGCGGTTGTGACGGCGCCCGGAACACCCGGCTTGGCGGTCTTCATGCTGGGACCGGTGGGCTGGATCAGCTTGGCGCGCTCGCTCAGGTAAGCGGGGGCCACCAGGCTCATCCAGCTGCCGCCGGGTGGCTGCACGAAGTCCGGGTCGCCCAGGTATTGGCCGCGGTCGGCAAAGGCCAGGCGCGAAGCCTCGGTGTAGAGGTGCAGCCAATCGGCCGAAGGTGTGGGCGACACTGTGCCGGGAACGCCGCCGGTGCCGCTAACGAGGCCCATCGTGGCAGCCGGCGTGTTGTTCAGGATGCCGAGGATTTGGCCGACCGCAATCGCGCCCGAGCTGGGCGGCGGCATGCCGCAGAGGCGGTAGGCCTTGCCGGCCGCGCTGTAGTCCGAGCAGATCGGGTCGCGCTTTTTGGGCTGGTAGCCGGCCAGGTCGCCCAGGGCCAGCTTGCCGGGGTTGGTGGCGTGGCCCTGCACTTTGGTGACGATGGCTTGCGCGACTTTGCCTTCGAGCAGCGCGCTGGAGCCTTTGGCAGCGATCTGTCGCAGCACGTCGGCGAGCGCCGGGTTGCGCAAGACGGAGCCCACATCGACGGGGCTGCCGTCGGCCTTGTAGAAGTAGGCCGCAGCGGTAGCGTCTTTCTTCAGGTGCACTTCGCCCTTGAGCAAGGTGTTGAGCCGCGGGCTGACCTTGAAGCCGTTTTCTGCGAGCTGGATGGCCGGCACAAAGAGCTGGGCCCAGGGCAGGCGGCCGTATTGTTTGTGGGCCATCTCCAGCATGCGCACCGTGCCGGGCGTACCGACCGACCGACCGCCGACCACGCCCTCGTAAAACGCCAGGGGTTTTCCGTCGGCACCGATGAACAGCTTTTCGTCCACCGCTGCGGGCGCGGTTTCGCGGCCGTCAAAGGCCTCGACCTTGCCGCCGTTGGCGTGCAGCAGGAATGCGCCGCCACCTATGCCGCTGGACTGCGGCTCCACCAGCGTGAGCACCATTTGCACGGCAATCGCCGCGTCGATGGCGGAACCGCCGGCCTTGAGCACCTGGTAACCCGCATCGGTGGCCAACGGATTGGCGGCGGCCACGGCGAAGGTCTTGGTGGCCCAGCCGGGCTTGGGGGTGAAGCCCGAAGATCCTTCGGGCTGCATGTACTTGGTGCCGCGCGCGACTTCATCGGCGGGGACCTGGTAGTTAAATGCGGTGGGGCTGCTGGCACAGGCGGCAAGCAGCGTGGTGGCTGCCAGCGCCGGGAAGGCGTGTCTCATGCGATATCCTTGAATGTAGTTGTAGCTTGTGGCAGGACCCTGTGCCTGCGCCGTTGAATATATCGAGCGGCCCCGCGCCTCACAATGGCGTTTCAGAGAAATCACTCTTCCATGGAATTTGACAATCTCGATGCCTTGCGCGTGCTGCTGGCTACGGCGGAAACTGGCAGCCTTACAGCAGCGGGCAAGCGCTGCCGGCTGTCTACAGCGGCCGTCAGTGCGGCGATCAAGCGGCTGGAAACCTCGCTGGGTGTACGTCTGTTTGAGCGAACCACACGCGCCGTGCGGCCCACGGCCGAGGGTGCTGTCATGGTCGACCATGCCCGCCGCGCGCTTGAGCTGGTGTCAGAAGGCCAGGCCAAAGTCCGCGCAGGCACCTTCGGCTTGACGGGCAGCATCCGCATCACCGCCACCGCCATGCTGGCCCGCGAGATGTTGGCCTACTGGCTGGCCGAATTTGCCAACACTCACCCGGGTATTGAAATCGACCTGCAGATCAGCGATGCGCGTGTGGATCTGGTGCGCGAGGGCATTGATATCGCCCTGCGCAACGGGCCGCTGATGGATTCGACCCATTCGGCGCGCCTGCTGGCGCCGGCCCGGCGCGTGGCCTGTGCCAGCCCCGATTACCTGGCGCGCCGCGGCACCCCTCTGGAGCCTTGTGAGCTTGCGCAACACGACTGCCTGGTCTGCCATGTGCGCGAGCGCCGGCAGGATCAGTGGCAGTTCGAATTGCAGGGAGAGGCCAGCGCGCCTTTTCAGGTGCGCGTGGCTGGGCCGCTGGCCTGTAACGACGCATCCATTGCGCTGCAGTGGGCGCTGGAGGGGCGGGGCATCGTCTACCAGTCCGAGATCGACCTCATGGCCTCTTTGGCCAGCGGCAAGCTGGTACGCCTCTTTGCGGGTCACCTGGGTGAGCCGGCGCCGCTTTATGCGGTGGTGCCCAGCCGGCGCTATGTGCCGGCCCGCGTCAACGAGGTGATTGAACGGCTTTCAGCGCTGCTGACTGAACGGCTGGCAGCGCTGCACCCAGATGCTTGAAATCGCTTAACGCAGATTAGCGAGGTGCGAGGCGGATCGCGCCATCCAGGCGAATGACTTCACCATTGAGCATGTCGTTTTCAATGATGTGCTTGGCCAGGCGGGCGTAGTCCTGTGGCGTGCCCAGGCGCGAAGGGAAAGGAACGCCCGCGGCCAGCGAGTCCTGCACTTCCTGCGGCATGCCAAAAAGCATGGGTGTGCCGAAAATGCCGGGCGCGATGGTCATGTTGCGGATGCCGTTGCGGGCCAGGTCGCGGGCGATCGGGAGGGTCATGCCGACGATGCCGCCCTTGGAGGCGCTGTAGGCCGCCTGGCCGATCTGGCCGTCGTAGGCTGCCACAGAGGCGGTAGAGATCAGCACGCCGCGCTCGCCGGTAGCTTCCGGGTCGTTCTTGCACATGGCGTCGGCCGCCAGGCGGATCATGTTGAAGCTGCCCACCAGATTGACGGTGATGGTTTTGCTGAATGCGCCCAGGCTGTGCGCGCCGTTCTTGCCCACGGTTTTTTCGGCGGGCGCAATGCCGGCGCAGTTCACCAAGCCCATCAGTTTACCCATGGCAACCGCCTTCGCCACCACGGCCTGGCCATCGGCTTCCTGGCTCACGTCGCATTTGACGAAGGCGGCTTTGCCTTCGCCCAGCTCTTTGGCGATGGCTTCGCCTTTGTCGGCCTGCATGTCGGCGATGACGACTTTGGCGCCGTTGGCCACCAGCATGCGTGCCGTGCCTTCACCCAGGCCCGATGCGCCGCCGGTGACGATAAATACTTTGCCTGCGATTTCCATGGTGGTTCCTTGATGAAGATGGAGGGATTTTGAAGAGCTTGCGTGAACGTTTTATGTGACGTTAACGTAAACGTCAATTATGGCGCATGAAAAGTACCCCCCGCGCTCTTTCACTTCGTGTGGTCGCTGCCCCCGAGGGGCGCTTTTCATCTTGGGGCGGCCCGGCGATGAAAAAAGCCCGGCGCCTTTCGGCGGCCGGGCTTTCGCAAAAGATGGGCGCTGGCTTACTTGTAGCCGACGCGGTCCAGCATCTGCTGCACTTTGAGCTGGTTGTTGCCCACGGCGCTGATCGGGATGGTTTCCGATTTGAAGCTGCCGTTGCCCGATGGCGTCATGGCTTTGAGAGCCGGGTTGCTCACACCCAGGCCCGGCACGGCGGCCCATTCGTTGTTGCCGTTGGCAAAGTACTCTTGCGCGCTCGGGCTGGCCAGGTATTCCATGAACTTGACGGCATTGGCCGTGTTCTTGGCGTTTTTGGCAACGGCAGCGCCTGCGATATTCACATGCGTGCCCCAGCTGTCCTGGTTGGGGAAGACCACGCCCACGCGGTCGGCCACGACTTTGTCTTCAGGCGCGTTGGAACGCATGATGCGCGCCAGGTAGTAGGTGTTGGTCAGCGCAATGCCGCATTCACCGCTGGCCACGGCCTTGATCTGGTCGCTGTCGCCGCCCTTGGGGTCACGCGCCATGTTCGCCGCCAGGCCCTTGAGCCATTGCTCGGCCTTGGCTTCGCCAAGATGCTCGGTCACCGCACCGAAGAGGGAGAGGTTGTACGGATGGGCGCCCGAGCGGGTGCACAGCAGGCCCTTGTTCTTCGGGTCGGCCAGCTTTTCGTAGGTGTCCACGTCAGCTTTCTTGACCTTGAGCTTGTCGAACACCACAACGCGGGCGCGCGTTGAAAAGCCGAACCAGGTTGTGCCTTCGGCCGTTTCCCTGGCGCGCAACTTGGCCGGGATGGCGGCTTCCAGGGCGGGCGACTTGATGGGCTTGAAGAGACCGTCTACATCGCCCTTGTGCAGGCGCGCGGCGTCGACCAGCAAAATTACGTCGGCAGGAGATGCCGCGCCCTCGGCCTTCAGGCGCGCCAAAATGCCGGCGTCGTCCGCGTCCACGCGGTTGACCTTGATGCCGGTCGCTTTGGTGAAGTCGCTGTAGAGCTTTTCGTCGGTCTGGTAATGGCGGGCAGAATACAAGTTGACCACCTGTTCCTGCGCTGATGCCAAGCCTGCCAGCAACAGCAGCGACGAGAGAACCACTTTTTTGTACATAACTTTCCACTTCCTTACTGGTATTTTTAAAGCCCGGCCATGATAAAGCAAATAAGAATCATTCTTGGTAGTCCCCCTACGTTGCGCAAGCCTTCACGAGGGCCGGATTGGCTGGCGGGCATCTGCCTGGCTGCGGTTTTATCGCTGTTTGCCGGCTGCACTACAGCGCCGCCCGGTCCGGCCGCACCCGTGGCGCCACTGCCGGTAGAGACCGCAAGAAAGCCGCCACGCATCGGCCTGGCGCTGGGCGGGGGCGCCGCACGCGGCTTTGCCCACGTGGGCGTGATCGCCGTGCTGGAGGAGGCTGGGCTCAAACCGCAGCTGGTGGTCGGCACGTCGGCCGGCAGCCTGGTGGCGGCGCTGTATGCCAGCGGCAAGACCAGCGCGCAGCTGCAGCAGACCGCGCTGAACATGGAGGAAGTTGCCATCACCGACTGGATGCTGCCGATCATCGGCCGCGGCATGTTCCGCGGTGACGCGCTGGCCCGCTATGTCAACGACCTGGTGGCCAACCGGCTGATGGAAAACATGGCCATTCCGCTGGGGATTGTCGCCACCGACCTCAACAGCGGCCAGGCCGTGCTGTTCCAGCGCGGTGATACCGGCACAGCGGTGCGCGCATCCAGTGCAGTGCCGGCCGTGTTCGTGCCCGTCAAGATCAACGGCCGCGAGTATGTGGACGGCGGTCTGGTCTCACCGGTGCCTGTGCGCTTTGCCAGGCAGATGGGCGCCGACGTCGTGATTGCCGTCGACATCTCCAGCCCGCCCGAGGCCAACCTCGCCGGCGACACATTGCAAATCCTGCTGCAGACTTTTGCCATCATGGGCAAAAGCATCAACCAGTACGAGCTCAAGGATGCTGACGTCGTGGTCCGTCCGTCGCTTACGGGTCTGAAAAGCGCCGACTTCTCTGCGCGGCAGCGCGCCATCGATTCAGGCCGTGCTGCCATGCTGGCCGCGTTGCCCCAACTGAAGGCAAAACTGGCCGCGGCGGGTGTGGTGATGGCAAGGTAGTTGCTATTGTTTTGATAGCTGCTGGCGCCCGTCCGTATTGGGCAAAAAGCCTGAATGGCTTAAATATGGATACGCCAGGCAAAAAAAAGCCCAATCTTGCGATTGGGCTTAACTGGATCCGTGAAAATGAATTTCGAATGGATCCGAGGAGACAAGGGGTCTGGAATCGTGCTGTTACGCAAGGTTCCGGGATCAGGCTCCGGTCGTTCCCGCAGAAGGTGCGGGAACAATGAATAACAATTAACGCTTCTTGGAGGCGGTCTTAGTGGCGCTCACTGCGGATGCAGCCACGGTGTTGAAGTTGGCTTCAGCCATTTCGCTGGCTTGCTTGACAGCCTTTTGCATGGATTCGAATGCGTTGTTCGCGGCAGCAACAGCGCTCTTCATCACGGCAACGGCGGTTTCGGAACCGGCTGGTGCGTTTTTGGCGGCGTTGTCGACCAGGCCGACAAACTTCTTCTGTGCATCAGCGGTTTGGCCTTCCAGGGTCTTGCCCAGTTCAGCACCAGCAGCCGAAGCGATGTCATACAGGTGACGGCTGTAAGCGGCGGTCTTTTCAGCCAGGGGCTGGACCAGGCCGGCTTGCAGGGCCATCAGTTCTTGCGCGTCTTTTACGCCCATCACGGCTTGTGCGTGGTTGGCGGTTTCGGCCAGGGCAGCCTTGGTGGCTTGCACGTTCAGTTCGACCAGCTTTTCAACGCCTTCGAAGGCTTTGTGGGTCAGACCAAACAGGGTTTCGATGTTGGCTTTGTGGGAGGCCATGATTTGTTCAGCGGTCAGCATAATTAATCTCCAGATATAAGTTAATGAGTCGTCGGGTCAATAGTTGCTTTGCGCTGAATTGCTGCACTGCAACATGACCCCAAGTATAGACATTGGCCGAGGCATTGCAAGCGGTTTTTGTTGCACTGCACCATTTTAGATGTCGAGCCCTATTTGTACTCCGAAAACAGAGTGCAAAAGTATCCAAAAATCCATGGTTTCCCGCGCTCGGTACTACATGACGGTTGTTGCCCCTTCAGGCCACAATCATTGAAACCCTTCCTCGCTTCTCATCTTGCAAGCTTTTTACGCCGACAACTTCGTATTGCCGCTGCCGCTTGGGCACCGTTTTCCCATGGCCAAATACCGGCTGTTGCGCGATCGCCTGGTCAACGAACTGCCGGCCGTTCGAATGGCACAGGCACCAGCCGCCACCGATGGTGAACTTGCCCTTGTTCACACGCCCGCCTATATAGATGCCATCACCCACGGAACCTTGCCGGCGCCCGCGCAGCGCGAGATCGGCTTTCCCTGGAGTCTGGGCATGGCCGAGCGCGCGCGCCGCTCTGCCGGCGCCACCGTTGCAGCGGCCCGCGTGGCGATGGGGCCTGGGGGCAAACGGGGCGAGGGCGTTGCAGCCAACCTGGCCGGAGGCACGCATCACTCGTATGCGCACAAAGGCGGCGGCTTCTGCGTTTTCAACGATGCGGCGGTGGCCGCCAGGCTCATGCAGGCAGAGTGGGCGCGGCTGTACCGCCACGAGCGCAAGCCGCTGAAGGTCGCCATCATTGATCTGGACGTGCACCAGGGCAACGGCACCGCCAGCATCTTTGCCGCGGACACCAGCGTGTTCACGCTTTCGTTGCATGGGCAAAAGAATTTCCCGTTTCGAAAAGAAGCCAGCGACCTCGATGTGGACCTGCCGGACGGCTGCGGCGATGCAGCCTATCTGCAGGCGCTGGAGCACGCGCTTGACGAACTGGAGCGGCGCTTTGAGCCGGGGCTGGTGCTGTTTCTGGCCGGTGCTGACCCCTTTGAAGGCGACCGGCTGGGACGGCTGGCCCTGAGCTTTGACGGCCTGGAGGCGCGCGACCGGCGCGTCTTCGACTGGGCCTGGCAGCGCCGCATCCCGCTGGCGTTTTCCATGGCGGGTGGCTATGGCATCAATATCGACGAAACCGTGCAGGTGCAGATGAACACCTACCGGGTGGCGCTTGAATACTGGAAGCGCTGGAATCCGTAGCGAGGCTGATCCAACGGGGATTGCTGCTACATTGCCAAGGCCATCCCAGGTGGCCACGAAATAAAACAAGCTAATAGCAACAAGAACATGCAGCCACACCCGAGGGATTCCCGGAAAGATAGCGCAGCCCATGCTGCCCACGCCCTCCGCGTATTCGTGTTGGGCGGCACTGGCTTTATCGGCCGCCATGCCGTCGCGGCGCTGCACACGTCGGGCGCGCAGGTTTCGATCGGCAGCCGCCATCCTTCGCGCCACGAAGAGGCCTATCCTTTTGCTGTCTTGCGCCCTGTGCGCTTTGAGCAGCTGTTGCAGCCCGATGCGTGGACAACCCTGCTGAAGGATGTGGACGTGGTCGTCAATTGCGTGGGCATCCTGCGCCAGCGGCCGAATGAGTCGTATGACCATGTGCATCACCGCGCACCGGCGGCGCTGGCCGTCGCTTGCGCCGGCGCCGGCATTCGGCTGATTCATACTTCGGCCCTGGGCTTGCACGCAGGCGCCAAAAGCCGGTTTTTGTCGAGCAAGCTGCTGGGTGAGCATGCCATCGCGGCATCTGGCAGCGATTACGCCATCGTACGGCCCTCTTTGCTCGACGGTGAGGGCGGCTTTGGCGCCCGCTGGCTGCGCGGCTTGTCGCGCTCGCCAGTGCAATTTATTCCGCGCGGTGCGCGCGGCGGTATTGCGGCGATGGCTGCCACCGATCTTGGGAAAGCGTTTGCTGCGCTTGCGGCTCTTTCTTCCCTGGCGGGCCACCGCGAGGTTGAACTCGGCGGCATTCGCCGTTACGGTTACGCGGAGTACCTGCGTGAGCTTCGCGCCGACTACACGGCCACCCCTGCGCTGCAGATTCCAACGCCCAACTGGGCGGCACGCCTGGGCGCGCATGTGTGCGACGTCCTGCACTTTTCGCCTTTCTCGTATGGGCACTGGATTTTGCTGCAGCGGGACAACGTGCCTTCACCCAATCGCTTGCCGGAATTGCTGGGGCGCGAGCCGCTTCCGATCAGGCCTCCCAGCAGCCCAAAAATCCAATCCTGAGCCCGGCCAGATTCACGCTGGCAAAATAGGTCCTCATGACCTCCCCGACACGCCCGCAGGCTGAAGCCCGCAGCGCCTATAAAGCCTTTCGCGACATCGGCACCCGCTGGTCCGACAACGATGTTTACGGTCACGTCAACAACGTCGTTTACTACAGCTGGTTCGATACCGCCGTCAACGGCCTCCTGATTGAACGCGGCGCCATCGATATCCACACCGGCAGCGTGATCGGCCTGGTGATCGAAACCCAATGCAATTACTTCGCGCCGCTGGCTTTTCCGGAGCCGGTGGTCGCAGGCATCCGTGTGGCACACGTCGGCTCGTCCAGCGTGCGCTACGAGGTGGCCCTGTTCCCCGGCGATGAGGGTGCACCGTGCGCGGCCCGGGGCCATTTCATCCATGTGTATGTCGACCGCGTCACGCGCCGGCCTGCGCCGCTGCCCCCCGAACTGCTTTCTGTACTGGAGACCCTCCGATGACCCAGGCACCGCCCGTGCTTCCCTATATCACCCCGCGCCGCGCAGGCGATGCACGCAATGCTGTAGATGAAGCCATCGTCAGCCGCCAGTCGATACGCCAGTTTTTACCCAAACCGGTACCGCGCGAGACCATCGCCCACCTGCTGGAAGTGGCCAGCCGCGCGCCTTCTGGCACCAACACCCAGCCCTGGAAGGTCTATGTGCTGCAGGGCACCAGCCGGGACATGCTGGTGGAAAAAGTCTGTCAGGCCCATGATGCGATATACGCCAACCCCGCGCTGGCCGCCGACTACAAAGAGGAATACGACTACTACCCTGAAAAGTGGGTCTCGCCCTATATCGACCGCCGCCGCGAAAACGGATGGGGCCTCTACGGCCTGCTGGGCATCACCAAGGGTGACAAGGACAAGATGCATGTGCAGCATCACCGCAACTTCCAGCTGTTCGACGCGCCTGTGGGCCTGATGTTCACGCTGGACCGCGTGATGGGCCGGGGTTCACTGGTGGACTACGGCATGTTCATGCAGAGCCTCATGGTGGCCGCACGCGGCCTGGGCTTGCACACCTGCCCGCAAGCAGCCTGGAACGGCTTTTCCCGGATCATCCTCCCGCACATCGGCGCGGGTGAGGGTGAAATGCTGGTGTGCGGTATGGCGCTGGGTTATGCCGATGAAACGGCGCGCGTCAACACCTTCCGTACACCGCGGGTCCCGGCTTCGGAATTCACCACATGGCTTGACTAGAAGCCAGAAGCAGCGCAGCTGCATCCCCGCACGCGCCGGCTGGTTTAGGTGTTGCGGGTAAAGTCAGGGATTCGCGAAAAGACGCGATTCCTGTTTGCCTGTTTGGGCTCTGTTTTTTTGTTTTCACCTGTTTTAGAAGGACCTCACAATGAATCTCACCACCACACCTTCCGGCCTGCAATACGAAGACACCGTGCTGGGCACCGGTGCCATCGCCAAGGCGGGGCAGCATGTCAAGGTTCATTACACCGGCTGGCTCTATAACAACGGCGTCCAGGGCGCCAAGTTCGACTCCAGCAAGGACCGCGGCCAGCCTTTCGAGTTTTCCCTTGGCGCAGGGCAGGTGATCCGCGGCTGGGACGAAGGCGTGCAAGGCATGTCGGTGGGTGGTACGCGCCGCCTCGTCATTCCGGCGGAGCTGGGCTATGGTGCGCGCGGCGCCGGTGGCGTGATTCCACCGAACGCCACCTTGCTGTTTGAAGTGGATTTTCTCGGTACCTGAGCCAGCGCGAGTTGAAGAAGGCCCCGGTGCGGCATTGGCGCCGGGCCTGTTCATCTGATTAACCGCCAAGGCGCCCTGGCGCTGCGGCCCTCAAGCGTTCCCCATGATCATCACCAGCCTGCTAGATACTGACTTGTACAAGTTCACCATGATGCAGGTGGTCTTGCACCAGTTTCCGGGCGCCGAGGTGGAATACCGCTTCAAGTGCCGCAACGCCGGCGCTCCGGGCATCGGTGATCTGGCGCCCTATGTGACCGAGATACGCGAAGAAATCCGTGGCCTGTGCAGCTTGCGTTTCCAGGACGCCGAGCTGGCTTACCTCAAGGCCATGCGCTTCATCAAGAGCGATTTTGTCGACTTCCTCGGCATCTTCCGGCTCAATGAAAAATACGTCAGCGTCACGGCCTTGCCTTCGGGCGAGATCGACGTGTCCATCAAGGGCCCCTGGCTGCACACCATCCTCTTTGAGATTCCGGTGCTGGCCATCATCAATGAGGTCTACTTTCGCAACACGCAAAAGAAGGCGGACCTGGCCGAGGGGCGCAAGCGCCTGGAGACCAAAATTGGGAAGCTGCAGACGCAAGGCCTGCGAACGCTCAAGATCGCCGACTACGGTACACGCCGCCGGTTTGGCAAAGCCTGGCACGAAGAAGTGCTGCGCACCCTGGTGACACGGCTGGGCACCGGGGTGGGCGGCCAGTTCGCCGGCACCAGCAATGTGCTGTTTGCCATGAAGCTCGGCCTGACGCCGCTAGGCACCATGGCGCATGAATACCTGCAGGCCTGCCAGGCGCTGGGGCCGCGTCTGCGTGACAGCCAGGTCTTTGGCTTCGAGTCATGGGCCAAGGAATACCGGGGCGATCTCGGGATCGCGCTGTCGGACGTCTACGGCATGAGTGCCTTCCTGCGCGATTTCGACATGTATTTCTGCAAGCTGTTTGACGGCGCCCGCCACGACAGCGGCGACCCGTTCCAGTGGGGCGAGCGTATGCTTGCGCACTACACCAAGAACCGGGTCGACCCGCAGACCAAGACGCTGATTTTCAGCGACGGCCTGACGGTGCCGCGCACCATCGAGCTGTTCCAGCAGTTCAGGGGGCGTTGCCAGCTGGCCTTCGGCATCGGCACCAACCTCACCAATGACCTGGGCTACGAGCCGCTGCAGATCGTGATCAAGATGATCCGCTGCAACGGCCAACCCGTGGCCAAGCTGTCTGACACACCTTCCAAGAACATGTGCGACGACGAAAAATACCTGGCCTATTTGCGGCAGGTGTTTGAAATCGCCTCGCCTGCATAATCGACAGCCTACCTGGCTTATCTTGAAAACCCGCGCGTGACCATTGCAGGCGTTCCCCTTGATTTCGTATTGTTTGGCCTGACGCTGCTCGGCGTTGCGGTGTTCCATCATCACACGCTCAAGGTGGCGTTGGCGGGCCTGGCGGTCATCACGCTTTACAAGCTCGCGCTGGGTGATTTTTCAGGCGTGCCTGGTATGGGCGGCCTGCTGCAATTGCTCGCGCACGAGTGGGTGACGCTCGGCAACTTGCTGGGCCTGTTGCTGGGCTTTGCGCTGTTGTCTGATCATTTTGAAAAAAGCGGTATCCCCGCACTGCTGCCGCGCTATCTGCCCGACGACTGGAAAGGCGGCTTTGTGATGCTGGTATTGGTCTTCGTGATCTCCAGTTTTCTTGACAATATCGCGGCGGCCATGATAGGTGGCACCATGGCATCTGCGCTGTACCGCAAGCGCATTCATATCGGCTTCCTGGCTGCCATCGTGGCCGCCAGCAACGCGGGCGGTTCGGGCAGTGTGGTGGGAGACACCACCACGACCATGATGTGGATTGCCGGGGTTTCGCCGGGCCAGGTCTTCGAGTCCTATGTCGGTGCATTGGTGGCGCTGGGCATCTTCGGCGTGATCGCTGCGCGCCAGCAGCACGCGCTGCAGCCCATCATGAAGGACGCCGCTGCGGGCGCGCATCTGCATTGGGCCCGGCTGGGCATCGTCGCCATCATTCTGCTGTCGGCAGTAGCTGCCAATGTGTATTTCAACCTGCGCGATCCGGCGGTGCTGGAGCAACTGCCGGTGATCGGCATCGCGGTATGGGTGGCCATCGCAGTGACCACGCCCTGGCGCCGGCCTGACTGGCGCTTGTTGCCTGACGCCACACGCGGCAGTGTGTTTCTGCTGTCGCTGGTGCTTTGCGCTTCCATGATGCCGGTGCAGCATTTGCCGGCCGCCAGCTGGCAAACTGCTTTCGGCCTGGGTTTTGTGAGTGCGGTGTTTGACAACATTCCACTCACGGCGCTGGCCCTGCACCAGGGCGGCTACGACTGGGGCTTTCTGGCATACGCCGTCGGCTTTGGCGGCAGCATGCTGTGGTTTGGCTCCTCCGCTGGCGTGGCCCTGTCGAATATGTACCCCGAGGCCAAGTCGGTTGGCGCCTGGATCAAGGGCGGCTGGCATGTGGCGCTGGGCTATGTGGCTGGATTTTTTGTCTTGCTGGCCGTGCTTGGCTGGCATCCTGACGCTCCCCGTGTCCGAAAGATTGCAGCGACCGCACCGGCGACGTCCGCAATGCATTCCCCCACCGGGACGGAAGTACCTGCTCCCGCATCACCTGTGAAAACACCATGACCAAACCCAAAATCCTCGTTGCACGCGCTGTGTTCCCCGAAGTCATCGCCCGCCTGGAGCAGTATTTCGAGGTTGAATCCAACCAGGCCGACGAGACCTGGTCCAAGGCCCAGCTCACCGAGCGCCTCAAGGGAAAGGACGGCGCCTTCACCACCGGCGGCGACAAAATCGACGCGGAGGTGCTGGCCGCCTGCCCGGGGCTCAAAATTTGCGCCAACATGGCGGTGGGCTACAACAACTTCGACATCGACGCCATGACCGCTGCCGGCGTGCTGGCCACCAATGCCCCGGATGTCCTGACCGAAACCACCGCTGATTTCGGTTTTGCCCTGCTGATGGCCACGGCCCGTCGCGTGACCGAAAGCGAGCATTACCTGCGCGCCGGCAAATGGACCAAATGGAGCTACGACATGTTTGCGGGCTCCGACATCCACGGCGCGACGCTGGGCATCCTGGGCATGGGACGCATAGGGCAGGGCATTGCCAAACGCGGTGCCCATGGATTTGGCATGAAGGTGATTTACCACAACCGCTCGCGCCTGGATGCAACGCTGGAGGCAGAATGCAAAGCCAGCTACGTCGGCAAGGAAGAACTGCTCAAGACCGCAGATCACCTGGTGTTGGTACTGCCGTATTCGCCTTCATCCCACCACACCATTGGCGCCGCAGAACTGGCATTGATGAAACCCACTGCCAACCTGATCAACATCGCGCGCGGCGGTATCGTCGACGATGCCGCACTCGCTGCGGCCTTGAAGAGCAAGCGCATCGCAGCGGCCGGGCTCGATGTGTTCGAGGGCGAGCCCAAGGTGCATCCCGACTTGTTGACCGTACCCAATGTGGTGTTGACACCGCATATCGCCAGCGCCACCATTCCCACGCGCCTTGCCATGGCCAGCCTGGCTGCCGACAACCTGATCGCATATTTCGGCGGCAAGAAGCCGCTGACCCCGCTCAACCCCGCGGTACTGGCCGGCAAATAAGCAAGAAGAAGACAGCAAGCGGACAATGAACACATGATGGAATCCTGGCTGATGATTGCCTTGTTGGTGGCCAACCTGCTGTTGCTGGTCTGGCTGCTGCTGCGCAAGCCCGCCGAACCAGCGGATACGGGGCGCATCGAGCTGCTAGCGAACATCGCGGCAGGCCACGACAAGCTCGAGCGCGAATTGCGGCGCGAAATCGGTGACAACTCGCGCAGCAGCCGGCAGGAATTGGCGACCACCTTCGCCACCTTCCAGCAAACACTGGTGCAGCAAAGCGCCGAAGCGATCCGCACGCAGAACACGCAGATCGACGCGTTTTCGCAGCAACTCACCCTGCTGCAAAAAACGCTGTCGGATACCCTGACCACTCAGCTGCAGTCCGTCAGCGAGTCGAACGCCAGGCGCATGGGTGAGGTGCGCGAGACCCTGGAAAAACAGCTGGCGCAACTGCAGCAAACCAATTCGGCCAAGCTCGATGAGATGCGCAAGACGGTCGACGAGAAACTGCAGACGACACTGGAGACTCGCCTGGGTGAAAGTTTCAAGCAGGTGGCGGACCGGCTGGAACAGGTGCACAAGGGCCTGGGCGAAATGCAGACGCTGGCGCAAGGCGTGGGCGACCTCAAGCATTTGCTCACCAATGTGAAAACACGCGGCATCTTCGGCGAAGCGCAACTGTCGGCCTTGCTGGAACAGGTGTTCACCGTCGACCAGTACGCGGCCCAGGTCATTACCCGCCGCGGCGGCAAGAATCCGGTCGACTTCGCCATCAAGCTGCCGGGCCGCTCTGATTCGGGTGAACCCCTGTGGCTGCCCATCGACGCGAAATTCCCCAACGAGGACTACGAGCGACTGCTGGATGCGCAGCAGCGCGCCGACGTGCTGGGCGCTGAAATCGCCGGCAAAGCGCTGGAGACGCGCATACGCCTGGAGGCCAAGTCGATCTCCGAGAAATACATAGACCCGCCTTACACCACCGATTTTGCGATTCTTTTTTTGCCGACAGAGGGTCTCTATGCCGAAGTGCTGCGTCGACCCGGTCTGATGGAGTTCCTGCAGCGCGACCATCGGGTGACGCTGGCAGGCCCGACGACCTTGCTGGCCATGCTCAACTCATTGCAAATGGGCTTTCGTACGCTGGCGCTAGAAAAACGTTCCAGCGAAGTCTGGCAGGTGCTGGGTGCGGTGAAGACAGAGTTCGGCAAGTTCGGTGACGTGCTGGCCAAGGTCAAGTCGCAAACCGAAACCGTGCTCAACACGCTGAGCAGCGCCGAGCAGCGCAGCCGTGTCATGGGCAAAGCCCTGCGCAATGTCGAAGCGCTCCCGGAAATCGATTCTGCCCGCCTGCTTCCATTGGACCCGCTTGACAAAGACCTGGACAACATTTGATGCGCACCGCATGAGCTGTGCGTCATGACGCCTGAACTTGCACGCCTTATCGTGGCGCAGATCTGCCTGCACGCCTGCATGGCCGGCACGCGCATGGCGGCGCCGCTGCTGGCGCTGCGTGAGGGCTACAGCCCCGCGGCGGTGGGAGTGCTGCTTGCATTGTTTGCCCTGACGCAAGTCTTCCTGGCGCTGCCGGCCGGCCGTTTCGCCGACCGGCATGGTCTCAGGCGCCCGATACGGTATAGCGTGTTCGCTGCGGTGCTGGGAGCCGGTGCTGCGGTGGCCTTTCCGGTGTTCCCGGTGCTGTGTCTGGCGGCGCTGCTCACGGGCGGCGCCACCGGCGCGGCAGTGATTTCCCTGCAGCGCCACGTGGGCCGTGCGGCGGTCGGCGCACTGGAGTTGCGCCAGGTGTTCAGCTGGCTGGCCATCGGTCCGGCGGTGTCCAATTTCATCGGACCTTTTTCCGCCGGCCTGCTGATCGACCATGTGGGTGCCGTGCCGGGCAGTACTTCCGGCTACCGCGCGGCGTTTTTGTTGATGGCGATCCTGCCGCTGGCCTGCTGGTTCCTGGTGCGCAAGACGCGGGAACTCCCGCCGGTGATCGCCGCCAGCGGCGGGGTGCAGCCCAAGGCCTGGGATTTGCTGCGCCAGGCCAACTTTCGTCGCCTCATGCTGGTGAACTGGTTTTTGTCGTCCTGCTGGGACGTCCATACTTTTGTGGTGCCGGTGCTGGGTTTTGAGCGCGGCATCAGTGCTTCGGTCATAGGCACCATCCTGGGATCGTTTGCGGTGGCCGCGGCTTTGATCCGCATGGTGATGCCGCTGGTGGCGGCCCATCTGCGCGAGTGGAAGGTGCTGGCGGTCTCCATGCTGGCGACAGCCGCACTGTTCGGCATCTACCCGTTGATGCATTCGGCGATCGGTATGGGCCTGTGCTCCATCCTGTTGGGCCTTGCGCTGGGCATGGTGCAACCCATGGTGATGAGCATGCTGCACCAGATCACACCGGAAGCACGCCACGGCGAAGCGCTGGGGCTGCGCCTGATGGCGATCAATGCGTCCAGCGTGGTGATGCCCATGTTGTTTGGATCCGCCGGCGCGCTGATGGGAATTGGCGGGGTCTTCTGGGTCACCGGGGCCATGGTCGGCGCGGGTTCACGGGCGGCGTGGCTGCTCAAGGACAGCATGTCTGCCCATGGCGGCCACCCCCCCGAAACCGGGCCTACAGGCGGTAAAAGTCCTTGATCAGGTCCCAGGCGACCTGTGCGTCGTCCACATACTGAAAGAGCTTGAGGTCGTTGGGCGATATCACGCCTTCTTCCACCAGCATGTCGGTGTTGAGCAGGCGCTTCCAGTAGCTGCTGCCAAAAAGGATGATGGGCACCGGCTTGGCCTTGCGGGTCTGCACCAGTGTGATGACTTCAAACAGTTCGTCGAGCGTGCCGAAACCACCCGGAAACACCACAAGCGCCTTGGCGCGCATCATGAAATGCATCTTGCGCAGCGCGAAGTAATGGAACTTGAATGACAGCTCGGGCGGCACATAAGGGTTGGCCGCTTCTTCCATGGGCAGGGCAATCGCCAGGCCCACACTGAGCCCGCCGGCCTCGTGCGCGCCCCGGTTCGCCGCCTGCATGATGCCCGGGCCGCCGCCGGTGCAGATGAAGAGCTTGGTCTCGGGCGGTTTTGTCTCGCTGTACTGCGCCACCAGCTTGCCAAAGGCGCGGGCTTTTTCGTAATAGTGGGCATTGCGGGCCAGTTTGCGCGCGCGGTCTATGGTTTCGGCGTCACCTCCTGCTTCGGCTTCGGCCACCATGGTGACCGAATCTTCCTCGCTGCGAAACCTGGCGCTGCCGAAAACGACCACGGTATTTTCAATGCCATGGGCCTGCTGTTCCAAGTCGGGTTTAAGCAGTTCCAGCTGGAAGCGGATCCCGCGTGTTTCACGCCGCAGCAAAAACTCCGGGTCGGCAAATGCCAGCCGCGAGGCGTCGGCCTCCAGCGGTGTGCCTTCCCGTGCGTGGGCCTGCAGTTCAGCCCAGGCGTTGGCCAGGCGGCTGACGGATAAATCTTGTTTTTGTTCCATGAGCTTATTGTGAACGATCAGGCGACGCGGCGGCTTTTCGGGGACTGGGGGGCCGCGCAAAGCAAAAAGGCTCCGTAAGGAGCCTTTTGTGGGAGATGAAAGAGGCAGAAGCGGGTTTTACACGCGCTTGCGGTATTCACCAGTGCGGGTGTCGATTTCGACCACGTCGCCTTGCGCTACAAAGATAGGCACGCCGATTTCAAAACCGGTAGCGATCTTGGCAGGCTTCAGGACCTTGCCGGAGGTGTCGCCCTTGACGGCGGGTTCGGTCCAGGTGATTTCGCGCTGTACGCTGGTGGGCAGTTCAACCGAGATGGCCTTGCCGTCGTAGAACACGACTTCCAGCTCCATGCCGTCCTGCAGGTAGTTGAGCGAATCGCCCATGTTTTCCGCTTCGACTTCGTACTGGTTGTATTCGGAGTCCATGCAGACGTACAGCGGGTCTGCGAAGTAGGAGTAGGTGCAATCCTTCTTGTCCAGCACGATCTGGTCGATCTTGTCGTCGGCCTTGAACACGACTTCGGTGTTGAAGTTGGCGACCAGGCTTTTGAGCTTCATGCGCACGGTGGCGGAATTGCGCCCGCCGCGGCTGTATTCGGTCTTGAGCACCACCATCGGGTCTTTGCCGTTCATGATGACGTTGCCGGCGCGGATTTCTTGAGCGATTTTCATAGCAGTTTTACTGAGGTAGGCCGCTAAACGCTTGCACCGGTGTGCAGGTTCCGCGGCGGGTTGTGCAGGACGCCAAAGTCTGGTCGACCTTCAGGCTGTTCTGCAAAGCCTATGATTTTAACGTTTTTTTGCCACGAAACCGAGCAGCCGGGTGCTCAGGTCGTCCTGGGCCATGAGGCGGGAACGGGCCGCCTGGGCTGTTGCTTGCCAGGCCTGCAGGTCAATGGGCAAGGGCGCCGGGCCGCCGGCGGTGGGTGGCGACGCTGTTTTGCCGTTCCAGGCGGCGTGAAAAACCCGCAGGGAGGGCGGCGCCTGGAGCATGTCCAGGAAGGCCTGCAGTTTGACCAGGTGGGCGCCGTCATGCTGCGGATAGATGTGCCAGACGAAAGGCTTGCCGGCCCAAAGCGCCCGCACCACCGAGTCCTCGCCGCGCACGAAGTTCAGGTCCGAGGCCCAGAGCAGGTGGTCAAACCCGGTTTGCGTCAGCAGGGGGAGGTATGAAATTGATAGCTGCTCGCGCCCGCCCTTATTGGGTTGCAGCCGATTCTTATCATCATACAGGGCACGAACGGCGTTGGCGGCACGCCCCGCGGCCACCAGCAGATGCACCGGTTTGCCTTGCAAGCCGTGTTCCGTAAATTGCGCCAGCAGGCCTTCGAGCGCGGGGGGCTCATAGCAAAACAGGGACACCAGGGTTTCGCCACCCCAGTGGATTCCGTGGGTTTTCAGCCAGCCGGCGCGGTCAAAGCCTGCCTGCCTGTCCTGCAGGCCTGACTCACGCAGCAGCCCGCCGGTATCAGCCGTAAAACCCGGGTAGAAAAACCACTTGGTCCAGCCGGCGGCCGGGCCGCTTTGTACCGGCGACGGCATGGCGTGGGAGCGCTCCACGTAGTCCTCGGCAGACAGGTATTCAAGATTGATCCATACAGGTTTTTGGCCTCCAGCCCAATGCAGACGAGCGCAAGCAGCTATGAAATCAGGAGCAACTTCACAGCCGAAGGCCTCGATCAGCACATCGCAGGGTTGCCCGGCGAGCCCTGCGGCGTCCAGGTTCAGGGGCTGTTCACCGGATGGCCAGGGAAATACCTGTACGCCTTCACAGCTCCCGGGGGCCATCCATGTCAGCGCGGATGCGTCATCCACCCAGAGCCGCACCTTGTGCCCGCGCGAGGCCAGGTCGGCGGCCAGACGCCAGCACACACCAATGTCCCCGAAGTTGTCGATGACTTTGCAAAAAATGTCCCAAACGCGCGCAGCAGCCATGGCGGGTATTGTGATGCAGCCGCGATGCCGGCCCGCACGCTGCGGCGTGGCGTGCTCCCCCTGTCACAGCCATGTCACTCAGGCTGGGTACAAGCCGTCATCAATTTGAAATGGAGTTCATCGTGGTTCTATTTAAATCGGCGATGCGTGCGCGGGGCATGGCCGCTATCCTGGGGCTGGCTTTGTGCGCCGGCGGTGGCGTCTCATCATGGGCGCAGGCAGGCCTGGAAAAGGCGGAAACGTCTGTCATTGAGGGTGTGGCCCTGACCAGGCATGTGCTGCAGGTTGCGACCCGCTTTTACGTGCCTTACACCGGTGCGGACGTGGGCATCAGACAGCGTTTTCCTCAAGGTTTTCCCTTGGCGCCTGGTTCGGGGCTGACATTGCGCAACAAGGATGCCGATGGCACGTTGTGGTTTTATGCGCTGACCGATCGCGGCCCCAACGGCGACTCGCCCGACCTTGACAGCAGCAGCGGTGCGACTTCGGCCAACAAAACCAAGGCCTTTCCCGCACCCAATTACGCGCCCAAGTTTGGCCTGATCCGCCTCAGGAATGGGGTGGCTGAGCTGGTGTCGGTGACCGACATCAAAACTGCAGATGGGGTGAACGTGAGCGGCCGCCCGGTGCAGGGCGGCATTGGCTCCTCGGGTGAAACGCCCTTGACCGAAGCCTTGCAAGCCACCCTGGCCTTCGACACCCATGGCATTGATCCGGAAGCCATCGCCATGGACCCGGATGGCCAACACGTCTGGATTTGTGATGAATACGGCCCGTATCTGATCAAGGTGGCAGTTGACAGCGGCCGCATTGCGGCCAAATTCGCGCCGGCCAACGGCTTGCCAGACGTGATTCAATTTCGCCAGCCGAATCGCGGCTGCGAAGGCCTGGCCATCACGCCCGGCGGCAAGCTGGTCATGGCCATTCAAAGCATTCTGGAAATGCCAGATATGGGGAGTGGTTTGTCGGCCCGGCATACCAGCAAGGCGCTCTTTACCCGTCTGGTGGAATTCAATCCCGCCAATGGGGCTACCCGCATGTTTGCCTATCCGCACGACGTGACCCGGTACGGTAAGAGCAAGGACGCCAAGATTGGCGACATCGTCGCCTTGAGTGACACGCGCTTTGTGCTGATCGAGCAAGGCAAATTCAAGGCCGATGGTGAAGTGCACAACCTGCTGGTGGCGGTAGATGTGGCCCAGGCCACGGATTTGACCGGCAAGAAGCTGGAGGGTGGATTGGAGCTGGAATATGCCGACGCCGTGAGTGAGCTGTCGGCCGCCGGCGTTGTCCCCGCGAAGCGGCTGGAAATCCTTGACTTGCGCAAGAAGGATGCAAGCGGAAAGCTCCAGTTCGGCTGGCTTCCCGAGAAAGCCGAAGGCCTGGCCCTGGTGAACGACGATACGCTGGCGCTGATCAATGACAACGACTTTGGCGTGTCCGCGCGAATCGTCGATGCGGCCGGCAGAACCGTCAAAATCGATGACTGCAGCGTGAACGCCGCCGGTGTCCTGGGGGGCAAAAAATGCAAAGGCGCAGCACCGCTCAAGTATGAAATCGTCAATGGCAGTGATGACGAGAAGCCAACCCGCTTGTGGCTGATCAGGTTGCCGAAAAAACTCATGGACTACCGGCCAGGCTGAATCCCCTTGCCGGGTCGGGTCCGAAAGGGCAACGGTCCTGTCAGGGTTTTCTTCTGAAGCGCCGGTACGCGGCAAAATAGGGGTATGCCTGAACGTTCCCCCGCTGAAAAGTTACCCGCCGGACATACGCCCGAGTTGCTGGCCGAAGTGGCCGCGCTGCCCGCCTTGCCCGGCGTGTACCGCTACTTCGATGCGGAGGGCGGTGTGCTGTATGTCGGCAAGGCGCGCAACCTGAAGAAGCGGGTCTCCAACTACTTCCAGAAGAACCATGGCGGCACGCGCATCGGCCATATGGTGACCAAGATCGCCCGCATGGAAACCACGGTGGTGCGCTCAGAAGCCGAAGCGCTGCTGCTCGAAAACAACCTGATCAAGACGCTCAACCCGAAATTCAACATCCTGTTCCGGGACGACAAGAGCTACCCCTACCTCAAGCTGACAGGCGCGCGTCCGGCCGAAGAAGGCGCTGCGCCCACGGCTGCCGTCTTTCCGCGCATTGCCTATTACCGCGGCGCGGTCGAGAAAAAGCACCGCTACTTCGGCCCGTACCCCAGCGCCTGGGCGGTGAAAGACACCATCTTGCTGTTGCAAAAGGTGTTCCGGCTGCGGACCTGCGAAGACACGGTGTTCAACAATCGCACACGGCCCTGCCTGCTGTACCAGATCAAGCGCTGCTCCGCACCCTGTGTGGGCCATGTGTCACCCGAGCAGTACGCGCTGGACACCGCCAACGCCGAACGCTTTTTGCAAGGCCAGGCCCAGGACATCCTGACCGAGCTCGAGAGAAAAATGCTGGTGCATGCCGAGAAGCTGGAGTTTGAGCAGGCCGCAGAGTTGCGCAACCAGATGTCGGCGCTGTCCAAGGTGCTGCACCAGCAGTCCATGGAAATCGGCGGTGACAAGGACGTCGACATCCTGGCGGTGAAGGTGCAGGGCGGCAAGGCCTGCGTCAACCTGGCCATGGTGCGTGGCGGCCGCCACCTGGGCGACAGGGCGTACTTCCCCAGCCATGTGGAGAACGCGACCGACGTCGCGGCGCTGGATGCTGAGATCGATGCAGACGCCCGGCAGGCCGCGCAAGCCGGGGCGGCCGGTGAAAGTGCTGCCCCGGCGCTTGTGCCTGCACCTGAGGGCAAGTCACTTGAGGCCCTGGTGCTGGAAGCCTTCATTGCGCAGCATTACATTGATGTGCCGGTTCCACCCACCCTGGTGTGCAGCGAGCCGGTGGACAAAGAGCTGATGGACGCCCTGAGCGCACAGACCGGGATCAAGGTCACGGCCCTTCACCAGCCGCGCGAGCAGCGCCGCATCTGGCTGGAAATGGCACAGAAGAACGCCGGCCTGCAGCTGGCCCGGTTGCTGGCGGAGCAAGGTTCCCAGCAGGCGCGCACGCGCGCGCTGGCCGAGGCGCTTGATTTGCCGCTCGACAATCTGGACGCGCTACGCATCGAATGCTTTGATATCTCACACACGGCCGGTGAGTCGACGCAGGCCTCCTGTGTCGTGTTCCAGGAGCACAAGATGGTCAACAGCGAATACCGCCGCTACAACATCGAAGGCATCACGCCAGGCGACGACTACGCCGCCATGCGGCAGGTACTGATGCGCCGCTATACCCGGCTGGCCGAAGCTGCACGCAATGGGGAGGGCAAACTGCCCGATCTGGTGCTGGTCGACGGCGGGAAGGGGCAGGTGTCGATGGCACGTGAGGTGTTCGGAGAGCTGGGCCTGGACCTGGGTCTGATTGCCGGCGTTGAAAAAGGGGAGGGCCGCAAGGTCGGCCTGGAAGAACTCGTGTTTGCGGACGGCCGTGACAAGGTCTATTTAGGGCGGGATTCTGCCGCGCTGATGCTGATCGCACAGATCCGCGACGAAGCCCACCGTTTCGCCATCACGGGCATGCGGGCCAAGCGCGCCAAGGTGCGGGTGGGCGGCAGCAAGCTTGAGGACATTGCCGGCATTGGCCCCAAGCGGCGCGCCAGCTTGTTGCAGCGCTTCGGCGGCATTCGCGGCATCGCCTCGGCCAGCGCGGAAGACATTGCCACGGTGGATGGCATTTCGAAGGACCTGGCCGAGGAAATCTACCGCGCCCTGCATTGAGGCAGCATCGGTTGCGTGCCCTGTTTCGGCAGCAGTTCTTTGAAATTTGCGCAGATGTATTTGTGCAACGGAACGCACTGTTTTGGCGTGCTTTGCACCGCTATCCGGCACCACTGCACGGCTCATGCCAAAATCGGGGCATGTTTCTGACCATCCCTACGTTGATGACCTGGACTCGCATCGTTGCGATTCCGCTGATCGTGGGGGTGTTCTACCTGAACCTGGCGCCCACGGAGCGCAACCTGATTGCCACCGTGATGTTCGTCGTGTTTGCCGCAACCGACTGGCTGGACGGCTTTCTGGCGCGCAAGCTGAACCAGACTTCTTCCTTCGGCGCCTTCCTCGATCCGGTGGCCGACAAGTTCCTGGTCTGCGCTTCTTTGCTGGTGCTGGTGCACCTGCAGCGTGCCGACGTGTTCGTGGCGCTCATCATCATCGGCCGCGAGATTGCCATCTCGGCGCTGCGCGAGTGGATGGCCCTGATTGGCGCGACCAAAAGCGTGGCCGTGCACATGCTCGGCAAGGTCAAGACCACGGTGCAGATGATTGCCATCCCTTTCCTGCTGTTCGACGGCGTGCTGTTCGGCGTGATCAACACGCACGTATGGGGCACCTGGTTGATCTGGATCTCCGCCATCCTGACGGTCTGGTCCATGATTTATTACCTGAAAAAAGCCATCCCGGAAATCCGCGCGCGCGCCAAGTAGTCCTGCCCTTGGTGTTGCCGTTCTAAGGCTTCTGTCCTTGAGTTCTTCCTCTTCTTCATCCTCTTCCGATGCGCTGATCCGGGCCATGCCCGCCGTGTTTGTACTGATCTGGAGCACCGGCTTTATCGTCGCCAAATATGGCTTGCCGTATGCGCCGCCGCTGACTTTCCTGGCGATCCGTTATTTCCTGTCGATTGTTTGCTTCCTTGTCTGGATCGTGCTGGCCCGGGCCGCGTGGCCGCAAGGCCGGGCGCAATGGCTGCATCTGGCCATGGCCGGCGTGTTGATGCATGCCGGTTATCTGGGTGGCGTCTGGATTGCCGTGAAGTCGGGCATGGGTTCGGGCTTGACCGCACTCATTGTCGGACTTCAGCCAGTGTTGACGGCGCTCTGGGTTTCGTGGGTTGCCTCGCCCGGGGCAAACGGCGGCGAGGCCAAGGTCACCTCACGCCAGTGGGCCGGTCTGGCGCTGGGGCTGGGCGGGCTGTTGCTGGTGGTTTCGCGCAAATTCGGCACGGGCCATGAAGTGACGGCGCTGACGCTGGCCTGCACGGTCTTTGCGCTGTTCAGCATCACTGCGGGAACGCTTTACCAGAAACGTTTTGTCAAACCTGCCGACGTGCGCAGTGCCAATGCCATTCAGCTGGCCGCTGCTTTCGTGGTGACCCTGCCGTTTGCGCTGTTTGAAACTGAAGCGATCACGTGGAACCACCAGGTTCTGGGCGCCATGGCGTGGTCGGTGCTGGTGCTCACGCTGGGAGGAAGCTCCCTGCTTTACCTTTTGATCCAGCGCGGCGCAGCTACAGCCGTGACCAGCCTGCTGTACCTGGTTCCGCCAACGACCGCCCTGATGGCATGGTTGTTGTTTGACGAACCCATTACGCTCAGCACGATTGCCGGCACCGCGCTCACGGCGTTGGGCGTGAGCCTCGTGGTGCGGGCCGCGAAGCCGGCGGCAGCGTAGTTTTCCAGGGCGCTTCCTGGAACTGTGCGACCAGGTGGTCAATCAGCAGGCGAATACGGCGTGGCTGGTCGGTGCGGTAGGGGGCCAGCCAGTGAATGTCGGCATCGGGCATTGAATAGGCCGGTAAAACGCGCACGAGCCGGCCCGACGCGATGTGCGGCGCAATATCCCAAAGGCTGCGCAGCATGATGCCGCGGCCTTCCATGCACCAGTCGCGTACCAGCTCCCCTGAATTGCTGGCCAGCGGGCCGTGCACGCGAACGCGCACCGCGGTCTTCTCGCGTTCCCTGTGCAGCGGCCAGACATCAAAACGCTGTCCCGGGGCATTGCCGTTTTCGCGCACGATCAGGCAGGCATGGTCCTGCAAGGCCTCCAGGCTGGCGGGTGAACCGTGTTGTTTGATGTAACGGGGCGAGGCCACCATGATGCGCTGGTTGCGCGCAAGACGGCGTGACACCCACTGGGCCGCCTGCCGACCCTGTACCGACCAGAGCCAGATGGCGCCGTCGTAACCCTCCAGCGCGAGGTCGGGCAAATGCTCGGTGAGCTCCAGCTGTATCTCGACACGCGGATAACGCTCCTGGAATTCCGCCAGCGCAGGTCCCAGCCACAGGCGGCCGAACCCAAAAGTAGCAGCAAGCCGGATCAACCCCGTGGGCTCCGCTTTTCGCTCCTGCAACTCCGCCTCAAGCGCCTGGAAGCCCTGCAGGAGGATGATGGCCCGTTCGCAGACTGTTTCACCCTCGGCGGTGGGGCTGACGCGGCGGGTGGTGCGCTGGAACAGTCGTTGGCCCAGCCTGGCCTCCAGCGCGGCAAGCCGCTTGGTTACGACCGGCGGCGCCACATCCAGGCTTTGCGCTGCGGCCGCCAGGCTCCCGTGGTCGCGAACGGCAAGCACCAGTTCAAGGTCGCTGCGTTCCATTATTAATTCCTTTTTGGAAATAATTGATTGCCTGATTATTGCTTGTATTGGATGCGACTGTTCTACAAAATCGGGTCAGGATCTAAAAAACGTTCAAGGCACCGGGGAATTGCTCGACCGAAGACGAACCAAGGCAGACTGATTGATGCTTGAGAATTTTGTTGTTTGCGACATCGAAGGCCCAGCTGGCAGCCTGCACACCCTGCAGGGCGGCGCGGGCGCGCCGCTGCTGTTGCTTCACGGACACCCGCAAACTCACGTGATGTGGCATCTCGTCGCGGGAGAGTTCGCGAAACATTTCACCGTCGTGATGATGGACCTGCGAGGTTACGGTGACTCCGCACGGATTGCCGGCGACGCAGCGCACGAGGCCTATTCCAAACGCGCGATGGCGCTGGATGCCGTCGCGGTGATGAAAGCCTATGGGTTCGAGCGCTTTCAGGTGCTGGCCCATGACCGCGGCGCGCGGGTGGCGCACCGCATGGCGCTCGATCACCCGGGTGCAGTCGAGCGCCTTATGGTGCTGGACATTGCGCCGACGCTGACCATGTACGACAACACCTCGGATGCATTTGCGCGCGCTTACTGGCACTGGTTCTTCTTGATCCAGCCGCCGCCTTTGCCGGAGGCACTGATTGAATCTGATCCGGTACGGTATGTGCGCAGCGTGATGGGCAAGCGCCATGCGGGCCTTGCAGCTTTCGCGCCGGCCGCCCTGGCCGAGTACGAACGCTGCGCGCAAATCCCAGGCACCGCTCAAAGTATCTGCGAAGACTACCGGGCCTCTGCCACCATCGACCTGGAGCACGACCGCGCGGACGTCACTGCCGGCCTGCGCCTGGCGCAGCCGCTGCGGGTCCTGTGGGGTGACCATGGCGCGGTAGGTCAATGCTTTGATGTGCTGAATCTCTGGCAAGACAGGGCTAAAGATGTCTCGGGCCGGAGCCTGCCTTGTGGCCACTACATTGCGGAAGAAGCGCCGGGATTGTTGCTGACTGAAGCGCTTGGCTTTTTCAAATCCTGAATCAACGGCATTCACCTGACCAAATCGACGTCACTCCAATTCAACCCAGTCCAAAAGGAACACCATGAGCAAGAGCTCCGGAAAAAAACGCATCGCAGTCATCGCCGGCGACGGCATCGGCAAAGAGGTGATGCCCGAGGGCGTGCGTGTGCTGGAGGCTGCGGCCGTCAAATACGGCATTGACCTGCAGTTTGATCACTTCGATTTTTCAAGCTGGGACTACTTTGAAAAGCACGGCAAGATGATGCCGGACAACTGGAAAGACCAGATTGGAGGCCATGACGCGATCTACTTCGGTGCGGTGGGATGGCCCGAGAAAATTGCCGACCACGTGTCTTTGTGGGGTTCGCTGCTGCTATTCAGGCGTGAGTTCGACCAGTACATCAACCTGCGACCGGCACGCTTGATGCCCGGCATCATCGCGCCGGTTGTGCGGCGCGACGGGAGCGCCCGCCAGCCCGGTGAAATAGATTTTTACATCGTCCGTGAAAACACCGAGGGCGAATACTCCAGTATTGGCGGGCGGGCTTTCCCGGGTACGGAGCGCGAGTTTGTGCTGCAGGAGTCGGTGTTCACCCGCATCGGCGTAGACCGTGTGCTGAAGTTCGCGTTCGAGTTGGCGCAGTCGCGGCCCAAGAAGCACCTGACCAGTGCGACGAAGTCCAACGGCATTTCCATCTCCATGCCTTACTGGGACGAGCGCGTGGCCGAGATGGCAAAAAGCTATCCAGGCATTCAGCTGGATAAATTTCATATCGACATCCTGACGGCGCATTTTGTGCAGCGGCCCGACTTCTTCGACGTGGTCGTGGCAAGCAATCTCTTCGGCGACATCCTGAGTGACCTGGGGCCGGCCTGCACGGGCACCATAGGCATTGCGCCCAGCGCCAACCTCAATCCTGAGCGGAAATTTCCCTCGCTGTTCGAACCGGTGCACGGCTCGGCCCCGGACATTGCGGGCCGTAACATCGCCAACCCTATCGGGCAGATGTGGTGCGGTGCCATGATGCTGGAGTTCCTGGGGCACAAGGATGCGCATGACGGCATCCTCGCTGCAATTGAAAAGGTGTTGAGCCCTGGAAGCGGTGCGCCGCGCACCCCGGACCTGGGCGGAAAAGCAGGGACGACAGACCTTGGCAAGGCCGTCGTCGAGGCCCTGTCCGCTTCCTGAAACCGTCATAAAGACGGCTTTTGTCAAGCATGAAAATTACACATCATGCTTACGATTAAGCCGTGAAAGCGCTGAAAAACCGTCTAGAATCCGCCTCCGCACGTTGTAAAAACTTGCTGCTGTATTGACAGGTTAGGAGTCCATGGCTCTAATTGGAATCAGCAGAAAACTGCACATGCCGCTCCCGCTGACACACTCAACACAGTGTCCCGGGAGATATTTTTTAGAGACAACCAGATTAACTTTTTATCAACGAGGGGCTCCTTGTGAACAAGACTGAACTGATCGAGCACATTGCCAAGCATGCTGATATTTCCAAAGCTGCCGCCACGCGCGCGCTGGAGTCAACCATTGGCGCTGTGAAAACAACCCTGAAAAAAGGAGGCTCCGTGTCTCTGGTGGGTTTCGGCACTTTTGCCGTGGGAAAACGTGCTGCGCGCACCGGCCGCAATCCGCGTACCGGCGATGCGATTAAAATCAAGGCTGCCAAGGTTCCAAAGTTCCGTCCAGGCAAAGCTCTCAAGGATGCTTTGAACTGAAACGGAAACTCAACGTGGGGTGCTTAGCTCAGTTGGTAGAGCAGCGCCCTTACACGGCGTAGGTCGGCGGTTCGAGCCCGTCAGCACCCACCACCCACGAAAAAAGGCGAACATGGTTCGCCTTTTTTGTTGTTGGCTCCCGGTTTGTTCGTAAAGCTGTTGCAGCACAGGAAGTTCGAGATGTTTGATTTCATTCGCAAGCACACCAAAGTCACCATGGCGTTGCTGTTTTTGCTGATTGTTCCGTCCTTTATATTGGTGGGCATGAACAGCAACGGTCCCTCCGGGAACAACAGCGGGGTCGTTGCCGTTGTCGACGGAAAAGACATCACGCAGCCCGAATGGGACCAGGCCCACCAGAACGAAGTCCAGCGCATACGCGCTTCCATGCCGTCGATTGATGTCAAGTTGCTGGACACACCACAAGCACGCTACGCGACGCTGGAGCGGCTGGTACGCGACCGCGTGGTTGCTGCTGCTGCCCATGTCACCGACGACTATCTGGCGCGCGAGCTGCAGAAAATCCCTGAAATCGCCGCCCTGAAAGGCCCGGACGGCAAGCTCGATATGGAGCGGTATCGCCAGTTGCTGGCGTCGCAGGGCATGACGCCGGAAATCTTTGAGGCCAATGTCAAGGCCGGGCTGCCGAGCCGACAGGTGCTGGGCGGTATTGGTGCAAGCGGCTTCGCCACGAACGCTGCGGCTGATTTGTCGCTCAATGCCTATTTCGAGAAGCGCGAAATCCAGCTGGCCCGTTTTGATGCCGCCGATATGGCAGCCAAACTGGCACCGACCGATGCCGATCTTGAGCAGTTCTACAAAGCCAACGAGAAACTCTTTCAGGCGCCAGAGCAGGCCAACATTGAGTATGTGGTGCTCGACGTCGAGACTGTCAAAAAGACGGTCACTGTCAACGAAGCCGATCTCAAGACCTACTATGAGCAGAATATCCAGCGCCTGGGCGGTACTGAAGAGCGCAGGGCAAGCCACATCCTGATTGCAACGCCCAAGACTGCCTCGGCAGCCGATCGCGAAAAGGCGAAGGCCAAAGCAGAGGAATTGCTGGCGCAGGTCAGGAAGGCGCCTGATACTTTTGCCGATGTGGCGCGCAAGAATTCGCAGGACACCGGCTCGGCACCTGCCGGCGGCGATCTCGACTTCTTCGCACGCGGCTCGATGGTCAAGCCGTTTGAGGACGCCGCCTTTGCGATGAAAAAAGGCGACATCAGCAATGTCGTGGAGTCGGAGTTCGGCTACCACATCATCAAGCTGACGGACATCAAGGCACCGAAGCGGCCCGCGTTCGAAGAAATGAAGCCGCAGCTGGAAGCCGACCTCCGCAAGCAGGAAGCCCAGAAGAAATTTGCTGAAGTTGCCGATGTCTTCACCAATGGCGTCTATGAGCAGCCCGACAGCCTCAAGCCCGTGGCGGACAAGCTGAAGCTTGAAGTCAAGGCGGCCAGCAATGTGGCCCGGCAGCCCAAAGCCGGTGCGGCTGGCGTGCTGTCGAATCCGAAATTCCTGGGCGCACTTTTTTCGCCTGACGCGATCGAAAAGAAGCGCAATACCGAAGCCATAGAAACAGTGCCCAGCCAGCTGGTTTCAGGTCGGATCACCCAGTACACCCCGGCACGCACCCAGCCCTTTGCCGAAGTGAAAGATGTTGTACGCCAGCGCTGGGTTGCCCAGCGCAGCGCCGAAGAAGCGCGCAAGGAAGGCGAGGCCAAGCTGGCTGCCTGGAAGGCCGCCCCGGCGTCTGCAACCGCTTTGGCCGCGCCTGTGGTCGTGTCGCGTGAGCAAACCCAGAAGCTTCCCAACCCGGTGATCGATGCGGCGCTCCGCGCCGATGCTGCTGCTTTGCCGGCATTTGCCGGGGTTAGCCTCGGCGCACAAGGTTATGTCGTGATCAAGGTCAACAAGGTGGTTCCGCGCGAGGTGCCGCTTGAAGCAGCAGCCAAGCAGGAACGCAGCCAGTACACGCAGTGGTGGACCGCCGCAGAAAATCTGGCGTATTACAACGGCCTGAAAGATCGCTTCAAGACGAAAATCCTGGTGGCAAAGCCTCCTGTCGCCAAGGCAGGCGCAGAAGAAGTCGTCACCCAGTAAATTGCAGCGGCTTTGCCGCTATAATGCAGGGCTCCGGTGGCTGTAGCTCAGTTGGTAGAGTCCAGGATTGTGATTCCTGTTGTCGTGGGTTCGAGCCCCATCAGCCACCCCAGTATTTGAAGTCCCGCTTGCCGCAAGGCTCGCGGGACTTTTTCATTTGGGGCCTGGTGCAGCTGCCTTGTGCAGGCGGGCCAGGCCCTAGTTCACCATGACCAGCTTGCCCTTGACGCCACGTGAGCCCATGTGGGCATAGGCGGCTTTCAGTTCGGCCATGGGCATGGTGCGGTCAATAACCGGCTTGATCTTGCCTTGGGCATACCAGCCGGCCAGCTCGGCCATCATGGCCGCATTGGCTTTGGGTTCGCGCTTGGCAAAGTCTCCCCAGAACACGCCGACGATGGATGCGCCCTTGAGCAGCGTAAGGTTGAGCGGCAGGGACGGGATGGGCCCCGAAGCAAAGCCCACCACCAGGTAACGGCCCCGCCACGCGATGGAGCGAAAGGCCGGCTCGCTAAACTCGCCGCCGACCGGGTCATAAATCACGTCAGGCCCTTTGCCTTCGGTCAGTGCCTTGATTTCGTCACGCAGGTTTTTCGTGGTGTAGTTGATGGTGGCGTCCGCGCCAATGGACGTACAAAGGGCGCATTTCTCATCGGTCGATGCGGCCGCGATCACGCGGGCCCCGGCGGCTTTGGCAATCTGTATGGCTGCGGTACCCACACCGCCTGCCGCACCCAGCACCAGGACGGTTTCACCGGCCTTGAGTTGCGCGCGGTCCATCAGGGCGTGCCACGAGGTCGCGTAAATCATGATGAAAGCGGCTGCATCCACAAAGGGAAACCCTTTGGGCAAGGGCATGCACAGGGCCGCCGGTGCAAGGGTGTGCGTGCCGAACCCTCCGGTGCCGGAGAGGCAGGCCACATTTTGCCCTGCCTGGAGGTGCGTGACGCCTTCGCCCACCGCCTGGATGACACCGGCGTATTCGGAGCCGGGCACAAAGGGCAGGGGCGGCTTCATCTGGTACTTGTTCTGCACGATCAGCAGGTCGGGAAAGTTCAGGCTGGCGGCCTTGATCTCAATCAGCACTTCGCCTGCCTTGGGTTGCGGTGTGGGCAATTCTTTCCAGGTCAGGGCGTCTACGCCGGTGGGGTTTTCACAAAGCCAGGCTTGCATGGAATGTCTCCGATAGAAGGAATGCTGCGACAGGTACAGAAGAAACAGAAGAAGAAAGGCGGGCCGCCAGCGGAAAGAGACGGCACCTTGTCTGCATCATAGGCAAAGCGGCAGGTTTTGCGATGTCCGGCAGGGCTCAGGCTGTCGCAGCCGTGACCGTAAAATCAGTCCATGAAAATCCTCATTTGCAACGACGACGGTTACCAGGCCTCCGGCATCATTGCCCTCTACGAAGCGCTTAAAACCGTTGCCGATGTCGAGGTGGTGGCACCCGAGCACAACAACAGTGCCAAATCAAACGCACTGACCCTGCACTCGCCGATGTACGTGCAGACCGCGGCCAACGGCTTTCGCTACATCAACGGCACACCGGCAGACTGCGTTCATATCGCGCTGACGGGTTTGCTGGGCTACCGGCCCGACCTGGTGGTTTCAGGCATCAATAACGGCGCCAACATGGGTGATGACACGATTTACTCCGGAACCGTGGGCGCCGCCATGGAAGGCTACCTGTTCGGAATTCCTTCCATCGCGTTTTCCCAGACTGAAAAGGGTTGGGCGCACATTGATGTGGCAGCCCGGCGTGCAGCCGAGCTGGTGCAACAGTTGATTCCTTCACTGGAGACCATCGCCGAAGGCGCGGAGCCGACGGTGCCGCCCTGGCTGCTCAATGTGAATATTCCCAACCTGCCCGACAACGAGATCCAGGGTGTGAAAGTGGCCCGGCTGGGGCGGCGCCATGCGGCCGAACGCGTCATCGTGCAGACCAGCCCGCGCGGCGAAACCATGTACTGGATTGGCGGCGCAGGGCCTGCGAAAGAGGCTGGTGAAGGAACCGATTTTTACGCCACCAGCCAGAAGTTTGTGTCCATCACCCCGCTGCAGGTGGATTTGACCGATCATGAGCGTCTGCCTTATTGGGCCCAAACCGCTGCCCGGCTGGCCGAGTTGCACAAAAAATCGTCATGAAATCCAGCCTCAAACCGCCGTTCAATCCCACTGCCAAAGCGCCGGTCGCTGCAGGCCGCCCGGCATTTCCGGTTCGACTGAAGCCTGACGCGGGTGTTCCATCTGCTACAAAATCAATAGCTGGTAGCGCACGGCCAGAGCGCGCTAAAGGCCAAAATAGCTTGAAGAAACCGGCGCCACCCGTAGCCTCCGCGTTGTCGGGCGGTGTCGGACTCGATTCGCACGCCGTGCGTGCGCGCATGGTGAGCAAGCTTGCCGCGCAAGGTGTTGCCGATGCGCAGGTACTCGCCGCCATGGGGGCGGTTGAACGCCACCGTTTTGTCGACACCGCGCTGGTCAACCAGGCCTATGAAGACACCAGCCTGCCGATTGGCCTGGGGCAAACCATTTCCAAACCCAATGTGGTGGCCCGCATGCTGGAACTGCTGCGCCACGGCGCGGCCGGCAAGCTGGGACGGGTGCTTGAAATCGGCACCGGCTGCGGCTACCAGGCCGCGGTGCTCAGCCATCTGGCGACGGAGGTCTACAGCATCGAAAGGCTGCGCGGCCTGCACGACAAAGCCAGGGAGAATTTGCGGACTTTACGCCTGCCCAATGTGCACTTGCTGTTTGGTGATGGCATGATGGGTTACGCCAAGGGCGCGCCATATGCAGCCATCATTGCTGCTGCCGGCGGGGAGGCCATTCCGCCTGCCTGGATTGAGCAGCTGGCGGTAGGCGGCAGGCTGGTGGCGCCCATGCAAACCGCCGGCGGTGCCCAGGCGCTGGTGGTGGTTGACAAAACCCCCCAGGGCGTCAGGCAGACCCTGCTGGAGGCCGTCCATTTTGTGCCTTTAAAATCGGGGACAAGCTGACGATCCGGTCACCTGCAGGACCCAGGCCGGTTATCGATATAGCAGTGACGGCATTGAACCATCCGATCATCCAGTTAACCAATACGCCATACCCGTCAGATTGACGACGAAAGAACCAATGAATCAAACCGTACGGCCGAACCGGGCAGTGTCTGTGGATGCCGCAGGCGCAAGTCATGGCGCCCGCTCAACGCTCGGCAGGCTGGCCCTGCCATGCGCCCTGGCGGCAGCACTGCTGCTTGCCGCTGGCTGCGGCACGCGTTCTACCACCCATGCCCCGGTTGAAGACCGAGGTACCGGGCTGTCGCGTCCCACGCCGGGCGCGGTGGACGCAGGCAATGTCAAACAATTGCCCGGTTTTGAAAACGCCGGAAAGCCCGGTTACTACACCGTCAAACCCGGTGACACCATGATTCGCATCGGCCTGGAAAACGGCCAGAACTGGCGCGACATCGTGCGCTGGAACAACCTTGAAAACCCCAACATCATCGAAGTGGGGCAGGTGCTGCGCGTGGTGCCGCCGACCAGTGAAAATCCACTGGTGGTGACCCGCCCCGTGACGTCCGGATCGGCCACCACGTCCACCGCATCCACCACGCCGACGCAGGCTGCCAGCGCGGCGCGTCCCGCGTCAGCACCGGCTGCCAGCCCGACACCCTCTGCAACGGGCGATGAAGACATCGCCTGGATCTGGCCCGCGCAGGGCACGATGCTGGCCGGTTTCGACGAAGCCAAAAACAAGGGCCTGGATATTTCCGGCAAGGCCGGTGATCCCGTCATTGCTTCGGCCGACGGCCGCGTGGTGTACGCCGGCGCCGGCCTGCGCGGCTATGGCAATCTGATCATCCTCAAGCACAACAGCACCTTCCTGACGGCCTATGCGCACAACCAGACTTTGCTGGTCAAGGAAGACCAGAGCGTGCGAAAGGGACAGAAGATTGCCGAGATGGGCAACAGCGACGCGGACCGCGTGAAGCTGCATTTCGAGATTCGCCGCCAGGGCAAGCCTGTCGACCCTTCCAGATACCTGCCCGCCAAGTAAGCGGTATTTCCATCCACAGAAAGGAGCCCCGCGTTTGCCGGGCTCCTTTTTTGTTTCTGATGCCTTGACGCTGCTTGCGCCAGGGCAAATCTACCAGAAAATTTATGAAAAAAAGGCTCGCGGTCCAGTCTGGACGAGCGCAAGCAGCTATCTATTTTGTAGCAAACGGTTGCGCGGAAATACAGCTGCCTGCCCCGGGCTTGTGATCAGTGAGGTTGCAAAATCTCGTCGTAGCCACGGCCCTTGAACTCCAGCAGGTCAATGCCATGGCCAAAAGGGTCGGCCAGCCCCGCAATTCGCCCCCAGACCCGTTCGGCCACGGGCATTTCCAGAACCGCACCGTGGCGCTGCAGCCGGTCAACCGCCGCATCAATGTCTTCCACCACAAAATCAAGGTGGACAGGTGTCCAGTGGCGCTGGTAGGTGCGAACACTTTCGCTGCCCTGACCACTGGCGATCGGCCGGGTACCCGGCGCATTGAAGAGCAGGTCGATGGGGCTGCCCGCACCGAGAATTTCCACGAAGTCGCTCTTGAAACGGCGGCCTGTGCGCAGCCCGAGCGCCTTTGTATAGAACTCGACGGCACGTTCCATGTTGTCAACATCGATGCAAATACGAAGCTCCATGGCGCCTTCCTTTCACGGGTTCAGAAAATGGTACCGCAGCCTGAGACAATTGGTGCATGACAGAAGAAAGCCAGAACAAGCAGCCTGCGACGGCGACCGACTACCCGCTGGACGTGCTCGAGGTCGAGTCGCTCGACATTGAAGCCCAGGGAATTGCCCACAGGGCTGACGGCAAGGTGGTATTTATTGAAGGTGCCCTGCCTTTCGAACGGGTAACTGCCAACGTCTACCGCAAGAAAAGCAGCTTTGAAAAAGCCATGGTGATGGCGATTCACCGTGAATCGTCCCAGCGTGTGCGGCCGGCATGCCCGCATTTCGGCATGCATACAGGCGCATGCGGCGGCTGCAAGATGCAGCATTTGCATGTGGGGGCGCAGGTGGCCGTGAAGCAGCGTGTGCTTGAAGACAATCTCTGGCACATCGGCAAGGTCAAGGCGGACAACCTGCTGCGGCCCATTGAAGGGCCGGCCTGGGGATACCGCTATCGCGCGCGGTTGTCGGTGCGCTATGTCCGCAAAAAGGGCGCCGTGCTGGTGGGGTTTCACGAGCGTAAAAGCGGCTACGTGGCCGATATGACCGAATGTCACGTGGTGCCCCGGCACGTGAGCGACATGCTCGTGCCGCTGCGCGAGCTGATCGGCAGCATGGATGCGAAGGAAACCTTGCCGCAGATCGAACTGGCCTGTGGCGATGAAGTCACGGCCATGGTGCTGCGCCATATGGAGCCCCTAAGCCCCGGAGACTTGAACCGCCTGCGCGATTTCGCTGCGCAAAACCGCGGCCTGCAATGGTGGCTGCAACCGGGGGGCCTCGAGACGGTCAAGCTGCTGGACGACGCTGTGCAGGAGCTGAGCTACGGCCTGCCGGAGTTCGATGTGGTCATGCCGTTCAAGCCGACCGATTTCACGCAGGTCAATCCCCACATCAACCAGGTGCTGGTGTCGCGTGCACTGCGCATGCTGGCGGTGCAGCCGGACGAGCGGGTGATTGACTGGTTTTGCGGCCTGGGCAATTTCACCTTGCCGCTGGCCACGCGCGCCCGCGAGGTGCTGGGCATCGAGGGCAGTGAAGTCCTGGTCGCCCGTTCACGCGAGAATTTTGAAAGAAACAGGCCTGCATCCAGCGTCCGACGGGCGCTGGCAGCTACAAAATTTGTAGCGCGCAACCTGTTTGAAATGACGCCGGCGATGTTGGTGAAAGACGGCCGTGCCGACAAATGGCTGGTGGACCCTCCGCGTGAAGGCGCCTTTGAGCTCTTCAAGTCCCTGGCGGCGCTGCACCAGCAGATCGTCAGCGGCGTCCCCTGTGACGACGGTGAGCACCAGCAGAGCCTGGCCCTCAACGGCTGGACGCCGCCGCAGCGCATTGTCTATGTAAGCTGCAACCCGGCCACCCTGGCGCGGGATGCAGGCGTGCTGGTGGACAGCGGCGCTTACCGCTGCACGGCGGCTGGCGTGGTCAACATGTTTCCGCACACGGCCCATGTGGAGTCCATTGCGGTGTTTGATTTGGCCCCCACGGTCTCTCACTGCGTGTAGCTCCCTGCTCCCACGAGGGGGCCGCTGCGCCTGCGGACTGCAGAGCCAGATCCGCGGCCCCGGCTTGAATTGGAGAAGCTCCAAGCTCACCTTGCGGAGAATGACACGAGGTGCGCATGAAAAAGGGCCCTGAGGCCCTTTTTTTGTTCTGTAGCGAAGCGGATCAGTCCCGTTCGCCGCCGAAGATGCCCAGCAGGGCCAGCAGGCTCTGGAAGATGTTGAACAAGTCCAGGTAAATGGCCAGGGTGGCGCTGATGTAGTTGGTTTCGCCGCCGTCGATCACCTGTTTCAGGTCATACAGCAGGTAGGCGCTGAAAACCGCGATGGCCAGCGTGCTGATGACTGCCATCATCATGGTCGAGCCGACGAACACGTTGATGACGGCTGCCACCATGATGACCAGCGCGCCGGCAAACAGCCACTTGCTCATGCCGCTCAGGTCACGCTTGATGACGGTGGCCAGGCTGGCCATCACGAACATCACGCCGGCCGTACCGGCAAAAGCCGTCATGACCAGTGATGCGCCGTTGCTGAAACCCAGCACCATGGCGATCATGCGCGAGAGCATCAGGCCCATGAAAAAGGTAAAACCGAGCAGCACAGGCACGCCCGCGGCCGAGTTCTTGGTCTTTTCAATGGCGAAAATAAAGCCGAAGGCACCGCCGAGGAACACGATCAGGCCCAATCCGCCGCTGAGCGAGCGGGTAATGCCCGTGGCCACACCCAGCCAGGCGCCCAGCACGGTGGGTAGCAGGCTCAGGGCCAGCAGCCAATAGGTGTTGCGCAGGACCTTGTTGCGTTGCTCGACGCTGGAAGCAACGCCGTAGTCGAGGGTTTGAACATTGTCAGTCATGAAAGTCGTCTCCGAGGCGCCAGCAAATGCGGGCAAGATTATTTTAGGGTGCATTGCCGTTTTTCCAGCCCTCACTCCCTACTTTTTGTAAGGGTTCTATAAGCTAATTTGGCGGCAATACGGGCGGAGGGCGGCCTCAAATTTGCGTATGCTCGGTATCTTTGCCAACAAACTCCGGAAATCCTGAAGACCATGAAATCAAAAGCAGTGCTTGAACTCGCCGACGTCAAACTCATCGCCGCCGCCGCCGAGGCCGAAGCTCTCAAGAACAACTGGGCCGTCACCATTGCCATCGTGGACGACGGCGGCCACCTGCTGCACCTGCAGCGCCTGGACGGAGCGCCGCCCATTTCTTCGCACATTGCGCCCTCCAAGGCCAACACGGCCGCCATGGGCCGCCGTGAGAGCAAGGTTTACGAGGACGTCATCAATGGCGGCCGCACATCCTTCCTGTCGGCGCCCTATATCCACGGCATGCTCGAAGGTGGCGTGCCCATCGTGAAAGACGGACAGTGCATTGGCGCTGTGGGCGTGAGCGGCGTGAAGTCCAGCGAAGACGCGCAAATCGCACGTGCGGGCATCGCCGCCATCGGTCTGTAAACGCTTCACAGCGGGAATGAAAAAGCCGACCATGGGGTCGGCTTTTTTGTTGGCGAGAGCAGAACAACATCAAGGAAAAAAAGCCTGGCTAAACAACCCCGAAGGGGTCTGTGGCTGGCTAAAAACGACCTTGGAGGCTTGGTAGCCCCGGATCGCCCCACGATGAAACTGTGCTGATGAAGAGGGTGATGAAACGGTGAAGGCGGCTTACTTGGTCAAAATCAGTTTGCCCAGGCGAGTGGCCTGAAGGCGGTAAGTCGAGCCGTTGTGGTTGATTTCCACCGCCTTTTGCCCGCGCAGGATTTCGGTGCTGTTGACGCAGGCGGCGGAAGCGCCCGAAGGATGGCCGCCAGAAGCGGTCTCTGTGTGCGCAGGGGCGCGGGCAGGGAGGCTCAAGGTATGGGAGGCGGGCATTGCAATGGACATGATGGTTAAACCTGTTTGGGTTTCGTTAAGTTAATGATAACCATTCTCATTTGAAAGTCAAGCGAATCCAGGCTGCGGTTTTGTTTCTTTCTGTGTGAAAAACCTGGACTGCCTGTCCAGCAGACATGCATCCAGGACCCGATGAGTCCTGCAGGCCCTGGTCAGTTCTTGGGTTCAGTGATGAAACCGATCTTGCGCAGCCCGGCCTGTTGGGCTGCTGCCATGGCCTGGGCCACACGCTCGTAGCGAACCGATTTGTCGCCGCGGATATGCAGATCTGGCTGCGGGTTCTGTGCTGCCGACGCCTTGAGCTGCGTGACCAGCTCTTCGTCTGAAACCTTGGTCTCGTTCAGGAAATAGCTGCCTTCCGCATCCACGCTCAGGCGAACCGTTTCCGGCTTGATGTTTTGCGCTTCGTTGGAAGCGCGCGGCAGGTCGATGTTGACGGAATGCTTCATCACGGGGACCGTGATGATGAAGATGATGAGCAGCACCAGCATGATGTCCACCATGGGCGTCATGTTGATCTCGTTCATCACCTCATCGCTGTCGTCTTGGGTTCCAAAGGCCATGGTGCTTCTCGGTCACTGAATGAGGGAGCTCCGCAGCTGTGGGGCGGCAGAGCAGGATAAAGGGTTGGCTCTCAGGCTTTTTTCATTGGCACAACATTGGCCTGCTGGCCGCCGGCGCTCACGCGGGCGCCGGTGACGAAGTAGGCGTGCAGGTCATGCGCGAAGCGGCTGAGTTTTTGCAGCACGCCCTTGTTGCCGCGCACCAGCGCGTTGTAGCCCAGCACCGCCGGGATGGCAACCGCAAGGCCCAGCGCCGTCATGATCAGCGATTCGCCGATCGGGCCAGCCACTTTGTCGATGGTCGCCTGGCCGGCCGCGCCGATGGACAGCAGCGCATGGTAGATGCCCCACACGGTGCCGAAGAGGCCGACGAAGGGGGCGGTGGAGCCGACCGAGGCCAGGATGGCCAGGCCCGACTGCAGCTTGCCGGTGAATTCGTCGATGGCATTGCGCAGCGTGCGCGTGACCCAGTCGCTCACGTCCAGGGCATCGTGCAGGTGCGCCTTGGTGTTGCGGTGGTGCAGCGTGGCTTCGCGGCCTTCCAGGGCCAGTTGGCGGAACGGGTTGGCGGGGTCCGAGCCCAGCTTGGTGAGGCCTGCGGCAAAGTCTTCGCTGTGCCAGAAGTCTTCAGAGGCGCGCGCGATCTTTTTGTACTTGATGAGGTCCAGCGTCTTGATGATGATGACCATCCATGACGCGAGCGACATGACCAGCAGCAGCACGGCCACCGATTTGGTAACGATATCGCCCTGGCTCCAGACGTTGGCAAGGCCGAATTGGGAATTCATGAATCAATACTCCACAGTGCGAAAAGTTATTCAATAAGATCAAAATTGACGGGTGCGTCATACCACATGGCTTGGGCTACTCCACCGACTTTGCCGGGGACATAACGGCATTTCATGACGTACTCCAGCGCCGTACGATCCAGCCGTGAATAGCCGCTGGATTTACGAAGCTCGGATTTTTGCGGCAACCCATCCGCGCCGATGAGGACACGGACGATTACCTTTCCCTTTTCCCCTTGAATCCTGCTAATCCGTGGGTAAATTAGCGCGGGATTTTGCAAATAGTCGGCATCGCTCGACGGCAACTGCACAACAGTTGACGTGGGTGGTGCGGCGGGCACTGCAGGAGCTACAGCCACTGGTGCAGGCGGAAGTGGCGGCGTGACCACGCCTGTCGGGGCATTTGGCGAAGGTGTCGGGTCCGTGATGGCCAGAGGCTGGGGCGCCGGTTGCACGGGCGCTCTGGCAACGGCTTTTTTCTGCACCGTTGGCGTCGGAGGCGTGGGGGGAACAGGCTCCACTTTGGGGGCGGGCGAGTCAACGAATTGCGTAAGGATCGCCGCGGGAACGATGATTTCCGCAGCGCGCATCAACAAGCCGCTTTGCAGCGCCCAGATGAACCCTACGTGCAGGGCCACCACTGTCAGCGCGATAACGGCATTGCGGCTGAGGGGCTGGCGCGGCGGTGCGGGGCGCGGTGCGGTAGAGAAAGTGGCGTTCATCGAGAGGGAGATAGGTGGGCGAATGGCCACATGAGGCGCGGTTTCGGTCAAAAGGCAACCAGGAAACTAGCGGCGGAAGATCCACCACGCGGAGCCTATCACCAGCACAAGGCTGACAGGAAGGGCCGAAATCAGTATTGGGGAGAAGGTTGCAAGGTGTTCCATGGGCTGCCTTCCAGCGTGTGGGTGGCGAGCTTGATGTTGGCCGTCGGGCAGCTGGCGCTGCACTGCGCCACCACGTCGCGGGCGCAGCCTTCGCACTGGCCGCACTGGGTGGCCACGCCGAGTTCGAACTGGATCTCGTCAAAGCCCAAGCCTGCACGGGCATGGCGGGCAATTTCGCGGTCGGAGATTCGGCGGCAGACGCAAACGATCATGGATGGGCTTGGCTGGTGATTGATTCAATCGGTGTGTTGATTATAAATGCGAATCTATCGCATTTGCAATCATGAGATGCAGATTTCAGGAAGTGCGAGCTATTTGCAGAGGATTTTTGGCCTTGTTTTCGAAGAAAAATTCAGCGGTAAGCCTTTCTGGGCGGGCGCAAGCAGCTATGAATTAGATAGCGGAAAGGCTGTTTCTTGGGGCGAGCGAGGCACCATCGGGGTGATGGGTTGCCAAGACCCTTCACGATGCAGGATAAACGCGGTCCAACCGCCTAAACCTCCGCCCACATCCGCAGCAGGTTGTGATAGCAGCCTGTAAGCCGTACCACTTCGGCGCCTTCGGCCGCACCTGGGGTTGAGTGTTCCAGTTCCTTTTGGCGCAGAGAGGTAATGGCCATGTCCATCTCATACAAAAGCCGGCGCTGGGCATCGGAGCGCACCATGCTTTCAATCCAGAAGAAGCAGGCCAGCCGCTCACCGCGCGTGACAGGCTCCACGCGGTGCACCGATGTGCCCGGGTACATCACCAGGTCGCCCGCCTCGAACTTGATGCGTTGCTCGCCGTAAGTGTCTTGCACGACCAGTTCGCCGCCGTCGTAGCTGGCCGGATCGCTCAGGAACAGCGTACAGGAAATGTCGGTTCGCACGTGCCGCGCTGTGGCGGCATGCGTGCGTACCGCGTTGTCAATGTGGTTGCCGAAATTGTTGGCGTCGCCGCCGTAGCGGTTAAAGAGCGGCGGATAGACCGATTTGGGCAGCGCCCCGGTCACGAACATCGGGTTGCGAGCCAGCGCCACCGACACGATGTGCCGCGCCTGCTGGGCGGCGGGCAGCTCTTCAGGCAGCTGCAGGTTGTTCTTGACGGTGCCGCTCTGGCTGCCGGCGGTGATGCGGCCGTCGGCCCAATCGGCGCCCAGGATCAGCTGGCGGACCTGCGCAAGTTCGTCCGGCTTGAGGGCTTGTTGAATGCGAAGCAGCATGGGATTCCATCAATAAAAAAGGCACCCGGAAGTATCTCCCAGGTGCCTGAGTTTGGAAAATCCGATTCTCAGATCAGAATTTGCTGGTCCAGGTGGCACGCAGACTGCGTTCCGGTGCAGCAGGGCCAGGCCAGCCTGTGTACAGGGCGGTGTAATAGACTTTGTTGAATACGTTGTCGAGATTGACCTTGATGGAGTTGTTCTGGTTAATCTGATATTCAAGCAGGGCATCGAATTTGGTGTATCCCGGCACGCTATTGGTTGTCGGCACCGGCAAGGCGGGCTTGTTTTTACTGACTGCCGTCAGGCCACCACCCACACGCCATTTGTCAGAAAACCGGTAGGTGGTCCACAGGTTGGCTTGACGATGGGGGAGCAAGCCTGGCTCCTGGCCAACACTTGCGGCTGATGCGGGGCTTGAACCGGCTTTGTCAATGACACCGCGCATGAAGGCGATGCCCGCAAAAACGTCCCAGCTTGCGCTTAAACGGCCTGCAACTTCAAACTCCAGCGAGTTGGTGTGGCGTTGTCCCGACAACAGGAACTCCGTGCCACCGGGCACTGTTTGCGTGTCGGTGCTGCGCTCGTTGTACTTGTCTGTCCGGGCAAGGGCCGTACGTAATGACAAATCCCCTCCGAACAGCTCCCACTTGGCGCCTATTTCGATGTTTCGGCTTTTTTCCGGTGGCGTGTTAGCCGTGGTCGCATCGTATTGGTACAGATCGCCTGAGGTGTTGAATGAGGTGCCATAGGATGCGTAATAGCTGACTTCATCGGTCGGCTGGTACATCACGCCAAGGCGAGTACTCAAGAGATTGTCTGAGCGGGACAGGCGGCCGCCAGTTACCCGGTCGTACTCCCCCTTGAAACTGTCGTGGCGAAATCCGCCGACCAGTTTCCAGGCTTGTGTCAGGCTGATGATGTCTTGCGCGTATATGCCCACCGTGGTGGCCGTGAAGTTGTTGGCCCAAGTCCGTACCCGGGTGTCTGCAACGCCTGCATTGCTTGCAATGCCGACGGTCGTTGAAGGTTTTCCGGGAACATTGCTGTAGCTGTCCCGGCCAGAGCGCTCCAGCGCGTATTCCCCACCAATCAGGAGGTCATTCTTGAGACCGAACCAGTTTGTCTTTGTGACGTAGTCACTTTGCAGGAAAGTATGACGGTCCTGCCCTGCGCGTGTCTGGTTTCCGCGGTTGACGACTGTGTTCTGGTTGAAGTTCGCTTGCGTGACGCTAGCGGCGAACCCGTTAATTTGCGTGGCCCACAGATCACGGCTGAAATGTCCGTCTCTCAGCGTTGTTTTGAGGGTGCTGCCATCTGCCCAGCGATGCGTATGCGTGCCGGTGACAATGTCGGCGCTGTCGCGCTGGTAGTCCGAATCTACGCCATACCATTTATCGGGAGAGAAGGGCGCGGGTGCGTTCTGCAGCCAACGCCCGCCGAGGTCGGGCTTGTCGTTGTAGTTGAGATGGTACAGGCTGACCATGAATTCGTCCGACGTACCAATGCCCCAGCGGTAGTCTGCGGCCAGGCCGCGACGATGCGTTTCTGCTTTTCCGGCGCGGCCATCCCAGTCCGTTGTCATGACCCCGATGCGAAATGCGGCGTCATCCGATGTCTTGAAGTTGAAGTCGCCTGACAGGCGTAAGTAATTGCCGGTTCCTATCGTCGTATTCACTTCATGCTCTGTGATCAGGCGCGGAGTTTTGCTGACCTGGTTGATGATGCCGCCGGTAGAACCGCGACCAAAAAGCATGGATGCCGCACCGCGCAAGACTTCCACCCGGTCATAGTTGAAGGTGTCCCGGTTGTACTGGGAAATGTCGCGCATGCCATCCAGGTAGATATCTCCAGCAGCACTGAAACCGCGCAAGCGAATGTTGTCGCCGATGCGCCCGCCTTCCCCTGCTTCAAAAGTGATACCGACAACGTTCTCAAGGGCGCTCTTGAAGCTGTCCTTGCCCTGGTCGTGAATCAGTTTTTCGTTGACGACCGTGAGCGATTGCGGAATGTCCTTGGCGGCCAATGGCGCTTTACCGACACTGGTAATGCCGCTCTGATAAGTCTGGCTGGCGCGGTCGCGTGTGCCTGTCACCGTGACGGGTGCCAGGCTCCTGCCTTCGGGTGCAGTGGACGACGTGGCGGTCGTGGCGCCGGTGCTGGGCGTCGGGGTGATGCTCTGGGCCCAGCCTGACACCGAAACCGCCAGCATGAGCGCGCCAAGCGGGAGCAGGGCTTTGTCGGAAGATGCGGCAGGATTGGCAACCGGGCCGGCAAGCGGCGTGAAATTGTCAGTGCCCGTGGTGCGGGTCTTTTTGTTGCGCGCAGGGCGCGTGGCGCGAGCAGAAGGGTGTGCCAAGATGGCCTCCAAGCAGGGTCCTGCCTTGCAGAGGGCGGACCGGGTTTCAGGAAAAAGCTTGGCTGGCTCGAAATGCCCTCGGGCGCGAGTTGGCTGGCTCGTGAAGTTCGCCCGAAGTGTATATCAAATGATAATGATTCGTAATCCCTTGTATCTGGACGTTGCAGGAATGACGAAAAAACGATGCCTGTGTGGCGAAAACGCGATATGTCTCTATGCAGCCGCGAAATTGAGGCCGGGAAAAGAGCTTCTGAAAACCAGGGGCAGTCAGCGTTGGCGCAAACAAAAAACGGGGCCTGTGCCCCGTTTTTTTTATTGCGCCAGGCATGTCATCCGGCTATTTCAGGACCGCATTCAGCTCAACTCGCCCATCTGGCTTTGCAGATAGTTTTGCAGGCCAACCTTGCCAATCAGCTCAATCTGGGTTTCCAGGAAGTCGATGTGCTCTTCGGTGTCATCGAGGATTTCCTGCAGCAGGTCGCGTGAGACATAGTCGCGTACGCTTTCGCAGTGGGCAATGCCGTCCTTGATGGTGGCCTGTGCGCCGGTTTCGGCTTTCAGGTCGCAGTTCAGGGCTTCTGGAACATCCTCACCGATCATCAGCTTGCCCAGGTCCTGCAGGTTGGGCAGGCCATCGAGCATGAAGATGCGGTCCATCAGCTTGTCGGCGTGCTTCATTTCGCCGATGGACTCTTCGTATTCCTTCTTTGCCAGCTTGTCCAGGCCCCAGTGCTTGTACATGCGGTAGTGCAGGAAGTACTGGTTGATGGCCGTCAGCTCGTTCTTCAGCTGCGCCTGCAGGTGAGCGATGACTTTTGCGTCGCCTTTCATGGAAATTCCTTATCGTTGTGTAGTGCGGATCGCCCATTGTCACTGGCCGCGTGCCGTAACTCAAGCATTCCCCTGCTGGGGCGGTCTGGTTGCGTTTGATTGTGAGAAACGTTCGCATTGCAAACGTTTCCCGTTGTCAGTCAGCGCTCGGCAAATGCGCGTTCCACCACGAAGTGGCCGGCTCGCTGCATGTTGCCTTCCTCAAAGCCGCGCTCTTCCAGCATGGCCTTGATGTCGCGCAGCATGTCGGGGCTGCCGCACAGCATCAGGCGGTCGTTCCCGGTAGAGATCGCGGGCAAGCCCAGGTCGCTGTACAGCTTGCCCGACTGCATGAGCTCGGTGATGCGGCCTTCGTTGCGAAAGCGTTCGCGCGTCACGGTGGGGTAATACATCAGGCGTCCGCGCACCAGCTCACCGAGGAACTCATGCTCGTGCAGCTCGTGCTCGATCAGCTCGCGGTAGGCGAGCTCGGCGCTGGTACGGCAACCGTGCACCACCACCACGCGCTCAAACCGCTCGTAAGTATCGGGATCCTTGATCAGAGAGAGAAAGGGCGCCAGACCGGTGCCAGTGGCCAGCAACCACAGTGTCTTGCCAGGCAGCAGGTTTTGCAGCAACAGCGTGCCGGTGGGTTTGCGTCCGACCAGGATGTCGTCGCCGGGCTTCAAGTGCTGCAGGCGCGAGGTCAGCGGGCCGTCCGGCACCTTGATGCTGAAAAATTCCAGCTGGTCTTCATGGTTGGCGCTGGCCACACTGTAGGCGCGCAGCAGCGGTTTGCCGTCCACAGGCAGGCCGATCATGGTGAACTGGCCGTTGACGAAGCGAAAGCCCGAATCGCGCGTGGCGGTGAAGCTAAATAGCGAGTCGGTCCAGTGGTGGACGGAAATAATGCGTTCTGTGTTGAAGGCGCTCATGAGAAAAAAAGAAGAGAAGGAGGAAAGAAATGGGGGGACGAGAAAGGGCTTTGGGTGATGCAAGGGACTCACCGCGCATCCCTTCAGGTCGTGCCCTCAGATCGTGCGTGAGCAAGCCTGAATTTTATAGCCTGGGCGGGCCTGCCGCCGGTGATGGCTATAGACGCCACACCGGCGCCAAGGTCAGGCACATCACCATCGCACTTCGCGCGGCGACAGAACTCAAGCGCCAGGCAGCCGCACCTGGGCAAGCGTGGCCAGTGAAGGTTTTTGGGGTTGCTATTAAATCAGGAGCTGCTTGCGCCCGTTCTATAAGGGTTTTGGGTGCTTTTGCCGTGAGATTTTGGTGTTCTTGTGCTTCGCTTCAAAGTGCTGCCAGATTAACTTTTACATACCGCTTCAGAGCAAAAAACCACTCACTCGCCATTCAGCGTTTGCGCGGCCCGCTGGGCACCCACGAGAACCAGGCCATCACAGCCACGGGCACGCCCAACCCCAGCCAGCACCACCAGTCCCCCCAGCCGTCAGATACGAGCGCGGTCAGCAGGCCGGTGGTGCTGAGCGTGCCCAGTACGAGGGGCCAGCGCCACAGGCGCCAGAAAGCGGAGCCTTTCGCGGAATCGGCCTTTGCGCTCACGCGGCACCGCCAGTCGTTTCATGGCGCGCGGCATGCGGCGCTGGTATTTGCCCTGCTGTTTTTTCCGGCTTCGCCGCTTTGGCCGGATTACGCCGCCCAAGCCACAGGTAAAGGCCACTGCCCAGCACGATGATGGTCGCGATGTCCAGCAGGGCCCAGAGGATTTGCATCGGCATGCCGCCGTAGTCGCCGAAGTGCAGCGGCTGCGACACCAGCAGCGCTGTGAGGTACCAGGGCAGCGGCGGGCTGGCCGTGAGCGCATTGGTGCCGGCGTCCACCAGCACCGGCTTGAGCAGGCGCGAGTTGAAGGGCTCGTTGCCGCGCAGGAACACTGTGTAGTGGTGCGGGCTTGAAAACGACGTACCCGGAAAAGCGATAAACGCCATCTTCATTTCAGGCGCCAGTGCGGTCGCTGATGAAGCTGCCTGCTGCACCGAGGCCAGGCGGGCCGGCGGTTTTTGCCCCTGGTAAGGCGCCAGCAGCGAACTCAACTGGTCGTACTGCCAGTACCTGATCAACAGGTCGGCCCAGGTGTTGATCATGCCCGTGGCGCCCACGGTGAAGGCCCACACCAGCGTCACGATGCCCAGCAGGTTGTGCAGGTCCAGCCAGCGGGCGCGTGGGCGGGTTTGCCGCACCGTGCCGAAATCCAGTTTGCGCATGAAGGGTGCATACAGCACCACACCCGAGACAATCGCCACCAGCAGCAAGAGGCCCATAAAGCCCAGAAAGAGTTTGCCCGCCAGCCCGGCAAACAGGTCGACGTGCAGTTTGAACATCACGTACATAAAGCCCTCGTCGAACTTGGGCTGGGCCAGCACGGCGGCGGTGCGTGCGTCGACCGCGACGGTCTTGTTGTTCTCTTCGGATGTCGGTGTGTCGCCAAATGTGACATACCAGAAGCGGTTGTCATCCGGCTCCTGGGTGATGAACATCGGCACCTTGCCCGGATGCAGCCCCTGCGCCACTTCCATCACGCGGTCCAAGCTGGCGTGTGGCGTGTCCTTGGGTAAATCGGGCGCCTCAACTTCGGTGCCCAGCAGGTGGCCGATCTCATGGTGAAAGATCAGCGGCAGCCCGGTCAGGCACAGCAGCAGCATGAAGACCGTGCAAACCAGGCTGCTCCATTTGTGCACCCAGGTCCAGGTCTTGATGCGCCGGCTGTCCATCGCCGTCTTCTTGCCCGTGAGGCTGATCGTGGTCATCGTGGCTCTCCTTCTTGTCGTCTAGAAGCGGTAGGTAGCGCTGGCCACCACCGTGCGCCGCGCGCCATACCAGCAGTCGCCGCGGGCCAGGCAGGTGCTGAAGTAGGTCTTGTCGGTCGCGTTGTTGATGTTGACGGCGTAGCGCCAGTTCGCGGTGTCATAGGCGAACATCAAATCCAGCAGCGCGGCTGCGGGGATTTCCGGGCCATTGCCGCCGCCTTGCTGGTCCCGGAAAGCGCCCATCCAGCGCACGCCCGCGCCCGCAGAAAAGCCATTCACGCCGGCGATGGAGAAGCGGTACTTGGCCCAGGCGCTGGCCTGGTGCTTGGGCAGGCCTTCGAGCTGCTTGTCCAGCTCGGTGTAGTTGTAGTGCGCGACCAGCTCCAGATTGGACGTGACGGAGCCCTTGACTTCCAGCTCCAGCCCTTTGGTGCGCGTGGCGCCCACCTGGTTGTAGGTGTTGGGCAGCGGCGAGGCGATCTGGTTTTTCTCGCGCAGGTCATAGAGCGCGGCGCTATAAGCCAGCGCGCGGCCCGCCGGCTCGTACTTCAGCCCCAGCTCCCACTGCTCACCGCGCAGCGGCGTGAAGAGTTGCCCCTTGATGGCGGCCTGCGGGGTGAAGGATTCGCTGTAGCTCACATAGGGCGACCAGCCCGAGGGGTGGGCATACATCAGGCCCAGGCGCTTGGTGGTGGCCGAGGTCTCTTCCTCAGAGCGGCCTTCGGCGCCCGACACCGACTTGTCGTGGCGCAGGCCCGCCGTCACGATCCAGTTGTCCAGCTTCATCTGGTCCTGCAGATACAGGCCTGTCTGCCGCTGCGTGGTGCCCGGCAGGGCCGCGCGTACGGGGATGAGCAGGTTGCCGTAGACGGGCGCGTAGGCGTCGATATCGCTGACCGTGGCGCCCGCCCAGGTGTTCTCGCTGTGGCGCGCAAAGTCGGCGCCCACCAGCAGCGTGTGCTTGAGCGCACCGGTGGTGAAATGGCCTTCGGCGTGATTGTCCAGCGCGGTGATGCGGTTGCGCGTGAGCGAGCTGTCGTTGATGCGGCCCAGCCGCCGTTTGGCCACCGGGTCGGAGCCCCAACTGCCCGGGTTGGTGAAGAAGTCGCCGTAGTGGTAGCGGTTGTCGTTCTCGTTGGTGGCCATCCGAAAGTTCTGGCGCACCGTCCAGGTGTCGTTGAACTTGTGCTCAAACAGCCAGCCGATGGACTTGCGTTCGGAGTCATAGTAGTCGCCCGGCTCACCGATGAAGCGGTTGGTCGGCAACTGGCCGTTCGGGTTGGGCAGCAGCGTGCCTTCCCACGGGAAGAACTGCGAGGTTGAGCCGCTCTTGTCTTTTTGCCACAGCGCCTGCAACGTGAGCGAGGTGGCCGCACTGGGCCGCCAGGTGAGCGACGGCGCGATCAGGCTGCGGTCGTCGGGTACGAAGTCGACCTGCGTGTTGGCGCTGCGCTTGAGTGCGACCAGCCGGTACAGCCATTCACCATCTTCCGTCAGCGGGCCGGTCAGGTCGAGCTGGAGCTGCTTGCGGCCGTTGCTGCCGAACTGCACGCCCACTTCACGCTGGGTTTCGGTTTGCGGCCTTTTGCTGACCATGTTGATGACGCCGGCCGCCGTGCCCGCGCCGAACAGCATGCCCGACGGGCCGCGCAGTACCTCCAGGCGCTCCAGTGTGTAAGGGTCTGCGCGTGTGCGGCTGGTGTAGTAGCCGTAGGCTTCGCGCAGGCCGTCCAGGTAGTTGTCGGGGTTGGCGCCGCGCACACGCACCGAGTCGGTCCGTGAATCCAGTCCATAGGCATCGGATCGCACGCCGGCAGCGTAGCCCAGGGCGTCCTGCAGGTTGTTGGCACCCTGGTCGGTAATCTGCTGGCTGGTGATGACGGTCACGGCCTGTGGCGTTTCGGACAGCAGCGTGTCGGTCTTGGTCGCGGTAGAAGCTCTTTTGGCGCGGTAGCCGATCACCGGGCCGGTTGCGGTTTCTTTCTCCTGATCGGAGCGCACCTGCACTTCGCGAAGGGTTGTCTCGGCCGCTGTCTGGGCATATGCGCCTTGAAGCGCGGCGATCAGCGAAAGGATGGCGAACGGTGCAAGGTGGCGCGCGGCGTGCGGCAGATGCGAGGTGAGCAAGTCAAAACTCCTGGGGAGGATCGCCAGGGAACTGGCGTGCGCACAGCAGCCCCTGACGCCACGATGGGTGACGAAAATTCAGGGGCCTGTGGGCGGGTTGTTGGCTTGCTACGCCTGGCAGCGCGAGAAGGCTGCCGGGTTGTTTGGCTAGCGAGTAGGGGCGCTGCGAACTATACCATCAAATGAGAACAATTCTCATCTTGTTCCCTGTAGATATCAGGGGGATTCCGGTGAAAAACCGCTCAAAAAAAGGCCGCCCGGAGAGGACGGCCTTTTCGGGTATCCCATCACTGCATCACTGCATCACTGCGCTGCGATGGGGCTGCGGATCAGGTAGTCAAACGCGCTGAGGGCCGCCTTGGCGCCTTCACCGGCCGCGATGATGATCTGCTTGAAGGGCACGGTTGTCACGTCGCCCGCCGCGAACACGCCCGGCACCGAAGTCTGGCCCTTGGCGTCGACGATGATCTCGCCGTGTTTGGACAGGTTCACCACGCCCTTGAGCCAGTCGGTGTTGGGCACCAGGCCGATCTGGATGAACACACCTTCAAGCTCAACGGTTTTCAGCTCGCCGCTGGCGCGGTCTTTGTAGACCAGGCCATTGACCTTCTGGTCGCCGGTGATTTCGGTCGTTTGCGCGTTGGTGAACACCGTCACGTTCTGCAGGCTGTTCAGCTTGCGCTGCAGCACGGCGTCGGCGCGCAGCGCAGTGTCGAACTCGATCAGCGTCACGTGTCCGACGATGCCGGCCAGGTCGATCGCCGCCTCGACGCCCGAGTTGCCGCCGCCGATCACCGCCACGCGCTTGCCCTTGAAGAGCGGGCCGTCGCAGTGCGGGCAGTAGGCCACGCCCTTGTTCTTGAACTCATGCTCGCCGGGCACGTTGATGTTGCGCCAGCGCGCGCCGGTCGAGATCACGATGGACTTGCTCCTGAGCGAGGCGCCGCTTTCAAGCTGCACTTCAATCAGGTTTTTGTCCGGCCCGCTGTTGGGCACCAGCGCCTTGGCGCGCTGCAGGTTCATGATGTCCACGTCGTAGTTGCGCACGTGCTCTTCCAGCGCGTGGGCAAATTTGGGGCCTTCGGTTTCCTTGATGGAGATGAAGTTCTCGATGCCCAGGGTGTCCAGTACCTGGCCGCCGAAGCGCTCGGACGCCACGCCGGTGCGGATGCCCTTGCGTGCGGCATACACAGCCGCAGCTGCGCCGGCCGGGCCGCCGCCGACGATCAGCACGTCGAAGGCTTCCTTTTTGTTGATGATCTTGGCTTCGCGTTCAACGCCGCTGGTGTCGATCTTGGCGAGGATTTCTTCCAGGCTCATGCGGCCGTTGCCGAACATGGTGCCGTTCAGGAAGACCGTGGGCACGCCCATGATCTCGCGCTCCTTCACTTCGTCCTGGAAGGTACCGCCCTCGATCATGGTGGTCTTGATGCGCGGGTTCTGCACTGCCATCAGGTTCAGCGCCTGGACCACATCGGGGCAGTTGTGGCAGGTCAGCGAGACATAGACCTCAAAGTCGAAATCGCCGTCCAGCGCGCGGATCTGCTCGAGCACGGGTTGCTCGACTTTGGGCGGGTAGCCGCCGATCTGCAGCAGCGCCAGGATCAGCGAGGTGAATTCATGGCCCATGGGCAGGCCGGCAAAACGCGGGCCGTGGTTTTCGCCGGGGCGGTTGATTGAGAACGAGGGCTTGCGGTGCGGGTCGTCGCGGCTTTCGGTCAGTTTGACCAGCGGGGAGGACTCGGCCACGTCTTTCAGCAGCGACAGCACTTCGCCCGAAGCCTCGCTGCCGTCGAGCGAGGCGACGATTTCGATGGGCGCAGTGGCGCGTTCGAGATAGCTTTTCAGTTGGGCTTTGGTGGCGTCGTCGAGCATGAGGGACTCACTTTCAATTTCAATGGGGAACAAAAAAGCCCGGGACGGCACACACGCGCGTGCCGGGGCCCGGGCCTTCGTCAGGAAGGCAGCAGGGCGTTAGACCTGTTCTTAGATCTTGCCGACGAGGTCGATCGAAGGGGCGATCGTCTTGGCGCCTTCGTTCCACTTCGCAGGGCAAACCTGGCCGGGGTGAGCGGCGGTGTACTGGGCAGCCTTCAGCTTGCGCAGGGTTTCCTTGACGTCGCGTGCGATCTCGTTGGAGTGCACTTCAGCCGTCTTGATGACGCCTTCGGGGTTGATCACGAAGGTGCCGCGCAATGCCAGGCCTTCTTCGGGGATGAACACGTCAAAGGCTTTGGTCAGCGTGTGGGTTGGGTCGCCCACCAGCGGGAACCTGGCCTTGCCGACTGCGGGGGAGGTTTCGTGCCACACCTTGTGCGAGAAATGCGTGTCGGTGGTCACGATGTATACCTCAGCACCGGCCTTCTGGAATTCGGCGTAGTTGTCGGCAGCATCTTCAACTTCGGTAGGGCAGTTGAAAGTGAATGCAGCCGGCATGAAGATCAGGACCGACCATTTGCCCTTCAGCGATTCGTCTGAAACGTCGATGAACTTGCCGTTGAGGAAAGCTTGGGTTTTGAAAGGCTGGACTTGGGTATTGATCAGGGACATCTGAATAGCTTCCTATGCTGGGTTAAAGAACGGGTAAAAATGCTTTCGAGACGATAGTATAACTCTTTTAAATTTAGTCTATCGATAGATATTAGCTATTTGTAGAATAGGCGCGGTGCGGCGTTTTTTGCCTGGCCATCAGGCCGAAAGGGCAATCACGAGGGCTGATTCGTCGATCAGGGCCTGAACCGGGGAGCGGACTTTCAGGCTGCTGCCGGCAGGCGCAAAGCCGACCAGTTGCAGGCCCCCGTCAAGTTGCATCGACACTTCATCGCCCGTGGCGCCGCGGCTGATCCGAACCGCACGGCCGCTCAATACGCAAACCTCTGGCTGTGTGGGAACCGCGGGCTCACGCACGGCCACCGCCGTAGCCTTGCACAAGGCCAGTACCGTTTGCCCTTTCTGCAAGCCCAGCAGTTCCGCACTGGCCTTGGTGATGCGCGAAACCAGCAGTGCCTCACCAGCCAGCCTGAGGTGCACACGCGCCATCTGGCCGCGCACCTCGATCTTCTCAACCTGGCAGGGCAACTGGTTGCGCATGCTGGTGCGCACGCTCATGCTGGACAGTACCGGCAGCGCGCGGGGCAGCAGCAGTTCATTGGCTTTGAAGCCCGCCAGCACCTGGCTACGTGTTTCGCTCAAGAGGCCCGCCACTGCCAGCAGCTTCTGGCCCGCCGGCGTCAGGGTGGCGCCGCCACCGCCAGAGCCGCCCACAGCGCGCTCCACCAGCGCCACACCGGCCAGGTTGGTCAAGGTGTCGATGGCTTGCCAGGCGGCCTTGTAGCTGACCCTGGCTTGCCGCGCCGCCTGCGAGATCGAGCCGCTTTCACCCACCAGGCGCAGGATCTCGATGCGCTTGTCGGCCGGTTCATGGCTGAAGGCGCTTGCGAAGGAGGGAGCAGCAGACGAGGAAGCAGCGGCTTTTTTCATGGAGGCCTCGGGACAGGTACCGCTATTCTAAAATAGAATAGCGAATCGACAGGAGTGGCTTTCTTTCAAACGCATCTTCGTCTCCCGCACTGCCGTCTCCTATCTTTCATCACCGGACTTTCATCATGTTCAGAACTGTGTCGCGCTGGCTGCCGGCTCTGTGTCTCGCACTGGCATCGGCCGCCGCATTGGCGGAGGAAGTTCAGGTCGCTGTGGCCGCCAATTTCACCGCACCCATGAAACTGATCGCCGCGGACTTTGAAAAAGACACGGGCCACAAAGCGGTGCTGACCTTCGGCGCCACCGGCAAGTTCTACGCGCAGATCACCCATGGCGCGCCGTTTGAAGTGTTTCTTGCGGCCGACGACGAAACCCCCGCCAGGCTGGAGAAGGAAGGCGCGGCCGTGAACGGCAGCCGCTTTACCTATGCCACCGGCAAGCTGGTGCTCTGGTCGGCCCAGCCTGGCGTGGTCGATGCACAGGGCGAGGTTTTGAAGAAGGGCAACTTCAAAAAGATCGCCATTGCCGCACCCAAGCTCGCACCCTACGGCGCGGCCGCGGTGGAGACGATGAACAAACTCGGATTGCAGGCCGCGCTGGAGCCCAAGCTGGTGCAAGGCGAAAGCATCGGTCAGGCCTTCAGCTTTGTTTCCACCGGCAATGCGGAGCTCGGTTTTATCGCGCTCTCGCAGGTCTACGAAGGCGGCAAGATCAAGTCGGGCTCGGCCTGGATTGTTCCCGAGAGCCTGCACAGCCCGATCCGCCAGGATGCGGTGCTGCTGGCCAAGGCCAAAGACAGCAAGGCCGCGGCGCAGCTGATGGCCTTTTTGAAAACCGAGAAGGCCAGGGCAGTGATCCGTTCCTTCGGCTACGAGCCCTGAAACGGCCACCAAGTCACACTGAGGCAACACTCAACCATGCTCGACGATGCAAGCCTTCAGGCACTGACGCTGACCTTTCGGCTGGCGGCCACCGCCACCGTGGTGTTGCTGCTGGCCGGTACCCCGCTGGCCTGGTGGCTGGCGCGCACGCGTTCGTGGCTCAAAGGGCCAGTGGGTGCGCTGGTGGCCTTGCCGCTGGTCTTGCCGCCGGTGGTGCTGGGTTTTTACCTGCTGGTACTGATGGGGCCGAACGGCCCGGTGGGCCAGCTCACGCAATCGTTAGGTTGGGGCGTGCTGCCGTTCACCTTTGCCGGACTCGTGGTGGGGTCGGTGCTGTATTCCATGCCCTTTGTGGTGCAGCCTTTGCAAAACGCTTTTGAAGCCATTGGTGAACGCCCATTGGAAGCCGCCGCCACTTTGCGCGCGTCCCCGCTGGATACCTTTTTCAGCGTGGTGCTGCCTTTGGCACGGCCCGCCTACCTGACGGCCGCCGTCATGGGTTTTGCGCACACGGTGGGCGAGTTCGGCATTGTGCTCATGATGGGCGGCAACATTCCTGGCAAGACGCGTGTGATGTCGGTGCAGATTTACGACCATGTGGAGGCGCTTGAATACCGCCAGGCGCACTGGCTGGCCGGCGGTCTGCTGGTGTTTTCCTTTCTGGTGCTGCTCGCGCTCTATACCTTCAATACCCTGCAGCCGGGCAGGCGCAAAGGGCAGGGCGCATGAGGCCGGCAGACAGTGGCATCACCGCCTCGTTTCATCGTGTCTTCACCGATTTCTCGCTCGACGTGTCGCTGGCTTTGCCGGGGCGCGGCGTCACGGCCATCTTCGGTCCCTCGGGTTCGGGCAAAACCAGCCTGCTGCGCAGCATTGCCGGACTGGAGCGGGCAGCGGCCGGCCATCTCTCGGTCAATGGCGAGGTCTGGCAAGACGACAAGGCCGGCGTCTTCTTACCGGTGCATCAGCGGCCGCTGGGTTATGTGTTCCAGGAAGCGAGCCTGTTCGCCCACCTGGACGTGCACCGCAACCTCGATTTCGGCCAGCGCCGCGTGCCGGCTGGCCAGCGCCGCATGTCGCTGGAACATGCCATTGAATTGCTGGGCTTGCAAAAACTGATGCGGCGCATGCCCGGCACGCTTTCGGGCGGCGAGCGCCAGCGCGTGGCCATCGCGCGCGCGCTGGCCACCAGCCCGCGGCTTTTGTTGATGGACGAGCCCCTGGCCTCGCTGGACATCGCCCGCAAGGCCGAAATCCTGCCCTACCTGGAGCGCCTGCATGACGAACTCGACATGCCCGTGCTCTACGTCAGCCACGCGCCCGATGAGGTCGCCCGGCTGGCCGACCACCTGGTGCTGCTGGATGCCGGCCGTGTCACGGCCTCAGGCCCCACGCGCGAGCTGATGACGCGGCTCGATCTGCCACTGGCGCATGGCGATGCCGCGGCCGCGGTGATAGATGCCGTGATCAGTGCCGTCGAGCCTGAATGGCACATGAGCCATGCCGAGTTTCCCGGCGGACGCATCAGCCTGCTCAACCCTTCGCTGCAGGTCGGCCAGCGCGTGCGCGTGCGCATCCAGGCGCGTGATGTGAGCCTGACGCTGGAGCGCCAGGAGGGCACCAGCGTGCAGAACATCTTTGCGGTCACCGTCACCGGCCTCTCAGCCGACAGCCCGGGACAGGTGATGGTCGGCCTGGACGCCGGCGGCAGCACACTGCTGGCGCGGCTCACCCAGAAGTCGGCAGAAGCCTTGCAATTGCAGCCTGGCAACCTTGTGTACGCGCAGGTCAAGGGTGTGGCGGTGCTGGGCTGACCCGGTGCTGCTATAAAAAAGATAGCTGCTCGCGCACGTCGGGATTGGGCCAAAGGCTGATTTCATGCCAAATTTTTAACAAAATCCAAGACTCCATTTTTTCGGTAAAAATGCTTCCTTGCCAATAGGGACGGGCGCGGGCAGCTATCAAATCAGTAGCAGCTTCACCCGGTCCCCGGGAAAAATGGGATTCAGCCCCTATGCAGCGGGAATTGCTTATCGATGCTGACCCCTGCTTCGATTTATGGTCACCCTGTGCATCCCGCGCAGCGGCATGGATGTGCCTGGCCCAGCCTCAGTACTCCAGCCGCTCGGGCCGGATCTCCTGAAGGATGGTGGTGGCGATCTCTTCGATCGACTTGGTGGTGGTTGACAGCCAGCGTATACCCTCGCGCCGCATCATGGCTTCGGCCTCATGGATTTCCTCGCGGCAGTTGGCCAGGCTGGCGTATTTGGAGTTGGGCCGGCGTTCATTGCGGATCTGCGCCAGGCGCTCGGGCGCGATGGTCAGCCCAAAGATCTTCTTGCGGTGCGGCACCAGCGCCGGCGGTAGCTGGCGGCGCTCGAAATCTTCAGGAATCAGCGGGTAGTTGGAGGCCTTCAGGCCGTACTGCATGGCCAGGTAGAGCGAGGTCGGCGTCTTGCCGCTGCGGCTCACGCCCACCAGGATCACGTCCGAACCGGCCAGGTCGCGGTTGCTCTGGCCGTCGTCATGCGCCAGCGAGAAATTGATCGCCTCGATGCGGTCGTCATATTCCTTGCTTTTGGACGCATCTGAAAACCGGCCGACCCGGTGGTTGGACTTGATGCCCAGCTCACCCTCCAGCGGCGCCACAAACATGCCGAACATGTCCAGCAGCATGCCGTTGCAGTGGGCCTTGATGACGGCGAGGATCTCCATGTTCACCAGCGTCGTGAAGACGATGGGGCGTTTGCCCTCGACTTCGGCCGTGTGGTTGATCTGCCGGATCGCCTGGTGGGCCTTGTCCACGCTGTCGATAAAAGGTAGGCGGACATGGCGCGGCTTGAACTCAAACTGCGCCAGGATGGCGTTACCAAAGGTTTCAGCGGTAATGCCGGTGCCGTCAGAGATGAAAAATACGGTGCGTTGGGACATGGAAGGGCTTCGAAGGAGCTTGAAAGGGCGGAAATGAGGGTTTGGCTGGTTGAAAGCCGGGTGAAAGCCTGACGCGGCACGCCCGGCCCCAGCCGCCTACAATCGTGGCAATTATCCAGTTTGTCACATCATGCCCCGCCACAACCCCTTCCAACAACAACAAGGTTGCTTGCCGCGCATGGTGAATTCCACGGTTTTTAAACCTCCCGGAGTATTTTCATGTCCAAGCTGTTTGAGGCGACCGCCCTGGTCGTACCGTTTGAAAACCTGAGGATGACAGACGTCGAGTCTGTCGGCGGCAAGAACGCCAGCCTCGGCGAAATGATTTCGCAACTGCCGACCGGCCCCAACGGGGTTCGTGTTCCCACCGGATTTGCCACTACGGCCCACGCTTTCCGCGTGTTCCTGGCGCATGACGGCCTCGACAAAAAAATCAACGGCGTGCTGGACACGCTCAACACCGATGACGTGCGCGCGCTGGCCGAAGCCGGCGCCAAAATCCGCAAGCTGGTGGAAGCCCAGCCTTTCCCGGCCGATCTGGAAAAAGCCGTTCGCGACAGTTTTGCCGCCCTCAGCGCCGGCAATGCCCAGGCCAGCTTTGCGGTGCGCTCATCCGCCACGGCAGAGGACTTGCCTGACGCGTCATTTGCCGGCCAGCAGGAAACCTTCCTGAACGTCGTCGGCATCGAGGACGTTCTGCACAAGATGAAAGAGGTGTTCGCCTCGCTGTACAACGACCGCGCCATCAGCTACCGGGTGCATCAGGGCTTTGCCCATTCCGACGTGGCGCTGTCCGCCGGCATCCAGCGCATGGTGCGCAGCGACAAGGGTGCAGCCGGCGTGATGTTCACCATCGACACCGAAAGCGGCTTTGAAGACGTGGTGTTCATCACCTCCAGCTACGGCCTCGGTGAAACGGTGGTGCAGGGCGCCGTCAACCCTGACGAGTTTTACGTGCACAAGCCCATGCTCAAAGCGGGCAAACGCGCCGTCATTCGCCGCAACCTGGGCAGCAAGCTGCTGCAGATGGAGTTCACCAGCGCCGACGAGAAAAAAGCCGGCGGCAAGCTGGTCAAGACCACTGATGTGCCGACCGAGTTGCGTAACCGCTATTCACTGACCGACACCGACGTCGAGCAGCTCGCCCGCTATGCGCTGATCATCGAAGCGCATTACGGCCGCCCGATGGACATCGAGTGGGGCAAGGACGGCATCGACGGCGAGCTCTACATCCTGCAGGCGCGTCCCGAGACCGTCAAGAGCCAGTCCAAGGGCAAGGCCGAGCAGCGCTACAAGCTCAAGGGCACCGGCACCGTGCTGGCAGAGGGCCGCGCGATCGGCCAGAAGATCGGCACGGGCGCAGTCCGCATCGTCCACGACATCAAGGACATGGACCAGGTGCAGGCCGGCGACATCCTGGTGACGGACATGACCGACCCGAACTGGGAACCGGTGATGAAGCGCGCCAGTGCCATCGTGACCAATCGCGGCGGGCGCACCTGCCACGCGGCCATCATTGCGCGCGAGCTGGGTATCCCGGCAGTGGTCGGCTGCGGCGATGCCACCGAAACGCTGAAAGACGGCATGCTCGTCACCGTGAGCTGCGCCGAGGGCGATACCGGCAACATTTATGACGGCCTGCTGGAGACCGAAGTGACGGAAGTGCAGCGAGGCGAGATGCCGCCGATCGACCTGAAGATCACGATGAATGTCGGCAACCCCCAGCTGGCGTTTGACTTCTGCCAGATACCCAACCACGGTGTCGGCCTGGCACGGCTGGAATTTGTCATCAACAACAACATCGGCGTGCACCCCAAGGCGATTCTTGATTACCCCAACGTGGATGCCGACCTGAAAAAAGCAGTGGAAAGCGTGGCGCGCGGCCATGCCTCGCCGCGTGCCTTCTATGTCGACAAGGTGACCGAAGGTGTGGCCACCATCGCAGCGGCCTTCTGGCCCAAGCCGGTGATCGTGCGTTTGTCGGACTTCAAGTCCAACGAATACCGCAAGTTGATCGGCGGTTCACGTTACGAGCCCGAGGAAGAAAATCCGATGCTCGGTTTTCGCGGCGCGTCGCGCTACCTCAGCCCTGATTTCGGCGAAGCCTTTGCGATGGAGTGCGAAGCGCTCAGGCGCGTGCGCGACGACATGGGCCTGGTCAACGTTGAGGTCATGGTGCCGTTTGTCCGCACCCTGGGCCAGGCGAAGAAGGTCACGGACCTGCTGGCGCAGCACGGCCTCAAGCGCGGCGAAAAAGACCTTCGCGTGATCATGATGTGCGAAGTACCGAGCAATGCCATCCTGGCCGACGAGTTTCTTGAGTTCTTCGACGGGTTCTCGATTGGTTCGAACGACCTGACCCAGCTCACGCTGGGCCTGGACCGCGACTCCGGCCTGGACATCCTGGCCCAGGACTTCGATGAACGTGACCCCGCCGTCAAGGCCATGCTGAGCCGGGCCATCCAGGCTTGCCGGCGCGCGGGAAAATATGTCGGCATTTGTGGCCAGGGCCCCAGCGACCACCCGGACTTTGCGCAGTGGCTGAAGGACGAGGGCATTGGCTCCATCTCGCTGAACCCCGATACGGTGATTGCCACCTGGAAGCAACTGGCCAACTGAAGACGGTTGACATGAATTGAGAAGGTGCGCTGTGGAGAGATCCGCAGCGCATTTTTTTTCGCGCGCTTCAACTGGATGACCACGGGAAAACCCCCGGTGGCAGAAGGTTTGCCGGTAAGCCAATTGGCAAGGCCTCCGATGACAATCGGAATTGTTGCCTTCATCCCTTCATCCCTTCATCCCTTTATCTGTTTGCCATGAGCCATGCTTGCCGTCACCACTACCGTCAAACTGCTCACTGAAATCGCTCTTCTTGCATTGGCCGGCCAATGGGCGGTAGGCCTGCTGGCAGGCGCAGCCAAGGGCAGCAATCCGTTTTATCGCGTGCTTCAGCTGGTGGGCCTGCCTTGGGTCAAGGCCGCACGCTGGGTATCTCCGCAGGTGGTGATGGACCGTCACTTGCCGCTGGTGGCTTTTTTGGTGCTGCTGCTGGTGTGGGCCGTTGCGGCCATTGCCAAAATCCGCATCTGCCTGGAGATTGGGGTGGCACTGTGCAAATAGGGGCCACCCTTCAATACGGTTTTCTGAAAATACGCGCACTGCTTTTGCTCGCCTGCGCCAAACGGCCTGCTGCGCTGACCGTCTTTGACCAGATGCTGCAACTGCGACCCGCAGACCCCTATGCGCTGGCCAGCCGCGGCCATGTGGCGGCGCAGCTCCAGCTCACGCACGAATCCATTGCCAGCCTGCGGCAATTGACCGCTGTCAGGCCCGGGCAGGCGGCAGGCTGGTTCAACCTGGGTTACGTGTTGCAGCAGGCGGGATGTCATGATGAGGCCGGGCCGGCCTTTGAACGCGCGGTGGCACTGGACGCGCGCCTGGACCAGGCCTGGTATGGCCTGGCGCTGGTGCACATTCACGCGCACCGGTTTGAGGAAGCCGCCGAGGCCCTGCAAAAGAACACAGCCCTGCAGCCCTTGGGCCCTTACGGCTGGTACCGGCTCGCGCAGGTGTGGCTGGCGCTGGGCCAGCCCGCCAAGGCGCGCAAGGTGATTGCACACCTGAGTCGCTTTGAGCCGCGTGTGGCGGCCCAGTTCGAGCGCGAGAACGAGGCCGTTTTTGCGGCCACCGGCGAGGCAACCCATGCAGCCCACTGAAAGCCACCGCCGGTACTGGCGCAAGAACCTGGCTGTGACGGCGGTGCTGCTCCTGATCTGGTTCAGTGTCACGTTTGGTGTGAGTTACTTTGCGCGCGCGCTGAACTTCACTTTTTTTGGCTGGCCTTTCAGCTTCTGGATGGGTGCGCAGGGCGCCCTGGTGGTGTATTGCCTCATCGTCGGCTTTTATGCCTGGTACATGAACCGGCTCGACATCGAGCATGACGTGGCGGACGAGGACTGAATGGGTGGCTTCTTTGGTTCACGCGACGGGGTCATGCTCTCGAGCCAGCAATTCAAGAGGCAGCTGGACCGCGTCTACCGCTGGTACACGCTGGGCCTCGTGGTGTTTGTGGGCATCCTGGCGCTTCTGGAGCGCGCGGGCTTGCCGCGCCTCTGGATAGGCACCGCTTTTTTGTTGGCCACCATCGGCCTCTATGCGGGCATAGGCGTCATGAGCCGCACCACCGACGCCTCCGAATACTATGTGGCAGGCAGGCGCGTGCCGGCGGTCTACAACGGCATGGCCACCGGCGCCGACTGGATGTCGGCCGCCTCCTTCATTGGCCTGGCGGGAACGCTTTACCTCACGGGCTACAGCGGGCTGGCTTTCATCATGGGCTGGACGGGCGGCTACTGCCTGGTGGCTCTGGTGCTGGCGCCTTACCTGCGCAAGTTCGGCCAGTTCACCATTCCGGATTTTCTGGGAGAGCGTTACGGCGGGCGACTGCCGCGGCTCATCGGCGTGGCGGCGGCCATTTTGTGCTCCTTCACCTATCTGGTGGCGCAGATTTACGGCGTCGGCCTGATCACCTCTTACCTGACCGGCATCGCGTTCGAGCTGGGCATCTTCCTGGGGCTGGGCGGCATTCTGGTGTGCTCGTTCCTGGGCGGCATGCGCGCGGTGACCTGGACGCAGGTGGCCCAGTACATCATCCTGGTGGTGGCTTATCTCATTCCGGTGATCTGGCTGTCGGTCAAGCAGACGGGCGTGCCAGTGCCGCAGCTGGTTTATGGTTTTCAGCTTGAAAAGGTTACGGCCAAGGAGAAAGAGCTGACGGCCGACCCCAAAGAGCTGCAGGTGCGTGAGCTGTTCAGGCAGCGCTCGCAAGCGCTGTCGGGCAGGCTGGAGCACCCCGCCGAGTCGCTGGCCGCCGACAAGCTGGCCGCCGCCAAACGAATGGAGCAGCTCAAAAGCGGCAATGCATCCGTGGCTGAAATTTCATCGGCCGCCAGGGCGATGGCCGCCATGCCCCGGGACGAGGCCGCCGCCGTCAAGGCCTGGACGGCGGCCAGGGCCGCTGCGGACGTCAAAACCCAGCCGCTTAACGGCATGCCCGCCCACGCGGCCCAGTTCTCAGGCAACCCGGATGGGACCCCGAAAGAGCAGGAGACCTACGACACTTCGCGCCGCAATTTCCTGGCGCTGGTTTTTTGCCTCATGGTGGGCACCGCGGCCTTGCCGCACATCCTGATGCGCTATTACACCGTGCCCAGTGTGCGGGAAGCGCGGCAATCAGTCACCTGGTCGCTGGTGTGTATCTTCCTGCTTTATTTCACCGCACCGGCACTGGCGGTGCTGGTGAAGTACGAGATATTCACCGTGCTGGTGGGCATGCCGTTTGACCAGCTGCCCGCCTGGGTGCATTCCTGGACGCGGGTGGACCCTTCGCTGCTGTCGGTCACAGACATCAACAAGGACAACATCCTGCAGCTCAACGAGATGAACATAGGCGGCGACATCATCGTGCTGCTGACGCCCGAGCTGGCAGGCTTGCCCTACGTGATTTCAGGCCTGGTGGCGGCGGGCGGGCTGGCTGCCGCGCTCTCCACCGCCGACGGCCTGCTGCTGACGATTGCCAATGCGTTGGGCCACGACCTCTATTACAAGATGATCGACCCCAACGCCTCGACCGTGAGCCGGGTGACTGTATCCAAGATATTGCTGCTGATCGTCGCCTTGCTGGCGGCCTATGTGGCGGCGCAAAAGCCGGCAGACATCCTGTTTCTGGTGTCGGCCGCGTTCTCGTTTGCCGCCGCCTCGTTCTTCCCGGCGCTCAGCCTGGGGATTTTCTGGAAGCGCGCCAACGGCATTGGGGCCGTGCTGGGCATGGTGTCGGGCCTGGGCGTGACCTCGTATTACATGTTCACCAACCAGGCCTGGCTGCGCGCCACTTTCGGCATCACTTCGCCGGTGCAGCTCTGGTGGGGCATAGACCCGATCTCGGCCGGGCTTTTCGGGGTGCCGGTCGGTTTTGCCGTCATTGTGCTGGTGAGCCTGGTCACCCGGCCCCCGAGCCAGAAAGTCCAGGAACTGGTCGAATACATCCGCTATCCAGACCTAAAACGCCTCTAAAACCCGGTCAAAGTGGTCGTTGGGGGTGTTCTCGGCGTTTTCAGGGCCTTTTCTCTCAAAAAGTGGGCGAATTCGGCTCCTCCCCGCCTTTACCAGCATGAGCCGTGGAACCGGCTTTGCCGGGCCACAGGCGGGCGGCCCCCTCGGGGAGCGTGGGGGTGCTATAATCATTGGCTTCGCCTTGCTGCACCCTTAACGACGCTGGGGCAGCTTCAATCAACCACAAGGAGAGTTTATGCGTCACTATGAGATCGTCTTGCTGATCCACCCGGATCAAAGCGAGCAAGTCCCAGCCATGCTGGAACGTTACAAGGGCATGATCACCGCCGGCGGTGGCAAAGTGCACCGTGTCGAAGATTGGGGCCGCCGCCAGCTGGTGTACCTGATCCAGAAACTGGCCAAAGCCCACTACCTCTGCATCAACATCGAAGCCAGCCAGGCCGTGATGGAAGAAATTGAACACGCGTTCAAGTTCAACGATGCCGTGCTGCGCCACCTGACCGTGGTGAAGAAGAAAGCCGAAACCGGCCCGTCCCTCATGATGCGCAACGTCGAGAGGGAAGAAGCCCGTAAGGCCCAACAGCAGGAGTATGCGGCTTAATAGCCACCATGCTGTTGAACGCCTCGCTGCCGCGCAGCTGCCATTGAGCAAAAGCACGCAGTGAACCACGTTGAACTGACCGCCTGTATCGCCGAGGCAAGTCCTCTTCGCTACACGCCCGCTGGAATCCCCGCTGCCAATTTCGTCCTCGAACACGAGTCCGAAATCGTCGAAGCCGGAGTCACCAGACAGGTCAAGTTGACGGTCAGGGCGGTGGCCTTCGGAGCGCTGGCTGAGCAATCAGCCAAATCCCCGCTAGGCAAACCCTTCAGGTTCACCGGTTTTCTCATCAATGCGCGCACCAGCAAAGGTGTTGTTTTTCATATCCAGGCTCTGCACAAGGTAGAGCAAGTACCGAACCCCATTTAAGGAGTCCATCATGCCCGGACCAAAACGTTTCAACAAAGACAAGCGCCCCAAGCGCAATACCCAATCCCTGCTGTTCAAGCGCAAGCGTTTTTGCCGCTTCACAGCCGCTGGCGTTGAAGAAATCGACTACAAAGACATCGACACCCTGCGCGATTTCGTAGCCGAAAACGGAAAAATCATCCCCGCACGCCTGACCGGTACGCGCGCGATTTTCCAGCGCCAGATCAACACCGCCGTCAAGCGCGCTCGCTTCCTCGCGATGCTGCCTTACAGCGACCAGCACCGTAGCCTGTAAGGAGCACGACCATGCAAATTATTCTGCTCGACAAAGTCGTGAACCTCGGTAACCTCGGCGAAATCGTCAAGGTCAAAGACGGCTATGCACGCAATTTCCTGATCCCTTCGGGCCGCGCACGCCGCGCCACGGAAGCCAACAAGGCCGAATTCGAAGCCAAGCGCGCCGAACTCGAAAAAGCTGCGGCTGCCAAGCTGGCCGAAATGCAAGCCCAGGGCGCAAAGCTCGGCGGCACCACCGTCAAGCTCACGCAAAAAGCCGGTGTTGACGGCCGCCTGTTCGGCTCCGTCACCAACCATGACATCTCGGCCGAGCTGACCAAGCAGGGCTTCCCTGTGTTGAAGTCGCAAATCCGCATGCCTAACGGCCCGCTGAAGATTGTTGGCGACCACGCCGTGACCGTTGCCCTGCACACCGACGTGGCAGTGGACATCACCGTCACGGTGTACGGCGAAACCGCTTAAGCGTTTTCTCCCTCCCGCAAAAAAGCCGCTCGCCGAGCGGCTTTTTTCATGCCCGGCCGGATCAAGCGGCTGTACACAAGCTCACGGTGTATTTCCACCCGATTTCCCCCGGTTATCCACAACCTTATCCCGCGAGGTTTTACGCTCCCGGCGTACCATTCACCCTCTCCCAAGGAAACCCATGTCCGCCGTACTTTCCACCTATGACGATCCCGGCTACAGCCCCGACCGCCAGATCGCCCAGCTGCGCATTCCGCCGCACTCCATCGAGGGTGAATCCAGCGTGCTGGGCGGCCTGCTGCTCGACAACGGCGCGTGGGACCGTGTGGGTGACCTGCTGACCGACCAGGACTTCTACCGCTCCGAACACAAGCTGATCTATGCCGCCGTGGGCGCCCTGATCAACGCCTCCAAGCCGGCCGACATCATCACGGTCTACGAGCACCTGCAGAACCAGGGCAAGGCCGACGAAGTAGGGGGCCTGAGCTACCTCAACTCCCTTGCGCAATACGTTCCCAGCGCGTCCAACATTCGCCGCTACGCAGAAATCGTGCGCGAGCGCTCCATCCTGCGCAAACTGGTGTCCGCTTCGGACGAGATTTCCACCAACGCCTTCAACCCGCAGGGCAAAGACGTCGCCACCATCCTCGACGAGGCCGAACAGAAGATCTTCAAGATCGGCGAGCAGGGCTCGCGCATGAAAGAAGGCTTCCAGAGCATGGATACGCTGGTCGTCAGCCTGCTCGACCGCGTCACCGAAATGGCCGAGAACCCGCAGGACGTCACCGGCGTGCCCACGGGCTTCTACGACCTGGACCGCATGACATCCGGCTTCCAGGCCGGTGACCTGGTGATCCTGGCGGCGCGCCCCTCCATGGGCAAAACCGCGCTGGCCATCAACATCGCTGAAAACGTCGCCTTGCTCGAAGGCCTGCCGGTCGCCGTGTTCTCCATGGAAATGGGCGCCTCCCAGCTTGCCGTGCGTATCGTGGGCTCCATCGGCCGTATCGACCAGACCCATTTGCGCACCGGTGCCCTGACGGACGAAGAATGGCCGCGCCTGACCGAAGCCATTGAAAAGCTGCGCACGGTTTCGTTGCATATCGACGAAACCCCTGGCCTCACGGTGAGCGAGCTGCGCGCCAACGCCCGCCGCCTGGCCCGCCAGTGCGGCAAGCTCGGCCTGATCGTGGTCGACTATTTGCAGCTCATGAGCGTATCCGGCGGCATGGCAGACGAGAACCGCGCCACGGCCGTCGGCGAAATCTCGCGCGGCCTGAAAATGCTGGCCAAAGAGCTGCAGTGCCCCGTGATCGCGCTGTCGCAGCTCAGCCGCGGCGTCGAGTCCCGCACCGACAAACGCCCCATGATGAGCGACCTGCGCGAGTCCGGCGCCATCGAGCAGGACGCCGACATCATCATGTTCATCTACCGCGACGAGTACTACACCAAAGAGGCCTGCAAGGAGCCCGGTGTCGCCGAGGTCATCATCAGCAAACAGCGTAACGGCCCGACGGGCACTGTCAAGCTGGCGTTCCTGAACCGCATCACCAAGTTCGAGAGCCTGGCCAGCGGCGGAAGCGGGGACTTTTAAGGCCTGAAGAGGCGCGCGGCCCTTGCTGTTGCATCGAGGTGGCTGCGGGGCGGTGGCCTCCTAGGGTTTTCCGGCGGCCGTTTTCGGGAAAACGGTGATTTAATGGCAAAAAACAGCTGCAGGCCAATCAAACCGGGCGCAAGCAGCTATCAATACAATAGCTAAAGGAGGAGGCCCCATGCCGACGTCCCTGCGGATTCTTACCGTCACCTCACTGTAGGTCCGGGAATCCATGCCTGTTTCCTCCGTCATTTCCGCCGCCATCCCCGACGCCGACATCCTGGCGCTTTTGCGTGGCGACGCGCTTTTCGCCGACCTTTCCGGCAGCCAGCTTGCACGCCTGCTCGGCAGCCTGCACACGCTGGAATTCGCCGCCGGCGACACGCTGTACGAGAAAGGCGCGCCAGCCGAATTTCTGTATGTGATCGAAGCCGGTGAGCTGCAGCTGACCACGCCGGGCGGCCGTACCGTCGCGCTGCCGGGCATGCGCTGCGGTGAAGAGGCCGCCTGCGATACGGCCAGCTACCTCTGCAGCGTCACGGCCGCCACGCCGGTAAGGGCGGTGCGGGTCCCACGCGAAGCCCTGGCCGAGCTGGCTGCAAAATCGCCCGCCTTGCGCAACAAGGCTTGGCTGACGCTGATGGGTTATGTGGGCGGCGAATCCTTTCTTGCCCCGGCCCCCGGCAAGCCTGCCGCCAAAAGGCCGGCCAAGCCCATTTCCCGGCGCGAGCTGGTGGGCTGGCTGGGCGTGGTGCTGGTACCGCCCGCGATTTATTTCCTCTCCGGCATGGCCGGGCTGGTGGTGGAGGCCTCGCTGTTCCTGGCCATCCTGTCGGCCACGGTGCTGATGTGGCTGTTCAACCTGGCCGATGAGTTCGTGCCGCCGCTGGTGGCCATTACCGCGGTGCTGATCGTCGGTCTTGTGCCCTACGAAGTCGCGCTGGCCGGCTTCTCGTCAAGAACACTCACCACGCTCGTCGGCGTGTACGCGCTGGCCGCGGTGATTTCCGCGTCGGGCCTGAGCTACCGCTTCATGCTGTGGCTGCTGATACGCCTGCCCGACACGCCGTTCTGGCACCAGGCGGCGCTGCTGCTGTCGGGTTACCTGCTGTCGCCCATCATGCCCTCAGGCAATGCACGGCTGTCGCTGGTGCTGCCGTTTTACCGCGACATGATCGAAGGCCTCAACCTGCCGGCACACAGCAAGTCCGCCACGGCCCTGATGGCCGCCACGTTTTCCGGCGCCATGCTGTTTTCGCCGATGCTGCTGACCAGCAAATCGTCCAACCTGACGGCTTTCGGCATGCTGCCCGTGCAACTGCAGGACCAGTTCCAGGGCCTGTTCTGGTTTGCCGCTGCCGGTGTGGCCGCGCTCACCGTCACGGCCGCGCACCTGGTGGTGGTGCGCCTGTGTTTTGGGCGCACGGCCCAGGCCGCTTTGCCCAAGGAAAGGCTCAAGCGACAGCTGGCCCTGCTGGGCGACGTCACCCGGCCCGAAAAAGCCGCGCTCACCGGTTTCCTGTTCTTCCTGGTGGGCGCCGGCACCGCCGGCTGGCACCAGATTTCTCCCGCCTGGCTGGCGGCCTTTTTGCTGGTGGGCCTGCTGCTCATGGGCTTGCTGAGCAAGAAAGACTTCCAGCAAAAAATCGACTGGCCGATGATTTTCTTTCTGCTCAGCCTCGACGGCCTGAGCCGCGCCATCAGCTACCTGGGGCTGGACACCGCACTGGCCCATTCCGCGGGCAACATGTTTGATTTCGTCGGCGGCAAAATGGTCTGGTTCATCCCGGTCGCGCTGGTGGTCACGCTGCTGCTGCGCCTGGTGCTGCCGATCACCGCCGGCATGATCGTGGCTGCCGTCATTCTTCTGCCGATCGGGCAGGCGCAGTTCATCAATCCCTGGGTTGTGGTCTTCCTGACCGCGATGTTCAGCGACATCTGGTTCATGCCCTACCAAAGCTCCCAGTACCTGCAGGTCATGGGCAGCGGGCTGGACCGCTACTACAAACACACCGATTTCCTGCGCTATAACCACTGGATGAACCTGGCGCGCCTGCTGGCAGCCTATCTCTCGATCCCTTACTGGGAATGGCTGGGCCTTGTATGAAAAACGGAACCCTTGCCGTCCTGACGGGCGCGGCCCTTCTTGTCGCGCTGCTGCTGCTGGGCATGTTCAACCTGTCCAAGCCGCGGGTGCTGGTGCTGCACAGCTCGGACCGCAACTCCACCACCGTCGGCAAGATGGACGAAGGCATACGCCATGTCCTGGACAAAAACAGGCAGCCGCTGACGGTGCGCTGGCATTACCTGGGCATAGACCGCCTTCCCGATGAGGACCACCGCCAGGACGCCGCAAAAGAAGGCCTGCGCGCCATTGAGCAGTTCAACCCCGACCTGGTGATTGCCGTAGACGACGAAGCCCAGCAATACGTGATGCGCCGCTTCGCCGGGCAGGGCCGTCCCAGGGTGGTGTTCGCCGCCATAGACCATGAGCCCGCAGAGTACGGCTACGTGGGCGCAGCCAACGTCACCGGTGTCGCCGAGCGCCTGCCGCTGGCCGCCATGCGCGACTTGCTGCAGCACGTCAAAAAGGGCCAGCCCGTGCGCGTGGCAGTACTGGGCGACACCGGCCCCACCAGCCAGGGTCAGCTCAGGCAGGTCGAGGCTTTCAACTGGGCGCCGCATAGCGTGGCGGTCACCCACACACTGGGCGATTTCCCCGCCTGGCAGGCTGCCATCAAGGCCATGGACGGCAAGGCCGATGTGGTGTTGGTGCTCTCGCACGGCAGTTTGCGTGCCGGGCCCGCAGCGGCCGGCGTGGTGCCCGATGCCGAGGTGATCAAGTGGCTCGAAGCCAACGCCGCGCCCTTGCCGCTGGGGGTCGACATTGAATACGTTCAGCAGGGCGGGGGGCTCAGTGTGGCGCCGTCTGCCAAGTCGATGGGGGAAATCGCCGCCGCCGCCGCCCTGGCCTGGCTGAAGGCAAAACCCGCCAGTGCGCCGCCGCTTCCGGGCCAGGACACGCGCTACAGCGTGGGTTTGCGCGCTGCCGCCCTGGGTGCCCGCAACATCACGCTGCCGTCGATCTACACCGAGGCCGCGCGGCTGGAGCAACTCTACTACCCATGATGCCCGCAGTGCCCGCCATCAAGGGGCGGTGACAGGTTCCAGCCCGGTTTTCCGGATGACGGGCGCGGCCGCCGCAGTGGTAAAGAAACGAATCAATGCACGTGCGGCATCCTGCTCGACAGCATCGGCGGCAATGCCCGCTGAAAACACGGTGACGCGCTGCACTTCATCCGGCAGCGGCCCCACATAGTCGATGCCCGGAACCGGAAGCAGTTCGCTGACCTGCTGGAACCCCAGTTCGGCATCACCGCGGGCCACCACGGTGCCCACCCGCTCGCTGAGTATTTTGGTGCTCTTGCCTGCCACCTGCGCGGAAATTCCCAGGCGCTGGAACAGCTCGGTCGAGATATAGACACCGCTCGCGCTGGCCGAGTAGGCAATGGACCGGGCGTCCAGCAGCGTGCGCCTGAGCGCGTCGACCGTGCTGATGTCAGGCTTGGGCGCACCTGCGCGTACCACCATGCCGATCAGGGAGCGCACCAGGTCCACCCGGCTGCCGGCTTGCACCTTGCCCTGGCTCACGAGCGCATCCAGCGCCGGCGCCGCCAGGATCACGATGTCGGCCCGCTCCTTGCGCGCCAACCGGTTCGGAATGGCGTCCGGCGCGTCGCCCATGGAAGCGCCATACGCCGTGATGACTTTGTGCCCGGTTGCACGCTCAAAGGCCGGCACCAGTTCGTTGTAGGCGGCGGTAAAGCCGCCAGAGGTCATCACATGAATGTCGGCCGCCCACGCGCCGCCGCCGGGCCATACCAGCGCGGGCAGCAGCAGCCAAAAGATCCTGCAGAACTTCAGAAGTTGTTGCATGCCATCTCCTCGCTTTCTTCGACTTGCTGCGTGGATGCCTGACTCAGCGCACGCACTCAAACCCGTACTGCTCGGGGGTTGGCTTTGTCACCAGCCGGGCATGCAGGCCGCGCTTCTGGCATTCCATTTCAGCGATGTCGGTGGCTTCGCCCAATTTCGACGGGCGCGCTTTGACCACAATCAGTTTGTCATTGACGCTGACCAGTTCGGCGGCGCAGCCGGAGATCAGGACGCAGGCGAGCAGGGGGAACAGTGTTTTCATGGTTGTTTCCTTCTAAAGATAAAGATAATTTTGGCCGTCAGAATTCTTAAGTAAAAAGCGGTTGAAGCCCTTTGTGGACGAGCGCGACCAGCTATCAATTTGGTAGCGTATTGCGGCTGCGCCTACCCCAGCCCCAGCGCCTTGAACACACGCAGCGCGCCATAAGCGTCGTTGGCCGCATAAATGATCTGCGCTTCCGTCAGCCGTTCATTGGCCCAGTTGGAGGTGGCGGCTTTCTTGGATTTGAGGAAGCGCTTGTTGAACATCACGGCCACAGCGCCGCGCACACCCATGTCCTTGCGGTAGCCGCGCTCGCGGAACACCACGTTCAGGTCCAGCACGCCCTGCAGGTCTGTGCCCAGCTTGCGGATGATGCGGCGCTGGTCGTCCCCCAGGCCGAAGCCGGCCTTGATGATCGCAGGCGAGCTCAGCAGCAACCCGACCACGCGGCGGCATTCGGCGTCTTCGAGCTGGAAGATCCAGGCCTTGTCGAGTGCCGAAAGCTGCACGATGTGCGGCCCTTCAGAAGCCTCGTTTTTGGCAAAGGTCGGTTTTGATTCGGTGTCAAAACCCAGCACCGTGGCGCCGGCCAGGGCCTGCAGCGCTGCGGCAGCCTGGGCCGGTGTCGCCACCACCTGGATCTGCCCCAGGCTCAGCCGGTCGAACGGCTCCAGCAGGGCAATTTCTTCTTTTCCGGGGGTCGGGTGGCGCTCTGTCATGGGTATTGGGGCATAAGTGGGCAAAAACAGGGCTGCGGCAAGGTTTGTGCAAGGCTAGAGCTTACAGTCAGGGTTAACGCATTACACCGGACCGCCCCCGACCGCCCTCACTCACCTACATCATGGCAGCAGCACAAAGCATCACCACCGAGCATTACAAGCTCTTTCCGTCGCCGCGCAACCGGCACCGCACTATTTTTCTGCACCAGGTGTTTGTGCCGCACTCCTTCATGCTGATCGACATGGAAAGCTACGGGCTCAAGGGCAAATACAGCCTGTTCGGCGCCTGCCGCCTCGCCGACATGCGCATGGGGCAACTGGTGACGCTGGAGCTGCCCGAAGATGAAGCAACCTTCAACGCGAAGTTTGTGCCGGACTGACACGGGCCGTGCGCTCAACCCGATTTACCGGATGGCGCTGACGCCGCGCAGCATTTCATGCACGTCATGCGTCATTACCGCCAGAAACGCCGCCAGGGCCAGGTAATAAAAGCCGTACTCAAACCGCGTGGCGGCGCTGGTGGCGTAATAGGTTTTCGCTTCTTCGCTGTCTGATTTGTAGCGTATGGCCTTCAGCAGCTGCGGTCCGGCCAGCAGCGCCATCAGGATCAGCATGGGGCTGGGCCGCCAGAAGAACAGGCCCACCAGCACCGGCACCCCCAGGAACCAGATGCGCGGCGACAGCACCGCGGTGATGCGGCCTCCGTCAAACGGCGACAGTGGAATCAGGTTGAAGAGGTTCAGGAAAAAGCCGGAATACGCAATCGCCAGCAGCAGGTTGCTGTCCTGGTCGCGCGCCAGGAAATAGCAGGCCAGCGCGCCTATCGTGCCCAGCAGCGGGCCGCCCAGGCCCACATACGCTTCGGTTTCGGCGTCATGCGGCATGTCCTTGAGCTCTACCCACGCACCCACAAACGGGATGAAGGTGGGCGCGCCCACATTGAGGCCACGCTGCCGCGCGGCAATGTAGTGGCCCATTTCGTGCACAAACAGCAGCGCCACAAAACCCACCGCGTAGCGCCAGCCGAAGAGCAGCGCGTAGGCAAACACTGAAATCAGCATGCTGCCGCCCGTGAGCAGCAGCTTGCCGAATTTGGCGCCGGTGAAAAGCAGCAGCAGGAGTTTCGTCACGCGAAGGTGCTTTTCAGGCGGTGGGCGGTGCGGGAGGTTTTACCGGGGTGGTTGGCGCGTTTGCCGCACTGCCGAATGCGGCAGGAACCGTCTCCTGTTCGGCGGCCGCGACGGGCATCGGCGCTGCAGCCGGTTTGCGCTTGAAGTATTTCAGGAACACCGCGCCAAACCCCGCCACGGCCAGAAAGATCACCTTGGCAAACTTGGCAAAAAAGAGCGCGGCGACGGCGAAGAAGCCGAGTTTTTTCGCGGCCACGCCCAGCACCAGCGCGGCCAGGCCGTATTCGGCCACCTTGTCGGTTTTGGAATTGAAATCGGCGTAGCGTTTGCCGTCGTTGTATTGCAGGGCCGACAGCAGCTCCGCGGCGACGGGTTTGTCTTTCGGCAAATCATTCAGCGCCGTCACCAGGTTCAGGCTGAAGTAGCCCTCACGCCCCAGCGCGTAGGTGTTGTAGTTCACCCCCTGCACGGCATCGGGCGCTGCACCGCGGTCCTTGCTGGACATGGCCCACACCAGCCGGTGGGTGGCGGCGTTGTAGGCCGGCTTTTCGGCCCAGCCGACAATTTCCATTTCAGGAAAACCCATCTTCTTGCGTTCGCTGTTTGAGGCTTCCGTGCCTTCGCGGTAACTCTTCAGAAGGTCTTCGGCGTTCCAGTCCTTGGCGTCGTCGTCTTTCACGTAGCCCGCGGATTCAAAGCGCACCGTAACAAACCAGGAGTCGTTGGCCGCCGGAAACACCAGGCCCTGCAAGCGCGAGTCTTTGCCGGGGTTGCCCATGGCATTGAGAAGCCTGGCGGCCTGCGGCTGCGGCACAAAAATGCGGCCGGCCGGCAGCTTCAGCACCGCCTGGTCGGCCAGGGGAATATCCTGCGGGCCTTCCTTGGCTGCGGCGCGGGCTTCCGCCCAGATTTTTTCGGCTTCGTCTTTTGACATCGGCTGCGCCAGGGCAGCACTGCAAGACAGCACAACCGCCAGCGCACAGATGCGCTTCCACAAATGGTTCATCAAGTCCTCCCTGTTGGAATAAATTTCCGGATATTCTGACACGGGCTTTGGTGGAACCGGCGGCTTGTTTGATCTGGATCAACAGCGCCCCTGATCGCCTCCCTATAGTCAAACTGGCTGCACGGTGTCCAGTTGGTTCTTCCCGGCTGCTGCCGGGTTGGCTGGCCGGCAGGGTGCATCCGTTAACCAGGGGAAAGATCCATGAGCATCCATCACGTCAGCTACCACAGTGGGGAATTGCCCGCGCCTCCCGCCGCTGCGGGCCTGGTTGACCTCACCATGCCGTTGGCCGGCTTCTCGCAATGCCACTTCGGCATTGCTTCCCAGCTACAGGCTTTCGCCGAACTGCCAGCCTTGCTGGCTGCTGCCGCGCAAGCGCGCAACGTCGCTTCGCACACGCTCAGCCTCTTCAAGTACGCGGTGGCAAGCCACCATGCCGACGAGGAAAATGAGTTGTTCCCGGCGGTGCTGCGCAGCGCCGCCAAGGGAGAAGAGGCCGAGAAGGTCAGGGCGCTGGTCAAGCGCCTGGTGGCCGAGCACCGCAAGATCGAATCCATCTGGAATGACCTCGAGCCGGCGGTGAAAGCGGCGGCAAAAAACCAGCCGGCAGAGCTGGACCTGCAAGCGGTCGAGGCGCTGGTACAGGCCTACCTGAAACACGCGCGCTTTGAAGAGGCGGAATTCCTTCCGCTGGCCGAAACCATCCTCGGGCGCAACGGCAACCACATGGCGGCCCTGGGCCTGTCGCTTCACCTCAGGCATGCGCCCATGGTGGTGGGGCATGTCTAGGCGCTTGCGTGGCTGATCTGATGTGCGTTGCACCGGAATATTCAAGAAAAAACAGGCTATAGCCCAATAAGGACGGGCGCAAGCAGCTATTAAAAGTATAGCGTTCAGGCTCTGAAAACATGCCGCGTGGCGGCCGCCCTCAGCCCCGCAGCTGCCGCGCCAGCAGCACCGCGACGTGAATCGCCTCGCGCTGCGCGCCGTCCCTGATCTGGTGGCGGCAGCTGGTGCCGTCGGCCACCACAATAGCGTCGGGCTGCTTGCGCACTGCCGGCAGCAGGCTGAGCTCGGCCATCTGCATCGACACCTCATAGTGGTTGGCCTCATAGCCAAAGCTGCCCGCCATGCCGCAGCAGCTTGATTCGATCAGCTCAGGTTTTGCGCCGGGAATCAGCTTGAGCACCTCCAGGATGGGGCTCACCGCCCCAAAGGCCTTCTGGTGGCAGTGGCCGTGCAGCAGGATGGGTTGGACCGTCGCTTTCAGCCGGCCCTTGAGCTTGTCGAGTTTGCCGTCGGCCGCTTCACGCGCCAGAAATTCCTCGAGCAGCAGTGCATGGCGGCTGATGGTGTGCGCCGCTTCGCCCAGGCCCATCACCAGCATCTCGTCGCGCAGCGTCAGCAGGCAGGAGGGCTCCAGGCCGACGATGGCGATGCCCTTTTCGGCAAAGGGCAGCAGGGCTTCCACCACCTCGCGCGCCTTGGCTCTGGCCTTGCCTACCATGCCGCTGGCCAGGTAAGTGCGGCCGCAGCACAGGCTCTTGCCGTCGGCCTCGGTTTTCGCCGCCACGTGTACCGTGTAGCCGGCGACCTGCAGCACCTTCAGTGCAGCCAGTGCGTTTTCTGACTCAAAGTAGCCGTTGAAAGTGTCCACAAACAGCACGACCGGCCGTGCGGCGGCCAGCACCTCTTCGCGGCTGGCGGTCGTGATGCTTCCTTTCGACGCCGCGCCGGGCTTGTTCAGGCGCTTCCAGAAGGTCTGGCGCGTCCATTGCGGCAGTGTGCGGCGGGCCGACAGGCCCGCCAGTTTTTCGCTCCAGGCCGCCAGCACCGGCACCTTGTCGCGCAGGTTCAGCAGCGGCGCCAGGCGGCTGGCCCAGTGGGCATAGTCGGGCAGGTACGCGACCATCTTGTCTTTGAGCGTGTAGCCGTGCTTGTGCTTGTAGTGGTGCAAAAACTCCACCTTCATTTTGGCCATGTCCACACCGGTGGGGCAGTCGCGCTTGCAACCCTTGCAGCCCACGCACAGGTCCATGGCCTCCTTCACGGCCTCGCTGGTGAAGGCGTCTTCGGCCTTCATGCCGTCCAGCTGCCCGCTCAATGCCAGGCGCAGTGTGTTGGCGCGTCCGCGCGTCAGGTGCTGCTCGTCGCGTGTCACGCGGTAGCTCGGGCACATGGTGCCGGCGTCAAACTTGCGGCAGTGGCCGTTGTTGTTGCACATCTCCACGGCCTTGGCAAAACCCCGGGCCGGGTCGCCGCCGCTGCCGGGCGCGCTGGTCCTTTCGGTGGCCGGGTCGTTCTGCACATCCCAGGCACGCCAGTCCAACGCGGTCTTCAGGGGAATGACACGGTAGCCCGGCGGAAACCGCATCAGCCGCGTGTCGTCCATCTTGGGCGGGTTGATCATGCGTCCGGGGCTCAGCAAGCCCGCCGGGTCCATGTATTGCTTGATGGCGGCGAATGCCTGGCTGATCTCCGGGCCAAACTGCCACTTGATCCATTCACCGCGGCACAGGCCGTCGCCGTGTTCGCCGCTGTAGGCACCCTTGAACTTGCGCACCAGCACGGAGGCTTCTTCGGCAATCGCGCGCATCTTGGGCGCGCCTTCGCGCCGCATGTCCAGGATGGGCCGCACATGCAGCGTGCCGACGGAGGCATGGGCATACCAGGTGCCCTTGCTGCCGTATTTCCTGAAGATCTCGGTCAAGGCGTCGGTGTAGGCGGCCAGATGCTGCAGCGGCACGGCGCAGTCTTCGATAAAACTCACCGGCTTGCCGTCGCCCTTGAGGCTCATCATGATGTTGAGGCCGGCCTTGCGCACCTCCCACAGGTTTTTTTGCGGTGCGTCCTCGGTCATTTCCACCACCGAATCGGGCAGCAGCAGGTCGCCCATCAACTCGCCCAGGCGCTTGAGCTTGGGCAACAGCTCGGCCTTGCTGGCACCCGAAAACTCCACCAGCAAAATGGCCGCCGGATCGCCGATCAGCGCGCTGCGGATCGTCGGCGCAAAGGCCGGGTTTTGCAGCGACAGGTCGATCATCGTGCGGTCGACCAGCTCTACCGCAGTGAGAGTGCCTTCCCCAATCTTGACGATGAATTGCGCCGCATCCATGGCGCGGTAAAAGGTCGGGAAATTCACCACGCCCAGCACCTTGGCCCGGGGCAACTCGCTCAGTTGCAGCGTCAGCGACCGGGTCAGCGCCAGCGTGCCTTCACTGCCTATCAGCAAATGGGCCAGGTTGACCGAGCCGTCACTGGTGTAGGGCCGCTCGCTCTGCGGGTCAAAGATGTCCAGGTTGTAGCCGCCCACGCGCCGCATGACTTTGGGCCAGCGCCGCTTGATGAGGGGGTGCAGCTCCTCGGCCAGCGCACGCACGTGGCTGCCCAGCTCGCGTGCCTTGCCGCTGCTGCCGGCGTAAGCGCCCAGCTGCAGCAGGCTGCCGTCGGATGTCCAGGCTTTGGCACCCAGCACGTTGTGCACCATGTTGCCGTAGGCAATGCTGCGGCTGCCGCAAGAGTTGTTGCCCGCCATACCACCCAGCGTGGCCTGCGCGCTGGTCGAAACATCCACCGGATACCACAGGCCGTGTTTTTTCAGGGCTGCGTTCAGGTGATCCAGCACGATGCCGGGCTCTACCTCGGCGGTGCGCTCTTGCGGGTTCACCGCCAGGATATTGCGCACATGCTTGGCGTAGTCGATGACCAGGCCGGTGCCTACCGTTTGCCCGCACTGGCTGGTGCCGCCGCCGCGCGGCACGATGGGCACCTGCATGTCGCGGCAGATGTCCAGCGCGGCCTTCACGTCGTCTGCCGTGCGCGGCACAAACACGCCCACAGGCATGACCTGGTAGATGGAGGCGTCGGTGGCGTAACGGCCCCGGTCGGCCGGCGAAAACAGCACTTCGCCCTGTGTTTCGGCGGCCAGCCGTGCCGCAAGTCTGCCGGCAACTTCATTGCTGATGCGGGCCACGTTGTCGTAGGCGTGGGCCGCGGCCTGCCGGGATATCTTGAGTGGAAGGGGGGCGTTCATCGCGGGCGATCCGGGTTTTGTGTGGGTGTTGAGGCCCGGCCCTGAAGCCAGGCAAAGGTCACGTTGCAGGTCACGCCCTGGAAGGCGTGCTGGCGGGCGCCGCCGCGGCGCGCAGTTGCTGGACCACGACTTCGCGCTTGCTGGCCAGGTGGCCCAGCAGCACCTTGCGCATGGCGGCGGTGTCGCGCGCAGCCAGTGCGTCAATCATCAGCTCGTGTTCATTCACGGCTGACTTCCATTTTTCTTCGTCCTGGTTGGAGCGAAAGCGCAGCGCCTGCAGGCGCGCGTTGACCTGCCGGTAGGTGGTGGTGAGCACCGGGTTCTTCGCGGCCGCGTTGATGGCGCTGTGAATGGCAGAGTTGAGCCGGTAGTAGTTGGGCAGGTCGCGGCGTGTGTAGGCGGCCAGCATTTCAAAGTGCATGGCCTTGATTTCAGCCAGCTCGTCATCGGTGATGCGCTGGGCTGCCAGTTCGCCCGATTGCGCCTCCAGCCCGGCCATGACCTCAAAGGTATTCAGCACGTCGGCTTCGGTGAGTTCCACCGCTATCGCACCGCGGTTGGGCAAGAGCTCGACCAGGCCCTCTGCGGCCAGCATCTTGATGGCCTCGCGCAGCGGCGTGCGCGAGACATTCAAAACCTCGCTGAGTTCGCGTTCATTGAGCTTGGCGCCCGGCTGGATGCGGTTTTCAACCAGCATCTGGCGCAGGCGGTGCGCCACCTGTTCGTGAAGGGCAGCGCGGGGGATGGGAATGATTTCGGCAGCCATAAGCAAATTTTGTATGCAAAAAACAGGGGTGTCAAATCAATTTGTAACCCTTTGCTCTATTGACAAATGAATTTTGTATGCAAAAAATAGCGTCCTACTTCTGGAGTTTTTCGCCATGTTGACGCTTGACTTTCACCCCACCGGACGTCATTTTCTGCAGATTCCCGGCCCTTCGCCGGTGCCTGACCGCATCCTGCGGGCCATGAGCCTGCCCACCATCGACCACCGCGGCCCCGAATTCGCGGCGCTGGGCCTCAAGGTGCTGGTCGACATCAAGAAGATCTTCCAGACCCGACAACCCGTCATCATTTACCCGGCCTCCGGTACCGGCGCCTGGGAGGCCGCGCTTTCCAACACGCTGAACGCGGGTGACCATGTGCTGATGTACGAAACTGGCCATTTCGCCGCGCTGTGGCAAAAGCTGGCCGCGCGCCTGGGCCTCAAAACGGAAGTCATCGGCTACCCCGGCGCCGACGTCTGGCGCCATGGTGTCCAGGCCCATCTGATTGAAGAGCGCCTGAAGGCCGACACCCAGCACAGCATCAAGGCCGTCTGCGTGGTGCACAACGAAACTTCCACCGGCGTGACCAGCAACATCGCCGCCGTGCGCAAGGCGATCGATGCCGCCAAACATCCGGCCCTGCTGCTGGTCGACACCATTTCGGGCCTGGCCTCGGCCGACTACCGCCACGACGAGTGGGGCGTCGACGTCAGCATCAGCGGCTCGCAGAAAGGCCTGATGCTGCCGCCCGGCATCAGCTTCAACGCCGTGTCGGCCAAGGCCATCGAAGCCAGCAAAAAGGCCACGCTGCCCAAAGCCTTCTGGGCCTGGGATGAAATCATCGAGATGAACAAGACCGGCTACTGGCCGTCCACCCCCAACACCAACCTGCTGTACGCCCTCAGCGAAGCCTGCGACATGCTGCTGGAGCATGGCCTGGAAACCGTGTTTGCGCGCCACCAGCGCTGGGCTGTCGGCGTGCGCGCCGCGGTCAAGGCCTGGGGCCTGCAGATCCAGTGCGCCGACGCAGCCGTGTATTCACCGGTGCTTACCGGCGTCATGACACCCGAGGGCATTGATGCCGACGCGGTGCGCAAGATCATTTACGAACGCTTCGACTGCTCGCTGGGCACCGGCCTGGGCAAGGTCAAAGGCAAGATGTTCCGCATCGGCCACCTGGGCGATTGCAACGACCTCACGTTGATGGCGGCGCTGAGCGGCTGTGAAATGGGTCTGAAACTTGCGGGCGTCAAGCTCGCGGGCTCGGGCGTGCAGGCCGCCATGGATCATTTCTCCAGCCATGCGGCTGTGGTGCCGCAGCGCAAGGCAGCCTGATCACCCGCTGCGCACGAGCGCAGGGTGTTACGTCAAACGGTCATCAAATTTCCATAAATTACTGAATCAAAAAGGGAAACCATGCAACGCAGAACCTTTATCAGCGCGACGGCGGCCACAGCCGCCATGGTGGCGTCACCCATGCTCAGGGCGCAAACGCTGCCCAGTGGGCCGGTGCGCATTGTGGTGGGCTTCCCGCCCGGTGGCGGCACCGACGCGCTGGCGCGCGTGGTGGGCCAGAAGCTGTCCACCATGTGGAACACCTCGGTCATCATTGAAAACAAGGGTGGCGCCGCCGGCGTGATCGCCGCCGATTACGTGGCCAAGCAGGCCGGTGACGGCAACACCTTGCTGATGGCCCACATCAACAGCCACGCGCTGGCGCCGGCACTCGGCATCAAGCTCGGCTACGACGCAGACCGCGACTTCGTGCCCATCAGCATGGTCGGCGTCACGCCCAACATGCTCATCTGCAATGCCGACCAGCCCGCCAAAACCGTGAAGGACCTGGTGGCCTTGTGCAAGGCCAAGCCCGGCCAGATCAGCTTTGCTTCCGCGGGCGGTGGTTCGGCCCAGCACTTTGCACTGGAAATGTTCAAGCTCCAGGCAAAGATTTTTGCGCTGCACATTCCTTACCGTGGCTCCGGCCCGGCGCTGGTCGATTTGATCGGCGGGCAGGTCAACTACTGCTTTGAAACCATGACCTCGGCCACGCCGCATGTCAAAAGCGGCAAGGCCATCGCGCTGGCGCAAACGCGTCTCAAGCGCGCCAAAGGCCATCCCAATGTGCCCACCATGGCCGAGTCCGGTTTCCCCGGTTTCGAGGCCACCGTGTGGTACGGCCTCATGGGCCCTTCAAAGATGCCGCCGGCCATGGTCCAACGCATGAACGAAGACGTCAACAAGGTGTTGGCCATGCCGGACGTGCAGGAAAAGATGGACCAGTACGGCGCCGAAGACGGCGGCGGCAGCACCGAAAAATTTGCGGCCTTCATCAAGATGGAGCAAAAGAAGTGGGCGCAGGTGGCCCAGCAGGCCAAAGTCAGGATCGACGCCTGACATACACCGCGCACCGGAAGCACAAGCCGGCCTTGGGCCGGCTTTTTTATTGACACCAATTTTTCACAAGAGGGTAGGGATTCGTTTCATGAAAGTTGTTAATTTTTCAAAGGGCGGCCGTTTGCTGGCCGCTTTTTTTCTGGGTCTGGCCGCCTCGGCCGCTTCGGCTGACATCGTGCTCGGCCACTCGGGTGACCTCTCTGGCAACAGCGCCGCACTGACGACCGACTATGTGCGCGGCATGAACGCGTACTTTGACGACATCAACAAAAAAGGCGGCGTTCGCGGCGAGAAGATCAAACTCGTCAGTCTGGACGACGGCTTCAATCCCGACAAGACGGCCGAGAACACCAAAGCCCTGATCGAAACCCAAAACGCCGTAGCGCTGGTGGGCTATCGCGGCACGGCCAACATGCTGAAGATCGTGCCCCTGGTGCAGGCCGCCGGCATTGCGGAGATCGGCAACACCAGCGGCGCAAAGTCGCTGCGTGAACCGTATGTGTCCAACCTGTTCCATGTGCGCGCCAGCACTACCGACGAGATCGAAGCGGCGGTCAACCACGCGTGGACCATCGGCATCAAGAAAATCGGCGTGATGTACCAGGACGACGCTTTCGGCAAGGAAGGCCTGGAAGCCCTGAACGCCGCCATGCAAAAGCGCGGCGCAACGGCCGCTGCCGTGGCCCCGGTGCCGCGCGGCACGGTGGACGTTGCCAAAGCCGCCGAGGTGATTGCCGCGGCGCAGCCGCAGGCCGTGATTTTGATCGGGCAGGCCAAGCCCAATGCGGCGTTCATCCAGGCTTTTCGCGCCAAGGGCGTGACCGCCCAGTTCATGGTGCTCAGTGTGTCGTCCGGCCTGCATGCCGAGCTCAAGGATGCGGCAGCCGGCGTGATTGCCTCGCAGGTTGTGCCTTACCCGTTTACCGAGCTGGGCAACGCCGTCGTGCGTGAATATCAGACCATCATCTCGGCCAACGGCGACAAGAAGTTCAGCTACAACAGCATGGAAGGTTTCCTGAACGCCAAGCTGGTGGTGCGCGCGCTGCAAAAAACACCGGCGCCGGTCACGCGCGCCAAACTCATCAGCACGCTTGAAACATTCACCAATGAAGACCTGGGCGGCTTTGCGTTGACTTACAGCAAGCAAAGCAATCTGGGTTCGCGCTTCGTGAATCTGACAATGATTCGCGCCGACGGCACCTTCGCCCGCTAAGAGCCGCTCCAGATGAAGCGTCAAGCCGCCGGCGGCGGTGTCTTGGGGCGAAAGTCGCACCACGGCGCCACCGCGCACTGCCAGCATTGGGGCTTGCGTGCGATGCACACATAGCGCCCGTGCAGTATCAGCCAGTGGTGCGCGTCCACCAGGTATTCGGCGGGCACACGCTTGAGCAGGCCCAGCTCGACTTCCAGCGGGTTTTTGCCGGGCGCCAGGCCCGTGCGGTTGCTCACACGAAAGATGTGCGTGTCCACCGCCATCGTCGCCTCGCCAAACGCCGAATTCAGTACCACGTTGGCTGTCTTGCGGCCTACGCCGGGCAGGGCCTGCAATGCCTCGCGGCTGCGCGGCACTATGCCGCCGTGCTGCTCCACCAGAATCTGGCACGCCGCCAGCAGGTTTTTGGCCTTGGTACGGTACAGCCCGATGGTGCGAATGTAAGACTCCAGGCGTTCCAGTCCCAGATCAAGGATGGCCTGCGGCGTGTTGGCCACCGGGAAAAGCTTGCGCGTTGCCTTGTTCACGCCCACGTCGGTGGCCTGCGCGCTCAGCAGCACGGCGGCCAGCAGCTCAAACACGCTGGTGTATTCCAGCTCGGTCACCGGCATTGGGTTGGCCGCCTTCAGCGTGGCAAAGAAAGGAGCGATGTCTTCTTTTTTCATGCCTCGCAGTGTATCGGCGTGCGCAGGCCGGCGCGTGCAAAGACCTGTCTGCGCAGCAAGATGCCGATAAACACAGCGGGAAACGGGGAAACGGGGAAATGGGGCAGGGCGCTCAGGCTGCCATGCGCGGCACGTCCCACACCGAGCTGGACGGCGCGCCGGCCCGGTCCAGCTGGTCGCGCATCGTTTGCCATATGGCATTGCAGTTGTCGGGTGTGGCAACGCCCCCGACGACATACTCCAGTTGCGCCGCTTGTGCCATGTCCTGCATGCGCTGGTGGGTCGCGGTGTCGCGGGCAACCCCCACCAGCACCGGCTTCGCAGGCAGGCCGTCGCAGGCGGCGATCATGCGGGCCATCAGTGCGTCGTCAAATTTGGCCGCGCCGCAAAAAAGCATCACAAAATGCGGCCACTCCGGAAGGAAAGCCCGGCGAAGCCCGTGCGTAAGGCCGTTGCGCGCCACGGCAATCAGCCGGCATGGGTAGCCGCCTTCCATGAAGTCGACATACTCGCTGCTGCCGTCAAAGTCTGTCTCGCCGGCAAAGCGCCGTTTGGCGACCACTCCGCCGGTTTTTTTGGCCAGCCAGCCCACCATGTCGAAAGCCTCGGTGCCGCTGGCCGAGCAGATGCCCATGCGGTGAAAGGCTTCGGGGTCTGCCAGTGCCTGCGCCTGGGCGAGCTGCATGGGTGCCGACAGGCGGCGAAGCACAGAGGAGGGCGAATACTGTTTGCCCTTTTCAAGCTGCTCCCGCAGGGCCATGACCCGGCGCCCGAAATAAACCGCCGACTCGGTGGCCTGCGACATCGCCATGGACCACGGCGTGGGCAACAGCCGGCGCCCTTTGCTGGTGTGCAGGGTATGGGGTGAATGGTGGCGCGGGTCGTGTTGCACGACATGCTGCAGCAAGTCCTGTACAGCCGCCGAAGGCCCTTCGACCCAATGCACAAACCAGCCGCTTTGGTAATGCAACACAACGTGCAGACCGAGGGGCGTGTTGTGGCGTAGCGACTCCGTGCGGATGTTTTCCATCTGCGCGAAGATGCCTTCCCGCATGTTGCACATGCTCGCCGTCACCACGCGTTCAACCTCCGTCTCCCCTGGAGCGGCGACATATGGCGCTACGTTGGGCGCCGTGTCCGGCGCTGCGTTGTTGGTCATGAATGCATCCTGCCTTACAACCGAAACGCACGTCAATCCTTTGGCATTGAAACCAAATGTGAACGAGACAGAAGTAGTAGTCCGGAGAGCCATGGTCCTACACAGGAGACCCAAATGGGTACGTGGTGACGCAGTTACCATGCAAGCCTTCCCGGCAACAGGCCGTGACACCCAGGCCTGCTACGGGTGACTACTGTTGCCCGAAAACCATGAACTCACCTAGCATCACCCGCATGATCCCCATGAAACTTCACACGCCTTTGCGTATCCTGGTTGCCGCGTTCACGGCAGTATTGCTGGCCAGTTGTGCTGCTGCGCCCGGGTCTACCGCGCTGTCGCAAGCCGGTGCACCGCGGCCCAAACTCGTTGTCTTCCTGGTAGTGGACGGGCTGCCGCAGCGCCAGGTGCTGGACTACCGCGACCAGCTCGCGCCCGATGGCCTGGCACGCTTCCTTGACCGCGGCGCCTGGTTCGCCAACGCGCATTACGGCCATGCTTTCACCGTCACCGCGGCCGGCCACGCCACCATGCTCACAGGCGCTTATCCGCATCGCACCGGCATCATCGGCAACGACTGGCGCGACCCCATCACCGCAGAGCCGGTGTATTGCACGGGCGACACCACGGCCACTTACATCGGCCACCAGAGCAACGCACTCGACGGCACCAGCCCGAAGAACCTCAAGGTGGAAACAGTGGGCGACGTGCTGCGGCGGGTAGACAGCCGCTCAAAAGTGATTGGCATCTCGGGCAAAGACCGCGGCGCCATCCTGCCCGCCGGCAAAACCGGCACGGCCTATATGTACATGGGCGCCACAGGGCAGTTTGCGTCCAGCACGCACTACATGGCCACGCACCCGGGCTGGGTCAATACCTTTAACGGCCAGAAGCTGGCCGACCGCTATTTCAAGACCGAATGGAAAGCCGTGCTGCCCGAGGCCGCCTATGCGCGCTCTGTGCCCGACCAGCAGAAATGGTTTGGCCCCGCCGGTGGCGGCTTGCCCGCCATGTATGGCGCGCCTGACGACACGGCGCCCGGCCCGCGTTTCTACAGCTCGCTGCTGCGCGGGCCTTTTGTTGATGCCATGTCGCTGGAGTTTGCCCGCGCGGCCATTGCCGGCGAGCAACTGGGGCAAGACGACATTCCCGACATCCTGTCGGTCAGCCTCTCGGGCCACGACTACGTGAACCACGCTTTCAGCGCCGAGTCGCGCCTGTCGCACGACCACCTGCTGCAACTCGACCGCATGCTGCAGGCCTTCTTCCAGGACCTGGACGCCCGCGTCGGCAAAGACAACTACCTCGTCATGCTGACGGCCGACCACGGCTTCATGCCGTCACCCGACCACCTCGCCAGCCAGGGCCGTGAAGCCGGGCGCGTCAACAGCAGCCAGGTGCTGGGGCGCGTCAACACCGGCCTGCAAAAGCGGTTCGGCGAAGGCAAATGGGCGGCAGGCTTCTCGGGCTCCAGCGTGCTGTTCGACAAAAAACTCATCGCACAAAAACAGGCAGACCCGAATGCCCTGGCAGAAGAAGCCCGTACCCTGCTGCTGGCAGAGCCCGGATTTGTCGCGGCCTATACCCGCCGCGAACTGCAAAGCGGCAGCCGAGTGGGCGCGCCGTTCTTCGACCAGCTGCGCAAGTCCTGGCACGCCGATGTGTCGGGCGATGTGCAGTATTCACTCAAGCCCGGCTGGATGTTCGGCAACACGGTTGCCACCCACGGTTCCCCGCATCCGTATGACACGCAAGTGCCCATCCTGATGTACGGCCCCGCCTGGATAAAGCCCGGCCGCGTCGATGCGCGGGTGGAAGTGGTGGACATCGCGCCCACGCTGTCACGCCTGTTGCGCATTGCGCCGCCTTCTGCGGCCGAAGGCAAGTTGCTGCCGCTACAGGGGCTATAGCGCCTTGACCGGTACACACAGCCAGCAGCTGAAGTTTCCCGTTTTCGGGTCCATTACAAAGTCTTCTTCATACAACTCCAACGCCGGTTTGTTGTCCGGCTGGTAGCCGCTTTGCGGCAGCCACTCGGCAAACATGTGCGTCCAGGCTTCGTGCACTTCATTGCCCGGCTTGCCGGTGAAACGGCCGCAGGCATAGCGCCCGCCGCCAAAGTTTTGCACGCCTGTCTCGCCTTGTGGTTTGAAAGCCTCGTTCACTTCAATGCAGGCGTCGTAGCGGCATTTGTCGGCGGGCGTGATCTCGGGGTTGTCCTGGCTGATGCCGTACATCCTGGGGCGCGGGTTCATGTGGCCGTGCTGGCCGCACCAGGCGACAAAGCGTTGCCACAGTTGCGCCACCTGGTCGCCATAAGGGCCGGTATTGCGCATGTAAGCCAGGCGCATGGCCGGAAGGGTCTTCAGTTCAATGTGCATGTTCAAGCCTCTTTCAGATAAAACCGGCCCCACGGGCCAGAGGGTTCTATCTTTAAACAGCGCCATGATGGAGTCTTGATTCGGCTTGTGATGGGCTTGATGATTCTTGCCATGTTCAAGCACGTGGCGCGTTGCCCAGTCACGCCAGTCGCCACGCCGCCAGGCCGTGGGCGTTGTGCCGAAGTGGGCGCGAAAGGCACGGCTGAATACTTCCGCAGAAGCAAAGCCCGTGTCGAGCGCGATTTGTAGCGCGGTCTGCGGTGAAAAAATGAGTTGCTGGGCTGCCGACTCCAGCCGCAGGCGGCGCACGCAGTCGGCCAGGGTTTCGCCCGTGACCGCCTGGAACACGCGGTGAAAGTGCCAGGGTGAAAAGTGCGCCACATCGGCCAGCGTTTGCAGGTCCAGTGTGCCGTCCAGGTTGGCGCTGACGTGGTCTACCACCCGGTTGATGCGGGCGATGTAGGCATGCTGGTTCGGGTTGGGCGCGAGCTCTTGCGTCTGGGTCAAAGGCATGCCGGCAAGTCTAGCGCCAGCGGCGCCGTGTTGCTGTGGCTAGCCCGCTTTGCGTATCGTGCCCTGCGCCGCTGCGCACAAGATGCGCTCCTCCCCGCGCAGCAAGAAAATATCGCATCGGCATACCGCCTGGGTCTTGCCACTGCCCACCACCGTGGCTACGGCCAGCAGGCGGTCGGCATCCTTGGCCGGCCGCAGGTAGTTGATCTTGAACTCTGACGTGACAGAGTCGCCCAGCACCGAGCCGCCTGCAAACGTCAGCGCGTTGTCTGCTAGATAGGACAACACACCGCCATGCACAAAGCCGTGCTGCTGCAAGAGGCCGGGCACCACAGGCACTGACAGCTCCGCGCCGCCGGGCGCAAAGGCATCGAGCTGCGCGTTCAGCATCGCGCTGAAGGGTTGCTGGCCCAGCACCTGGCGGCCCCAGGCCAGCAAGTCAGCGGGCATGCTGGCTGCGCGAAAACGGCGGGGTCAACCGCCTGCCGCCCGACACCAGCCAGCGCAGCAGGTGCACATAGGCCGGCCACGGCACTGGCCGGGGCTCATTGCCCAGCGAGAGCTGCGCCTGCGACAGCACGTCTTCCACGCAAACATCGTGCAGGGGCCCAATCACCAGCGGCCAGAAGAGCAGGGCCGTGCCGCGCGCCTTCATCTCGATGCGGTGCTCCAGCACGCAATGCGCGGGCGTGGCGTCCAGCACCTCAAAGCCGTGCCAGCCGTCAAATCCCGCCGGTGCGGTCAGGCGAAACCGCACGGACTGCCCCGGTGTGTAGGCCTCCACCACATAGCGGATGGGCCCGTGCCCACCGATGGCGCCCACGGCCAGCGGCCTGTCGAACTTCAGGCGCGGCCAGACCTTGCCGGGCCACAAGGCATCGGCCGGCGAGCCCAGCGAATCAATCAGCGCGCCCACCTGCTCCGGGCTGGCGTGCAGCAAACGTTGATGAACATTTACGACTTTCATGCAGCTACTCCTTGTTGAAATCGGGAAGGTGTTTCAGGGCGCCACGGCCATCCAGGCCGCGTGTTCCAGTGCGGCCCTCACTTTGGGTGTGACGGCCGGGGTGGGTTGGCTGACCCAGCCCTGCGTAAGCGACATCGCCGGTGAAAACATCAGCGCCATCCACAGGTGAAAAGGCATGGCCCGCATCTCGCCGGCCTCCACCTGCTGCGCTACCCAGGCCCTCAGGGTGGCAAAGGCCTGCTCATTGGCAGCGTCGATCTCGGCGCCGCCTGCCATGTCGCCGCCGCGCCGCAGCGTGTGCAGCAGCCGTGCCTGGTCGGGGTGTTGCAGCACCCACTGGATGTACGCGCGCATCAGGCCCTTGACGCCGGCCTGGGCCGAGGCCTTGCCGCTGATGGGCTGCATCAGCGCCGCATGGAAATCGCGCAGCGTGTGGGCATACAGCGCATCGGCCAGCTGTGCCTTGGTGGGGAAGTGGTGGTACAGGCTGCCGTTGCTCACGCCGGCTTCCTGGCGAACCATGTCCATCGAGGCGGCCGTGAAGCCGTGCGCCAGGAACACTTTGGTGGCGGCGTCCAACAGGCGCTCCCGGGTAGAGAGGGTGGCAGCGGCAGGGGGTGTGGCAGAACTCATGACTAGAGTATTACTCTAGATTGTTACTCTGTCAACTTCCCTGCGACTGCAGGGCAACCGGCGGCCCAGGCCGCAGGAAACCTGCGCGCAAATTGGCGACAATACAAAACAGAAAGCGAGACCCCCATGCCACTGCAATTTGCCGACCGCCTCAACAACGTTGAAACCTCCGCCATCCGCGAACTCTTCAAACTGCTGGGCAAGCCCGGCATTGTCAGCTTTGCCGGCGGCTTTCCGGACCCCGCCATGTTCGACGTGGCCGGCATCCAGGAGGCCAGCAACAAGGCCCTGAACGAAGAACCCGGCGGCACGCTGCAATACGGCGCCACCGAAGGCTACGGCCCGCTGCGCGAACAGCTCGCCGCCTTTATGGCCACCAAGGGCGCCAAAGACGTCGCCCCCGAAAACCTCATCGTCACCACCGGCAGCCAGCAGGCGCTTGATCTGCTCGGCAAAACCATGATCTCCCCCGGCGACAAGGTCATCGTCGAAGGCCCCACCTTCCTCGCCACCATTCAGTGCTTTCGCCTCTACGGCGCAGAGCTCATCAGCGCCCCGATTGACGCCCACGGCGTCAAAACCGACGAGCTCGAACAACTCATTGCCCAGCACAAGCCCAAGTTCGTCTACCTGATTCCCACCTTCGGCAACCCCAGCGGCGCGCTGCTCAGCCTCGAGCGCCGCAAGAAGGTGCTCGAGATGGCCGTCAAATACCAGACGCTGATCGTCGAAGACGACCCCTACGGCGACCTCTACTTCGGCGAGGCACCACCACCCTCACTGCTGGCCCTGAGCGCCGGCGTGCCCGGCAGCCGCGAGCTGCTGGCCCACTGCGGCTCACTCAGCAAGGTGCTGAGCCCCGGCCTCCGCGTAGGCTGGATGATCGCCCCCGCCGAACTGCTGGCCAAGGCCACCATGTGCAAACAGTTCAGCGACGCTCACACCAGCACCTTCGCCCAGGCAACCGCCGCGCAATACCTCAAGGCCGGCCGCATGCCCGCCACGCTGACTCATGTGCGCAAGGTCTACGGCGAGCGCGCCAACGCCATGGGCGCAGCGCTCAAGCGCGAGCTCGGCGACGCCATTGAATTCACCCAGCCGCAAGGCGGCTTGTTTTTCTGGGCCCGCCTGACAGGCGCGGGCGGCAAAAGCAAAGACGCCGGCGAGTTCGCCAAGAAAGCGATTGAGCAACTCGTGGCCTTTGTGCCCGGCGCACCGTTCTACGCCAGCAACCCGGACCTGGCCACGCTGCGGCTGAGCTTTGCCACCGCGGATGTGGCGAAGATTGAAGAGGGTGTGGGGCGGCTGGGCAAGGCCTTGTGATAAAGCGCCAACAAGCAGCCGGACTGCTGGCTACCCTGGCGTTGCTGGTGGCTGCGCCCGCGCAGGCCCAGCCGGTAATACGCAATACGGTGGAGGTGGCTGAGCTGATACTGGTCATGCATCGCGAGCCGCTGGCGGTGTACAGCTATGCGCAGCTGTACGAAGCCTGCACCCAAAAAAAACCATCACCAGAATTCAACGTCGTACCCAATGACCCGGGCCAGCTCCACCGTGTAATTCTGGAGTTGGCCACCGAGTGGCAGCTGGTGCCCGAGGCCGAGGCTAACGAGCTGGCCTTGCAATGCAAACGCCGCATGATGAAGCTTATGGGGCCGCGTGGCCGCTATTACACCCCGGTGGAAGCCAAAGAGTGGAACACGGGAAGCGCTTTCGATCCTGGGCTGATCCTGGCTCGCCTTGATGGCCAGTGGGTGGTGCGGGAGGCGATTGCGAGCAGCCCTGCAGCAGCGGCGGGCTTGCAGCCCGGCGACGTGCTTGTCAGCCTCGACGGCCTGCCTCTTGCGGGCATGGGCGCCAGCGAGCTTTTTGGATTGCTGCGCCACCCTGCAGCGATGCCGGTGCAACTGGTTTCGCAGCGCCCGGGTGAACCATCTCAAAGCCGCAGCATCGCCCGCGCGCCAACGGTTCAGGACCAGACCGTTGTGGTGGGGCAGGCCCCTGGTCACTTCTACATTCGCCTGGCGGGGTTTTTTGAAGACACGCCGGTCCGTCTCATGAAAGGCTTGCGCGGGCAGCCCACTGACAGCAGCGGGGTTCGCGTTCTGGATTTGCGGGGCAACCCTGGCGGCAGGCTGGTGAATGTTCAGTGGGTGCTTGCCTTGCTGGGCAAGCACAGCAAGGCGGGCGCCTGGCATGCCGTGCAGCACCGCCCCGGCAGCGATCTTGCCCGGCCTTTTTCGGCCACTGAAAGCATGAATGCGGTCAAGGGCCTGGACTCCACCGGCGTGATTGAGTTACGTGAGTGGCTGGTCTCCGGAAAGTGGGTGGTGCTGGTCGATGGAGAAACCGGCAGCGGCGCCGCCTGGCTGGCCAGTGCCTTGCGCGAACTCAATGGCGCGGTGCTGGTGGGGCAGCCGCCCGACGCGTCCGACTTTGGTATCGACGTGCTGGAACGCGTGAAAGAGGGCCGTGGCACGGCCGGCATCCGTTATGAGATCGGCTTGCTGGGTTTGCCGTCGGGCAAGGCGCTTGCGCCTGACAATGCCCAGCCTGACATCGTGTTGCCGCGCACCGCCATTAAACCGTTTCCCAAAAGCGTCGCCGACTGGCTGCAAGACCCGGTGTATCTTCAGATTCAGGCGCAGATGAAATAGCCTGCCCGGGCAAGCTCACACAAACAAATGACCACCGTTCGCTGAGCTGCTACGCAAACTCATTTATTTCAACCCGTTCTTTTTTTCGAAAGCTTTTATGCGCCTCGTCCGCCTTGTCCTGCCCGTTTGCGTGGCCCTTTTTCTCGCCGCTTGCGGCGCCACTTCCGCTGTAAAACTTTCACCCAAACTGGCGGTGCAGGCGCCTGAGACCACCGGTTTCCGGTTTGTCGATGACCGTGCCGCTGAAACGCGTGTCTCCAGGGCTGTAGACAACAATGGCGGCTTCAACAACTATTTTGGTGACGACAACCTCTCGCCGGACGCACCCGCACTCATGAAGGCCTGGCTGCACAACAACCTGGCAGCCGAACTCCAGGGAAGGAAGATCACCCTGAGCGAGTTTGTCGTCAACGTGTACGCTCCCCCTGTCACGTTGAACCAGGCTGGCCTTGCAGCGGCTGGCGGCGGCATATTCACGGCTTTGCTGATCAAGGGCATTGAAAGCTCAAGAAGCGAAAAAGTCGTGCACATCAGCATCCAGGGCATGGTCGATGCAGAGCCATTCTTCGCCATCGGCTCTGAGCGATTCCAGGGCCGGGTCTCAGATGACAATGTGCAGACCACACTGGTCGCCACGCTGGACAAAGTGGTGACCGACGTTCGCCGCGCGGCCGCCGTCAAATAGCAGTTGGAGGCCATGGGTTGAGCGAAGTGGCCTGGATAGATTAGAAAAAGGAAAAGAGGGAGCTTATGAACGAAGACCAGCAGGACCCTTTGGCAAACCCCGGGCCAACAGGCGGCGGTATGAATGGAAACGCTTACCCCGCGCCACCCCAATTGCATTGGGCCCTGGTGCTGCTGTTTACGCTCCTCACGCTTGGGGTCTTCATGATCGTCTGGATGTTCGTCCAATCCACCTGGGTGCGAAAAATCAATCCGGCGTCGAATGCGACGACCCAATTCGTCATTTATGTCCCACTGGCCATCTTTGCCCAGATACTGTTTGAAGGCTCAGACAACCTCAAGGGGGTTGGCTTTCTTTTGATGCTCGTGTCGTATGTGATCTTCTATTTCGGGGCTTATTCCATCCGCAGGTCCATGCTGAACCACTACAACAGCATTGAACCCATGCAGCTTGAGCTTTCAGCGGCCATGACTTTCCTCTTCAGCACCTTCTATTTGCAGTACCACATGACCCGTATTGCGCAATGGAAATCTGCTTCCAAGTTGGCCATATAGCAGCTGCCGGGCCTGTTTACCTTCATGACTCCTGCCGCCGCGCACAGCGCTACCCACGCCAGCATTTCCCCCGCCGTCCGGCGCTCCATCCTTCTTCTTTCCTTCGGCACCTTCGCCAGCATGATGGCCCAGCGCATTTGCGACGCCATGCTGCCCGAGCTTTCGCGCGTGTTTGCCGTCAGCCTGGCCCAGGCCGCGCAGGTCGTGTCGATATTTGCCATGACGTATGGCGCGTCGCAGCTTTTTTACGGACCGCTGGGCGACAGGCTGGGCAAGTTTCGTGTGGTCACCTTTGCCACGCTGGGCTGCAGCGTTGGCAGCCTGCTGGCCGTGTTTGCGCACAGCCTTGATGCGCTGCTGTTTGCCCGATTGCTGATGGCGCTGGGCGCAGCGGCGCTGATTCCGCTGGGCATGGCCTGGGTGGGCGACAACGTGCCCGCCGACCAGCTGCAGGAAATGCTCACACGCACCGGCTTGGGCAGCACGCTGGGCATTGTGTGCGGCCAGCTGATTGGCGGCCTGCTGACCGATGCGCTTGGCTGGCGCTGGTCCTTTGTTTTCATGACGGTGCTGTTTACCGTGGTCGGTACGCTGATGTACCTTGACCTGCGCCGCCAGAATGCCGCGCAGCGCGCCGAGGGCAAAGACCCCGCCGCCGCACCCCGCCAGCCCGTGCAGCGCACCCATTTCGTAACCCAAGCGCTGGAAATCATTACCGGCCGCTGGTCACGCGTCGTGCTGATCATGGCGGTGATAGAGGGCGCCGCCGGCTTTGGCGTGCTGGCCATCTGGGCTTCGCACCTGCACCATGCCCTGGGCTTGTCGCTCTCGGTGTCAGGCGCCATCGTGGCGCTGTTCGGACTGGGCGGCGTCGGCTACATGGCCGCAGGCCGCCCGCTGATACGCCGCTTCGGCCAGCACGGCCTGGTGATTCTGGGTGGCGCGATGATCGGCGTCAGCGCCCTGGTGCTGGCCTACACCCCGCACTGGGCCCCGGCCATTCCGGCCAGCCTGGTGGGCGGGTTTGGTTTTTTCATGTTCCACAACGTCATGCAGGCCAACGCAACGCAGATGGCACCGCACGCGCGTGGCACGGCCGTCTCGATGTTTGCTTCTTTCCTGTTCCTGGGCCAGTCCATCGGCGTGGTGCTGGCTGCAAGTTTGATCGCCCGCATTGGGAGCAGCGCAGTGGTGGCGTTGGGCGGGGCGGTGATGGCGGTGGAGGGGGTTTACTTTGCCTGGGTGCTGAAAAGGCGAGACAGCAAGTCATCTTTGCAAGTTCAATAGACTCTGGAGAATTTCAATTGAAAGTATCGAATATGACCCACTCGTTTTTCAGTGCTGGAATCATCACACTCATGGTGCTCGGTTTTACCCCCGCGGCTCATGCGCAATTTGGGGCTGCTTCAGGAAACTATGAGAACGATCTCTCCCAGTTGTTTGGCGCGGCTCAAACGTTGGGAGTCATCAAAGACCTGTGCGCCGAAGAATTTCCGGAACACAAGGCCAAAAATGAAGCCGCTTTCGCCGCTTGGCGGGCAAAGTCGGCGCCCCTTCTGCAAGAAATGGAAGGCAATATGTCGGCCATGATTGAGCGGGAGACCAAAGGTGATCAGGCAAAGGCCGATGCGTTTCGTGCGCTACTCGATCAAAAGCTTGTTGCCTTCAAGGCCAAACAAAGGCGCACCATGTTTTCGAGCGATCCCGCGCGGGCCCGAGAGCGTTGCGCTGCCTATCCCGCACTTATTGGTTCTCCAGCCTGGGACTTTGAGAAATCCATGGCAGGGCAGGTTGCCACCATGCGCAAGGGCCCGGTGAAGCCTTAGTTGGCGGGCCAAGAAGGCGGTATGGGCTAAATCGCCATCGCCGCCATGCGGGCCAACGCGACGCAGATGGCGCTCCATGCGCGCGGCACGGCCGTCTCGATGTTTGCTTCTTTCCTGTTCCTGGGGTAGTCCATCGGTGTGGTGCTGGCTGCCAGTTTGATTGACCGCATTGGGAGCAGTGCGGGTGGTGGCGCTGGGTGGGGCGGTGATGGCGGTGGAGGGGGTTTACTTTGCCTGGGTGTTGAGGCTGCGAAAGGCCGGCGTAGACCGAGTTTAGGTATTTGTGCCGTTGCGTTCAACGTGAGTTTGAATAACGATGCATACGTAAGAGGCACTAGTTCTGCGCACCAGACATAACATGCAAGTTAGGTCGTATATTTGACTTGCTTGATTTCTATTTAACGTCGATGGCAGGTTGTCTAATGAAACTAATTCGTCGGCGAACTAATGCCGCACTTTCGGATCCCTACAACACATTGGCTAATCCTATTGCTGCCAGTGTTTTGACGCAGGATCAATACATAAAAGTTGTTGCTACTTTCATTTCGTTTGAGAAAGAGTCCCAGTTCGAGGGGAGATTTCGAACGCTGTTTGAGAAGTCCCGTTTTAGAGGTGTATTCAATAGTGAAGCAGAACGCATAGAGGATTTCCTAGATAAAAAGATTGTTCGAGCAACCATTTCCGCGGACCGTGCCGTCGCTATATATCGTGGGATCATTTTTGGTAATCGAGAAAAAATCACATCCTTCTACGCGCATAGGCGTGAATATGAGCGAGCTTTTTTGCTCGGTGATTTTTCTGCAGCAGAAGCTTTCGCTGAGAAAGTAAAAAGCTCCTGCGGCGAGTCACTTTGGTATGTAAGGTCGAAGATGGTTCTTCTCTCGAAACAGGGGAGATTGGATGAAATGGAAAAGTTCGCGGCTGAATGTAAGGCGCGCACTGATTCAGGCTTCATTACCATGGTGTTTAGCTGGTATTTACTTTTGGCAAGTGATCCACTTCTTCACCTTCGCAAGATAGTTACATCCACGGTGGAGGAACTGGCGGAAGGTCAACAGCAAGATTGGTCAGAACTTTTCTCGTTGATGTTCATTCCGACATCAATGAGTTCAATCAGCCGCGGTTTGTCCTGCCTAACATTAATTCAGACGCTGCCCGTAGTGGATCAGGTGTGCCTTCTTGAGGCTTTGATTGCGGAGCTAAGAGCGTCAGGTGAGGAGATTCCAGAGGCAATGAGTCTTCTGCAATCGGAGTTGAGAAGGCTAAATCTTCCAATCGGAATGGCAACTCTTCAGGCATCAGTTCAGCATGAAGAGAGAGTTCTGGCCGAATTGATTACCTTCTATGAGTTAGAAAATTATGGCGATATGTTTCAGCTCTTCAGCGAGAATTTCGGCGGATCTGGAGTGCTGTTCGCCCCGTTGAATTTGCTGGCCAAAGCAAGCGCTTGCGGCGGAGTATGGGCCTTATTAGACCGAAGTTCGCCTCTTGCTCAACTAATTTCCATTCTTGAGCAGATTTACAAATTAGAGTCTCAACCGGGGAAACTGGAGGATGACTATCTTGCTCAAGTTATTACCTTAAACGGCTTCAATAGTTCTGGTCATCTTCAATTAAGTCTATATAAGGCTTTACCGTATCGGCTAACTCGTGAGCGACGAAGTGAGCTGGCCAAATATGCCAGCAATGGAACAGAACAAGGTACTCCTTTGAGTTCCTTGCTGTTGGTTTCAACCGAACCTGCGCTGGATTACGCGTATGCATCTGAAGTGTCGCGGATGCCTGAGCATCGACGTCTAAAGCAAGAGATCAGAAAAACCTGGAAAGAGGCTGAGCCGGCTCACATAGAGAATTTGCTGATTAGGTACTCTGAGCTTTCCCCGCTGAAGAAGGACCATCTTGAGCTCGCAGCCGCGTACTATTTATCCTCCAATGCTTATGATTCTCTAGTGAAATTTGGAGCACGCGCTGTAGCTTCAAATCCACATGCCTACGTTGCGCTGCCGATGGAGGAGATGCTTAGTCAAGTTGAAACCTCTCGCCTGTCAGATATTGAAGCGGTAATCATCTCGTATTTTTATGCGAAGCGTATCGACAAGCGGAAAGAATATGTACTCAATGAAACCTATGAGGAGTTCTTATCAACTCGAGGCATTGATAGACCAATTGCGCTTCTAGAGATGTTGGATATGAACGACGCTCTCTCTGTAGTGTTGCTAAGAGATGTCTCGACATTGGATGCAATGGATTTTCTAGGATGCTTTGAAGACAGTAATGATCTGCGGTCGGAAAGGGTGCGAATTCTCGATTATCTAAAGGATCACGGAGCCATCGATCCCGAAGCACATAGCCAAGAAGTAGATGAAATTGTCGGGCAAGTTGTTATCGATGCAGGAGCTACAGAGTTCAACGAAAGCAAGATTGATGTCAATACGGCGGCCATTAAGCGAAAACTATTAGAGGATGTCTCGTCGTTGCTGCAACTGTATAAATCTTTCAGTAGCGACAGAGAAGAAAAAGTTATCAGAGTCGGCGTGGAAGATTCGGAGGAGGAGACGATTCAAGCTTTGGTCGTTGGAGATCGAAACACCACGTTACTGAGACTGTTGAATCTCATCAGAGATGGCTTTCTAAATGACGAGAAGTATGGACTAGATAAGAACCTCAGCACAGAGATTCGGCATGGATTTTTTTCGAACTTAATCCGTTCTAGACTTGAAGATCGACACCTCATTACAGAAATAGATGATTCGGGAAAATATAAGAGGAACGAGTATTGGCTACAGGCTAACTCCTTGCTCAACGGGGACATTCTTGAAGAGGTAGACGGACACCTGACCTGGTTCTCCACAAGCTTGAATGCACTCATATCCAGGGCTGAAGAATGGATGAAGGTTACATCGGAGGTAAGCGAGTATCCAGATCGAGCATTTCGCTACGCTTTATATATGAGCGAGTTTTCCCAATTTCATCCGATTGCGTCAAAAGCAAATGCAGAAGAATTTGTGGACTTTTGCATTTTGCGGCTGTGGGCTGAAACAGAAGCTGCACTGATTGAAATGCGAGAGCGTTTAAATGTTGATTTCAAGCAAGAAGTGGGGCAACTTTTTGATGAGCTTCTTCAGCGAATCACGGATGCGAAGAAGAACGCCGCAATGCTGGAGTTAATGACAGCAATAGTTCAAGTGCGCAGAGATATACAGGAAGACATCACCACAGCATCTGAGTGGTTCAAGCGAAATGAGGGGGGATTTGATAGTGATCGCTACATGGTCGATATTTTGGATATATCTATTGAATGCTTCTCGCGTGTAAGAGGCATGACGTTAAACGTAGATATACAAGCAGCTGAAACCGCAGCATCAATGAAGCTCGAAGGGCAGCAGGTCAAGGCCTTCATCGTCGTGTTGGTTAACCTGTTTGAAAATTGCTGTCGAAAGAGCGGCTTTGGCGGATCTACTACCGTGCGCATTATTGAGTGCGGGGATAACTTGACTTGGTCTCTTCGAATATGTAATGACCTGTCCCCTGCAAGACTGGCGGAATGCACGCCTGACTATGTGCGGACGCTTGATAAGCGGATGCGATCTTCTAAATCGCTGGGGTTAATGCGTACAGAAGGAGGAAGTGGATTGAGCAAAGTTTTCAATCAGCTTCGCTTAATTAGTGACCGTTTTAATGTGGGGTTATCTATAGTTGGGCAGTCCTTTGAAGTGGAAATCACTTATGAAAAAAAACATCCTATTGGTTGAAGACAACAGGCATAAACGTGAGCGGGTTTTGACTTTTTTGTCGGAATCATGGAGCTCTTGGGTTGTGACAGAGGCTCAATCATTTACCTCAGGGTGCCGATGCGTAGCTTCTGATGAGTATCGTCTTATCCTTATGGATATGAGTTTGCCAACCTACGACAAATCACCGAAGGAATCTGGTGGACGTTTTCGTACTCTTGGGGGGCGTGAGGTTGCTCGTAAGGCGCTGAGAAAAGGTTCTCAAGCGAGAGTGCTTTTTCTAACGCAGTACGACGCTTTTGGCGACGGCCAGACATCTCACACGCTTGAAACGCTAGATATTGAACTGAGTGCTGAGTTTAAAAACCTCTACTTAGGCTTGGTTTATTACAACAGCTCTCAAAGTGCGTGGAAAGAGAAAATATCCAAAGTTTTAGAGGTTCTGGACAGTGAAGATACTAATAGTTGATGATGATGAGAAGCGCAGTGATGGCCTTAAGATTTATCTCGAAGCCTATTTTTCAATTCCAGCAGCCGATATTTTTAAGGCGTTGCATTTCGATGACGCCAAAAAGCTACTTAAGGTCATGTACTTCGATGTGCTCGTCTTAGATGTTGTGCTTCCGAAGAGGCTAAATGCGAAAAGCGACGCAAAGGTAAGTCTTCAACTCATAGAGCAATTGAATAGGAACGCATACTTAAAGAAGCCCGAAAAAATTATTGGTATTACAGGCCATCTTGACGACATCGGAGGATTTCGGCGTGAGTTCGAAAAGAATTGCCTCATTGTCATAGAAGCTCCTTCCAATTCAGATGTTTGGAAACGACAAATTGGGGATTCCCTCTCATATACGGGAGCCTCTAAATTGTCACGTGTCCTCAATGGAGCTAAAGCAACGTTGATTAGTGTTCATGGCATACGGACTTTTGGACAGTGGCAAGTAAGGTTGAGAAATTTGGTGGAAAAAAATACCGATCAGGTAAATTTTCATACGTACAAATTTGGGTACTTCTCAAGTCTACTTTTTCTCATTCCTGTTGTGCGGACGTATCAGGTGAGACGACTGCGTGATCGGCTTAAACCTGCAATTGAGGCGGCGCAGAGTCAAACGTTATTCATTTTTTGCCATAGCTTCGGTACGTATCTTGTCGCTCATGCTTTGAAACAACTCGTTAATTCTGAAGTTCCTTTTCCTCCAACCACACTTGTACTGTCTGGTAGTGTCTTGGAGTCAGGATTTGATTGGCGATTTTTAACTCGAGATACTCGGATCCGAATTGTCAATGACTGTGGCGCGGATGACAAAGTTCTGTGGTTGAGTGAAGCCTTTGTGTATGGCACAGGAATGGCCGGCAGGGATGGATTTCACGGCTTCAATGATCAAACCTTGATGAATAGATACTTCAAGGGCGGACATAGCTTGTACTTTGATGGAGATGAGTTCATGGCTAAGTACTGGATACCGCTAATCACGTTACGCGAGAGCAAATTGACTGAAATCGACGAACGGGAGAATCGCAGTGTCTTAGGTAGCTGGGGAAATAATGCTGTTGGTCTATTGGGGACGGTCAAAGTAGGGTTTTATTGGGGGCTGGCTGCATTGCTCATTTGGCTGGCGATCGGCGGATATCTAAACATATTCCGTACATTGAACAGCCCTCTTTCATTTGTAGGCTGAGCCAAGAGATCAAATTTAGCCCACTTTGTGGCGCAGCTCAATCTACTTTCACGCAGTCTTCACCACCGTCACAAACTCCGTCCCACTCTCAGGCAACCAAACCTCCCCAGGCCTGCCCAATATCTGCCGCACACTCGCCGCAGCACGCGGCATGGTGATCACTTCAAACTTCTCTGTCGCCGGGTCAAAGCGCAAGAGGGCGTTGCTGCTCCACTCTGAGGCCCAGACGATGTCTTTGTGATCCACATACACGGCATAAATATGCGGCTCGGTGCCGGGTGCCTTCCAGGCGCGCCAGCTGTTGGCGCCTGTGCCCAGTGCGGGGTCGTGCATTGTGAGGTTGCCGCTATTCCATTCCGACACCCAGATGCGGCCCCTGCTGTCTGACCAGACGCGGCGGGCGCCCTGGCGTGGGGTGGGTGGCTCGACGATGCGTGATTCGCCTGTCTTGCGGTCGAGCTGCGCGATGAATGAGCCGGCCAGTGAGCACCACCACACGTCGCCTTTGGGTGTGGCGCAGATGCCGTAGGGGCCGCGGCCGCGGGGAGATTCTTTCACGGTGACGGTGCCGCTGCGCACATCGACCTTTCCGACGTAGCCGCTTTGCCCGGTGAACCAGAGGTTGCCGTCGCCGTCGAAAGCGCAGGTGTTGAGGTTGGCGTACGGTGTGCCGGCGGGCAGGGGGAAGACCTTGACTTCACGCGTGGGCCAGGCCACGCGGGCTATTGCGTTTTGCCCGCCGTCGGTCAGCCAGGCTGCGCCGTCGGGCCCGGCAATCACGCCGTGGGGTGATGAGCCATTGCCCAAGGCCACCAGGTCTGACTTGCCGGTGCGTGGGTCAAACCAGCCGAGGTGGCCGCTGCGCTGGGCCGAGAACCACACGCCGCCATCAGGTGCGGGTGCGATGTCGTGAATGCCGGTGAAGGTGCGGGCGTTCAGCGGCCACGATTGCAGGCGGACGGTGCCGGGTGTTTGCGCATGTGTGGCGGCCGGCAAACTCAAACCGGCCAGAGCCGCCAAGCTGGGCAAGGTCGCCAGCGCGGTGCGCCGGGTGACCTGGGTTGGGCCTGATTGTTGAGGAGCGTGGGATGAAGCGGGCGTCTGCAATGCCATGGCAAAACCTCCTGCGCATCTTGCTGCATGCGCTGAACACGGTGAACGGCGGTGAAGGGTGGTATCTCTCTGGCATTTTGGCGGCAATGCGCGCCGCCATCAAGCTCACTTGTCTGTACTCAACTCGCGCACGTGGTCTGCATTGGTGGTGCTGCGGGCGCCCTTGAGGTGCATCTCTACGTTGGTGGCCTTGTCGCCCACGGCGGCTACGGCTTCACGAAGCTGCTCCTGGGTGATGTCCAGCTTCTTGAGCCACTCCGCGGTGGTGGCTTTGTCATTCAGGTTGATGCGCTCAGGCTGTTCACCTGCATGTGATTGGGGTCTATCGGTATTGGTCATGGTCTTTTACTCCTTGCCTGCTAAGGTAAAAGACCACATTAGCGCGCCTGGCCCACCATGTTTGTAGGCCATTGCCGACTTGAGGGGTTTCGGCGAAGGAATAGCGCGCATTGGCGCAAGTCGGGGGTATGGCCTACGCCCTGCGCGACCTATGTTCCCGCCGAACGGGGCGCTTGCCTTACTTGCCGGCCTGCGACACCAGCACGGGCTTTTCGCGGTAGACCTCGGGCATCACGGTCTTCAGGTTGGCAATCTTGGGCAGGTCAAACCTTGCGATGTAAGGCTGGTTCGGGTGCAGGGTGGCGTAGTCCTGGTGGTAGGCCTCCGCGGGGTAAAAGGCGGCCAGCGGCGCGAGCTGCGTGACGATCTTGTTCGGGAAGGCCTTGGCGGCGTCGAGCTGGGCGATGTAGCTTTCGGTCACCTTCTTTTGTTCGGCGTCTTTGTAGAACACGGCAGAACGGTATTGCGTGCCGCTGTCGGGACCCTGGCGGTTGAGCGTGGTGGGGTCGTGCGCCACAGAAAAGTAGATTTGCAGCAGCTTGCCGTAGCTGATCTTTTTTGGGTCGTAGGTGATTTGCACAGCCTCGGCGTGGCCGGTGCGGCCCGAGCCGATCTGCTCGTAGGTGGCGGTGGCTTTCTCACCGCCTGAATAGCCCGAGACGGCATTGAGCACGCCGTCGGTGTGCTGAAACACGGCCTGCACGCCCCAGAAGCAGCCGCCGGCAAACACTGCGGTGGCGGTGCCTGCCTGTGCGGTGGCCGTGGCGTCAACGGCCGGTGCGGGTAGCTTCACGGCTTTTTCTTCCGCGGCGCGGGCGCTAGTGCCCATGCCCCCGCCAATGAATGCCCACGTGGCCAATGCCACAGCGCCCAGTGCGAAAAGGTATTTGTTCATTTTTAGGCTGCCTTGAAGTTAAGGGCCACGCCGTTCATGCAATAGCGCAGTCCGGTGGGTTTGGGGCCGTCGTCAAACACATGGCCCAGGTGCCCGCCGCAGCGGCGGCACAGCACTTCGGTGCGTTTCATGAAAAGGGTGGTGTCGGTTTCTTCGACCACGGCGTTGCTCATGGCCTGCCAGAAGCTGGGCCAGCCGGTGCCGCTGTCAAATTTGGTGGCGGATGAAAACAGCGGCAGGTCGCAACCGGCGCAGCTGAAAACGCCGGCGCGCTTTTCTTTATTGAGCGGGCTGGTGAAGGGCGTTTCAGTGCCGGCCTTGCGCAGCACGCGGTACTGGTCGGGCCGCAGCAGCTTTTGCCACTCGGCCTCGGTGCGGGTGACTTCATAAGCGCGCGCTGCCGCGTGGGCGGGTGCGGACGCCAGCAGCCCGCGCAGGCCGGCGGCCATGGCGGCGGAGAGGGCGCCCAGTTTGAGCAGGGAGTTTCTGCGGGTCATCATGCGTTGGCCTCTTTCGGTGGGTTGTTGTATTGCTTGCCGTGAACAGGCGGCATGAAGGTTGGTCGGCGTGGCGCGGCGTTTCTTACGAGTGACGACGCCGCTGGTGCGAAAGATTGGATGACGCTGTGCCGGTTCAGTTCCGTGCGGCGAAATGGCGGGCAGGCTGAAATTGCTATCAATACAGTAGCTGCTCGCGCCCGTACTTATTGGGCTAAAGGCCGATTTAATGCATAAAAATGGCACTGTGGGCAACGAAATTGGCCCAAAAGCGCTCGCAGGGCCCACAACGGCTGAAAACAGGCAAAAAAGAGGCAAAAACAGACCCAAAATTCCACCAAAACTGCCCCGCATGCCGCTATTAAAACAGTAGCTGCTCGCGCCCGTTTTCACTGGTCTTGAGGCCGATTTGGTACTTGAAAAAGGCCTCCTGCAAGCCGCCGAAGCGGCGTTTCCCCATGGCGCGCGTTTTTCGCAGCGCCGCAGTCCTACAGGCCCGTTTACGCCTCCCATTTAGACTTGCAGGCAATGATGAAACAGCTCCTGACCCAACTTCGCGACTTTGCGGCCACCATTCCTGACCGCTTGCGCCACCCCACCAAACGCGGCGTGCTGCTGACCCTGGCGGCCATTCCGGCGCTGGTGCTGCTGTATGTGCTGATCCTGATTCCGTTCACGCCCAGCATCAACGACCTGCTGAAAGCCAAAACCGCCAAGCCCTCGGTGGTGATGTCGTCTGACGGTCAGGTGCTGGCGGTGTTCAAGCGGGCCAACCGCGACTGGGTGAAGCTCGAAGACATTTCGCCCAGCGTGGTGGACGCGCTGATCGCCACGGAAGACCACCGGTTTTACGACCACCACGGCCTGGACATCAAGCGCACGGTGTCGGCCGTGCTGCACACCGCCGTCGGCAAGACGCAGGGCGGCTCGACCATCACGCAGCAGCTGGCGCGCAACCTCTACCCGGAAGAAATAGGCCGTTCGTTGTCGATCACGCGCAAACTGAAGGAGGCCATCACAGCTTTCAAGATAGAGGCGGTTTATTCCAAAGAGGAAATCCTGGAGAGCTACCTCAACACCGTGCCCTTTTTGTACAACGCCTACGGCATTGAAATGGCGGCGCGCACTTATTTCGACAAATCTGCCAACGAGCTGGACGTGCTGCAAAGCGCCACGCTGGTGGGCATGCTCAAAGGCACGGCCTACTACAACCCCGTGACCAACCCCGAGCGCGCCATGCAGCGCCGCAACACGGTGCTGGCGCAGATGGTCAAGCACGAGAAGCTGCCCGCAGCCCAGCTGGACGCGCTGAAAAAGAAACCGCTGCGCATCGACTTTGAACGCCAGGACGAAGAACTGGGCTCAGCGCCGCACCTGGCACAGCAGCTGCGCCGCTGGCTGATTGAATGGGCCGACCGCAACGACTACAACATTTATGCCGACGGCCTGGTGCTGCGCAGCACCATTGATTCACGCCTGCAGGACATGGCCAACAGGGCCCTGGCGGTGCAGGTAGACCGCTTGCAAAAGACGGTGGCCGGTGACTGGCGCTTTAACTCGGGCTGGAAGGCCAAGAGCGGCGCGCCGCGTGAACTGGCCCTGGCCTTCATACGCGACACCGCCGAATACAAAGCCCTGCGCAGCAAGGGGCAGGCCGACGACCAGGCCATCAAGACGCTGCTGGCGGACGCGGAGTTCATGCAAAACCTGAAGGACGACAAGACGCGACTGCAGGCGGGCTTCATGGCGCTGGACCCAACCAACGGGCAGGTCAGGGCCTGGGTGGGCAGCCGCGACTTTGCGCGCGACCAGTTCGACCACGTGCAGCAGGCGCGCCGCCAGCCGGGCTCGACCTTCAAGCCGTTTGTGTACGGCGCGGCGTTTGAAAACGGCGCCAAGCCGTCCGACGTGTACCTGGACGGTGAGGTGGAAATCCCGCTGGGCAACGGCGCTTTCTGGCGGCCGACCGACGGCGGTGGCCCCAGCGGCGAGATGATGACGCTGCGCCAGGGCCTGATGTTTTCCAAGAACACGATCACCGCACAGGTCATGCACGCGGTGGGCCCGGCCAATGTGGCCAGGCTGGCCAAGGCCATGGGTGTGCGCCAGAGCAAGCTGGAAGAAGTGCCGTCTCTCGCGCTGGGCACCAGCCCTGTCACGCTGAGGGAAATGGTGGCGGCCTACGGCACGCTGGCCAATGACGGCCGTTATATAGAGCCCGTGATCGTCACGCGGGTAGAAGACCGCAACGGCAAGGTGCTGGAAGCGTTTGAGCCCAAGCTGGCCGAAACCGTGATGCCGGCCACCGTGGCGCAGACGCTGCTGGACGTGATGCGCGGCGTGATTGACCAGGGCACGGGCGCCGCCATTCGCAGCCGCTACGGCATACAGGCCGACGTGGCCGGCAAGACCGGCACGACGCAGGGCAACACCGACGGCTGGTTCATCATGATGCATCCGCAGCTGGTGGCCGGCGCGTGGGTGGGCTTTAACGACAACCGCGTGACCATGGCTGACAGCTATGGGCAGGGCGCCCGCAGCGCGCTGCCGATGGTGGGTGAGTTTTTCCAGGGTGCCATCAAGGCGAAAGTGGTGGATGTGAACCTGCGCTTTCCCGCACCCGTGGGTTCTGCCGTGACGGACCAGGAGAGGCAGCGCATCGAGGCCCTGTTCAATGGCGCCGAGCCGCCGCAGGAACGCCAACCAGGCCAGACCGGTGACGGCGGCATGCCCCAGCCCTTGGGGCAGCAAAGCGTACTGGGCGCGCCGTCTACCGACGGCGGCCCGCCGCGCGTGTGGCAGCCGGCGCCGGTGATCAAATACATCACCGTGAACGGGCCTGCCGCAGACGGCACGCCTGCACCCGGTGCGCCGGGCGTGGTGCTTCCACCCGAGCAGCCGCGGCGTGTGCAGCCTGAAGGTACGGTGGAAAGCGTGCCTGTTGTGCCGGGCGTGGTGGTGGGTGCGCCCATCTCACCGCGCTAGCGCGGCGCGGGTGCACGCCAGGTTGCTATTAAATAGATAGCTGCTTGCGCCCGTACTGATTGGGCTTCAGGCTTTTTTCTCTTGAATTATTGCAAGGTGGCGCGCGACGTCAGCGTCTGGCTTTGCGCGTCGCTGCCTGCGGGCCGGTGTTGACAAAGCTGGCGTTGCCCAGCCCGGTGCCCACCGTCAGCACGGCCCAACGCTTCACGCCCTGCATGAAGGGCAGCTCAGACAGGCCCTGCACCACGGCATCGTTGTGCAGCCGCACCTGGGTGGTCCGGCCGTCCTGGCGCGGCAGCAGTTCGCTGAGGTCGTGCGCCAGGTTAAAGCGCGGGCTTTCCCAGTTGCCGGGCAGGTTCTGCGCGCCGGTGGCGATGGAGCCGTCGTCGCAGATCATGCCGGGGCAGGCCACGCCGACAAACGGCGCCAGGGTGATGCCTTTTCTGTCGGCCAGACGCTTGAGTTTTTTCAGCATGGCGGCAATGCCCTGCACCAGGTGTTCGCGGCGGGTCACATCGTCGTCGCCGCGGTGGCCCCACTTTTCCAGGCCCGCCACGCGCACGTCCGACAGGTCGGGCGACTTGTTCAGGCGCGGCCGCACAATGCCGCAGCGCACGTTGGTGCCGCCAATGTCTACCGCCAGGAAACCGCCGTATTGCGACAACAGCTCGGGCGGCGCCAGGTGCACCCAGCCGATCAGTCCGCCTTCGTCGGGGTGGTGGCGCAGCGTCATCAAATGCACGCGGGCGTTTTGCTGGTAGAGCAGTTCGGCCGCGCGGTCGATGGCCAGCTCGCCCACCAGGCTTTGCTGAAAGCCGCCGCCCACCACAATGCGCTGCACGCCGTGCCATGTGGGGTGCGCCAGAAAACGCCGCACCACGCGCACCAGCTGCCAGGCGTAGTCTTCCGATGCTGCGGAAATTACGGCGGCGGCCTTGCCGTCGCGTTGAAGGAGCAGGTCGAGCCGCTTTTTGCTGATGGCGGGCGTGGGCTTGGTGCCCAGCACGTCTTCACCGCTGATGCGTTGAAAAAGCCGGCGCCAGACTTCCAGCATTTCGCTGTAGGCAACGCGGCTGACGGTGTCGCCCAGAAAGCGCTCGCCGTCGTGCAGTTCCAGGCTGTAGCCGTTGATCGTCACGGCAGGCAGCTTCAACTGGCCGTGCAACAGGTCGTCGGGCAGGGAAGCGGAGGTTTTGCGCGGCATGTGGAGGCGTGTTGTGCTGTGGTGAAAGGTTTCATCATGCGGGCGCGGCAGGCCGCCGGCTATCAGCCAACGCGCCTGAACGCGTCAGCCAATGGCTGGTGTGTGCGGCGATTTGCGCGCAAAAAAAACGGCCGGGAAGAGCCGGCCGATGGTGGGTGTGCAGCGTTTTATTGCTGCTTAGCGGCCCAGGGGGTCGCGGTTTTTGTCCAGATCCTTCTGGATGTCTTCTGCGTTCTCACGTGCGTCGCCGGCGGCCTTTTGTGCCTTGCCCTGGAATTCGCGGGCATGGCCCTTGGCCTGCTGTTCGGCATTGCCGACCAGCTTGCCGGTGTGTTCCTGCACTTCACCGGCAACTTCCTTGATCTTGCCTTTGACCTGGTCCTTGTTCATGGGATGTACCTTTCAGAGAGTTGCGCCATGGAAAATTCCATGCAGTTCAAGATAGCCCGCCGGCCCAGACCGCGCCGAAGGCATCGGGCCCATAGCCGTGTGGGTGTGTGCCTACAGGGCCTTTCGACGCACGCCTGCTACGGGTCGGGAAACAGTTGCAACAGAACGTTCGTTGCGTCAGGATTAAACTGGCATTGCAGACAATGGACTGTGCTTTGAAGTGACCGTGCAGTGGAGGAAGGAAGAAAAAAGTCATATGAAGAAATTAGCCATCGTTTTAGGGGCCCTGGTGTCCGGGGCTTCCCTGTGGGGCGCGCCAGCCGCCCCCACCACATGGTTTACCGTGATGGGTGACCCGGCTGACCCGGCCGTCAACACCATTGAGGTAGACCCGACCCCCATTGCCGCCAACGGCGACATGCGGGCCATGCAGGTACGCGTAAGCCGCGCGCTGCAACGCACCAGCTGGGACGGCGTGCCCTACCGTTCGTATGTTTCCACCGTGTTGTTTGACTGCGCAGACAAGAGCGCCAAGTACGTCACGCTGGCGTTTTACGTGCAGCCCCTGTGGAAGGGCGAGCCCCACAAAACTGTGACTTACCCCAACGAAGTGGTGCGTCCCATGGAGTTCCGCGACGTGACGCCCAACCCGACCCAGCGCATCATTCGCGCTGCATGCGAAACCGGCAAAATTACCACCAATTAGCGACCATGTTGCGGCGCTGGCGGGTTGTGCCCCGCTTGTGCCTTTAGGGCGCTCGGGCTACGATGGTTTGTCGCTTACGCATGGGGCTCCGGCGACTATCTTGAAGAAGGGTCTTGCATGCCGCAACTCATTGCAACGGTCGAAGGCGTCGAAATCAAGCATGTGTACCTGACGAACGACCGCACCACGCTGGGCCGCAGGCCCTACAACGACATCATCTTTGACAACCTGGTGGTCAGCGGCGAGCACTGCGTGTTCCTGCTGAAAGGCCTTGCGGACGTGTACCTTGAAGACCTGGGCAGCACCAACGGCACCTACCTCAACGGCCACATGGTCAAGTCGCGTGAGCTGCTGCACGACAACGACATCATCAATATCGGCAACTTCCGCATCCAGTACCTGGCCACCTCGCGGCACGAAGAAGAGGCTCCGCGCGAACATCAAACCACCGCCATGGCGCTGGACGCGCTGGGCCTGCCCGGCACCAGCGGCACGATGCACGCGAGCCTGAAGGTGTTGTCGGGTTCGTCAGCGGGGCTGGAGGTGCCGGTGGTCAAGGCCGTTACCACCTTCGGGCAGCCCGGTGTGGCCGTGGTGTCGATATCGCACCGGCGCGACGGCTACTACGTGGCGCACATGGACGGCGAGAAGCCGCCGACCTGCAACGGCAAACCCATCGGCGTGAAAGCCATTCCGCTGGCCCATCACGACATACTGAACCTGGCCGGAACCGAGATGGAGTTTTTACTCAAGAGCGCCGAGGCCTGAGCGGGCCGGGGGGCGTGCAGGCTCGCTCAGATGGTCGAGTTGCTGATGCTGGTGGTGGGAAAGCCCATGGGCCTGCGTGAACTCCGTGGCCTGTAAGAAGGCGGCTCACCGGCCAGGCGCCAGGCAAAGGCCCGTGCCAGCGCCTTCAGCTTGAGCGTGGACTTCAGATGTAGCGGCGTCATGCCGGTGCGGGTCAGGTCCGATGCGTTGCTGGACACGCGTGACAGGCGGCGCTGCTCCAGCGCTGTGACGGGTTTGCGGGGCATGGCTGAGCGTGGCGTCTTTTTGATCGCCGCCTGCGTGGCAGCAGCACCGGTGAACTTTTCACGCAGCAGCGCGGCATCGGGCCGACGCTGGCTGTCCACAATCCAGTAAGGAATGCCGGCGCGGCCCAGCAGCTCGCGCTTGAAGGCATGCTTGCGGTCAGCCAGCTCGCCGCGCCCCAGCACATCGACGCAGCCCAGTACAGCGCCTTTGCGGTCGGACACCGCGCAGGCAAAGCTCACGGTGCTCAGCAGCGCCTGCCAGTGCGCGTCGCCGCCGCGGCTGTTGGGTTCAATAAAGCCGGTAAAGGGCACCTTGATCAATACATGGTGGTCCGGAAAAATGTCTGCCAGCCAGCGCCACACCGCGAGCTCGTCGCGACTGGTGAGCGGCTTGCGGCGCAGCGCGTGGTTGCGCGCCACCTTCTTGCGGGCCGACACCACATGCGAGAGCCAGCGTTCATAGCCCAGCGCCCCCAGGGCCACGCTGCCCACAAAGATAAAGAAGCCGATCAGAAAAGAGGTGCCGGTCATGGTGCTGTCCTGGTGCTGGTGCTGCGTTGACTTGCCGGGCCGATGCGCTGCCTGTTGTGATGTGGGTGTATGACCCTGAGTGGCTGCGCGGCGCTGGCTGAAAATCCCAGCCGTGTTTATAAGGTACATTTTTCATTTTTCGGCAATATGACCCAGAACATTTGTGAACGTTCGTATTAGGCCGTGCTGACCCGGCCGTGGTGACCACACTGCGGTGTTACCCGGCCAGAGCCGCTTTCCACGCATCCCCCTTCCTTAAACTCCATGAAGAAACTCCCTGCCAGCGGCGGCCTCGTGTATTCCACCGATGCCGGACGCATGTGCCCCGGCTGCCGCCAGCCCACTTCCGCCTGCACCTGCAAGCAGCAGGCCACGCCCAAGGGCGATGGGGTGGTGCGCGTCATGCGTGAAAGCAAAGGCCGCGGCGGCAAGACAGTCACCGTCATCAAGGGCCTGCCGCTGGACGCCATGGCCCTGGCGCAACTGGGCAAGCAGCTCAAAGCCGCCTGTGGTTCGGGCGGCACGGCCAAAGACGGTGTCATTGAAGTGCAGGGCGACCATTGCGACACCGTCATGCAGGCGCTGCAAAAACAGGGTTACGCGCCCAAGCGCGCAGGCGGTTAGGGTTAGGCATGAAACCCGAAGACCTCCAGCTGCTGGTGACCCGCGAAATGCCTTTCGGCAAACACAAGGGCACCCTGATCGCCGACCTGCCCGGCAACTACCTTAACTGGTTCGCCCGCGAAGGTTTCCCCAAAGGCGAAATAGGCCGCCTGCTGCAGCTGATGCAGGAGATTGACCACAACGGGCTGAAGCCGCTGCTGGATCCGTTGCGGCGGTAGTCGGTCGGTCAATCACCGCGAGACTCTGGAAGCTTCGCAATCACCTTGATCTCAAACTGAAAGCCATAGAGCCAGGTCACGCCGACACCTGTCAGCGTAGGGTGCGGTGCGTTGCCCCAGTAGTCGGGCACCACTTTCCAGGCTGTCTCGAACACCGATTCCGGATCCACCATGAAGACGGTGACGTCGACCACGTCGTCAAAGGTGCAGCCTGCGGCCTTGAGGATGGCGTTCAGGTTGTCGAAGGCGAGCCGGACCTGAGTCTCCAGGTCGGGCTCGGGGGATCCGTCTTCGCGGCTGCCAACCTGCCCTGAAACGAACAGGAAGCCGTTGGACTTCACCGCCGGTGAATACCGGTTGCGTTCATAGAGGGCCTGGCGCCCTGGTGGAAAAACGACTTCACGCTGGGTCATAAAAATCTCCTTCATAAAGGGCCATGGTCGGCCCGTGGTTAACGATGAAAGAACTTTAAAAGGCCGTGCCTTTCGGATAAACAGGCAAGGCTAACCATCACTGTTCGTAAAATCCAAACAATCATCAACGTCACCGCATTTGGAGCAGAGATGGACCGTTTCGATGCAATGCAGGCATTCGCCCGCGTGGTGGAAGCAGGCAGCTTCACCAAGGCGGCCGAGACACTCCATATGAGCAAGACCAGCGTGACGCAGCTGGTGCAGCAACTGGAAGCGCGGCTGCGGGTCAAGCTGCTCAACCGGACCACACGCAAGGTCAATGTCACAGCCGATGGCGCTGCCTACTATGACCGGGTGGTGCGCGTCCTGGCCGAGGTGGACGATGCCGAGACCAGCCTGTCCAGCGCGTCAGCGTCGCCCAGGGGGCGGCTGCGGGTCGATGTACCCAGCCCGCTGGCCCGCATGATCCTGGTGCCGGCATTGCCGGAATTTCATGCGCGCTATCCTGAGATCCAGCTCGACATGGGTGTCAGCGACCGTATGGTGGACCTGATCGGCGACAACGTGGACTGCGTCGTGCGCGGCGGCGAGCTAACCGATCAGTCGCTGATGGCCCGCAAGGTGGGTGACCTGCAGTTGGGGGTATACGCTGCCCCGGCCTATCTTGAGCGCGCGGGCACACCGTTGCACCCGCGAGAGCTGGAAGACACGCATCACCGCATCGTGGGGTTCCTGTGGGCGCGCACCGGCAAGGCTTTTCCGTACGCCATGCACTGCAAGGGCGAGAGCATCAAGGTGCAAGGCCGGCACCTGTTCGCATTCGATGACGGCAATGCCTACCTCGCGGCCGGGCTGGCGGGATTGGGAGTCCTCTGGCTGCCGGACTATATGGCGAAGGCGCACCTGGCTGGCGGCGAACTGATGCCCCTGTTCAAGGGCTGGCGCCTTGACCCCATGCCCCTGTATGTGGCCTTTCCGCCGAACCGGCATGTCAGCGCCAAACTGCGGGTGTTCATCGAATGGGTAGCCGGGCTGATGGCGCAGCATGCGCCTGTTGCCGGCCGAGATGGAAACCCTCCCGATCTGAAGTGATCAAGGGTATTTATGAGTAGCCGAAACAAGGTATCACCCGTGGTTCTCCGGCTTTCAAACCGGCGAGGCGCATGACCCAGGTGGGTTAGGTTTCGATTTAAAAGCGGCCACCTTTAACCTGGCAGGCCTCTATTCAGGTAACTCCGATTCGAAACGTTCCAGCTCTTCATCGACTGTTCCACGGCTGTGGAAATTCTGATTCGCCTGACCGTACCAGTACTCCGCATTTTCCAGGTCGCCCTCCTGAATATGCAAGATGCCGTGCAGCCAGGCGGCCAAATGCGATTGATCACTTTGCACGATACCGTGTGCCTCGTTCCATTGGCCTGAGCGCATATGAACCAGGGCTTGGCGAAGAGTGGCCGTCATCGAAACCTCCTTGATTGGATATGGATGCATTGCTCATCTATCGAGATTTGAATGAGTGTTGCATTGCGTGGATGGAGTGGTCAGAAATCACAAACTTTTTGACCTCAATGGATCTTCTTACTGTGTAGCTTAGAACTAAATTGTTCAAGGCGTTGTGGGCGCGTCGGTGTTTACCCGATCACCCTGTTATATGTGACAGGGGTGTCACTTCAAATTGTCATTTGATTCGCGTAGATTGATTTGCTAATCGCTCGCACTTCTGTGGACGGCTTACAAATTCACAACATCTGGTTCAATCTGTTCGCTTAGTGTCGCCGAGCTAAATAAAAATGAGAAGGGAGGTTATGGGTAGAGGGACGACTGATAAGCCGGGCACGCGACCGAAAAAGATCCGCTTGCCCTGATACAGCTTCCAAAAATTTGAATGCTGCGGGTGCCCATTGTTCGAGCCTTGGTTGACCGAGTGACGGTCGATGCGGTCCATGACAAAAAAGCCCGGCACGATTTTCCCCGGTGGTACCGGCCCTGAAGACTAAGCAGATCGACATTGACGGAAAGATGATTCAGCTGGTATCCGGCATAAACATGACTGCGGATATCAAGACCGGGCAGTGACGTGGGATTGAATATTGCTGAACTCGATTCAGCGGGCGGGTAGTGAGAGTTTGAGAGGAAGATAGCGAATTTAAATGACTTGCTCTTGCATCGAATACCGGAAAAATTTTCCTGTGAAAAGAGTCTCGGAAAGATCGTAATTCCTGCGTCCTGAAAACGAATCTCACAGCTATTTCTACTCTGTCGGCGCAAATTGATAGCTACAGAAAACCACAGCGAGTCGCCATTTGTTTAAGTAACCTTTAAGTTTGATCCACCGAAAAGTAGCAAAGATATGAGAAAGACGGCATGAGAGACAACACACCCAAGTATTTTTCAAAGTATTTGATCCGACTGTGCACGATAACTTGCCTTCTATTATTTTTTTCCGCGTGCAACACCACTCGATCTAACTTCCCATATGACGCAAAAATAAGCCCAGATGGTTCAACTCTTGCGCTATTAACGTTTGAGACCGGAATTGCCGCACTAAAAATCAAAAAAAGTGGCACATCAGATTGGACAAAGCTCTCTGTCCCTTCCGGCATCAATTCATATGGTTTCATGGATTCGGAAAATAGCCTGTTGATTACCTACCGCCAAGGTGAGCAAAGCATGCTTGCGAAACTGAGTCTTGACGACGGACAGAAACTAACAGAGCTATACCGTTCCGGTGGCGGGCTGTCATTCCCCAAAGAAATTTCTTTTGGAAAATATCTAGTCCAAGCGGTGGCTAGAACAACACCCGATGGTTACCCGATTCATCATTGGCTGATGATTAAATCTGAAGGAATACCAATAAAAGTGGGGGAAGAGTTTGGCCCGCCATACAGCAACGTGAGCTTGGTCAACGAATCTGGTTTTTTTATCGTCACTGACGCCGCTGGAGATAAAAAAATTCGACTGTTTGAATTTCCCAACGGCGAGAAACCCGATGTAAAGAGATACGTTAAGCCAGACACTACGAGCCTGGTTTGCGATCGTGTTGTTGGAACTTGTTTGCAGCTAAATCGCTACCTGGATAAAGACGGTTATTTTTTTAAAGTGATGCGAGTATCCGGTTCGGAAAGCTGCGAGGTCAACGATCTTCCTCGGTGGGTGGGAAACATTTCTATTACTTCTGATGGAAAAAATGCGCTGATAGTTGGCGCACAAAGTAGTCAAGGCAGGCCGATGTTGGTTTTGCTTGGTCTTGGTAGTGGGATTTGCGCAAATCTTAGTAAACATAAGGAGAACTTGTAATGGGATTTTTCTATGGTAATTGGGGTGGCCGTTATTGGTCGGGCGGTAGGGATATCCAACCCGGGGAGCAGCCGGATTGGTCGTATCCGGCAACGGATCCGCTAGATCAAACCTTTAAAGATCACGATAGAGGATATTGGGAAGCTCAGACTGGTGATCCAGCAGATTACTGGAGGAAAATCACTGAAGTTGATGAAAAGCTGATGGCCGATTTGGAAGGTCTTTTACGAACGCCAATGACGGGCGTTGCAGACCCCATCTCCGCTGAGCACGCGTGGATAGCGTTTTACTTTAAAAGAAAATTTATTGATATTCCAAATCGTGATGGCAGCCCTGTTCCCTTGCCGGACGGTGATCCTTTTACAGGCATGCCGTGGCCAGGGCAGGATGTTGGCTCTGACACCAGTCGACGCTTTAACGACGCCCGCAACTTTGTTCTGCGTCGCGATCCTCTTGTTCTAGATTTAGATGGCGATGGTCTGGAGTTGGCAGGCGCCAGCGGCGCTACCCTTTTTGACCACAACGCCGACGGTATCAAAACCGGCACCGGCTGGGCCAGGCCGGATGACGGTTTCCTGGTTCGCGATCTCAATGGCAACGGCACGATAGACACAGGTCGTGAGCTCTTTGGTGTAGACACCATCAAAAGCAACAGCACATTGGCTGCTGACGGCTTCGATGCGTTGCGTGACCTGGATGCCAACGGCGATGGGTTCATCACCAATGCAGATGCCGCATATGTGGAACTCAAGATATGGCAAGACGCCAATCAAGATGGCATTACCCAAAGTGGAGAGGTCAAGACCCTGTCCGAGCTCAACATCACCAGCATTGGTGTCAACGGCAGCAGCACAGGCCCACAAGCGGGGCAGGTGATCAACAACAACACTGTTGCCCTGAGCACGACGTTCACTCAGAACGGTCAGACGCACACCGTCGGTGCGATCGACCTCGAGACCAATAACTTCTTTACCGAGTTCCCACCCGAAGTGGTGGATGAAGCCGGCAACCCTGTTCCTATCACCGAGCAGGCCCAGGCATTGCCGCAGATGGATGGCTCCGGCATGGTGCGAAATATGCGGGCCGCAGCTAGCCTGGACAGCGACTTCGCCAATGCCCTGCAGACCTTTGCAACTACTCCTACCCGTGATGGCCAGCGCAGCCAGCTTGATAACCTTGTCAATCTGTGGGCTAACACCTCTACCTATTCGCATGGCGTGCTTTACGGCCTCAATGCCAACGTGACCTACAACTTGCCGACCGGCGTGACTGAAGCCGAGTACAAGAACCTTATCTATGTGCTCGAGGCGTTCAATGGCAGCCGTTTTTACGGCGATGAAAATGGTGGGCCTCGCCCAGCGGGGTTTGCCATCAGCAGCAACACCGATCCGAATACTGGAAACGTGGTGTACCACTACATCGTCAGTCCGCCGGCCGCACAGGTAGACCTGTTGCAACAAGCCTATAGCGCGCTCAAGGAAAGTGTTTATGCCGCACTGGTAGTGCAGACGAGGCTCAAGCCCTACCTGGACGGCATTGGATTGTCTATTAGTGAGACTGGAATTTCGTTTAACACGACTGGACTAACTACTGCGCTTACAAACCATAGAGCCGCAGATGAACGCAACGCACTTATCGACCTGGTTGAGCTTCACCACTATACGGCCGGAGCACTATCTGCTGTCGGGTTTGGCGGAATATCAATGTTGCGCAACTGGATTGATGTTTTGGCCGTGGACTCACCGTTAAGGGGGGAGCTCGCATCGTTGGATGTGTATTCGGGGCTGGCAACCAGCGGAAGCAGCCGTTCCGATATTTATTTGGGAGATGCCTCTGCAAATACTTTCAGTGCCGGCGCCGACGGTGACTGGCTGGACGGCGGTGCAGGAAGTGATCTATTGCAGGGTGGATCCGGCGACGACGTGCTCGAAGGGGGCGCCGGCAACGACATCCTGGCCGGTGGCGTGTACGACACCTGGAACGGCAACTACAACGGCGCGGGCAGCGATACCTATCTGTTCGGCCTAGGCGATGGGCAGGACACAATTGTTGACCAGGACGCCACCGCCGGAGCCATCGACACGATTGTTTTCAAGTCAGGCATCCTGCCTGACAGCGTGCTGATCTCCCGCTCGGGCGACAGCCTGGTGCTGAAGATTCAGGGAACCAGCGACCAGATAACAGTTAACGGCTATTTCAGCGGGGATGGCGCTGGAGGTTGGGCGATTGAGCAGATTCAGTTTGTCGACGATCCGGCGACGGTCTGGGATATTGCCACCATGAAGGCGTTCGCCTTGCTTGGAACGTCGGACAACGACACGCTTCAGGGTTATGCCACCGACGACACGGTCAATGCGGGGGACGGCAATGACACCGTGACCGGCAACGACGGCAATGACATATTGAACGGAGAGGCGGGAGCCGACTCGCTGAGCGGCGGCAACGGCAATGACGTACTGGAGGGCAGCGTCGGTGCTGATTCCCTGATCGGCGGCAATGGCAATGACACACTCAATGGTGGCGCCGACGGGGACACCTTGCAGGGCGGAGCGGGTGACGATGTTCTGGATGGAGGCGCCGGCAACGACGTGTTGGGTGGAGGGGTATACGACACCTGGAACGGCAACTACGACGGTGCGGGCAGCGACACCTACCTGTTCGGCCTGGGCGATGGTCAGGACACGATCGTCGACAACGACACCACCGTTGGCGTCGTCGACAAGATCGTCTTCAAGACTGGAATATTGCCGGGCAGTGTGTTGGTTTCGCGCTCCGGCGACAGCCTGATCCTGGCAATCCAGGGCACCAGTGACCAGGTAACGGTCAACGGCTATTTCAATGGAGACGGTGCGGGCGGTTGGGCCATCGAAGAGATTCGCTTTGCCGATGATCTGAACACGGTTTGGACAGTGACAGACGTCAAGAATATGGCCCTGGTCGGTAGTGCCGGCAACGATGCCCTGACCGGCTACGCCACAGATGACGTGATCGTGGGCAACGACGGCAACGACACCATCAGCGGGCGAGCCGGGAATGACACGCTGTATGGCGGCAATGGCGGCGATTCACTGAGCGGGGAAGATGGCAACGACCTTATTCTGGGCGAAGCCGGTGCTGATTCCCTGAGCGGAGGCAACGGTGTTGACACCCTGTTGGGTGGGGCTGACAACGATACGCTGCAAGGTGGCGCCGGCGACGACATCCTGGAAGGCGGAGCCGGCAACGACCTGCTGGGCGGAGGGGTGTACGACACCTGGAACGGTAACTACAACGGCGCAGGCAGTGATACTTATCTGTTTGGCTTGGGCGACGGCCAGGACACGATCGCCGACAACGACACGACGGCCGGTGTCGTCGACAAGATCGTCTTCAAGGCTGGCATCTTGCCAGGCAGCGTGTTGATCTCGCGCTCGGGTGACAGCCTGGTTCTGAAGATCCAGGGTACCAGTGACCAGGTAACGGTCAACGGTTATTTCAATGGGGATGGTACTGGCGGCTGGGCCGTGGAAGAAATCCGTTTTGCGGACGACCTGAATACGGTATGGACGGTTTCCGACGTCAGGACAATGGCCCTTGTCGGCAGTGCCGGCAACGATGCACTGGTCGGCTACGGCACAGATGACGTGATCGTGGGCAATGATGGCAACGACACCATCAGCGCCCGGGCAGGCAACGACACGTTGTACGGCGGCAATGGCGCTGACACCCTCAGCGGTGAAGACGGCGACGACCTGCTTTTGGGTGAAGCCGGCGGTGATTCCCTGAGTGGCGGCAACGGCAACGACACGCTGAGCGGCGGGGCCGATGGCGACACACTGCAGGGCGGGTCGGGTAACGACATATTGGAAGGTGGAGCCGGCAATGACCTGCTGGGTGGCGGGGTGTATGACACCTGGAACGGCAACTACAACGGCGCTGGTAGCGACACCTATCTGTTCGGGCGCGGGGATGGGCAGGACACGATCGCCGACAACGATACGACCGCAGGTGTCATTGACAAGATCATCTTCAAAGCCGGGGTGCTTCCTGCGGACATTCTGGTTTCCCGTTCTGGCGACACGCTGGTGCTCAAAATCATCGGCACCAGCGATCAGATATCGGTGAGCGGCTATTTCAATGGGGATGGCGCCGGCGGCTGGGCCATCGAAGAGATTCGCTTCACTGATGACGTCAATGCGGTCTGGTCCGTAGCCAACGTCAAGAACATGGCGGCGCTGGTGGGCGGCGCCGGCAATGACACGCTGATTGGCTATGCAACCGACGACGTGATGGCGGGCAACGATGGCAATGACACCATGAGTGGTCGTGGCGGCAACGACACGCTGTACGGCGGCAATGGCGCGGACACGCTTAACGGAGAAGACGGCAACGACCTGCTTCTGGGTGAGGCAGGCGGCGACTCCCTGAACGGGGGCAACGGCAACGATACCTTGAACGGCGGTGCCGATGTCGACACACTGCAAGGAGGTGCCGGGAACGACACCCTGGATGGCGGGTCGGGCAACGACATTCTGGCCGGCGGCGTGTACGACACCTGGAATGGCGTCTACACCGGAACGGGCAGCGACACCTATCTGTTCGGGCGAGGTGATGGACAGGACACGATCTCCGACAACGACTCCACTGCTGGCGTCATTGACAAGATCATCTTCAAAGCCGGGGTGCTCCCCGGAGATGTCCAGGTTTCCCGCTCCGGTGACATGCTGGTACTCAAAATCATCGGCACCACAGATCAGATATCGGTGAGCGGCTATTTCAATGGGGATGGCGGTGGAGGATGGGCCGTCGAAGAGATTCGCTTCACTGATGACGTCAATGCGGTCTGGTCGATTGCCAATGTGAAGGTGATGGCTCTGGTCGGTACGGCCGGTAATGACACCCTGACGGGCTACGCCACCGACGACGTGCTCGTGGGCAATGACGGCAATGACACCATCAGCGCCCGGGCCGGAAACGACACGCTGTACGGCGGTAATGGCGCCGACACCCTCAACGGGGAGGACGGCAACGACGTGCTCCTGGGCGAGGCCGGTGGTGATTCACTGAGCGGCGGTAACGGCAACGACACGCTCAATGGCGGAGCCGATGTTGATACCTTGCAAGGCGGTTTAGGCAATGACACCCTGGAGGGTGGTGCCGGCAATGACATCCTGGCCGGAGGGGTGTACGACACCTGGAACGGCAATTACAACGGCGCGGGCAGCGACACCTACCTGTTCGGCTTGGGCGATGGCCAGGACACGATCTACGACAACGACGGCACCGCTGGCGTTGTCGACAAGATCATCTTCAAGGCCGGCATCCTGCCTGGCAGCGTGCTGGTTTCGCGATCGGGCGACAGCCTGGTACTGAAGATTCAAGGCACCACTGACCAGATCACGGTCAACGGGTATTTCAGTGGGGATGGCGCCGGAGGTTGGGCCGTTGAAGAGATTCGCTTCACTGATGATGTCAACGCGGTCTGGTCAGTTGCAAATGTGAAACTGATGGCGCTGACGGGCGGCTCAGGTAATGACACCCTGACGGGCTACACCACCGATGATGTGCTCGTGGGCAACGACGGCAACGACACCATCAGCGCCCGGGCCGGCAACGACACGCTGTACGGCGGCAATGGCGCCGACACCCTCAGCGGGGAAGACGGCAACGACACGCTGCTGGGCGAGGCCGGCGGCGACTCCCTGAGTGGAGGCAACGGCAACGACACACTCAACGGTGGTGCCGATGGTGACACCTTGCAAGGCGGCGCCGGTAACGACATCCTGATTGGTGGGTCGGGCAACGACATCCTGGCGGGTGGCATCTATGACACCTGGAATGGTGTCTACAACGGCACAGGCAACGACATCTATCGCTTCGGAGTGGGCGGCGGCCAGGACACCATTTACGACGATGATGGAACCGCAGGAAACATTGACCGGATTGAATTTGATGCGGGCATTGCGCCCTCAGGCATCACGGTGACTCGCAGTGGGAACAATCTTGTCCTGAGAATCACCGGGACGACCGACACTTTGACGGTGGGCAACTACCTGGCCAACAACTCGGTAACGACCTGGTCCATTGAGGAAATCGCGTTCGGTGATGGCACGGTGTGGAAGCCTGCGGACATCGACGCCATTTTGTTGAATGGCGGCGTCGTCGGGACAGCTACGACGGGTGCGGACAGTCTGATTGGCAACAATACCTCGGCAGACACGCTCAATGGGTTGGCCGGCAACGACATTCTCCGAGGCCTGGGGGGAAACGACACCTTGGTGGGTGGCACCGGAAATGACCAGCTCTTTGGTGGCTCAGGCGCTGATACCTACCTGTTTGCACGGGGTGACGGCGCCGACGTCCTCACAGACACAGATGCCACTGCGGGTGTGGCCGACACCTTGAGGTTTGACGCCAGCGTTGCTGCCGACCAGCTCTGGTTCCAGCAGGTAGGGCTCAACCTGGAGGTCTCTGTCATAGGCACAACGGATAAAGTGGCTGTCACCAACTGGTACCAGGGCGCCGGCAACCATGTGGAAATCTTTGAGCTGGCCAACGGGACACGTTTGCTGGACAGTCAGGTGCAAAACCTGGTTGATGCAATGGCGGCGTTCTCGCCACCGGCGGCAGGTGAGACCACATTGCCGGCCGGCTATCAAACAAACTTGTCACCGGTCATTGCTGCAAACTGGCAGTAGAAGGTGCCTGTTTGAATCCAGGGAGTACTGTCGCCCAGCCGCCGTACGCGGTGGATGATGGCGACAGGCTTCTCTTTGTGTTTGGGCAACAAATATTCTCGCCACAGGCTTGATGCTTGACGGGGAAGTGCCCCAGACTGGGCGGGTCTTCGTCAGCTATTTTCCAGCGTCGCCGCCACCTTAAACTCCGGTCATGTCATCGATCATCTCCAGCCAGTTTGCCAGCCGCGTCACGCTGGTGCGCGACAAGGTGGAGTCTTTCGCGGCCTACCCGTTTCATCTGCCGGCCGTCCGCACGCTGGAACATATTGACCTGCACCCGAAGGTGACGTTCTTCGTGGGCGAGAACGGTTCGGGAAAGTCGACGCTGCTGGAGGCGATTGCGGTTTCGTTGGGGTTTAACGCGGAAGGCGGTACCAAAAACTTCCGTTTCGGTACGCGCGTTTCCCATTCGGTGCTGAACGAATACATTCGCGTTGCCAAAGGCTTCAAGCGGCCGAAGACCGGCTTTTTTCTGCGTGCAGAGAGCTTCTTCAATGTGGCGACGGAGATCGAGAACCTGGACGCAGAACCTTCCATGGGGCCGCCGGTGATTACCTTCTATGGCTCGCGCTCGTTGCATGAGCAGTCTCACGGCGAGTCATTTCTGTCGCTGCTCAACCACCGGTTCGGCCCGGAAGGGATGTACATCCTTGACGAGCCGGAAGCGGCCCTGTCGCCGCAACGCCAGCTGGCGGTGTTGTCGCGCATGCATGACCTGGTGCTGGAGCGGTCGCAGTTTTTGATCGCGACGCATTCGCCCATCCTGATGTCTTACCCGGACGCCTGGATTTATGCGTGCTCGGAGTCCGGCCTGGAGCGCATTCAGTACGCCGAGACTGAGCACTACCGGGTTACGCGCGATTTTTTGCAAAACCCGGAGCGCATGCTTCGCCTGCTGCTGGAGCGCAAGGACGACCCTGACGCATCTGCGTGATGCGGGGCCCGGGTCACACCATCGCCGCCAGCCGCGTCCCCTGATCAATCGCGCGTTTGGCATCAAGCTCACTGGCTTCGTCGGCGCCACCGATCAAATGCGTCTTGACACCCGCTGCGCGCAGCGGCTCCAGCAGTTCACGCAGGGGTTCTTGCCCGGCGCACAGCACGATGTTGTCGACTTCCAGCACGGTGCCGTCCAGCCGCTTTTCGCCGAAGGTGATGAAGAGGCTGAGGCCTGAGCCCCCTTCGTTTTCACCAATGCGTTCGTAGTTGACGCCTGAAAGCATTTCGACGTTTTTCATCTTCAGCGCGGCGCGGTGGATCCAGCCGGTGGTCTTGCCCAGGCCCGCGCCCAGCTTGCCGGGCTTGCGCTGCAGCAGGGTGACATGGCGCGCCGGCGGCGTGACCTGCGGGCGCACGACGCCGCCGCGCACTTCGCCGGGATCGGCCACACCCCATTCGGCGAGCCAGGCGGGCAGGTCGAGTGCGGTGGAATGACCGGTGGGTGTGACGAGGAATTCGGCGACGTCAAAGCCGATGCCGCCTGCGCCTATGAGCGCGACGCGCTCGCCCACGGGTTGGCGGCCCAGCAGCACATCGATGTAGCTGAGCACCTTGGGGTGGTCTTGCCCGGGAATGCGCGGGTTGCGCGGCGTGACGCCGGTGGCCAGCACGACTTCGTCAAACTTTTGCGCAATGAGGTCGGCCGCCGAGACGCGGGTGTTCAGGTGCAGCTTCACGCCGGTGCCGGTGATGCGCTGGCCAAAGTAGCGCAGGGTTTCTTCGAACTCTTCCTTGCCGGGCACGCGCTTGGCCAGGTTGAACTGGCCGCCGATTTTGTCGGCAGCGTCATACAGGTCAACGCTGTGGCCGCGCAGGGCCAAAGTGGTGGCGGCGGCCAGGCCCGCGGGGCCCGCGCCTATGACGGCAACGCGTTTTTTGGCGGGGGCGATGCGAATGACAAGTTCGGTCTCATGCCCGGCGCGCGGGTTGACCAGGCAGCTTGCCAGCTTGGCCTGGAAGGCGTGGTCCAGGCAGGCCTGGTTGCAGGCGATGCAGGTGTTGATCTCGTCGCGGCGCCCCTGTGCGGCCTTGTTGACGAACTCGGGGTCGGCCAGGAAGGGGCGGGCCATGCTGACCATGTCGGCGCTGCCGTCGGCCAGCACCTGTTCGGCCACTTCGGGCATGTTCAGGCGGTTGCTGGTGATGACGGGAATCGTGAGGCCGGCGGCACGCAGGTCGCCTCGCAGCTTTTTGGTGACCCAGGTGAAGGCACCGCGTGGTACTGACGTCGCGATTGTCGGCACACGCGCCTCATGCCAGCCGATGCCGCTGTTGATGAGCGTGGCGCCGGCGGCTTCGACGGCTTTGGCCAGCAGCACGACTTCTTCCCAGCTGCTGCCGCCGGGAATCAGGTCGATCATCGAGAGGCGGTAGATGATGATGAAGTCGCGGCCGACGGCTTCGCGCGTGCGGCGCACGATCTCCACTGCCACGCGCATGCGGTTGCCATAGCTGCCGCCCCACTCGTCGGTGCGCTGGTTGGTGTGGGTGACGAGGAACTGGTTGATGAAGTAGCCTTCGCTGCCCATGATCTCGACGCCGTCGTAGCCGGCATCGCGGGCGAGCATGGCGCAGCGGATGAAGGCGCGAATCTGCCGCTCGACGCCGCCGGCGCTGAGCTCGCGCGGGGTGAAGGGCGAGATCGGGCTCTGGATGCGGGAGGGCGCGACGCACAGCGGGTGGTAGCCGTAGCGGCCGGTGTGCAAAATTTGCAGCGCAATCTTGCCGCCTTCAGCGTGCACGGCGTCGGTCACTTGCTTGTGGCGCCGCGCCGCGCCGGAGCTGGCGAGCATGCCGGCAAACGGTTTGGTCCAGCCGGCGATGTTGGGTGCGAAGCCGCCGGTAACCATGAGGCCCACACCGCCGCGCGCACGCTCGGCAAAGTAGGCAGCCATGGCGGGGAAGTGTTTGCGGCCGTCTTCCAGGCCGGTGTGCATGCTGCCCATCAGCACGCGGTTCTTCAGCGTGGTGAAGCCCAGGTCTAGCGGCGCGAGCAGATGGGGGTAGGGGGAGGCGGGATCCAGGGGGTCCAGGGAAAAAGAAGAAGACGCAAGGGAAGGGGGCGTCGTCGCCGAAGTGGGGGTCGCGGCCAAGGCAGGTCTCCTGTCAAAACTGCCTGCATGGTAGTCGTAACAAGGGGCGCAACAAAGCCTGCCGGGTACTCTAGGGGACAGGCTCTACAAAGGCTTGCCCCCACGGTCGCTCACTTCGTGTAGCTTCCTGCCCCCCGAGGGGGCCGCCCGCCCTGCGGCCCGGCGAAGCCGGTTCCGCGGCTCATGCTGGCCTGGCCGGCTCGCTTTGCATCGCCTTTGCTGGTGCCCTACCAGGGTATCGGGGCAGCGGCCTTGCGGTGTTGTCCGACACCCGCCCGCAGCCTGTGCTGGTACTTTGAAGCTTCGATTTCTGGAGCACCCATGGCAAAAAGCAACACCAGCCCGACACGCGCCAAAACCGGCGAAGGCGCGACGGTGCCGCATCCTCCGCACAGCGAGCCGGACGATGAAGCGGATGGCAACGATGCCAGCACCTTGATTGAAAACCCGGTGAAGCCCGGAAAGGCCGGCAAGCTCAAGCAGCACAGCTTTCCTGACGGCGGGGGCAGCGGCGGCGCCGAGGCTTTCCGGCGCGGGCCGGGCCGGGGCAAGCCCTCACCCGGCGTTTAACCGGTGTTTGACCGGGGTTTGGTCGGTGTCTGATGAAACTCGCGACCTTTAACGTCAACGGCATCAAGACGCGGTTGCCGCAGTTGCTCGACTGGCTGGCCAAAGAGTCGCCCGACGTGGTCTGCCTGCAGGAATTAAAAGCGCTGGACGGTGTGTTTCCCCAGGCCGACCTGCGGGAAGCGGGTTACAGCGCTTTATGGAAAGGCCAGCGTTCATGGAACGGCGTGGCGATTCTGGCCAGAGGTGAGGCGCCGGTTGAAATACGCCGTGAGCTGCCCGGCGATGCGGCGGACGACCAAAGCCGCTACCTGGAGGCCGCGGTAGACGGAATCATTGTGGCTTGCCTGTACCTGCCCAACGGCAACCCGCAGCCCGGCCCCAAGTTTGACTACAAGCTGGCCTGGTTTGAGCGGCTGCACCGGCATGCGCTGGCGCTCTACGGTTCGGGCCACCCGGTTGCGCTGGCCGGTGACTTCAATGTGGTGCCAACCGACTTTGATATCTACAACCCCAAGTCCTGGCGCAAGGACGCCTTGTTGCAGCCCGAAAGCCGGGCGGCCTATGAAAAGCTGCTGGCCCAGGGCTGGGTGGACAGTCTGCGGCATTTGCACCCGGACGAACGCATCTACACCTTCTGGGATTATTTTCGCCAGCATTGGCAGCGCAACGCGGGCTTGCGCATTGACCACATCCTGCTGAACGCTGAACTGGCGCCGCGCCTGAAGGCCGCCGGGGTAGACAGCTGGGTGCGCGGACAGGAGCATGCCAGCGACCATGCGCCGGTGTGGGTGGAGCTGGGGGCGGCGCGTAAAGCTGTGGGCGCGACGAAGAAGACAGCCAAAGTGGCCAGGCCGCGAGCGGCAGCGGTGCCGCGCAAACGGTGACGAAGAAGCTTCAACGGTGGGATACCGGTGGCGTCAAGCCGCAGTTAAACGGATGAATTCGTGTGCCTCGGTGCCAGATGTCACTGGCACTTATGGCGTGCTTCACCTTCACTTTTCACTTCCACCCCGTTGCAGTGAAAATACGGCGTGACGCACTCCAGATAGGGTCGTCCAAGGCTCTTGACGAGTTGAGGACTGTCTATCTCTTTAGGTGCATTCTTGATGGCGTCTGTTGTGCAGACACGCGCCTTCGCACTGATTTTCTCTTGGCATTCTGACGGTGACAGGTTGTAGTTGCCTCGGGCGTCGGCACACTTGCTCAATGCTTCTTGAGTAAAGAGAGCAAAGAATACGTCCTTTGGCACTGGTTTTTCTGCAACCATTCTGAGGCTGTACCCCTCCGTTGAGGTACTGATTCCACCGCGCTCATATTTGTTGTAGATGAAATACCCGAGTGCCCCCAGAACCAGCAGAACCACGATGCTTTTCATTTTTGAATCCTCCTCTTGCGTTTATACACGCTGGACGGAGAACACATTCATTCATTCCTATTGCTAGCGGCTCTTTTGATCGCAAGCGCGGCCTGGGTGACCAGTTCAGGGCCTTTGTAGATGAGGCCGGTGTAAATCTGGACGACATCGGCGCCGGCCTTGATCTTGGAGACGGCGTCCGCACCGCTCATGACGCCGCCCACGCCGATGATGGGAAAGCCTTTTCCAAGCGCTGCGCGCAGCTGGCCGATGACGCGGTTGCTGGCTTGCAGCACTGGGGCGCCGCTCAGGCCGCCGGCTTCTTCGGCATGGCGCATGCCTTTCACCGCGTCGCGGCTCAGCGTGGTGTTGGTGGCGACGACGCCGTCCATGGCGTGGCGCTTGAGCGTGGCTGCAATCACGTCGACCTGGGCTTCATCAAGATCGGGCGCGATCTTCACAAAAATCGGCACGCGCTTGCCATGTTGGTTGGCCAGGGTTTCGCGGCGTTCGGCGATGCGGCCGAGCAGGGCGTCCAGGGCTTCGTCGCTTTGCAGGGCGCGCAGATTTTTGGTGTTGGGGCTGGAGATGTTGACGGTGACGTAGTCCGCGTGCGGGTAGACGCCGTCCAGGCAGGTCAGGTAGTCGTCCACTGCGTTTTCAATTGGCGTGGCGGCGTTTTTGCCGATGTTCAGGCCCAGCAGCAGGGTGTTTTGCGCGCCTTGCTTGCGCACGCTGGAGCGCTGTACATTGGCCAGAAAAGCGGCCAGCCCGTCGTTGTTGAAGCCCAGGCGGTTGATGAGTGCGTTGGCTTCGGTCAGGCGGAACATGCGTGGCTTGGGGTTGCCGGGCTGACCCAGAGGGGTGACGGTGCCGACTTCGACAAAGCCGAAACCCATGGCGGCCAGCCCGTCGATGCAGCGGGCGTTTTTATCGAGCCCCGCGGCCAAACCCACACGGTTGGCGAATTTCAGGCCGGCCAGCTCGATCGGGTCGCTGACCCGGTTGCCGCAATACGCCAGCGACAGCGGCGTGCCCTGGGTGCGCGCCAGCGAAGCCATGGTCAGCTCGTGGGCGGTTTCGGGGTCAAGCCCAAATAAAAAGGGACGGGCCAGGGCGTAGGGGAGCAGGGACATTGGATAATTCGACTGTTGGCGATGAGGCGATGAACCACCCGGGCAGGCCGGGCATGAGGCCTGATTGTCGCAAAACCCGTTTCGCCCCGGCCCAAACCCCCAAACATTCTTCAATACTTCCATGACCCAAGCCATGACCCAAGACGAACTCAAAACCCTGGTCGGCCAGGCGGCCCTGCACTATGTCGAGGAAGGCAGCATTGTGGGGGTGGGTACCGGTTCGACCGTGAATAAATTCATTGACGCGCTGGCCACCATGAAGGGGCGCATTGCCGGTGCGGTGTCGAGCTCGGTGGCCTCCACCGAACGCCTGCAGGCGTTGGGCATCAAGGTGTTTGACGCGACGGAGGTGGACGAGCTGGCGGTGTACATCGACGGCGCCGACGAGATCGACAACGCGGGTTATATGGTCAAGGGCGGCGGTGCGGCGCTGACGCGTGAAAAGATCGTGGCGGCCCAGTCGCGCAAGTTTGTCTGCATTGCCGACGAGTCCAAGCTGGTGCAGGTGCTGGGCAACTTTCCGCTGCCGGTTGAGGTGATTCCGATGGCGGCCAGGCGTATTGCGCGGCAGTTTGCGGCCATGGGCGGCACAGCCAACCTGCGGCTCAAGGACGGCAAGCCGTTGGTGACCGACAACGGCCAGCACATCCTGGACGTGACCGGCCTGAAGATCGCCGACCCACTGGGTTTTGAGTCGCAGGTCAACCAGTGGCCGGGCGTGGTGACGGTGGGGGTGTTCGCCCACCAGAAGGCGCATGTCTGCCTGCTGGGTGCGCCGGGCGGGGTGAAGACGCTGGTGTTCTAGGCATCCAGCTGCTGGAAGCAAAACGCCGGGCACAGCCCGGCGTTTTGCATTTCAGAACCTGCCTGGATACTTAGAACTTGATGCCGGCAGGGTTGCTGACGCTTGGTGGGGGTGCGGCTGGGGTAGCCGGCGGACGGGGCGCCGCAGCTGCGGCAGGGGTGGCCGCTGCGGCCGGTTTGTTCACCACAACCAAGGGTGTAGCCGCAGGGTTCCGATAGCTGGGAGGCAATGTGGAAGTGGCCGGATAGCCTGCAGCGTTCAGGAATTGCGTCCACTCTGCGTCTGAAAACCCCTTGAGCTGCTGGCTTCCGATGGTTGCGAAGGGCAGGGACGCATCGCCACTGAGCCGTTGCAGGGCATCAATGTCCTCATTGGTGTTGACGGTTTTTTCGCTGAACGGAATACCACGGCTCATCAGCATGGCACGAGCGGAACCACAGGGAACACATTTGTCGCCTGTATATAGCGTGACTGGGAATTTACCGGCGACCTGCCGCAATTCGAAAGGAAGACCTGAGGATGCTCCGCTGCCTGCACCTGGGGTGCCTGCGCTGATCTTGCCGGCGCTTGCCGCGGGCGGTGGCTGGTCCGAGAAGGTCACCTTGCCGTCAGGCCCGACGATGCGGTAGACCTGCTGCGCGTGCGACGGCAGCGCCATAAAAATAAGGCTTCCGCCAAGCAGCAGCATGGCCAGCAGGGCGTTGGGAGAGAAGGACCTAACAGCTTTTGATTTCATGGTTTCCCCAGTCAGTCTTGAAATTGAATTGAAGTGGCTTGGCTCAGGTGTTTCAAGCCATACCCTGGTGGCGCATCAGCGCGTCCAGCGTTGGCTCGCGGCCCCGGAAGGCCTTGAATGATTCCATGGCCGGGCGGCTGCCCCCTGCTTCCAGGATGGCTTGGCGGTATTTTCGGCCGGTTTCTACATTAACGGTGCCTGCGCCAGTGCCGTTATCAGTGTTTGTACCCGTGCCGGCCGCAGGATGGGCCGACTCTTCAAACGCGGCATAAGCGTCGGCAGACAGGACTTCGGCCCACTTGTAGCTGTAGTAGCCGGCCGCATAACCACCGGAAAAAATGTGACTGAATGTATGCGCAGTACGGCTGTAGGCCGGGGCTGCAATGACCGCAACTTCCTGGCGCACCTCGTTCAGGAGATCCATCAGGTCGTCGGCCGGGTTGTGAGAGGTGTGCAGCAGCATGTCAAACAGCGAGAACTCGACCTGGCGCAGCGTCTGCATGCCGCTCTGGAAGTTTTTGGCGGCCAGCATCTTGTCAAACAGCTCGCGCGGCAGGGCGGCGCCGGTATCCACGTGGGCGGTCATGTGCTTGAGCACGTTCCACTCCCAGCAAAAGTTTTCCATGAACTGGCTGGGCAGCTCGACAGCGTCCCACTCGACACCGCTGATGCCGGAAACGTCCCGTTCGTTGACCTGGGTGAGCATGTGGTGCAGCCCGTGGCCGAACTCATGGAACAGCGTGGTCACGTCGTCGTGCGTGAGCAGGGCTGGCTTGCCGCCCACGCCTTCGGCGAAGTTGCAGACGAGGTGAGCCACCGGGGTTTGCAGCTGGCCGTTGTCGGGGCGTAGCCAGCGGGCGCGCACATCGTCCATCCAGGCACCGCCGCGTTTACCGGTGCGGGCGGGCTGGTCCAGATAGAACTGGCCCACCAGCTGGCCGTTACGTTCGATACGGAAAAACTCCACGCCGGGCTTCCACACGGGTGCCGAGTCCTTGCGGATGGCGACCTCAAACAGGGTTTCCACGATCCTGAAGAGGCCTGCCAGCACTTTGGGGGCGGTGAAGTACTGTTTGACTTCCTGTTCACTGAAGGCGTAGCGCGCTTCCTTGAGCTTTTCGCCGATGTAGGGGTAGTCCCAGGCCTGCGGGTCAGGCAGGCCCAGCTGGCTGGCGGCAAAGGCGCGCAGGTCTGCGACGTCTTTTTCGGCATAGGGGCGGGCGCGCCGGGCAAGGTCACGCAAAAACGTGATGACCTCGTCGGGGGATTTGGCCATCTTGGCGACCACGGATACCTCGCCGAAATTACTGTAGCCCAGCAGCTTTGCCTCTTCGAGGCGCAGCGCAAGGATTTCTTTCATGATGGCGCTGTTGTCGAATTTGCTGAATTCGGGTGCAGCCTGGTCGCTGGCACGGGTGGTGTAGGCCTTGTAGAGGGTCTCCCGCAGTTTGCTGCTGGTGGCGAACTGCATGACCGGCAGGTAGCTCGGCATTTTCAGGCTGAGGCGGTAGCCGGTCTTGCCTTCGGTTTCGGCCTGGCTGCGTGCGTTCTGGAGCACATCGGCGGGAATGCCGGCGACTTCGGCTTCCGTGGCGTAGTAGGCAAAAGCGTCGGTGGCGTCCAGTGCGTTTTCGCTGAATTTCTGGCTCAGCTCGGCCTGGCGTTCCTGGATCTCGGCAAAACGGTCGCGGTCTGCGCCCTTCAGTTCCGCGCCCGACAGCACAAAGTTGCGGATGGCATTTTTGTGCGCCTGACGCTGCTCGGTGTTCAGGGTGGCCACGTCGATGGCTTTGTACTTGGCGTAAAGGCGCTCATCGGCGCCCAGGCGGGTCCAGAACTCGGTCACGCGCGGCAGGGCGGCGTTGTAGGCTGCGCGCAGCTCGGGCGTGTCGGCCACGCCATTGAGGTGGCTGACGGCACCCCAGGCGCGGCCCAGGTTCTCGGTGGCTACGTCCAGCACGCCGGCGATGCTGCTCCAGGAGGCCGGAAAATCCGCTGCCGTGACCTGCTCAAGGGCGCTTTCGGCCCTGGCCAGCAGCTCGTCGAGGGCTGGCGCCACATGTTCGGGCTGAATCCGGTCAAACAGGGGAAGGTCGGAAAAATCGAGAAGGGGATTGGTCATGACGTACAGCTGTGGGCGAAAGTCTCGAATCTAAAGGCCTGGGGCTACCGGACCAGGAAGAATGTGTCTGTCAGGGCACTATCGGGGCAATTACCCCGTACCTTGCGGGCGGGAAATTCAGCCCTGTGCACTCTTCTTGGCGCTTTTCAGCTGGGGCTTTTTGGCGCGCTTGACCGTGCCGCCGGGCGTGAGGCGCTGGTTGCCGAGCACGCGCAGGGTTTTGACTTCGGGGCGCTGGCCGTAGCGGGAGCTGTTTTTCAGTACCTTGACATCACGGGGGCCGGGCATGCGGTCTTCATTGACCTTCTTTTCCTTTTCCGGCATGGGGCGCCACAGCACCAGCAGCTTGCCGATGTGCTGGATGGGGGCGGCGTTGAGTTCATCTGCCAGGGCCTGGAAAATCGCTTCGCGGCCGGTGCGGTCGTCTGATTGAACCCGCACCTTGATGAGGCCGTGCGCGTTCAGGGCCGCGTCGGTTTCTTTCTTGACGGCAGCGGTCAGGCCATCGGAGCCGATCATCACCACTGCGTTCAGGTGATGGGCATCGGCGCGGTGATCCTTGCGCTGGGCGGGGGTAAGTTGTATTTGAGCCATGACCCAATTATCGGGGGAGTCGGGAAGAGGACAATAGACCCCATGAAAGTAAATGCCAAGACCGACTTCAAACCCGGCACCCAGACCGACGCGAAGGCCGCTGCCAAAGCCGTATCGAAAGCCAGCGCGAAAGGGAAAAAGGTCAACAAGGCGTGGTTGCATGACCACATCAACGACCCCTACGTCAAATTGGCCCAGAAAGAGGGCTACCGTGCCCGGGCTGCTTACAAATTGAAGGAAATTGACGAAACCTTCGGCCTGATCCGGCCGGGCGACTGTGTGGTCGACCTCGGTAGCACGCCCGGGGCATGGAGCCAGTACGTGAGGCGCAAGCTGTCGCCCACAGGCGCGGCGGCGGGGGAGCTCAATGGCCGCATCATCGGGCTGGACCTGCTACCCATGGAGCCGATCGAGGGGGTGACTTTTATCCAGGGCGACTTCCGCGAGGCGGAGGTGCTGCAGAAGCTGGAGCAGGCGCTGGCCTCGTCCGAAGGGCAGATCCGGGTCGATCTTGTGATTTCGGACATGGCGCCCAACCTGTCGGGTATTGAATCGGCCGATGCGGCCCGGATTGCCCACCTCATAGAGCTGGCCGTGGACTTTGCCCAGAACCGGATGAAACCGGACGGCACGCTGGTGGTGAAGCTTTTTCACGGCAGCGGATACGATCAGCTCGTGAAGCTTTTCAAGGACACCTTCAAGACGGTGAAGCCCCTCAAACCCAAGGCATCGCGACCGGGATCGTCCGAGATTTTCCTGATTGGCCGGGGGCTTAAGAGGCGTGCCGAAGCTGCACAATGAGTGCGATACGGTGGCAAAAATCACCTAAACCCGCTTCAATCCAGGGGCTGGCAGGGGATTACGCGGTTTTTGCCCTTGAAACGCCTAAAATCAGGCGCATGTGACTTTTGTTCTTATACCGGAGTAGTCCTTGAACAATCAGTGGTTTTCCAAAATTGCAATCTGGCTGGTTATCGCCATGGTGCTGTTTACCGTATTCAAGCAATTTGATCCACGCGGTAGCGCCAGCTCAAACTACCTGGGTTACTCCGAGTTCCTGGAAGAAGTGCGCGGCAAGCGCATCAAGCAGGCCACCATCGCCGAAGGCCAGGGCGGCACCGAGATTTCCGCCACCACGGTGGATGATCGCAAGGTTCGCACCACCGCAACCTACCTTGACCGCGGCCTCGTCGGCGACCTGATCGCCAACGACGTGAAGTTTGACGTCAAGCCCCGCGAAGAAACCTCCCTGCTCACGTCCCTGCTGATCAGCTGGGGCCCCATGTTGCTGCTGATCGGCGTGTGGATTTATTTCATGCGGCAGATGCAGGGCGGCGGCAAGGGCGGGGCCTTCAGCTTCGGTAAATCCAAGGCGCGCCTGCTCGATGAATCCACCAATCCAGTCACTTTTGCTGACGTGGCGGGCTGCGACGAGGCCAAGGAAGAGGTCAAGGAAGTGGTCGACTTCCTGAAAGACCCCGCCAAATTCCAGAAACTGGGCGGCCGCATTCCGCGTGGTTTGCTGCTGGTCGGCCCTCCGGGCACCGGTAAAACCCTGCTGGCCAAGAGTATTGCCGGCGAAGCCAAGGTTCCGTTTTTCTCGATTTCCGGCTCTGACTTCGTTGAAATGTTTGTCGGTGTCGGCGCATCGCGCGTGCGCGATATGTTCGACAACGCCAAGAAAAACGCGCCCTGCATCATCTTCATCGATGAAATCGACGCCGTCGGCCGCCAGCGCGGCGCTGGCCTGGGCGGCGGCAATGACGAACGCGAGCAGACCCTGAACCAGATGCTGGTCGAGATGGACGGCTTTGAAACCAATGTCGGCGTGATCGTGGTGGCTGCCACCAATCGCCCCGACATCCTGGACGCCGCCTTGCTGCGGCCTGGCCGCTTTGACCGCCAGGTCTATGTGACGCTGCCCGATATCCGCGGCCGCGAGCAGATCCTGAACGTGCACATGCGCAAGGTTCCGCTAGGCCAGGATGTGAGCCCTGGGGTTATTGCCCGCGGAACGCCCGGCATGTCGGGCGCTGACCTGGCCAACCTGTGCAACGAAGCCGCCCTGATGGCTGCACGCCGCAACGCGCGCACCGTCGAGATGCAGGACTTCGAAAAAGCCAAAGACAAGATACTGATGGGCCCCGAGCGCAAGAGCATGGTCATGCCCGAAGAAGAGCGCCGCAATACGGCCTATCATGAGTCTGGCCATGCGCTGCTCGGCAAGATGCTGCCCAAGTGCGACCCGGTCCACAAAGTCACCATCATCCCACGCGGCCGTGCCCTGGGTGTGACGATGAGCCTGCCGGCGCAAGACCGCTACAGCTATGACCGCGAGTACATGCTGAGCCAGATCAGCATGCTGTTTGGCGGCCGTATCGCCGAAGAAGTCTTCATGAACCAGATGACCACGGGCGCCAGCAACGACTTTGAACGTGCCACAGCGCTGGCCCGTGACATGGTGACCCGCTACGGCATGACCGAGGCCCTGGGCCCCATGGTGTACGCGGAAAATGAAGGCGAAGTGTTTTTGGGCCGTTCGGTCACCAAGACCAACAACATGAGCGAGTCAACCCTGCAAAAGGTGGACGGTGAAGTGCGCCGCATCATCGACCAGCAGTACGCCCAGGCGCGCAAGCTGATCGAGGACAACCAGGACAAGATGCATGCCATGGCCAAGGCCTTGCTCGAATGGGAAACCATTGACGGCGACCAGCTGGACGACATCATGGCCGGCAAGGAACCCCGGCCACCCAAGGATTGGACGCCGCGCAATTCGTCGGTAGGCGGCGGTAGCGGCCCCAGCGGCGGTACACCTGCTGTCAGTACCGATCCGGCACCTACGGTAGCCTGATTCCTCCACAAGCATGAAGACGACTGCCAGGCAGTCATCACAACCGGGGCCAGTCCCCGGTTTTTTCATGGTGGAGAACATGACTCCTGTGCTTGCCACTTTGTGTGGCTTCGGCAACGCACCGTTCGTTGCGCGGTATTGCATTGCGTACCGGCCTGTGGTTTAACCCTTCATTCGTTTCGGGACATCCATCCATGATCTGGCAAACCTCCCGCTTTCAGATTGACCTGTCAAAGCCGCGCGTCATGGGTATCGTCAATGTTACGCCCGACTCATTTTCGGATGGGGGCAGGTATTTCACCCTCGGTGGTGGTTTTTCAGGCGTCTTTGCTCATTGTGAGAAATTGATCCGGGATGGCGCTCACATGCTGGACATTGGCGGTGAATCAAGCCGGCCTGGCGCACCGCCCCTACCGCTGGAGGAAGAGCTTGAACGGGTGCTGCCGGTGGTTCGCCATGCGGTCAGCCTCGGTGTGCCGTTGTCGGTCGATACGTACAAACCTGAAGTGATGCAGGCTGTGCTCGACCTGGGCGCCGATGTCATCAACGACATCTGGGCCCTGCGCAAGCCAGGTGCGGTGCAGGTGGTGGCGCAGCACCCGAATTGCGGTGTCTGCCTGATGCACATGCACCGCGAACCGCAGACCATGCAGGTTGCTCCCATGGAGGGCGATGTGGTGCCGCAGGTGAGGGCTTTTCTGGAAAGCGCCGCATCTGGCCTGCAGGCCGCCGGCGTTGATAAAACCCGCATCGTGCTGGATGTGGGTGTGGGCTTTGGCAAAACCGTGGCGCAGAATTTCGCATTGCTCGCGCGCCAGCAGGAATTCCTCGCTGCCGGCTATCCGTTGCTGGCCGCCTGGTCGCGCAAATCGTCTTTGGCCGCCGTGACCAGCACTTCGCTCGCTGCTGTTGCCCAACTCGACGTGACCGACCGCATGGTGCCCAGCGTGGTGGCCGCCGTGCTGGCGGTGGACCGCGGCGCCCGTATTGTGCGTGTGCATGATGTGCGCGAGACCGTGCAGGCCCTGAAGGTATGGATGGCAGCGCATTAGCAGTTTTATCGCTATCCGGCAAAGATGGCGGCTTTGACTGACAAAGGGCTGTACGGGCACACCTAAAATAGGCCCCTGTTTCAAGAACAACAAGCTCCACAGGGACAAAACTCCATGACCAGAAAATACTTCGGCACCGACGGCATTCGCGGAACGGTGGGCCAGCCGCCCATCACGCCCGACTTCGTCTTACGGCTTGCGCACGCGGTCGGCCGGGTCCTTCGCAAGACCGAATCCCGCCCTACGGTGCTGATCGGCAAGGACACCCGCATTTCCGGCTACATGCTGGAAAGCGCGCTGGAGTCCGGCTTTAACTCCGCCGGTGTCGATGTGGTGCTGCTCGGCCCCTTGCCTACGCCGGGTGTGGCCTACCTCACGCGGGCCCAGCGCGCCAGCCTGGGTGTCGTCATCAGCGCGAGCCACAACGCCTACCCTGACAACGGCATCAAGTTTTTCAGCGCGCAGGGCACCAAGCTCGATGATGCCTGGGAACTGGCCGTGGAAGCTGCGCTCGACGAGCCACCCGTCTGGGCCAATTCTGCGACTTTGGGCAAAGCCCGCCGTCTTGATGATGCGGCAGGGCGCTACACAGAGTTCTGCAAAAGCACCTTTGCCAATGACCTGACGCTGCGTGGCCTGAAGATCGTGGTCGACGGCGCCCACGGTGCGGCCTATCACATCGCCCCCATGGTGTTCCATGAACTGGGTGCTGAAGTCATTGCCATCGGCTGCGCACCCGACGGCCTCAACATCAACCACGAAGTCGGTGCGACGCACCCCGAGGCTCTGATCGCCAAGGTCAAGGCCAGCAAGGCGGACTACGGCATTGCGCTGGACGGCGACGCCGACCGGCTGCAGATTGTGGACGCCGAAGGCCGGCTCTTCAACGGCGACGAGGTGCTGTACCTGATGGTCAACGAACGGCTGGCGCGCGGTGAGAAAGTACCCGGCACCGTGGGCACCCTGATGACCAATATGGCCGTGGAAGTCGCGTTGAAGGCCAAAGGCGTGGAATTTGTACGCGCCAAGGTTGGCGACCGCTACGTGCTCGAGGAGCTTGAAAAGCGTGGCTGGCTGCTGGGGGGTGAGGGTTCGGGCCACCTGCTGGCACTCGACAAGCACACCACCGGTGACGGCCTCATCAGCGCGCTGCAGGTATTGCAGGCGTGTGTGCGCAGCAAGAAAACTTTGGCCCAGCTGCTAAGCGATGTGGTGTTGTTCCCGCAGACACTGGTCAATGTGCGCCTCAAGCCCGACCAGGACTGGAAGGGCAGCAAGGCGCTGGCCGACATGACCAAGACGGTGGAGGCCGAACTGGGCGACACCGGACGCCTGTTGATTCGTGCCAGTGGCACCGAGCCGTTGCTGCGTGTGATGGTCGAGGCGCGCGATGCCGCCCAAGCAAAAAGCTGTGCCGAGCGGGTGGCGGATACGGTGCGGTCCTGAGCGATTTATTCAGGAAAATAGTGGCTGAAACCCTTTAAGGCCGGGCGCAAGCAGCTATTAAATCGATAGCGATCCAGCGTGCGAAGTGTTTCACCCAAGTCGCGGCATCTACAAAATTGATTGGTGCAGTCATGCTTGTTGATTCGCTCTTTGACCGCGAAGCATGTGCGATCCCAGCAGCCAAAGCACTACCGGCAACAAAAGCGCGGCAGCGACGACTTCCGAAAGAATCGTCACGTTGGCTATCAAAGGGTGTAACTCAATGGGGGCCAGGGCATAGTGGCCCAGGCCGTCAAAGCCCAGAGCCGCATAGACGGCCATCAGCGCCAAGCCGATGGCCATCAATTTTTTGCGAATCAATAGCAACCCCAACGCCCCTACGGAAGTGATCGCCGCCCACACCGCATAGACCTGCGCGCGCGTAAGCCAAGCCGGCAGGTTTGGGTACTCGCAAATGAACTCGGCGTTGTGGCTGAAGTGCCCGAAACTGGTGAGGAAATAGGCCGCCGTCAGTGCCAGCAGCACTTTGAACGACGGTGTCATCCGCATCAACGGTGCCATGTTCAAGCCAGCGTATACGCCGTCTTCACCGTTGTGAAAAACTCCTGCGCATACTTGCCTTGCTCACGCGGGCCGTAGCTGGATCCTTTGCGGCCGCCAAACGGTACGTGGTAGTCCACGCCTGCCGTCGGAAGGTTGACCATGACCATGCCGGCCTGGCTGTGGCGCTTGAAGTGGGTCGCGTATTTGAGGCTGGTGGTGGCGATGCCGGCCGACAGGCCAAATGGCGTGTCATTCGCGGTGGCCAGCGCGGCTTCGTAGTCCTTTACCCGGATGACGCTGGCCACCGGGCCGAAAATTTCTTCGCGGTTGATGCGCATGCCGGCGGTGCTTTCACTGAAAAGCGCCGGCGTCATGAAGTAGCCTTCGGCGCCGCTGCCAGAGTGGCAACGTACCCGGTCGCCGCCAAATGACAAGGTCGCGCCTTCCTGCTGGCCGATGGCGATGTAGCTTAAGTCCTGCTCCAGCTGGGCTTGTGAAGAAACCGGGCCGATGTCGGTTCCGGCAGTCAGGGCGTCGCCCACCTTGATGCGGGCCATGCGTTCGTGCAGCGCCTTGACGAAAGCAGGGTAAATGCCTTCGGTCACGATGAGGCGGCTTGATGCCGTGCAGCGTTGCCCGGTGGAGTAAAAAGCGCTTTGTGCGCTGAGTTCCACGGCCTGGGTCAGGTCGGCGTCGTCCAGGATGACCTGCGGGTTCTTGCCGCCCATTTCGAGCTGCACCTTCTTGAGGTTTTTCGCGCAAACCTCAGCAATGCGGCTGCCCACGCCGACCGAGCCGGTAAAGCTGATGGCATTGACGCCCGGATGGTTGACCAGCGCATCGCCGATGACGCGGCCGGGCCCCATCACCAGGTTGAACACGCCCGCCGGAATACCTGAGCGCGAGATGATTTCGGCCAGGGCCCAGGCACTGCCTGGAACCAGGTCTGCCGGCTTGAGCACCACGCAATTGCCGAAGGCCAGCGCCGGCGCAATCTTCCAGGCCGGGATGGCGATGGGGAAATTCCACGGCGTGATCAGGCCGACGACGCCCACGGGTTCACGCGTGATTTCCACGCCGATGCCCGGGCGAACCGACGGCATGGTTTCACCGCCCAGGCGCAGGCATTCGCCGGCAAAGAATTTGAAAATGTGGCCCGCGCGGGTGGCTTCGCCAATGCCTTCGGGTTTGGTCTTGCCTTCTTCGCGCGAGAGCAGGGTGCCCAGCTCTTCGCGGCGCGCCAGGATTTCAGTGCCGATCTTGTCGAGCGCATCGGAACGGGCCTGGATGCCCGAGGTAGACCATGCCGGAAAGGCGGCCTGCGCGGCCTGTACGGCGGCATCCAGCCCTGCGGCGTCGGCCTGCGTGTACTCGCCGATCACGTCAGCGAGATTGCTGGGGTTCAGGTTGGGGCTGTAGCTGCTGCCGGCCAGCCATTGGCCGGCGATGAGGTTGTCGTGTTTGGTGGTCATGAGGTGGCTCCAGAAGAAATCAGGGTTGATCAGGGGCGAGAGGGCGCGCAGGTTGTGGGGGTGCCACAGGCGACGCCACATCAATCGCATAGAAACGCAGGGCGTTATCGCACATCATCGCATGTTGCTGGTTTGCCGGCAGGTGGTCCAGCATGCCGGCCACACTGCCAACCAGGTCCGGATAGTTTATGCGCAGGCTTGCCACCGGAAAATTGCTGGCAAACATGCAACGCTGCCAGCCGAAAATGGCAACCGTCTCGCGCACGATGCGCGCGTTTTCGTGCCAGTCCCAGGGCTGGCCGCGCAGGCCGAACTCGGAAAGCTTGACGTGTACGTTTTCCTGCAGCGCCAGCGTTTCCATCCAGCCGCGCCAGCGTTTGAGGCCTTCTTCGCTGCGGTCCCAGGCGAAGCCGTGGTGGTTCAGGGCGATGGGAACTTCCGGAAACATGGCTGCCACGGTAGCCGCTTCAGGCAGGTGCCAGGCGGGCACGCGCAGGTCCCACCGCAGGCCATACTTCTCCAGCAATGAAAAGCCGCGCAGCCAGTCTTCGTGTTGCATGGTGCCCGCTTGCCCTTTGACGCTTTGGTCCGCTGCGGCAGATGTGACGGGTTTGCTGCGGATGCCGCGCACCAGCGGAAACTGCGACTGCGCGAGGAGGCATTCCTCGCTATCAGGCCGGTCAAACCAGGCGTGCGCCACGATGGCATTCGGAAACCCGTGCCTGGCGTTGACCTCATGCAGCCATGCAGTTTCTGCAACCTGCTCAAGGCGGCTGCGCTCGGCTTCCACATGCACAGTTGCCACCACGTCGCAAGGCCCTACAGCGGCCCGGTAGTCCGTTGCGAGGAAATCCCGGCAAATCGGCCGGTAGTCGCCGAGGAAGAAGGCGCCAGGATCGTACGCTTCCTGCAACCAGGGGTAGTGGCCTTTCGACAGGTCCCACAGGTGGTGATGGGCGTCGACGACGGGCCCTATAAACGCCTTCACAGGTGCGGACAGTGAGGTGGGCGATGTGCCTGTGCTCTTCATGAACCGGGAGTGGATACAGACCTTGCTGAATCAATGCCGCCAGACGTAGGACGAATCCGGCTCACGCAGCGTCCTGATTTCCTGCTCGAACGCAAAGCTGTCCAGATTGAGGCGGCGCACCGTCTCGTCCTGAAATGAGATATAGACCGCCCGGTCCACCGGGTGAAACGACAAGGCCAGCGGGTTGCTGGGCAAGGCAAAGCAGCGCTGCTCCTGCAGGTCCAGGCCGAATATCGACAGCGAATGCTCGCCCGAGTTGGTGGTGAGCAGCAGGTCCTGGCCTTGCGCGCCCCGGAAGCGGTAGACCCGGTTGGGGTCGCGCCGTGTCTTGCCCGACGCCACGACTTTCATGCTGGCCGTGTCGACGGCGACGATGGTGTCGTCGCCGCGGTTGGCTACGTACAGCAGCGATTCGTCACCCGACAGCACATTGCCTTCGGGCACGGGGCCCGGCATCATCGCGACCGGTGCGAAGGTCGGATCATTCGGCTTGATTTTGGTGACGGTGTTCGACAGCAGGTTCAGCGCATAAGCCGTCTGTGCATCTTTCGTCAGCGCAAACAGGTGGGTCTTGTAGCCGCCCGAAGACACAGCCAGGTCCGGTACATGCACCTTTGCTGGATCCGAGAAGCGCAGCAACACGTTGTGCGCCTCAGACATCACGAACAGGCGGCCCTGGCCGTCCACTGTCAAGCCATGCGGCCGGTAATACGGCCACAGGTTCAGCGTGGCCACATGCTCGCGTTTGTCCAGGTCAATCACAAAGACCGAATGCCCGCCTGCGTCCCCCAGGTGGCTGGCGGTTTCGATGCCATAGTGGCCTACGTATGCAAGCCGGCGCACTGGATCTACCGTGAACTCGTGCGGAAAGTTGGGCAAGACGATGTGTTCTTCCGCCAGGCCGGTAGCCAGGTCGTAAAAGCTGAAGGTATGGGCGCATTTCTGCACCAGCAAGAGTGTTTCCCGAAGGGGCATGGATGTCCTGAAGATGGGGGAGCCTGAAAGGAAACAGAGAGAGAAAAAGAGAGAGAGAACGCGTGAAGAGGCCGGCCAAAGCCGTTTACCTGTCCCAGCGTAGCACCAGCGGGTCCAGCCGCTGTGCGGTGGCGATCAACCCCTTGCGAACCTCAGGGTGCATGGCGGGAAACGGGTGGCGCGGCGCCTCGCAGGCGATCACGCCGCCTTCCTTCATCAAGGCCTTGGCCGTCAAGATACCGCCCTGGCGGTTTTCATAGTTGATCAGCGGCAACCAGCGGGTGTACTCGGCAATGGCTTCATCCCGCTTGCCGGCGACCCATGCATCCATGATCCTGCGAATGCCGTCCGGGTAGCCGCCACCCGTCATCGCACCGGTGGCGCCGGCTTCCAGGTCGGGTAGCAGGGTAATGGCTTCTTCGCCGTCCCATGGGCCTTCAACCGCATCGCCGCCCAGGCGGATCAGCTCGCGCAGCTTGGAGGCCGCACCCGGCGTTTCGATCTTGAAGTAGGCCACATTGCGGATCTCTTTGGCCATGCGTGCCAGGAAGGTTGCCGACAGGGTGGTGCCGCTGACAGGTGCGTCCTGGACCATGATGGGAATGTCAATGGCGGCCGACAGCGTGGCGAAGAACTCATAAGTCTTTTCTTCCGTCACGCGGATGGTGGCGCCGTGGTACGGCGGCATGACCATGACCATGGTCGCGCCCAGGTCCTGCGCGCGCCGGCTGCGTTCGGCACACACCCGCGTGCCGAAATGCGTGGTCGTCACAATCACCGGCACGCGGCCAGCCACGTGCTTGAGGATGGTGGCGGTGAGGACTTCACGCTCATCATCGGACAGCACGAATTGCTCGGAGAAGTTGGCGAGGATGCACAGGCCCGTCGAGCCCGCATCGATCATGAAGTCAACACAGCGCTTCTGGCTTTGCAGGTCGAGCTCGCCTGCATCGGTGAAAGTGGTGGGCACGACCGGGAACACGCCGGCATATCTTTTACCGCTGCTTGTTGCTTTCATGCGGCTCATTCGACGATGTTGAAGTCTTTGAGGAACTCGGTCTTCATCGTCAGGCCCAGGCCGGGCTTGTTGTCGTCGAGTTGCAGGAAGCCGTTCTCCGCCACAGGTTCGCCGTCAAAGATGTAATAGAACAGCTCGTTGCCGACTTCCACATCGAACATCGGAAAGTACTCGCTCATGGGCGAGGCGAGGGTGCTCATCGTCAGGTGGTAGTTGTGCATCTGCCCGGCATGCGGTATCACCGGCACGCTGTAGGCCTCACACAGCGCATTGATCTTGTGCGCTGCCGTGATGCCGCCCACGCGGTTGGTGTCGTACTGCACGACCGACACGGCTTTTTTGTCCAGCAGCTGTTTGAAGCCGTAGAGGCTGAACTCATGCTCGCCGCCCGAGATCGGGATGCTGGTGAGCTGGTTGAGTTCGGCATAGCCGTCGATGTCGTCGGCAATCACGGGTTCTTCGAGCCAGCGCAACTGAAGTTTCTCGAGCTTGGGCAACATGCGCTTGGCGTATTCGAGGTTCCAGCCCATGTAGCACTCCATCATCAGGTCGTTGTCATAGCCGATGACTTCGCGTATCGCTTCGACCGCCTTGAGGTTTTCAGAAACGCCCCTGGTGCCGTGCGCCGGGCCGTAGCCAAAGCGCGACTTGAACATGGTGAAGCCCTGGTCCAGGTATTTCTGCGCCTCGTCCTGCATGGCCTTGGTGTCGGTGCGGTAGAGCTTGGAGTAGTAGCAGGGGATCTTTTCCTTGGTGCGGCCGCCCAGCAGCTTGAACACCGGCTTGTTCACCGACTTGCCCAGGATGTCCCAGATCGCCAGGTCCACTGCGGAGATAGCAGCCATGGTCACGCCCTTGCGGCCCCAGGCATGCGTGCTGCGGTACATGCGCTGCCACAGGTATTCGTAATCCCAGGGGTCTTGGCCCAGCACCAGCGGCGTGAGGTACTGGTCGATGATCGCTTTGGCGATATGCGGCGCCAGCGCCACGTTGCCCAGGCCAACGATGCCGTCGTCGGTTTCAATTTCGACCACCGTCCAGGAGTGAAAGCGGAAGGTGCTCATCGACTCCGTCTTGGAGTAAACGAGGTCCATGGCGTTGGAGCAGAAGTTGCCTTGGGGTGGAACGGTTTTGCCTTTCCACTCGAATACACGTGCGCGAACTGATTTGATTTTCATTTAAAAGTCCTGTGTGAGATGAATCTTTCGAGCCCTCCCTGGAAGGGGAGGGTTGGGGTGGGGTGAGCCGTATTACTCCCTTTGGGGAGGCGCCGCCAGGCGTCCTCCCATGCGGCAGGCGATGCGAAAAGCGTTGAGCGTGGCGTTGACGTTGGCCACGCCCTGGCCGGCGATGTCATACGCTGTGCCATGCGCCGGCGTGGTGATGGGCACCGGCAGGCCACCCTGCACGGTGACGCCCTTGCTGAAGCCCATGAGCTTGATGGCGATCTGGCCCTGGTCGTGGTACATGGTGACGATGGCCTGGTACTGGCCGGCCTGCGCTTTCAGGAAGATGGTGTCGGCCGGGAAGGGGCCGTCTACCGGCACGCCGCCGGCTCGCAGTTCGGCCACCGCCGGTTCGATGATGTCGATTTCTTCGCGGCCGCAGACACCGCCGTCGCCACCATGTGGGTTGAACGCCGCCACCGCTACTTTGGGGCTGTTGTTGCCGCTGGCCTTGAGCGATGCGTAAATCAAGCGGGTCGCGTCGACGATGCGCTCCTTGCTGAGCATGGCCGCTGCGTCTTTCAGCGGAATGTGCGAAGACACACGCGCGGTCCACAAGTCGCCCAGGGTATTGAACTCGCAGAAATATCCGGTCACGCCCAGGTATTCGGCAAAGTGGTGCAGCTCGTCTTCATGCTTCAGGCCACCCAGCTTCATGGCCTGTTTGTTCAACGGGGCGAAACAGATGGCGTCAACCTCACCGCATTTGGCGCCGTCCATGCAGAGGTTGAGTACCTGCAGCACTGCGGCGCCGCAGGCGGCTTGCGCCTGGCTGCGCTGTACTTGCGCTGGCTGAATCGTGTCTGTGGCCAGGAAGGCCGGCAGGCGGGTGTCGGCGCGGCGACGCACTTCGGCCAGGCTGGTCACGGCCTGCGTGGACACCGCCTGGTTGGCGATGTCCTGGCCTTGCTGCCAGAGCCAGGCATCGCCCACCAGCACGATATTGGCGCCCGCCGTGATGCCGGGCTGACTCAGCAGCCGGGCAATCAGCTCGGGGCCTATGCCGGCCGCGTCGCCCAGTGTCAGGGCGACGACAGGCACCGGTTCTGCTGTCTGCTGCTTGCTCATGGCATCTTTCCCTTGTTCAGGATCATCAAAATCAGTCCAGCTTGATGTTTTTCTTGGCAATCAGGTCACCATAGCGCTTGTTTTCGTCATTATGAAATTGCGCGAACTGCGCCTGCGTCATCGGCGTCAGGTCCGCGCCGATGGCGCCCAGGCGGGTTTGTGTTTCGGGCATGGCCAGGACCTTTGTGACTTCGGCGTAGACGCGCTCCTGCACCGCCTTGGGCGTGGCTGCCGGCATGTAGATGCCGTACCAGGCGCTCATCTCGACACCCTTCACGCCGGCTTCCGCCATGGTCGGCACATTGGGAAGCTGCGGGTTGCGTTTGGCGCTGGCCACCGCCAATGGTTTGATGCGGCCGTTCTTGATCTGGCCGATCACCGAGGGCATGGTGTCAAAGCTCAGCTGCACCTGCCCGCCGACGAGGTCGATCAGCGCCGGGCCGCTGCCGCGGTAGGGGATGTGCGTGATGAAAACGCCGGCCTGGTCCTTGAAGAGCTCTGCCGCGATGTGTTGCGTGCTGCCCGAGCCGCTGGTGGCGTAATTGAGCTGTCCAGGCTTTGACTTGGCCAGCTTGATGAGCGACTGCACCGAATCTACCGGCAGGGCGTTGTTGACCACCAGCACATTGGGCACCGCGCCGACAAACACCACGGGCACCAGATCCTTGTTGTTGTCGTAGCCGAGTTTCAGTAGGTGCGGCGCAATCGCATGCGCGGTCGAGACGCCCATCAGCAGGGTATGGCCGTCGGTGGCCTTGGCCGTCAGGTCGGCCGCCAGCGTGTTGGACGCGCCGGGGCGGTTTTCCACCACGACCGGCTGCTTGAGAAGGGGGCCGAGCCGGTCCGCTACGGCGCGGGCCATCGCGTCTGTGCCGCCGCCCGGGGCAGAGCCCACCAGAATGCGCACGGGCTTGGCCGGCCAGTCTTGTGCAAATAGCGGGGCGTGGGTGGCCAATGTGCAGGCCGCTGCCAGCAGGGCAGGCAAATATTTCATGGTTGTCTCCGTCATCGTTATGAATCAATGCGGTGATAGTAGGGAAGACAACAGTTAACGTAAATTGAAAATCCATGATTATTTGATAATCTATGGTTATCAATCGAATTGACCAGCCAACATGCCCAACCCCTCACTGATTCCCCAGCTTCTCAACCGCCTGCGCATGCGGCAGGTGGCCCTTATCCTGGCTGTAGGCGAACACGGTACCTTGCGCAAAGCCTCCGCGGAACTGGGCATGACACAGCCGGCCGCCACCAAGATGATCCAGGAGCTGGAGTCCGCCCTGGGCCAGCGCCTGTTCGAGCGGGTGGGGCGTGGGCAAAAGCTCACGCCGGCCGGTGCCAGCGTGCTGCGTTATTTCCGCGGCATGCGCGGTTCGGTCGAGTCCATGACGCGTGAACTGGCCGAACTGCAGCTGGGGAGCTCGGGGCGGGTGTCGGTCGGCAGCATCATGGCGCCTTCGCCGAATTTGCTCACGCAAGCCATCATCGCGCTGAAAAAAGCCTACCCGCTGCTGTCGGTCGACGTCATGCTGGACACCAGCGACCGGCTGTTCGAGCTGCTGCGCGAAGGCGTGCTCGACGTTGCCATCGGGCGCATTCGCGACGAGCACCGGGCGGACTACGCCTTCACCCCGCTTGAAAACGAGGCGCTGGCGGTGGTGGCGGGGGTGCACCATCCGCTGGGGCAAAAGAAGGCGGTGAAGTTTGCCAGCCTGCTGGACTACCCGTGGATACTGCAGCCCAAGGGTAGCCCGATGCGTGAGGTGCTGGAGCAGGAGTTCCGCATGCTGCAGGCGCCCACACCCAAGGGCCTGATCGAAACCGCGTCCATCCTCACGACAACCAACCTGATTGCCGAAACCGACATGGTGGGCGTCATGCCGCAGTCGATTGCCGACCACTACGCCCGGCACGGTCTGCTGAAGGTCCTCCCCTGCTTTATCCAGCACAAGATGGAAGCGTTTGGTTCCATCACCCGCAAGGACAGGCCGATGAGCGACGCGGCACGGTTTTTCCTGGCGGCGCTGCACCAGAAATAGCCGCCGGAGGCCGATGGCAATCCGCTGCAGGGAAATTTCCGGAAAATTTCGGACCCTGGTCCAGGGAGTGAGTGCCGGCCGCTATGAAGTATGTCGTCAATGCCGGCGAAGAACAGAAATTGAAATCGGCGTGCGTGGTCATGGATGAACACTCCATGACCTGGATCAAGCTTTTGCCCCGTGCCATTGCTTACGCTTGGCGTATTGCCAACATTGGAAGCACACATGCCGAATCTTCAATGGTCAGACGCCCTCGTGCTCGGACTCCCCCTCATGGATGACACTCACCGGGAGTTTGTCCAGTTTTGCGCTGGCAGAAAACGCGGCGGATGATGCGTTGCCGGGCCACTGGCGAGCGTTGGTGGACCACACCGATGAGCACTTCAGGCGCGAAGACCGGTGGATGCTGGACACGCGGTTTTCATCCTCCAATTGCCACACCGTGCAGCACAAGGTGGTGCTGCAGGTCATGCGAGAAGGCTTGCTCATGGCCCACGCCGGGGATCTCACGTCTTTGCGCCATATGGCAAGGGAGCTCGCTCTGTGGTTTCCGCAGCATGCGCAGACCATGGATGCCGCGCTGGCCCTGCATCTGCGCGGTATTGGCTACGACCCGCTAACGGGAGTGGTGAGCATGCCGCAAGCTTTGCCCAGGGACACCATACACGGTTGCGGTGGCCTGAGCTGTTCTGATGGCCAGGCGCTTTAACACACCGCATAAACGCGGCACGCTGTTGGGTCCGCTGGGTCATGCAATTTATTGCCCCGTTTGCCAACCCCCGCCCAGCGACTGAATCAGCGCCACCGCCGTGGTCTGGCGGTCGGCCATGGCTTGCACCAGTGCGCGGCGCGCGCTCAGCGCGGTGGCCTGGGCGGTGATGACTTCGGTGTAGCTCACCTGGCCGCTACGGTAGCGGTTGAGCACCTGCTGCTCGACCTGGTCGGCGGCCTGTGACGCCTGGCGGCGCAGTTCCTGCTGGGTCAGCAGCACGCGTGTAGCCGACAGCTGGTCTTCCACGTCCTGGAAGGCGGCCAGCACGGCCTGGCGGTAGCGCGCCACTGCCTGCTGGTGGGATGCCTCGGCGCCTTCCACGCGTGCGCCGGTGGCTCCCGCATTGAAGAGGACTTGCGCGGCCGAGATGCCGATGGACCAGACGCTGCTGGAAGCCTTGAAGAGGTCCGCCACCCGGCTGGCGCCCTGGCCGGCCGATGCGCTCAGCGACAGGCTGGGGTAATAAGCACTCTTGGCGATGCCGATCTGTTCATTGGCAGAGGCCACGCGGCGTTCGGCGGCGGCAATGTCGGGGCGGCGCTGCAGCAGCTCGGACGGTATGCCGACCGGCACGTCAGGCACTGAAGGGTTCCAGGCCACAGGGGCAATCGAAAAATTGCCAGGTGCTTCGCCGACCAGCACCGCGATGGCGTGCTCCAGCTGGGCGCGCTGGCGCACCAGGCCGGCGTCGTCGGCCTGCGCGTTGGCCAGCTGTGTTTGCGCCTGCAGCACATCGGTTTTGGCGGCAATGCCGGCGTTGTAGCGGTTCTGCGTGATGTCCAGCGCGCGCTTGTAGCCGTCAATCGTGTCCTTGAGCAGCGCCTTTTGTGCGTCTGTCTGGCGCAAGGACAAATAATTGGTCGCCAGTTCACCCTGCGCCGACAGTTTGGCCGAAGCCAGGTCGGCGGCGCTTGCCTGTTCGCTGGCTTTCGCGCCGTCCACGGTGCGGCCCAGGCGGCCCCATACATCGGGTTCCCAGCTGCCGCCAATGCTGAGCTGGTAGTTGTTGCCCACGCGGCCACCGACATTGTTGCCCGTCGTGCTGCTGCTACTGCTGCCCGAGCGGCTGGCGCTGCCATCCAGCGAAACCGTCGGGAACAGCGATGCCCGTTGCTCGCGCACCAGGGCGCGCGCCTGCGCGTAGGCGGCAACAGCCACCGCCACGTTCTGGTTGGACACTTCCACACGCGATGCCAGCTGGTCCAGTACCGGGTCCTTGAAGAGTGACCACCACGGGCCGCGCTCCAACGTATCGGCGGGCATTGCCGCGACCCAGCCTTGCGCTTCCTTGTAGGTGCTCACGTCGACCGTGGCCGGGCGCTGGTAGTCGGGGCCGACCGCGCAGCCGCCAACGGCAAGCACCAGCGCAGCGCACAGCAGGCGAAGCTGAAAGCGTGAACGGTATGCGGGGTGAGTGTCGGAAAAGTGTTTCATGGCGTTGTCAGTCATTGCAGTTGGAGCGGGGCGCCGGGCGGCGGCGCATCGGACTCGTCCGGGTGACGGCTGAGTTGGCGCTCGGAAGGACTGCGCCGGCGCAGCTTGTCCATCAGCACATAGACCACCGGTGTGGTGAGCAATGTCAGCAGCTGGCTGGCGATCAGGCCGCCGATGATGGCGATGCCCAGCGGTCGGCGCAGCTCGGCGCCTTCGCCGAAGCCGATGGCCAGCGGCAGCGCGCCCAGAATGGCGGCCAGCGTGGTCATCAGGATGGGGCGAAAGCGCAGCAGGCAGGCTTCGCGCACAGCCTCAATCGCGGAAAGGCCACGAGCCCGCGCGGCTTCCAGGGCGAAGTCGATGATCAGGATGGCGTTCTTCTTGACGATGCCGATCAGCAGGAACAGCCCGATCAGCGCGATGATGGAAAAATCCAGCTTGAACAGCAGCAAGGCCAGCACAGCGCCCACACCGGCCGAGGGCAGGGTGGACAACACCGTGATGGGGTGCACCAGGCTTTCGTACAGGATGCCCAGCACAATGTAGATCACCACCAGCGCCGCGAGGATCAGGAGGGGCTGCTCGTTTTGCGATTGCTGCGCATTGAGCGCCGTGCCGGAAAAACTGCCGCGCACGTTGTTGGGCAGCCGGATGTCGGCTTCCGCCTGGTGCACCGCGGCCTGGCCGTCGCTCAGCGTGCTGCCATCGGCGAGGTTGTAGGAAACCGTGGTGGAAAGCTCGCCGTCTTCGTGGCTGACCGAAGCGGCGGTGGGGTTTTCGCTGAAGGTGGCGATGGCCGACAGGGGCACCATCGTGCTGGCCGAGGCGCTCAGGACCTGGCCCGACGAAGAGTCACGCAGGGATGGATTGGCCACAGAGGTGGCGGTGGCCACCGTGGTTGCAGCCTGGGTGCCGGTGCTGTTGGCTGTGCTGCCTCCAGCCCCCTTGGCCGGCACGTAGATATCTTTCAGCGACTCGGGGCTGCGGGTGTAGCGCGGCGCCACTTCCATGATCACGTGGTACTGGTTGAGTTCGGCGTATATCGTGGCCACCTGGCGCTGGCCGAAGCCGTCATAGAGCGCGTTGTCCACATCGCGTGAGCTGATGCCCATGCGTGCTGCGCTTTCCTTGTCCACCGTGACCATGGTCTCCACACCGTTTTCCTGCTGGTCGGTGTCCACGTCGGTCAGGGCGGGCTGCAGTTTCATCTGATCGGCCAGGCGTGTGGCCCATACACGCAAGTCGGCTGCGTTGTCGCTTTTGAGCGTGTACTGGTAGGTCGAGTTGGTCTGGCGGCCGCCGCCGCGCAGGTCCTGCACGGGGTTCAGGAAAAGGCTGACCCCGGTCACCCGTGCCAGCTGCGGGCGCAGCCTCGCAATCACGGCCTGGCCAGCCACGTCGCGTTGCCCCACCGGCTTGAGGTTGATGAACATGAAGCCTCCGCCCGCGCGGGAACCACCGGTAAAGCCCACCACCGTGTCCACGGCCGGGTCGGCACGGATGATGTCGACCAGCTGCTTGAGCTTGGCCTGCAGCGCCTGAAATGAGATGCTGCGGTCGGCACGCAGGCCGCCGTTGATCTGCCCGGTGTCCTGTTGCGGAAAGAAGCCCTTGGGCGCCTTCACAAAGAGAAAACCGTTGAGCCCGATCACGGCCACCAGTATCAGCATCACCAGCAATTTGCTGTGCAGGGCCCAGTCCAGGCTTACTTCGTAGCTGCGGTGCATGCGGTTGAAAGCGCGCTCGAACCAGCGCGCCATAAAAGCAAAACGCCCGGGCTTCTTCTCGTGCGCATCAGGCCTCAGAAGCCAGGCGCACATCATGGGTGTGGTGGTCAGCGAGATGACGAGCGAGATCATCACCGCAGCAGACAGCGTGACCGCGAACTCGCGGAACAGCCGGCCTACCTGCCCGCCCATGAAGAGCAGTGGTATGAACACGGCCACCAGCGACAGGCTGATCGACAGCACGGTGAAGCCGACTTCGCGCGCACCCAGCAGCGCGGCCTTGAAACGGTCCATGCCGGCCTCGATGTGCCGACTGGTGTTTTCCAGCACCACGATGGCGTCGTCCACCACAAAACCGGTAGCCACGGTGAGCGCCATCAGGCTCAGGTTGTTGAGGGAAAAGCCCAGCAGGTACATCACGCCGAAGGTGCCCAGCAAGGAGACGACAGTGGCCACGGCCGGGATGATGGTGGCACGGGCGCTGCGCAGGAAGGCGCTGACCACCAGCACCACCAGCACGATGGAAATCAGCAGCGTGACTTCGATCTCGTGCAGCGAGGCACGGATGGAGTTGGTGCTGTCGGAGGCTACCTGCAACTGCACGTCCTGCGGCAAGGCGGCCTGCAACTCGGGAATCAGGGCGCGGACGCCGTCGACAGTGGCAATCACATTGGCATCGGGTTGGCGCGTGACCAGCACGATCACGGCGGGCTCGCCGTTGAAAAGACCGAGCGTGTTGATGTTCTCCACACCGTCCTGCACCTCGGCCACGTCTTGCAGCCGGATGGCGGCGTTGTTGCGCCAGGCTACGACGAGATTGCGGTAGTCGACGGCCTTGAGCCCGCCGCTGGCGGTGTTGGAGCCCGAATAGATCTGGAAGCGCTGGCCGTTGCCTTCGATCGCACCCTTGGGCCGGTTGGCGTTCGATGCCTGCAGGGCTGCACGCACGTCTTCCATGGCGACGCCATAGCGGTTGAGTGCAAACGGCAGCAGTTCCACGCGCACCGCCGGCAACGAGCCGCCGCCGAGTTCCACATCGCCGACACCCGGCACCTGGGCAATTTTTTGCTGCACAAGGTTGGAGACCTCGTCATAGATTTGGCCCGGTGAGCGCGTCTTGGACGTGAGCGCCAGGATGATGACAGGCGCCGAAGCCGGGTTGGCCTTGCGGTAGGTCGGGTTGCTGCGCAGCGTGGCCGGCAGGTCGGCGCGTGAGGCGTTGATGGCGGCCTGCACCTCGCGCGCTGCCGCGTCGATCTTGCGGTTCAGGTCAAACTGCAGGCTGACGCGGGTTGAACCGTTGCTGCTGTTGGACGTCATCTCGTTGACACCCGCGATCACGCCGAGGCGCCGCTCCAGCGGCGTCGCCACACTGCTGGCCATGGTGGAGGGACTGGCCCCCGGCAACGAGGCGCTGACCGAGATCACCGGGAAATCCACTTGCGGCAGCGGTGAGACCGGCAGCACGAAGAACGCGGCAATGCCTGCGAGGGCCAGGCCTATGGTGAGGAGGACAGTGGCTACCGGGCGGCGGACGAAGGGTTCGGAGAGGTTCATGGCCTTGCTTTCCGATCCTGGCTCGACCTGTCCTGGGGTGTCTTGATGGGAGTGCTTTTTGCTGAGGGTTGTTGGCCGGGGGTTGCCCGGCGGCAACTCACTTTCTTTTGCTTCGCCAAAAGAAAGTAAGCAAAGAAAAGGCGACCCTGGTTCCTGCGTCCCCTGCGCTTCGCTACGGGGCAACCTGCGGTGCTCGGCTCAGGCGGGGTCTCGCTCGAACTCGCCTTCGGCTCAGACAATCGCGATCCCTGATCCGCCTGAGCGC